>NZ_JBIAPF010000003.1:301161-464363 GCF_042888135.1 Streptomyces sp. NPDC003247
GTCCGCGGGACGGCGGCACGCGCGACGGCAGTCCGCGGGACGGCGGCACGCGCGACGGCAGTCCGCGGGACGGCGGCACGCGCGACGGCAGTCCGCGGGACGGCGGCACGCGCGACGGCAGTCCGCAGGACGGCAGTCTGCGGGAGGCGGCGGGGGATCAGTTCCCGGCGGGGGTGAACCGCACCGGTACGGCCTGCGGGCCTCGTGTGAAGACGCCCTGTTCGACGAGGTCGGCGTCGTCGGCGAGGCGTATGTCGGGCATGGCGTCGAGGAGCTGGCCGACGCCGATCTCGACCTCGGCCTTCGCGAGCAGGGCGCCGACGCAGAAGTGCCGGCCGAGCGCGAAGGCGAGGTGATCGGCGGCCGCCGAGAAGGCGGTGGTCGTGGTCAGGTCGTCGCGGAAGATGTCGAACCGGTCCGGCTCCCGGTAGCGGCCCTCGTCCCGGTTCGCGGCGCCGATCAGGCAGGTGACGGTGGCACCGGCCGGTACGACACCGCTGCTGAGCGTGACCTCGCCGGCCGACTGCCGCATGATCATGTGCACGGGCGGCGTGTAGCGCAGCGTCTCGGCGAAGGCGCGGGCGATCAGGCTGCGGTCCTCGCGGACGGCCGCCAGCTGCTCGGGGTGCTGGAGGAGGTTGGCGAAGATGCCGGCGATCGCCTTGTCCGTCGTCTCGCCGCCCGCGGCGAGCAGCAGGCTGCAGAAGGCCTTGATGTCCTCGTCGCTCATCCTCACGCCGTCGACCTCGGCGGCGCACAGCGCGGACAGCAGGTCGTCGCCGGGGGCGTCACGGCGCGCCCGGATGATCGGGATCATGTACTCGGCGAACTCCGCCCGGGTCCGCTCCCCCGCCGCGGCGACCTCGGGATCGCCCGAGAGGTTGCCGAGGAAGGCGATGACCGCCGTGTACCAGCGGTGGAACCGTGCGTGATCGGCCTTGTCCAGGCCCAGCATGTCCGCGATCACGTTGACCGGGAAGCGGGTCGCGTAGTCGGTCACCAGGTCGGCGGAGCCGGTGTGCCGGAACCCGTCGATCAGCTCACGGGAGTTGCGCTCGATCACGGGCAGGAACTTCTCCTGGAGGTCGCTGCCGCGGAAGGCGGGGGCGACGAGCGCACGCCTCACCGCGTGCTCCCGCCCGCTGAGCTGGAGGATCGTCCTGCCGTGGACGGGCTCGAGCTGCCAGTCGTAGTTCTCGGTGGTGAACTCGCCGTCCCTGTCCTTGAAGACGCGCGCCACGTCTTCGTAGCGGGAGATGACGTAGCTCTGGGTCGCCTCGTGCCAGAACAGCGGGGCGCTGTCGCGCATCACGCGGTAGGCCTGGTAGGGGTCCGCGGCGAACTCGGGCGAGAGGATGTCGGGGACCTGCTGCTGCGCGGTGGCCATGGAGCTCCCTCGGGCGGTAACGGATGTACCGGCCAAGATTATTGATCAACAGGCACCCGCGACAGCCCGCCCCGGTCGCCTCTTCGGCGATGCACGCGTGTTGGCCGAAAACCGTCCCGGCGTGGCGGTGCGCCGTTCGACAGCCCGGAGGCCGTGAGGGCGGTCCTCGCGGACCGGTGCAGGGGCTGTGCAGGGGGCTGAGCAGAGAGGTTGTGCAGAGGGTTGTGCAGGGGCGCCCTGACGCCCGCGCCGAGGGGCGCCGCCTCCCCCTCGACCCGGCACTGGACACCGCTGATACAACCGGTCCCGAGCTCGCCGACCCCACCGCAGAAGGGACCGCCCGATGACCGCGATCCTCGCCCTCGACCAGGGCACCTCCGGCACCAAGGCCGTCGTCGTCGACGCCGAGGACGGCATCGTCGCCCTCGCCGAGGAGCCGCTCCGCCCGGTCTATCTCAGCGGAGGCGGGGTGGAACAGGACCCGCGGGCACTGCTCGACTCGGTGCTCGACGCCGGACGCCGCGCGGTGCGCGAGGCGGGCCGGCCGGTCGCCGCCGTGGCCCTGGCCAACCAGGGCGAGACGGTACTGGCCTGGGACCGGACCACCGGAGCACCGCTGTCTACGGCGTTGGTGTGGCAGGACCGGCGCGCCGAGAGCGTCTGCGCCGAGCTGGCCGAACACCGTGAGCGGTGCGCGGCCCGCACCGGGCTGGTCCTCGACCCGTACTTCTCCGCCCCCAAGATGGCCTGGCTGCGCCGCCACCTCACCCGGGACGGCGTGGTGACGACCACCGACACCTGGCTCGTCCACCACCTGACGGGACAGTTCGTCACCGACGCCTCCACCGCCAGCCGTTCGCTCCTCCTCGACCTGGACAAGGTCGCCTGGGACGACGAACTCCTCGCGCTGTTCGGCCTGGAGGACGAACGGTTACCGCGCATCGCCGCCTGCGACGAGATCGTCGGCACCACCCGCGCCTTCGGCCCCGAGGTGCCGGTGGCCGGGCTGATCGTGGACCAGCAGGCCGCCCTGGTAGCGGAGGGCTGTCTGACGCCCGGGACGGCGAAGTGCACCTACGGCACGGGGGCGTTCCTGCTGGCGAACACCGGTCCCGACCCCGTGCGCTCCAGCGCCGGCCTGACCACCTCGGTGGCCTGGCGGGCGGCCGGGGAGACCCCGTACTGCGTCGACGGGCAGGTCTACACGGTCGCGTCCGCGGTGCGCTGGCTCCAGGACCTCGGCCTCGTCCGGTCGGCCGCCGGTCTGGACGCGGCGGCCGCGGCGGACGCCGAGGGCGTCCTGTGCGTGCCGGCCTTCGCCGGTCTCGCCGCCCCCTGGTGGGCGCCCGGGGCCACCGCCTCCTTCACCGGCCTGACCCTGTCCACCCGTCGCGAACACCTCGTGCTCGCCGTGCTCCAGGGGATCGCCGCGCAGATCGCGGAACTGTGCGCCCGGGTCGCGGCCGATCTCGGCCATCCTCTGACCCGGCTGCGCGCGGACGGCGGCCTGACCCGGTCGGCCGCCCTGATGCAGGCCCAGGCCGACATCGCGCAGGTCCCCGTCGACGTCTACCCCCACGCCCACGCCACCCCCCTGGGCGCGGCCGCCCTGGCGCGCTGCGCCCTCGATCCCGCACTCACGCTCGAAGAGGCCGTCGGCGACTGGCGGCCGGCCACCGTCCACCACCCCCGCTGGTCCGCCGACCGGGCCGCGGAGTTCCGCACCGCATGGGCGCAGGCCGCCACGGCGAGCGCCGCCGAGGGAGAACGCGCATGACCACCGCACCCCACCGCCCCCGAGGTGACGTCTTCGACGTCGCCGTGATCGGCGCGGGCGTCGTCGGCGCCGCCATCGCCCGCGAACTCTCCGGCCACCACGTCTCCGTCGCCCTGATCGAGGCACGGGACGACGTGGGCGACGGCACCAGCAAGGCCAACACCGCGATCCTGCACACCGGCTTCGACGCCGTGCCCGGCACGCTCGAATCACGACTGGTCGCCCGCGGACACCACGCGCTCAGCGCCTACGCGAAGGCCACCGGCATCCCCGTCGAGCGCACCGGCGCCGTCCTCGTGGCGTGGAACGACGAGGAACTCGACGCGCTGCCCGGCCTCCGGGCGAAGGCCGAGGCCAACGGCTACACGCACTGCCGGATCGTCGACGCCGAGGAGATCCACCGGGTGCTGCCCGCCCTCGGCGCGGGCGCCCTCGGCGGGCTGACCGTCCCCGACGAGTCCATCATCTGCACCTGGACGACCACGCTCGCCCTGGCCACCGACGCCCGGCAGCGGGGCACCACCCTCCTCCTCGAACACGCCGTCACCGGCGTCGGCCGGGACGAGGAGACGACCACGCTGCACACGTCGGCCGGTGAGGTACGCGCCCGGTGGGTCGTCAACGCCGCGGGACTGGGCGCCGACCACGTCGACCGGCTCTTCGGCCACGACCGCTTCACCGTCACCCCCCGCCGCGGCGAACTGCTCGTCTTCGACAAGCTCGCCCGCCCCCTGGTGGACAGGATCGTCCTGCCGGTGCCCACCTTCCGCGGCAAGGGCGTGCTCATCTCCCCCACCGTCTACGGCAACGTCATGCTGGGCCCGACCGCCGAGGACCTAGAGGACCGGTCGGACACGGCCACGTCCGAGGACGGTCTCGACTTCCTCCTCGCCATGGGGGAGCGTCTGATGCCGCGCCTGACGGCCGAGGAGGTCACCGCCTGCTACGCGGGGCTGCGTGCGGCCGTCGACCACTCCGACTACCTGATCGAGGCCACGCCCGGGCAGCGCTACCTCCTCGTCGGCGGCATCCGCTCCACCGGGCTGAGCGCCTCCCTCGCCATCGCCGAGCACTGCCGCGGCCTGCTGGAGAAGGCGGGGCTGCCCCTCGAACCCCGCGACACGCTCCCCGCCCCGCCGCGGATGCCCAACCTCGGCGAGGCCACCCGGCGCCCTTACCAGGATGCCGGCCTCATCGCCCGCGACCCCGCCTACGGAACGGTCGTCTGCTTCTGCGAACGCGTCACCGAGGGCGAGATCCGCGACGCCTGCCACGCCCCCGTCCCGGCCCGCGGCCTCGACGGCCTGCGCCGCCGCACCCGCGCCATGAACGGCCGCTGCCAGGGGGCCTTCTGCGGCGCCGCGGTCGCCGCCCTGCGCGAGAAGCACCACGCCCACGACGGCTGCCACAGCCAGGGCGAGGACAAGGACGAGGACACCCGATGACCCACCAGCCGCACCTCGTCACACCCGACGTCCTCGTCATCGGCGGCGGCCCCGCCGGCCTGACCGCCGCCGCCGAACTGCGGCGCCGGGGCGCCGGACACGTCCTGGTCGTCGACCGGGAGGAGCACGCCGGCGGCGTCCCCCGCCACAGCGGCCACACCGGTTACGGGCTGCGCGATCTGCGCCGCGTCCTGTCCGGCCCCGCCTACGCCCGCCACCTCGTCCGCCGGGCCGCCGAA
The DNA here is from genome assembly GCF_042888135.1 of Streptomyces sp. NPDC003247. Classification (NCBI taxonomy): domain Bacteria; kingdom Bacillati; phylum Actinomycetota; class Actinomycetes; order Kitasatosporales; family Streptomycetaceae; genus Streptomyces; species Streptomyces sp. NPDC003247. The sequence continues at coordinate 306,010 of NZ_JBIAPF010000003.1, forward strand.
GCCGGCGCCGAGATCCGCACCCGCGCCATGGTCACCGGCTGGTCCGACGACACCACCGTCGGCGACACCACCGTCAGCGACACCACTGTCGGGGACACCACTGTCGGGGACACCACTGTCGGCGACGCCATCGTCGACGACATGACCGTGGACGTCACCAGCCCCGACGGCCGCTACCGGATCCGCCCCCGCGCCCTCGTCCTGGCCACCGGCGCCCGTGAACGTCCGCGCGCCGCACGCCGCATCCCCGGCGACCGCCCCCACGGCGTCTACACCACGGGCCAGCTCCAGAGCCTCGTCCACCTGCACCACCGGCCCGTCGGCGAACGCGCGGTCATCGTCGGCGGCGAACCCGTCAGCTGGTCCGCCGCCCTGACCCTGCGCGCGGCGGGCTGCACCCCGGCGCTCATGATCAGCCAGTACCCCCGGGCCGAGTCCTACGGCGCCTTCACCGCGGCCGGACGGACCGTGCTGCGCGTCCCGGTCGCCACCCGCAGCCGCGTCACCCGCGTCATCGGCCAGGGCCGCTGCCGAGCCGTGGAGATCGAGCACCTGGACACCGGCCGGCGCCGCACCGTCGCGTGCGACACGGTCGTGTTCACCGGCGACTGGATCCCCGACCACGAACTCGCCCGCTCGGGCGGCATCGCCCTCGACGAGGGAACCCTCGGCCCGCTCACCGACACCGCGCTGCGCACCAGCCGTCCGGGCGTCTTCGCGGCCGGCAACCTGCTGCACCCGGTCGACACCGCCGACGTCGCGGCCCTGGACGGCAGGCACGTCGCCCGCCAGGTCCTCGACCACCTGCGCGGCAGCCGGCAGCCCGCCCAAGGCGTCCGGCTGTTCGCCGACGCGCCCTTCCGCTGGGTCGCCCCCCAGATCCTGCGCCCGGGCGACCCCGCCCCGGCACGCGATCGGCTCCTGCTGTGGACGGACACCTTCGTCCGCTTCCCCGAGGTGACCGTCCGGCAGGGCGGACGGGTCATCACACGGAGGACGTCGGCGTGGCCCGCCGCACCCGGCCGCGTCTTCCGCGTCCCGGCCGGCGTACTCGACGGCGTGTCGCCCACGGGCGGCCCCGTCCGCATCGGTCTGCGGTGACACCGGCCGCGGGCGGCGGGCGGCGGGCAACAAGCCGCGGGCGGCGGGCGGCGGGCGTGCCGCCGGACGGGCGGTGTCGGGAGGTGGCGGGCGGGGGCGGCCGACGGGTGGCGGCGGGCGAGCGGTGGCCGACGCGTCCCGGGCTGCCGGACCGCCGGGCCGCCAGGAAGCGGCGGCCGACGGGCGGTGCCGGACGGGCGGTGGCCGACGCGTCCCGGGCTGCCGGACCGCCGGGCCGCCGGGCTGCCGGACCGCAGGACCGCAGGGCCGCCGGGCTGCCGGACCGCCGGGCTGTCGGCAGGCGACACGCGGGGCGGCGGCGGGCGCCGGGGAGGGGCGCCGGTCGGGGGCGCGCGACCGGATGTGACGTCCTCCGCCGGTGCACGGTGAAGGCGGCGTACCGGGAAGCGGCCTCAGTGAGGGCCGCGTACGAGAAGGTGCCGCCGCCGACGGGGGCCGGGCCGGGTCAGAGGGTGTCGGCGGGGCCTCCGAGGCCGGTCAGGGCGCCCACCGGGTCGGGGTCGGGTGTGCCGCGCGGCCACCAGTCGTCGTGGCCCGGCTCCGACTCGTAGGCGTACCACAGTCCGTCGCGGCCCAGGCGGAGCTGGACGTGACCGCGGGGATGGGTGAGGTGGTTGCGCCAGGGGCGGAAGGCGGGCCAGTCGGCGGCGAGGAGGAGGGGGCGGGCCCGGTCGAAACGTCCGGCCGGCGGGTCCCACAGCTCCTCCAGGACGGCGAGCCCGTCCGGGCCGCCCTGGTGCCAGGCGGCGACCGCGCGTGCCAGCTCGGCCGGGGTACGGCCGGCGGCCGACGCGAGGGAGGAATAGAGGGCTCGGGTGGTGGCCGTCAGGCCCGAGCCCGGCCGGGACGCGGCGATGCGGACGGCGTCCTGCCAGAGGGTCAGTTCACCGGTCGCGTCCTCGCCGGTGGTCAGCAGGGCGTGGGCGCGGACGGCCGCGTCGGTGGCGAGCTGGTCCAGTGCGAAGGAGTCGGGGCCGTCCGGGACGGCGGGGTAGGCCGGGGGCTGGCCGGGGTGCGGGGGCGCGGGCAGCGGGGCCGGCAGGGGCGGGAGCGGGCGCGCGGCGGCGAGGGCCTCCGTGGCGCGGACGCCGGGCAGGGGCTCCGGCTCCCGCTCCTGGGCGGCGCGGGCGGCCCGGGTCGCGTTGCGCCGGGACAGCGCGTCGAGGAGTTCGCGTTCGCCCCGCCCGCGCAGCAGGAGCAGCACGAACGGGTCGGCGTCCAGCAGACGCGCGGTCTGGTAGCAGAGGGCGGCGGCGTGCTTGCAGGGATGACCGCGGTCGGGGCAGCTGCAATGCGGCTCCAGGTCGCCGGGGCCGGGCAGCAGTGGCACCCCGCACGCGGCGAGCGACGCGGGCATCTCCTTGTCGAGCAGCGCGGCGATGTGGCCGGGACGCTCGACGGCCGCGTCGAGGAAGCGCTCCCAGTCGTCGTCGTCCAGGGTGCGCAGCCGCACTTGCACCCGGTACGGGCGGGGGCGGCTGCCCTGTACGTACGCGAGGGCGAGGCCGGGGGTGACCGTGATGGCGTCGACGTTCCCCCGCTCGGCGTAACGCCGGCCGCGTGCGAGGCGCTCGGCGTCCAGGGCGCCCTCCTCCAGCGCGGTGACCCAGGCGTCGCCCCACCAGGTCTCGGCGAAGCCGCCGTCCGCGCCGGTCGTCCGGGCCGGGAAGGCCGGGAAGGTACGCCGGTGGTCGCCGTCCCGCGAGGGCGCGGCCATGGAACGGGGCGTGCGGGAGGGGATTCCGGACGGTTGCGACGCGGATGCGGACGTGGACGCGGACGTGAATCCGGATGCGGACGTGAACCCGGATGCGGCTCCGGGCCCGGCTTCGGCTTCGGAGCGGGGTTGACGTTCGGGTTCGCGTCGGGCTTCGGACTCGCGTCGGGGCGCGGGGTCGCGTCGGAAGCCGGCTTCGGACACGGTCGGCGGTGCGGGAACGGGGTCGACGGCCGGCGTGGGTGAAGCCCCAGGGTGAGAAACGATCGACTCGAACGGCCCGCCCCCCTCAGGGCCGGCCGGTACCCCCGGGCCGGACGGATCCGGGAGGACGGGCGGGTCCGGGAGGGCGGTCGAGTCCCCGGGAACGGTCCGGGTCTCCGGAACGGTCAGGTCCCCGGGAATGGTTCGGGCCTCCGCAGCGGTCAGGTCCCCGGGAACTGTCAGGGTCTCCGGAGCGGTCGAGTCCCCGGGAACGGTCCCGGTCTCCGAACCCGTCAGGTCCCCAGGCCCGGTCGAGCTCTCCGAAACCTTCAGGTTCCTAAGCCCGGTCAAGCTCTCCGAACCCGTCAGGTCCCCGGAAAGGGTCAGCCCCCCAGGACCGGTCAGGTCCCCAGCCTCGGTCTCCTCCTCCGGCGGCATCCGGAAAGCGCCCACGAGGAAGTCCCGTACGTGTCGCGCGCGGTCGGCGGCGACGGGGTCGGGCGTCCGGCCGGGGCGGGCGGCGGGCATGGCGTGTGCGCTCGTCCGGAAGGACCGGCGAGCGGTCCGAGCCTCGGGCTCCTCGGGCCCCCCGATTCCCTCGGGCCCCCCGATTCCTCCGGGGCCGCCGGGACCGCCGGTTCCTCCGGGGCCGCCGGTTCCTCCGGGCCCCCCGATGCCTCCGGGGCCGCCGGAACCGCCGGTTCCTCCGGGGCCGCCGGGCCCGTCCGTGCCCTGCCGTGCCTGTGCGCGGGCCGCCCGCAGCGCAGCGCGCGCGACGTCGCCGGGTCGCGCGACGGTCGCCGGCTGTCGGGGGACCTGCTCGTCGGCTGCCGCGTGGCGCGTCGCGGGGGCGTCCGCGGAAGGAGCGTCGGCGTCCTTCGCGGGCGTGTCGCCGTCCGTGTCCGTGCGCGGGGTGTCCGCCGCGCGCCGCAGCGCGGCACGGGCGGCGTCACCGGGCCGGGGCCCGCGGGGTGCGGGCTCCTGTTCCTGCTCCTGCGGCCGTTCCCGCGCCGCGCGCAGGGCCCGGCGTGCCGCGTCGGCCGGGCGGGCGTCCCGCTCCTCCATCACGCCTCCCTCCGCAGCCGGACCAGGTCGGACAGCTCACGGTCGGTCAGTTCGGTGAGGGCCGCCTCGCCGGTGCCGAGGATCGCGTCGGCGAGGGCCCGCTTGGACTCCAGCATCTCGGCGATGCGGTCCTCGACGGTGCCCTCGGTGATGAGGCGGTGGACCTGGACGGGCTGGGTCTGGCCGATGCGGTAGGCGCGGTCGGTGGCCTGTTCCTCCACGGCCGGGTTCCACCAGCGGTCGAAGTGGACGACATGGCCCGCGCGGGTGAGGTTGAGGCCGGTGCCGGCCGCCTTCAGCGACAGGACCAGCACGGGCGTCGCGCCGCTCTGGAAGCGGTCGACCATGCGCTCTCGCTCGGGGACCGGGGTGCCGCCGTGGAGGAGGTCCACGGGGACCGCGCGGCCGGCCAGGTGGGCGGTGATCAGGCGGGCCATGCCGACGTACTGGGTGAAGACGAGCGCCGAGCCGTCCTCGGCGAGCAGGGTGTCCAGCAGTTCGTCGAGAAGGGCGAGTTTCCCGGAGCGGGCGGCGAGGGCGTCGCCGGTGGCGGGGGTCTCCTCCTTGAGGTAGAGGGCCGGGTGGTCGCAGATCTGCTTGAGGGCGCCCAGCAGCTTGAGGACCAGGCCGCGCCGGGCGATGCCGTCCGCCGTCCCGATCGCGGCCATCGACTCGCGCACCACCGCCTCGTACAGCGCGGCCTGTTCCCGGGTGAGGGGGACGGGGTGGTCCGTCTCGGTCTTGGGCGGCAGCTCGGGGACGATGCCGGGGTCGGACTTCCTGCGGCGCAGCAGGAAGGGGCGGACCAGCCGCGCGAGGCGCTCCACCGCCTCCTGGTCCTCGCCGTTCTCCACCGCGCGGGCGTGCCGGGCGCGGAAGGACTTCAGGGGGCCGAGGAGGCCGGGGGTCGTCCAGTCCAGGAGGGCCCACAGCTCGGACAGGTTGTTCTCGACGGGGGTGCCGGTGAGCGCCACGCGCGCGGGCGTCGGGAGGGTGCGCAGGGCCTTCGCCGTCGCCGAGTACGGGTTCTTGACGTGCTGGGCCTCGTCCGCGACGACCATGCCCCAGGGCTGCGCGGCGAGCGTGGGGGCCGCCGAGCGCATGGTGCCGTACGTGGTGAGGACGAAGCCGCCGTCCAGGTCGTCCAGGGAGCGGTCGGCGGCGTGGAAGCGGCGGACGGGCACGCCGGGCGCGAAGCGGGTGATCTCGCGCTGCCAGTTGCCGAGGAGGGAGGCCGGGCAGACCACCAGGGTGGGTTCGGGGCGGGCCCGCTTCAGGTGCAGGGCGATGACGGTGACCGTCTTGCCGAGGCCCATGTCGTCGGCGAGGCAGCCGCCGAGGCCGAGGGAGGTCATGAGGTGGAGCCAGGCCAGTCCCCGCAGCTGGTAGTCGCGGAGGGTGGCGTGCAGGCCGGGCGGGGGGTCGGCGGGGTGCACCCCGGCGGTGAGGCGGTCGCGCAGGACGGCCAGGGCCCCGACGGGGACCGCCTCGACGCTCTCGCCGTCGACCTCGGCGGTGCCGGTGAGGGCGACGGACAGGGCGTCGACCGGGTCCAGCAGTCCCAGTTCGCGTTGGCGGGCCTTGCGGACGAGGGCGGGGTCGACGAGCACCCACCGGTCCCGCAGCCGGACGACCGGGCGGTGGGCCTCGGCGAGCGCGTCCATCTCGGCCTCGCTGAGCGGGTCGCCGCCGAGCGCCAGCTGCCAGCGGAAACGGAGCAGTTCCTCGCTCTCGAAGAAGCCGGTGCCGTCGGTCGCCGAGCCCGGCGCGGGCCGTACCACCGCGGTGGCGCTCAGGTCCTGGGCGAGGTCCCGCGGCCAGTGCACGGCCACCCCGGCGGCGGCGAGGCGGGTCGCGGCCACGCCCAGCAGGTCGCTCAGCTCGTCCTCGGACAGGGCGAGGACGTCGGGGGCGTCCTGGTCGGCGAGGCGGGCGAGCGGCGGCCAGACGCGGGCGGCGCGCCGGACGGCGAGGGCGGCGTCGACCCGCGCGCGGGGGCCGAAGGCGCCGTCCGCCTCGCCCGCCCACAGGGCCGTGGCGTCGGTGACGAGGGTGGGGTCGGCGAGGCTGTGCACCTGGACGATCGCGGCGCCCGCGCGGCGCGCCCCCTCGCCGTCGTCGAACAGGTCGTGGGCGGACAGGTCCAGTCGCAGCGAGATCCGGACGCCCGCGTCCATGCCGGCGGCGACCTCCGCCGCCCAGTCGTGGGCGCCGGGCAGCCGCTGCGGCCGGCGGTCCGCGAAGGGCTTCCCGCAGGCGTACGGCGCGGCGGGGGTACGGGGCAGGGTGTCCGCGACGGCGTCGAGGAAGGACCGCATCAGGGCCTCGGGCCGGGGCAGGCACAGCGGTCCGGGGCCGGGTAGCGGGACGGCGTGCCCTTCGTACGGCAGGGCCGCGGCGATCGCGCGCAGGTGCGCGATGTCCTCCGGGTCGAGCGGGCCCGCCCGCCAGGCGTCGTGGCCGGTGGGGGTCAGGCCGGGCAGCAGGCGGCCGCGGGCGGCGAGCCGCAGCGCGTGCAGGGCGGCCGCGCCCCAGCAGGCGGTCGCGGGGTGGGCGGCGGGGTCGCGGCGGGCGCGCACCAGGAGCGGCAGCGCCGTGGCGAGCGGCAGTGACAGCGCGGGGGCGGGGCGGCGGCGGACGCCGGACCCATGGCGCCGTACGACGGTGAGTTCGGTGGTGTCGGCGCCGGCCGCGGCGGGCAGGGGGCCGTCCTGCGGGTCCCAGAACGCGATCCGGCCGTCGCGTGGGAGGGGGGCGGGCAGGAAGACGGCGGGGAGCCGCACACCGAGCGGTTCGCCGGCCGGGGGCTCGGCGGCCGGGGGCTCGGCGGCCGGGTGCCGAACGCCGCGTGCGGTCGCGTCGCGTGCGGTCATGTCGCGTGCGGTCGCGTCGCTCGCGGTCATGTCGCTCGCGGTCGTGTCGCTGCTGGGCATACGCAGTGTCCACCTCCCACCCGTCGTGTCGGATCAGTCGTCTTCGACTCTACGGGCGGGGTCTGACAATCGGCCCCGGCGCCCGGGCCGGGGCCGTACGGTCGGGCAGCCGCGCGGCCGGAGACCGTGCGGCTCGGGAACCGCGCGATCGGGGGACCGTGCGATCAGGGGACTGTCCGGGAGACGACGTACACCATGGGGTAGAGCGGGTTGGCGGTGTTCACCACCACGTCCAGCGTCGGGTCGGGGTCGTCCTGCTCGCGGACGAAGCCGAAGTAGTCGCCGTCGCGGGAGCCGGGGCCGGAGAACCGCCAGCCGGTGACGTTCCGGTCGCGCTCGCCGATGGTGATCTCGTCCTTCCGCAGGGCGGTCCGGGTCAGGCCGAGCTCGGCGAGGAAGGCGTCGAGGCCGGCGTGCGTGGTCTGGAACTGCACGTAGAGACGGCTGGTCCGCCAGTTGTTCGTCTCGTAGTAGGCGACCTTGTTCGCCGGGTGCGGGACCGGCACCTGGTACAGGCGGCGCTGGACCTTCGACGGCCAGCCCTCGGTGAGGCCGGTCGCCGAGTACTTCGCCTCCTTGTCCTTGCCGCTGTCGCGGCTCTGGTTGGCGGAGATCACCAGGTACCCGGCCGGGACGCCGATGAGCAGCACGATGATGAGCAGGGTGAGCGCCCGGCGGCGGACCTGGTGCCCCCGGGTCTCGGGGGTGCGGGACTGCTCCTCCGGGGGCGCGGCCTGGTGCGGCAGCGAGGCCGTCATACGGTGTCCCGGGCCCGGCGCGCGGCCTCCGCGAACCGCTCGTACCGCTCGGAGCGCTCCACGCGGCGGCGCTTGGCGCGCCGGAAGCGGCGGGCGACCAGGCGGGCCAGGTCGGCGGCGCCGACCATGCCGGCCTCGGGGCCGAGCTGGGCGCGCACGATGCGGGCCTCGGGGCGGTAGCCGCGGCCGGTGAGGTGCCGCTTGAACGCGTCGCGCGCCGGCCCGATCAGCAGGTCGTCGGCGGCCGAGACACCGCCGCCGATGACGAAGCACGACGGGTCGAGGGCGGCGGCCAGGTTGGCGATGCCGACGCCGAGCCACTGGCCGATGTCCTGGAGCAGCTCGACGCACATCGCGTCGCCCTCGCGGGCGAGCTCGGTGATCATCGGGCCGCTGATGTCCCCGATCTGTCCCTTGACGTGCTCGATGATCCCGTACGCCACCGGCGAGTCGGCGACGGCCAGCTCCTTGGCCTCCCTGACCAGGGCGTTGCCGGAGCTGTACTGCTCCCAGCAGCCGCGGTTGCCGCACGGGCAGCGGTGTCCGCCGGGCACGACCTGCATGTGTCCGAACTCACCGGCGACACCGTACTTGCCGCGCTTGACCTGGCCGTCCTCCAGGATCGCGCCACCGATACCGGTGCCGAGGGTGATCATCACCAGGTGGTCCTCGCCCCGGCCGGCGCCGAAGCGCCACTCCGCCCAGGCGGCGGTGTTGGCGTCGTTGTCGACGAGGACGGGCACGGAGAGCCGGGCCGAGATGCGGTCCCGGAGGGGCTCGTTGCGCCAGGACAGGTGGGGGGCGAACAGGACGCGGTTGCGGTCGGCGTCGACCCAGCCGGCCGCGCCGATGCCGACCGCGTGCACGTCGTGCCGGTCGGACAGGTCCAGGACCAGCTCGACGATCGTGTCCTCGACGACCTTGGGACTCTTGGACTTGTCCGGGGTCTCCGTGCGGACCTTCTCCAGGATGTTGCCGTCGGCGTCGACGACGCCCGCCATCACCTTGGTGCCGCCGATGTCGATGCCGACCGTGGGCACGCGGGGCGCGGTCAGGTGCGAGCGGCGTTCCCGGGTGCCCACGGTGCGGAGCGCCGGCGCGCGGCGGGAGCCGATGGGGGCGGTGAAGTTGCCGTAGGTGCTCATCAAGGCCCGATTCTGCCTCACCCTCCCCCTGGGTGGCGTAACGGGGAGGTGAGGGGGCTCGCGGCCGCGCCCGCCGGCCGTGCCGCCGGGCGCGGCCGGGTCAGGGGCGGCCGGCTGGTTCTCCGGGCGCCTGGGGGGTGCGTTCCAGCTCGTGCCGCAGGTCGTCCAGCTCGTTCCCGCCCGCCATCTGCCGCGTCAGTTCCTCCAGGGTGATCCCGTCGCGCGGGTGGCTGCCCACCATCGTGCCGCGCTTGAGCAGCACGAACCGGTCCCCGACCAGGTAGGCGTGGTGGGGGTTGTGGGTGATGAGGACGACACCGAGACCGCGGTCCCGGGCCGCGGCGACGTACTTCAGGACCACGCCCGACTGCTTGACGCCCAGCGCCGCCGTCGGCTCGTCGAGCACCAGGACCTTCGCTCCGAAGTACACCGCCCGTGCAATGGCCACGCACTGGCGTTCGCCGCCCGAGAGGGTGCCGATGGGCTGGTCCACGTCCCGCAGGTCGATGCCCATGCGGGCGAGCTCGGCGCGGGTGGTGCGGCGCATGAGGTCGACGTCCAGGCGCTTGAAGGGGCCCGTGCCCCTGCGGGGCTCGGAGCCGAGGAAGAAGTTCCGCCAGACCGGCATCAGCGGGACGACGGCCAGGTCCTGGTGGACGGTGGCGATGCCGCGGTCCAGGGCCTCGCGCGGGGAGGACAGCGTGGTCTCCTCGCCGTCCAGGCGGAGGACACCGGTGTCGTGCCGGTGCAGTCCGGCGACGATCTTGATCAGGGTCGACTTCCCCGCGCCGTTGTCGCCGAGGACACAGGTGATCTCCCCCGGGTGGACCTCCAGCGAGACGCCGTCGAGGGCGCGTACGCTCCCGTAGTGCTTGCCGACGCCGGACAGTTCCACCAGTGCCGCGCGTTCCGTCGTGTCCGTCACTTGGTGGCCTCCGCGCGCTTGCGGACCCAGACGTTGAGCAGGGTCGCGAGGAGCAGCATCGCTCCGAGGAAGAACTTGAACCAGTCCGGGTTCCACTCGGCGAAGACGATGCCCTTGCTCGTCATGCCGAACAGGAGCGCGCCGACCGCCGAGCCGATCGCGCTGCCGTGTCCGCCGGTGATGAGGCAGCCGCCGATGACGGCCGCGATGATGTAGATCAGCTCGTTGCCGACGCCCTCGCCGGACTGGACGACGTCGTAGCTGAACAGCAGGTGCTGTCCGCAGACCCAGGCGCCGAAGGCGACGCCCATGTAGAGGCCGATCCGGGTCCGGTCCACGGGGACGCCGACGGCGCGGGCCGCGTCCTTGTTGCCGCCCACCGCGAAGATCCAGTTGCCGGCGCGGGTGCGCAGCAGGATCCAGGAGGCCACCGCGACCAGGGCGAGCCACCACAGGACGGTGATCTTGAGGTTGACGTCGCCGATCGTCAGGGTCGAGGCGAAGACGTCGTGGGCCGTGGGAAAGCCCTCCATGTCGGCGATGGTCTTCGTGGACACCGTGCCGTCGATCAGCTTGGTGAAGCCGAGGTTCATGCCGGTCAGCATCAGGAAGGTGCCCAGGGTGACGATGAAGCTGGGCAGCCGGGTGCGGGTGAGGACGAAGCCGTTGAAGGCGCCGATGGCGAGGGTCGCCAGCAGGGACACCCCGACGCCCACCCAGACGTTCGCCGTCATCTGGTAGCTGAACAGCGACGAGACCAGCGCCGAGGACGTCACCAGGACGCCGGCCGAGAGGTCGAACTCGCCGCCGATCATCAGCAGCGCGACCGGGACGGCCATGATGCCGATCGTGGAGGCCGCGTACAGGACCGTGCCGAGGCCGGCGACGCTCAGGAAGCCGTCGGCGGCGACGGCGAAGAAGAGGAAGACCGCGAGCGCGCCGACGACCGAGCCCAGCTCCGGCCGGGCGAGCAGCCGGCGCAGCGGAGACGTCTGAAGAATCCTTTCGTCGGGGAGCTTTTCGTCGGGGAGCTTTGCGTCAGCCGGCCTTTCGTCGGTGCGCTTTTCGTCGGTGAGGCTTTTGCCGGGGAGCTTTTCGTCGGGCAGCGCGCTCATCGGGTGCCCCGCTCGGTGTACTCCGCGAGTTCGTCCGCCTGGTCCTTGGTGATGATCTGCGGGCCGGTCAGCACCGGCTGCCCGCCGCCGAGGACGTCGCCGTTGTACCGGTACAGCCAGAGCAGGTCGACGGCCTGGTAGCCCTGGAGGTAGGGCTGCTGGTCGACGGCGAAGCCGAGGGTGCCGTCCGTGAGGCCGGCGGCGACCTTGGCGTTGAGGTCGAAGGTGTCGATCTCGGCCTTGCTGCCGGCGGCCTGCCGGGCCTTCGCCGCGGTGTCGGCGTACGGGGCGCCCAGGGTGACGACGGTGTCGATGGAGGGGTCCGCCTGGAGCTTGGCCTCGATCGCGGACTGCACGTCGGGCATGCTGGTGCCGTTGACGTAGAGGTCGGAGAGCGTGCCGGTGAAGGTGGACGCGACGCCGTCGCAGCGCTGCTCGTGACCGACGTTGCCCTGCTCGTGCAGGACGCAGAGCGCCTTCTTCTTCCCGCGCCGGTTCAGCTCCTCGCCGACGGCCTCGCCGGCGATCGTCTCGTCCTGGCCGATGTGGGTGAGCGCGCCGAACGCCTCGGACTCGGCCGATCCGGAGTTCACCGTGACCACGGGGATGCCCGCCTTCACTGCCCGGGCCACCGCGGCCTTCAGGGCGTCGGGCTTGGCGAGCGTGACGATGATGCCGTCGACCTTCTTGTCGACCGCCGCGTCGACGAGCTGCGCCTGCTGCTGGGCCTCGTCGTCGTGGGAGTACAGGAAGTTGATGTTGTCCTTGCGGGCCGCCTGCTCGGCGCCGCTCTGGACGATGTCCCAGAAGGTGTCGCCGTCTCCCGAGTGGGTGATCATCGCGACGGTCCAGCGGGGGGTGTCCACCGCCGCCTTCCCCTCGGCCGCCGCGGCCTTGCGGGCGTCCTCGGCGCGCTTGCCCCCGGTGCTGCTGCACCCCGCGAGGGACACGCAGAGCGCCCCCGCCAATGCGATCCCTGCCCAGGTCCGAAACCGTGCCACGAGGCCGTGCCCTTCTTGCCGTGTTCTGTCGTAACTGTCGTGCGCGTCCGTCCGGTGATCGCTCACCGGACGCAAACGCCCCAGTATCGAACACGGGGACGGTCGCTCCACGGCCGGGGACCGCGACGCGGTCGCCTTGTCCGGACAACATGAGGTCGCTCCGCGGGCCCTTCCCTCCGGACGCGAGGCCTCCTCGCCCGGATCGCCCTGACTGAAGAGAACGAAGAGACCGGACTGAAGAGAACGAAGAGAACGGACAGAACGGACGGCCGCCGGGGGCGCCGCCCTCAGGACCGCACGAGCAGCTGGAACTCGAAGGAGTAGCGGGTCGGGCGGTAGATGTGGTCGCCGAACTCCACCGCGCGGCCCGTGTCGTCGAAGGTGGTGCGCTGCATGGTGAGCAGCGGCGCGCCCTGCTCCTCGGCGAGCCGCTCGGCCTCGGCGGCGGTGGCGGCGCGGGCCCCGATGGACTGGCGGGCGCTGTGCAGGGTGATGCCTGCCGCCCGCATCAGCCGGTACAGACCGGTGGCCTCCAGCTGCGCGGTGTCCAGGTCGAGCAGACCGGGGGGCAGGTGGTTGCACAGGTACGCCATCGGCTCGCCGTGCGCGAGACGCAGCCGTTCCACGCGCTGCACCTCACCGCCCTCGGCGACCCCGAGGGCGGCCGCGACCTCGGCGGACGCGGGGACGACGGTGTTGACCAGGACCGTGGTCGCGGGGCGCTGGCCGGCCGCCTCCAGGTCGTCGTAGAGGCTGCTGAGCTCCAGCGGGCGCTTGACCTGGCTGTGCACGACCTGGGTGCCGACGCCCCGGCGGCGCACCAGCAGGCCCTTGTCGACGAGGGACTGGATGGCCTGGCGCACGGTCGGGCGGGACAGGCCGAGCCGGGCGGCGAGCTCGATCTCGTTGCCCAGCAGGCTGCCGGGGGTGAGCGATCCGTGCTCGATGGCGGCTTCGAGCTGCTGGGACAGCTGGAAGTACAGCGGCACCGGAGAGCTCCGGTCCACACGGAGGTCGAGCTGCACGGTCGGGTCCACTTCTGATTTCGGCACGGGCCGAGCGTAGCTCTGCGACCGGTTGACGGGAAGTTGTGAAGTTCGGTTGTCCGGACAAACAGTCCCGTGCCGACGGGGCTCGGCCACGCTCCCCTACCAGCGCACGGGCAGGCTGCGCAGTCCGCGCATCAGCATGCCCGGGAGCCACTCGCCGGACGGACCGTCCAGGGTGAGGGCGGGGGCCCGCTCCAGCAGGGAGGCCAGGGCGATACGGGCTTCCAGACGGGCCAGGGGCGCGCCCAGGCAGTAGTGGACGCCGTGGCCGAAGGCGAGGTGGCCGCGCGGGTCGCGACGGACGTCGTACCGGTCGGGGTCCTCGTAGCGCAGGGCGTCGCGGTCGGCGGAGGCCAGGCCGATCAGCACCGGATCGCCCTTTTCGATCGCCACGCCCGCGATCTCCAGCGGCTCGACGGCGAACCGGTACGTGGCGTTCTCCACCGGCCCCTCCCAGCGCAGCGTCTCCTCCACCACGCCGTCGACGAGCGCCGGGTCGGCGCGCAGGGCCGCGAGCTGGGCGGGGTGGGTGAGCAGGGCGTGGACGGTGTTGGTGATGAGGTTGACCGTGGTCTCGTGGCCGGCGATGAGCAGGAGGAACGCCATGCCGCGCAGTTCCTCGGCGGAGAGCCGGTCGCCGTCCTCGGCGGTGGTGCGGATCAGGTCGCTGAGCAGATCGCCGTCCGTCGACGGCGACGGTCCGGCGCACCGCTTGTCCTCGATCAGTTCCGTGAGGTAGCCGCCGAGCCGCGCGAACGCGTCGTAACCGCTGTCCCCGCTGGTGGGGGCGACCACCTCGGTCGACATCTCGCGGAACGCCGCCCGGTCGATCTCGGGGACGCCGAGCAGCTCGCAGATGACGGTGATGGGCAGCGGGTAGGCGAAGGACTCCACCAGGTCGGCGCGGCCGCGCGGCAGCATCGCGTCGAGCAGTTCGTCGGTGATCTGCTGCACGCGCGGGCGCAGTCCCTCGACGCGACGCATGGTGAACGCGCGGGAGACGAGGGACCTCAGCCGTGTGTGCTGCGGCGGGTCGGTGATCAGCAGGTGCTTGCCGACCAGCTCCGCGTCCATGAGCGTCAGGCCGATCCGCTCCCCGTCCTTGACCAGCAGGGGGTCGGCGAGCGCGGCCCGCGCCTCCTCGTACCCGACCACGAGCCAGGTCTCGTAGTCCCCGTCGGATCCGGGCGGGCGCACCCGGTGCACCGGCCCGCGCTCACGCAGCCGCGCGTACACCGCGTGCGGGTCGCGCCGGAACTCCTCGCCGAACGCTTCCAGGTCGATCACATCGGTCATCACGTTCCCCCTGCCGTCACTGCGTCAACGCGCGAGGGTACCGATCAGTGCCCGCCCCTGCCCCCGCCCCCGTCCCCGCCCCCGTCCCCGTGGCCTCGGCGAGAGGCCCCGCGTGCGCGGCGGAAGGCCCCCGTCCCACCCCGCACCGCCGGCGGCCTCACGCACCGGCCGTCCCCGCCGCCCCGACGGGTCGTCCCAGGCGCTGGACCCGGTCGGACACGTCCGGGCAGCACCGGCGTGCGGGCCGTGTCGACGCCTCGGGGGTGCCGATGTCCAGGGCGCCCAGGAGCCGTTCGCCCGGCCCGAGGCGCAGCAGGTCCCGGGCTTCGTGGCCCGCGCACAGCCGGCCGGTGCGCCAGCTGCTGCCGAAGCCCCGCGCGTGGAGCAGCAGCATCAGGCCGTAGGCGACGGAACTCGCCGCGGCCAGCTGCTCCCACTCGGGAACGTCCTGGTCCGGTGCGGGCGAGAAGACGAGCACCGCCCTCAACGGCGCGCTCGTGGTGGAGCGGGCGTCCCGGTCCCGCGGGCGGGGCTCCGTTCCGCCGGCCGGACGGGCGGCGAGCGCCTCCACGTCCGTGTCCCGCAGCAGGATCCAGCGCCAGGGGCGCAGTCCGCCGTGGTCGGGGGCGGCCGCGGCGCCCCTGAGCAGATAGGCGAACTCCTCGTCCGAGGGGCCGGGCGCGCGGAGCGCGCGGACGCTGCGGCGGGTCAGGATGGCCGTCATCACGTCCATGGCGTCACGTCCACCGGACGAGGTCGGCGCCGATCAGGCCGGTGAAGCAGGTGAGCAGCAGCCGGCCGCGCGGCGCGTCCGGTCCGCCGCCGAGGACGGCGTGCACCAGGTTCCCGTTGATCACGCAGAGGTCCCCGGTCCGCACCGGGACGTCCAGGCTCGGGTGGTCCGCGAGCAGGTCCCGGGGATAGGGGTAACCGCTGTGCGTGAGGCCGAGCGCGGCGCGGGTGGCGTCGTCCGGAGCGACGTTCCACATGCGGAGCTGACCGCTGTCGCCGGGCACGTGGGGATAGACGTTCACGGCCATGACGCGGCGGACGCCCTGGACCTCGAACCCGGCCTGGAGCGGATCGCTCAGCTGCGCGAGGTCCTCGTGCGGCAGCAGGAGGTACTCGCCGGTGTTGTTCCAGCACACCGCCTTCGAGCCGCCCGCGGACCGGCCGTCGTGGGAGGCGGGACGGGTCCCGGCCACGGCGCCCGCGGCCACGAGTGCGGCGAGGAAGGTCTCGACGGGGTCCTCCGCGTCCCGGTAGAGCGCCCGTACCGCGTCGGCGGTGCGCGCGGCGTCCGCCAGGTAGGCGTCGGTGTCCTTGTCGATGTGCGAGGCGCCGACCAGGTACGCCTCCACCCCGTCCGCGCCCTCGCCGTACCGCGGTGTGCGCTGCCCGGACGTCAGGAAGTTGTCGGTGATGGTCGCGCAGTGGCGCGCGGGGACGAACCCCGGCACCCGGTAGGCCGCCAGTCTGCCGTGCAGGACGTCGAGCACCTTGCCGGTGTCGAGCCGACCGGCCGTCTCGCACACCGTGAACCGGTCCGCGGGCAGAGCCTCACCCGTGATCCGCGGAGTGTCCGTTTCGGCGATCAAGGTTCCTCCCTGGGGCTGCGCTGAGTCCGGAGCCCTCCGATGATGACCGGCGGTGCCGGTCGGAAGCCGACGTCCGGCTGCTCCTCCACCGGGCCGGACACCGCACGTCGGCGGCACGGGCCCCGGGCGGCGCCGGGGACGGTACGGTCTTGGTACGGAACCCGGCGCGGCCCGCCGGCCCGTCGGCGCGCGGGCCGCGCTCTCGCGCCGGGCGCGCACCCCCGCTCCCCGTAGCGGACCCATTGCCCGTCCGCGGCCACGTCCTCCACCAGCGCGGCCACCGGCACCCGGGTGCCAGTCACGTGCCCGCGCCCCGCCAGCCGGACCCGTCAGCATCGATGCGTCGCCCTTTCCTCGTCCGAAGGGATCGCCATGCCTGGCAACATCGTTCTCGACTCCGGTTCCCGCGACGTGATCCAGACGCTGACCGACGTCGGCGAGCACCTGGTGACCGGAAGCGAACTCTCCGGCGTCCTCGGGGCCGGGCCCGAGGACTGGGCCCGCTTCGCACGGAACTGGGAGGACCTCTGCCTCGACACGTTCATGGCGGACGGCGGCACCTACCGCCACCGCCGCTACGGGCGGTTCGAGCTGGACCCGCACACCGGCGAACTCACCGCGCTGCCCCACGAGCCGTACCGGCAGGAACGGTACTTCAACCGGCTCAACGGCGGTGTCGACCGCGTCTACGAGCCCCTCACGCGGGACTTCGCCGAGGACCCGCTGCTGCACGGCCTGCTGATCTGGCTGGGCCGGGTCTTCACCTCGATCGACGACACCCAGCGGTGGCTGATCAAACTGCACCCGGTGCGCATCACCGCCGGCGCGGAGATCGGCAAGCCCGCCCCGGAGGGGCGCCACCGGGACGGCGAGACCTTCGTCGGATCGCTGCTCGTCGACCGGCTCAACATCACCGGCGGGGAGAGCTCGACGTTCGACGAGGCGGGCAAGCGGCTGCGGACCGTCACCC
The DNA here is from genome assembly GCF_042888135.1 of Streptomyces sp. NPDC003247. NCBI lineage: Bacteria > Bacillati > Actinomycetota > Actinomycetes > Kitasatosporales > Streptomycetaceae > Streptomyces > Streptomyces sp. NPDC003247. The sequence goes on from NZ_JBIAPF010000003.1 coordinate 322,908, forward strand.
TGGCCGAGCCCGGTGACCTGCTGCTCAACGACGACCAGCGGACCTACCACGCGGTGACCCCGATCGAGGCGGTCGACAAGGAGCGGCCCGCCCACCGCGACGTCCTGGTGCTGAACTACTCCGCGCTCCCCGGCCGACTGGCATGACCCGGCCGGCGACGACCAGGAAAGGGGAGTTCTCATGACCACCCGCCGACTGGGTGACCAGGGCCTGACCGTGCCCGCCATCGGCCTCGGCTGCATGGGGATGTCCCAGGACTACGGCCCCGCCGACGACGACGAGTCCCTCGCCGTCCTGCGGCGCGCACTGGACCTCGGCGTCACGCTGCTCGACACGTCCATGAGCTACGGCGCCGGCCACAACGAGCGCCTCGTGGGGCGCGCGATCGAGGGCCGGCGCGCCGAGGTGACCGTGGCGACGAAGTTCGGCATCTTCCGGGAGCAGCGCGGTGATCCCGCACGGCTGGCGGCCCGGCCCGAGGACATCCGCCGGTACTGCGAGGCCTCGCTGAGGCGGCTGGGCACCGACTACATCGACCTGTACTACCTGCACCGGGTCGATCCCGAGGTGCCGATCGAGGACAGCGTGGGGGCGATGGCCGAGCTGGTGACCGAGGGCAAGGTGCGCCACCTCGGGCTGTCCGAGACCAGCGGGGAGGAGCTGACGCGCGCCGTCGGCGTGCATCCCGTCAGCGCCGTGCAGTACGAATGGTCGCTGTGGTGGCGGGAGATCGAGGACGACGTCGTGCCGCTGGCCCGCAAACTGGGTGTCGGGCTGGTGGCGTTCAGTCCGCTCGGCCGTGGCTTCCTCACCGGGACGCTCGACCTCGGCACGCTGACCCAGGACGACGACCGGCTTCCCGACCAGCGTTTCCACGGTGAGCACCTGGCCCGCAACGCCGCGCAGGTGGAGCGGCTGAAGGAACTGGCCGAGGCGCGCGGGGTGACGGCGGGGCAGCTCGCGCTCGCCTGGCTGCTCGCGCAGGGGGACGACGTCGTGGCGATCCCCGGCACCCGCAGCGCCCGACGGCTCATGGAGAACGTCGCGGCCGCCGAGTTCACCCTGTCGGAGTCGGACGTACGGGAGATCGAGTCGGTGATCCCGCGGTCCGCCTGGTCGGGCGACCGGCACTCCTTCGCCGTACCACGCACCCAGCGCGCGGCCGGATAGGGACACGGCGACGGCGGGGCCACGGTGTGTACGGCGGTGTCCGCCGTACACACCGTGGCCCGCGTGCGGTGGGGCGACCGGGGGCCGGACAGGGCGCGCGGGGGCCGGACGGGGCGCGCGAGGAACGGCCGAGACCCGCGGGAACCGCCGGGGCGCGCGCGGAACGACCGAGACCCGCGGGGAACCGCCGGGGTGCGCGGAACCACTGGGGCGCGCGGGGAACGACCGAGACCCGCGGGAACCGCCGGGGTGCGCGGGGACCGGTCAGGGCACTTGGGAAGGGTGCCGTGGGACGGGCTCGGGGCGACGGGGTGTCAGCCGCGGGACCAGCCCGAGCACCAGGGAGCAGCTGCCGACGACGACCGCCGTGCCCAGCAGTTGCAGCGCGGACAGCCGTTCGTCCAGGACGGCCGAGCCGACGACCACCGCCACGGCCGTCACCGCGAACTCGACGCTGAGCGCCCGGGTGGCACCGACTCCGGCGACGAGCCGGAAGTAGAGCACGTACATCACGCCGCTCATGACGCCACCGAGCAGCAGGAGATACCCGTAGTCGACGAGGCCGGGCGCGGCGGCCACCGGCACCAGGAAGAGCAGCGGCAGGGTCAGCACGCCGCCGAAGAAGAAGGACCCGATGGTCAGTTCCCAGGAACCGACGTCGTGCAGCCGGGCGCGGGCGTAGTTGCTTCCGTAGGCGGCCGAGAGCGCTCCGACGAGTGAGCCGACGCAGCCGAGGCGGAAGGAGTCCGTGACCGGCGCGTCCGGGAAGCCGACGAGCAGGACGATGCCCACGAGGCCGAGCGACAGGCCGACCCAGCCCCGCACCGTCATCCGCTCCAGTCCCCACAGGTGGCCGATGACCATGGAGAACAACGGGATCGTGGCCACGAAGATGGCGGCCATGGCCGAGCCGATGCGGGGGGTGGCGTAGGAGACGCCGATCAGCTGGCCGGCGACGGTCGTCGCGCCGACCACGGCGAACGGCCACCAGCCGGCCCCGAAGTCGAGTCTGCGTCTGCCCGCCAGGGCGATCACGGCCACGACCGCCCCGGCGATGAGGGCGCGGAAGGCGACCGCCCCCACCCAGCCGAAGGTCCGCTCCGCTCGGGCCAGCACCGCGAACGAGACACCCCAGACCACCGCGACGGTCCCGTAGCGAGCCACGTCAGCGCCCCGCATGCGTCTCCCCTCCCTGTACGGCTCGTCGTGCGGACCGGAGGGCGCTCCGGTCCGCGATCACCGTATCCCGGCGCAACGCCCTTATGCTCACACGTAGTTGGCTTCCACGCGCAGGCGCTCGCCGGTGAACCGTCCCGCGTCCAGGGGGGTGATGTCGACGAAGGGCGGCCGGTCGAGCACGAGGTCGCGGACGATCTCGCCGACCGCGGGCGCCTGGAGGAAGCCGTGTCCCGAGAAGCCGCAGGCGTACAGGAACCTGCCGACGCCGTCGGCCTCTCCGATGAGGGCGTTGTGGTCCGGGGTGATCTCGTAGAACCCCGTCCAGCCCCCGACGAGACCGGCGTCGAGCAGCGGGGGCACCCGCCGGGCCATCACCTCGGTCAGCCGCGGCAGCCAGGTCTCGGACGGCTTGGTCCGGAAGCCCGGCGGCTCGTCCGGGTCGGACATGCCGAGCAGCAGTCCGCGGCCCTCGCGCCGGAAGTAGAAGGCCGAGGCGAAGTCGATGGTCAACGGCATCCGCAGCTCGGGGGCGAACGGCTCGGTGAAGACGATCTGCCGCTGGTAGGGGACCACCGGCAGCCGGGTGCCGACCATGTCCCCGACGGCCGCCGACCAGGCCCCGGCGGCGCACACGACGGTCGAGGTCGCGATCCGGCCCCGGTCCGTCCGGACGGCGCGGATCTCCCCTCCCGACGTCTCCACCCCGAGCACGTCGCAGTGGGTCACCAGGCGCGCTCCGTGCCTGCGCGCCGCGGTGGCGTACCCGAGGACCACGGACTCCGGCGAGCAGTGGCCGTCGTCGGGTGAGTACGCGGCGGCCAGCAGCCCCTGCTCCTCGATCAGCGGGGACAGTTTCCGGGCCTCGGCCGTGCCGATCATCCGGCTGGGCACGCCCAGCGCGTTCTGGAGGGCGACGCCCGCCTCGAACGACGCGACGTCCTCGGGGCGCGACAGCAGGAACAGGTAGCCCGGCGACCGCAGGTCGATCTCCTGGCCGGGGCGGGAGCCGAAGGCACGGTAGGCCTCCAGGCTCCGGGCGCCGAGCTGGATGTTCAGCGCGTCGGAGAACTGCGCGCGCACCCCGCCCGCCGCCTTGGAGGTGGATCCGGAGCCGAGGTCGGCGCGTTCGAGGAGTACGACGTCCCGGACGCCGGCTTCGGCCAGGTGGAAGGCGATGCTCGTGCCGATCACGCCGCCTCCGACGATCACGACGTCCGCAGACGCTGGAAGTGTCACCGTGTGCTCTCCCTCGCTGTTGCCCTGCGCCCGGCGCCCGGGGGTGACTTCCGATGATGGACGTCCGGCCTGACACGTCGTGGTCGGCCGCGTCGCCCGCCGCCCCGGCGAAGGGGCTGGACAGCCTCCCGTCCACGGTTCGTCTGTGGGCCGGGTACGGGATGCGGCCCGCCCGTGCGGCGGGGGCACGAGGTGCCCCGTCGTGGGACCCGGCCTGCGGCGCAACGCCCGTGGCAATCCCGTCGAGGGCCCGGTGCACCCGGTCTGATCTGCGGCGTTGCTCCGCTGCCGCGCGCCGGTGAGTGCCATCACGGTGACGCGTGCCCTCGCCACGATGGATCGGTGGCCGGCGCCGGTCCCGCCGACGGCCTCCCCGACGAAGTCTGGAGAAGACCCATGACCGTTGTGCAGACGAGCGAGCCGGCCCCCGACCGGAGCGGGGCACCGACCGGACCGGTGTGCTCCTACACCGAGTGGGATCCGCTGGAAGAGGTCGTCGTCGGGATCGTCGACGGAGCGAGCTTCCCCTCCTGGCACATGGCGCTGCCCCCGGTGCTGCCCGAGCACCAGGTCGAGACCTTCCGCACGCAGGCGGGCAGGCCCTTCCCGGCCGAGCGGATCGACGCGGCCCGACGCGAACTGGAGGAGTTCGTCCACATCCTGGAGGCCGAGGGGGTGCGGGTACGGCGTCCGGAACCGATTCCGCAGCGCACCACCTACAGCACGCTCGACTGGAGCAGCAGCGGCATGTACGCGGCCATGCCGCGCGACACGCTGCTGGTGATCGGCGAGGACATCATCGAGTGCCCGATGGCCTGGCGGTCGCGCTACTACGAGGCGCTCGCCTACCGCCCGCTGCTCAAGGAGTACTTCCACGGCGGCGCGCGGTGGAGCGCCGGTCCCAAGCCCGAGCTCACCGACGCGCAGTTCGACCAGGACTGGGCCGACGGGCACACGGACGGTTCCGCGCACCTCGTGGTGACCGAGTTCGAGCCGACGTTCGACGCCGCCGACTTCATCCGCTGCGGGCGGGACATCATCGCCCAGATGAGCAACGTGACCAACGCGTTCGGCATCGAGTGGCTGCGCCGGCACCTCGGTGACGAGTACCGCATCCACGTGCTGGAGTTCGAGGACGCGCACCCGATGCACATCGACGCCACCCTGATGCCGCTCGCCCCGGGCAAGCTGCTGATCAACCCCGAGCGCGTGCCGAAGGTTCCGGACCTGTTCAAGGGCTGGGACGTGCTCGAAGCGCCGGCCCCGGTCATTCCCGACGCGCACCCGCTGTACATGACCAGCAAGTGGATCAACATGAACCTGCTGATGCTGGACGAGACCCGGGTGGTCGTGGAGCGCCAGGACGAGCCCATGATCAACGCTCTGGAGAAGTTCGGGCTCACGCCCATTCCGTGCGACTTCCGCAACTTCAACAGCTTCGGCGGCTCGTTCCACTGCGCCACCCTCGACGTCCGCCGCCGAGGTGTCCTCCGCTCCTACCTCTGACCGTGCCCGCCGTCCGTGGACGGCTCCGCCGAAGACAGAGCAGACGGAGCAGACAGAGAAGGCCGAGAAAGACCGAGAAAGACCGAGAAGGCCGTGAAGACCGAGGAGGACAGCGGAAGATGCCCCTGTGGAGGCACAGCCCGAAGGACGCCGTGCTGTTCGGGTTCAGCGTCGTGCAACTGGCCGTGATGATCCTGCTCGCCGCCCGGTGGTCCGGCTTCTCCCTCGCGGGCTGGGCCGGCCAGGTGGCTCTGGTGACCGCGATGACCGCCTACAACATCATCGTGGTGTCCCATCTGTTCACCCATGTGCCGTGGTTCACCTCGGCCCGGCTCAACGCCGTCGCGTCGGTCGTCAACTCGGCCTGCATCGGGCAGTCGGCGCAGAGCTACGAGCTGAGCCATGTGCGCAACCACCACCGGTTCAACAACGATCCCGTCGGGCCGGACGGCACGACCCGGGACACCACCTCGACCTACCGCGACGGACAGGACGGTGACCACGCGCCGCTGCTGCCGTACATCTTCAAGGGGGCGTGGGACACCTTGCTGGACCGTGGCCGGGAGCTGCTCGCCGTGAGGCGGCTGTGGCGTGTCGGCGCGGCCGAGGGCAGGCTGCTGGACCTCGCGGCCCGCAGGGAGCCGCGGCGCACGGTGGAACTGCGCCAGGTGCAGGCCGACCGCGCGGCGCACTGCCTGACCCTGGCCGGCTGCGCGGTGCTGTCGTGGCAGTGGACGGTGTTCTGCTACCTCCCGGCGTTCTCCGCGGCGCTCGTCCTGGTCAACGTGCAGAACTACTACCGGCATTACGGCGCCGACCCGAGCCGTCGCACGGCGGACGCGGTGAGCCACTACGGCCGCCTGTACAACCTGCTCACCTTCAACGACGGCTACCACCAGGAACACCACCTCAGCCCCGCCACCCACTGGTCGCAGCTGCCCGCCGTGTACGAGCGGAGGCTGGCGGCGGCCGACACGGGGCCGCGGATCGTCAGCCCCGTACCGGCGATGCTCGGCTTCCTGGACCGGAGCAGGCCGTTGCTGCACCGGATCCCGGACGAGGACGCCCGGCGTCCCTGATCCGCGGCGACGAGCCGGCGGCCTGCCCCGCGGGTGCCCAGGTCCTGTCGTCGAACTCCCGTCGTCCGCCCGCGGGGCGGGCCTGGCGGGAGTTCGACGACAGGACCTAGGCGCAGGCCGGCGTCATCGCCGGGGAGCGACCGGCTGCGGCGTCTCCCACGAGAAGGCGCCGCGGAGGAGTCCCTGGTGGGTGAGTTTCAGCTCGGCACCGGGGTCGACGCCCAGCTCGTCGGCCAGACGGCGGCGCAGCCGCTCGAACAGTTCCAGCGCGACCGCGCGCTGGCCCGAGCCGGCCAGTGCCGTCATGAGCCGGGCGTGCGCTGACTCGTGTAAGGGATTGGCCTCCACGAACCGGTACAACGGCGTGAGGAGTTGTTCGTAGTGGCCGCCCCGGGCCGCGACGTCGGCGTACTCCATCAGGACCCTCTCCAGCTGCCGCACCAGCGCCACCCGCGCGGCGTGCAGGTGCAGCCCGGGAAGGTCGGCCAGCGGTTCCCCCCGCCACAGGCCCAGCGCCTGCTGGTAGAAGCCCATCGCCGACTCGGGCCTGCCCGCGGCGCACTCACGGCGGGCGCACTCCACCAGCCTGCCGAAGGCAAGGACATCGTGCTGATCGTCGTTGACGCGCAGCTCGTACCCGCCGCCCGTGGCGATCAGCACGCTGTGTCCCGCGCGCTTCGGCTGGATCCGCTGGCGCAGCCGGGACACCTGGGTACGGACCAGTTCGACGATGGTGGGCGGGGGCTGGGCACCCCACATCGCGTCGACCAGGGCGTCGCCGCCCACCGGCGCCCCCGGGGACAGGGCGAGCAGGCCGAGCAGGGTGCGCTGCCGCTCGGAGCGCAGTTCCACCGCGACGCCGTCGACCAGCACCGACAGCGGGCCCAGAATCTGTAATCGCAGGTCGTGGGAGAGCAGCGGCCCCTGCCGTCCGACGCGGAGCAGCTCCTGGCCCTCCACGGGCGACAGATCCAGCGCGCCCACGAGCCGGCGCAGGGTGCCGCCCCGGGGGCGGACGACCCGCTGCTGCTCTATGTCCCGCAGCCCGCCGAGGCTGATGCTCGCCCGCGCTGCCAGTTCGTCCTGCGTCAGGCCGGCTCGCTGCCGGAACTCCTGTACCAGATACGCCAGTTCTCGAGGGGAAAGGTGACTGTTCATTGAGCCTCCGGGACACACAGTGAGTGATCACCATTGAGGAAGGATCGGTCGCCCGGTACGACAGGGCCGGCGCATCGGCAGACAGGGCGGTCTTCGGCATGCCGGTCCGCGGACGGCGCCTCGGGAACAGGACAGGCGCCTCGGGAACAGGACGGAAGACGTGCGCCCGCCGTGTGCGGTGGTCCTGGTGCTCGCACGCACCTCGTCGCAGCAGCGAATCGGCGCGCGACTGTCTCGCATTCGGATCCGGATGAACCGGCTCTCCCCGAAAGTCTCCGCGCCAATCAGGTACTCACTGGAAAAGCACAGGAAACACCTTTGGCCGCAGCCGGACACACGGGGACGAACAGAGTAGGGATATCGACCTTGACCTGCACCGCGTCGCTCTGACGCGAGTCGGAATCGACACCGATTCACTCATCGCGTCGAGAAAGGGCGACGAGGCGGCCGTGGAAGCTTCATCGAGCCACTCCGTTCGACAGAGATTTCCTGGGATCGCCCGTCCCAGACCAATCCGCAAACAGAACGGTAGTTAACAGTAATCATCCCCGCAACAGACGGTCTCACCTCCTGAGACACATAACCGATCAGTTCCTTATGTCCCCCTCGTGCAGACTTATCGACATGATCTCCATATTCATGAACGGCGCCACAATTGCCGAGGGCTCGGGCGGGGTCCACTGTCATCAGCGTGGATCCCGCCCGAGCCCGCATCCCGGCGCCCGGTGCCTCGGCCGGCCGTCGTCCGGCGCCTCACACGGCTGCCTTACGGTGTCCTCAGCCACCCAGTTCCCGGTGGCGCGCCGCGAGACCGGCCGCTCCCGCCTCCGTGAGGGTGCCGAACAGCCGCAGCCGGGAGATGCCGCCGTCGGGGAAGATGTCCACGCGCGCGTGGGTGCCCACGGCCGGGGCCGGCAGGACGAAGCGGTGGTTGGTGTCCGGCTGGAGGCGGGTGCGCGGCAGGATCTCCCGCCAGGCGCCCTCGCCCGTGTCCTCCCCGTCCCGCACCGACACCGACGCCCAGCCCGCGCTGTTGCCCTTCAGGTACGCCGTGTCGATCTCCAGGGCGCGGATCCGGGCCTGCGCGGCCAGGCGGTAGCGGATCCAGTCGTGGCCCCGGTCGCGGCGGCGGCGCGTCTCCCAGCCGTCGTCCATCTTGCGGGAGCGTCCGGGCTGGATGGTGTGGGTGGCCGGCGAGTAGAAGCGGTCGGAGGCGTCCTCGACGCGGCCGCCGCTCTCCAGGGCGACGACGTCGAAGGTGCCGAGGGCCGCGAGCCAGGCGGGGTCGGGCGCGACCTCGCCGTACACGCGCAGGCGGGCGATGCCGCCGTCGGGGTGCTGCCTGACGCGCAGGTGGGTGAAGCGCTGCTCCACCGCCACCGGGAAGCCGTTGGCCGCGTGGCCGCCGACGGGGGTGCGGGGGACGAGCGTCGTCCACTTGACGTCGTCGCCCAGCAGTTCCTCCGGGGCGGGGGAGCCGGCGACCGAGGTGCCCTCGACGGACACCGCCTGCGGGTAGTTGCCGCGGAAGTGGGCCGTGTCGACGACGATGCCCCGGATCACTCCGGGCGCGCCGAGGCGGACCAGCGCCCAGTCGTGGTCGTCGGCGGTGGGCCAGGGGTGGTCGGCGGACACGCCGCGGCGGCGGCGCGTCTCCCAGCCGTCCATGATCTTGCCCTTGTGCCCGAAGTGCTCGGGGTCGAACTCCGCGCGCCCGGGGATCAGGAGGTTCTCCCGCTGGGCGAAGAACTCGTCGTTGGCGGCGATCACCGAGGCGCCGAGCCGCCGGTCGGCGAGGTCGGCGTGGTGGGTGAAGGGGAAGTCGGCGGTGCGGTAGTCCGCGTACGGGTCGCCGCCGCCGTAGGGGTTCGCGTCGCCGGTGAAGCTGGGTGTCGCCGTCACGGGATGTGCCTTTCGGAGTCGGCCGCTGCGGGTGCGGTTCGGTGGTCAGTGGTCGCGGGTGAGCAGTCGTCCCCGGGGCGCGGTGAACACGCCGTCGGCGACGACGCGTTCACCGCGCAGCCAGGTGGACTTCACGACGCCGTACAGGGTTCTGCCGGCGTACGCGGTGACGCGGTTGCGGTGCTGGAGGGCCGCCGGGTCGACGGTGAACGTCTCGTCGGGGGCGAGGACCGCGAAGTCGGCGTCGCGGCCGGCCTCGATCGCGCCCTTGCGGCCGAGGCCCACGAGGGCGGCCGTGCGGGTGGACATCCACCGGACGACGTCCTCCAGGCCGTGGCCGCGCCGGCGGGCCTCGGTCCAGACGGCCGGCAGGCTGAGCTGGAGGCCGGAGATGCCTCCCCAGGCCGTGGCGAAGTCGTCCGTCTTGAGGTCGGCGGTCGACGGGGAGTGGTCGGTGACCACGCAGTCGATGGTGCCGTCCGCCAGCGCCTGCCAGAGCAGGTCCTGGTTGGCGGCCTCGCGGATGGGCGGGCAGCACTTGAACTCGCTGGCGCCGTCGGGGACCTCCTCGGCGGTGAGGGTGAGGTAGTGCGGACAGGTCTCGACCGTGACGCGGACGCCGTCCTCCTTGGCCCGCGCGATGAGCGGCAGCGCGTCGCTCGACGACAGGTGCAGGACGTGCACGCGCGCGTGGAGGCGTTTCGCCTGGTCGATGAGGTGCGCGACGGCGGTGTCCTCGGCGTCGCGGGGACGGCTGGCGAGGAAGTCTGCGTACCGGGGTCCGGGCCGCTGGGGAGCCGCGTCGAGGTGGTGGGGGTCCTCGGCGTGCACGATCAGCAGGCCGCCGAAGCCGGCGATCTCGGCGAGGGACCGGGCCAGGCCGTCCTGGTCCAGGTGCGGGAACTCGTCCACGCCCGACGGCGACAGGAAGGCCTTGAAGCCGAAGACGCCGGCGTCGTGCAGCGGGCGGAGGTCCTTGACGTTGTCGGGCAGGGCGCCGCCCCAGAAGCCGACGTCGATGTGCGCCTTGTCGGCGGCCACCCGGCGCTTGGTGTGCAGGTGGTCGACGGTGGTGGTCGGCGGGAGGGAGTTGAGCGGCATGTCGACGAGGGTGGTGATGCCGCCGGCCGCCGCCGCGCGGGTGGCGGTCCAGAAGCCCTCCCACTCGGTGCGGCCGGGGTCGTTGACGTGCACGTGGGTGTCGACCAGGCCCGGCAGCAGGACGTCGTCGCCGAGGTCCTCCAGCCGGGCGCCCGACGGCACCTCGGCGTCGTACGGCAGGACGGCCGTGATGGTGCCGGCGAGGACCGCGACCGAGGCGGCGCGCGTCCCTTCCGGAGTGATGACGCGCGTCGAGCGCAGCACCAGTTCAGCGTCGGACACCCGGACCCCTCTCTGCCGCCGTTCTGCTTCCGCAAGACGGGAGTAACTCCCGCGTGACTTCCGCGTAACGGAATTCAACGTTCTGTTGAAGGAGTCTTCACTCCCGGTCGCGCCGCCGTCAAGGGTGCGCTTCTCCGCAGCGCCCCCCACGGCACCGGTCTGGACGATTCCACAAGGCGGAATTATGATTCCGACAGGCAGAACGTAGTGACGCACCAGCGGGGAGTCAACCGACCGCCGGGTAGGCTTCAGCTCTTCCCGCCAGTTTCGAAAGGAACGCGCCGTGCCGACGTCCAGCGCCAGCACCACCGACTCCGCCAGGTCCGCCGGCGGAGGGGTCCAGTCCCTAGAGCGCGCCTTCGACCTGCTCGAGCGGATGGCGGACGCGGGCGGCGAGGTGGGACTGAGCGAGCTGTCCGCGAGCAGCGGGCTGCCCCTGCCCACCATCCACCGGCTGATGCGCACCCTGGTGGCCTGCGGATACGTCCGTCAGCAGCCCAACCGCCGGTACGCGCTCGGCCCCCGTCTGATCCGCCTCGGCGAGTCCGCCTCCCGCCTGCTGGGCACCTGGGCCCGCCCCTACCTGGCCCGCCTGGTCGAGGTGACCGGCGAGACGGCGAACATGGCGCTGCTGGACGGCGACGAGATCGTGTACGTGGCGCAGGTGCCGTCCAAGCACTCGATGCGGATGTTCACGGAGGTCGGCCGCCGGGTCCTGCCGCACTCCACGGGCGTCGGCAAGGCCCTGCTCGCCGGCTTCCCGGACGACGAGGTGCGCGCCCTGCTGCACCGCACCGGCATGCCCGCCGCGACCGAGAAGACCATCACCACCGCGGACGGCTTCCTGGCCGCCCTCCGGGACGTGCGCGCCCAGGGCTACGCGGTCGACGACAACGAACAGGAGATCGGCGTCCGCTGCCTCGCGGTCCCGGTACCCGACTCCCCCACCGCGGCGGCCATCTCCATCTCCGGCCCGGCCGGCCGCGTCACCGAGGCCGCCACGGAGACGATCGTGCCGGTCCTCCAGCAGGTGGCGGTGGAACTGTCGGAGGCCCTGACGAACACCGGCCCGGCCGCCTAGCCATCACCCGACGGGGACACCGGCCCCCACCCGAGCCGGGACACCCCCGTCCGAGCCCGGGGCTTCGGCACCCGCCCGAGCCTGGGACACCGGCCACCCGCCCGAGCCCGGGGCTTCGCCCCCGCCCCAGCCGGGGCTTCGGCCCGCCCCAGCCGGGGGCTTCGCCCCCGCCCGGCCCACGCGCCCTCACCCCCGCTGCGACCGTCCGAACAGTTCCACGGCGTCGCGGACGTCCGACAGGCCGCGCGACAGCGCGCTCACCGAGCCGATCGCGCCCGCGAGCAGCAGCAGGGAGCGGCGCAGCCGGAGGATCTCCGGGGTCCCGTGGGCCGCCATCGCCGCGAGGGCGGCCAGCTCGTCCTCGGCGACGCCCCGGTCCGGGAACTCGGCCGGGAGCGCGGCGAGTCCGCGGCGCAGCCGGGACACCGCGGTCCGCAGTTCCGCCACCCTCGGATCCTCGTCGCTGCCGGTCACCGGTCTCTGCCCCACGCTCCGCAACACAGCTCTCCCCCCTGGCACATCCTCGTGCACAAGCGCTCGTGTCCCCGCCCCGCCCCGGGCGCTGGTCGGGCACCGCGGGACGCGCGGGTCAGTAAACGCCACCGCCGCGCGGCGCGCCACCGCGCGGACCGAAATTCAGCCCTGGGAAACCGCGTGGCCGTCTCCGCGTCAGGTATGCAGAACGTATGACGCACACGGAGGACGAGGTCGCCGGGCTGCTCCTCGCGGCGGGCGGCGGGCGCCGGCTCGGCGGACGCCCCAAGGCATTGCTGACGCACCGGGGGCGGCCGCTCGTGGAGCACGCGGTGGAGGTGCTGCGCGCGGCCGGCTGCGCGCGCGTCCACGTGGTCCTGGGGGCCGCCGCCGACACCGTACGGGAGCGGGCGCGGCTGGACGGATGCGTGCTGGTGGACAACCCGCGGTGGGAGCTGGGCATGGGGTCGTCGCTGCGGGCCGGGCTCGGTTCGCTGGCCGGGACGGGGGCGCGGGCCGCGCTGGTGTCGCTGGTCGACCAGCCGGGCATCGGGGCGGAGGCGGTGGCCCGGGTGCTCGCCGCGTACGAGGACGAGTCGTCGCTGGTGGCGGCGGCCTACGGCGGGGTGCGCGGGCATCCCGTCCTGTTCGGCGCCGCGCACTGGGCGGGCGTCGCGTCGAGTGCGACCGGCGACCGGGGGGCACGCGTCTATCTGAAGGCGCACGACGAGGCGGTCCGGCTGGTCGAGTGCGGGGACGTGGCGAGCCCGTACGACATCGACACCTCCGAGGACCTGGCGCGCCTGGAGTGAGCGAAGGGGGCGGCACGCGGCGCCTCCTCTGCCTCGACCCGGAGAATCTCGACATCAACAAACCATTGAACTTCCACGATGAGGAAACTAGTATCCACTGACCAGAAGCACTCGCCGGCATCCGGCAGCGCTCGGCGGTTCCCGGCGGCCCTCGACGACCGCCGGCGGCCCCGGCCGCGTGCGACGGCCCCGCGCCGCCCACGGGTGCCCTCCGCCCCACCCGGGTCTCCTGGCACCCGGTGCCCCGCTCGCTGAAGGAAGTGACAGCTCATGTCCGCACCAGCGCCGTCCCCGCTGGCCATCGTCGACGCCGAGCCCCTGCCCCGGCAGGAGGAGGTCCTCACCGACGCGGCCCTCGCCTTCGTGGCCGAGCTGCACCGCCGGTTCACACCGCGCCGTGACGAACTCCTCGCCCGCCGTGCGGAGCGCCGCGCCGAGATCGCCCGCACCTCCACCCTCGACTTCCTCCCGGAGACCGCCGCCGTCCGCGCGGACGACTCCTGGAAGGTGGCCCCCTCCCCCGCGGCCCTCGACGACCGCCGGGTCGAGATCACCGGGCCCACCGACCGCAAGATGACCGTCAACGCCCTGAACTCTGGCGCCCGGATCTGGCTCGCGGACTTCGAGGACGCCTCCGCCCCCACCTGGGAGAACGTCGTCCTGGGCCAGCTCAACCTGAGCGACGCGTACACCCGGAACATCGACTTCACGGACCCGGCCTCGGGGAAGTCGTACGCCCTGCGCCCGGACGAGGAGCTGGCGACCGTCGTCATGCGCCCGCGCGGCTGGCACCTGGACGAGCGCCACCTGGCCGACGCCGACGGCACCCGGGTCCCCGGCGCCCTCGTCGACTTCGGCCTCTACTTCTTCCACAACGCCCGGCGCCTGCTCGACCTCGGCAAGGGGCCCTACTTCTACCTCCCGAAGACCGAGTCGCACCTGGAGGCCCGCCTCTGGAACGACGTCTTCGTCTTCGCCCAGGAGTACGTCGGCATCCCCCACGGCACCGTCCGCGCGACCGTCCTGATCGAGACGATCACGGCCGCGTACGAGATGGAGGAGATCCTCTACGAACTCCGCGACCACGCCTCCGGGCTGAACGCCGGCCGCTGGGACTACCTGTTCTCCATCGTGAAGAACTTCCGTGACGGCGGCGCCCGGTTCGTGCTGCCCGACCGCAACGCGGTCACGATGACCGCCCCGTTCATGCGGGCGTACACCGAACTCCTCGTCCGCACCTGCCACAAGCGCGGCGCGCACGCCATCGGCGGCATGGCGGCCTTCATCCCCTCCCGCCGCGACCCGGAGGTCAACAAGGTCGCCTTCGAGAAGGTCCGCGCCGACAAGGACCGCGAGGCGAACGACGGCTTCGACGGCTCCTGGGTCGCCCACCCCGACCTCGTCCCGATCGCCATGGAGTCCTTCGACAAGGTCCTCGGCGACCGGCCGAACCAGAAGGACCGGCTGCGCGAGGACGTCGAGGTCGAGGCGGCGGACCTGATCGCGATCAACTCGCTGGACGCGAAGCCGACGTACGACGGCCTCGTCAACGCCGTGCAGGTCGGCATCCGGTACATCGAGGCGTGGCTGCGCGGTCTCGGCGCGGTCGCCATCTTCAACCTCATGGAGGACGCGGCCACCGCCGAGATCTCCCGCTCGCAGATCTGGCAGTGGATCAACGCGGGCGTCGAGTTCGAGAACGGCGAGAAGGCCACGCCGGAACTGGCGCGCACGGTCGCCGCCGAGGAACTGCGGAGCCTGCGCGCCGAACTCGGCGAGGAGGCGTTCGCCGCCGGCCACTGGCAGCAGGCCCACGACCTGCTGCTCGAGGTCGCGCTCGACGAGGACTACGCCGACTTCCTCACCCTGCCGGCGTACGAGCAGCTCAAGGGCTGAACCTCAGGGAGCCGGCGTGTCCGAGTGGCCCAGGGACCTCCCCGGGGCCACTCGGTCGCGTACGGCCCGCTTGACGGCCGTCGGCTCCGGGAAGCCCTGCTCGCGGCGGTCCCACACCACCTCGTCGTTCACGCGCACCACGAAGACCCCGCCCGTGCCCGGCCGGAGCGCCAGCTCCGTCAGCTCGGCCTCGAAGGTCGTCAGCAGCTCCTGCGCCAGCCAGGCGGCCCGGGGCAGCCAGCGGCACTGCGTGCAGTACTCGATCTCGACCCGCTGCGTGTCCGTCATCCCGTCCGTCATCCCAGGTGCACCGACCAATCCTGTTCCGCCGCCGGTTTGCCGTGCAGGTCCGGGACCCGCTTGAGCCAGTCCGGGCGGCCCTGCTGGGTTCGTGCCGCCCGGAGGGCCTCCTCGGCGGCGAGTTCCTCCCGGGCGGGGAAGTCGGTGGGGAGCCAGGCCGCGGAGGCCCGCACGCGCGCGTGGAGGTGGTCCACGTACACCGCGCGGACCTCGTCCGGCGTCGTGAAGCCCTCCTCGACGGTCAGCCAGGCGTCCGGTACGTCGGCCGCGATCTCCCGCAGCAGGTCCCGGGTCACCTTCGGCGCCAGCTCGGCGTCGGCCGCCCGCACGTCGGGGGCGTAGTGGCCGAGGGCGTGGTGGCGGAAGTCGTAGGCCTTCGCGGGGTCGGCGCCGTCCCAGCGGTGGTGGAAGACGAGCGCCGCACCGTGGTCGATCAGCCACAGGCGCGGCGGAACGGTGCCCAGCGTCGGCCAGACCATCAGGTTGGAGCTGTGGACGGTGCGGTCGACGTTCACCGTGAGGGCGTCCAGCCAGACGATCCGGCCCGCCTCCAGCGGATCCACCCGGAAGTGCCGGGCGACCTCCGGGGTGAAGTCCCGGGCGCCCGGAAGGTGGTCCATGCCGAGGTTGACGCCCGCGCTGGCCCGGTGCAGCTGCCGCACCTCCTGGTGCGGCTCCTCCTCGGCGATCGCCGGGTCGAAGCGCACCAGCACCAGCTCGGGGAAGCGCAGCCCCAGCGCCCGCGCCAGCCCGCCCACGATCACCTCGGCGACCAGCGCCTTGCGGCCCTGCGCGGACCCGGTGAACTTCACGACGTACGTGCCGAGGTCGTCGGCCTCGACGAGGGCGGGGACGGAACCGCCGGAGCGCAAGGGCTCGACATAGCGGGTCGCGGTAACCTCTCGCAGCATCTTCCAAGGCTCCACGGGTCGAATACCTTACTCAGCCTCACGGGTCCAGGCCGGCGGCCGGAGCACCGGTCCCGGAGCACTGTGGGCTTCCAGGAGCCTACCTGGGGAATCCCGGGTTGGGGGCGGAGTGTCAGTGGCGCCGGAAACAATGAACGTCATGGCTGAAGACCGATACTCCCGGGAACTGAGCACGGGCGAAGATCGCGGAGCAGCAACCGCGACCACCGACGCCTGGGAAGCGTCGCTGACGCAGGCTTTCGGGGTCCTGCTGGGGCGCCCTCTGTCGGACTACGATCCCTATGCCGGCTACGGGGCCTACTACGGCGGCAACTGGCTCGACGAGACCGAGTCGAACAGGGACCCCGCCTGGCTGGACCCCGCCGCGCTCTCCGGCAAGGTGACGATCGCCATGGACAGCCTCCTGCTGGACGGCGACCAGGACCTCCCGGAGCTGCGGTTCGACGCGAGCCGGTCGCTGTTCGAGGTCGATCCGGAGCGAGTCCCCGGCGCCTTCGCGGAGGACCTGGCCGCGGCGGGTCTCCCTTCCTCCGGCATCATCCGGGGCGACGCGCTGGCCCGCCTTCTGGATCGGCACGCCCTCACCTCGTCCGAGCTGCCCGACGGGACGTGGTCGGTCTGGCAGGCGCGGATAGCCTCGGACGGCACGCTCCTCGACGCCCTGCGGGTCGCGACCGGTATCGGCTCGGGCCCCGACAGCCTCGTCCCCTACGACAAGCCCCATGTCTGGGCGATGGACACGGAAGCGGAAGCGGCGGTCGCCGCCGTCCACGACGCCGGACTCCGCGCACACCTGCGCACGTTCGGCGAAGCCGGCTCGCACAGCCTCGACCACCAGGCACAGCCCACGAGAAGCGGGGACTGGAGCGGGTGGCAGGGAGACGAATGGGAGGAGGCGGGATCGCTGGTGACCCAATGGATCGGGGCCGTGGACCAGTACACCGTCTCGGTGGTGCAGCACACTGCTTCCCCGTGAGCCGTCGTCGCCGGGTCAGGCGCCCGGGGCGGATCCGCAGGAGGACCGGACCACCAGACGCGGGTGGAGGAAGAGGCGGCGCACGGGAACGCTGTCGGGATCCGGGGCGTCGAGGCGGTCCAGGAGCAGCCGCGCGGCCTGTTCGCCCAGCTCGTGCTTGGGCGGCGCCACGGCCGTCAGGGGGACGTCGGCGAGCGAGGCGATCTCGTCGTCGTAGGCGATCAGCGCCATGTCGTCCGGTGTGCGCAGTCCGCGGACGCGCAGACGGCGCATCAGCTCGATCGCGTCGTGGTCCGACAGGACGAGTGCCGCCCGGAAACCGCCGGACAGGCACTCCTCGACGAACCGGTCGTAGTGTTCGGCGGCCTCCGCGGAGCCCATGGTGGGGCGGCCGCTGTCGTGCACCGGCGCGTCCGCCTCCAGCTCCAGCCGCCGCACGGCCGCCTCGTGTCCTTCACGTACCAGGCCGGCGGTGGGGCTGCCGTTGGTGAACAGGCCCACCTTGGTGTGCCCGAGCCGCGCGAGGTGCCGTACGGCGGCGAAGGCGCCCTGCCGGTGATCGGTGGCGACGAACTCGCAGGAGGCGAAGGGGTCGTGGGGCTGGCGTTCCATCAGGACGAACGGCAGCCCGGTGGCCGCGAGCCGTTCGAGCGTGCCGGCCGACAGGTCGTGGCCCTCGGGGGAGGCGACGAGCAGCCCCGCGGCGCCGGAGGCCCGCAGTTCCTCGACCCGTTCCAAGGCGTCCCCGTGGGCGTAGTCGCTGAGGCTGATCACCACACGGGCTCCCCGCTGGGCCGCGACGGCCTGGACCCCGGCGACCACGCGCGGGTAGTAGTACGTGGCCGACGGGACCAGCAGCCCCAGGGTGCGTTCGGCCGCCGGGGGCGCGGCGGTGACGGCGGACGGCGCACCGGACGGCGTCGCCGGGTCCCGCGGGGTGCCGGGGCCCGGCGTCGTCAGGACGGCGCCGCCCCGGACCCGGCTCAGCCGTCCCTCCGCCTCCAGGTCGAGCAGGTCGCGGCGCACGGTGGCGCGCGAGACGCCCAGGCGTGCGGCGAGGTCGACGACCTTCAGACCGCCGGACGTCTCCAGCTCGCTGAGCAGCCGCTCACGCCGCTGGGCGACGAGCATCTCGGCCATGGCCCCTCCCTGAACAGATCTTGAGCATCCTAAAGGAAGGTGACCCATTCTGCGCCGGGCAGGGCGTGGCCCGGCTCCGGCCCCGCACGCCGGCCCACGTCGGCGCGCGGCCGCTGGCATCGGCCGCGCGCGGGGCGATGGCGCCGGCTACTGGATCCGGTCACCGACCAGGGCCAGGCACTGGATGGCCGCCAGTCCGAACTGCGCGCTGGCGTTGGCCGACAGCGACGCCTCGTCCACCGGGTTGAGCACGGCGGGTGCCTCGATGCGCTTCGGCTCGAAGGAGTGGTTCTCCGGGTAGCCGGCGTGACCGGTGCGCAGTTCCTGCCAGGCCCGCTTCGCCAGTGCCTCGTCCCCCAGTTGCCGAGCGGCGTACGCACTGGCGCGGGAGTACGCCTGTTTCAGGTTGAGGCTGCCCCAGTCCGAGCCGGTGGCCTCGCGCTGTTCGGCCTTGGTGGAGTTGTAGAGGCGGCAGAAGTTCACCCACTGGGCCTTCACGTCGGGTTCGTCCACCAGGTCGTTCAGCTCGGTCATGACCTCGATCAGGCCGAACACGGAGCTCAGGGCGCCGACGGAGACGCTCTTCTCCGACGGGCCGGAGAACGTGCCGTCGGCCAGGTTGTAGGTGATCTTCCCGCCCTGTGCCCAGCCGTTGGGCAGCGCGGCGATCGTCCGGGCGCCGTTGAGCAGCTTGGTGCGGGCGATCGGTCTGCCGCCCCGCTCCCATTCCGCGAGCCATGCCATCGCGAGCGCCCCCCAGTCGGTGGTGGTGCCGACGCCCAGTGCCTTGGGGTCGGGGTCGAAGACGCCGTCGCTGCCGTTGACCTTGCGGCCCGGGTCCAGGACGAGGAAGCCGCGGTCGGCGTCGACGAGTTCGCGCAGCAGGTCACCGGAGCGTTCGTCCCCGGTGAGGAAGTAGTGGAACCGCCGGTAGCCGGCGTTGCTGATGCGGACCTGCTTGGCGCTGTCGGCCCAGTGCTGGACGCCGTGCCGGGTGCCGAGGCCCTGGTACTTGCCGAGGTGGTACACGTCGACCTCGCCGGTGTGGCGGGTCATCGCCTCGGCGAAGCGGAACGCCTCGGCGTCACCCGTGCGCAGGTAGTGGTACCAGAGCCACAGGTCGGTGGAGAGTTCGGAGTTGTCCCAGGCGTAGCCGCCCACGTCGTAGCACCAGGTGTGCCGGGTCCCGTCGTAACTGTGCATGATGTCGCCGTAGTCCCAGAAGCCGTACCAGGACCGCTGGTCGACCTGCTCCCGGTGGTAGCGGTGCATGGCGTCGAGCTTGTCCTCCAGCGCGGCCTTGGCGGGGACGGAGCGGTCGACGGGCGTCCAGGAGCCGAACACCCGGGCGGAACGGGCGTGTTCGGGGGCGGCGACCAGCAGGGGCGGGGCGGCGTTGGCGGCGGCGAGGTCGGCGAAGCGCTCGGCCGTCGGGGTGGCCTGAAGCGCCCAGAACGTCAGCTCGGTGGTGCGGGCGACGCCGTAGGGGGTCCCGAAGCCGGGTTCGTAGTCCTCGTAGGTGATCTCCAGGCCCTCCAGTTGCTCGGCGTAGGTGTCCTGGCCCATGCCGTCGTGGTAGAAGCGCAGGTCCATCGCGCCGGCGCGGGGCGACCACATCCAGACGGTGGCCTTCGCCTCGTCGCCGGCGGCACCGGAGATCTCCAGTTCGGTGGGGTGCAGCTGCCAGAAGTTGCGCATGCCGAAGGCGAGGCCGCCGGACGGCGATCCGACGTACCCCAGTCCGCCGGCCCGCCGGCCGCCGTCGACGCGGATCCAGGAGTGCCCTGTCCCGGTGCGCTTGTGGATCTCGTACCCGTGGGCGTTGAGCTGGCGCAGGCTGTAGTCGCCGAAGGCGGGGACGTACGGGAGGCGGGAGGTGACGCGGGTGTCCCAGGTGCTGGTGTCCGGGGTCGCCCTCCCCTCGTACTGGGCCGTGCGGACCGCCGCTCCCGGGTCGCGGCGCAGGCCCGTGACGCCCCGCACCGCTTCGGCGAGCACACCCCTGCCGTCGCCCGCGAGGCGGACGTGGCGGTCGTGCGGCGCGTCGCGCATCGGCACGGTGAACTGCACCCCGAGCCCGTTGACGAAGTCCTTCTTCACGTCGCCGTCGAAGACGAAACTGTGCACGGCGCGCACGGCGTCGGAGCCGGCGTAGAGGTAGAACCGCACCACGAAGGGCAGCCAGGCGCGCCGCCCCTTCCGGTGCTTGCCCTCCACCTTGATCACCGCGCGCACGGGGCCGTCCTGTTCGACGGAGACCTGGCTCAGGAAGCCGGTGAACGCCTCGGACCGGATCACCGGGGAGCCCTCGGTGCTCGGTCTGTCCTGCCGGGACGCGACCAGGCGGCCGTCCTTGGCGATGACCGTGCCGCCGCGCCGGATCGCGGTGATGACGCGGTCCCCGCTCCGGGCGAACTCCACGTCGACGACGCCCGTGCTCACGGTGATCCGGTCGCGTCCGGTGTGCACGGTGAGGGGTGTGGCGGGACGCGCCGCCGGCCCGGACGCCAGGCGGTAGGTCTCGTCGCGGGGCGCGGCACCGCTGATGGCGTGCGCCGTCCACTTCACCGAGCCGTCCGGCCACCAGCCGGTCGGCCAGGTCTGCACCGGGACCGCCTCGCCCGATGCCGTGGTCAGGGCGAAGTCCTGGTCGGCGGCGAACGCGCCGCGCGGCCACGGCACTCCCCACGTGGTGCCGGCGGCGAGTTCGGCGGGCGCCGTCCTCTCCAGCCAGCGCAGGGTGACGGGGTCGTGGCCGTCGAGCTGTGCGGGAGCCGCCGGCGGTACGGAAGCGGGCCGGGCCTGTGCGACGCCCGAAGCGGCGACGAGGGCGGCGGCTCCGCCGGCGGCCGAGGTGAGGACGGATCGGCGACTGAGGTGGCCCACGGTGGTTCTCCTCTTCTGGGGAGCATGCGGGAAGGCGCTCGGGAGACGGCGTCTCGGACGGCGGGTCGGGCGGTGTCTCGGACGGCGGGTCGGACGGCGGGTCAAACGGTGCCGGGAGCGGTGTGGGCGAGGGAGGGCCCTCGCCTGCGGTGTCCTGGCAGCGGGAGGCGTCCTCGGCGCCGTGACGTGCGTTCGCCGGCGGTGAGCGGGGCGAGTGACGTACGCGGTGTTCCGCGCGCAGCGCGACGGCTCCGGTCCGGCTCGTCCCTGGGGCGCCGTCGCGCCTCACATCTTTACACCAGCCTGTTCACTTGAACCAGACTCTGCACCAAACTGCACTCTCCGACCTCACGCCGGCTCTCCTCCGGATCACGGCCGACGACTTCCTTCCGGACCGACGACCGCCTTCCGGACCGGAAAAGCGCCTGTCGCAGAGGACATGACGACCCATCGGCACCCGTCACCACGACACCACACGGTTGTCCGCCGCCGCCGGAACGTGCAGAATGCGCACGTCACTCGCTGCTGAATCGTTCAAATTGCTGCACCCGGTTGCACCCGGTGGTCCGGTGACCGACCGGCGCCGGTACGGCTCCACTCACCATCCTCGGAGGACGAGGCATGCCCACACAGCTCTCCGCGACGGCCCGCGTCCTGTTCCAGGGCGACAGCATCACCGCCGCCGGACGCGACACCGACGATCCGGACGACCTCGGTCACGGCTACGTCGCCATGGCCGCCGACCGGCTCCGTCCCGCCCTCCCCTCCCTCTCCGTCGTCAACCGCGGGGTGAGCGGACACCGGGTCACCGACCTGCGGGCGCGCTGGACGGCCGACGCCGTCGACCTCCGTCCCGACCTGCTGTCCGTCATGGTCGGCATCAACGACACGTGGCGCCGCTACGACTCGGGGGTGACCACCTCCGCGGGGGACTTCGAGCGGGACTACCGCGCCCTGCTCGACCGGTCACGCGACGGGGGAGCGCGGTTGCTCCTCATCGAGCCCTTCCTCGTCCCCGTCCGGGACGAGCAGTGGACCTGGCGCGAGGACCTCGACGCACGGATCCAGGTCGTGCGCCGCCTCGCCGCCGAGTACGACGCGGCGCTGCTCGCCGCGGACGGTCTGCTGAACCAGGCGGCGCGCGAGGCCGGCGACCCGGTGAAGGTGACCGAGGACGGGATCCACCCGACGGCGTGGGGCCACGCCCTGCTCGCCGAGGCGTGGACACGGCTCGTCGCCCTCCCCTGACGAATCTGATGGATCTGACGGATCTGACGGATCTGACGGATCCCCGAGGATCTGACGGACTGACGGACTGACGGACTGACGACTGATGGAGGAACACCCCATGTCATCGGCTGCGACGCCGCGGCGCCCCCGGGCGGCCGCGCTGCTCACCCCGGCGCTCCGCGACGACCTCTTCGGCGGCGTCGGCTGGAAGGAACTCACCGGCGTGGTGGAGATGGTCGTCGAGGACGCGGACGCGGGAGCCCTCCTGTCCCATCCGCGGCGCCGCCTGGTGGAGGTCCTGATCACCTCGTGGGGCGCGCCGGCGCTGACGGCGGAGGTGCTCGACGCGCTGCCCGCCCTGCGCGCGGTGGTGCACGCGGCGGGTTCGGTCCGCAAGCTGGTCACCGACGCCGTCTGGGAACGGGACCTCGTCGTCGTGTCGGCGGCGGACGCCAACAACGAGCCCGTCGCCGAGTACGTGTACGCGCAGACGGTGCTCGCCCTCAAGGACGCCCACCGCCGGGCCCGGGACATCGCCGCCGCACGGGCGTTGCCGCCGCTGGACGGGATTCCGGGCATCTACGGGCAGACCGTCGGCCTCGTGTCCTTCGGGTCGGTCGCCCGCAAGGTGGCCACCCGGCTGCGCCGGCTGGACGCCGAGGTGAGGGCGTGGGATCCGTACCAGGACGCCGCCCTCCTGCGCGAGGCGGGGGTGACGCCCGTCGGCGCCCTCGCCGACCTGATGGCGGGCTGCCGGGTGGTCAGCGTGCACACCCCGCTCATCACGGGCCGCACGGAGGGGCTGATCTCCGGTGAGCTGCTGCGGCTCCTCCCCCGGGGCGCGACGCTCGTCAACACCGCCCGCGGTGCGGTGATCGACGAGGCCGCCCTGATCGACGTACTGACCGAACGTCCCGATCTCTTCGCGGTACTGGACGTGACGGCCGAGGAGCCGCCACCGCCGACGTCACCGCTCTACACACTGCCGAACGCCGTCCTCACCGGCCATGTGGCCGGCACGGTGGGCGGCGAGCGGCGCGCGATGGGGCGCCTCGTGCTCGGCGAACTCCGGCGTCTCGCGGCCGGATCGGCACCGCTGCACGCCGTCTCCGCGCAGGAGGCCCACCTCCGGGCGTAGGGGCGGCGGGCACCGGCCCGCACCCGACCGCCGCGCGGCACCCTCCGCGCGGCACCCTCCGCGCGGGCCGCCTGCCCCGGTCACAGCCCCGGGCCGCCACCCACGATCCGGTGAACCCTGTCAGAAGTGTTGACCGGCCACTGGAAACGTTTTAATTTCCTTCCACTCCGTACCCGCAGCCGAGGAGGCTACGTGGCAGCGTTGCTACGTGAGCGCCCTGGGAAATCGACGGTGAAGCACTCCTCCCGTCGTTCGACAGGCGCTCCGATCGAGCGAAAAGGTTTTCACACAAGGCGTAGCCGGACGCTGTTCCTGCTGATGGTGCCGGGGATCGCCTACTTCCTGGTGTTCCACTACGGCGCGTTGGTCGGCAACGTCATCGCCTTCAAGGAGTACGTGCCGTTCGACGGGATCTGGCGCAGCCCCTGGGTCGGCTTCGGCAACTTCCAACGGATGTTCCAGGACGGGGCGTTCTGGGACGCGGTGGCGAACACGCTGTGGATCGCGCTCCTCCAGATCGTGTTCTACTTCCCCGTCCCGCTGGCCCTCGCCCTGCTGCTGCACAGCCTCACCTGGTCCAGCGTCCGCCGCTTCGTGCAGTCGGTGGCCTATCTGCCGCACTTCATCTCGTGGGTGATCGTCGTCGCGCTGTTCCAGCAGGTGCTCGGTGACACCGGGATGGTGAACAGCTACCTCGGTGACGCCGGCCTCCACACCGTCGACGTCATCGGCAATCCCGACGCCTTCAAGCCGCTGGTCGTCGCCCAGGTCGTCTGGAAGGACGCGGGCTGGGGAACGATCATCTTCCTGGCGGCGCTGGCCCAGGTCGACGAGCAGCAGTACGAGGCCGCCGCGATCGACGGCGCGGGCCCCTGGCGGCGCTTCTGGCACGTCACGCTGCCCGCCATCCGCCCGGTGGTCGTGCTGCTGCTCATCATGCGGCTCGGCGAAATCCTCTCCGTCGGCTTCGAGCAGATGCTGCTCCAGCGCGACGCCGTCGGCCCGGAGGCCGCGGAGATCATCGACACCTTCGTCTACTACCAGGGCATCGTCGGCGGCGACTACGGCTTCGCCGCCGCGGCCGGCCTGTTCAAGGGCCTGGTCGGCGCGGTGCTCGTCTACGCGGCCAACAAGGTCGCCCACCGCCTCGGCGAACAGGGGGTCTACAAGTGAGCGCGCAGGTCCGCCCGGGGTGGATGGAGAAGCCCAAGCCCCTCACGCAGGCCGGCAAGGCGGTGGCCCTGGTCGCGGTGGTCCTGCTGGTCTGCGTGCCGTTCCTCGTCATCCTGTCGACGTCCCTGGCCTCCCAGCGCGAGGTCGTCGCCAACGGCGGCTGGGTGCTGTGGCCGACCGACCCGACGCTCCAGGCCTACCGCGACATCCTCGACGGCGGCATCGTCACCCACGCGCTCGGGGTGAGCGCCGGGGTCACGGTCGTCGGCACCCTGCTCAGCCTCGCCTGCACGGTCACCCTGGCCTACGCCCTGTCCCGTCCCGGTGTCTTCGGCGCCCGGCCCGCCCTCCTGCTCATCCTGTTCACCTTCCTCTTCCCGCCCGGCATGATCCCCGGCTTCCTGCTCGTCAAGGAGCTGGGCCTGCTGGACAGTTACGGCTCACTGGTCCTGCCGGTGCTGGTGAACGTCTTCAACCTCGTCGTGCTGCGCGGCTTCTTCCAGGGCATCCCCGAGGAGCTGTACGAGGCCGCCCGCCTGGACGGCGCCGGGGACTGGCGCGTGCTGTGGACGATCGTGCTGCCCCTGTCCAAGGCGGCCCTCGCCGTCGTAGGTCTCTTCTACGCGGTGGCCTACTGGAACTCCTGGTTCTACGCCTCGCTCTACCTGGAGAGCGACCACTGGCCCCTCCAGCAGGTGCTGCGCACCTACGTGATCGCCGGCACCGAACTGACCGACACGACCACCGGCGAGGGCGCCGTCAGCGCCCCGCAGACGATCCAGATGGCGGTCCTGGTCATCGCGACCGTCCCGATCCTGCTCGTCTACCCCTTCCTCCAGAAGTACTTCACCAAGGGCGTCCTCACCGGCGCCATCAAGAGCTGACGGCACATCACCTCGCGCCGCACGCGGGGTCCGTACGACCCTCCAGAGCCGCTCCCCAGAAAGGTCATCGTCATGACCGGCATGTCCCGACGCACCCTGCTGCGCTCCATGACCGCGGCCGGCACCGCGGCCGCCGTCCCCGGCCTGCTGACCGCCTGCTCCACCGGTTCGGGCGGTGGCGACACCTCCAACGCGGGCAAGAAGCTCGCCGCCTGGCCCGCCTACCGGGCGACCGCCGGTGCCCAGCCGGACCTCGCCCCCACCGACGAGGGCGTGCAGCCCGGCTACACCTCCTACCCCGCCGACCTGACCCGGTCGGTGGCCCGGACGCCCGGTGACGGCTCGACGGTCCGGGTCATGTCCGTCACCTTCGGGACGCCCCCCAAGGGCGCGGCGCAGAACCAGTACTGGCGGGCCGTGGAGAAGGCCCTGGGCGTCACGATCGAGTACACGGTCGTGCCCACGGACGACTACCAGAAGAAGATGGCGACGGTGATGGCGGGCGACCCCGAGTCGCTGCCCGACATCATCAGCATGTTCTCCGGGTTCGTCCTGCCCCGCGAGGCGCAGTTCGTGCAGCGGCGCGCCCAGGACCTGACGCCCTACCTGTCGGGCGACGCCGTCTCCGACTACCCCAACCTCGCCGGCATCCCGACGCACGCCTGGCGCGACATGGGCCGCGTCGGCGGCCGCATCTACGGCGTGCCCCTCGAACGCCCGCTGCCCGGCTCCACGCTCTGGGTCAACCAGGGCCTGCTCACGGACGCCGGGATGAAGGAGGGCTGGACCGCGCAGGACTTCGCGGCCGTCGCGGGCAAGGCCACGCGCGGCAAGACCTACGGCCTGGGCGCGGCCACCGGTTCGCTGTTCGGCAACGCGGTGCACTCGGCCGCGCACAACGCCCCCATCGGCTGGGCCGCGGACAAGGACGGCACCTTCCGCCCCAACTACACCGACGAGCGCTTCAAGGCCGCCATCGCCTACCAGGCCCAGTTGCGCAAGAACGGCTCCTACCACCCCGACGCCGCCTCGATGGGCACACCGGAACTGCTCACGCTCTTCCTCAACGGCACCGTGGCCTCCATGCAGAACGGCTTCGGCGCCTACCAGACGCTCTACCCGGACTCCGAGGGACTGCTCACCCCGGCGCCCGCGCTGCCGTACAGCGTCGACGGCACTCCCGGCGGGATCGTCGCCGCCCGCCGCTCCTTCGGCTACACGATCCTGAAGAAGGCCGGGAAGGAGCGCATCCAGCTGCTGCTGCGCATCCTGGACTACCTCGCCGCGCCCTTCGGCACCGAGGAGTGGGAGCTCGTCCACTACGGCGTGGAGGGCACCCACTTCACCCGCGGCAAGGACAACTCCCCCCAGTACACGGAGCTGGGCGAGGTGGAGAACGTCACCAACCTGCCCTTCCGCTACCTGGCCGAGGGACCGCAGGTGCTGTTCGTGCCCGGCAGGCCGGAGGCGGTGCGCGCGGTGCACTCCTGGCAGCGGAAGGTGGTCCCGCTCGCCATCCGCGACGCCTCCTACGGCCTCCAGTCCGAGACCAACACCAAGCAGGGGACCACCCTCAAGGCCGGCGTGGAGGACACGATCACCTCGGTGATCGCCGGACGGGCTCCGATGTCCGCCTACGACGACGCCGTCAAGAAGTGGCGCGCCCAGGGGGGCGACAGAATGGCCGAGGAGTACGCCGAGGAACTCGCCGCCAACGCATGAGCGGGCGCCGGGCACTCACGGACACGCAGGCGGCGAAGGGGACGGGAAACGGCATGGCGGCGAAGGAACGGGTCACGATCCGCGAGGTGGCCGAACGGGCGGGCGTCTCCGTCGCCACGGTCTCCCGTGTGCTGAGCGGCAACTATCCGGTCCCGCCGGCCACCCGCACCCGCGTCCTGCGGGCCGCGAAGGCCCTCGACTACGTCGCCAACGCCCACGCCCGCGCCCTGGTCGGCGGCGGCCGCAAGATGGTCGCCGTCGTCCTGCGCCAGGTCACCAGCCCCTTCTACGCCCAGGTCGCCGAGGGCATCGAGGCGGAGGCCGCCGCCCACGGCTGGCTCTGCCTGGTCGGCGCCACCGGCGGCGACCCGCAGCGCGAGCTGGAGTTCGTCCAGCTCATGCGCGAGGAGGGGGCCCGGCTCGTGGTCCTGGTCGGCGGCGTGGTCGAGGACGACTCCTACCGCGAGCGCGTCGCCCACTACGCCCACGCCCTGGACGCCGCCGGCGCCCGGCTCGTGCTCTGCGGCCGCCCGGTGCCGGACCCCGGCATCCCCGCCCTGGTCGTCGAGTTCGACAACGAGGCCGGGGCCCACGCCATCACCGCCCATCTGCTCTCGGCGGGCCACCGCCGGATCGCCTTCCTCGGCGGCCTGCCGGGCAACACCTCGCTCGACGCCCGGGTGAGCGGCTACCGCAAGGCGCTGGCCGAGCACGGCCTGCCGCCCGGGGCCGCCCACGTCGTCGACTGCGGACTCGGGCGCGGCGCCGGGCACCGGGCCATGACCGAACTGCTCGCCGGCGGGACGGACGTCACGGCGGTCTTCGCCGGTGACGACATGGTCGCCGCCGGCGTCATCCGCGCCGTCGGCGAGGCCGGACTGCGCGTGCCGGACGACATCTCCGTCGTCGGGTACAACGACATCCCGCTCGCCGAGGACTTCAACCCGCCGCTGACCACCGTCCGCACCCCCTCCGAGGAGCTGGGGCGCGCCGCCGTACGCCTCGCCCTGCGCGACCCCGACCGGGCCGCGGGCACCCGTCATCTGCTCGGCACCCACATCGTCGTACGCGACAGCGTCGCCCCGCCGCCCTCCGCGGGACACGACCTCTGACCGACAAGGATCCCCTTTCCGCATGACCGCGCCGCGTCCGTCGGCCGACGCCGACCTCCTGCCCGCGCCCGACCACCGTCTCTCCCCCCTCACCGGCTACACGCGCGCCCACTGGGAAGCCGCGGCCGACCGTCTGCTCGACGCCCTGCGCCCGTACGCCTCCCCCGGCCTCGCCCAGTACCGGCTGCCGGGTCGCACCGGCCACTCCGGCGCCTGGTCCGACGGCGTGGAGGGCTACGCCCGTTCCTTCCTGCTGGCCGCCTTCCGCATCGCCGGCGCCGACGGCCGCGACCGGCCCGGCAGCACCACCGTCGCCGGCCTGCTCGACCGCTACGCCGCCGGCCTCGCCGCCGGCACCGACCCGGCGCACCCCGAGCACTGGCCGCCCGTCACCGACCGGTCCCAGCCCATGGTGGAGGCGGCCTCCGTCGCCATCGCCCTGCACGAGACCCGCCCCTGGCTGTGGGACCGCCTGGACGACCGGGTACGCCGGAACACCGCCGCCTGGCTCGGCGGCTTCGTCGGAGCGACCGCCAACGACTCCAACTGGCGTCTCTTCCAGGTCGTCGCCGAGGAGTTCCTCGCCTCCGTCGGCGCGCCGCACCGCCGCGCCGAGATCGACGCGGGCCTGGCCCGCCTGGACGACTGGTACCGCGGCGACGGCTGGTACACCGACGGCGACGGGCAGAAGTTCGACTACTACAACGCCTGGGCGCTGCACCTCTACCCGGTGCTCTGGGCGCGCATCGCCGGACCGCGCGCCGACCCCGCCCTGGTCGCCACCCACCGCTCGCGCCTTCGCCGCTTCCTCGAGACCCACCAGCACTTCTTCGGCTCCGACGGGGCTCCGGTCCACCAGGGCCGTTCCCTGACCTACCGCTACGCGACCGCGGCTCCCCTGTGGGCCGGGGCCCTCGCCGACGCCACCCCGCTTCCGCCGGGCCGCACCCGCCGCCTGGCCTCGGGTGCGCTGAAGCACTTCACCGACCACGGGGTGCCCGACGAGCACGGCCTGCTGAGCCTCGGCTGGTACCGCCCCTTCCTCCCCGTCACCCAGCCCTACTCCGGCCCCGCCTCCCCCTACTGGGCGAGCAAGGCCTTCCTCGGCCTGCTCCTGCCCGCCGGCCACCCGGTGTGGACGGCCCGCGAGGAACCCGGCCCGGTCGACACCGCCGACCGCCGTCTGGCCCTGCCCGGCCCCGGCTGGCTGCTGCACTCCACGGCCGCCGACGGCATCGTCCGCCTCGTCAACCACGGCAGCGACCGGTTCCCGCCGGCTCCCGCCGCCGCCGAGGGCACCCCGCACTACGACCGCCTCGCCTACTCCACCGCCACCGCCCCCGAGACCCCGCCCGACGGCTCGGCGCCGGGCCCCGACAACCACATCGCCCTGCTGGACGGCTCCGGGCCGTCCCGCCGGGGCCGTATCCATCGGCTGTACGCGGAGGGACGCCGGGCGGCGTCCTGGCACACGCCCGCGACCGCCACACAGGGCACAGGGGACACACGGGATGCGGGGGACGCAGGGGACGTAGGGGACGCGGGGGACGCACGGCGGCGCATCACCACCGCCGGCGTCGTGCACGGCCCCTGGGAGGTACGGCTGCACCACGTCCAGGCACCCGCCGGCAGCCTCGTGCGCGAAGGCGGCTGGGCGGTCGCCGACGACGACGCGCCTCCCACCGCGCGGACGGGCCCGGACTGGGCCGTCGTCCACCGCGAGGACGGCCTCACCAGCGTGGTGGCAGCCCTGTCGGGCTGGACGGACACGCTCACCACCGACGACCGTCACGGCGACGTCGTCCGTGCCGAGGGGCACAACGCCTACGGCCGTCACTCGGCCGTCCCGGTCCTGACCCGACGTCACCCCGGCGGCTCCCTGCTGCTGGCCACCCTCGTGGTCCTCACCGCCGACCCGGCCCTGTGCGCGGACCTCCCTGCCGCGCACGCCGGTGCCGGGGTGCGGGTGGGGGACGACGGCACGGTGGAGGTCCGCTTCCCGGACGGCACGACCGAGTACGTGCCCGGCCACGGACTCACGGCGCCCTCCGCGACACCCGGCGCCGCGCGGTCGCGGTCGTCGTAGGTCGGCTCTCCCCGCCGGGGCACCGGTACCGCGCCGGCGGATGCCCGTGCCGGTGCCCGGCAGGGGTGTCAGCTCATGCGCCGGCCAGAGGGTTCGGCAGGGGCAGGTAGCGGGCGTCGGCGCCGTCCGCGTCCGTCCAGCGCAGCAGGAGGTTCGTCTTGCCGGGCAGGGTGGGTGCCGTGAGCAGGGCGTGGACCTCGGGGAGGTCGTGCCGGGCCAGTTCGCGGCGGGCGGCGGGCCAGGGGTCCAGGCCCGGGTGCCGTTCGGCGAGGACGGCCGCGATCTCGGTGAGGTGGTTGACGACCAGGCAGTACACGAGCCGCTCCCAGCCCGCGGCGCGGGGCACGTCCGCCGACAGCTTGACGCCCTCGGCGTCCCGGAACAGGGCCTGCACCGGAAGGCCGGCGGCGTCGACGGCGACGAGCGTGTTCTGAAGGTGGGCCTCGAGGACGACGCCGTGGTCGTCGAAGACGGCCAGCGTCGGGGGGACGACGGCGGCCAGGTACGCCTCCCACCAGGCCCCCGGGTCCGCCCCGACGACCGGCAGGCCGTCGGGGGAGCCGCCGGGTGAGCCGTGGAGTGAGCCGTGGAGTGAGCCGTGGAGTGAGAGCGGGCCGCCGGGGCGGCCGGCGGTCGGCCCCTCCACGAGGCTCGCCGCGAGCAGGGGCGTCGCGCCGGGCAGGACGTGGTCGCGCAGGCCGTCGCGGACCAGGACTGCCAGTTCCTCGAAGGCGAACGCGGCGGTGCGGTAGCCGCGGTCGCTCAGCCAGGCCGCCGGACCGCCGAGGGCGGCGAAGGCCGCCGTGACGGCCGCGTCGGTCCGCCGCAGCTTC
This sequence comes from Streptomyces sp. NPDC003247, assembly GCF_042888135.1. Lineage (NCBI taxonomy): Bacteria > Bacillati > Actinomycetota > Actinomycetes > Kitasatosporales > Streptomycetaceae > Streptomyces > Streptomyces sp. NPDC003247. The sequence goes on from NZ_JBIAPF010000003.1 coordinate 354,193, forward strand.
AGCAGGTCGTGGCGCCACAGCCGGCGGATGTCGTTGGTGATGCGCACGTCGAGGCTGAACTTCAGGAACAGGTCCTGTCCGGGTGCGTACAGCGTGCGCACGGCGGCCGTCGGCCACGCCTCGGGCCCGGTGGCGCCGAGCCGGACCAGACGGCCGTCGGCGAAGGCGGGCGCGAGGGCGGGGGCGGCGAGGTCGAGCTGCCAGGGGTGGGCGGGCAGCAGCCGGTAGCCGGGCGGGGCCTCGCCGAGGGCGTCGAGCGCGGAGGTGTCCCCCTCCTCGACGACCTGGTCCTCGCGCAGACCGAGGAGGGCGAGCGGGAACCGGGCGTGCGCCTCGGGGGCGTACGGCAGCCAGTCGGCGGCCGGGCCGCCGCCGCGCGCCTTGGGTGCGGGGTGGTGGGGGTGGCCGGTGACGAGGGACTGCTCGGACCGCAGGTAGGGGTCGGCGGGCGGGACGGCCCGCGCGCGTGCCGTGAGCAGGGCGGCCACCGCGTCCCTGCTGGCGAGCATCTCGGCGGGGAGCTCGTCGTTGGCGAGTCCGGTGTGCCGGCGCAGTTCCTCGGCGACCAGGGCGACGAGGGCGGTGTGGTCGAGGCGCTGCCAGGCGCCGGCCGCGTACACCTCGGGTTCGGCGGGGCGGCGGGCGCCGAGGACGCGCAGCGTACGGCCGGAGGGCAGCCGGTGCGCGAACCGTCCGTCACGCTCCGGCAGCGGCTCGGCCACCTCGCGCAGCAGGCAGTTCAGCAGCGGCGCGGCCGCGTGGGCGTCGGCGAGGGCTTCCGGGCCCCGGGGGGCGGTGCGGTCGGCCGGCGCCACGGCCTCGACGGGCGGGGGGATGAGGTCCACGCGTTGTACTCGTTCCCTACGGTTCATGCGGGCGGAGACGTTCAGTATCGCTGTCGTCGCGGCCCGCCCCGACGTCCTACTCGTACCCGAGGAGACCCCCGTGCACCATCCCCCCACCGCGGACGCCGAGTTGGGCGCCGAGCTCGCCGCCGTGCGTCCCGCGCTCGGACCGCGGTTCGCGGCCGCGCTGCCCGGCGCCCGCGCGGCGGTGCTGACCCGCCTGTGGCGGGCGCTCGCCCATGAGCCACTGCCGTGGATCGTCCGCCGTGAACAGGTCCGGGAGGGCCTCGTGCTGCACCTGGCCGACGGCCGCCGGCTGCACGGCCCGCGCCCCGACCCGTACACGACGGCCGCCTATGTGACGGTCGTCCACCTGTCCGGCGCGGGGCACGGGCGGGGGGTCGGCTACGACGATCCGGCGCGCCTGATGGGCGACCTCGCGGTGCCGCACGGCAGTGGCTTCGCGGCCGAACTCGGCCACAGTGCGGCGTCGTTGGCACTGTCACGGGCCGCGCAGGGGACGTCGGTCCCTCACTCGATGGAGTGGACCTCCCACGCCACCGGGTCGACCGCGGAGACCGCCGGACCGACCCCGGAGACCGCCCGGTCGACCGCGGACACCCTCGGGTCGACCGCGAACACCACCGACCGGACCGCGCACACCGCCGAGCCGGCCTCGGACACCACCGACCGGACCGCGCACACCACCGACCGGACCACGCACACCGCCGAGCCGGCCGTGCACGACTGGGAGTGGGAGCAGCGGGTGGTGGACGGGCACCCGTACCACCCGAACTGCCGGGCCCGGCCGGGCTTCTCGGTGGCCGAGCAGCTGGCGTACGCGCCGGAGCACCGGCCGTCCTCGGTACGGCTGGGGCTGCTGCCGGTGCCGGCCGGGGAGTGCCTGGTGTCGGGGCTGTGGCCGTCCTCGCTGCGGGACGGTGAGCGGCTGGTGATCCCGGTGCACCCGTGGCAGGCGCAGCACGTGCTCAAGCGGTCGTCTCCGGAGGGGCTGGCGGCGCATCCGCTGATGTCGCTGCGGACGCTCGCGCTGCCGGACGGGCAGCATGTGAAGACCGCGTTGAGCACCCGGCTGACGTCCTCGGTGCGGGACATCTCCATCGGCTCGATCAGCGCCTCCGCGGCGCTGTCGGCGTTCGGCGAGGAACTGGCGGAGCGCACCGACGGGCTGCTGCACGTCACCCGCACGCTGGGCGCGGTCACCGCCCACTCCCCCGACCTCGCGGCCGTACTGCGCGAGCCGCCGGCCGCGTACGCGGGGCCGGGCGAGCACGTCGTGCCGGTCGGCGCCCTCACCACCACGCGCCTCACCGCGTCGCCCGACTGGACGGCGCGGTTCGCCGCGCTCGCGCTCACCGTGGGGCTGCGGCTGCTGGAGATGGGCGTGGCACTGGAGGCGCACGGGCAGAACCTGCTGGTCGTGCTGTCGGCGTCGGGTGAGCCGCTGCGGCTGGTCTACCGGGATCTCGCCGACATCCGTGTCAGCCCGGCCCGGCTGGCCCGCCACGGGCTGCCGGTGCGGGACCTGCCGGAGCGGATCCTCACGGACGACGTGACGGCGCTGCGGCGCAAGCTGTTCGGCTCGCTGGTGGCGGGCGCGCTGGCGGGCACGGCCGGCGGCCGGGACGCGCTGCGGTCGGTGCTGGGGACGGCGGTGCGGGAGGTGCCGTCCACACCGGACCTCGGCGCGCTGCGCGGGGAGCCGCTGCCGGTGAAGGCGCTCACGCTGATGCGGCTGTCGCCGGGGGTGGCCGGCGACCGGTGGACGCTGCTGCCCAACCCGCTGGTTCACAGTCAGGGTTGACGCGGGGCGGTCCCCGTTTGCGGTCCCCGTTTGCGGTCCCCGTTTGCGGTCCCCGTTTACGGTCCCCGTTTTGTGGGCGGACACCTCTGATCAATAGGATCCGCCGATGATCAGAACACAACGGCTGGCGGCGGGCGTGGGTGCCCTGCTCGCCGCGCTCGCGGCCGGGATAGCGTTCCCGGCCGGGGCGGTCGCCGACGAGACCACAGCGAGCGCGCCGAAGGTCGACCTGGTTCTCGACGTCAGTGGTTCGATGCGGACCAAGGACATCGACGGCGGGACGCGGATGGCCGCGGCCAAGCAGGCGTTCAACGAGGTGCTGGACGCGACCCCCGAGGAGGTCCAGCTCGGCATCCGCACGCTGGGCGCCAACTACCCCGGCGACGACCAGAAGACGGGCTGCAAGGACACCGCGCAGCTCTACCCGGTCGGCCCGCTGGACCGTACCGAGGCCAAGACGGCGGTGGCGACCCTGTCCCCCACCGGCTGGACGCCGATCGGCCCCGCGCTGCTGAAGGCGGCCGACGACCTCGACGGCGGCACCGGCTCCAAGCGCATCGTGCTGATCAGTGACGGCGAGGACACCTGCGCGCCGCTCGACCCGTGCGAGGTGGCCCGCGAGATCGCGGCCAAGGGCATCGGCCTGACCATCGACACCCTGGGCCTGGTGCCCAACACCAAGATGCGGCAGCAGCTCAGCTGCATCGCCGAGGCGACCGGCGGCACCTACACCTCGGTCGAGCACACCGACGAACTCACCGACAAGGTCAACCAGTTGGTGGACCGCGCGGCCGACCCCGTGGTGACCCCGGTCGCCACGCAGGGCGCGGACTCCTGCGCGAAGGCGCCGACGCTGACGTCGGGTCTGTTCACCGACCGCGAGGAGTTCGGCCAGGAGCGCTGGTACCGGGTGGAGGTCGAGCCGGGCCAGGAGCTGCGCGCCTCGGTGAGCGTGTCGGCGGACCGGACCGTGAACCCCGACTACGGGGTGCTGCTGCGGGCCGTCACGACGCACGGCCGGGAGATCGTGCGCGGCGAGGCGGCGGGCAACGGCCGTACGGACGTGATCTCGACCGGCCTGCGCCATCCGACGGCGGAGAGCGACGAGGACGACGCGCCGGCCGAGACGGTGTGCCTCCAGGTGACCAACTCGTTCTCGGCCGGCGCCGGCGTGAAGACCACGCCCGGCCTGCCGCTGGAGCTGACGGTGGACGTCGTCGACGGCCCGTCGCAGGCGGACGACGTGGCCTCCTTCGGCCTGGGCCGCGGCTGGTGGCTGCTCGGCGCACTGATCCTGACCGGCTTCGTCGCCGGTCTGCTGTGGGGCTGGCTGTCGCGCTGGCGCGTCGCGGTGTGGAGGACCAACTGATGGGGATCACACGGGTGCGGATGACACGAGCGCGGATGACACGGGTGCGGAGCACAAGGGTGCTGAGCACCGCACTGCTGGCGCTGGGGCTGGGGCTGGGGCTGGGGCTGGCCGCGGGTCCGGCCGCCGCCGACTCCACCCCCTCGGCGAGCCCGTCCGACGACGCCTCCGCGCCGACCTCGGCCGGTACGTCGTTCCGTACGGCGACGGAGGTCGAGCAGGGGCAGACCGCCACCGCGAGCGCCTCCACCGGCGACTACCTGTACTGGTCGTTCCCCGCGGACGCGGAACAGCGCCCCACCGTGCGGGCGACGGTGAAGCTGCCGGACGCGCACGTCGCCCAGACCTGGCAGATCGACGTGTACGACGGTCTGCGGCGCCGTCAGGCCTGCCAGTACGGCGCCCAGACGCGCACCGCCGCCCAGGGCGCGGCGTCCGTCGAGGTGGCCTGCGTGCTGCGCACGGTCCGCTCCTGGTCGGAGGAGTGGGCGAACGACCCGCTGCCGGGCACGTACTACGTCCGTCTCACGGCGGTCGGCCTGAAGGCGGCCGACCTGGGTCTGCCGGTGAGCGCCGAACTGCGGGTGGACTCCAAGGACATCGGCGGGTCGGCGGCGGTGGACGGTTGGCTGGCCGAGCCGCTGGTGCCGGGCGTCGCGGTCACCTCCGCGGCGCAGGAGGACGACGACGACTCGGACTCCGCCGTGCTGTCGAGCCTCGAACCGGACGACGGCTGGTCGTCCGGCTGGTGGTCGGACCGCTGGGTGTGGACGGCGGTGGGCGGCGTGCTGGCGGCGCTCGCCGGCATCGGCGGCTACGCGCTCACCCGCGGGTCGGGCCGCCCGGCCAGGGTGCCACCGGGCGCCTGACTCCCCCCGAAGGCAGCACCTGACGTCCCCTCGGAAGGCCCACCGCGACACCCGCGGTGGGCCTTCCGTCCGTCCGGCCCACACCACCGGTCACACGCTTCTGAGCCCCTCTCGCCTATCCCTCCCGCAGCGCCTTGGCCAGGATGCCGTCGCCGTCCACGGCGATCCGCCCGTCGCGCACCGCGTCGAGCAGGCGCACCTCGCCCCGCGCCAGCGCCGTGCAGGTCTCCCCGTCCACGGTGAGGCGGGCGTCGGGCTCCCCGGGCGCGCGCCCGTCGCCGTACACGGCCTCCTCCTCGGCGCCGACGCGCAGATGGAAGTCCCCTTCCTCCAACCGGACTTCGACGATCCCCGCCTCCATCCCCTCCAGCGCGCGCAGCAGGGGCAGCGCGAACCAGTGGGCGCGGACGGCGTCGGTGGGCCGCCGCTCCCCCAGCTCCGCCTGCCCCCACGCCCCGAGCGCTTGCAGGACGGGCAGCAACTCCCGTCCGCGTCCGGTGAGTTCGTACACGTAGGCCGCCCCGGGCGGCGGCAGCCGGCGCCGGCCGGCGAGCCCGTCGCGCTCCATGTCCTTCAGCCGTGAGGCGAGTACGTCCGTGCTCACGCCCGGCAGGTCGGCGTGCAGGTCCGTGTAGCGGCGCGGGCCGGCGAGCAGCTCCCGGACGATCAGCAGGGTCCAGCGGTCGCCGACGACGTCGAGCGCGCGGGCGGCGGAACAGTACTGGTCGTAGCTTCGGCGAGGTGACATGCGACGCAGTCTAGACATGTCATTGGACTTTCCAAGCTGGAACTTGGTAAAACCAAGCAACACCAGATACCGGAGGGGCGCATGGAGTTCCGGCAGTCGAACAAGCTCAGCGAGGTCTGCTACGAGATCCGCGGCCCGGTGATCGAGCACGCCAACGCGCTGGAGGAGGCGGGCCACAGCGTGCTCCGCCTGAACACCGGCAACCCCGCGCTCTTCGGCTTCGAGGCGCCGGAGGAGATCATCCAGGACATGATCCGGATGCTTCCGCAGGCCCACGGCTACACCGACTCCCGCGGCGTCCTCTCCGCCCGCCGGGCGGTCGCCCAGCGCTACCAGACCCGCGGCCTGGAGGTCGACGTCGACGACGTCTTCCTCGGCAACGGCGTCTCGGAACTGGTCTCCATGGCCGTCCAGGCACTGGTGGAGGACGGCGACGAGATCCTGATCCCCGCCCCCGACTTCCCCCTCTGGACGGCGGTGACCACGCTCGCCGGCGGCAAGGCGGTCCACTACCTCTGCGACGAACAGGCCGACTGGTACCCGGACCTGGACGACATGGCGTCGAAGATCACCGACCGCACCAAGGCCGTCGTGATCATCAACCCGAACAACCCCACGGGCGCCGTCTACCCGAAGGAGATCGTCGAGGGCATCCTCGACCTGGCCCGCCGGCACGGCCTGATGGTCCTCGCCGACGAGATCTACGACCAGATCCTCTACGACGACGCCGTGCACCACTCGGCCGCCGCGCTCGCGCCCGACCTGGTCGTGCTGACCTTCTGCGGCCTGTCGAAGACGTACCGGGTGGCGGGCTTCCGCTCCGGCTGGCTGGTCGTCACCGGCCCCAAGCAGCACGCCAGGGACTACCTGGAGGGCCTCACCATGCTGGCCTCCATGCGCCTGTGCCCCAACGCCCCCGCCCAGTACGCCATCCAGGCCGCCCTCGGCGGCCGCCAGTCCATCGACGAACTGACCGCGCCGGGCGGCCGGCTGCGCGAGCAGCGGGACGTCGTCTTCGAGCGGCTCAACGAGATCCCGGGCGTGTCCTGCGTGAAGCCCAAGGGCGCCCTGTACGCGTTCCCCCGCCTGGACCCGAAGGTGCACCGGATCCACGACGACGAGAAGTTCGTCCTCGACCTGCTCCTGCGCGAGAAGATCCAGGTCGTCCAGGGCACCGGCTTCAACTGGCCCACCCCCGACCACTTCCGCATCCTCACCCTGCCGCACGCGGAGGACCTAGAGGCGGCGATCGGCCGGATCGGCCGCTTCCTGGGCGGGTACCGGCAGTAGGGCTCCCGTGCCGTGCACGACGCGCCGCCACCGTCAGCCTCCGCCCCTACGATCTGGCCATGAAGTGGACATGGGTGGGGGCCGTGTGCAACGCGGTGGGGATGTTCGCCGTGAGCTGGGGGCCGGCGGGGCTGCTGGAGACGGGTTGCGCTCCTTCGCCGAGGGGTGGCTGCGCGGTACCGGACGGAGCCGGTGGGTACTTCGCCGCCTTCTTCGTCCCGCCGTTCCTGCTGGCGATCCCCGCGGCACTGGGTCTCTACGCGGAGGACTGGCGACCGACGTTGGGTTTCTGCGCCGGCGCTCCCGCCGGCTGCGCGGCGGTCTTCTCCACCGGTACGTCGACGGGGTACTGGCTGCTGGCCGCCGCCCTGCTCACGTTCGGCTCGGTGACGCCCCTGGCCGCACGCCGGTACTGCGCGGCCGCCCAGCGCAAGGCGCGCAACGTCGCCAGACAGCAGGAAGAACGCTGCCTCGCGAGACAGCGGCGGACCGAACGGAGGCAGCGGCGGGGGCGCTGACCTCAAGCGCCACTGGATGACGGACGGCACCGGCACTCACCCGAGCGCGACCTCGCACCACACCGTCTTGGTGTACCCGTCCCCCCAGGTCGCTCCCCAGTGGCTCGACAGGGCCTCGACGAGGTGGAGGCCCCGGCCGGACTCCGCGTCGGCGGCGGGTGGTCGAAGCGCGCCGGGAGTGGGTGGGCGGTGGTCGGGGCGGGCGTCCGTGACCTCGATGCGGAGGGTGGCGTCCTCCGGGTGGAGCGTCAGGCGGAGCCTGAAGTCGCGGCCGCCTTCCCGGCCGTGCCGTACGGCGTTCGTCGCGAGTTCGGCGACGAGGAGCGCGACCGTGCCGTTCGCGTCCGTGGCGTGGGGCCAGCCCCAGGCGTCGAGTTGTCCGGCTGCCAGCCGGCGCGCGAGGCGGGCACCTCTGGGGGTGGCGGAGAGGTGGACGGTGAAGTGACGGGTGGTGGGGGCGGTCTGGGCAATCTCCACGTTCATGTCACTCAGCGTGGTCGCGCGACTCTACTCTGAACAGCAACGACGGCGGTACGCAGCGTCACTGTCCGATCGCTGTACGGCTCTGTCCGGACGGCGACGCGTGACGCGCCGGGCCGGTGCGGAGTTGGGGACCAACGGCACGAGGAGGTGTCCGAGGATGGGCGCGACGGGACAGGGAGACGCCGAGGAGCCGCAGACCGGCGACGAGGAGTCGACGGCGGTACTGCGGACCGTCGGCAAGGTCATCAAGATGTGCCGGGAGCGGAAGGGGCTGACACAGGCCGAGTTGGGCACGGCCATCCGGTACAGCGAGGAGCAGGTGTCCTCGGTGGAACGGGGACGGCGGGCACCGAAGCCGCAGTTCCTGGAGGCGGCGGACGAGGTGCTCGGGGCGGGCGGCTTGATCGCCGGGTTGCGGAAGGACGTGGAGGAGGCCCGGTATCCGAAGAAGGTGCGGGACCTGGCGAAGTTGGAGGCGCAGGCAGTTGACTTGGGTGCCTACGCCAGCCACCACATCCACGGTCTGTTGCAGACCCCGGAGTACGCGGAGGCCCTGTACGCGATGCGGCGGCCGACGTACACAGAGGACGAGATCAACCGTCACGTCGCCGCGCGGATGGCACGGAAGTCCGTCTTCGAGCGCCTGCCCTCACCGCTCCTCAGCTTCGTCCAGGAAGAGGTGACACTGCGACGGCCCATCGGGGGCAAAATGGTGTTGCGCCAGCAGCTCGAACATCTTCTGGAGATCAGCGCGCTGAGGCATGTCGAGATCCAGGTGATGCCCACGGACCGTGAGGACCACGCGGGCATGGCCGGTTCGCTGCAACTGCTGAAGCTCAGTGAGGGCAAGACGGTGGGGCACTCGGAGGCCCAGCTGCACAGCCACCTGATCAGCGACACCAGGGAGGTCCAGATCCTGGAGATGCGCTATGGAATGATCCGGGCGCAGGCTCTCACGCCCCGCGAGTCACTGGCCTTCATTGAGAAAGTCCTGGGAGAGGAAACATGACGCCCACCCCGTCCGAAGCTCCACTGGAGTGGTTCAAGAGCAGCTACAGCAGCAACGACGGCCCCGAATGCGTCGAAGTCGCCTTCGTCCCCGGCACCGTCCACATACGCGACTCGAAGAACGACCAGGGCCCCCGACTCTCCTTCGGGTCCCACGAATGGGCCGCCTTCGTCGCGCACACCGGGACCTGTGCGAACCTGTGACGCATGGGTGATCTTTTTCTCGTCCGGCACGGTGAGACCGAGTGGTCGCGGTCCGGGCGGCACACCGGATCGACGGACGTCCCGCTCACCGAGCACGGGCGGGAGGAGGCGCGGCGGCTGGTGCCGATGATCCGCTCGCACCGGATCGGGGCCGCGTTCGTCAGCCCGTCGCAGCGGGCGCGGGAGACGGCGGAGCTGATCGGGCTCGGGGTGCACGATGTGCGGGTCGACCCCGATCTGCGGGAGTGGGACTACGGCGGGTACGAGGGCGTGACCACCGTCGAGATCCAGCGGGAGCGGCCGGGCTGGTTCCTGTTCACGGACGGCGTCGCGCCGGGGCCGCCGGAGCATCCCGGGGAGTCGCCGGAGCAGGTCGGGGAGCGCGCCGACCGGATGCTGGCCAAGGTGGACGCGGCGCTCGCCAACACCGAGGGGTGTGTGGTGCTGGTGGCGCACGGGCACTTCCTGCGCGTCCTCACCGCGCGGCGGCTCGGGCTGCCGCCCGCCGCGGGCGCCCACTTCCAGCTGGCCACGGGGACGCTGTGCCGGCTGGGCACGGAGCACGCGCGGCCGGTGATCGCCGCCTGGAATGTCAGACCCGGGTCGTAGCGTCTCTGATCAGCTGAGCGAACCTGTGCGAACCGTAAGGTCTGACACGGGTTCTGCCCACCGTGGTGGGGCAGCGTGAGCGTGGAGATGGAATCCCGCGCCGAGTGCTGCTCCGCGTGGCCGGTGGCCGGTGGTGGGTGTGCTGATCGTGGTCACGCCCTGGTGCCGGCGGGCTGCGCGGGGCAGCCGCCGCCGGTCCGTTGGTGCGTGTCCCTCCGGACGCTGGCCGGCGCGGCCCGAGGGCCGTACCGGGGAGGGAACCTCACGTCGCCTGGGCATGAGGCGGTTGGTTCGCGGCCGGGTGGGGCCGGTCTTCGACCGGTCCGTCCGGCTGGTCTTCGGGGTGGCCGTGATGACGGCCGCGGCCTCCATCGTGTCCACCACTGAGCGGATCACCATGGTGCCGCTCGCGCGGCCCACGACGGTCTTGGTCTGGTGGGCGAGGCCGCGTGCGGCGATCCGTCGCCAGGCGCCTTGGTCGCGGTCGCCCTGCCAGCCACAGTCACGGCTGGGGCAGATGGCCCATTTCCAGCCCGACACGGTGGGCCGGTCGGGGGCCTTGCGGTGCCTGAGCGGTGTGAGGCAGTGCGGGCAGTGCTTCGAGGTGTTCCTCGGCGGCACCGTCACGACCGCGATGCCGACCTCGCCTGCCAGGTGCCGTGTACGGTCGGCGACCTGACCGCGCACGGTCTGGGACATGCGCGTGTTCTGGGTGCGGCCCATGCCCCCGGCTTCCATCGACCGAAGGTCTTCCAGATAGATGACCGTGGCCCCGGCCGCAGCGGCCTGATCGACTGTCCAGCGCGCAGCAGCCCATGCCAACGCGTCGTTGAGGTTGGACCGGCGTTCCGACACGCGCCGGATCTCCTGCGCCAGCACAGCGTTCTTGGCGTCCAGGGCGGGATCGGCGAGCCGCGTGTAGTGGTCGGCTTTGGCGTGGAGGCGTTCGCTGATGCGGCGCAGCCGGTACTGCTTGGCCAGCACCCCGGCGGCCCGGAACCGGGCGCCGGAGCCGAGGGCGGTGATACGTCCGTCATCATGGAGTCGGGCCGCGCCCGCGCTGAGGAGGGTGTTCAGTCCCCAGTCCACGCCGAGCGCGACCGTGTGCCCGGTGCGCCGGGTCTTGGGGACGGGGTGGGTGTAGGCGAGGTCGGCGCGTACTCGGCCACCCGCGACGCGCAGCGTCGGCAGGTGGACCACCGCGTTGGCCGGAACCGTGGGCGGGAGCGCGATCGGGCACTCCACCCACGTCCAGTCCTCGTACTTCTGCGGGTCGGGCCGGGTGGGGAGTTGCAGCCGCAGGAGGGCTTTCGTCGGCTCGGTCGCGGAGCGTTCGATGGTGGCCTGCTGCCTGTCGCACGCGGCGAGCAGCAGCATGCGTGGCACACGCGGGGTGGGCTCCAGCTCGAACACGTCGGCCGCCAGACGCCCGTGCTCACGCTCGAAGGCGGTGATCTGACGGGTGCGGGAACGGACGAGGCCGGACGGCAGGTACTCACCGCCCGGTACAGCGGCCCGCACTTGGTCCCACTCCTGGGGGGTGCGCTTCTTCGGGTCGGCAGGCCACGAGGCCAGCACACCGCCCACCACGTCGGCCCGCCACTTCGCCGAACGCAGAACGCGCCCGGCCTGCTCCTGGGCCATGCGGACGATCCGGTCGTTGACCTTCACGCCCTCGTCGGGTGCGGTGGTCCAGCCGAGGCGCCGCAGCGCCATCCACGCATTTGACGGCAGCCTCCTCCCGCCCGCGTCCTGCCCGGCTGCGAGGACATCGACATCGGTGGTGTTCCAGTGCTCGGCCAGCAGCGTGCCGGTCATCCCGGTCACCAGGCCCGTGCACCAGCCCACACGCTCCATCAGAGCGGTAGCGGTGAGGAGTTCGCGGGTCTTCTCGTCCACACCCGTGCGCAGGAGGGCGCGGGCGCACGCGGTGCGGGAGGTCTCACCGTCGGCGAGAGGCAGCTTCCGGCTCACGCGGCACGGTCCTGGTCGCTGCGCTGGCCGGACTCGGCCAGCAGTCGCATACGGTTCTCCCCACTACGCATCCCGTACAGGCGTCCGGCGAACGTCGTCACGAGGGAGACGAAGTCTTCGAGGAGTTCGTCCCGACCGCCGAGCTTCTTGGGGTGCAGCACTTCCACGGTGACGCCGTACACGGCGAACAGCCGCTTGAGCCAGCCGACACCGAAGCGGGCCAGCCGATCCTCGTGCGTCACACGCACGACAGTCACGGAGCCGTCCGACACCATCGCCAACACCCGGTTACGCGCAGCAACTCCATGCACGCAAAGATACATGTACAACACTATGGGTAACTGACGAAGTCAGTGAGCCTTCGAGGTGCCGGGGACGGCACCGACCGTCCCCGGCACCGGAATGAGAGCGCCCATGACCCGACCGCCGACCGCCGCCCAGCGGCGGGTGATCGACGCCGCCGACCCCGTCACCGGGCGCCTGAGGGGTACGGAGGCGCAGCTCGCGGCGCTCGTCGCGCGGGGGCTCGCCTTCCGGCACCCGCGCCCGCCGCACGAGCACTTCCTGACGCCGGCGGGGCACCGGACACGGGAGGGGGCGGACGGGACTCCCCCGAGTGGGGACGGGTCCGCGGCTCCCGCGTCGGGAATTCCTGATGCGGACACCGGCGTGTTCGCCGCGCGCGTCGGTGGTGAGGAGCGGCCGGACGGCGGGCCGTCGCGCGCGCGTGAGGTGCGCAGCGCCTGGCAGGGACTGCTGGAACTGCGCAGGATGACCAACCCGGACGGCTCCGTGGACCGGCCGTGCGGCTGGGAGCGTACGCATCTGGTGCGGGCCTCCGCGCTCGCGCTGGAGGCCGCCGGACACCGCCCCGCCGGGCCGGACGGCGGCGACGGATACCGGGTGCGGGCGACCCCGCAGCCGGAGGCCGTCGCCGTGCACGGCCCGGACGACGCGGCACTGCAGGGCTGCGCGGCGACCCTGGAGGAGGCGGGCTGGCAGACGGGCGAGCACACCGACCCGCGCACCAGAGCGCGCTACGTACTGGCGTCCCCCCGCCGGGCGTGAGCTACGTGGTCGGCTGCCCGGCCGGGCGGGCGGGCTGCGCGTCGACCAGGTCCGGCCGGTGCTCGGTGTCGTAGGCCGCGCGGGACTCCGCGATGTAGACCCGGTTGCGTTCGGCCCAGTCGGTCAGGCGTTGCAGGGTGTCGTACAACTCGTGGGCGACCGGGGTGAGCGCGTACTCGACCTTCGGCGGCACGGTCGGGTGCACGGTGCGGGTGACGAGGCCGTCGCGCTCCAGGTTGCGCAGGGTGAGGGTGAGCATACGGCGACTGATGCCCTCGATGCCGCGCTCCAACTCGGTGAAGCGGATGGGTCCTTGCGCGGCGGCGACGAGGATCTGCACGCTCCATTTGCCCGAGACCCTGTCAAGGACTTCGCGCACCGGGCAGGCATGCGCGTTCACCACCTGCGGGGTAACACCGGTGTTCCTCCGGGACATCCGACTGCCTCCTTACACCTGCCCCCATGGTCACCCACGATGTTCTCCGTTACAAGACGTGCACCTAGGGCACGTACGGTTCCTACGGAGAATGCGGAGGCCGGCAGGCCATGTCCACCACGGTCGAGTCCCAGACCCCGACACCCCCCTCCCGGACGCACTCCCGCTGGGCGTCCCTCGTCGTCCTGTGCGCGGGCACGCTGATGACGATCCTGGACGGCAACGTCGTCACCGTGGCGATGCCGGCGATCCAGAGCGACCTGGGCTTCAGCGGTCCCGGTCTGGCCTGGGTGGTCAACGCCTATCTGATCGCCTTCGGCGGTCTGCTCCTGCTGGCCGGCCGGCTCGGCGACCTCGTGGGCCGCAAGCGGATGTTCACGGCGGGCCTGGCCGTCTTCACGGCGGCGTCGGTGCTGTGCGGGGTCGCCACCGGCCGGTCGACGCTCATCGCGGCGCGGGCGCTCCAGGGCGTGGGCGGCGCGATGACCTCGGCGGTCGTCCTCGGCATGCTGGTCGCGCTCTTCCCGGAGCCGCGCGAACGGGCGCGCGCCATCGCGGTGTTCAGCGCGCTCGGCGCGGCGGGCGGCGCGCTCGGCACGTTCCTCGGCGGGGCGCTGACCCAACTCCTCAACTGGCACTGGATCTTCCTCATCAATGTGCCGATCGGCGTACTGGCGTGGCTCGCGGCCGTCCGCGTGCTCGCGCCGGAGCACGGCGCCGGGTTCGGCAAGGGCGCCGACTACCCCGGCGCGGCCCTCGTCACCGGCGCGCTCATGCTCACCGTCTACGTCATCGTCGGCGCCGGCGACCGGGGCGCCACCGGCACCGTGCTCCTGGCGCTGCTCGCCGTCGTCCTGTTCGTCGCGTTCGTGCTGCGCCAGGCCCGGGCCGCCCGCCCCCTGCTGCGGCTGCGGCTGTTCGGCTCGCGGCTGCTCAGCGGGGCGAACGCCGTGCAGATCCTGATGATCGCGACGATGTACGGCTTCCAGTTCATCGGCGCGCTGTACCTGCAACGCGTCCTCGGGTACGGCGCACTGGCGACGGGCCTGGCGTTCCTGCCGGCGCCGGTCGCGCTCGGTCTGCTGATGCTGGGCCTGTCCGCGCGCACGATCGCCCGGTTCGGCGCGTACCGGGTGCTGCTGGCCGGGCTGGTCCTGATCACCGCCGGAACGGCACTGCTGGGCCGCGTCCCGGCCGGGGGTTCGTACGCGGCCGACGTCCTGCCGCCGATGCTGCTGCTGGCCGTCGGCTTCGCCGCGGCGATGCCCGCGCTGACCGGGCTCGCCATGGCGGGCGTGCGGGAGGACGACACCGGACTGGCCTCCGGGCTCTTCAACACCACCCAGGTGGTCGGCGGTTCGCTGGGCCTGGCGGTGCTGTCGACGCTGGCGGCGGGCCGGACCGAGCACCTGCTCGGCACGGGCGCCGACCCGGTCCCGGCCACGGCCGACGGCTACCGGCTGGCGTTCCGGGTCGCGGCGGTCGTCTCCCTGGCGGCGCTGGGGCTGGCGGTGACGGTCCTGCGGGAGCGCCGGACCGCGGAGTGAGCGGGTGGTCCCGCAGCACGGGTGCGGTGGAGCGTCCGGGACGGGGACACCGGGGTACGGCGGGGCGGGGCGGGACGGACCCGCTCCGCCCCGCCGTACCCCCGACGGTGACACGGCCGGCCGGTGACACGGCCGGCCGGTGACTGCCGGCCGTCGGTGTCAGGTCAGCCGACGATCGCGACGGGGGCGTCCCAGGCGTTGCGGTCGACCGTGATCGTGTAGCCGCCGCGGGTTTCCTTGCTGTTGACGATGTACTGGTGGCCGCGGCTGTGATCGGTGAACAGCTTGGGGTCCCAGGGCCAGTCCGTGGTGGTGGTGTTCTTCTTGTCCCACAGCGCGTACCAGAGGTTGCCCGGCAGGTCCGTCTTGTTCGTCACGGTGGCGATGGCCTTGGCGCTGGAGCTGCTGAAGCCGTAGTAGCCGGCGCGGTAGGTCTTCGCGCGCAGGGTCTTGGTGAACGAGCGGACATAGGTCAGGACGGCAGCGTTGCACGCCGTGTCCGTGATGTCGTAGGGCTCCATGTCGAGGTAGACGGCGCTGCCGGCCTTCATGCCGAGCGCGGCGGCCTTGGCGACGGCGTCGGTGGCGTTGCTCGCGCCGAGGGAGGCCGCCGTGGAGGCGGTGAACTTCTCCGGGTTCGTGCCGGTCTGGCAGGGCGGCTGGGCGCCGACGTAGAGCGGGATGAGCTTGTAGCCGAGGGAGTTGACCGACTTCACCCAGGACGCGGTCAGGTTGGGCTGCGCGCAGCCGCGGTTCTTGCCGCCGATGTAGACGGCGGCGGCGCCGTAGAAGCCGGTGTTCCAGGCCTTCATCGCCGCGAGGGAGGGCGCCGTGCAGGTGTCGAACGCCCGGCCCGTGTAGGTCTTCTGCGCCGGCCAGGCCGTGGCCGCCATCGAGGTCTGCGCCGCGATCCCGGCGCCGGCCACCACGACGACGCCCGCCGTCGACCAGGCGATGTAGCGGCCTCTTCTGGACAGCCGGTGACTTGACATTCCCCACCCCATTCGACGCGCGGCCCACGGCCGCGGCTGGTGCGCCCGCGGCGGCCGGCGCGTGCTGTCGCACCCCGTGGGGTGCGGTGACACTCCACGGGGTGCGGTCGCGGCGCTCGGTGCCGCCTGCGGTGGCGCGGTACGGCTCCGGTGTCCGAAGCGGTCCGACCCTATCCAAGAGCTGTGAGCCGGAGTACGTCGGCCCTGCCCAAGTCCCCGCCCGAGCCCACCGCGGAGCGCCCGGTCCGGCCTTGGGCAGGGCCGGGCGCAGGGCCGGGCGCTCCGCGGTGCGGGCTCGGGAGCCGGGCGCCCCGCTCCCGGCCCGCGGGCGTCCCGGGCTCCGGCCGACGGCCGTCAGAGCGCTTTCGCCGTCACCCCCGCGATCTCCTCCCCCGCCTCCATCGGATGGGTCACGTCCTGGGCGTCGCGGCTCGTGCCGAGGTGGTTGAAGACGAGGTTGAGCAGGACGGCCGCCACGCAGCCGGTGGAGATGCCCGAGTCCAGGACGATCCTCGCCGTCTCCGGGAAGGCGTGGTAGAACTCCGGCGCGGTGATCGGGACGATGCCGACGGCGAGGGAGACGGCGACGATCAGGACGTTGTTGTCCTTGTCCAGACCGGCCCGGACGAGGGTCTGGATGCCGCTCGCCGCCACCGACCCGAACAGGACCACGCCCGCCCCGCCGAGGACCGGGCGCGGTACGACGGCGATGAGCGAGGCGGCCACCGGGCACAGGCCCATGAGGACCAGGAAGCCGCCGCCGGCCGCCACGACGAAGCGGCTGCGGATCCGCGTCATGGCGACGAGCCCGATGTTCTGGGCGAAGGCGCTGCACATGAAGCCGTTGAAGACGGGGCTGAGGGCGGAGCCGAGGGTGTCGGCGCGCAGGCCCGCAGCGATCGTCCGCTCGTCCACGGGACGGTCGACGATCTCGCCCAGCGCCAGCATGTCCGCCGTGGACTCGGTCATCGACACCACCATCACCACGCACATCGACAGGATGGCGGCGAGCTGGAACTGCGGTGCGCCGAAGTGGAAGGGGGTGGGGAAGCCGACCACGTCCGCGTCCGCGACGGGGCCGAAGTCGGTGACGCCGAACGGGATCGCGACCAGCGTCCCGGCGACCAGGCCGAGCAGGACGGCTATCTGCTTGACGAAGCCCCGGGTGAAACGGCGCAGGAGCAGGACGAGCAGCAGGGTGATGCCCGCCAGGGCGAGGTAGGTCGACGACCCGTAGTCGTCCGCCGCCGGGTTCGGTCCCTGGGCCCAGCCGAAGGCGACGGGCAGCAGGGACACGCCGATCAGGGTGATCACGGTGCCGGTGACGACGGGCGGGAAGAAGCGGACCGCCTTGCAGAAGACGGGGGCGGCGAGGAAGCCCAGCAGTCCGGCGACGATCACCGCGCCGAAGATGACCGGCAGGGCGTCGGACTTGTCCTCGGTGGAGGCGACGATGGCCGTCATGGGGGCGACGCCGGCGAAGGTGACGCCGTTGACGAAGGGCAGCCGGGCGCCGATCTTCCAGATGCCCAGGGTCTGTAGGAAGGTCGCGAGGCCGGCGGTGAAGAGGCAGGCGCCGGTGAGGAAGGTGAGGTCGGTGCCGGTGAGGCCGATGGCCGCGCCGACGATCAGGGGCGGGGCGACGACCCCCGCGTACATGGCGGCCACGTGCTGAAGGCCACTCGTCGCCATTTTCAGGGCGGGGAGTTTCTCGTCGACAGGGTGGGCGGACACGGCGGCTCTCCTCCGGTCGGATACACGGCAGCTCTGGCGTGGGTTTCTGGGAGGTGGTGCGCGGTCGTGCGGGACCGGAAAGCGGGGCGGAGGGGACCGCCCCGGGATCGGGGGACGGCGGGGGGAACCGGCCCGGGGGGAGGGGGGACGGAGGTGGGCCGTCCCGGGGTGGGGGGACGGAGGTGCGTCGTCCCGGCGTACGGGACGGCGGGTGAGCCGGCCCGGGGCGCGCGCGTCCACGCGCGCCCCGGTCACGGCGTCCGGTCGAGGGCCGTCCCCCTCGGCCGGAGTCCTGGGCCGCTCAGTCCCGGGCGGCGATCCGGGCGAGCCGCCGCGCCTCCGCGCGGGTGGCGCGTGCGATGGCGTCCTCGTCGGCGGTGAGCAGGCGGCCGTCCTGGACGATCTGACGGCCGTTCACGAAGGAGGCGGTGACCGGGGCGGCCGCGCCGAAGACCAGGGCGGTCACCGGGTCGGCGATGGAGGCGTGGGCGAGGGTGTCCAGCTTCCACAGCACCAGGTCGGCGAGCTTGCCCGGCTCCAGGGAGCCGATCTCGGCCGCCCGGCCCAGGACCCGGGCGCCGCCGTGGGTACCGAGGCGCAGCGCCTGGCGGGCGTTCAGGGCGGCCTCGCGGTGGGGGCCGAGGCGGTTGACGAGGAGGGCGTTGCGCAGTTCGGTGTGGAGTTCGCCGGACTCGTTGGAGGCGGTGCCGTCGACGCCGAGGCCGACCGGGACGCCCGCCGTGAGCATGTCGGGGACGCGGGCGATGCCGGCGGCCAGGCGGGCGTTGGAGGACGGGCAGTGGGCGACGCCCGTCCCGGTGCGGGCGAAGGCGGCGATGTCGGAGTCGTTCATGTGGACGCAGTGCGCCATCCACACGTCCTCGCCGAGCCAGCCGGTGGACTCGAAGTAGTCGGTCGGGCCCATGCCGAACAGCTCGTGGCAGAACTTCTCCTCCTCGACCGTCTCCGAGCCGTGGGTGTGCAGGCGCACCCCGAGGCGGCGGGCCAGTCCGGCGCCCTCGCGGAGCAGTTCGGTGGAGACGGAGAACGGGGAGCAGGGGGCGACGGCGACCTGGGTCATCGCGTCGAAGGAGGCGTCGTGGTGCTGCCGTACCGTCTCCTCCGTGGCGGTGAGGGCGCCCTCCAGGGTCTCGACGGCGAAGTCCGGGGGCAGGCCGCCGTCCTTCTCGCTGCGGTCCATGGAGCCGCGGGCGAGGGTGAAGCGCACGCCCATGTCGCGGGCGGCGCCGATGATCGCGCCGGAGAGGTCGCCGGTGCCCCGGGGGAAGACGTAGTGGTGGTCCATGGCGGTGGTGACGCCACCGCGGGCCATCATTGCGAGCGATCCCTCGGCGGCCGCGCGGACCATCGGCTCGTCGATGCGCGCCCAGGTGGGGTAGAGGGCGACGAGCCAGTCGAAGAGGTTGTGGTCCGTGGCCAGGCCCCGGGTGATCCACTGGTAGAAGTGGTGGTGGGTGTTGATCAGACCGGGGGTGACCAGGTGCCCGGTGGCGTCGATACGGCGGTCGACGTCCGTCAGGTCTTCGGGGGCCCTGCCCGCGCCGAGCGACTCGACGCGGTTGCCGGCGATGACGAGGTGACCGTCCGCGTACTCGGTGTCGTGGGCGTCGACGGTCGCGATCGCACAGTTCTCGATGACGATACGCCGGTCTGCTGCCATGGTTCGTCCTTGTTCGCTGAGGTTCGGCAGTGGAGTGGGCACGGCAGGACCCTGGGGTGTCGAGTGCCGTGGCCGGGGACGCGCTCCCCGGCCACGGGTGCCGAGAGGAGGGGGCTACAGGTTGGTGAGGTCCACCGGGATCCGCGCCTCGCAGCCGTCCCGCAGGACGGTGGCCTCGATCAGACCGTACGGGCGGTCGGCGGCGAAGTAGACGGCACCGTCGGCGGTGTCGTTCTTCAGCCCGAACGGCTCCAGGTCGACCAGGAAGTGGTGCTTGTTCGGGAGGGAGAAGCGGACCTCGTCTATCTCACCGCGGTGGTCGATGATCCGCGTGCCCATCGCGTAGAGGGTCTGCTGGAGGGAGAGCGAGTAGGTCTCGGCGAAGGCGGCGAGCAGGTGCGTGCGCGTCTGGGCGTAGGAGGCGTCCCAGTCGGGCGCCGGCTGCCCGTCGTCGGTCCAGTTGAACCGCCAGCGCGCGGAGACCTCGGTGGCGAGGATCCGGTCGTACGCCTCGGGCAGGGTCGTGTACTTGTCCTTGACGAAGCCCCAGAATTCGGAGTCGGTCGAGTTCATCACGACGAGGTCCTTCAGGCCGGAGACGACCTCCCAGGACGAGCCGTCGTAGGTGATCTGCGTCAGCCGGGTCTCCTGGCCCTTGCGGGCGAAGGAGTGCGCGCTCTCCCCCGCGTGCTCGATCCGTTCCCAGGCGTATTCCTCGATGCGTATGCGGGCCCGGTGGATCGGTTCCTGCGAGGTGACGAAGTGGCGGGCGAGGTGGATGCCGAACTGCTCGGCGGACTCGATGCCGTGCTCCTTGGCGAACGCGTACACCGTGTTCTTGGTGGTGTCGGTCGGCAGGACGTTGGCGTTCGAGCCGGAGTGGTGGACCTCCTCCATGTCGCCGCTGAGCGACACGGAGACGTTGAGGTCCTTGATGTGGTGGGTGGCGCCGTCCCGCGTGATCTTGACGACTCGGTTCTCGGCCTTGCCGTACTGGTTCTGTCCCAGGACGACAGGGCGGTCGGGGCGGGGATGGGCAGTCATCTAGCTAGCTCCCTCGGTAAACGGAGTAGCCGAACGGGTTGAGCAGCAGCGGTACGTGGTAGTGCTCGCCGGGGTTCACGGCGAAGGTGATCGCCACCTCGGGGAAGAACACGGCACCGCTGTCCCGATTCGCGGGGGCGTCCTGCTGCGCATCGGCTTGCTTCTTCTTCTCGTTCTTCTCGTTCTTGCTGTTCTTCTCGTTCTTCTCGAAATACGGCTCCACGGCGAAGTCGAGCCGTACGTGGGTGGTTCCCTCCGGCAGCGCCGGGAGGTCCTTGCACCGGCCGTCCGCGTCGGTCGTGGAACCGCCGAGCGCCCGCCAGTCGGCCTCGCGCCCGGTGCGGGCGGAGAGCCGGACGGCGACGCCCCCGGCGGGGCGGCCGACGCTGGTGTCCAGGATGTGCGTGGACACGGAGGCGGTGGTGCTGGTGCTCATGGTCAGGCGTCCTCTTCGACGAGTCGGGCGAGCCGGATGCGGTTGATCTTGCCCAGCTCGGTGCGGACGATCTCCCGCTCCTGTTCCGGCGCGTTGCCGATCCGCTCCTTGACCGCGTCGCGCATCTGCTCGCCGGTGCGGCCGGTGGCGCAGATCAGGAAGACGTGGCCGAACCGCTCCTGGTAGGCCAGGTTGAGTTCGAGCATCTCCGCCCTGAGCTCGTCGGAGGCGCCGGCCATGCCGCGCTGTTCGCGCGCCGAGGCCGGGTCGCCCGGCTTGGGGCGGCCGATCGGCGGGTGCCCGGCCATCGCCTCCGCCAGGTCCCGCGCGGTCAGCTCGGCCATGGCGGCGTCACTGGCGGCGTAGAGGGCGTCGGCGGTGGCGTAGGGGCGGGCCGCGAGCAGCCGGCCGGCCCAGGCCGTCGAGGCGCACGCCTCGTGGAGCGCGGCGGAGGCCGCGGACTCCTCGAGTTCGTTGAACCGGGCCAGACCCGGGGGCAGGGAAGTCGACGTCACGGGAGCCTCCGTGGCCGCGTGGGCCTTCGTGCTGAACGGGCTGCGGCTAGCTAACGCCCTTCAGAAACACCCCGTCAACACTTTGTTGAAAATTCCGGGTAACGAAACCCGGGGGCCGCAACGGGGCTTCGCAGCCGCGCCCGGCCGGTCCTCCGGGCGCGTGTCCGGGGCCGCGCGCAGGGGGTCGTCGCCCCTGCCGCCGCCGGTGCGACCGGGCGCACCGCCCACGCCACCGGCCCGCCACCGAGCGGACCGCCCGCGCCACCATCCCCACCACCGAGCGCACCGCCCGCGCCACCATCCCCACCACCGAGCGCACCGCCCGCGCCACCACCCCCACCACCGAGCGCACCGCCCGCGCCACCACCCCCACCACCGAGCGCACCGCCCGCGCCACCACCCCCACCACCGAGCGCACTGCCCGCGCCACCACCCCCACCACCGAGCGCACTGCCCGCGCCACCGGCCTCCCCGCCGACCCCATCGCCGGCCCCAGCACCGGCCCCCGGCAGCGCGCCCGCGCTCAGTTGCCCTTCTCCCGGTTGAGGTAGTTGTAGACGGTGAAGCGGCTCACTCCGAGCGCGCTCGCCACGGTCTCCACGCCATGCCGGACGGAGAAGGCGCCGCGCGCCTCGAGCGTCCGCACGACCTCCTGTTTGGCCTTGCGGTCCAGGTCGGCCAGGGGCTTGCCCTTCTTGCGCTCCATGGCGGCCAGGATGTGGTCGAGCGAGTCGGCGAGCTGCGGCAGGCGCACGGCGACGACGTCGGCGCCCGCCCAGGCCAGGACGACATCGTCGGGGCCGGCCTCGTCCGGCGGGAGCATCTCGCCGCCCATGGCGTCGACCAGCGGCTTCACCGCCGTGATGAAGGGCTCGTCCCCGGCGCCGGTCACTTCTCGCCCTCCCCGAGGACGTTGACCTGGAGGGTGACCCGGGTGGCGCCGGCCTCCAGGGTCCGGCGCAGCAGGGCGTCCACGGCGTTCAGGACCGCGTCGGCGCCGCCCTCCGCGGTGTTGCCGAACGGGCCGACGTCGACGGCGTCGAGGTCGGCGGCTTCGACGACCTCGCGGGCGACCAGCGCGTGCGCGGGAGCCTCGTCGAGGTCGAAGGGCTCGGTGGTGAACTCAACTCTCAGACGCATCGCGCCGCACACCTCTCTGACCTGCGCGTCGTGACGCCCTCCGGCGGGAGGGCGGATCCGGGCCCGGCACGCGGTCGTGAACCGGTTCCCGACGCCCGGACCCCGACCTTAACGGACCACGCAGCGCGGCCATCGGCCCCTCGGACCCGGCAGCCTCCGGCCGGCGACAGCCCCCGAGGGCACGCACGGCCCGCGAGTGCCGCCCGCACCCCTTGACAAGCCATGACACCCGGCGGCAATCTTCCAATAAGCAGAAAGCTTATTCCGCATTGCGGAAAGCAGGCCCCATCAAGACCCACCCGGTAAGCGACACGGAAGGAGCGCGGCACCCGATGGGATTCGCAGACCAGCGCTTCAACGTCAACCTGTCGATCCTCTTCACGGAACTCCCGCTCCTGGAGCGCCCCGCGGCCGCCGCCGCGGCCGGCTTCACCGCGGTCGAACTGTGGTGGCCCTGGATCGACTCCCCCACGCCAGAGCGGTTCGAACTCGACGCCCTGGGGTCGGCCATCGAGGACGCGGGCGTACGGCTGACCGGCCTGAACTTCTACGCCGGGCGGCTCCCCGGACCCGACCGCGGCGCCCTGTCGGTCCCCGGCGAGGAGTCGGAGCGGTTCCGCGCCAACATCGACGTGGCCGCCGGTTTCGCCGGGTCGCTGGGCTGCACGGCGCTCAACGCGCTGTACGGCAACCGCGTCGACGGCGTGGACCCGGCCGAGCAGGACGCGTTGGCCCTGGAGAACCTGGCGCTCGCCGCGCGGGCCGCCGACCGGATCGGCGCGACCTTGCTGATCGAGGCCCTGAACCGCCCCGAGTCACCGCAGTACCCGCTGGTGTCGGCACCGGCCGCCGTGCAGGTCGTGGACCGGGTCAACGAGGCCACCGGCCTCGGCAACGCCCGGTTCCTGATGGACCTCTACCACCTGTCCATGAACGGCGAGGACCTGCCGTCGGTGATCGAGCGGTACGCGGCGGTGACCGGGCACGTCCAGATCGCCGACAACCCCGGCCGCGGCGCCCCCGGCACCGGCTCGCTCCCCCTGGAGGACCTCCTCGACCAGCTGGCGAAGGCCGGGTACGAGGGCTGGGTGGGGCTGGAGTACAAGCCGGGCGACCGTCCGAGCTCCGAGGCGTTCGACTGGCTCCCGGCCGCGGCGCGCGCCGCCCGCTGAACATCCCGTCACCGAGAGGCCCCCTCACCATGAGCAACAACCTTGCAGTGGATTCCCGCCCGGCCCGCCCGACGATCGCCTGGATCGGCCTCGGCATCATGGGCTCCCCCATGTCGGAGAACCTGATCAAGGCGGGCTACGACGTCACCGGCTTCACCCTGGAGCGGGAGAAGCTGGACCGCCTGGCCGCCGCCGGCGGCACCGCGGCGGGCTCGATCGCCGAGGCCGTCCGGGACGCCGACGTCGTGATCACGATGGTGCCCGCCTCCCCCCAGGTCGAGGCCATCGCGTACGGCCCCGACGGCATCCTGGAGAACGCGCGCTCCGGCGCGCTGCTGATCGACATGTCCTCGATCACCCCGCAGACCTCCGTCCGCCTGGCGGAGGCCGCGCGGGACAAGGGCATCCGCGTGCTGGACGCGCCGGTGTCCGGCGGTGAGGCGGGCGCGGTCGAGGCGGTGCTGTCCATCATGGTCGGCGGCGAGCGGGCCGACTTCGACGAGGCCCGACCGGTCTTCGAGGCGCTGGGCAGGACCATCGTGCTGTGCGGTCCGCACGGCTCGGGCCAGACCGTGAAGGCCGCCAACCAGCTGATCGTCGCCGTGAACATCCAGGCGTGCGCCGAGGCCGTGGTCTTCCTGGAGAAGTCGGGCGTGGACCTGAAGGCGGCGCTGGACGTCCTGAACGGCGGACTGGCCGGCTCGACCGTGCTGACCCGCAAGAAGGACAACTTCCTGGACCGCGACTTCAGGCCGGGCTTCCGTATCGACCTGCACCACAAGGACATGGGCATCGTCACGGACGCCGCCCGCGCCGTCGGCGCGGCCCTGCCCGTCGGCGCCGTGGTGGCCCAGCTCGTGGCGAGCCTGCGCGCGCAGGGCGACGGCGGCCTGGACCACTCCGCACTGCTGCGGGCCGTGGAGCGCCTGTCCGGCGCCCAGGTCTGACACCCCGCTCTCCGGGCGGCGCCCCGCCGACACCTGTCCTGTCGCGCCCGAGGCGGCGGCGCCGCCCGGAACCACCCACCGGACGTCAACAGACTGTTGACCTCCGGTTCACCCCGAACCTAGGCTCCACGAAGCGGAAGAATCTTTCCGCTTCCTCTGCAGGAAGGTCCACGATGTCGAAGCGCGTACCCACCGCCCTCGCCCGCGCCACAGCGGTCCGCGCCCCGCACGAGGACTGAACCCCGGCCCGGGGGGGGGGGGGGGGGGGGGGGGGCGCGCGCGGGCGGGCGCGCCCCCCCCCCCCCCCCCCCCCGCGCGGGCCCCCCCCCCCCCCCCCCCCCCCCCCCCCGCGACCCGCCGCCACCGCGTGATCCGCATGAGGGGTGATCGCGGGGTGCGCGGCGGGCGGGGCGAGGACCGCGGCGGTGTGCGAGCCAGTGCGGTGGTGAAGGACCCGCGGTGCCCTTCCGGCCAGAGGGAGGACACCCCGGCTCCGTCGCATCCGCCGCGGTCCCGGCCCCTCGACGGCCTCCCCATACCCCGTCCGGCGGCGCGAACGTCCCGTCGCGCCCGGTCTCGCGCCGCCGGACGGCCACACCCTCTCCGCGCTCCGGCTCCCTCCGCGTGCGCGCCGGCCCGGCCCGCAGCAGCCTGAAGGCATGGGCGATACGACGCAGTACCCGCACATCGTGGTCCACCCTCCGGCCCTGGACGGCTCGCGCCGGGTCACCGCAGGTGACGTCACCCTGGGACTCGCCACCCACCTCGACGACGTCGTCGAGATCCTCCGGCTGGCCGACCTGGACCGGATCGAGGTGGAGGAGAGCGACCTCATCGAGTGGCAGGGCGGCGGCCCGGACGACTGGCCGGGGCTGTCGGAACACCACGAACAGCACCACGAGCCGTAGGCGGCCGGAGGGACACGGGCCGGGGCGGTCCGGACCTCGTGTCGGCGCTCCGAGCCTCAAGCCGGCGTTGCGAACCTCAAGTCGGCGTTCCAAGCCTCAAGTCGGTGCCTCCGAACCTCAAATCAACCTCTGAACTCGGTTCAGCGGGCTTCAACTCCCCCCGTACCCGGGCACATCCTGGTCACGCGGGGCCCGCCTGCACGGGGGCGGCGGGCTCCGCTCCAGGGGGTCTGCCATGAGTGGGGACACGGACATCCGGCTCCAGCCGCACGAGGTCGCGCTGCTGCGGGGCGGCCCGCGCGCCGCCGTCACGGTCGCCGTGGTCGGCCTCCATCTGCGCGGTGCGGTGGAAGCGGGCCGGCCGGGGACGATGAGGGCGCCGCAACCGCTCGTCGCGGACACGGTCCCGGGACAGTCGCCGCCTCCCCTCCCGCCGCTGGAGAACGCCGTGCGCGCGTCCCTCGCCGAGCCCTGCGGGCTGCGGCAGTTGGTGCGACGGCCCGACGTCCGCCTGGCGGTCGCCCTGATGCGCGTCCCCCTGGCCGAGGCCGGCCTGCTGCGCTACCCGCTGCTCGGCCCCACCCGCGCCGCCCGCCGCCATGTGCGTGCCCTGCGGGAGCGGCACGCCCTGCCCGCGGAGCGGCGCGGCCTGACCGACCACGACAGACTGCTCGCCGTCGCGCTGCACGGCGAGGCGGCCCTGCGGGTGCTCGTCCCGCGCTTCGCCCTGCGGGCGGGACTGGTCGGCCGGGTCCCGGTGGCGGGCAAGGGGTTCCACTCCCGGTCGCCCCGCGGCGGCGGCACGGGCGGAACCCCGTACTCCTGCGGCGGCGGGGGCGGCGGCCCGGACTGAGGAGCGCGCACGCCCCGGACCGCGTCTGAACCCGCCCGCCACGAGAAGGGCATGCGGAACCCCGTACTCCTGCGGCAGCGGGGGCGGCGGCCCGGAGTGAGGAGCGCGCACGCCCCGGACCGCGTCTGAACCCGCCCGCCACGGGAAGGGCATGCGGAAGAGCGGCCCGTCCCCCGACGAGCCGCTCCCGTTCCCCCGCTCCCACGCCCCCCGCTACGGCTCCAGAACGCCGCGCGTCAGACCTTCAGCGTCCTGATCGCCGTCGGGGCGTGCCCCGGTTCCGTGGCGGTCTCCTCGAACTCCACGACGTTGCCGATGTCGTTGGTGACGCTCATGGAGATGTTGGTGACGCGCTCCAGGATCGCCTCCACGACGACCGGCACCCGGAACTCGGCGGCGAGCTTCCCGGCCTGCTCGAAGGCGGCGGCCAGGTCGTTCGGGTCGGTCACGCGGATCGCCTTGCAGCCGAGGCCCTCGGCGACCTTGACGTGGTCGACGCCGTAGACGCCCAGCTCCGGCGAGTTGACGTTCTCGAACTCCAGCTTGACCTGGAAGTCGATGTCGAAGGCGCGCTGCGCCTGGCGGATGAGGCCCAGGTAGGAGTTGTTGACCAGGACGTGGACGTAGGGGATCTTGTGCTGCGCGCCCACCGCCAGTTCCTCGATCATGAACTGGAAGTCGTAGTCCCCGGAGAGGGCGACGACGGTGGCCTCCGGGTCGGCCGTGGCGACGCCGAGGGCGGCCGGGACGGTCCAGCCGAGGGGGCCCGCCTGGCCGCAGTTGATCCAGTGGCGCGGCCGGTAGACGTGCAGCATCTGGGCGCCGGCGATCTGCGAGAGGCCGATGGTGGAGACGTACCGGGTCTCCGGGCCGAAGGCCTTGTTCATCTCCTCGTAGACGCGCTGCGGTTTGATCGGGATGTCGTCGAAATGCGTACGGCGCTGGAGCGTGGCCCGCTTCTCCTGCGCCGCGGCGGCCCAGGCGGAGCGGTCGGGCAGCCCGCCCGCCGCCTTCAGCTCGCGGGCCGCCTCGACGAACAGTTCCAGGGCCGCCTTGGCGTCGGAGGCGATGCCGTAGTCGGGGGCGAAGATCCTGCCGATCTGGGTGGGCTCGACGTCGACGTGGACGAAGGTGCGGCCGGCGGTGTAGACGTCCAGTTTCCCGGTGTGGCGGTTGGCCCAGCGGTTCCCGATGCCGAGGACGAAGTCGGACTCCAGGAAGGTCGCGTTGCCGTAGCGGTGCGAGGTCTGGAGGCCGACCATGCCCGCGTTCAGGTCGTGGTCGTCGGGGATCGTCCCCCAGCCCATCAGGGTCGGCACGACCGGCGTGCCGGTGAGTTCGGCGAACTCCACCAGGAGGTCGGACGCGTCGGCGTTGACGACACCGCCGCCCGCGACGATCAGCGGGCGTTCGGCGGCGTTCAGCATGCCGAGCGCCTTGTCGATCTGGGCGCGGGTCGCGGCCGGCTTGTAGACGGGCAGCGGCTCGTAGGTGTCCGGGTCGAACTCGATCTCGGTGAGCTGGACGTCGATCGGCAGGTCGACGAGGACCGGGCCGGGGCGGCCGGAGCGCATGAGGTGGAACGCCTGCTGGAAGACGCCGGGCACCTGGGCGGCCTCCAGGACGGTCACCGCCATCTTGGTCACCGGCCTGGCGATCGAGGCGATGTCGACGGCCTGGAAGTCCTCCTTGTGGATCACGGAGGTCGGGGCCTGGCCCGTGATGCACAGGATCGGGACGGAGTCGCCGATGGCCGAGTACAGGCCGGTGATCATGTCGGTGCCGGCGGGTCCCGACGTGCCGACGCAGACGCCGATGTTGCCCGGCCGGGCGCGGGTGTATCCCTCCGCCATGTGCGAGGCGCCCTCGACGTGGCGGGCGAGCGTGTGGGCGATGCCGCCGGAGGCCTTCAGGGCCGCGTAGAACGGGTTGATCGCCGCGCCGGGGACACCGAACGCGGCGGTGACGCCCTCGCGCCTGAGGATTTCGACTGCCGCGCGGGCAGCGGTCATTCGAGCCATCGAGTACTCCAGCTTCGGCTGTCGGATGCGCTCTCCCGTCGCGCCCCGCGGCGAGCACCTCCGCTACGAATTTCGCATTGCGGAAAACAGTTTCTACTATCTGGAAGCAATGTAGGGGGGTGGGGGGAGACCGTCAAGAGACGGACGAAAGGCATGTGCCTCCACGGAGCGGTCCGCGCGCACACCGGGAACGCGGGACCGAACGCGCCGGACGGACGTCGACGCGCTCGGTCCCGACGGGCCGGCGGCGGATCAGGCGCCGTACCGCTCCCGCAGTTCCACCTTGCGCACCTTCCCGGAGACGGTCATCGGGAAGGCGTCCAGCACCTGGAGCCGGCTGGGGATCTTGTAGTGGGCCAGCCGGCCCTCGCAGAAGCCCCGCACCTCGTCGAGCGCCGGCGGGTCGGCCCGGTCCGCGGGGATGACGCAGGCCAGCACCTCCTCGCCGTACGTCTCGTGCGGCACCCCGACGACCTGGACGTCCGCGATCTTCGGGTGTGCGTGGAGGAACTCCTCGATCTCGCGCGGGTAGACGTTCTCCCCACCCCGGATGATCATGTCCTTGATACGGCCGACGATCTCGACGTAGCCGTCCTCGCGCATCACGGCGAGGTCGCCGGTGTGCATCCAGCGTCCGGCGTCGACGGCCTCGGCGGTCCGCTCGGGTTCGTTCCAGTAGCCGAGCATCACGCTGTACCCGCGGGTGCACAGCTCGCCCGCGGTGCCCCGGGGCCGGGTGACACCGGTGGCCGGGTCGACGACCTTGACCTCGATGTGCGGCAGCGCGCGGCCGACGGTGGCGGTGCGGTGCTCCAGGTCGTCGTCGCGGCGGGTCTGGACGGAGACGGGCGAGGTCTCCGTCATGCCGTAGCAGATGGACACCTCCGCCATGTTCATCTCGGCGACCACCCGCTTCATCACCTCGACCGGGCAGGGCGAGCCCGCCATGATGCCGGTGCGCAGCGACGACAGGTCGTAGGCGGCGAAGTCGGGGAGGTTCAGCTCCGCGATGAACATGGTCGGGACGCCGTACAGGGAGGTGCAGCGCTCCCGCTGGACGGCCTCCAGCGTGGCCCTCGGGTCGAAGGAGGGGGCCGGGATCACGACGCACGCGCCGTGCGAGGTGGCCGCCAGGTTCCCCATGACCATGCCGAAGCAGTGGTAGAAGGGAACCGGCACGCAGATCCGGTCGCGCTCGCCGTAGGCGATCGTCTCGCCCACGAAGTACCCGTTGTTGAGGATGTTGTGGTGGGAGAGGGTCGCCCCCTTGGGGAAGCCGGTGGTGCCCGAGGTGTACTGGATGTTGATGGGGTCGTCGCAGGACAGCTCGCGGCCGCGCGCCGCCAGATCCGCCCGGTGGGCCGGGGTGGCGCGGCCGAGCAGCGCGTCCCAGCCCGGGTCGCCGAAGAAGACCGCCTCCCTCAGGTCCGGGCACCTGCCCCGCACCTGTCCGACCATCGCCCGGTAGCCGCTGGACTTGTGGCCCGGGGAGGCGAACAGGAGGGTGACCCCGGCCTGGCGGAGGACGTACTCGACCTCGTGGGTGCGGTAGGCCGGGTTGATGTTCACCATGATCGCGCCGATCCGGGCGGTGGCGTACTGCACGAGCACCCACTCGGGGCAGTTGACCGCCCAGACGCCCACCCGGTCGCCCTTGGCGGTGCCGCTCGCGAGCAGGGCGCAGGCCAGCCGGTCCACGTCCGCGACGAACTCGGCGTACGTCCAGCGCCTGCCGGACGGCACGTCGACGAGCGCCTCCCGGTCCGGCCACCGCGCCGCCGTCCGGTCCAGGTCGGCGCCGATGGTGTCGCCGAGCAGCGGGGTCGTGCCGGTGCCGTGCGCGTAGGAGGCCGGCGGGGCCGCCGGGGGCACCGGGCTCACCGGGCTCATCGGGCTCATCGGGCTCATCGGAAGTCCTCCTCGCGGTACTCCGCGGCCGAGCCGGCCGCCGTGGCCTCGCGCAGTTCGACGCGGCGGATCTTGCCGGAGACGGTCTTGGGGAGCGGCGCGAACTCCAGGCGGCGGAGGCGCTTGTAGGGCGCGAGGACCTCGCGGGAGTACTCGAACAGCGCCTTCGCGGTGTCGGGACCGGGCTCCCAGCCCTCGGCGAGGACGACGTACGCCTTGGGCACGGCGAGCCGCAGCGGGTCGGGGGCCGGGACGACGGCCGCCTC
The DNA here is from genome assembly GCF_042888135.1 of Streptomyces sp. NPDC003247. NCBI lineage: Bacteria > Bacillati > Actinomycetota > Actinomycetes > Kitasatosporales > Streptomycetaceae > Streptomyces > Streptomyces sp. NPDC003247. Next base: position 384,603 of record NZ_JBIAPF010000003.1, read on the forward strand.
GGCGACGGCCTCGTGCTCCAGCAGCGCGCTCTCCAGCTCGAAGGGGCTGATCTTGTAGTCGGACGCCTTGAAGACGTCGTCACTGCGCCCGATGTAGGTGATGTACCCGTTCTCGTCCCGGGTGCCGATGTCGCCCGTGCGGTAGTAGCCGCCCGCCATCGCCTCCGCCGTGCGGTCGGGGTCGCCGTGGTATCCGGTCATCAGGCCGACCGGCCGGTGCGACAGGTCGAGCGCGATCTCGCCCTCCGTCGCGCCGGGCGCGCCGGACACCGGATCGAGCAGTTCCACCCGGTAGCCCGGGCTGGGGCGGCCCATGGAGCCCGTCTTGAGGGGCTGGCCGGGGCTGTTGGCGATCTGCACGGCCGTCTCCGTCTGGCCGAAGCCGTCCCGGACCGTCACGCCCCAGGACCGCCGTACCTGTTCGACGACCTCGGGGTTCAGGGGCTCCCCGGCCGCCACGGCCTCGCGCGGCGGGGTGCGCAACTGGGTGAGGTCGGCCTGGATGAGCATCCGCCAGACGGTCGGCGGGGCGCAGAACGTCGTCACGCGGGCGCGGTCCATCTCGGCCATCAGCCGCGCCGGGTCGAAGCGCGTGTAGTTGTGCAGGAAGACGGTCGCCTCGGCGTTCCACGGGGCGAAGAGGTTGGACCAGGCGTGCTTGGCCCAGCCGGGCGAGGAGATGTTCAGGTGCACGTCGCCGGGCCGGAGCCCGATCCAGTACATGGTGGCGAGGTGCCCGACCGGGTACGACACATGGGTGTGCTCGACCAGTTTGGGGCGGGCCGTCGTCCCGGAGGTGAAGTACAGCATCAGCGGGTCGCCGGCGAGGGTCGGGCCGTCCGGCAGGAACTCGGCGGAGGTGGTGTACGCGTCCTCGTACGGCTGCCAGCCCTCCGGGACCCCGCCGACGGCGAGGCGCGTGTAGTCGCCGGGCACGTCGTCGAACTTGCCGGTGTCCGCGGCGCGTACGACGACGTGCCGGACCTGCCCGCGCTCCACGCGGTCGCGCAGGTCGGCGGGGCCGAGCAGGGGGTTGGCGGGGATGACGACGGCGCGCAGCTTCATCGCGGCCAGCGCGGTCTCCCACAGCTCGGCCTGGTTGCCGAGCATGACGAGGATCCGGTCGCCGGGTTCGACACCGCGCCCGCGCAGCAGGTTGGCGACCCGGTCGGACCGTTCGGAGAGGTCGGCGAAGGAGAGCCGGACCTCGGAGCCGTCCTCCTCGACGATGTGCAGGGCGGTGCGGTCGTTCCCGTCCGCGATGGCGTCGAACCAGTCCAGGGCCCAGTTGAAGTGCTCGGGCCGGGGCCAGGCGAAGTCCCGGTGGGCCGTGGCGTAGTCCTCGCGGTGCTCCAGCAGGAAGTCCCTGGCCCTGCGGAACTGTTCCGTCGCCGTCGTCGTCGCCATCTGTCCTCCTAGGTGCCGGACCATCGCCCGGCGGCTCCCCGCCATCGTGTAAGCCGTGACACGGATCCCACCACCCCTGAACGGGGGGGGCACGCCAGCGGGCGAGCGGCGGTCACGCCGACGGGCGAGCAGGGCGTACGGGCGGGCGGTGACCGGGCGGGCGGTGGCCGGGCGGGCGGCCCGGCGCGCGAGGTGGGCGAGGCGGCGGGCGGCCCGGCGCGCGAGGTGGGCCTACCGGCAGGCGGCAGGCGGCAGGACACGCGAGCCGCGCGTACCGGCAGGCGGCCCGGTGGCTGAGCGGGCAAGACGGGCGGACGGACGGGACAGGCAAGCAGGGCGAGCGGGCGGGCGGACGGCACAGGCAAGCAGGGCGAGCGGACGGGCGGACGGGCGGACGGGCGGACGGGCGGACGGGCGGACGGGCGGACGGGCGGACGGGCGGACGGGCGGACGGGCGGACGGGACAGGCAAGCAGGGCGAGCGGACGGGCCGGGCGAGCGGGCGGGCCGAGCTCGGCCGGTCAGGGCCGTGGCGCGCCCGTTCCTGACGACCGTCCATTCGCGGCGCGCCTCGATGAATTGCCCCATGCGCCGGTTGTTGTCTCCCTCACCATGCCGTCCTTCCGAATTTCAATGCGCCAATGCCTAGAATTTGCCCCGGACACGACACTCGGAGGGAGCGGTGACCGTGCGACGGGACTTCAAGGAGTCTGCCAGCCGCCGCCCCGACCTGGTCGTCGGCCGGGAGGAGCTGTTCACGGCGGCCCGTGAGCAGCTGGCGCGCGGCGGCAGCGTGCTGCTGCACGGCCCCGCCGGAATAGGGAAATCGACCGTGCTGCGGGCATTGGCCGCCGATTACGGCGAGACGGCCCGCACCGTGTTGCGCTGCTCGGCCACCGAGTCCGAATCCCACCTCCCCTTCCTGGCCCTGGCCGATCTGTTCGGCCTGGTCCTCGACGAGGTCTCCGACCGGCTGCCCGCCGCCCAGCGCACCGCGCTGGAGGCGGCCCTGACCGGCCGCGGCGAATCGACCCTGCAACGCGACGGCCTCGCCCTGCGGCTCGCCGTGCTGTCCGCGCTGCGCGCCCTCGCCGCCGCGGGTCCCGTCCTCGTGGTCGCCGACGACCTCCAGTGGCTGGACTCCGCCAGCGCCGAGCTCCTCGGCTTCGCCGCCCGCCGGCTGGGCGACACGCCCGTCCAGCTGCTCTGCGCGGTCCGGACCGAGGGTCAGGAGTACGACCGCCATCTACGCGCGTCCCCGCCCGACACCCTCGCCGTCCGTCTCAACCCGCTCTCCCGCGCCCAGGTCTCCGCCCTGCTCGACCACCGCGGGTACACCGACCTGCCCCGCTCCACGGTCCGCGAGATCCACCGCACCAGCGGCGGCAACCCGCTGTTCGCCCTGGAACTGGGCCGCGCCCTCGGCGAGAGCACGACCCCGCCGCGTCCGGGTGAGCCGCTGCCGGTGCCGACCTCGCTGCGCGCCCTGGTGCTCAGCCGTCTGGACATGCTCTCCGACGAGGCCCGCCGCACCCTGCTCGTCGCCAGTGCGGGCGCCCGCCCCACCCTGGCGCTGCTGCACGCGGCCGGCCGGGAGAACGCCGAGGCCGAGACGGCCCGGGCGGCGTCCCTGGGGCTGCTGGCGACGGAACCGGAGGGGCCCGCCGTACGGTTCGCGCATCCGCTGATCTCGGCCGCGCTGTACGCGGAGGCGCCCGCGCAGGAACGGCGGGCCGCGCACGCCGCGCTGTCCACGGCGGCCTCCGATCCGATCGAACGGGCCCGCAACCTCGCCCTGGCGACCACCGGCACGGACCCGGAGGTGGCCGCCCGGCTCGCCGAGGCCGCCGCGCTGGCCCGGGACCGGGGAGCCCCTTCGGTGGCGGCCTCGCTCGGTCTGCTCGCGGCCCGGCACGCCCCGCCGGACGGCACCCCCGGCCCGGACGGGCACCGGTTGCAGGCCGCGGAGGACGCCATCACCGCCGGCGAGGTGGACCTCGCCAGGGACGTCGCGCGCGAGGTGCTGTCCCGGGCCACGGTGCCCGCCGAGCGGGTACGGGCGTGGGAGGTGGTGATCGAGGCGGCCGGGCAGTCCCTCGGCGAGGTCGACGCCGCGTTCCCGCAGGCCCTGGCCGACGCCGGCGACGACCCGCGGCTGCTCGCCCTGGTCCACTACCGGCTGGCCTGGCGCAAGCTGGTCGTCGAGGGCGACTTCGCCGAGGCCCGGCAGGAGGCCGCGCACACCGCCGACCTGGCGGCGCGCGGCGGTGACCGGCGCACCGAGCTGATGGCGCTGTCCTTCCAGGCCTCGACCGAGACCCTGATGGGCCATCCGGACGCGCCCGCGACCATCAAGCGCGCGCTGAAGGAGCCTCAGGACCCCTACGTGGCCTGCCACCACAACGGCGCCGGCACCGCGCGTTTCCGCTGGCTGCTGATGAGCGACCAGCTGCCCGAGGCCCGCTCCACCATCACCGCGCTGCTGCGCGAGGTGCGCCGGCGCGGCATGGTCGAGAGCGAGGTGCACTTCCAGCGTTTCCTCGCGGACACCGAACTGCGCTCCGGGCACTGCGGACGCGCCCTGGACCTGGCCCGCGACAGCCTGCGCCTGGCCCGGGACTCCGGTATCGGCCTGGGCGCCTCCGCCATGCTCACCTCCCTCGCGGAGGCCTCCGGCGGCGATGTCGACCGGGCGCTGGCGCTGGCCCGGGAGGCCGCGGACCGGGCCGAGGAGGACGGCGACCAGATGTACCTCTCCCGGGCCCTGGCCGCGCTCGGCTACGCCCAGTCGGTGGCCGGGGACGCGGCGGGCGCGGTCGCCAGCCTGCGCCGGGTGCGGGAGCTGGAGCAGGGCATGGGCATCACCGACCCGGCACGCGGGCGCTGGCAGGGCGATCTCGCCGAGGCCCTGGTCCGTATCGGTGAGCCGGGCGAGGCGCAGGACCTCATCGACGTCACCCGCGCGCACGCGCTGCGGCTGGGCCGCGAGGGTGTGCTGGCCGTGCTGGACCGGGCGGAGGCGCTGGTGCGGGCCGCGCGCGGCGACCGGGAGGGCGCGGTGGCGCGTCTGACGTCCGCTCAGGACCGGCTCGCGGGACTGGGGTACGGCCTGGAGGAGGCGCGGGCCGCGTTCGCGCTGGCCCGGCTGCGCACCGGGCGGCCCGGACCGACGGCGTACGAGGAGGCCGCGCGGCTGTTCCGGCGGTGCCGGGCGCTGCCGTGGCTGCGGCAGGTCGACGCGGCGGTGGCCGCGGCGGGCGGGGCCGGTCCGGTGGAGCCGCCCGCGCCGGTTCCCGCTCCGGACGCGCTGGAGGGGCTGGCCGCGATGGAGCGTCAGGTCGCCGCGCTGGTCATGGAGGGCGCGACCAACCGGGAGATCGCCGCGCGCCTGTTCATCAGCGTCAAGACGGTGGAGGCGACCCTGACCCGGGTCTACCGCAAGCTGGGGATCCGCTCGCGGGTGGACATCGTCCGACTGGCGGCGGGGCGTCACGCGAAGTAGCGATTGCGCGGGTTAACTGCCAGCGCGGGCTCACGGCACGGGTGGACCGCGCGGGGTTCGCCGCGCGTGGTCTCCCGCGCGGGGGTTTGCCGCGCGCGGTGTGTCGCGCGGGGTTCGCCGAGCGGCGACCGAGGGTTTTCCCTCCCCAACTCCCCTAGGGGGTTCCCTCATTGGGAGACGAGGGTCCGGCCCCTAGCGTAAGGGGCGTGCCGCTCGCCCGGTCACACGGGGAACGGCCCCTCACCCACTCCCGGCTCCATCCGAGTGGGAAGGGCGCCCGCCCCCGTGTACACCCCCACACCCGCGCGACCCCCCACCGGCAACTCCCCCAGCAAGGAGATCCATGTTCGGGCTCACCCGTGCGAAGAAGACCGCGGCCGTCGTCGCCGCGACCGCTGCCGCCGCCGCGACGGCGTTGCTCAGCGCCCCCACCGCTGTCGCGGCCCCCCAGCCGATCGTCGGTGGTACGACGACCACCACGACGGCGTACCCGTTCATGATGCAGATCACGGACGCCTCGCAGAACCAGTTCTGCGGCGGCACGCTCGTCGCTCCCACCAAGGTGGTCACGGCCGCGCACTGTATGGTCGGCGAGACCACCAGCAGCGTGAGAGTCGTCGGCGGCCGCACGTACCTCAACGGCACCAACGGCACGGTCAGCCGGGTCAGCAAGATCTGGATCAACCCGGACTACACGGACGCCACCAACGGTGACGACGTGGCCGTGCTGACCCTGTCGACGTCGATGTCGTACACGCCGGCGTCGTACGTGACCTCCAGCCAGACCGGCGTGTACGCGGCCGGCACCACGGCCCGCGTCCTCGGCTGGGGGACCACCTCCTCGGGCGGCAGCTCCTCCAACCAGCTGCGGACCGCGACCGTCCCGATCGTGTCCGACTCCAGTTGCAGCGGCTCCTACGGCTCCGACTTCGTCGCGAGCGACATGGTGTGCGCCGGATACACCTCCGGCGGCGTAGACACCTGCCAGGGCGACAGCGGCGGTCCCCTGCTCATCGGGGGCGTCCTGGCAGGCATCACTTCCTGGGGCGAGGGCTGTGCGGAGGCCGGTTACCCGGGTGTGTACACCCGGCTGACCACCTTCTCCAGCCTCGTGGCGGCACAGGTCGCCTCGTGACCCGGAAGAACTCCTGAGTACCCCTCAGGTGCACGACCAGGGGGGGGGGGGGGGGGGGGCCCCCCCCCCCCGCCCCCCCCCCCCCCCCCTCTCCATGTCCGCGCACGGTTCCTCGGCGACCTGACGCGTGTGCCGGCACGCGTCCGAGGCGGGCCCGACGCGGGCCCGACGCGGGCCCGAGGGGTGTTCGCGGGGTTCCGAGGCGGGCCCGACGCGAGTTCGATGTTGTGCACTTTCTTGACGGCAGTCGATTCTGAGCCTACTTTCGCGGTGTCCTTCCCCCGGTCAAGGGAGACCGCGATGTCCCCGTCCCCCGTCGCCCCACCGCCTCCTAGCCCCGAACGCCTCCGCCAGCTCCGCCGGGTCGCCCTCTCCGGGCTGCTCGGCACCGCCGTGGAGTTCTACGACTTCCTCGTCTACGGCACGGTCGCCGCCCTCGTCTTCGGCGAGCTGTTCTTCCCGGGCGCCGACCCCGCCGTCGGCACCATCGCCGCCTTCGGCACCTTCGCCGCCGGATACGTGGCCCGCCCGGTGGGCGGCGTCGTCTTCGGGCACTTCGGCGACCGGCTCGGCCGCAAGTCCATGCTGCTGCTCACCATGGGCCTGATGGGCGGCGCGAGCTTCCTCATCGGCCTGCTGCCCACGTACGGCACGGTCGGTGTGTGGGCGCCGGTCCTGCTGATCGCCCTGCGCGTCGTGCAGGGCGTCGCCATCGGCGGCGAGTGGGGCGGCGCCACCCTGATGGTCGTCGAGCACGCCGGGGAGCGGCGCCGCGGCCTGTGGTCCAGCTTCACGCAGATGGGGGCCCCGCTCGGCTCCCTGCTGTCCACCGTCGTCGTGACCCTCGTGGTGGCCCTGCCCCGGGACGAGTTCGTGGCCTGGGGCTGGCGGGTGCCGTTCCTGCTGAGCGTGGTGCTGCTCGGCGTCGGGCTCTTCGTCCGGCTCAAGGTGGTGGAGAGCCCGTTGTTCACCGAGGTGAAGAAGGAACGCGGCGAGGCGCGGCTGCCGGTCCTGGAGGTGCTGCGGCACCCGCGTCCCGTCCTGCTGGCCTGCTGTGTCGGCATCGGCGCCTTCACCGCCCAGTCGCTGCTGACCAGTTACCTGATCGCGTACGCCACCGGCATCGGCTACGCCCGCCCGCAGGTGCTGACCGCGCTCACCGTGTCGGCGTGTGTCGCGCTGGTCGTCCTGCCGTGCGCCTCCGCGCTGTCCGACCGGGTGGGCCGCCGCCCGGTCGTCCTCGCCGGGGCCGTCGCCTCCGCGGTGCTCGCCTTCCCGGTCCTCGCGCTGGTCGACTCCGGGTCGCCCGGGCTGCTGATCCTCGCCGTGGTCCTCGGGCACGGCGTCGCCCAGTCCACGATGTACGGCCCGCTGGGCGCCCTGCTCACCGAGATGTTCGGCACCCGGGTCCGCTACACGGGCGCGTCCCTCGGCTACCAGGGCGCCACCCTCATCGGCGCCGGCTTCTCCCCGATGATCGCCGGCGGCCTGGTGGCCGGCAGTGGCAGCGGAACGCCCGTCGCCCTGCTGCTGTGCGGGGGCGCCGTCGTCACCGCGCTGACCGTCTGGCGCGTACGGGAAACCAGCCGGACCTCCCTCGCCGACCCCGCCGAACAGCCCGCCGCCCCCCACGCCGAGGAGACCCCCGCCGACCTCCCCGTGCTGCCCGGCACCCGTACCGCCGACGGCCGGTGAACGCCGTACGGCCGCCCGCCGCGCCGCCGGTGGACGGCCGTACGCTTGCCACCGTGGAGGACGACGACATCCTGGACCCCTCGAAGGACGGCGGCGCGGGCGACGACGCCCCGGGCGGCGACGGCGACACCGCGGACGGGCCGCAGCCGCGCCCGCAGTCGCTCCTGCTCGCCTTCTTCGGCAACCACGTGCTGGACGAGGGGGACCTGTGCGTCTACTCGGGCAGCATCATCGACGTCCTGGGCCGCGTCGGCGTCGGCGAACAGGCCGTGCGCTCCACGCTGACCCGCATGGTCAACCGGGGCATGCTGCGGCGCCAGCGGGAGGGCCGCAGGATGTACTTCGGGCTGACACCGCAGGCGACCCGCGTGCTGGAGGACGGCCGCACCCGCATCTGGACGCAGGGCGCCGTCAACGACGACTGGGACGGCTCCTGGACCCTGCTGGGCTTCTCCCTGCCCGACTCCTGGAAGCGCCAGCGCCACGACCTGCGCTCGCGGCTGACCTGGTCCGGGTTCGGCGCGCTGTACAGCGGGCTGTGGATCGCGCCCGGTGACGTCGACGTCTCCGCCCTGGTCGCGGAGCTGGGACTCACCGCCCACGTCAAGATCTTCCACGCCCGGGCCGACGAGGCCACCGACATCGCCCTGATGGTCCGTGACACCTGGGACCTGGAGAGCATCGCCGCCCGCTACGTCACCTTCGACAAGCGGTGGACCGCCCGTCTGAGCGACGGGGCCGGGGACGACCCGATCGGCACGCGGCTGCGCCTGGTCAGCGAGTGGCTGGGCACCATCCGCACCGACCCCCGGCTCCCCGCCCGGCACCTTCCCCCCGCCTGGCCGGCCCGCCCCGCCCAGGACACCTTCCGGCGGGTCGCCGAGGAGACCGCGGAGCCCGCCCGCCGGACGGCCCGCGCCCTGCTGGAGACCACCGGGGTGCGCCGGGCGCACTGACCCGCGGGTGTTGCGGGTGTCGCGGGCGTCGCGGGCGTCGCGGGCGTCGTGGGCGTCGCGGGCGTCGTGGGCGTCGCGGGTGCCGCGGGTGCCGCGGGTGCCGCGGGCGTCCCACAGGGGCACCGGGGCGTGTCGTGTCGTGTCGAGCTTATTGACGAGGGCATGCCCAACGCCTAAGTTCTGGCCGGATTCGCGAACCGCGTTCGACACCACGGACAGAGGAGTGGCGGCTCGTCCCCACCACCTGACCCCCTCCTCCCCTCCCCCTGGAGAACTCCTTTGCGACGTATCGCCGTCCGGCTGCTCCTGGCCGTCCTCGTGGCCCTCACGGCCGCCCTCACCGGCCCGGGCGCCACCGCCCGGGCCGCCGTCCCCGACTCCCCCGCCGTGACGTACACCAACCCGATCGCCGAGCAGCGGGCCGACCCGCACATCGTCAGACACACGGACGGCTACTACTACTTCACCGCGACGGTCCCCGAGTACGACCGCATCGTGCTGCGCCGGGCGACGACCCTCCAGGGCCTGTCGACGGCCCAGGAGGTCACCATCTGGACCAAGCACACCAGCGGGGTCATGGGCGCCCACATCTGGGCACCGGAGATCCACTTCATCGACGGCAAGTGGTACGTGTACTTCGCGGCCGGCGCCACCGACGACGTGTGGGCGATCCGCATGTACGTCCTGGAGGGCACCGGAGCCAACCCGCTGACCGCGACCTGGACGGAGAAGGGGCAGATCAGCACCGCCTGGGAGAGCTTCTCCCTCGACGCCACCACCTTCGTCGTGGGCGGCGTCCGCTACCTCGCCTGGGCGCAGCGCAACCCGGCCGAGGACAACAACACCAGCCTCTTCGTCGCCAGGCTGGCCAACCCCTGGACGATCACCGGCACCCCGGCGGAGATCTCCCGGCCGACGCTGTCCTGGGAGACGGTCGGCTACAAGGTCAACGAGGGCCCTGCGCTGATCCAGCACGGCGACAAGGTGTTCCTGACGTACTCGGCGAGCGCGACCGACGCCAACTACTGCCTGGGGATGCTGACCGCGTCCTCGACCGCCGACCTCACCGATCCCGCCGTCTGGTCGAAGAGTTCGTCACCGGTGTTCCGGTCGAACGACGCGACCTCGCAGTACGGGCCGGGCCACAACTCGTTCACCGTGTCCGAGGACGGCGGCTCCGACCTCCTCGTCTACCACGACCGCAGCTACAAGGACATCACCGGCGACCCGCTCGCCGACCCCAACCGCCGTACCCGCGTGCAGAAGCTGTACTGGAAGGCCGACGGCACCCCCGACTTCGGCATCCCGGTCGCCGACGGGGTCACCCCGCAGCGCTTCTCCTCGTACAACGTCCCCGACCGCTTCGTCCGCCACTGGGAGTACCGCGCCCGCGTCGAGGCGGACGTCAGCCCGCTCGCGGACTCGCAGTTCCGGGTGGTGACCGGCCTCGCGGGCAGCGGCACGGTGTCCCTGGAGTCGGCCAACTTCCCCGGCTACTACCTGCGGCACCGGAACTTCGAGGTGTGGCTGGAGAAGAACGACGGCACGGCGCAGTTCGCGTCCGACGCCACGTTCCACCGGCGGGCGGGCCTCGCCGACGCGGCGGGCGTCTCCTACGAGTCGTACAACTACGCCGGCCGCTACATCCGGCACTACGACTACCTGCTGTACGTACAGACGCCGAGCACCGCGACGGACCGGGCGGACGCCACGTACTACGCCCAGTGAGCCGGCGGTCTTCCGGGGCCCGAGCCCGCGGGCAGCCGCCGGGACGCTCAGCCGAGCCGTGCGCACGGGCTGCTGACGGCGGGTTCAGGGCCGTTCGGCCCCGGCCTCCCGGTACGCCCGTGCGATCGCCCGTTCGTCCGCCAGCACATGCTGCCTCGGCGGACCGGTCAGCACCGCGCGCACGGCGGTGAGGAGATCCGGGGCGACGTGCGCGGCGGTTGCCGTCTCCTGCGGGTCCGCCGCCGGGGCGGGGACGAGGATGCCGTGGGCTCCGGCCCGGCACGCGGCCTCGACGGCGTCCGGGGCGCCGGCGATCACGGCGATCCGCTCCGGCGGCGTGCACACGCGCCCGGCGGCCCACAGCACCAGACCGGGCTGCGGCGGACGGCAGTGACAGCCGTCGTCGGGGCCGTGCGGGCAGACCGCCCAGACGTCGAAGGGACCGAGGAGGCCGTCGATCCGTTCGTCGACGCGGCGCAGGCCGGCCTCGGTCGGCAGGCCGCGGGCGACGCCCGGCTGATGGGTGAGGACGCCGGTGCGCACGCCCCGCGCGCGGAGCAGGCCGAGCGCCTCGCGGGCGTGGGGGGCCGGGCGGACCAGGCCGGGGTCGGCGTTGTGCGGGACGTCCTCGACGAGCACGCCGTCGCGGTCGAGGAGCACGACGCGGACGCGGTTCACGGCGCCACCTCCTGCCAGGGCGCGGCGTTGCGGTGCCGCCAGCCGCCGCTCATCCGGTGCCAGGCGGCCACGGGCGGGATGAGCACGCTCGTGGTGAGCACGGCGGTGACCTCGTCGCGGGTGCGCGGGCCGGGCGCGATGCGCGCCCACGCGAACGCGCCGGTGCCCAGCGCCCAGCCGAGCGCGGCGGCCGCCGCGGCCCGGCGGTGGCCGGACACGGCGTACGCGCCGGCCGCCACTCCCGCGGCGCTGGTCGCGAGGTGGGAGCGGATCCGGCCGCGCGGCGCGAACGCCCGGTGCCGCCAGCCCGGCCCGTGCAGTCGCCGCATCAGGGCGTCGTCGGCGTTGCCGCGCTCGGCGCGCAGGGACTCCCAGCGGTCGGCGGGCGGAACGGGACAGCGGGTGGTGCGCCGCCCCTGCCGGATGCGCCACCCGGCGTCCAGCAGCCGCAGGGCGAGGTCGGTGTCCTCACGGAAGGGGTGGCCGAAGCGTTCGTCGAAACCGCCGGCCTGCTTGAGCGCCTCGGTGCGGTAGGCCATGTCGGCGGCGATCCAGCGGGCGCGCGCGAGGCCCGCGGTGGTGCGCTCCCGGTCCGTGGGGCGACGCCCGCCCGGCAGGGGCACGGCGAGCACGCCCTGCACCCCGGCGGTGTCCAAGGTCGCGTCGGACAGGTCGTCGGCCAGCTGCTCGCCCCAGTGGGGTCCGACCTGGACGCCGTCGTCCAGCAGGACGACCCACGGCGTACGGACCAGGCGCAGGCCGGCGTTCCGGGCGGCGGGCCCGCTGCCGGCGCCGCGCAGCACGGTGGTGCGTTCGCGCAGGTCTCCCAGGACGCTCAAGGGGTGCTCCAGCGGGGCCGGTCCGGGCTCGGGCCGGTCGTCGACGAGGACGATCTCGGCCGGCGCGGGCCCCTTGGCGGCGGCGAGCGCGGCGAGGCAGTCGGCGAGCGGGGCCCGCGCGCGGGTCGGGATCACGACGGTGTAGGCGGTCATGCGTACGCCTTCCTCCGCCCCGGACGGCGGCTGGACGGCTCCGGACTCTCCGGGTCCCAGATGACCACCACCTCAAACCCGCGCCACGCGGTGCGGCGGGGTGCGGGAGTGTTCGGCGGGGTGGGTGGCGGCAGGTGCGGCCGGGCGAGTCAGGCTCAGCGGCCGCGCCGGTCCGCGCCGGTCCGGCTCAGCCGCCGCGCCGGTCCGCGCCGGTCCGCACCGGTCCGGCTCAGCCACCGCGCCGGTCCGCACCGGTCCGGCTCAGCCACCGCGCCGGTCCGCACCGGTCCGGCTCAGCCGCCGCGCTGGTCCGCCGCCCCACCGCGCCGAGCGCCGTCCCGTCCGTCCGCTCGGCGGAGGCCGCGGCCGGTGGCGTGCGCACGGGCGGGCGGGTCGTCGCGCGCCCGCTCCCGGCGAGCGGCACTCCGGGGAACGCCCGCGGCGCGCGTGGCGGCGGACCGGCGGGCGCGGCACCACGCGGGCTCCTGTGACGGCAGGGAGGTCGGACGCCCTTGACGGCGGGGCCGTTCGATCCCCATGGAGGGGAGCGCCGGCCGGAGGCCTCGGGAGAAGAGGCGGCCGCACACCCTGACGGCAGAGGCCGGCGGACACCCCGAAGGGCAGGGCCGGCCGGACGCCCCGGCCGGCGCGAGTCGGACGCCCTCGACTGCGGGGGCCGATCGGACACCCTGACGGCGGGAGTCGGCCGGACGCCCCGAGGGGGCCGGTGGGGCCCCTGGAGGTCACGGCCGGCGGTGCGTCGCCGACCCCGCGGGACGGGCGACCCGGCCGGGGCACCCGTACGTCTTCGTCGGGCGTCCGTGTCCGGGAAGGCGGGCTCGTCGGGGCTCGGCCGCCGGCACCCGGCTGGGCCATGTGCGTGACCCGTCGGGGAACCTGCCGCCGGGCCGCCCGGAGTCCCTACGATCGCTACGTGGTCACCTTCCAGTTCGAACGTACGGCGCCGCTCCCCCTCGAGGAGGCCTGGCGCCGGCTCACCGAGTGGCCCCGGCACGGTGACGTGGTGCCGCTCACCCGCGTCACCGTGGTCACCCCCGGGCCGACCCGCGTGGGCACGGTGTTCGTGGCCCGTTCCGGGGTCGGACCGTTCGCCGTCGACGACCGGATGGAGGTCACCGTCTGGTGTCCTCCGGCCGAGGACGAGCCGGGTCTGTGCCGGCTGGAGAAGCGCGGCCGCGTGGTGCGGGGCTGGGCCGAGATCGAGGTGCGGCCCGGGCCGGGCGGCCGGACCCGGGTCATCTGGCGCGAGGAGCTCCGGCTGCGGCCGCTGCCGTCCCTGTGCGATCCGCTGCTGCGGACCGCGGGCCGGGCGGTGTTCGGGCGGGCGGCCAACCGTCTGCTGCGCCGACCGTGACGCGGTGCCGACCGTGACGCGGTGCCGACGACCCCGCTCACCGGCATCGGCATCGGTGTCGGCCCGTGCCGCCCGCGCCACCGCGTGCCGCTCCGTGCCGCGTCGCGCCCCCGGCGGCTCCCGGACCGGCCCCCTGGGCAGGTGTCGTGGCCCATGCCAGGGTGGAGCCATGACAGCGGTGGACAGGGGCGGGGCGGCACCGGCGGTGGACGAGGACGCCACACCGGCGGTGGACGAGGTCGGGACACTGGCGGTGGACGAGGTCGGGACACTGGCGGTGGACGAGGTCGAGACGCTGGCGGTGGAGGGGCTGCGCTGGCTGCTGGGGGTGGCGCGGCAGACGGCGGACGGCGGCCTCGGCTGGCCGGACCGGCCCTCGGACACCGAGGTCGAGGCGATGCTCTACGACGGCACCGCCGGGATCGTGCCGACGCTGCTGGAGGCGCGTCGGCACTTCGGGGACGACGTCTACGGGGACGCCGCCCTGCGCGCGGCCCGCGGTCTGGCGGTCGCGGCCGAGGAGTGCCGGGACGACTCGCTGTACTTCGGGCGCACCGGGGTGGCGCTGGTGCTGCGGGCCGTCCACCGCGAGCTGGGCGACGCCGCGTCCGGCCGGGCCGCCGACCGGGCCCTGGCCCGGGTGCGGGAGCGCTTCGACGGGACGCGCTGGGGCGAGCTGTTCGAGCTGATGGGCGGCAACGCGGGCATCGGCCTCGGCGCGCTCGCGGCCGGCGACCCCGAGCTGGCGGTGCTCGCGCTGGAGCCGTACACGCGGACGGCCGAGGAGAGCGCGGGGGGCGTGCAGTGGGCGCACCGGCCCGGTGTGGAGGCGCGGCTGCACCACCTCTCGCACGGCACGCTCGGGATCGTGTACGCGCTGGCCGCCGTGGGAGCGGCCACGGGCCGCGCGGACTTCACGGAGCTGGCGCGGGCCGGGGCGGCGGGCTTCGTGGCCCGCGACGAGGCGGGCCCGGAGGGCTTCCTCGTGCCGCACTCCGATCCGCAGTACCTGCCCGACCTGATCGAGCGGTACAGCTACGGCTGGTGCCACGGGCCGGCCGGTGACGCGCAGGTCTTCCGGCTGCTGCGGGACGTCTGGGCCGAGCCCTCCTGGCAGGCGTCGGCGGACCGCTGCTGGCACACCGTGACGCACTCCGGGCTGCCGCGGCGGCTGCGGCCCGGGTTCTGGGACAACAACGCCCGCTGCTGCGGCACGGCGGGCGTCCTGGCGCTGGCCTGCGACCGGATGGCCGAGCAGGGCGACGCCCCGGGCTTCGCCCGTGTCCTGGTCGCGGACCTGCTCGCCCGCGCCACCCGGGACGCCGGCGGGGCGCGCTGGTCGAACGTCGAGCACCGGGTCACCCCGAGCACGCTGGAGGCGCGCACCGGCTGGGGCGCGGGCACCGCGGGCATCGTGCGGGAGCTGCTGCGCTTCGTCCGGCTGAGCGAGTCGGGCGATCCGCACTACGCGTTCGCCTGGCCGGACCAGCCGACGGTGCGCCGGATCGCGGTGCCGCCTCAGGCGACCGATCCGATCCGCCCCGGCGGCAGCGGCGTCACGTCGTGATGGATCGGCGTGTGCGCGCCGGTCAGCGGGACCCCGCTGCCGCCCCGCCGGGCGGCGACGATCTCCGCGGCGATCGACAGCGCGGTCTCCTCGGGCGTGCGGGCGCCCAGGTCGAGGCCGATGGGTGACCGCAGCCGCGCCAGCTCCAGCTCGGAGACGCCGGCCTCTCGCAGCCGTTCCTCGCGGTCGAGGTGGGTGCGGCGCGACCCCATGGCGCCGACGTAGGCGACGGGCAGGCGCAGGGCGAGCCGGAGCAGGGGGACGTCGAACTTGGCGTCGTGGGTGAGGACGCACAGGACGGTCCTGCCGTCCACGCCGGTGCGCTCCAGGTAGGTGTGCGGCCATGCGACGACGATCTCGTCGGCGTCGGGGAAGCGGGCCCGCGTCGCGAACACCGGGCGCGCGTCGCAGACGGTGACGCGGTAGCCGAGGAACCTGCCGACGCGCACCAGCGCCGACGCGAAGTCGATCGCGCCGAACACGATCATCCGCGGCGGCGGCACGGAGGACTCGACGAACACGGTGAGCGGGGCACCGCAGCGGGAGCCCTGCGCGCCGATCTCCAGGGTGCCGGTGCGGCCGGCGTCCAGGAAGGCGCGGGCCTCCGCGGCGACCGTGCGGTCCAGCTCGGGGTGGGCGCCGAACCCGCCGTCGTGGGAGCCGTCGGGGCGGACCAGCAGGGCGCGGCCGACGAGGTCCGGCGGGCCCGCGGTGATCCGGGCGGTCGCCGTCGCCGCGCCGCGGGCCGCGGCGGCCAGCGCGGCCGCGACCACCGGGCGGACCCGGTCCGCGGCCCGGACCGGAGTGACGAGGACGTCGATGACCCCGCCGCAGGTCAGGCCGACGGCGAAGGCGTCGTCGTCGCTGTAGCCGAAGCGCTCCAGCACCGGCTCGCCGTCCTCCAGGGCCTGCCGGCACAGCTCGTACACCGCGCCCTCCACACAGCCGCCGGAGACCGAGCCGATCGCCGTGCCGTCGGTGTCCACGGCGAGCGCGGCCCCCGGCCGGCGGGGTGCGCTGCCGCCGACGGCCACGACGGTGGCGACGGCGAAGTCACGGCCCTGCTCGACCCACCGGTTCAGCTCCTCGGCGATGTCCAGCATGTCTCGGTCTCCTTGTCTGCGGTCCTGTGGACGGTGTTCCACGGCAGGGCCGACGCACGCCCGGCCGGCCGGCCCGAGGCGAACGATCCGTCCGTGCGCTCCGGGCGGCGCGCGGGGCGTGACCTGTCCGTCGCGCCGCCCGGAGGGTCGGTCACGCGGTTCCGGTGAGGTGTTCCGGCCGGACCGGCGTCCTGTTCAGCTCCAGGCCCGTCGCGTCGCGGATCGCCGCGAGGACGGCCGGGGTCGACGACAGGGTGGGGGCCTCGCCGATGCCGCGCAGCCCGTACGGGGCGTGGTGATCGGCGAGTTCGAGGACGTCGACGGGGATGGTCGGCGTGTCGAGGATGGTGGGGATCAGGTAGTCCGTGAAGGAGGGGTTGCGCACCTTCGCGGTCTCCGGGTCGACGATGATCTCCTCCATCACGGCGATGCCCAGGCCCTGGGTGGTGCCGCCCTGGATCTGGCCGACGACGGACAGCGGGTTGAGCGCCTTGCCGACGTCCTGGGCGCAGGCCAGCTCGACGACCTTGACCATGCCGAGCTCGGTGTCGACCTCGACGACGGCCCGGTGGGCGGCGAAGGAGTACTGGACGTGTCCGTCGCCCTGGCCGGTGCGCGGGTCGAAGGGCTCGGTCGGCCGGTGCCGCCACTCCGCCTCGACCTCCACGGCCTCGTCGCCGAGCACGTCGGCCAGGTCGGCCAGGACCTCGCCGCCGTCGGTGACCACCTTGCCGCTCTCCAGGAGCAGTTCGGCGGTGGCCCAGGCGGGGTGGTGGGAGCCGAGTCTCCGGCGCCCGATCTCCAGCACCCGCTCGCGGACGAGCTCGCAGGCGTTCCTGACGGCCCCTCCGGTGACGTACGTCTGACGCGAGGCCGACGTCGAGCCGGCGCTGCCCACGCGGGTGTCGGCCGGGTGGATGGCGACCTGGTCGACGCCCAGTTCGGTGCGGGCGATCTGCGCGTGGACGGTGACACCGCCCTGGCCGACCTCCGCCATGGCCGTGTGCACGGTGGCGACGGGCTCGCCCGCGACGACCTCCATGCGGACCCGGGCGGTGGAGTAGTCGTCGAAGCCCTCGGAGAAGCCGACGTTCTTGATGCCGACCGCGTAGCCGACGCCGCGGACGACGCCCTCACCGTGCGTGGTGTTGGACAGACCGCCGGGCAGCTGCCGTACGTCGGCGCCCTCGCTGCTCTCCCACTGGCGCTCTGGCGGCATCGGCATCGCCTTGACGCGGCGCAGGAGTTCGGCGACCGGTGCCGGGGAGTCCACGGGCTGGCCGGTCGGCATGAGCGTGCCCTGTTCCATGGCGTTGAGCTGCCGGAACTCCACGGGGTCCAGGTCCAGTTCCTTCGCCACCTTGTCCATCTGCGCCTCGTAGGCGAAGCAGGCCTGGACCGCGCCGAAGCCGCGCATGGCGCCGCAGGGCGGGTTGTTGGTGTAGAGGGCGACGGCCTCGATGTCGACGTTGTCGACGGCGTAGGGGCCGATGCCGAGGGAGGAGGCGTTGCCGACGACGGCGGGGCTGGCGGAGGCGTACGCGCCGCCGTCCAGGACGATGCGGCACCTGACGTGGGTGAGCTTGCCGTCGCGGGTGGCGCCGTGTTCGTAGGACAGCTTGGCCGGGTGGCGGTGGACGTGGCCGAAGAAGGACTCGAATCGGTTGTAGACGATCTTGACGGGCTTGCCGGTGCGCAGGGCGAGCAGGCAGGCGTGGATCTGCATCGACAGGTCCTCGCGGCCGCCGAACGCGCCGCCGACGCCGGCCAGCGTCATCCGCACCTTCTCCTCGGGCAGGCCGAGGACCGGGGCGATCTGGCGCAGGTCGGAGTGGAGCCACTGGGTGGCGATGTAGAGGTGGACGCCGCCGTCCTCCTCGGGCACGGCGAGACCGGACTCGGGGCCGAGGAAGGCCTGGTCCTGCATGCCGAAGGTGTACTCGCCCCGGACGATCACGTCGGCCCGCCGGGCGGCAGCGTCGGCGTCGCCGCGAACGATCGGCTGGCGGTGGACGATGTTGGGGTGCGGGACGTGGGTGCAGTGGTGGTCGGTGCGGTTCTCGTGGACCAGGACCGCGTCCGGGGCGGTCGCGGAGGCCTCGTCGGTGATGACCGGCAGTTCGCGGTACTCGACCCTGATCTTGGCGGCGGCGCGGCGGGCCGTCTCCGGGTGGTCGGCGGCGACGAGGGCGACCGGCTCGCCGTGGTGGCGGACCTTGCCGTGGGCGAGGACGGGGGTGTCCCGGATCTCCAGGCCGTAGTGCTTCACCTCGGCCGGCAGGTCGTCGTACGTCAGGACGGCGTACACGCCCGGGGTGGCGAGCGCCTCGCCCGTGTCGATGGAGACGATCTCGGCGTGGGCGACCGTGGAGCGCAGGATCTGGCCCCAGAGCATGTCCTCGTGCCACAGGTCGGAGGAGTACGCGAACTCGCCGGTGACCTTGAGGGTGCCGTCCGGGCGGAGGGTGGACTCGCCGATGCCGCCGCGGGTCCGCGAACCCTGGGTGATCTTGGTGGGAGCGCCGATGGGGGTGCCGTCGGGAGACATCGTCAGACCGCCTCTCCCTGCCGGGCGGCCGCCAGGCGGACCGCGTCCATGATCTTCTCGTAGCCGGTGCAGCGGCACAGGTTGCCCGAGAGCGCCTCGCGGATGTCCGCGTCGGACGGGTCGGGGGTGCGCTCCAGCAGTTCGTCGGCGGCGACCAGCAGACCGGGTGTGCAGAAGCCGCACTGGACGGCGCCGGCGTCGATGAAGGCCTGCTGGACGGGGGAGAGTTCCGTGCCCTCGCCGGTCCGCGCGCCGGTGTCCCCCTCGGCGGTCCGGGCTCCCGCGTCCCTCTCGGCATCCCGGCGCCTGGCCTCGTCGAGGGAGGTGCCGCCGCCGTGGGCGCCGGTGGTGCGGGAGCGCTGTGCGGCGTACTCCGCCAGGCCCTCCACCGTGACGACCTCACGGCCCTCCGCCTGCCCGGCGGCGACCAGGCACGCGCACACCGGCACGCCGTCGAGACGGACCGTGCACGAGCCGCACTCGCCCTGCTCGCAGGCGTTCTTGGAGCCGGGCAGGCCCAGGCGCTCCCGCAGCACGTACAGGAGGCTCTCGCCCTCCCACACGTCGTCCGCCTCCTGCGGTCGTCCGTTGACGGTGAAGTGGACACGCATCACGCGGCTCCCTCGACGGCGCGGCGGGTGCCGCGGTACGACTCCCAGGTCCAGGTCAGGGTGCGGCGGGCCATGACGCCGATCGCGTGCCGGCGGTAGCGCGCCGTGCCCCGGACGTCGTCGATCGGGTTGCAGGCGGCGGCGCACAGGTCCGCGAACCGCCGGGCGACCGACGGGGTGATGGTCTTTCCGTTGTCCCAGAAGCCGCCCTCGTCGAGCGCGGCGTTCAGGAACTCCTCGGCCGTCGTCGCCCGGACCGGGGTGGGGGCGGCGGAGCCGATGCCGGTGCGGACCGTGCGGGTCCGCGGGTGCAGGGCCAGGCCGAAGGCGCAGACCGCGATGACCATGGCGTTGCGGGTGCCGACCTTGGAGAACTGCTGGGGTCCGTCGGCCTTCTCGATGTGGACGGCGCGGATCAGCTCGTCGGGCGCCAGCGCGTTGCGCTTCACGCCGGTGTAGAAGGCGTCGATCGGGATACGGCGGCTGCCGCGCACCGACTCGGCCTCGACCTCGGCTCCGGCCGCGAGCAGCGCGGGGTGGGCGTCCCCGGCCGGGGAGGCGGTGCCGAGGTTGCCGCCGACGCCGCCGCGGTTGCGGATCTGCGGGGAGGCCACGGTGTGGGCGGCGAGGGCCAGGCCGGGCAGCTCCGCCCGCAGGTTCTCCATGATCCTGGTGTAGGGGACGGAGGCGCCGAGCCGCACGGCGTCCTCGCCGACCTCCCACTCCTGGAGGTCGGCGACGCGGCCCAGGTCGAGGAGGTACTCGGGCCGCCGGTGATCGAAGTTGATCTCGACCATCACATCGGTGCCGCCCGCGATCGGCACAGCGGTGGGGTGCTCGGCCTTCGCGGCGAGCGCCTCCTCCCAGCTGGCGGGGCGAAGGAAGTCCATGACCGGCTCTCTTCCTGGTCTCGGGGGTTCGGATCGAGCCAGAGTCGGGTGCGGCGGACCCGGCTCGTTCATGACCTGTTCACGCGCTGTGGAGTCAGTACACCGCCGTGTACTCCGCCGGGGTCAGTCACCGAAACCATGAAGGAGTTCGCTGGTCGGGGCGGTCATCTTGTAGATTCGTATGAACGGAGGCCATCAGTAACCTCCCGGCTTTCCTGTGGAAACGTGGGAAACAGCCCGGCAAGCACAGAATGCGGCTGATGAGGGCCCGGAACCGTCGGCGGACCTCCTCGACCCGGCGGCCCCCGGCCGGCCGGCCCCTCACGCCTCATCGTGGTTTCCGTGGACTACGGGGTGGTTTTCGTGGACCTCGTGGACTACGTGGGCCTCGTGGACCTCGTGGACCTCGTGGATTTCGTGGATTTCGAGACAAGGAACGGCGGCGACGAGAATGCGGCTGCGCGCACTGCTGGACACCGATGCGCTGGGCCTGCGGCTGCTCGGCGGCGAGGACGAGCTGGACCGCACCGTACGGGGTGTGATGACCACCGACCTGCGGGACCCGAGCCGCTACCTCTCCGGGGGTGAGCTGGTGCTGACGGGCCTGGCGTGGCGGCGGGACGCGGCGGACTCGGATCCTTTCGTGCACATCCTGGTGCAGGCCGGCGTGACGGCGCTCGCCGCCGGCGAGGCCGAGCTCGGCGCGGTGCCGGACGACCTGGTCACCGCCTGCGCCCGGCACCGGCTGCCGCTGTTCGCGGTGCACGAGTCGGTGGCGTTCGCGACGATCACCGAGCACGTCGTCCGGCAGGTGTCCGGCGAGCGCGCCGGGGACCTCGCGGCCGTCGTCGACCGGCACCGGCGGATGATGACCTCGGGTCCGGCGGGCGGCGGCCCCGACGTGGTCCTGGACCTGCTCGGCTCCGACCTGGACCTGCGCGCCTGGGTCCTCTCCCCCACCGGGCGGCTCATCGCCGGCCCCAAGGTGTCGGGCCCCGGGCCTGCCCCGGAGGTGTGCGCGCAGCTCGCGGCGGAGCACCTGGCGGCCGCCCGCACCGGCCGCCACGGCCCGCACCGGGTGGTCGTGGGCCAGAGGACGTACTCCCTCTTCCCCGTCCGCTCCGGCGGACGCTCCCCGCGCGCTCCCCGGGACACGCGGGACGTGCGGGACGTGCGGGAGACGGTGCTGTCGGACTGGCTGCTGGCCGTCGAGGCGGACGCCGGGGACTGGGCGGAGGAGCGGCTCGACCTGCTCCAGGGCGTCACCCAGCTCATCGCCGTCGAGCGGGACCGGCGCGACGCGGCGCGCACCGTGCGCCGGCGGCTCGCGCAGGAGGTGCTGGAGCTGGTCCAGACGGGCGCGGCCCCCGCCGAGATCGCGGCGCGGCTGCGGGTGGCGGCGCCGGTGCTGCTGCCGGGCCTCGGGGCCGCCCCGCACTGGCAGGTGGTGGTGGCGCGCGCCGAGTGGGACGGCGGGGAGATCGAGGGCGGTCCGGTCGCCCAGGCGCTGCTGGAGGAGGTCCTGGTGGACCCGCGCACCACCGGCCCCGAGCCCTCCGACCGCATCGCCGTCGCCCAGATCGGGGACGAGGCCGTCGCCCTGGTCCCGCTCCCGGCGGTCTCCACCGAGCACGACGGCCCGGAGCCGGGCGTTCTGGCCGACGTCCTCCTCGCCGCCGTCCGGGAACCGCTGTCGGCGGGCCTGGACGACGACGGCCGGGTCACCGTGGGCGTCAGCGCGGCGGTGCACTCGGCGGAGGGGCTGCGCGGCGCCCTGGAGGAGGCGCGGCACGCCCGCCGGGTGGCGGCGGCCCGCCCCGGCCGGGTGTGCGCGGCGGGCCACCAGGAGCTCGCCTCCCACGTGCTGCTGCTGCCGTTCGTGCCCGACGACGTCCGGCGGGCCTTCACCGCCCGTCTGCTGGACCCGCTGCGCGACTACGACCGCCGCCACCGCGCGGAGCTGATCCCCACGCTGGAGGCCTTCCTCGACTGCGACGGCTCCTGGACGCGGTGCGCCTCCCGGCTCCACCTGCACGTCAACACGCTGCGCTACCGGGTCGGCCGGATCGAGCAGTTGACGAGCCGTGACCTGTCACGGCTGGAGGACAAGCTGGACTTCTTCCTGGCGCTGCGGATGAGCTGAGGGTCGGCTGAAGGACCGACTGACGGACCGACTGGCGGGTCGGCTGACGGTCGGCTGAAGGACCGACTCACGGACCGGCTGACGGACCGGCTGACGGGTCGGCTCACGGACCGGCTGACGGTCGGCTGAAGGATCGACTCACGGACCGGCTGACGGTCGGCTGAAGGATCGACTGACGGACCGGCGGACGGACCGACTGACGCATCGGCTCACGGACCGGCGGCCGTGGGGCCGAAACCTGTGGGCCCCAG
Source organism: Streptomyces sp. NPDC003247 (assembly GCF_042888135.1). Lineage (NCBI taxonomy): Bacteria > Bacillati > Actinomycetota > Actinomycetes > Kitasatosporales > Streptomycetaceae > Streptomyces > Streptomyces sp. NPDC003247. Next base: position 407,183 of record NZ_JBIAPF010000003.1, read on the forward strand.
GAGTCCCACGACTTTGTGAAATCCTTCACCCGCCCCCTTGGCCCGGCCGGGCCAGTCGTGCTGAGATGCGGCCACCACTCACAGCTCGACGGCGCGCTTGGGCCTGCCCTCCGGATCAGGCCGACGAGGAGGGACGGTGCCTGGTGACGCCGGTGAGCGGGGCTTGGTGCGTGCGGCCTCGGGGCGCGGGCGGGCGCCGGTGCGGTGCACCGGCGGCCGGCGACACCGCCGAGGACGCCCCCTCCCGGGGAGCGCGCGCCACGTCCCGTGACCCCGGGCTGAGCCGAAGGACCGGACCTTGGGGAGGGCAACGTGGCGTACACCGCCATGTCTGGTAACGGAACGACCGCTGGTGACGATCCCCTCCGGACCGCGGTATGGCGGTTGCGCTCGCGGGGCTGCTGGGCCGACGCCGCGGCCCTGCTCCCGCCGGGCACCGCGGCGGGCGCCATCCAGCGGGCCGCACTGCTCGTGGAGCGGTGCCTGTACACCGAGCAGGGCTGGCAGGACGCGGAGGACGCCCTGCGGTCGGCCGAGGCGCTGGCGCACTCCGACGAGGAGCGGGGCGCCGCCGCCTGCGAACGCGGGCACCTGGCGTACGCGGCGACCGTGCACGGGGTGCGCGACCGGGTCGACGAGGCGCGGGCCGCGCTCGGGCGGGCGGCGGCGCTGATCCCTCCGGAGGCGCCGGGCCGGGCGCTGCTGGACTTCCGGCGCGGCCTGCTCGCCGAGAACATCGCCCGCTCCCCGCAGGCCGCCCGCACCGCCTACCGGCGCGCCCACACGGCCGCCGCGGCCCACTCCGACGCCCTGCTGCTGTCCTTCACCTGGCGCCACCTCGCGGGCCTCGCCCTGCGCGACGGCGACCTGTCCGAGGCACGGCACGGTTTCGCCGAGTCCCTGCGGATCCGGGAGGAGCTGGGCTACCTGGTGGGCACGGCACCGGCCCTGGCCTCCCTGGCGGACGCGGAGACCGAGCCGGAGGCGTCCCGGCTGCGGGAGGAGGCCCGCCGGCTGTTCCGTCTGCTCGGCGGCGTCCCGACCTGGCTGGCACGGGAGTTGTTCCCGCCGGCGGCGACGGCGTAGCGGCCCCGGCAGGCGTCCAGGTAGCCCCGGCAGGCGTCCGGGCAGCCCCGGCCCACGCCCCGGGCAGCCCCCGGCGCACGCACCCGGGCAGCCCCGGCCCACGCACCCGCGCCGCCGTCCCTCTCGCATCCGGGCGGCCTTCGACGCGTGCGCCGGGCCGCCCGCGGTCACCCGGAAGGCCCCGCCGTCGGCCGCCCCCGGCCGCGGCACGCTGCCGCGGGTGCGGCGGCCGCAGGGCCGTGGGGGGGCGGCGCCCTGCCCGTGCTCCCACCCGCCCGCGGCGGGGGCACCACGACGGGACATCACGGCGACCCCGCGCAAACGGCGCCCGGCAGCGGCCACCCACGACCCGCGCCCGCCGCGAGACAGGCGCGGGCGTCCGCCGTGACGCGGACGCGGGTCGTGCGGCGGGCACGGCGAGGCGGACGCGCCGAAGGCGTGCACGGGGCCACCGGCCGACCCCGACACCGACCCGCCGCCGCAGGTGCGGCGGCCGCCGGACCCTGCCGGGCGGCGCCCTGCCCGCACTCCCACCCGCACGCCGCGCGAGCACCACGACGGGACATCACGGCGCCCCCACGCGGACAGTGCCCGGCAGCGGCCACCCGGCGGCAGCGCGCCGCAGGCGGACGCGCCGGAGGCGTGCACGGCGAACGTGGGCATGGCGGTGCTCACCACGCCTCACCGCGCCGAGAGCCCAGGGCGCACCGAACGCGGGTACGGCGAACGCAGGCGCGGCCGCGCTCACCGCGTCAAGGGCTCAGGGCCGACCGATGGCGAGCACGGCGAACGCGGGCATGGCGTTACTCACCGCGTCGCGGGCTCAGGGCCGACCGATGGCGAGCACGGCGAACGCGGGCATGGCGTTACTCACCGCGTCGAGCGCTCCGGGGCGCCGTCGGCGGCGCGTTCAGCTCGACCCGGTGAAGTGCTCCCGCACCAGGGTCTGCGCCACGTCCAGGTCGCCCGCCGTCAGCGCCTCCAGCAGGGCCGTGTGTTCCGCCGCGTCGGCGACGAGGTCCGCGCGGCCGCGGGAGGGCGGGCCGCCGACCAGCGGCCACTGCGAGCGGCGGTGCAGGTCCTCGGCGACGCCGACGAGCTGGTCGTTGCCGGACAGGGCCAGGACGGCGCGGTGGAAGGCCCGGTCCGCCTCGGCGTAGGCGGCGCGGCAGCCGGAGGCCGCGGCGCGGACGGTGTCCTCGGCGAGCGGGCGCAGGTCCGCCCAGCGGTCGGCGGGGACCGTGCGGGCGAGCCGCAGCATCACGGGAACCTCGATCAGCGCGCGCACCTCGGCCAGTTCGGCCAGTTCGCGGGCGCCTCGCACGACCACCCGGAAGCCCCGGTTGGGCACCACCTCGACGGCGCCCTCCAGAGCGAGTTGCTGCATGGCCTCGCGGACCGGGGTCGCGGACACCCCGAAGCGTTCACCGAGGACCGGCGCCGAGTACACCTCGCCCGGGGTGAGATCGCCGGTGACGAGCGCCGTGCGCAGGGCGTCGAGGATCTGGCCGCGCACGGAGGCGCGCTGGACGACGGGACGCGGCCGCGGGAGGAGCACCTCGCCGTGCGTGTGCTCACCGCGCACCGCGCCGGGCGCGGACACGTTCCCGACGGGGTCGTCGGCCACGTCCCGTTCGCGTTCCGCCGCGCGCGGGACGCCCGGTACGCCGGCGGGTCCGCCGCACCCTTCGGGGATCCCCGTCCCGGCAAAGCCCTGCGCGCTCCGCTCCACGGGGGTCCTCCTGAGGGACGTTTCGGTACTTGGGGTCATTACGACGGGTTGTTACTCGCCCGTCAAGCACCTTAGGCCCCCTGGCCGCCAGTTCAAATCCACACCACAATGAGTAAGGTAAGGCTTACCTCTTCGACACTCATGGATCGGTGGTCCCGGCATGCCCGTACGCCCTTCGGCCCCCTCGGCCGTGACGGACGCCTACCGGCGCCTCTCCGAGGTCTTCCCGGGCTTCACCGTCCTGGAGCTGGAGGACGGGGACCCGGCGCCCCGGGGCGGCGGCTGGGTCGCGGCCTCCGAACTCGCCGAGGGCGGACCGGCCCTGGAGTCCTTCCTGGCCTGGGACGACGCCCAGGTGCTGCGCGACTACGGACAGAAGGCCCGCCCGGACGTCGTCGCGAGCTTCGGACTGCACCGGTACGCCTGGCCCGCCTGCCTTCTCGTCACCGTCCCGTGGTTCCTGCACCGCCGCGTGCCCCGCTTCCCCGTGACCCACGTGTCGTACGACCGCACCGGTGAGGGCATGCGGATGGCGGTCCGCGCGCCCGCCTCGTTCGCCTGCCTGCCGGGCGACCCCGCCGCGGCGCTGCCCGGCGCGCGGGTGGTCGCGGACGAGGAGGCGCTGCGGGCCGAGGTGCGGGCGGCGGTCGCCGAACACCACGAGCCGGTCCTGGCCGGCTTCGCCCCGCGTGCGCGGCGGCGCGGCCGCGCCCTGTGGGGCATGATCACGGACGAGGTCGTGGAGGGGCTCTGGTACATAGCCCATCTGCTCGGCGAGGGCGAGCAGGAGCGGGCGCGGCACGAGCTCGAACTGCTGCTGCCGGGGGCGACCCGGCCGTACGTCGGATCGGCCGCCTTCCGTGAGCTGACCGGACCGGACGGGCAGGCGCTGCCCACCCGCGACCGGGCGAGCTGCTGCATGTTCTACACGGTGCGCCCCGCGGACACCTGCGCCACCTGCCCGCGCACCTGCGACGCGGACCGCGTCTCCAAGCTCACCGCCGTCGCCGCGAGTTGAACACCCCTCAGGAAAACGTCCGGGGACGCCCCGGGGGCGACTCCCTCGTCAGGTTCCCGTAAGATCACCCGAACGAGACTCCCGCTCGGTCACAGGCACTTCACAATCCCCTCACCCGGCGCAGGAACTTTCCGCGGAACCACCCGTGCGGGTAGTCTTATTAGAACTCAACTCCCGCCCCTCACGCGGCAGTTCGAGCAGAACGTCGCCCTGGGCATCCCCTTGCACCTCCTTGGCGGCCTCTTGCCCCGAAACCCCCTGAGGGCAGGCGGGATTGGTCCACTATGGCGGGCGTTACGCCCTATCCCAATGCAAGGGACCCCAGATGAGATTGACCGACATATCGCTGAACTGGCTGCTTCCGGGCGCCGTACTGCTCCTGGGCATGCTGGCGGCGGTGGCGGTGCTCCGGCGCGGCAAGAACTCCTCGGGGAAGGACACCAGCGCGGACGACTCGTGGGAGCGCAGCGAGGAGCGGCGCAGGCGCAAGGAAGCCATCTACGGAATCGCTTCCTACGTCCTGCTGTTCTGCTGCGCCGCCGTGGCGGCCGCGCTCTCCTACCGAGGACTCGTCGGCTTCGGCCGCGAGAACCTGAGCCTTTCCGGCGGCTGGGAATACCTGGTCCCCTTCGGCCTCGACGGCGCGGCCATGTTCTGCTCCGTCCTCGCGGTGCGCGAGGCCAGCCATGGTGACGCGGCGCTCGGCTCCCGGATACTGGTGTGGACGTTCGCGGGTGCCGCCGCCTGGTTCAACTGGGTCCACGCGCCCCGCGGCCTCGGTCACGACGGCGCTCCGCAGTTCTTCGCGGGCATGTCCCTGTCCGCCGCGGTGCTCTTCGACCGCGCGCTGAAGCAGACCCGCCGCGCCGCGCTCCGCGAGCAGGGCCTGGTGCCCCGTCCGCTGCCGCAGATCCGCGTGGTGCGCTGGCTGCGGGCCCCCCGTGAGACGTACAAGGCGTGGTCGCTGATGCTCCTGGAGGGCGTGCGCAGCCTGGACGAGGCCGTCGAGGAGGTCCGCGACGACAAGGCCCGCAAGGAGGAGACCAAGCTGCGCCGTCGCGAGCAGCAGCGTGTCGAGCGGGCCCAGCTGAAGGCGATCAGCCGCGGCCACGGCCGCTGGCCCGGCCGCGGTGGCGGCGGTGGCGGCGGCACCCGCCAGCTGGAGGCCCAGGCCACCCTGGAGCGGGCCACCTCCGAGCGCGTTCCCGCGGAGCCTGCCATAGCCAACTCGGCCGAGCAGCTGCCGGTCCGGCCGCGCCCCTCCCTCCAGCCCGTCCGCCACGGCTCCGACGCACTCACCGTCGACCTCACGGCGGAGGACGACACCATGGCCCTGCCGCGACTGGACTCCCTGGAGCGCAAGCTCAAGGACCTGGAGCAGCAGTTCGGCTGATCGGTGAGCGGTAACGGGAAGGGGGCGCGGCCATGCGGGCCGCGCCCCCTTCCCGTTGCCCCGGTCCCGTCGTCTCAGGCCGTTCCTGTCGTCTCAGGCCGTTCCTGTCGTCTCAGGCCGTTTCCGTCGTCTCAGGCCGTGCCCGTCGTCTCAGGCCGCTCCCGCCTCCAGTTCGAACCACACCGCCTTGCCGACCCCGTGGGCCCGGACACCCCAGGCGTCCGCGAGGGACTGCACCAGGAGCAGGCCCCGGCCGTGCGTGGCGCCGTCGGTGGCCGCCGGGCGCGGCTGCGGAGGGCGGGAGACGAAGTCCCGTACCTCGACCCGCAGGCCGGCCGGTCCCACGGTCGCCGTCAGCACCGCGTCGTGATCGGTGTGGACGAGCGCGTTGGTGACGAGTTCGCTGGTGAGTAGTTCCGCTATGTCCGTGCGTCCCGCCCGGCCCCAGTGCCGCAGCATCTCGCGCAGCGCCCGCCGCGTCTCGGGGACGGCTCTCAGATCCGCCCGCCCGAGTCTGCGCCGCAACTGGGACGCCCGCGCGTGCCCCTCGGCTCCGTCGGCCCCGTCTGCCCCGTCGGGCCCGTCCTCCGCCGTCTGCTTCGCCGAGGTGTCCGCGATCACGGTCGCACCGCTGCCTCGTGCCTGCCTCTTCATGACCCCCGCCCGCGTGCCGATTGTCGGTTCCCCCCTGCTCGAACACGTTCATGGGGATGCTTGCCCCGTGGGTCCGGGGGCAGTCATGCCGGATCGTCGACGACCAGGTGTTCGGCCACGGCCCCGGGCCCTCGCCCGGCCACTCCTCCGGGCCCCGGCCGGGACCGCCGGCGCGGGGCACGGCGGTGCGTGCGCCGTTTGCGCGGCGTTCGCCGCGTTCGCCGCCGGGCCCGGGTGCCGTCGGTGCCGTCCCCCGGGAAGGCGGGCGGAGGGGGCGGGCCGCGGGGCCACCGGCCTTGGGCCCGGCCGACGTCCGAGGGCGGCCCCTCCGCTCCCCCGTCCACGGCTCGTCGCGGGAAGAGCCTGGTCGACGCGGTGGCCGCGGACGGACGGGCGGTTGCGCGGAGGGCCCGGGGGGCCGCCGGATGGGTACGGCCGTCTCACCGCCGTGCCCGGCGGCGGCCCCGGCCCGCGCGACGCAACCGCCGTACGACGGCCCGGGCGTGCCCGTGCGGGGAGTGCACCGGCGCCGCCGGTACGGGAGGGCCGCCGGCCGCGGCCGTCCCGCGCGTCGTCGCGCTTAGGTGCCCGTGGACGTGCCGACCGCCCGGGGTGGGCCGCCCGGCCGATGCGTGTCTGCCGCTCCGGCCGTAGTCCGGGAAGAGGTGGGGCGCGAGACCTCGGCCAGGAACTCCGCGGGCGCCGGCGGGCGGGCCCGGCGGGCGCCGGAGGCCCCGCCCGCGCGCCGGGCCCGCCGACACCCCCCTCCGCGCCGCCGCCCCGACACGGCTCGCGAAGTTGGCCGGAATCCGGTGGTGCCCGACCGGGCCGCACCCGTCGACGTCGCCCGTACGGGCCGCCGCCCTCCCGCCCCCCGTTGGCGGGAGGGCGGCGGCCCTGTCCTACTGCGGTGGCCGTCCCCCTTGTCGCCGGCCGTCCGGATTTCGCGGTGACCGTCCACGTCTCGGCGGCCGTCAGGAATCCTCGGCAGCCGTCACCGTCTCGGCGGCCGTGCGGATTCCTCGGCAGCCGTCCCGATTCCTCGGGAGCCGTCACCGTCTTGGCAGCCGTCCCGATTCCTCGGCGACCGTCCCCGTCTCGGCAGCCGTCCCGACTCCTCGGCAACCGTCCGGACTCCTCGGTGGCCGTCCCGACTCCTCGGCAACCGTCCGGACTCCTCGGTGGCCGTCCCGACTCCTCGGCAACCGTCCCGACTCCTCGGCAACCGTCCGGATTCTTCGGTGGCCGTCCGGTCAGTGGAGCTTGTCGACGGCGCGGGTGGTCGTCTTCTTGAAGGCCTTCACCGGTGCGTCGCCGAAGTCGCCCATCTGTCCCCAGTCCACGACCGTCACGGTCCGGCCGTCCCGGCCGACGGAGAGGAGCCGGATGTCGGAGGCTCCCCAGGAGGTCTCGGTGTGCAGCCCGTGCACACGGGCGCCCTCCTCCACGTCCAGCGTGCCGTAGTCCCTGCGGGCGGCGTCGGTCTCCGGGTCGGCCCGCTCGATCCGCGCCGGGCAGGAAGTGATGTCCCGGTTCAGGCGCGAGACCAGGCTCTTCGCCGCGCGGGTGTCCTTCAGTACGACGGTGATCTGACGGGCGCCCGTGTCCAGGTCGGTGCGGAACTCACGGTGCCAGGCGGCGGCGTGGCCCGGCAGCGCACGGCCCAGGCAGCGGTCCGCCTCCACCGCTTCGGGCACGCCGCGGGTGATCCGGCCGGCCGTCCAGGCCGACGACGGGTGCGGCGGCAGGTCCCGGGCCGCGAGGAAGCCGGGCGTCCTCGGGACGGCGCCGGCCGGTGCGGCGAGGACGGTGCCGAGGGTGAGGCCCGCGGCGGCGAGGGCGGTGAGGGCGCCTGTGCGGATGCGCTTGGACATGGGTGTCCCCCGTGCGGAGTGGGTGCGTGGGTGTGAGGGCGTCGCGCCGGTGGCGCGGAGGGTCGGTCCGGGCCTGTTCGGCGGCGACACCCAGAGCATCGGCGGTCGCGCCGGCCGACGGCAAGCTCCGGGGCCCGGCCGGTCGGCATGGAACCGTCCCAGGCCGTCTGACGTGCAGGTACATGAGTGCCTGGGATGCCGTCCCGGGCCGGGGCGGGTCTGGGCGAGCGCGGGGGAACAGTGTCGACCGGTGACCGTACGGACGAAGTGGCGGAGTTCGCGGCCCTGCTGACGGAGCTGAAGGTGCGGACGGGGCGGAGCTACGGTTCCCTGGCGCGCCGGCTCGGCATGAACACCTCCACACTGCACCGCTACTGCGCCGGGGAGGCCGTACCCCAGGACTTCGCGCCCGTGGAGCGGCTGGCGGAGTTCTGCGGGGCGTCACCGCAGGAGCGGCTCGCACTGCACCGCCGGTGGATGGCGGCGGTGGCGGCGCGACAGCGGCCCCGTACGGCAAACTCCCCGCCCTTGCCCGAGACGGCGGCGGAAACCGACGTGCCCGACCTGCCCGACCTGCCCGACGCTCCGCGCCGCACCGCGGACACCGCCGTCGCACCCGCCCCCGCCCGGCACCGCCGTCACGTCCCGGTGCTGCTGGGCGGTCTGGCGTGCGCCCTCGTCGCCACGCTCGGCGCGCTGTCCGGGCTGCCCGCCGACCGCCCGCCCGCCACCGAGGCCGGGGCCGGGGCCGGGGCCGGGCCGTCCGGCGCCGGCCCGTCCCGGACGACCGCCCCGGCGGCCCCGCACCGCCCCTCCCCCACACCCTCCACGTCCCCGACACCGGCGGGCTCCCCCACCCGCTCCCGCACGCCCGCGCCCACGCCCGGCACCGGCGGGCCGTCCCCGTCCGCCCCGGACGCCACCGCGCCGACGGCCACGGCCACGGACGCGGCCGTCCCCCTCGCCTGGACGGCCGACTCCCACGCCTGGGCGTTCGGCTGCGGTCACGACTACGTCCTCGCCGAGCCGCCCGCGCGGGTCCCGCCGCCCCCGGCGCCGCAGGACGCCGCGGCGTGGGCCGCGGCGCAGGGGGCCGTGCACGGGCGGGAGACCATCGTGGAGATCTCGGTGCAGGGCCGCAGTTCCACGGCCGTGGTCCTGACCGCGCTGCGGGTCCGCGTCGTCGGCCGCGCGGAGCCCGCGCCGGGCCACGCCTACGCCATGGACCAGGGCTGCGGCGGCGCGGTCAGCCCCCGTCACTTCGCCGTCGACCTGGACCAGGACCGGCCGGTCGCCCGCGCCGTCACCGGCGACGACTCCGGCACACCGCTCCCGGCGGTCCGGCTGCCGTACCGGGTGTCCGCCGAGGACCCCGAGGTGCTGCTGGTGACCGCGTCGACACGGGACTGCGACTGCTCCTGGTACCTGGAGCTCGACTGGTCCTCCCAGGGCCGCGCCGGAACGGTCCGCGTCGACGACCGCGGCCGCCCGTTCCGCACCCGCTCCCTCGAGGGCCTGCCGCGCCATATGTACGACACCTCCGCCCGCCGCTGGGTCCCCTACGGGTAGGGGCCGGTCGGCCGAGGTCGCGCGTCCGCCCTCACGGGCGCGGGACGTTGCGGAGGTTGGAGCGGGCCATCTGGAGCATCCGGCCGACTCCGCCGTCCAGCACGATCTTCGACGCGGACAGCGCGAACCCGGTCACCATCTCGGCGCTGATCCTGGGCGGGATGGACAGCGCGTTGGGGTCGGTGACGACGTCGACCAGGGCCGGGCCCTGGTGCCTGAAGGCGTCCTTCAGCGCGCCGGCGAGGTCCTTGGGCTTCTCGACGCGCACCCCGTGGGCGCCGCAGGCGCGGGCGACGGCGGCGAAGTCGGGGTTCTTGTTGGCGGTGCCGTGCGAGGGCAGCCCGGCGACCAGCATCTCCAGTTCGACCATGCTGAGCGAGGAGTTGTTGAAGAGGACGACCTTCACCGGCAGGTCGTACTGGACGAGGGTGAGGAAGTCCCCCATGAGCATGGAGAAGCCGCCGTCGCCGGAGACCGACACGACCTGCCGCTTCCGGTCGGTGAACTGGGCTCCGATCGCCATGGGCAGCGCGTTCGCCATCGGGCCGTGGGAGAAGGAACCGATGATGCGGCGGCGCCCGTTGGGTGAGAGGTAGCGGGCCGCCCAGACGTTGCACATGCCGGTGTCGACCGTGAAGACCGCGTCGTCGTCGGCGAGTTCGTCGAGGACCGAGGCGACGTACTCGGGGTGGATCGGAACGTGTTTGTCCACCTTCCGGGTGTAGGCCTTGACGACGCCCTCCAGCGCGTCGGCGTGTTTCTTCAGCATCTTGTCGAGGAAGCGCCGGTCGTTCTTCTCCCGCACGCGCGGGACGAGACAGCGCAGGGTCTCGCGCACGTCGCCCCAGACGGCCAGGTCCAGCCGGGAGCGCCGGCCGAGGTGCTCGGGCCGTACGTCGACCTGGGCGATCCGGACGTCGTCGGGCAGGAAGGCGCTGTACGGGAAGTCGGTGCCGAGCAGGATCAGCAGATCGCACCCGTGGGTGGCCTCGTAGGCGGCGCCGTAGCCGAGGAGGCCGCTCATGCCGACGTCGTACGGGTTGTCGTACTGGATCCACTCCTTGCCGCGCAGGGCGTGCCCCACCGGGGACTTGATCTTCTCGGCGAACCGCATCACCTCGGCGTGCGCGCCCGCGGTGCCGCTGCCGCAGAACAGGGTGACCTTGTCGGCCGCGTCGATCATCCCGACCAGCCGGTCGATCTCCTCGTCGCCGGGGCGGACGGTGGGGCGGCTGGTGACGAGGGCGGTCGCGGCGGTCTGCTCGGGAGCGGGCTCGGCGGCGATGTCGCCGGGGAGCGAGACCACGCTGACGCCGCTGCGGCCGACCGCGTTCTGGATGGCGGTGTGCAGCAGTCTCGGCATCTGCCGCGGGCTGGAGATGAGTTCGCTGTAGTGGCTGCACTCCTGGAAGAGGCGGTCGGGGTGCGTCTCCTGGAAGTAGCCGAGGCCGATCTCGCTGGAGGGGATGTGGGAGGCGAGGGCGAGGACGGGTGCCATGGAGCGGTGCGCGTCGTACAGGCCGTTGACGAGGTGCAGGTTGCCCGGCCCGCAGGAGCCCGCGCAGGCGGTGAGCTTCCCGGTGATCTGGGCCTCGGCGCCCGCGGCGAAGGCGGCGGTCTCCTCGTGGCGGACGTGGACCCAGTCGATGCCGGCGTGGCGGCGGACGGCGTCCACGACAGGGTTCAGGCTGTCCCCCACGACGCCGTACAGGCGGGTGACCCCGGCGCGGACGAGGATGTCGACGAACTGCTCGGCGACGTTCTGTTTGGCCATGGTGCTCTCGTGCCCCTTCGGTATCCGTAGATCCCTTCGGACCCTCCGGGTTCCATGAATCCACAGGGGCCGCCGTCATGCCTCCCAGACGGCGGCGGCCGTACGGTCGTCGGCGTACCCCTTGACCCGCGCCTGGGTGTCGGCGAGGAACGCGGCCAGTCCGGGCGGGACGGCCTCGGACCACCGTTCCGCCAGGTGGCCGAGGAGCGCGGGCTCACCGCGCAGCGGGTCGGCCAGGCCTCCGGTGCACAGCAGGAGCGTGTCACCCGGGCGGGCTACGGAGGCCCGGAAGCGGAAGGGTTCACGGGCCGGCCCGGAGACCGGTCCGGAGGACGGACCGGAGGAGGGGCCGGAGACCGAGCCGGAGGAGGGGCCGGAGGACGGCTCGTACGGGTTCGGCGCGGTCGGGATGCCCAGGTCCATGGTGAGGCGGTCGCCCTCGGGGGTCTCGGCCGGCGGGGAGCCGAAACCGACGACCGGCTCGCCGGTGACCTCACCGGCCCGCGGTTCGATGTCCTGCCACGCGCCGTCCCGCAGCCGGAACAGCCCGCCCGGTCCGACACCGAAGAAGACCCGCGTACGGCACGCCGGGTCGGCGGGCAGCAGCAGGCACCGCAGGGTGGCCGCGTACTCCTGCGGTTCCAGGCCCTGTTCGGCGGCGCCGGCGCGGAGCCGGCCGAGGCTGCGGTCCGTGAGACGGTGCAGGCCCGACTTCAGGTCGCCGCGCCGGCCGGCCCTTATGTCCTCCGCGAGGCGGACGTGACTGCGGCCCACGGCCCGCCCGATCCACCGGCACACCTCGGCGGCCGCCCGGTGCGCCCCCGGCGTGGCCCGGGCGCCGGTCGCCATCGCGACCAGCAGCAGCGCCTGCTCGCCGGTGCCGAACCGCGCGGTGAGCAGCGCGTCGCGGCGCGGCTCGCCCCGGTAGCGCGCCGAGTCGCCCCGCACGGACGCGGCCCGCAGCGTGCAGACCCCGTACCGGGCACCGTCCAGCACGGTGTCGGCCACCACGTCGTCGAGCGCGTCCGGGTCGGCGGGCGGCAGCGCGGTCGGCTCGGCGTCGTACGTGGGCGGCCCGGACCCGACGTAGGGCTGCACGGCGGGTCGCGCGGCGTGCCGGGGGGCGGATCGCGGCGCGGCGACGGCCGGCGGGAAGGGGGTCGCCGCGCCGGTGGCGGAGGCGGTGGGGGCGTGCGGGGGTGCGGGGGGCGCGTAGGGCTGCGCGGGGGCGGGAGGGCGTGCGGGGTGGGTGCCGGGGGGTGCGGTGGGTGCCGGGGGCGCCGGCTGGGAGGGGGTGGACGCGGCGGTCTCCGGCATCGACTTGGGCTCCGGCTCGGGGGCGGACTGGGGCTGGGGGGCGGGAGGGGAGGGGGCGGACAGGGGCTGGGGGGCGGGAGGGGAGGGGGCGGACAGGGGCTGGGGGGCGGGCTCCGCCAGCGGCTCCGGGGGCGTACGGCCGGAGGAGGCGGAGGGTGCGGGGCGCTGGGCCGCCCGCTGGTCGAAGCCCGGGGGCAGCGGACCGGGCGGGAAGGTGGTGGGGCCGGGCGGGATGGCCGACGGGGGCTCCCAGGGGGCGTGTCGGCGTCCAGGTGGCGGTGGGGCGGGGGGTGCGACGGGGGGTTGGGCGGGAGCGGGGGGCGCAACGGGGGGCTCGGCGGGAGCGGAGGCCGGCCCGGTGACGGGACCGCTTTCCGGCCCGACGGCGGCACCGCTTTCCGGCCCGACGGCGGCACCGGCTTCCGGCCCGACGGCGGCACCGGCTTCCGGCCCGACGGCGAGACCGGCTTCCGGCCCGACGGCGAGACCGGTTTCCGGCCCTGTGACAGGGCCGACGCCCGGCTCGGCGGCGGGACCGGCACCCCACTCGGCGACGTGCCCGGCACCCGGCCCGGCGGCGGGACCGGCACCCGGCCCGGCACCTGGCTGGGCACCCGGCCCGACGTCCGGCCTGCGCGGCGGGCCGGAGGTCGGCCCGGCGGCGGTGCCGCTGCGCGGCGGCGGGACGGCGGGTGTCGACCTCGGAGGGGCGGCGGGCCGGGGCGGCGCGGTGGCGGGCGGCGGCGCCTCACCCCGCGCCCACCAGTCCTCCTGCCCGGCGCGATCGCCCTGCTGTGCGTGGTCGGCCCGTTCGGGCTGCGCGGCCCCCTCGGACCACTCCGGTCCCTCCGACCGCTCGGACCACTCCGGTCCCTCCGGCCGCTGGGACCCCTCAGGTCCCTCGGGCGGTCCGTCGCTTCCGGACCGTCCAGGGCGTCCGGCCGGGTCGATACGGTCCGGACGCTCGGCGGCCGGCGCGAAGCGGGTTCCCGGCACCGCCCCCGCCCCCGCCCCCGCCCCGGACGCGTCCGCGCCCTCGCCCCGCCGCTCCCGGTCGGCCGCCGTGTCCGCGTCCGTCCCGTCCGCCGCCGTCCCTGCGGGAAGTACGGTCCCCTCGGGGCGCCCCGCGCTCTCGGGACGCACCCCGCTCTCGGGACGCACCGCCCCCGCCGCCGACGCGAAGCGGTCGTCGAGCGAGTCGCCGGCCGCCGCCGGCCCGTGGTCCTCGGCGGAGTCGTCGTACAACTGCCCCCACCAGTCGTCCTCGTGACCGGTGGGCCTACCCCCCTGCTGGCTCATGTCCCCGATTGTCCACGGCACGGGCCCTGGGGGAACGGGGCATCGGGAAAATGCGACCGGGCTGCCGGGACCCGGCGGGCGACCGCCCGAACGGGGGTGCGACGAGTGGGTGGAGAGGCCGCCGGGCGGTCCCACCCCCCACGGGAGGACCGACCGGCGGCCTCGGGTGACCCGGGCTCAGATCCCCTAGGCGCCCCTGCGCGTCATGAGCCCGCGTCACGTTCCGGGTGCCCGCCGACGCCGTGCCGATGCGGCCGACGGTCACATGTGTACGTCGTGGATCGAGATCGGATCCGCCGTGACGGATGATCGCGGTCGCGGTCGCGGCCGCAGTCACGGTCACAGTTCACAGTCACGGATGATCACCGGCGGCCGCCCCGCCACACCATGGCAGAGCGCCCCCGGGTAGGGCGATGATGTGCGACGGCGGGATGGCGCCGTGGCGGTTTCCCGCCATGGACGACGGGGTGGTCAGGGAGGGCAACGGCGGATGCTGGGAGCGATCGGGCTCGACGGGACACACGAGTCGGCGTACCGGGAGCTGGTGTCCGTGGGCGCCGCCGACGTACCGGACCTCGCGCGCCGGCTGGCCCTGGGCGAGCACGACACCGAACGCGCGCTGCGCCGGCTGGAGCTGCACGGGCTGGTCGCGCAGTCCTCGGGACGGGCCGGCCGCTGGGTCGCCGCGCCGCCCGGTGTGGCCCTGGCCGCGCTGCTCACCCAGCGGCGGCACGAGCTGGAGCAGGCGGAGCTGGCGGCGGCGCTGCTGGCGGAGGAGTACCGGGCGACGGCGGCCGAGCCGTCCGTGCACGATCTGGTCGAGGTGGTGACGGGCGCGGCGGCGGTCGCGCAGCGCTTCCTCCAGATCCAGCTGGGCGCGAGCGACGAGGTGTGCGCGCTGGTCACCGGGACGCCCGTGGCCGTGACCGGCGTGGAGAACGACGCGGAGGAGCAGGCCGCGGCCCGCGGGGTGCGCTACCGCGTGGTGCTGGAACGGGCGGTCCTCGACCAGCCGGACGGCGTGACGGAGCTGACGGCCGCGCTCGGCCGGGACGAGGAGGTGCGGGTCGTGGACCGGGTGCCGACGAAGCTCGTCGTGGCGGACCGCTCGCTCGCCCTGGTGCCGCTCACCGGCCGCTCGGCGGAGCCCGCCGCGCTGGTGGTGCACGCCAGCGGGCTGCTGGAGCTGTTGTCGGGGCTGTTCGAGTCGGTGTGGCGGGAGGCACTGCCGCTGCGGCTCGGCGCGGACGGCGTCGTCGACCGGGACCCCGCCTGCCCCGACGGCCCGGACGCCGCCGACCTGGAGGTCCTGTCCCTGCTGCTGGCCGGCCTGACCGACGCGAGCGTCGCCAAACAGCTCGACCTGGGCCTGAGGACCGTACAGCGCCGGGTGAAGCGGCTGATGGAGCTGACGGGCGTGACGACCCGTCTCCAGCTGGGCTGGCACGCGTACGAACGCGGATGGGTGACCCGGGAACACTAGAACCCCCGAACCCCCGAACCCGCGCACCTACCAGCCCCCGAACCCCCCGGGCGCCCGCCTTGACCTGCGCCTTCGCCCGGTCTCCGGCAGGCTGGGCAGATGGGCGTGTGGGAACTCCTGCTGGTCGGGCTGGTCATCCTGCTCGGCCTGTGCGGAGTGATGGTGCCCGGTGTTCCGGGGTCGTGGCTGGTGTGGGCCGCGGTCCTGTGGTGGGCGCTGAAGGACCCGCAGCCCGTCGCCTGGGCGGTGCTGGTGGGGGCGACGGTCGCCCTGTTCCTGTCCCAGGTGGTGCGCTGGGCCCTGCCGCCCCGCCGGCTGCGTGTGGACGGCACCACCCGGCGGATGGCGGTGTACGCGGGCGCGGGGGCGTTCCTCGGCTTCTTCCTGCTGCCCGTGTTCGGCGCGATCCCGGGATTCCTGGCCGGCGGCTACCTGGCCGAGCGCCTGCGCCTCGGCCGCTCCGACGCGGCCCGCGCGTCCCTGCGCACGGCGATGCGCGCCGGCGGCTCCAGCGTCCTCGCGGAACTCTTCACCTGCCTGCTGGTCATGGGGGCGTGGCTGGGCGCGGTGCTGTGGGGGTGACGGGGTGTGCGCGGCGGAGGGGCCGAACGCCGCGGGAGGACGGGTGTGGGCGACGGCGTGGCCACGGCCTCGGCCTCCTCACCACGCCCCCTCCAACCCGAGCAGCCGCACCTTGCGTTCCAGGCCGCCCGCGTAGCCGGTGAGGGAGCCGTCGGCGCCGATGACGCGGTGGCAGGGGCGCACGATGAGCAGGGGGTTGGCGCCGATCGCGCCCCCGACGGCCCGTACGGCGGGCCGGGAGGCGCCGATCCGGGCGGCGATCTCGCCGTAGGTGGTGGTGGCGCCGTAGGGGACGGTGTCGAGGGCGGCCCACACCCGCTCACGGAAGGCGGTGCCCTCGGCCCGCAGCTCCAGGTGGAACTCCTTGAGTTCGGCGGCGAAGTAGGCGGCGAGCTGTTCCTCGGCGGCGCGGAAGGGTCCGCGGTCGGGCCGCCGGCCGTCCGGGACGGGCCGTGCCCCCTTCTGGCCGGGCACGGACAGCGAGGTCAGCGCGCCGTCCGGGGCGGCGGTCAGGAGCAGGGGGCCGAGCGGGCTGTCGACGCTAGTCCAGTACATGGGTTTCCTTCGCTGCGTGCAGGTGGTGGAGGGCGTACGTCCGCCAGGGACGCCAGGTGTCGGGCACGTCGGTGCCGGGCGGTGCGACGTCGGGGTCGCCGAGGGCCCTGGCCCGGACGTCGGCGACCGTGCGCCCGTCCAGGCCGGGCAGCGCGAGCAGCGCCGCCTGGGCGTCGTCCCGGTCCGCGCCCGCGTCGAGGCGCACGGTGCCGTCGGCGAGGGCGGTGGCGAGGGTGCCCACGGGGCCCGGGACCCCCGCCAGCGCCGCCGGTTCGGGGAAGAGGTGGGTGAGGCTTCCGCTGGGGGCGTCCAGGGCCTTGCCGTGGGCGGCCACCAGGTGTGCGGTGGCGCTCCGGCCCGCCAGCGCCCGCACCGCGTACTCGTCCGGGTCGGCGGCGCCGGGCGCGCGCAGTCCGGGCCGGGCGGCGACGAGCGGGGCGAGCCGCGGGTCCGCTCCGAGCCGCTCGTCGACGGCATAGGGGTCGGCGTCGAGGTCGAACAGCCGCCGCAGCCGCTGGACGGCGGTGGTGAGGTCGCGCGGGTCTGTGAGGTGCAGCCGGGCGGGGAGCCAGCCACCGGGGTGGACGGCGGAGGCGAGCGCGGAGCCCGTCCGTTCCTCGACGGCGGCGATCCCGGTGCCGTACGGCAGACGGAGCGTACGGCGGTAGGTGCGGTGGCCGGGAGGGCCGTCGACCTCCTCGACGCCGGTGACGGCCTCGCGTCGCAGCAGGTCGAAGACGGCGGCCGCGTGGTACGGGCCGCGGTGGGCGAGCCGCAGCGGGATCCCGCCGCCGGGGGCGGCCGTACGGCCCCGGCGGGGGGCGGCGTCCCGCAGCCGGGTCGGGGTCAGCGCGTACACGGCGCGGATGGTGTCGTTGAACTGCCGGACGCTCGCGAAGCCCGAGGCGAAGGCGATCTCGGTGACCGGCAGGTCGGTGGTGCGGAGCAGCACCCGCGCGGTGTGCGCGCGCTGCGCCCGCGCGAGGGCGACGGGCCCGGCCCCCAGCTCGGCGGTGAGCTGCCGCTGCACCTGGCGGGCGCTGTAGCCGAGGCGCGCGGCGAGCCCGGCGACACCCTCCCGGTCGACGACGCCGTCGCCGATCAGCCGCATGGCCCGCCCGACCACGTCGGCGCGCGCGTTCCAGTCGGCCGAGCCGGGCGCGGCGTCCGGGCGGCACCGCCGGCAGGCCCGGAACCCCGCGCCCTGCGCGGCGGCGGCCGTCGGGAAGAACCGCACGTTGCGCCGTTTCGGGGTGACGGCGGGGCAGCTGGGCCGGCAGTAGATGCCGGTCGTCGCGACGGCGAAGAAGAACACGCCGTCGAACCGGGCGTCCCGGCTGCGCACCGCCTCGTACCTGGTCTCCTCGTCCATCACGGGTCCAGTCTTCGCCCGTGCGGAGGGCGCCGCTAGCGGGATTCGGACGGGGTGGTGGGTGGCGGCCGGTCGCCGCCCACCACCCCGACCGGCCGCAGTGCGCCCAGCACCCCCACCGGCCGCAGTGCGCCCAGCACCCCCGCCGGCCGCAGTGCGCTCACCGCCACTGCCCGCGCTTGGCCCGTCCGGCCGCCCGGCCGTCGGCCTGCTTGCGCTTCCAGTCCTGCCGGGCGTCGGCGCGGACCCGGGCGTCGGACTTGGCGGTGATCCACTGGTTCTCGCGGACGAGCTTGCGGTAGCTGTCCAGGCGGCGCGGGGACAGGTCGCCCGCGTCGAGGGCGGCCACGACCGCGCAGTCCGGCTCGTACTCGTGGGCGCAGTCGTGGAAGCGGCAGCCGCGGGCGAGTGCGTCGATCTCCGAGAAGACCTGGCCGACGCCGTGCCCGGCGTCCCAGAGCCCGACGCCGCGCAGTCCCGGCGTGTCGATGAGCACCCCGCCGCCGGGCAGCGTCAGCAGGTTGCGGGTGGTGGTGGTGTGCCGGCCCTTGCCGTCCAGGTCACGGGTGGCCCGGACGTCCATGACGTCCTCGCCGACGAGCGCGTTGGCGAGCGTCGACTTTCCCGCGCCGGAGGTCCCGAGCAGCGCGGAGGTGCCCCCGCCGAGGGCGCCCGTCAGCTCCCGGACGCCCTCGCCGGCGAGGGCGCTGACGGTGTGGACGGGCACCCCGGGCGCGCTGCGCTCGACGTCCTCGACGAGGTAGGCCCGTACGGCCGGGTCGGGCACGAGGTCGGCCTTGGTGAGGACGACGACCGGCTGGGCGCCGGCTTCCCAGGCGAGTGCCGACTGGTGCAGCAGGGCCTCACCGTTCGAACAGGACATGGCCAGTGCCAGATACCGCTCGATCCGCCCAAGGTCGAGTTCGACCGCGAGCGACACACAGATGACGACGTGATCGATGTTGGTGGCCAGTACCTGGCCCTCGGAACGCTTCGACGACGTCGAGCGGACGAAGGCGGTACGGCGCGGCAGGAGCGTCCGCACGTAGCGCGGATCGCTGCCTTCCGGGTCGACGGCGACCCAGTCGCCCGTGCACACGACCTTCATCGGGTCACGAGGGACGACGAACTCGGTGTCGGCGCGGATGGTACCGGCCGCTGTGACGACATCGCACCGACCACGATCGACCCGTACGACGCGGCCGGGCAGGAGCCCCTGAGCCGCGTGGGGCGAGAACACGGCTTCCCACTCCGCATCCCAGCCGTAGGGGGCGAGCGCACGCGAAGAAGAAACCTCGGAAGAGGAGAAAGACAAGGGGAACCCTTCGAAGGGCGGCCCCGGCAGCGCGTCAGGCGCGCGGATGTCGGGTGGCTGTCAGCCGGAGACCGCAGGAGTGTGGATGACGTACTGAGAGCGGGCACTGCCCTGCGTGATGGCAATCATCGACATACACCTCCTGCTTTCTTCCTCATCCTTGCGCGCTCATCCTTGCGCGTTCATCCTTGCGCGAACGGCCTGAATGCAGGCGCTCTGTGCGTGAGTACCGCCTTGCGGTCCAGAGCGTACGGGAGGCAGTGCCGCGGCGCCACGTCTTACGTCTTTTCGGGGACGTCGCGATGCGACGGCGACCCGGCCGTCCAGGTCTCCTCCCGCCTTCGCGGCCGTTCACCAGGTACTTGTCTGCCCGGCCGGTGCGGTTGCGGCGTGAGGCCGCAACCGCCGGCTCAGGCCGCGGCCCGCCGTCCCGGACTCGGATCCGGCGAACGGCGATAACCGTGCCGGGGCGAGTCGTGGCCGGGACGTCGGGGCCGCGGTTGGGGTCCGGTCAGGCGGTGGTCAACGCGCACTGGCCTCGGTCGGCCTTCATCGGTCCGGCGGCGCTGGGGCGGACCTCGAAGTCGAACATGGCGGTGGGTACGTACAACGAGCAGCAGGCGTTGGGGATGTCGACGATGCCGCTGATACGTCCCTCTATGGGGGAGGAGCCGAGCAGCAGGTAGGCCTGCTCTCCGCTGTAGCCGAACTTCTTGAAGTACTCGACGGCGTTGAGGCAGGCCCGGCGGTAGGCCAGTGTCGCGTCGAGGTAGTAGTTCGTGTCCGTGTCGTGGTCGACGGAGATCCCGATGAAGGTGAGGAACTCCGTGTACCGCGGCTCGACGTTGCCCGGAATGAACACGGGGTTGGTGGAGATCCCGTACGTCTCCATGCCGCCCTTGATCAGATCGACGTGGAAGTCGATGAACCCGCCCATCTCGATGGCGCCGCAGAAGGTGATCTCTCCGTCGCCCTGGCTGAAGTGCAGGTCGCCTCCGGAGAGCTTGGCGTCCTTGACGTGTACGGGGTAGAAGACCCGCGAACCGCGCGTGAAGTTCTTGATGTCGTGGTTGCCTCCGTTCTCACGGGCCGGCACCGTGCGTGCGCCTTCCTCGGCGATGCGGGTGGCGAGGTCTCCGGTGGCGGTGCCCGCGAGTGCGTTGGTGCTGTCCGGTGGTACGGCCAGTGGCGGGACCCGGTTCGGGTCGGTTTCGATCAGCGCCTGCTCGCGGGCGTTCCAGCGGGCGAGCATCTCGGCGGACGGGGCGGTTCCGAACAGCCCGGGGTGGGTGATTCCGGTGAAGCGGATTCCGGGAAGGTGGCGGGAGACGGCCTGCTGTCCGTGGAAATCCCATATCGCCTTGTACGCGTCCGGGAAGTAGTCGGTCAGGAAGCCGCCGCCGTTGGCCTTGGCGAAGATACCGGTGTAACCCCAGCCCTGGCCCGCCGCGTCCCCGGTCTGCTGCGGCACGGGGCCGAGGTCGAGTATGTCGACGACGAGCAGGTCGCCGGGTTCGGCGCCCTCCACGCCTATCGGACCGCTGAGCATGTGAGGGATGGTCAGGTCGATGTCGCGTACGTCGTCGGCGGTGTCGTTGTTGCCGACCTGGCAGTCGGTCCAGTCGCGGCATTCCATGCGGAACTCCGCTCCCGGCTTCACCATGGCGACGGTGGGGACGTCCGGGTGCCACCTGTTGTGACCGGGAACGCCCTGGTCACGCATCGACTTGCTGTGGTCCACACTGAAGAGAATTTCAGGCATGAGAACGAACTCCTAGATTCTGATCCGGTCAGGTCGGGGCGCCCGCGCCTCCGACCCGGGCGCCGGGTGAGGTCGGCCGGGGCGTTCTGTGGGTGCGCGGCCACAGCCCCGCGAACACCACGACGCCGAAGGCCGCCAGCGCGATGGCGATCTCGTCGGGATGCTTCCAGTAGCCGGAGAGCAGCAGCCCGGCAGGAATCACACCGGTGACCCAGCCTTCGATCGCCGTGACCCAACCGGTATAGACCCTGAGGTCGTCCTTCTTGAGGCCTAGCAGCAGGAAGAACAAGAACCACAGGAAGGCCCAGTAGAGCCAGATGACCCCGAAGGGGTAATCCTTGAAGAGCCGGAAATTGACGTACGAGTATCCCAGGGCGGCAACTGCCACGAACAGCGAGTAGTAGCCGACGCCGGTGCTGTCGAGATCGGCGAGCAGGCCGATACCCACATAGAGGTAGGTAAAGCCGAAGAGGTAGATGCCCGATGCCGCCAGGATCTTCATGGGGTCACCGTCGGCGGTGAAGATGAGGTAAGTCGGCGTCAGTACTTGCAGTGCACCTACGAAAAGGTTGAACACCGCTGCTGCTTTGGCATCGACCTTTCCGAGCAGCAGCAATCCGTTGATGAAGAGCACCGCACCGACGAAGAGCAGTCCCACGTTTCCCACGGGGACACACCTCCTAAGTCCGCGTGGACGCTCTCAGGGACGCGGCAACCGCGAGAGCGCGGGGTGCGGGTGCACCCTTCCGCGTGGCGGCAGTTGGGAGACCACTGCCGGGGCCTCGCGTGCCTGCTCCTCCCGGACATGGAGGGCGGCGACCGCGTTCGAGGTCCGCGTGAGGCCGGGCGAGGAGTACACACGTCTCGCGGCGCCTGCACAAACAGGGCAGCCGTATGCTGTGGGCGCCGTCCCGATCGCCAACTTCACGTCGAACGGCCCGCATCGGCCGCATAGATATTCATAGGTTGCCATCTGCAGCCTCCGGATGGCGGCGGACGTCAGCGCACCCGAATGCCCGTGGCGGGCACCCGGCCAGCTCACGCCAGAGCCCATTTCCTACCTTCAAGGAGACGTCTCGTATATCCCCGTGTCAAGTACAGGAGGGCCAGGCCTCGACTTTCTCCGAACGCCCCGATCCCCGGCGCAACGGGCCGCCCCGACACCACTCCATTATCCCTGGGGATTGCAGTGCCGACGCACAGTCGACTAAAATTCAAGATCATCGATGTTCGACCGGATGCCGGTGCCCTGCCCGTTCACCGGAGCAGTGCCCCATCGATGGAGGACGGTCATGGCAAAAATCATCGCGGTGCTCTATCCGGACCCCGTGGGCGGTTTTCCTCCCGACTACGCCCGCGACGAGATCCCCACCATCACCGGCTATCCGGGCGGTCAGACCGCGCCGACCCCGCAAGCCATCGATTTCACCCCGGGGCACCTCCTCGGCTGCGTCTCCGGAGAACTGGGACTGCGCCGGTTCCTGGAGGACCGGGGCCACACCTTCGTCGTCACGAGCGACAAGGAAGGGCCGGACTCCACCCTGGACCGCGAGCTGCCCGACGCCGACGTGGTCGTTTCGCAGCCCTTCTGGCCCGCCTATCTGACCCCCGAACGCATCGCCGCGGCTTCCCGGCTCAGGCTCGCGATCACCGCGGGGATCGGGTCGGACCACGTCGACCTGCCGAGCGCCATCGGGCACGGCATGACCGTGGCCGAGGTGACGTTCAGCAACAGCATCAGTGTGTCGGAGCACGCCGTGATGCAGATTCTCACCCTGGTGCACAACTACATGCCGGCACACGAGTGGGTGACCACCAAGAAGGGCTGGAACATCGCCGACAGCGTCTCGCGCGCCTACGACCTCGAAGGCATGGACGTAGGCGTCCTCGGCTCCGGCCGGATCGGCCAGGCGGTACTGCGCCGCCTCAAGCCGTTCGACGTCAGGCTGCACTACTGCGACGTGCACCGGCTGTCCGAGGAGGTCGAGGAGGAGCTGGGGCTGACCTGGCATCCCGACGCCCGTTCGCTGGCCTCCTCCGTCGATGTGCTCTCGATCCACACGCCGCTGCATCCACAGACGCAGAACCTCTTCGACGACGAGCTGATCGGGGCCATGAAACGCGGTTCGTACATCGTCAACACCGCACGGGCGCTCATCGTCGACCGGGACGCCGTGGTCCGGGCCCTCGACAGCGGCCGGCTGGCCGGTTACGCCGGTGACGTCTGGTACCCGCAGCCGCCACCGCCCGACCATCCCTGGCGCACGATGCCTCACGAGGCGATGACACCGCACGTGTCCGGGTCGACCCTCTCGGCACAGGCACGCTACGCGGCCGGTACGCGGGAGATCCTGGAGTGCTGGCTCGACGGGCGCCCCATCCGTCCGGAGTACCTGATCGTCGAGGGCGGGGGGCTCGCCGGGACGGGAGCGAGCTCCTACACGGTCGCCGGATGACCGGCACGGGCGGGGGACGAAGTCCGGCGGACAAGAAATCAGCTGAACCTTCGGCTGAAGATTCGGCCGAAGATTCAGCTCAAGATTCAATAGAAGATCCACCGCTCCGGCTGTGAGCCGATTCACGCACAATGTGCTGGACGGGCACGGGCGAGGCCCTTAGCGTCCATAAATAGATTGTTTTCGATCTGTGGAGATACCGGCGCCGCGCCTAATCTCTCGTATGAAGACCAGGCGAACGCCGGGAAGGTGGATCAGTGAGCATAGATGCAGTGTGGGTCCGGGGCGTGACCGGAATTCAGATGCACCACGTGACCGACCTTCAGGACGCCGGCAGGTTTCTGGGCAACGCGGCGATGGCACTGCGGGCCGCGCACGTGAGGACCGGCGCCGACCGGTACTCCCACATCGCCACCGAGCTCAAGGCCCTGGTGGAGCGCGTGCGTGAGCTGGAGGACGAGGCGCGGTCGAGCATGCACGAACTGCACTCCGCCGACCCCGAGCGGTTCGTCCGCTGCCGGGACGGCCACGAGCCGTGGCCCGGCGAGATCCCGGCCGGATTCATCCCGCGCCACACCTGCAAGGACGAGTGCCTCTACCACGACCGCGAGGTCCTCGAAGCCATCATGCAGTGCACCTGCGGCCGACCCCCGTGCCGGGCCTGTGAGATCGGCGGGAAGCTCTGACGAGCCCCGGGACTCCCGTGGCCGGCCCTGGTCGATGCCGTCCCCGCCGCGGACGACGGCCAGCGGGGACGGCCACGCCGCAAGCCCGGCTCACACGTCGCCGAGCGCGGTTTCGGGCCGGTACGGAGCAGTGCGGCCGACACAGCCGCGCCGACGAGCTCGCGCCGGCTCACCCCGACCACCGCTGCGCAAGCCGCGCTGCTTCCGGCACGCGCGCACAGCCGCCGACGCCGGCCTTCCAGCCCTTGCTCACGAGCCCCTCACCACTGGCACGGCTCTCCTCGGCATCCTCCACCGCCCGCTCCTGGCCTTGTTCCGACCCGGTCGCCTCCGCCCCAGTCGCCGGTGACGGACGACGGCGCCCGGCCGCGGGCGTACGTCGTACCTGGCGGGCCCGGACGGCACGGTAGGCTGCCCGTCCGGAATGGGTCGTCTTCCGTCGGACTCCGCCGGGACGGCGGACGGCGGACCGTTGAGGAGACCGAGCGTGGAGGCCGCACACGACACGGGGGAACGTGCTCCGGTGCAGGGCGGGGCCGTGCTGGAGGTGAGCCCGTTGCCCGGTCGTTCCGGGATACGCGTCAGCGGCGAGATCAGTGTCGCCACCCGCCTCTCCTGGGAGGCGGCCCTCACCGAACTGGCCCGGCGGCACACGGACGTGTCGTACGTGGAGCTGTCACGCGTCGGGTTCGTCGACGTGGCCGGGGTGTCGGCGCTCGCGGTCACGGCCATGAACCTGCCGCGCGGACGGATGGTGGTGGAGCACCCGCCGCCCCAGGTGCCACGGGTGCTGGCACTGTTCTGGCCGGCCCTGCGCGGGATCGAGGTGGCGCCCCGATGAGCTCCATGGCAGGCGACGGGGTGTTCGCCCACCCGGCCCTCTTCTACCGCACCGCGCAGGAGTACGCCGAGCGGACCGTGTCGTTCGTCCGGGAGGGCCTCGCCGCGGGCGAGCCCGTGGCGGTGGCGGTGCCCGGTCCCCGGCTGGAGCTGATCAGGTCCGGGCTGGGGGCCGACGCCCGGGAGGTCCGCCTCCTGGACATGACCGAGGCCGGCCGCAACCCGGGGCGCATCATCCCCGGCGTCCTCAAGGCGTTCGCCGACGCCCATCGGCAGAGCCGGGTGCGCATCATCGGCGAGCCGATCTGGGCGGGGCGCAGCACGGTGGAGTACCCGGCGTGCGCGCAGCACGAGGCGCTCATCAACGCCGCCTTCGAAGGCCGCGCGGTGACGATCCTGTGCCCGTACGACGCGTCCCGGCTGGACGCGGAGGTCCTGGCCGACGCCCGGGTCACCCATCCCACCGTCATCGCCGGCGGCCGCGAACGGCCGAGTGACGTCTACGACTGGCGGGCCGTCGTCGCCCGCTACAACGAGGCGCTGGTGCCCGCCGCCGACGCCGCCGTCCGTGCCTTCGAGGCGGAGGAGCTGCCGGCGGTCCGTCACTTCGCCGTGGAGCGGGCCGCCCGGCTGGGTCTGGCCGGGCAGCGGTTGCAGGACGTCGAGCTGGCGGTGGCGGAGCTGACCACCAACAGCGTGGTGCACGGCGGCGGATACGGAACGCTGGCGGTCTGGGCCGAGGGTGGCCAGGTGGTCTGCGAGGTCCGCGACGAGGGACGGCTGACCGATCCGCTCGCCGGACGCAGGCCGCCCGAGCACGGACAGATCGGCGGCCGGGGCCTGATGCTGGTCCACTACGTGGCGGACCTGGTGCGCGTGCACACCTCCGAGAAGGGCACCACCGTCCGCTTCTACCTCACTCGCTGACACGGTTCCGTCCCCGCGGCACTCGGCCGGAGTCCCGCCGCCCCGCCTGCCCGATTTATGAAGTTCGTCTGTTTAGCATCTAGATGCCTGCCGTCCGCAGGCTCCGGCCCGTGGGCCGCAGACGCACCCCTGCCCCCGGGAGCCCAGGCCGATGCGCCCGACAGGCCGTCACACCCCGTTGCCCGCACGCTCCCTGACCGAGCGGCAGCTCCTGACCCCCGAGCGGTCCCTCACCCCGTACGGTGACGGTCACGAGCCGAGGCGGAGTCACGGCACCGGTGGCCGCCGCGGCCCGCACGGACCGCGGGCCGCCGTCGGGCACTTCGGACGCCGGCGTTTCCTGACGATCGGCGCCGCCGCCACGGCCCTGGCCTTCGCCACCCAGGTGCCCGCGACGGGCGCGGCGGCGGCCCGTGAGCTCGACGGGGCGCGGATCGCCGGGGAACCGTTCACCCTGGGCGTCGCCTCCGGGGACCCGCTGCCGGACGCCGTGGTCCTGTGGACGCGGGTGGCACCGGACCCGTACGAGCCGGGCGGGGGGCTGGCGGGGCAGTCCGTCTCCGTCGCGTGGGAGGTGGCGCGGGACGAGCGGTTCGCCACGGTCGTGCGCAGCGGTACGACCCTGGCGTTGCCCGAGTACAACCACACCGTCCACGTCGACGTCGACGGACTGGAGCCCGGCCGTACGTACTGGTACCGGTTCAGGACGGGCGCCTGGATCAGCGAGACCGGCCGCACCCGTACGGCGCCCGACCCCTCCTCCGACGTCGCGTCGCTGTCGTTCGCCGCCGTCTCCTGCCAGGCGTACCACGACGGGTACTACACGGCGCACCGGCATCTCGCCCAGGACGACGTGGACGTCGTCTTCCACCTGGGGGACTACCTCTACGAGTACGCCGTGAACTCCGCCGGTGGCGCCCGCGGCTACACCGACCTGGTGCTGCCCGACGCGTTCGACAGGGAGACCGTCACCCTGGAGGAGTACCGGCTGCGGTACGCCCTCTACAAGAGCGACCCCGATCTGCGGGCCGTCCACGCGGCCCACCCCTTCGTCGTCGCCTGGGACGACCACGAGACCGAGAACAACTACGCCGGTGCCGTCGACGAACACGGCAGCCCGGCAGCCGAGTTCCTGCTGCGCCGGGCCGCCGCCTACCGCGCGTACTGGGAGCACCAGCCGCTGCGCGCCGCACAGCAGCCCGTCGGGCCCGACATGCGGCTCTACCGCCGGCTGCACTGGGGCACCCTCGCCCAGTTCGACGTCCTCGACACCCGGCAGTACCGCTCCGACCAGGCCTACGGCGACGGCAAGCACGTCCCCGGTCCCGAGTCGGACGACCCGGCGCGCACGATGACCGGGGCGGCCCAGGAGCGGTGGCTGATCGACGGGTGGCGGGCGTCGCAGGCGCTGTGGAACGTGATGCCGCAGCAGGTCTGCTTCTCCCAGCGCAAGCTGGACCTCACCGCGCAGCCGCTGATGTCGATGGACGCCTGGGACGGCTACCGCGCCTCCCGCGGCCGGATCCTCGCCGGGGCGCGGTCGGCGGGGGTGGAGAACCTGATGGTCCTCACGGGCGACGTCCACGTGGGGTACGCCTTCGACATCAAGGCCGACTTCGACGACCCGGCGTCGCGGACCCTGGGCACCGAGATCGTCGCCACGTCGATCGCCAGCGGCAGGGACGGCGCCGAACACCCCGCGAACTGGCAGACGTACCTGACCGCCAACCCCCACCTGAGGTTCTACGACGGCCGCCGCGGCTATGTGCGGGTCCGGCTGGACCGCGCCCTGGCCCGGGCCGACTTCCGGACGGTGGCCGCGGTGACCGTCCCGGACGCCCCCGTCTCGACGGCCGCCTCCTTCGTGACGGAGGCGGGCAACCCGGGGCTCATGCCGGTGTAGGGCCTGGGGGTGCCGTTCAGGACGCCGTGCAGCCGAGCCCGTCGAGGCTGAAGTCGTACGGTGCCGTGTTGCGGTCCTGCCAGGAGGCGAGGAAGCCGAAGGAGAGGGAGCCGCCGGCGGGGACGGACCGGTTGTAGTCGGCGGCGGTCGCGGTGACGCGGGAGCCGTCCTGGGAGAAGCCCGCGTCCCACATCTGGTCGACCCGCTGGCCGTCGCGGAAGGACCAGGCCACGCTCCAGGAGCTGAGGGCCCGGTCGGTGGTGACGGTGACCGTGGCCTGGAAGCCGTCGGGCCACTGGTTGACCAGGTCGTAGCTGACGGTGCAGGCCACCCCCTCTCCCGTGCCGCCGGCGGTGGACGAGGTGGTGCCCTGGGGTTCCGGGTCGGGGTCCGTCGTCGTGGACGATCCGGCGTCCGACGAGGCCGAGGGGGCCGGGGAGCCGGTCGACGGGTCCGGGGAGGCGGAGGGGGCCGACGGGCCGGGGACGCCGGCCGACGGCGAGGCGGAGAGGGAGACGGCGGGGCCGGCGACCGGGCTGCCGCCGGTGGGCGCGCCGCCCTGGGCGGAGCTGTCGCCGCCACCGCCGGACGGCACCAGCGTCACGGCGAGGGCCAGCGCGGAGACGACGCCGGCGGCGAGCAGCAGCCCGCCCCGCCGGACGCGGGCCCGGCTCGCGGCGGCGTCCGGCGCGTCGCCGTCCGGGTCGGGCGTGTCGGGGCGGCCGGCCGCCATGCGGACCTCGGCGGCGCGGCGGCGGCGCTCCAGGTAGGCGAGGCCGCCCCAGCCGATGACGCCGCCGGCCAGGGCGGCGGGCAGTCCGCCGCCGTGCAGGCGCAGGCAGGCGGCGGCCTCCGCGCACTCCACGCAGGTGGCGAGGTGCCGGGAGAGGTCCTCGGGGGTGTCGGCGACGGGCGAGCGGGTGACGGCGTCGAGCAGCCGGACGTAGCTGCGGCACTCGGCGTCCATCGGCGTGTCGAGGTGGTTGCGGTGGCAGCGGTCCCGGAACAGGCCGCGGACCTGGTTCAGCTCCTCCGTCGCGGCGGCCGGGTCCAGCCCCTGCCGGCGGGCGACGGCCCGCAGCGGCAGCGCCTCCACCTCCGCCAGCCACAGCAGCGCCGCGTCCGGTTCCTGCATGTCGCGCAGCCCGCGCAGGGCGACCGGGCGGCGCAGGGGCGGCCCGGTGTAGCGCGCGGCCTTCTCCGAGTTCAGCCACAGCCGCAGATCGGGGTCGAGCCGGTGGCCCTGGCCCTGAGCCTCCCAAGCGGCCGCCGTGGTGCGCACGGCGGTCAGCATCAGGGGGATCCGGGGCAGCCGGGACGCGCGGCGGCCGACGCTGTGCCGGGACCCGTCCTCGGCGGCGCGGGCCTCGCGGATGCCGAGCGCGAACGCCTCGCGGGCCAGTTGGTTGGCCGCGGTCGAGCCGGACGTGCACAGGTCGGCGTACGACAGCACGGCGTCCCAGCACTCCGAGAACAGCGCGGCCTCGGCGGCGTCCTTCGGGATCGGCAGGTCGGGCATGAGTCTCCGGCATCCACAGGCGAGGTCAACTCACCTCGAACGCAATGGAGTTGGGGGGAACCTCGCGGCAGGGCCAGAGCTTTTCACATCTCCCGCACAACTGACAAGCGCCCTGTGCGGATGTCAGGACAGCCCGGACGGGCCTGGGCGGCTCCCCCGCCCGGGTCGCTCCCGGGCCGCTCCCGGGCCGCAGCCGAGTCGCTACCGGGGGGCCGCAGCAGAGCTGCCCCCAAGCCACTCCCGGGCCGCAGCCGGGCCGCTCCCCGGCCGCTCCCGGCCCGCTACCGGAGCTCCGACGGCTCCTTCGCCGGCAGGCTGTCCATGAAGGAGCTGACCGAGAAGACGGCGTGGCCGGGGCCGGGCGGGCCGTAGCCGGGCGGGGAGGAGAGGCCGAAGTCCTCCATCGTCTGCCGGTACGCCTGGAGCAGCCGGATGTGGTACTCCAGCGGGGCACCCGCCGGGTTGGCCTTGCCGAGCGGGGTGGTCGGCTCCGGGCACCAGGTGGTGAAGCGCGGGGTGATGCCGTGCGACATGAAGAAGCGCAGGCCCTCCGTCGTCGACGCGATCGCCTCGTCGACCGTCTTGAAGCCGAACGGCTCGGCCATCTCCACGCCCGCGACGAAGTTGGGGATCACGTTGCGCGCGCCGAAGATCTCCGCCGAGTCCAGGATCCGCTTGTGCCACTCGTCGCGGCCGACGTACCGCTCCTTGCCGGGGCAGTACATCTTGAAGAGGTACTCGTCCCACACCTCGTAGTTGGGGTGGTAGATCTGCACCCCGTAGTCCTTGAAGCGCTGCACGTCGTCGCGCGGGAGCGCCTGGGCGACGACCTTGCCGATCCAGCGGCCCGGGAAGCGCTCCTCGATGGCCTTGGCGTAGTGGCCGTAGAAGTCGGCCTCGTCGCGGCCGGCGACCGTCTTGGTGATGGCGCCGCCGGTGAGGGTGTAGGCGGTGGACGCCTTGGCGGTGTCGTACCGGTCGATGATCTCGAGGGCCTCCAGGACCTCCTCGACGTCCTTGACGCCCGTGTAGGGCCGGCCGGCCGCCTTGTGCTGGCGCCAGTTGTGGTTGATGTCGCAGTACTGGCACTCCTCCTTGGCGCCGAAGTACTGGCAGACCCGGAAGACGGTGAGGTAGATCAGGTAGCCCCACTGGATGGTGGGGGCGACCTCCATCACGGACTTCCCGTTGGAGAGGGTGTGCCGGTAGTACTCGGGCATCGGCGGCACACCGACGTCGGCGATCCGCTTCCCGTCGAGGTAGAGCCCGAGGAGCCCCTCGTCGTCCGCGGCCACCCGGTACGGCGAGGAGGGATTGACGCGCACCGACACGACGGTCCGGCGCAGGTCGTAGGGGCCGCCGGTGAGGATGATCTCCTCCGGGGGGCGCCGCAGCGCGGCCTCGCCCAGTTCGGGGAGGGTGCCGTGGTCGAAGGAGAAGATGAAGTACGACTTCGGCTTGACCTCGCCCGACTCGTTGTCGCTGAGGGCGGAGGGGTCGAAGGCCACTCCCCCGCGCAGCAGGTCCTCCTTGAAGACCGCCTCCCGCGGCACGTGCGGAAAGCGCTCCATCAGATCCTCGACCAGCGCGGTACGGCTGCCCATCCGTGTCTCCTCCCGGCTCAGGCGTACGACTCCTCACGGTATGCCCCCGCCCCGCGGGAGGTGGGGGCGGGGTCCCGTGTCGGCGACACGGTAGGTTCACCTGCGGATACCGGGTTCTGGTTCTCCTCGGGGAAGGGCGACGGCATGGGCGAGACCGTGACGAACTGGGCGGGCAACATCACCTTCGCGGCCAAGGAACTGCACCGGCCGCCCACGCTCGGTGCGCTGCGCGCGCTCGTCGCGGGGAGCGCGCGGGTGCGGGTGCTGGGCAGCGGGCACTCCTTCAACGAGATCGCCGAGCCGGGCGACGGCGGGGTGCTGCTGTCGCTGGACGCCCTGCCCGTGGAGGTCGACGTCGACACGGCGGCGCGGACCGTGCGGGTCGGGGGCGGAGTGCGCTACGCCGAGCTGGCGCGGCGGGTCCACGCGCACGGGCTCGCGCTGCCGAACATGGCCTCGCTGCCGCACATCTCGGTGGCCGGGTCGGTGGCGACCGGCACCCACGGGTCGGGGGTGCGCAACGGGTCCCTCGCGGCCGCCGTGCGGGAGGTGGAGATCGTGACGGCGGACGGGTCCACGGTCGCGATCGGGCGGGCGGACGAGCGGTTCGGCGGGGCCGTGACCTCGCTGGGCGCCCTGGGCGTCGTGACCGCGCTGACCCTGGAGCTGGAGCCGGCCTTCGACGTCGAGCAGCACGTCTTCACGGAGCTGCCCCTGGCCGGGCTGGACTTCGAGACCGTGGCGGCGGCCGCGTACAGCGTCAGCCTGTTCACCGACTGGCGGGCGCCCGGGTTCCGGCAGGTGTGGCTGAAGCGGCGCACCGACCAGCCGCTCGCCGGCTTCCCGTGGGCCGCGCCGGCCACCGAGGCGCTGCACCCGGTGCCGGGGATGCCCGCGGTCAACTGCACCGAGCAGTTCGGGGTGCCGGGGCCGTGGCACGAGCGGCTGCCGCACTTCCGCGCCGAGTTCACCCCGAGCAGCGGCAGCGAGTTGCAGAGCGAGTACCTGATGGCGCGGGAGCACGCCGTCGACGTGCTGCGCGCGATCGACGGGATACGGGCGGCGGTCGCCCCCGTGCTCCAGACGTGTGAGGTGCGCACCGTCGCCGCGGACGACCAGTGGCTGAGTCCGGCGTACGGACACGACAGCGTCGCCGTGCACTTCACCTGGGTCGAGGACACGCGGGCCGTGCTGCCGGTCGTGCGGGAGCTGGAGGCCGCGCTGGAGCCCTTCGCGCCGCGCCCGCACTGGGGCAAGGTCTACGCCGTGCCGGCCGGCGTGGTGCGCGGGCGGTATCCGCGGATCGGCGACTTCCGGTCCCTGGTACGGGAGCTGGACCCGGCGGGGGCCTTCACCAACGCGTTCGTCGCGGACGTCCTCGGCGGCTGAGGAACGCTGCTGGGGAACGCTGCCGGGGAACGGGCGCGCCGGACTTCGTACAGCCCCTTTCCTAAGGCCTTGTCGAACCGTGTCGCACGCCATAGCCTGACGCCGCGCCGGTGCCCGACCGCCCCGGCGCGGCCGCACGGACGGGAGGGGGGCTCCCCGGTGAAGCGCACGTCACGCGACATCCGCACCGCGAACCGCTACGAGGTGCTGCGCCAGATCATCGCCCGGTCGCCCACCTCCCGGCAGGAGCTGGCCGCCGCCACCGGCCTCAGCCTCGCCACCGTCGCCACCCTCGTCGGCGAGCTGCTCGACCTGCGCATGATCACCGAGGTCGGGTTCGAGGACTCGGCCGGCGGCCGCCCGCGGGGCCTCGTCGCCGTCGACACGTCCGGGGGCACGCTGATCGGCGTGGACATCGCGGAGACGTACGTCCACGTCGAGCTGTTCGACCTCGCGCTGAACGTCCTGGCCCGCGCCGAGGAGGACATGCGCCCCGGGAAGAGCCGGCCGGAACAGGTGGTCGGCCATGTCGCGGCGGCCGTCGGGGCTGTGGCCGCGCGGGCCGGCGTGGAGCCGGCCCGGGTGCTGGGCGTCGGGGTGAGCGTGCCGGGGCAGGTGGACCGCGACACCGGCGTCTGCGAGTACGCGCCCAACTGGGACTGGCACGATGTGCCGCTGCTCGACCTGCTCTCCGCGCACATCGCCCACCCGCTCCACCTGGACAACCCGCTGCGCGCCTGCGCCGTCGCCGAGCTGTGGTTCGGGGCCGCGCGCGGGCACGGCGACGCCGTGGTCGTCAACCTCGGGACCGGGGTCGGCGCGGGCCTGGTGCTGAGCGGCGGGGTGCACCGGGGGGTCAGCAACAGCGCCGGCGAGTGGGGGCACACCACGCTCGTCCTCGACGGACGGCTGTGCCACTGCGGCAACCACGGCTGCGTGGAGACGTACGTCGGCGCGCCGGGCATCATGCAGAACCTGCGCGAGATCGGCCCGCGCAGCCCGCTGCTGCACCCCGAGGACCAGACCGCCACGGTGGACGCGCTGGCCCGTGCGGTCGCCGCGGGGGACCCGGTGGCCGTCAAGGTGGTCCGGGACACCGCCCGTTACCTGGCGGCGGGCATCGCCGACCTGGTCAACCTGCTCAACCCCGAGGTCGTCGTACTGAGCAGCTGGGTCGCCGCCCGGCTCGGCGAGCCCCTGCTCGACGAGGTGCGCGAGGCCGTCGCCCGGCACGCGCTGCGCCGGCCGCTGGCCGCGACCGCCATCGTCCTCTCCCCGATCCCCGGCGACCCGGTCTGCCTGGGCGCGGCGACGTTCGCGCTCGAAGGGGCGTTGCAGTCCGTCGGGCAGCGGAGCGCGCAGCGCACCGCCGACGCCGGCCCGAAGGGCCGCGGCAGGCCCGGTCCCTGACCCGGCAGCGGCGACCCGGACGGTTCCCCGGCACCGGGTCCCGTTGTCCGGCCTCCCGTCCCCACCCCGTCACGTCCGGTATCCCGAACGTCACACAACGCTTCGAACGGGCTTCGTCCAACCCCTTGCCGAAGCCTTAGCCGAAGGTTAACGTCCCGCACCGCAACGCCTTTCCGAGACACCTGGCGCTGATGCCGTAGTAGCGAGCCGCAGCCGTACTCGAGACAAGGACGTCACCATGTCGGCACCGAGCAACAGCAACCGGTCCCGCCGATCACTCCTCCGGTCCGCCACGGGCCTGGCCGCCGCCGGCGCGCTGGCCGCCTGCGGGAGCAACAACGGCCGGGGCGGCGGGGAGTGCGGGCGGCGGACTCGTGCAGTACTTCCACGCGTACGGCGAGGCGGGCACCGAGCAGGCGATCAAGAAGTACGCGGCCGCGTACGACGGGGCGAAGGTGACGACCCAGTGGATCACCGGGTCGAACTTCGAGAGCAAGCTCTTCGCGAGCCTGCTCCCGGACAACGCGCCCGACGTCTTCGAGTTCCACCCGCAGATCCAGCTCGTCAGGAGCGGTCAGGTGGCGGACCTCACCGACCTCGTCGAGCCGGTCCGGGACGACTTCAACCAGGCCGACATCCGGTCGCACACGGTCGACGGCAAGGTCTACGGCGTCCGTATGATCGACGACCCGCAGTTCCCGAACTCGCTCAACTTCTTCGCGGCCATCGCGACGATCACCTTCATCAACGGCTGGAACTCCTTCCTGTGGCCGCTGGTCATCGGCCAGGACCCCGGCGCCTGGACGGTGCAGGTGGCGCTGTCGTCGTACATGACCAACCAGACCGTCAACTACCACCTGATCTTCATGGCCACGGCCCTCTCCCTCCTGCCCCTGCCGCTCGTGTTCCTCTTCCTCCAGCGCTGGCTGGTGCAGGGGATCGCCCGGACGGGCATCAAGGGCTGACGCCCTCCGCCCACGACCCACACCACACAGCCCCCCGACCCACACCTCACCACTGACACCTCACGACTCACGACCTGGAGACCGATGTCTTTGCGCACCACCTTCCCGTCCGCCGGCTACGTCGAGGACGTCTCGCCGGGCCGCGGCGCCCTCGCGCCCCGCGCCTGGTACGCCTCGTCGGACGCCAAATCCCTGTCCCTGAACGGCAGCTGGCGGTTCCGCCTGTCGGCGACGGCCGACGCCGAGGACGACTCGTTCGCCGCGGAGGGGTACGACGCCGACGGCTGGGCCGAGGTCACGGTCCCCGGGCACTGGGTCCTCCAGGGGCACGGCGCCCCGATCTACACCAACCACCTCTACCCCTTCCCGGTCGACCCGCCCCGCGTCCCCACCGAGAACCCGACCGGCGACCACCTGCGGGTCTTCGACCTGCCCGACGACTGGCCCGACCTCGCCGACGGCGGCGCCGTCCTGCGCTTCGACGGTGTGGAGTCCTGTGCCCGGGTGTGGCTGAACGGCACGGAGATCGGCGAGTTCAAGGGCTCGCGGCTGCCGCACGAGCTCGCGGTCGGCGAGCTGCTGAAGGCCTCGGGCAACGTGCTGGCGGTCCGGGTGCACCAGTGGTCGGCCGGCTCCTACCTGGAGGACCAGGACCAGTGGTGGCTGCCGGGCATCTTCCGTGACGTGACGCTGCTGCACCGGCCCGCGGGCAGCGTGCGCGACTTCTTCGTGCACGCCTCCTACGACCACGTCACGGGCGAGGGCACCCTGCGCGTCGACTCCGACGTCGACGGACGGGTGACCGTGCCCGCGCTGGACATCGATGTCGTGACGGGCGCGACGGTCACGGTGCCGGTCGAACCGTGGAGCGCCGAGACGCCCCGGCTGTACGACGGTGAGCTGGTCACGGCGGGCGAGCGGGTCCCGTTGCGGATCGGGTTCCGTACGGTCGTCCTGGCGGACGGTCTGATCAAGGTGAACGGCAGGCCCGTCCTGTTCAAGGGGGTCAACCGGCACGAGTGGCACCCCCGCACGGGCCGTGCGCTCGACCTGGAGACCATGCGCGAGGACGTGCTGCTGATGAAGCGGCACAACGTCAACGCCGTCCGCACCTCCCACTACCCGCCGCACCCGGCCTTCCTGGACCTGTGCGACGAGTACGGCCTGTGGGTGATCGACGAGTGCGACCTGGAGACGCACGGCTTCGTCGAGCAGGACTGGCGGGACAACCCCGTCGACGACGACCGCTGGACCCCGGCCCTGCTGGACCGCGCCGCCCGCATGGTCGAACGGGACAAGAACCACCCGTCGGTGGTGATGTGGTCCCTGGGCAACGAGGCCGGCACCGGACGCGGCCTGACCGCGATGGCCGAGTGGATCCACGCCCGTGACACCTCGCGCCTCGTGCACTACGAGGGCGACATCGACTGCCGCGACACGGACGTCTACTCCCGCATGTACGCCTTCCACGAGGAGGTCGAGCGGATCGGCCGCGGCCTCGACGGCGGCACCCTCAAGCGGCGCGCGCTGCCCTTCCTCCTGTGCGAGTACGGCCACGCCATGGGCAACGGGCCCGGCGGCCTCGCCGACTACCAGCGGCTGTTCGAGGCGCACGAGCGGATCCAGGGCGGCTTCATCTGGGAGTGGATCGACCACGGCATCGAGGACGAGCGGTACGGCTACGCCTACGGCGGCGACTTCGGCGAGGAGCTGCACGACGGGAACTTCGTCTGCGACGGCCTGCTCTTCCCCGACCGCACCCCCTCCCCCGGCCTCGTCGAGTACAAGAGGGTGATCGAGCCGGTCGCGATCGCGGGCGACGGCGCGGGCGGCACCGTGCGCGTCACCAACCGGCACGACTTCGCCGACCTGTCGGCGCTGTCCTTCGAGTGGGCGTTCCAGGCGGACGGCGAGACGGTGGCGTCGGGCCCGCTGGCGGTGCCGGCGCTCGCGGCGGGCGAGTCGGCGGAGGTGAAGCTGGGTCAGCCGCCGGAGGACGTCCGGGCCGGAGCGGAGACCGGGTGGACGGTGCGGGCCGTCCTGGCCGAGGACACGGCGTGGGCGCCGCGCGGCCACGTGGTGGCGTGGGGCCAGGTGCCGGTCGCGCCGCGGGCCCGGCCGACGGTGGCCGCGACCGGGGCACCGGTGGCCGGCGACCGCCTGATCACCCTGGGCCCGGCCGTCTTCGACGCCCGCACGGGCGAGCCGCGCGCCATCGGCTCCGTGGCGGTGACCGGACTGCGGCTGGACGTGTGGCGGGCGCTCACCGACAACGACGAGGGCGCGGCGTGGCAGTCCGACGTCCGGTACGGCGAGCTGTGGCGCAAGCTGGGGCTGCACCGCATGCGGCACCGGGTGGACGCGGTCGAGCCGGGCGAGGACGCGCTGACGGTGCGGACCCGGGTGGCGCCCGCCGCGTGGGAGGTGGGTCTGTCGGTGGTCCACCGGTGGACGACGGACGGCACCCGGGTGCGGCTGGACGTCTCCGTGACCCCCGAGGGCGGCTGGACCGTGCCCCTGCCCCGGCTGGGGGTGCGCCTCGGGCTGTCCGAGGCCGACGCGGTGACCTGGTTCGGCGGCGGCCCCGGCGAGGCGTACCCGGACACCCGGTCGGCGTCGCGGATCGGCCGCTGGCGGTCGACCGTCGACGGCCTCCAGACGCCGTACGTCCGTCCGCAGGAGAACGGCGCCCGCGCCGACGTGCGCTGGGCCGAGCTCGGCGGGCTGCGGATCGAGGGCGAGCCGGAGTTCTGGTTCAGCGCCCGGCGCTGGACGAGCGAGCAGCTGGACGCGGCGCGGCACCTCACCGACCTGGTGCCGGGCGAAACGGTGTGGGTCCACCTCGACCACGGCCAGCACGGCATCGGCTCGCAGTCCTGCGGTCCGGGCCCGCTGCCCCGGTACTTCCTGGACGTCGCGCCCGCCGCGTTCTCCTTCGTGTTCTCGGAGACCGGCCCGGACGTGCGCGCCTGACCCGGTCCCGGGGCCGGCCGCGCACCGCCCGGCCGGCCCCGGCTTCCCCGCCCGGCCGTCGCCCGCCGTCCCGGCCGTCGGGGGATGGCCGAAACCATGGGGGTCGCCGTGCGCCGGTCCCCGGTGGAGCCATCACGCCCGGCGGTCCGGGGAAGGATCGACCGCATGACCGATTCCGCCCTGTGGATCTCCTCGTTGACCGCGGGTACCGCCGTGCTGGCGAGCTGGGTCACCAGCCGTGGCACCGCCCGCGCGGCACAGATCCAGGCGCACACGGCCGAACGGACCCAGCGTGCGGTCCGGGTGAGCGAGGCACGCCGGACCGCCTATGTCAGCCTCATCGAACAGGCCCACAGAATGGCAGAGTTGTACTGGAGAATTTCGGACATCCACAAGTCGGCGGCCCCGCGGAGCGAACAGCTGCCCGCCCTGAAGGAGGTCCGGGCCGGTCTGCGCGTGGAGTACCCGAAGCTGCGGCACTTCATCTGGGTCATCACCCTGGAAGGGCCCGACGACGTGGCCGAGGCCGCGGAGAACCTGCGGCTGGCGACCCGGCCGCCCTACCGGGCGCTCGAGGCGGCCATCACCGGAGACCCCACCGCCCTCTCCTCGTTCGACCAGTACTACGACCCCTTCTGGCTGTCGCTGACGGACTTCGTCACCCGGGCCCGTTCGGCGGTCCACGGGCTGTAGGACGGGCGGGACCGCACCGACCGGGCGGACCGGCCGCGCGGGTGGACCGGCCGCGCGGGTGGACCGGCCACGCGGTGGCCTCCGCCGGTGGTGGAGGATGACGGCCATGGACGGCTACGACGGCGCCCCGCGCCCCCGTGAGGTACGGCCCGGCGAACACCCGCTGTGGGACCGGGCGCTGGACCTCGTCAACCGCGACCTGGCCGCACTGCTGCCGGACGCCGGACCGCTGCGCCTGCTGGCCCTGCCGCCCTGGGCGGAGGAGGAGGACACGCGCGAGCACGTGTACGTGGCCCTGCCCGACGGGCGGTGGCACGGCGACGACCTGTGGCACGGCTCCACGGCCTCCGTCACGGCCGCGAGCGCCGAGGTGGCGGAGGCCGCTCAGGAGACGGTCATGGAGGTCCTGTGGCAGGTCTGGCCGGTCTGCGCCGAACACCGCCTCGGCCTGCACGTGAGCCAGGACGAGGACCGCGCGGTGTGGTGGTGCGCGGGGGGCGAGCGGGACCCGGCCCATGCGCGGGCCCCGGTGGGCGGGCTGGACGCGCCGCACCGCCCGCGCGGGGGCCGACGCGAGCGGCCGTGAGGGTCAGTGGTCCGCGCAGCAGGGTGTCGGGTCGGGCACCTCGAAGGGCACGAGGGTGCCGCCGACGGCGGGCATGGCGGTGAGGACCAGTTCCCCGTCGTGCCACTGGGGCCGCACATGGTCCCGGGTCACCAGCCGGGCGTCCGGCGCCGGCCGTTCCGCGGCTCCGAGCACCGTCACCCGGTCGATCGCGGAGACGGACAGGACCTCCGCGACCGTCATCGTGCCCCGGAGGGCGTCCGCCCCGGGGTAGAGGACCGCCCGGCCGACGGGGTCAGGGGCGCCGTCCGCCGGCTCGTACCCGCGGTCCGCGAGCTGCCCGCGCACCGTCGCCGCGGCCGCTTCCGTCGGCAGCGCGAGGGAGACGGAGACGCGCGGCCGGTCGCCCCGCACGAGGTGGGTGCAGCCGAACACGCCCCCGTCGAGGGCGAGTTCGGTTGCCAGCGTGTGGAGCAGGTGATCGGCCGCGCGCAGGTCGCGCGGACCGGCGTCCACCGTGAGCACGTACCGGGTCACGACGGCAGGACCCACACGGGGTTGGAGTAGAACCACAGGTCGCGCCACGGGTCGGCGTCGCCGACGACGTCCATCGCCGGGCCCGCCGGGTCCACGGCCGCGCCCATCGCGCCGACGGCGGAGCGGTTGCCGTCGGTGCCGCGCAGACGGACGTACAGCGGCTCCTCCACGCGCCCGAGCCGGTAGGTGAGCCGGACGGTGCCGGTGGACCTGTCCACCTCGTAGGACTTCACGACCCTGGCCGTCGGCGCGGTGAAGGTGTCCCGGTCGGTGACCGTGCCCGTGACGTCGCCCTGGATGACGTCGACCCGCGCGAGCCGCGGGACGAAGCCCGCCCAGTTGGGGCCGCCGGCGAGGGCGACGTCGACCGTCAGCGTCACGTCGGTGCCCTTCTTGACGTGCAGGGCGCCGCCGAGCGTGGCCCAGCGGCTGCCGCCGGTCACCCGGACGTCGAGGCCGCCGACCAGCTGCCCGTGGTCGACCCAGACGCGGCCGGCGCGGATGCCGTCCATGACGGCGGCGTAGGAGAAGCCGTCGGCGCCGACGTGGGTGCGGCTGTACTGGCCGGGCCAGTAGTCGCCCTGGGTGATGTCGATCCGGCCGCCGTAGACCGGGTCCGCGTACCTGCCGTCGGTGGTGAAGTCGCCGCCCGTGCCGCGCACGGCGGTGTCGGCGTACACCTGGTGGGAGTCGGAGTTGGCGGTGATCCACCAGGGCTTGCCCTCGGCGAGGAGGCTGTCCCACAGGCCGCCGACGGTGGCGGTCATCCAGTCGAAGCCGCCCCAGGTGCGGTAGCTCTCCAGCGGGTAGCCGGCGAAGGAGTTGGCGCTGGGGCTGTTGTCGTAGATGCCGCGGGCGCGGGCCGGGCCGAGGGGGGCGGGGAGTCCGGCGGCCTGGTGGCCGGGGGCGCCCTCGAAGCCGACGGCGATCTGGTGGCCCGGGTCGGTCGCGTCCCGCCAGGCGCGGATCTCGTGCGGGGAGTCGACACCGCGCCGCGCCGGGTGGTTGGCGAGCATCAGCGCGTCCTTGACCTTGCGGCGGCGGACCTGCTCGCCGAGGAAGGCCAGGCCCGCGACGGCGAGGGCCTCGTTGGCGGGCGTGGAGTCGGAGGCGTTCTTCACGCTGCCGTCGTAGTCGGTCTCGAACTGCTTGAGGACGGAGACCTCGTTCTTGCCGGGGTGCACGAAGACGGTGCCGTGCTCGGCGCCCGGGATGTTCCACTCCAGGCCCTGGAAGACGAGGGTGTCCTGGTGGGCGGAACGGGCCTCCTGGATGTCCGGGTTGACCTTCTCCACGCCGATCCTGGCGTGCGTGGCGCTGCCGTGGTCGGTGATGACCAGCCAGTCCATGCCGTGCCGGGCGCCCTGCCGGACCTGGTCCACGACGCGGTACTTGCCGTCGCTGCTGTACTGGGTGTGGATGTGGTGGTCGCCGGCCAGCCAGAGGAAGCCGTTGCTGCGGCGGCCGTCGGTGGCGGCGTACGCGGGCGCCGTGGCCGCGCGGCCGAGGACGCCGGCGGCGGTCAGGCCGGCGCCGAGCAGACCGGCGCGGCGCAGCAGGGTGCGGCGCGACTGCTGTTCCGGGCTGAGGGCGTCGTCGGGCACGGAGGCGTCGAAGGCGGCGGGCAGCGCCGAGGCGCCCGGGCTGTCGTGGTCGTGACCGTGTCCGTGGTCGTGTCCGTGGTGGTGATGGTGATGCCCGTGCGCGTGGCCGTGACCGTGACCGTGCCCCATGGTGCCCTCCTGGTTGCCGCTGCCGTCCGCGGCCGGTGTCCGCGCGGCGCGAGTGCGCCGCGTGGGGAGGATCGAGCCAGAAGATGAACCTGGAACGGCTTTCGGGTGAGCGGCGACCGGCGCGGACGCGTCCGGCTCGCCCCGTCCTCCACTGTTCCCTCAACTGCCCCTGGCGCTCACACTGTTGGCCATCACACGCGAGCAGTGTTCATCTTCCCGTCCGTTCCCCGCGCCCCCCCGGAGCTCCCCCCATGAGACGACTCCTCGGCACCCTCGCGGCCGCCGCCCTGGCCCTCACCGGCCTCGCCGGCACCGGCGCGACACCCGCCGCGGCCGCCGCCGGCGGCACGTTCACCGTCCTGACGTACAACGTGGCCGGCCTGCCCGAAGGCCTGAGTTCCGGTCACCCGGCGACCAACACCCCGCTGATATCGCCCCGGTTGGGCGCCTACGACCTCGTCAACGTCCAGGAGGACTTCAACTACCACGCGGCGCTGTACGCGGGCGACGACCACCCGTACCGTACGGCCACCAGCGGCGGCGCCGGCATCGGCGACGGCCTGAACACCCTGTCGGACCTCCCCTTCGAGGACTTCGAGCGCGTCCGCTGGAACGACTGCACCGGCACCGACTGCCTGACCCCCAAGGGCTTCACCCTGGCCCGGGTCCGCCTGGCGGAGGGCGCGTTCGTGGACCTCTACAACGTCCACACCAACGCCGGTGACACGGACGAGGCGCTGGCCGCCCGCCGCGCCAACGTCCAGCAGCTGTCGGACTTCGTCCAGGACAACTCCGCCGGCAACGCGGTGATCGTGATGGGGGACACGAACACCCGCTACACCCGCGCCGGCGACACCATCCGCACCCTCGTCACCGAGAACGGCCTGACGGACGCGTGGGTGGACCTGGTGAAGGGCGGCACCGCGCCGGCCCAGGGCGCGGACGCGCTGCTCTGCCCGGCCACCGCGCCGCCGGACGACTGCGAGGTCGTGGACAAGATCCTCTACCGGAGCGGTGCGCTGCTCTCCCTGACGGCGACCGGCTACCACAACGAGTGGGCGGCCTTCCTGGACTCCGCGGGCGGCAACCTCTCCGACCACTTCCCGCACACGGCCGGCTTCTCGTACACGCTCGACCCGGAGCTGACCGCGAGCGACTTCTTCGGCGGCCCGTACGGCACGGCGTTCAACGACGCGGACGACCTGCCGGCGGCCGTCTCCCCCCGCACCCTGACCCTGAGGGGCGGCGCACGCCTGGACGCGGTGTCCCTGACGCACGACGGCGGCACCACCCTGACCCACGGCGGCACCGGCGGCACGGCGTCGTCCCTCACCCTCGGGGCGGGTGAACACCTCACGAGCGTCCAGCTGACCCAGGGCCAGAAGGACGGCCGGACACGGATCTTCTCGGCGTCCTTCACCACGGACCGGGGCCGCACCCTGTCGGCCGGCACGGCCACCACGGACACCAGGACCTTCACCGCTCCGGCGGGCCGGCAGATCGTCGGCTTCACGGGCCGCGCGGGCGACGAGGTGGACAAGCTGGGCGTGGTGTACGCGCCGATCGGCTGAGCCCGTCCGCGCGCGTACACGGGCATTCCGTCCGGACCGCCCCGGTGCGGGCGCCGTCCGGACGGAGCCCGCCGCACGGGCGCCCGCGGTCAGACGCGGGACACCGTTCCGCAGCCCTCGAAGGCGTCGGCGCCGACCTCCTTACTGCGGTCGTACGGGTCGGTGGCCGGGCCGGAGGGCTGGGGACCCGTCGGCTCGGCGGTGGCGAACTGCGGGTGCAGGAAGCCGTCGTGGACCTCACAGGCCGAGTTGGCGAGCTCCTGGTCGTAATGGCGGACGAGCAGCCGGCCGGACGTCACCCGGTAGCGCGCCGGGTCGGCGAGTTCCGCGTCGATCACGCGGCGCACGATCGTGCGGGTGACCTCGGTCGAGCCGTCGGCGCGGACGACCGGATAGACGAAGGTGTAGTCGGCGTGCACGGCGACGCCGCCGTACTCCCCCTTCGCGAAGGTCATGCGGCCGCGGGTCTTGACCACGTCGCCGACGAGCCGGACCTCCTCGGGGTCGAAGCGGCTGAACAGCTCCAGCGGGTCGTGCTCCTCGTCGGGGACGCGCAGGGAGGTGTCCAGGTGCTCGACGAGTTCCGGCTGCAAGGGGTCGAGCACCGCGAACGCGGCCGTGGGGCGTCCGCCGCGCAGCGTCTTCCCGTCGAGGTTGGCGCCGACCAGCAGTTGCCTGGTCAGGCGCAGCGCCTGTCCGACCCGCTCCGCGGAGACGGAGCCCACCGCCCGCGCGGCCGGCAGGACGACACCGGCCTCGCCGTCGGCCCAGTCGAGGGCCGGGGAGCCGGCGAACGGCCGGTCGAGGGTGGGGGTCTCCTCCGGGGCCTCGGCGGGCGCACCGGTCGGCGCGGCCGTCTCCGGGGGCAGGGGCGAGGCCGCGACGGCCTCCGGCTCCCCCGCGCCGAAGAGATCGCCGGGCAGCAACGACGGCTTCAGCGCCACGGCGAGCAGACCGAGCGCCGCGGCCATGCCGAGGACGGACCAGACCCTCCGCCGCCGGGCGGCCCGTCCGTCCAGCTCCCGCCAGGCGGGCCCGGTACGCCATCCCTCCGGCTCACCCTGCCGCCGCAGCCGCTCGGTGACCATCCGGGCGCGCGCCGACGGCTCCTTCGGGGCGGACGCCGCGCCGTGTTCGCTCTCCTCCAGGAACGCGCGCAACGCGTCGTCGGACAGGGACGAACCGCCCTCGGGCTCTTCGGGGGATCTGCTGGCCACGCTGCTGGTTTCCTTCCTCGGGCCGGATTCCTCCGGCAGGGTTCCTCCGGCCGGATTCCTGCGACCGGATTCCACCGGTCGGCTTCCTCCGGTCGGCTTCCTCCGGCCGGATTCCATGCGACCGGGCGCGAGACCGGGAAGAACCGCCCACCCCGAAACGATCACGAGTGGGGAAGATCTAAGGGATCTCCCGGCGGAAGCACAAGACGTTCACAGGTCCGCTCCAGACGAAGTGAGCATGATCACGTCACAACTGCCGCGAAGCGACAGCTTCCCGGCACCCTCTAGGATTCCCCTGACCTGCCTAGAGACCCCGTTCCCCTACCCGTGAGGCGACCCCATGCCCCGAGCCGGCCTCACCGTCGACCGCCTGGTCGCGGCCGCCGCCGACCTCGCCGACGAGGTCGGGTTCGACAACGTCACGCTCTCCGCGCTGGCCCGCCGCTTCGGCGTCAAGGACGCGAGTCTCTACTCGCACGTCAAGAACCTCCAGGACCTGCGCACCCGCGTCGCGCTCCTCGCCGGGGGCGAGATGATCGACGCCATCGCCGAGGCCGTCGCCGGACGCGCCGGACGGCAGGCGCTCGCCGGGTTCGCCGGGGCCTACCGGGAGTACGCGCTCCGGCATCCGGGACGGTACGCCGCGACGCAGCTCCCCGTCGACCAGGCCGACCGGGACCTCGTCGCCGACGCCCCCGCCTTCCGTCGCACCACCGAGATCACCTACGGCATGCTCCGCGCCTACGGCCTGGAGGAACCCGACCTCACCGACGCCGTCCGCCTGCTGCGCAGCACCTTCCACGGCTACTGCGCCCTGGAGGCCGGCGGCGCCTTCGGCGCACCCCGGGACGTGCGGCGCTCATGGGAGAAGGCGATCGACGCCCTGCACACGGCCCTCGTCCACTGGCCGCGC
This sequence comes from Streptomyces sp. NPDC003247, assembly GCF_042888135.1. Taxonomy (NCBI): domain Bacteria; kingdom Bacillati; phylum Actinomycetota; class Actinomycetes; order Kitasatosporales; family Streptomycetaceae; genus Streptomyces; species Streptomyces sp. NPDC003247. The sequence goes on from NZ_JBIAPF010000003.1 coordinate 451,869, forward strand.
GAGGAGGAGGACTGAGCCTGTCTCCTCGCCCTCGACACCAGAGCCCGAGGACTGCTGGGTCCCAGCTCCGCACCGGCGCTTGAGCAGCGCCTCCGCCCGGCCCACCTCGCGTACCCGGGCCGGTTGCGGACCGCTTCAGCCGACCGTCCGACCAAGGTGATCACACCGGCCAAGTGCCGTACACATGTGCCCTCTTGACGCCTTCCGTCGTCCGGGTGAAGGTCATGCGATCGGACGCAATCGCCTCCGCACAGGGAGAGAGCATGCGGCTACGCTTCCTCGGGATCATCCCGAACACGCCCGACACGGACTCGCCGACGATCTGGCTGGACGACGAAACAGGTGACCTGTTGATCCAGTCGTACAGGGCCACGGACACCGAGGTGAAGGCGTGCCAGCAGATCGGCTCTGTTCCCGGCCACTCGACGGACGTGCCGGATCACGAGACCATCATCCGGCTCCCTGAAGTCATGTTGCAGTTCATTCCACGCCCGGAGGACAGCGCCGGTGACGAACCCCGTCCTTGAGGGCCTGGCCAAGGCCGAGCGCTCAGCCGTTCACCTCGAAATGCGCGATGCCTACCAGCCCAGCGACCCCGAATTCATCGCGTGGCAGAACGGCAAGCGCCTCGACCCCACGGCGGACCGATCGACGTGGTGGCGTCCGTTCTTGGATGTGGTGACCGCGACGACGGCGCGCAGAGTCGTGATGAGGCGGGCCCGGATCGTCTCGGAGCCGGTGACGGACTACATCAGATACGAGTACGACATGACGTTCCCCAACGTCGCGGTCGGCGAGCTGGTCCGGTGGTTGCCCCGGCGCGAGGCGGGGGACATCCCACTCCCCGGCACCGACCTGTGGATGTTCGACAACTCCTCGGTGCTGTTCACGTACTTCTCCGGAATCGGAGAAGTGGTCGACCGGGAATGGCGCACGGAACCGGCCGTCGTGGAAATGGTCAGCACGGCCTTCGAAACGGTCTGGGAGCGGGCCACGCCGCACGAGGAGTACAAGCCGGTCTGACCGGTCCGACTCATGCCCGCATCACGATCATCAAGTGTTCAGGCAGCCCGGCAAGTCCTTGCCGATCGTCTCCGTGAGATCTGTGAGGACTCCGGGCTGGACGGCAGGGGACTCGCGGCGGCATGTGGCTGGCACCCGTCCAAGGTGTCTCGGATCTCGACTGCGAAGACCCAACCGTCCGCCGACGACATTCGGGCCTGGTGCCGGGCCTGCGGCGCGGAGGACCGAACAGATGACCTGATCGCCTCTCTCCGGGCCGTAGAGGGCATGTTCGTGGAATGGCGCCGGATGGAGCGTGCCGGGCTCCGGCAGGCGCAAGAAGCCCGCTTGCCCCTGTACGAGCGAACCCGCTGGTTCCGCTCGTACTCGCCAGGGCTCGTTCCCGGACTCATCCAGACATACGGCTACACGGAAGACGTGTTGCGCGCGGTCCGGCGCAGGCGGGTTGCGATCGACGATGTGGCGGACGCGGTGGCCGCGCGCATGGAGCGTCAACACGTGCTCTACGAGGGAGACCGGCGTTTCGCGTTCCTGATGGAGGAGTCGGTGCTGCGGAACGCGTTGGGTGAGGCGGAGACACAGGTCGAACAGCTTGAGCACTTGCTCGCGGTCGGTTCGCTGCCCCATGTCAGTCTGGGCGTGGTGCCCATGAAGCTGAGTCGTCCACGCATGCCGGTAGAGGGGTTCTGGATTTACGACAAGGCACAGGTCAACGTCGAGTTGGTCTCCGGCTATCTCACGCTCACGCAGCCCAGCGAGGTGGGGGCATACGCCGACACGTTCGCCATGCTGGCTGAGGCAGCGGTCTACGGCGCGAAGGCCCGCGCGCTGATCACGGCGGCTATGGACTCGCTCGGGTGATCAGCCTGCAATCCCGTGCAATCGACTGGGAGCCGGAGCGCGTGCGCTTCTAGCGTTGTCATCATGGCGACTACCGAGAGAGCCCGAGAAGCGACGGCTGGTGGCGGATCGCCGGAGCTCGGTCGACTGGTCCGGGCACAGGGCGCCGCTCCGTCCCGCCGGCGAACGGGTCCACGATCTCCAGCCCCTGGGCAAGCTCCACCAGTAACAGCGCCGGAAGCGCCCTGACTCACGTCACGGCGCCCGAACCAGGCCCCGGCCCGGTGGCACACGGACCGCGGACCACCGGGCCGGTCACGCACCACCCACCGCCATCAAGGAGAGATGAGCATGAGGGTACGTATCGACCTGTGCGCCCAAAACGGCGACGACGGCCACCCCGGCCAGCCCTGGCAACCCCCGCAGGATCCCCCGAGCCCTGACGGCTCCAGCCCGGAAGGCGACGGGAAGCACCGCAAGTGACGCGCGACGCCCTGCGTATGGACCGCCCCGGCCGCAAGGAGCTGGGGCGGGTCCTCATGGAATCCGGCGCGCTGTCCTCCGACTGGGCGCCGACGTTCGCGACCGTCGACCGGGCCGCGTTCCTCCCGGAGCTCATGTGGCCCTACGACATGGAGGCCCGCGCGAGTGTCCTCATCGACCGGCGGGAGAACCCTGACGCCTGGTACGCCGCGGCGGACAGCAACGTCCCCATCGTCACCCAGTGGGACGACGGAGCGCACGTCGGCCTGGTCCCGGGTGAGCTGTCCACCAGCTCATCGTCCATGCCGTCCGTCGTCTACTCGCTGCTCCAGGACCTGGCGGTGGAGGACGGAATGCGTGTGCTGGACGTCGGCACGGGCACGGGCGAGACGGCCGGCGCGCTGACCCATCGGCTGGGGCGCGAGAACGTGACGACCATCGAAGTGGACGGGATCGTGTCCGCGACGGCCCGCGAGCGACTGCGCCGACACGGCCTCCACCCCCACATGGTCGTAGGCGACGGGGTCGAGGGATACCCGGACACGGCTCCCTACGACCGCATCCTGGCGACCGTCGGCATCCGACGCGTGCCCACGGCGTGGATCGAACAGACCCGGCCCGGCGGGGTGATCCTCGCACCGTGGGGCACGACCTACAGCAACGCGGACGCCGTGCTCCGTCTGGAGGTCCAGGGGGAGGTGGCCACGGGACCCTTCATCCGCTCCGTGGAGTTCATGAAGCTCCGTGCACAGCGAGGTCCCACCGTCCGCCACAGCGACTACATGTCGGCGGGTCCCCTGGAGGAGGCGGAGCACAGCACCACGGACGTCACGGAGGAGATGTTCGTCGCCGACCGTTTCACGGACCTGCCGTTCGTGCTCGGCCTCCGGATGTTCCGGTGTCTCCAGGCCGTGGCGGAGAAGCGGGAGGGTGCGCGGCCCGTCTGGTTCTACGGTCTGACGGACAAGTCCTGGGCGTGCGTGATGTTCAGGGACGGGGAGCGGCATGCCTCCGTCTGGCAGTCGGGACCCCGGCGTCTGTGGGACGAGGCAACCGACGCCTTTCGATGGTGGAAGGACCGGGGATCTCCCGGCGTGACCCGCTTCGGTGTCACGGTCGACGCGTACGGCCAGCACGCATGGCTGGACGATCCGGCGAACGAGTCCTGGCCCCTCTGCCACCGAGTATGAGCAGCCCGCACATGCATCGTTCCCCGTGGCGGACGTGCGGGCTTTCCCTTCTGAGTCCGGCTCCCTCAGTCCTCCCCCCGCTCCCCCGCGCTCCGCTCCACGCAGAACTCGTTGCCCTCCGGGTCGGTGAGGACCGCCCAGCCGGTGCCGTCGGGGTTGCGGCGGTCGTCGGCCAGGGTGGCGCCGAGGGCGATCAGCCGTTCGACCTCCGCGTCGCGCGTGCGGTCCTGCGGTTCGAGGTCGAAGTGGATGCGGTTCTTGGCCTTCTTGCCCTCCGGGACGGTGACGAAGAGCAGGCCCGCGCCCTCGATCAGCGCCCACTCGTCGCCGGGCTCGCCGTCCGTGTGGAGGGGCCGGTCGAGGACCCGCGACCAGAAACCGGCGAGCGCGTGGGCGTCGGAACTGTCGATCGTCACATGGCGGATCGTGGAAGTCATGCGGGGATTCTCATGCAGGCCCCGACGCCGGGCAACAAGATTCGAACGGCTTCGGCAGCGGCGTCGGCACCGGCATCAGGGCTTCTCGACGACCACCCGTACGGTGTCCCCCGAGAGGTCCACCCGGACCTCGGGGCCCCCGCTCCAGCGGACCCGGAGCCCGTGGGCCCCCTCCCCCCGCACCGACACGGTCTCCGCCAGCGGCACGGGATCCGGCTCGGCGGTCAGCCGGGCGAGGGCGACGAAGAGGCTGTCGCCGTCGCCGGTCGTCCCGGCCGGCGACTCCCCCAGCCCGAGGACGGGCAGGATCTCGGCGCGCGCCTCCCCCTCCGCCGCCCACCCGGTCACCCGTACCGGCGTGCCCGGCGCGGCCCCCGTCACCAGATGGGCCCGCACCTCGGCCGCCCCGTGCACGAGCACCACGCTCGTCACCCGCGCCCCGCCGCCCGCCGTGTGCCGGGAGGCCGCCCAGCCCTCGCCCACCCCCAGCGGCTCGATGCCGGTACGGCTCGGGTCGTCCCCGACGATCACGCTGTTGTCGTACGACGAGGAGGGCGCCGTCACCGTCGAGTAGGCGAGCCGCGTGTAGTACGGGTCGTAGCGGACGTCCTCGCTGCCGTGGTTGTGGAGGCGCACCACGCCGTCCGAACGCGTCGACTGGAGCAGCCAGTTGGGCGCGGCGATCGGGGTGGACGCGTCCGCGCGCTCGGCCGGGCCCGGCGTCTCCGGCGCCGTCCACACGGGGTGCTCGGGCGGGAGCAGCAGCCCGAGGAAGCCCTTGCTCGCCCAGTACGGGGAGGCCGGGCCCGAGTAGCCCTGGAGCACGGAGGGGTCGGGGCCGTGCCAGCCGAGGGTCAGCAGGCCCCGTCCGTCGACGGCGCCCCGCTCCAGGAAGTACTTCAGGGCGCCGGAGGCCAGCCGGCGGGTCTCGCCGGGCGGCAGCGGGGTGTGTCCGGTCAGGGCGCCGAGCCAGAGGGGGGCCGTCGTGGCGAACCGGTAGGTGAGGGAACGGCCCTGGCGCACCGGGGCGCCGTCGCCGCCGAACAGGCGGGCGTGGTCGGCGAGGTGGCGTGCGAGCCGGCCGCCGTAGAGGTCGAGCAGGCGGGGGTCGTCGGCGAGCCAGGCGTGCAGGACCGGGTAGAGGTGCATCGCCCAGCCGTTGTAGTAGTCGAAGGCGCGGCGCTCGCCGTCCGTGTACCAGCCGTCGGCGACGTACCACTGCTCGATGCGGTCCAGGCCGCGCTCGACGGCCGCGCGCGCGGCGTCCGTCGCGCAGCCGGCCGCGTCCAGGAAACCGCCGACCGTCACCGGGAACAGCTCCCAGTTGCACGGGTACGGCTTGGCGGTGAGCGCGTCGGCGAGCCAGCCGGCCGCCCGCTGCCGTACGCGGTCGTCCAGGCGGTCCCACAGCAGGGGCCGGGTCAGCCGCAGGGCGAGCGCGATCGAGGCCGCCTCGACGAGCGGCTGGCCGTGGTCCTCGATGCGCGGCCAGACGCCGGACACGCCGGCTTCGAGGCCCTCCGCGTAGCGTTCCAGGACCGTCTCGTCACGGCGGAAGGCGGCGAGGAGGAAGGTGCGGGCGTAGCCCTCCAGACCGTCGGAGAGCCGGCCGGACCAGCTCTCGCGGTCGCCGGGAAGGTGGTAGAGGGCGCGGTCCGCGGTGGCGTACGGCTCCACGGCGGCGAGCAGGCCGTCGGCGGCCGCCTCCCAGTGGGCGCGGGTGTAGCCGGTGCGGGGGCTGAGGACGTGGTCGGGCGGGGGCAGGTGCATCGGCGCTCTTTTCGTCGGGGGCCGGGGCGGACCGGCCCCCCGCGGGGGGGGCGGCCCGGTGCCAGGGCGGGGGCCGTGGCGGGGCCGGGGCCCGGAGACATCCCGGTCCCGGCGCGGTCAGGGCCTGGGGGCGTCCCGGTTCCGGTCGGGGCGCCCCCAGGGGCTCATCCCACCCGCACCTTGCCCCTGGGCACCAGACGCAGGTCGAGGAGCGCGTCGCGGACCAGGCCCGCGTACACGGTGGCGCCGTACGCGGAGGTGTGGGTGTTGTCCCGTTTCTCGTTGTAGAGGTACAGCGCCTTGGAGCCCTCGACGCCCAGGGACTCGACCAGCGCCTTCGTCAGGGCGGTGAGGTCGATCAGCGGGACGTCCTGGGCGGCGGCGACCTCGCGGATCACCGCCGGGTGGTCGACGCCGAGGCCGTTGACCAGCAGGGCCGTGCCGTTGTTCAGCGTGCCGTCGGCGTTGAACCAGCGGCGCACGATCGGGGTGACGAGGACCGGCTCGCCGCCCTTCTCGCGGACTCCCGCCACCAGTGCCTCCAGGTTCGCCCGGTAGGTCGCCTCGTCGGTCGTCTTGTCGTTGTGGGCCAGCTGGATCAGCACCAGGTCGCCCCGGCGGATCTGGGGCTGCACGGTGGCCCACAGCTGCGGGTTCCCCAGGTAGGTGACCGTACTCTCCCCGGAGTCCGCGTAGTTGGCGACCGAGACGCCCTTGCGCAGGTACTGCGGCAGCTGCTGGCCCCAGCCGGAGTAGGGGTCGCCGGGCTGGTCGCAGACGGTGGAGTCGCCGACCAGGAAGATCTGGCGGGTGGCGGAGGTCCCGCCGCGGGAGGCGCCGGCGAGGCGGGCCGGGGTGACGCGGATGTCCGCGAGCGCGGGGGCCGAACCGCCGAGGACGAGGTCCAGGCCGGCGGTGCCGTCGGCACCGGTGGGTTCGCCCTCGGGGGTGCGGACGTTCACCGTGAAGCTGCGGGCGACGCGTTCGCCGGCCGGGACCGCGGTCTCGGGCAGGAGGGAGCGCCGGGTCTCCCCGCTGACGGCGGTGCTCGACGCCGCCTCGCCGCCGAGGAGGACGGTCACGTCGTAGGTGCCGGGCGGGACGTCGAAGTGGCAGGCGGTGGCGGCGCAGTTCTCGATGCCGAGGCCCGGGCCGCCGTCATGGGCCTGGGCGGCGGGGACGGCCGTCAGGGCGGTGGTCAGGGTCAGCGCCGCCAGCACGGCTGGGGTGAAACGTCTCACTGCGGCTCCTCGGTCACGGGTGACAGGGCTGGCGGCTGGACGGTACCGCCTTCGGCAAGCGCTTTCTAGACCCTTGACTCAAATCCAACAATCGCCAACTCCGCGCGCGTGAAAGCCCTTTCGCGAAATCGATTCAACTGCCACGCTGACCCCTCACCCGCACCCCCGTACCCCCACACCTCCCGAAGGAGGCACCCCCATGTCCGGATCCGAGAGCCACCGGCCGGTCCGACGTCGCGCCTTCGTCCTCGGCGCCGCTGCCGCCGCCGGCTCGGCCGCGCTCGCCGGTCCCCTCGCCGCCCCCGCCGCCGCGGCGAGCTTCGGCTACACCGACGACGGCTCGAACTACGTCGTCGACACCGGCGCCAGCCTCGTCTTCAAGGTCAGCAAGACCAACGGCGACCTCACCTCGCTGGTCTACAAGGGCACCGAGTACCAGGGCTACGACGGCAAGAACTCGCACATCGAGTCCGGCCTCGGCACATCGACGGTGACCATCACCCAGTCCGGCTCGACGATCCTGATCTCCGTCACGTACGGCACGCTCAAGCACTACTACGCGGCCCGCAGCGGCGAGAACAACATCTACCTGTGGACCAACAAGGCCGACAGCTCGGTCAGCGCCACCCGTTACATCGTGCGCGTCAAGGCGGGCCTGTTCCTCAACGACGAGCCCGACTCCTACACCTACGCGCCCACCACCATCGAGGCCTCGGACGTGTTCGCGAAGTCCGACGGCCAGACCCGCTCGAAGCACTACTCGAAGCTGCGGGTGATGGACTACGACTACATCGGCTGGACGACCGGCGGCGTCGGCCTGTGGATCGTGCGCAGCAACCACGAGAAGGCGTCCGGCGGGCCCTTCTACCGCTCGCTGCTGCGTCACCAGAGCGCGGACGGCGGCGGCCTGTACGAGATCCTGTACTACGGCCAGAACCAGACCGAGTCCGAGCGCTACGGCCTCCAGGGCCCGTACGTCATCGCCTTCACGGACGGCGGCGCGCCCTCCTCCTCGCTGTACCCGGGGACCCTCACCACGTCGTGGGCCGACTCGCTCGGCCTGTCCGGCTACGTGGCCTCGGCCGGCCGCGGCCGGGTCGCGGGCGTCGGGATCACCGGGCGGAACACGGCGTACGCGTACACGGTGGGGCTCGCCAACTCCGCCGCGCAGTACTGGGGTTCGGCACGCTCCTCGGACGGCTACTTCTCGGTCACCGGCGTCCTGCCGGGGACGTACACGCTGACCGTCTTCAAGGGCGAACTGGCGGTGTACACCACGTCGGTGACGGTGTCCGCCGGCGGAACGACCACCCTCAACACGATCGCGATCCCCTCCTCGAACGATCCGAGCAACGCGAGCGCCATCTGGCGGATCAACGACTGGAACGGCACGCCCAGCGGCTTCAAGAACGCCGACCTGATGACGTACGCCCATCCCTCCGACGTGCGCGCCTCGGCCTGGACCGGCAACGTCGTCATCGGCAGCGGCACCGAGACCTCGGCCTTCCCCTGCTACCTCTGGAAGGACGTCAACAGCGGACTGCTGGTGTACTTCAAGCTGACCGCGGCCCAGGCCGCCGCCGCGCACACGCTGCGCATCGGAGTGACGACGGCCTACGCCAACGGCCGTCCCCAGGTCGTCGTCAACGACACCTGGACGTCGTCGATCCCCTCCCCGCCCACGCAGCCGAGCACCCGGTCGCTGACCAACGGGTCCTACCGGGGCAACAACTACACGTTCACCTACAGCGTTCCGGCGAGTGCCTGGCTCACGGACACCAGCCAGTACAACGTGCTGAGGATCGACGTGGTGAGCGGTTCGGGGACGACGGCCTATCTCAGCGCGGGCACCTCGATCGACGCGATCGACCTGCTGGTCTGATCGGGACGGGCGTCATGTACCGCGCGTCCACTGCTGGTTGGCCGCTCCGTTGCAGGTGTAGGTGATGACCGCGGCGGAGTTGGCGGTGGACGCGCCGTTCACGTCCAGGCACTCGCCGGTGGTGCGGGCCTTGACCAGCCAGTAGCTGCCGGAGGCGGTCAGACTCCACTGCTGGGCGGTGGTGCCGGCGGCGCAGTCCTCCTGGGTGACGTCGGTGGAATTCTCCTGGAGGCACAGGGAACTGCCGCGGCCGACCAGCTGGTAGTAGCCGGTGCCGAGGTCCTTGAACCACCACTTCTGGTTGGTGCCGCCGTTGCAGGTGTACTGGCTGATCGCGACGGCCTGCCACAGGGACTGGTTCGGCACGTCCGCGCACTTGGAGCTGTTCCGGGCGATCAGCGTGTTGTAGGTGGCGCTCGTCCCGCCGACCGTCCCGGCGGTGGCGTCGACCGTGACCTCCGGGTACCAGGACATCGACATCGTGGTCGTGGTCGGGAAGGCCAGCGGCAGCCACACGTACCGGGAGTCGTCGACGGTGCCGCCGAAGGAGTTGCCCCAGCGGTCGCCCAGGTAGAGGTAGGAGGTGCCCGAGGATCCCGTCACCGGCAGCACGTACGCGGTCTGCGACCCGTACGCCGTCGAGTCGCCGACGTTCGTCATCGAGCTCCACGGGCCGGCGAGGGAGGTGGCGGTGGCGTACTGCTGCTGGTTGGCGCTCCAGCCGGTGGCGCCCGAGGTCAGCATGAAGTAGACACCGCCCCGCTTGAAGAGGGCCGGGGCCTCCCGGTGGCCGCCCGCCCAGGGGTTGGCGACCAGGCTGTCGACGCCGAGGTAGTCGGCGGTCAGCTTGTACAGGTGCAGGTCGTAGTTCTCGTTGGCCGCCGAGACCATGTAGCCGGTGCCGTCCGTGTCGACGAACGTCGTGATGTCACGGGACATGTAGGTGCCGAACGGCCGGAAGCTGCCCTGGTAGGTGTAGTCCCCGTCGACGGTGTCGGAGACGGCGACGGCGGCACGGGCCTCGCTGTAGTCGGTGCCGTTCTCCTTGTGCATCCACATCACGTACTTACCGGTGGAGGCGTTGTACACGACCTTCGGGCGCTCGATGTTGGCGGTGGCCAGCTCCGGGTCGCTCGCCTGGGTCAGGACGTGGTTGCGGAACTCCCAGGTCTTCAGGTCGGTGGACCGGTAGGCGTCCACGTACCGGAAGGTGTTGTCGGCGTTGCGGTGCTCGCCGAACCAGTAGTAGTACGAGCCGGACTTGAGGACGCCGCCGCCGTGGGCGTGCACGGGGCTGCCGGTCGTGTCGGTGAACTGCGTGCCGTTGGCGATCGTCTGCGGTGCGGCCTGGGCCGGTCCGGCGGTGGCGAGGGCGCCGGCCAGCGCCAGACAGAGGGCGAGCAGGATCGCGTACGCACGTCTCATGTCACGCACTCTCCTTCACGGTGTCGGCGGCCGTGTCCGCCACGGGGACGCCGAAATGCGGGGTGCCGTCCGGGTTCCAGCCGAGCGCCTGGAACCGGGTGTGGCGATGGGGGTCGTCCAGGGGTTCGCCGTCGATCTCCCGGTACGAGCGGGCGTGGTAGATCAGGACGTCGGTCTCGCCGTCCTCGGCGACCGTGAACGCGTTGTGGCCCGGGCCGTAGACGCCGTTGGCCTCGCTGGTGCTGAACACCGGGACCGGGGACTTGGTCCAGGCGGCGGGGTCGAGGAGGTCGCCGTCGGCGTCGGCGGTGAGCAGACCGAGGCAGTAGCGGTGGTCGGTGGCGCTCGCCGAGTAGGTGAGGAAGACCCGGCCGTGGCGCTTCAGGACGTACGGGCCCTCGTTGACCCGGTGGCCCGCGCACTCCCAGTCGTACTCCGGCGCGGACAGGCGCACCTGGGGTCCGGTGAGCGTCCAGGGGTCGGCCATCGCCGAGAGGAGGATCACGGTGTTGTGGCCGCCGAGGGAGGGGTCCTGCTGGGCCCACGCCAGGTACCGGGTGCCGCGGTGGGTGAAGGTGGTGGCGTCCAGGGAGAAGGTGTCCCAGGCCGTCTCGACGCGGCCCTTCTCCGTCCAGGTGCCCTCGAACGGGTCGGCGGCGGTGTTCTCCAGCACCCAGACGCGGATCGCCCACTCGTCGTCGGCGGGCGCGGCGGCGAAGTAGACGTACCAGGCGCCGTCGATGTGGTGGAGCTCCGGCGCCCAGATGTGCGCGCCCATGTCGCCGGTGGGGTGGGCCCGCCAGATCACCGACTCGGCGGCGGTGGCGAGACCGGCCAGGGTGCGGGAGCGGCGCAGGACGATGCGGTCGTAGTCCGGGTGGGTCGCCGTGAAGTAGTAGTGGCCGTCGGTGTGGCGGTGGACCTGCGGGTCGGCGCGGTGCGGGACGAGGGGGTTGGGGTGCACGGGGTGACCTCTCGCCGAAGTGCCGTTCGGTACTGCGAACGGCATGTGGGATGACGAACGCCGAAAACGTAAGGGCGGGGTGGGAGCGGGTCAACGGGTACGACGGGGGTCGTGTGCGCGGGACGGGCGGGATGGGCGGGAGCCGCGCGGGCGGCCGCCCCGTCCGCATGATGGGCGGCCTGTTCGTACGACGGACGCCGCAGGTCGCGCTCGGCCGCGTCGACTAGCGTCGTCATATGACCAGCGACATCCCCGAATTCTCCGCCCCTCTCACCGAGGCCCTCGCGGCCGGGCCGGTCGTCCTGGACGGCGGCCTGTCCAACCAGCTGGCCTCCGCGGGGCACGACCTGAGTGACGAGCTGTGGTCGGCGCGGCTGCTGGCGGAGCGGCCCGAGGCGATCACCGAGGCGCACCTCGCGTACTTCCTCGCCGGCGCGGACGTGGCGATCACCGCCAGCTACCAGGCCACCTTCGAGGGCTTCGCCAGGCGCGGGATCGAGCGCGAGAAGGCGGCCGGACTCATCGCCCTGAGCGTCGGGCTGGCACGGGACGCCGCGCGGGAGGCGTGGGCGCGGGGCGTGCGGCGGCCGCTGTACGTGGCCGCCTCGGTCGGGCCGTACGGCGCGATGCTCGCGGACGGCTCCGAGTACCGGGGCGGGTACGGGCTGGGCGTCGCGGAGCTGGAGGCCTTCCACCGGCCCCGCCTGGAGGTGCTGGCCGCCGCCGGACCCGACGTGCTGGCCCTGGAGACGATCCCGGACACCGACGAGGCGGAGGCGCTGCTGCGGGCGGTGCGCGGGCTCGACGTGCCGGCCTGGCTGTCGTACTCCGTCGCGGGCGACCGCACCCGTGCCGGGCAGCCCCTGGAGGAGGCGTTCGCCCTGGCCGCGGACGCGGAGGAGGTCATCGCCGTCGGCGTGAACTGCTGCGCGCCCGAGGACGTCGACGGCGCGATCGGGACCGCCGCCCGGGTGACCGGCAAACCGGTCGTCGTCTACCCCAACAGCGGCGAGACCTGGGACGCCGGGGCCCGCGCCTGGAACGGCCGCTCCACCTTCGCCCCGGACGAGGTCCTCGGGTGGCGGGACACGGGCGCCCGGCTGATCGGCGGCTGCTGCCGGGTGGGCCCGGAGGCGATCACGTCGATCGCGCGGACGCTGGCGGCGGGATAGGCGCGGCGGCGGTCAGTGGCGGCGGTCACGGCCGCCGGGCGGTCAGTGGGGGCGGTCACGGCCCCCGG
>NZ_JBIAPF010000003.1:464460-1009150 GCF_042888135.1 Streptomyces sp. NPDC003247
CGGGCGATCAGTGACGGCGGTCACGGCCCCCGGGCGATCAGTGACGGCGGTCACGGCCCCCGGGCGATCAGTGACGGCGGTCACGGCCCCCGGGCGATCAGTGACGGCGGTCACGGCCCCCGGGCGGTCAGTGGCGGCGGGCGCCGCCGACGCGGCGCAGACGGCGGACCGCCGACCGGAGTTCGGTCGCGCGCAGGGGACGGGCGGTCAACGCGTCCGGCGAGACGGGAGCCGCGGGCGGCGTGGCCGTGGGATCGCTCGCCCACAGGGCCAGTTCCCGGTCGCGCGGACCGTGGACGGTGTGCGCGACCCGGTCGCCGTCGCCGAAGACGCACACGGGGTGCGTCGCGTCCCAGGCCTGCCAGCCCGGATCGCCGGTCTCCGCGAACCGCACCCAGGCCCGGTGCGTCGCGTCGGCCAGGGCCTGCGGGGCGCCCTCGCCCGCGAGCTGCGCGGACTCGGGCACGTCCCCGGTGTCGAAGACGAAGCCCAGCTCCAGGGCGTGGCAGGAGCCGAGGCCGGGCCGCAGGGACGGCCAGGCGAACTCGTACACGTACGACGAGCCGGGGCGGGAGTCGGCCAGGCGGTGCAGGGGCAGGCGCAGCAGGTGGTCGGTGACCATCTGGCCGACGGTCTCGGCGGTGCCGACCTCCGGGTGCAGGGCGCGGTAGCCGCGCGGCACGTCGTGACCGCAGTGGCAGCGGGCCATGGCGCCGGCCAGCGCGACGGCACCGAGGCGGTCGACGCGTTCCAGCAGGCCGCCCGGGACCAGCCACAGCCGGTACTCGTCGCGGGTCCAGCCCAGCAGCAGGTCGGTGCCGCGCGCCGCGTCGCCGTCGACGAGGGCCGTCAGGGGGTCGCGGGGCACGAGGTCGCCGTCGATGACGATGCCGAAGGCGGGCCCGCCGAGCACCGGGCTGCTGAGCCGGCCGATGTCGGCCTGGGCGCGCAGCAGCTGGTCGCGGTCGACGGCGGCGAACGCCTCCGCGGTGGCCGGGACCCGCAGCCGGTGGGCCATGCGGCGGACCATGCGCCGCACCTTGTCCCGCTCGAAGGCCTCCGGCGCGCCGCTCTGGAGGACGGCCCGCCGGAACAGGCCCTGCGCCGGGGGCGCGGCGATCAGGGCGCCGGTGCTGATGGCGCCCGCGGACTGCCCGGCCAGGGTGACCCGCGCGGGGTCGCCGCCGAAGGCGTCGATCGACTCGTGCACCCAGCGCAGCGCGGCGAGCTGGTCGCGCAGGCCGGGGTTGGCGGGGGCGTCCGGGAACAGGCCGTACCCCTCCACGCCGAGCCGGTAGTTGACGGAGACGAACACGACGCCGTCCCGCGCGAAGTGCCGTCCGTCGTACACGGGCACCGCCGAGGAACCCCTGGTCAGTGCGCCGCCGTGCAGCCACACCACGACCGGCAGCCGGGCGCCCGGACCGGGCTCGGGTGTCCACACGTTGAGGTTGAGGCAGCCGTCCCCGTCCACCACCGGGTCGGACAGGTACCGCGCGAAGACCTCGGAGTACGGCGGTTTCGGCGCCGTCGGCCCGAAGGCGCCCGCGTCGCGCACGCCGTCCCAGGGCTCGGGCGGCTCGGGCGGCCGGAACCGGCGGGGCCCGAAGGGGGGCGCGGCGTAGGGGATGCCGCGGAAGACGGCGACGCCGTTCTCGTGGCGGCCGCGCACGGCTCCGTACGGGGTGCGGACCACCGGGTCCGCCGGATTCGCCGGGTTCGCCGCCACGGGGTTCGTCCGGCCTGCCGTCATGAGCCCACCAGCCCTTCGCCGCGCTCCTTCGCCGGTTTCACCAGAGCACCACAGCGACGCCCGGTATTCCGGTGCGCGAGCCTCCCGCGGGGCCGTTCGGCGTGCCCGGGGGCGCCGGAACCGGCCTGGTCGGGCCGCTGCCGACGGCGCCGTCTCCCCGTGACGGGCGGGAGCGGGAGCCATGGGCCGTCCGGGCGACACGCCTGCCACGTGGGGAGCCGACGGTCCGCCACGCGGGGAGCCGACGGCGCGCCACCGCGGGCCCGGACGGCGGCACCGTCCCGGTCACCGCCCGGCCACCGCCCGGTCGGCGACCCTGAACCCACCCGTTCCCGGTGTCTTCCCGACACGCTGAGGCCCACCTAGGATAGCAAGCGCTTTCTGCGAGCCGTCGGTCAGGATCGGCTCCGAAAGGGCGGTGGTCGAACTTTCGCTGGCCCTCGGGCGGGCCGGAGAGGTGGTTCCCGATGGTCCGCACGGGCAGTGCGAGCATGACGGCCGGGCCGACGCTGGCGGTCGTGGCCCGGGAGGCGGGCGTGTCCGTGCCGACGGCCTCCAAGGTGGTCAACGGCCGCGAGGACGTGGCACCCGAGACCCGACGCCGCGTCACCGAGGCCCTGGACCGGCTCGGTTACGTGCGCCGTCCGCGCTTCGACGCCACGAAGCCGCCCCGGCTGGTGGACCTGGTCGTGGACTCTCTGGAGAGTTCCCTGTCCGGCGCGGTGCTGCACGGCGTGGAGGAGGCGGCGCACGACGCCGGTCTGGACGTCGTCGTCTCCGCCGCGCTCTCCCGCACCCGGGCGGGCCGTCCGCAGCGCGGCTGGCTGGACAAGCTCGCCGCGCGCGGCTCGGCGGGGGTGCTGTTCAACCTCGCCGAGCTGACGGACTCCCAGTACCTGTGGCTGGAGCAGCACCGCATCCCGTACGTGATGATCGATCCGCTGGTCGAGCCTCCGCCGGGCGTGGTGTCGGTCGGCGCGGCGAACTGGCACGGCGGCGTGACCGCGACCGAGCACCTGCTGGCCCTCGGGCACGAGCGGATCGCCGTGATCGCCGGTCCGCGGCGCAGGATGTGCAGCAACGCGCGGGTGGCCGGCTACCGCTCCGCGCTGGCCTCGGCGGGCGTCGCCCACCGCCCCGAGTACCTCCGCCACGGCGGCTTCGACCAGTCCGTGGCCCGCCTCCGGACGCACGAACTCCTCGATCTGCCCGAGCCGCCGACGGCCGTCTTCGTCTGCTCCGACCACATGGCCCTCGGTGTCTACGAGGCCCTGGCGGAACGGGGGTCGAGGGTGCCGCGTGACGTCAGCGTGGTCGGCTTCGACGACCTCCCCGAGTCCCGCTGGACCACACCGGCGCTGACCACCGTGCGCCAGCCGCTGGCGGAGATGGCGGCGACCGCCCTGCGGCTGCTGGTGCGGATGATGGACGGGGAGCGCCCGGAAGGGACCCGCACGGAGCTGTCGACGCGACTGGTGGAGCGGGCGAGCACGGCGGCCCCGTCCGGGTGAGGCACCGGCCCGCCCGCCGCCGGGGCGGGTGCCGACGCCGGGCCCCTCCCCCTCGGGCGGCAGGCCGCCCCCGCACCACCGCCCCCGCACCACCGGCCCCGCACCACCGCCCCCGCACCACCGGCCCCGCACCACCGCCCCCGCACCACCGGCCCCGCGCCGCCGGCCCCGCGCCACCGGCCCCGCGGCCGGTCAGCGGCGCGATGGCCTCCGGGAGCCCGGAGACCACCAGGAGCCCTGACGCCGCCAGGAGCACGGAGACCACCAGGAGCCCTGACGCCGCCAGGAGCACGGAGACCGCCGGCAGCCCGGAGACCGCCCGCGCCGCCGGTCGTCGGCCGGCCCGTACCGTACGCGTCAGGCGGCCGTCCTGCCGCACCGGCGTTCCGCGGACGTGCCCGTCGCCGCGGTGGGACGCGTAGTCTCGGGCGGGATGAACACCATTCCTCCGCGGCTCGATCACCTCGTCCTCGCCACCCCCGATCTGGCGGCGACGGTCGCCGAGTTCACCCGGCGCACCGGGGTGGCGCCCGCCCCCGGTGGCGCGCACGTCGGGCTCGGCACCCGCAACCACCTGGTGGGCCTGGGCGGTCTCGCCTACCTGGAGATCATCGGGCCGGACCCGAAGCAGCCCGATCCGTCCGGCCCCCGCCCCTTCGGCGTCGACGGGCTCGGCACCCCGCGGACCGTCACCTGGGCGATCGCCGTGCCCGACCTGGACGGCACGGTCGCGGCCGCCCGCGCGCGGGGCTACGACCCCGGCGACGTACGGGCGATGAGCCGGCGCCGGCCCGACGGCACGCTGCTGGAGTGGCGGCTGACCGAGGGCGGCGCGCCCCACCCCTCCGGCCTGGTCCCCTTCCTGATCGACTGGGGCTCCACGGTCCACCCCACCGCCTCGGGCCTGCCCGTGACCCCGCTGCTGGAGGTGTCGGCCACCGCCCCCGACCCCGACGGGATCCACCCCCTGCTGGCCGCGCTCGGCACCGGCCTCGAGATCGCCGAGGGGCCGGTGGGTCTCTCCTTCACGCTGGACACACCACGCGGGCCGGTGACCTTCACCTGACGGAGGTGACACGTCCCCGCGCGAGCGGCCGGCAGGTGTCCGTTTCCTTCAAGACCTGCCGTCCGCCCGCTGCCTACGGTGGCCGCATGACTCCACGATTCGATGCCATCGGCCTGGTCGTCTCCGACATGGCCGCCTCCGTCGCCTTCTACCGCCGGCTCGGGTTCGCGTTCCCCGACGGCGCCGAGCGGGAGCCGCATGCCGAGGCCGGGCCGCCGGGCGGGGTGCGGTTGCTGCTGGACACCGAGGAGAGCGTGCGGTCCTTCCACCCCGCCTGGCGGGCGCCGGCCGGCGGCGGCCGGGCCTCACTCGCCCTGCGGTGCGACGGACCGGCCGAGGTGGACGCCGTGTACGAGGACCTGGTGGGCGCCGGGTACCACGGGGAGCTCAAGCCGTGGGACGCCTTCTGGGGCCAGCGGTACGCCGTCGTGCTCGATCCCGACGGCAACGGGGTCGACCTGTTCGCGCCGCTGCCGCAGTAGCCCGGTCAGCGTCGTACCGGTCAACCGCCGTACCTCGCGGGCCAGATGCGCCTGGTCGGCGTAGCCGGCGCGGGCGGCGGTGGCGGCGTACGGGAGGCCGCCGCGGGCCAGCGCGAGGGCCCGCTGGAGGCGCAGGATGCGGGCCAGGGTCTTGGGCCCGTAGCCGAAGGCGGTCAGTGAACGGCGGTGCAACCGGCGTGCGCCGAGGCCGAGTTCGTCGGCGAGCGCGGCGACGGGGCGGCCCGCCGCAAGGCCGGTGACCAGGCGGCGCAGTGCGGGGTCGGGCCCGGCCGCCCCGTCCGGTCCCGTCAGTTCCAGCGCCAGGGCTTCGAGTGCCGTCGCCGGGTGCGCGGCGGCCTCGACGCGGGCGCTCAGCCGCCGGACCCGGGCGGCCGGCCACAGGTCGGCCAGGTCCACGCGCCGGTCGCGCAGTTCCTGGGCGGGCACGCCGAGGAGGCCGGGCGCCGTACCGGGGAAGAACCGCAGGCCGGCCCGGCTCGCGGACGGGCCGTCGGGGACGTGGGCGCGGGTGTCGGGGCCGGCGACCAGGAGTGCGCCGCCGTCCCAGAGCAGGTCCATGCAGCCGTCGGGCAGGACGGGGTGCGCACCGTCGCTCGCCGGGGTGTTCGTCCACAGGACCGCGCCTAGGCCCTGTCGTCGAATTCCCGTCGTTGCCCGAAGGGCGGCCCTGCGGCGTCAGGTGCGTGCTCTCGGCGTGCCGGGCCCTGACCCTCGTACTGGATGTACTCGGGTCTGGGCCCGGTGCGGCGAGAGTGCGTGCATGGCGTCGCGGGGCAGACGGGAATTCGACGACAGGGCCTAGCAGCCGGGAGGGCCGTTCCTCGTACACGGGTCCCAGGCTACGGCGGCCGGTGCCGGGATGCCCGTGCGACGGCGCGCCTCGGACTCCGGCCGATCAGGCGGTGAGGGGCGAGGGAGGATCCGGCCGCTCAGGCGGGAGGGCCGGGGAAATCCGGCCGATCAGGCGGTGAGGGCGGGGGAGTCCGGCTGCTCGGGTGGTGCCGCCGGGGGAGCCGGGCGGGAGGTGCGGGCCGGTGGTCCCGGGCGGGAGGTCGGGTCGGCGGTGAGGGCCGAGTTGAAGTTGGTGAAGCCGGCCACCTCGACGGCCTGGGCGCCGACCAGGGGGCTGTCCGCGCCCCTGCTGGCGATGTCCGGGAGCCGGTGGGCTTCCTCGGGGCTCGCGACGACCATGGCCCACGCGGCGTTGTAGCCGTCGGGGCGTGCGGGTTTCTCCTCCGCCGCGACGACCCTGGTGCCGTCCCCGTGCCCATCCAGTCGCAGTGCGCCCAGTTCGGTCAGGGCGTCCGGGCCGGTTCTGGCGGCCACGACGCACCAGCCGGACGCCGGTGTCCTGCGCACCGCCTCCACGAGGCTGCCTTCGCTGCCCGGGCCGTGGAGCGTGATGTCCGGCAGGACCAGCACGACGTGCCCCTCGGCGAGCGGCAGGGCGGTGCGGATGGCCCCGCCGAGGTCGTCCCCGAAGGATTCGTCCTGGTACACGAAGACCATCCGGACGTCCCGGGTGTAGTGCGCGAGGTGGGCGACGACATCCAGCTTGTGGGCCCGGAAGACGACCACCACGCGGACTTCGAGCCCGGATCCGGCGAGTTCCACGACCGTCTCCAGACTTCGGTCGATCACGGAGACGCCCGGCGCCAGGCAGTGGAGTTCCTTGGAGTACGGGGCGCCGAAGCGCACGCCGAGGCCCGCGCAGGGCAGGACGACGGTGACGTCGGGTTTCGGCGTGCTCACTGGTGGCCTCCCGGCTCCGCTTGCCGTGTCAGCGCAGTGCGGCCTCGATCAGGTCGGCGGCCGCGGACGGTCCGCCGTCCTGGTCCATCCGTTTCCTGAGGTCCCGCAGCCGGCCGGCGACGTCGGGGTCCTCGACCAGCGCGGTCACGGCGGTGCGCAGCGCCTCGGGGGTGATCTCGCCGGCGGGGACCTCGCGGGCCACGCCGAGTGCCCGCAGTGTCTGCGTGTTGAGGAACTGGTCGGCGCCCCGGGGAATGGTGACCATGGGCACCTCGCAGCTCAGCGCCTCCAGGACGGCGCCCATGCCGCCACGGCTGATGAAGGCGTCGGCCCGGCGCAGGACGGCCAGTTGGGGGATCGTGCCGTGGACCTCGATGTTGGGCGGCAGGGGCCCCAGGGCGGCCCGGTCGGCTTCCCGCCAGACGTGCAGCACCACGTGCCATCCGGGCAGGCCGCCGAACGCCTCGACGCAGCTCTCGAAGAAGCCGGGTTCGTCCGCGTAGGAGGTGCCGAGGGTGACGAGCAGGAGCCGGTCGGCCGGGTCCGTGCCGGCGGGCGGCTCGTACCGGCCCTGGTGGGAGCGGTCCCCCAGGCAGGCCCCGACGAACGTGTGGACGGCGGGATCGATGCGGTCGGCGTGCGGCTGGAGGAACCTGGGGATGAGCCCGAGGGAACGGTCCGGCCGGTTGGCGAAGGTGTGGACGTCCATGTCGGCGAAGCCGTGCCGGTCGAGCCAGTCCCGGTAGCGCCGTTCGTGGGCTTCGTGCCGCGGGTCGGGCCGGGCGTCGCGGGCGGCTTCGGCCCGCTCCTCCTCCGTGGGGTCCCAGTCGGACATCTGGGCGAGCATCACGGCCGGTACGCCCCACCGGCGGGCCAGGATGCGCGCGTAGGGGGTGAGCCAGTCGTAGAGGACGAGGTCGGGCGGATCGTCGGCGTAGGCGGCGGCGAGTTGCGGGAGGGCCTGCATGCTGTCGGCCAGGCCGGCCTCCATACAGCCGACGGGTCCCTTCTTCAGCCAGTCGCCGGAGTCCATCCCCAATACACATCGGTAGGTTCTGGGTTCCGCGCCCGCCGAGGCGGCGACATCCGCGTATTTCTCAGGTATGGCATAGGTGACCCGGTGTCCGCGGGTGGCGAGCTCCCTGATGACTTCCAGGCTCGTATAAATATGGCCAGGTGCCGCCGCATTGAACATGGCAATGCGAGGTGCCCTTCCCCACCGCGATAAAAACATGGCGACATGCTAAAGAGTGGTTCGTGGCGGTGACAAGACCGCAAAGCCACCGCAGATCGTCGAATAAATTCGACAGCGTCGGGCCGGGCGGACTGCTGTTAGCATCGCCGAATGACATCGGCATTCGGGGGCGATGCGTGAGGGACGACCAGGGTGCGCTGATATCCGCTCGGGGCCTGGTGAAACGTTATGGAGACACGGTGGCGGTGGCCGGCGTCGACTTCGAGGTGCGGGCCGGTGAGGTCTTCTCGCTGTTGGGTCCCAACGGTGCCGGAAAGAGTTCCACGATGCGTATGCTCAGTGGCACGTCCGCGCCGAGCGGCGGAAGCCTGCGCATCCTCGGCATGAACCCCGTGTCGGACGGTCCCGCTGTCCGGGCCCGGTTGGGGGTGGTGCCGCAGAAGGACAATCTGGACCGCGAGCTGACGGTTCTGGAGAATCTGACGACATACGCCCGGCTCTTCGGACTGGGCCGGAAAGCCGCCCGGCTGCGTTCCGCGGAACTCCTGGAGTTCGTACGGCTCTCGGACCGTGCCGGGGACCTCATCGACGCCCTGTCGGGCGGCATGATGCGCCGACTGGCCATCGCGCGGGCGCTGGTGAACGAACCGGACATCGTCCTGCTGGACGAGCCGACCACCGGACTGGACCCACAGGCCCGCCATCTGCTGTGGGACCGGCTGCGGGAGCTGCGCCGGGACGGCGCGACCGTGGTCCTCACCACCCATTACATGGACGAGGCCGAGCAGTTGAGCGACCGCATCGTGATCGTGGACGGAGGGCGGATCGTGGCCTCGGGCACGCCCCGGGAGTTGCTGCGCGCCCATGGTTCGCCGGAGATCGTCGAGCTGCGTTTCGACGAGGGCGGTGACCTCCCCGGGCTGCCCGTGCTCCGGTCGCTGGCGGAGCGGGTGGAGGTACTGGGGGCCCGGGTCCTGCTCTACGTGAAGAGTGCCGCGGAGGCGTCGGCCGCGGTCCACCGGGCCGGGCTGCGGCCGAGCGGGACGCTGGAGCGCCGGTGCACCCTGGAGGACGTCTTCCTGCGCCTGACCGGGCGCGCGCTCGCGGAGTAGCGGCGATGGGGAACGGGACACTGCGCGTCACCCGCTTCCATCTGACGCTCTACCGCCGGACCTGGCGGACCGGCGTCTTCACCGGGTTCCTCATGCCGCTGCTGTACCTGGGTGTGGTCGGCGTCGGCGCGGGCGGATACGTGGAGCACGACGTCGAGGGCCTCCCCTTCGTGGCGTTCCTGGCGCCGGGCCTGCTGGCCGTCGTCGCCTTCCAGACGGCGGCGGAGGAGGCGGGCTTCCCCCTCTACTCCGCCCTCCGGCTGACCGGCCGGTACCAGCGGCTGCTCACGGCGCCCCTCGGCGTGGGGCAAGTGCTGGCGGGTCATCTGCTCTTCATCGCCGTCCGCACGGCCGTGTCGGCGGTCGCCTTCTGCGCGGTGGCCGCGCTGCTCGGCGTGTTCGACAGCCCGTGGTGCCTGCTGCTGGTGCCGGTCGCCATGCTGCTGGCGCTGTCCGCGGCGGCGCCGCTGTTCGCCTTCACCGGACGGCTCACAAGCTCGGCCAACCTGATGACCGTGTCCCGGCTGGTGGTGCTGCCGCTGTCGATGTTCTCCGGGGTGTTCTTCCCCGTGGGGGACCTGCCGGCGGTCGTGCAGCCGCTGGTGCGGGTCTCCCCTCTGTGGCACGGGGTCGAGGTGTGCCGGGCGGTCTCCGGCCGGTTCGCGGCCGGTGCCGGTCCGGAGCCGCTGTCCCTCGCCGGGCACCTGGGGGTTCTCCTGCTGTGGGTCGCGGCCGGTTTCGTCCTGACCCTGCGGGTGTTCGAGCGCCGCCTGTCCGACTGACCGACACCGTCGGCCGTCTGTCCGACTGACCGACTCCGTCCAGAACGCGAGGCCGCCTTCCATGTCCCGCTCCGCGACAGCCGCGAAGCTGCACCGAGCCGGCACGTTCGTGTCCCGGGGGCTGCTGCTGAACCGCCGCGCCTGGCCGAACTTCGTCTCCACGCTCCTGGAACCGGTGATCCTGCTCGTCGCCCTCGGCCTGGGCATGGGCGCCCTGATCGGCGAGATCACCGTCGAGGGCCGGACCATGAGCTACGAGGAGTTCGTCGCACCGGCGATGCTCGCCACCGCCGCGGTGTCCGGGGTGGTGAACGAGACCACGTACTCCTTCTACGCCAAGCTCACCCAGCGCCTGTACGAGGGCTATCTGTCGACTCCCCTGACGGTCGGCGAACTGGCCGTGGGCGAGACCGCGTGGGCGCTGCTGTGCGGGGGGATCTATTCGTCCGCGTTCCTGGTGTCCATGGCCGCTCTCGGCCTGGCCCCGTCGTGGTGGATGCTCCTGGCGCTGCCCGGCGCCACGCTGATCAGCCTGGCGTTCGCGGCGGTCAGCATGGCCGCGACCACGTTCATGCGCCGGTGGGAGGACTTCGAGCAGGTGAGCATCTGGATGTTCCTGATGACCATGTGCTCCGGGACGGTCTTCCCCGTGGAGGCGTATCCGGACTGGGGGCGGGCGATCGTCCGGCTCACCCCGCTCTACCAGGGAGTGGAACTGCTGCGGGACCTGTCCGCCGGCCGTCTCACCGCGGGGACGGCGGCCCATGTCTGTTATCTGCTGGCCATGTCCGCGGCAGGCTTCGCGGTGGCCCGGCACCGGCTGAGCCGGCTGCTGACCCGTTGACCGCCGCGAGGAACCGGGGAACCAGGGGAGGCGTCATGCGTGTGCTGGAACGTACGGGCCCTTTGCAGTCGGGGCTCTGCCAGGCGGAGTGGGTCCACATCGTGTGCGAGGGGCGGGAGCCGTTCGGCTGCCCCCGGGTCGACGTGGACGTGCCCGGCTCCCTCGGTGAGCGGCAGGTCGAGGACGCCGTCGCTCTCCTCGTCGCCCGTCACGAGGTGCTGCGCACCACCTTCGCCGAGGACGAGCGGGGCCGGGCGGTGCAGCACGTGTGGCGTCCGGAGCGGGTGCCGCTGCGCCGGCCGGACGCGTCGCTGGAGGCGCCGTTCCGCATCGGCGAGGAGTGGCCCGTCCGGGCCGCCCTCACCCGACGGGACGACGGGCGGCGGCAGTTGACGCTGGTGTTCGCCCATATCGCCGTCGACGCCTGGTCGATGGGCATCCTGACCCGGGAGACGGAGGTGATCCTGGACGCGGCCGCGCGCGGTACGCCGCCGGAGCTGCCCGCCGCGGACCACCATCCCGTCGACCGGGCCCGCCTCGAACACTCGGAGCGCGGCCGGGCCGTCAGGGACCGCAACCTGCGATTCTGGGAGGAGGAGTTCCGGCATCTGCCGGGCGGTCCGTTCGCCGTTGCGGAGATCCCCTCACCCGTCGGGTGCCATCACGTCGTACGGGACTCCGCGGCGCTCGGGCCGGCGCTCTCCCGCGTCGGGCGGCGGCGGCCGGCGGCCTCCGTGTTCCTCGCGGCGGTGGCGCTGGCCGTGTCCGCGGCGTCCGGCCAGGACCGCGTGGCGCTCGCCACCACGTGGTCGTCCCGGGAGAGCCCGCCCTCGCGGCGGATGGTGGGATCGGTCATGAGGGACGTCGTGCTGGCCGTCGACGTCCGGCGGGAGAGCCGGTTCGACGAACTGGCCGAGGCCGCCGTGCGCGCCGGGCTGCGGGCCGGGAGACGCAGCGACGTCGACGTCCTGGACCTGCTGGAGGCCGAGGCGCGGGCCGGCCGCCGCCGAGGGGCGCGCACCCATCCGGGGATCTTCGTCAACTTCCACTACGCGACGGACGGGACGGACGAGGGGGCCGCGGACCTCGACGGCTCCCCCGCCCCCGGTCCGTCGTCGCTGCTCGCCCGCGGCACCACCACGTACACGCGCGCTCCCGAGCTGCCGTTCGAGGACGGCCCGCATCTGCTGTACCTGGCGGTGTCCCCCGGTCCGGACGGGCGTGCGCGGCTCTTCCTGTCCGCCAACGAGGCCGTGGTGGACCGGGAGGGCGCCGTCGCCCTGCTGTTGCGCGTCGAGGGTGCCCTGGCGCGGTTCGCCGAGGATCCGGGGCTCGTCTGCAAGGAGTTCCTCCCGCGGCCGCGGCCGCGCGGCGACGGGTGGGTGACGGTCGACGGGTCGTGGACCGATCTCCGTCTGGTCCAGCGGGCCTTGCGGGAGCATCCGGGGGTCACCGGCGCGCGGGCCTTCGTCGAGGACGGTGAGCTCCGTGCGGAGGTCACGGTCACGGGGCCGGACGTCGGTGCCGTCGCGCTGCGCAGGTTCCTGCTCAACAGGGTGGGGCCGCGGTCCGCCCTGATCGTCCCGGACCGCTTCCTGATCGCCCAGGAGCCCGGCGACGGCTGCGCCGGGGCCGAGGCCGAGGCCGATGCGGCGGCCGGGGCCGAGGCCGGCTCGGCGGTCGAGGCCGGTGCCGGGTCCGGCACCCGGTCCGGTGCCGGGGCCGGAGCCGGAGCCGGAGCCGGAGCCGGAGCCGGAGCCGGAGCCGGGGCCGGAGCCGGAGCCGGAGCCGGAGCCGGAGCCGGAGCCGGTGCCGTGGCCGGTGCCGGAGCCGTGGCCGGAGCCGTGGCCGGTGCCGGAGCCGTGGCCGGTGCCGGCCGTCCGGTCTCGGGCCGGGAACAGGCTCTGCACGACGCCGTGGTCCGGGCCAACGGGCTGGAGTCGGTGCCCCTGCACGACGGCTATGTGGAGGCGGGCGGGCGCCTGGCGCGCGTGGCGGAGGTGTTACGCCTGCTGGCGCGGGACGGGCTCACCGGACTGCGGTTCGACGACTTCCGGCTGCCGTGCGATCTGTCCACGCTGGCGTCCCGTCTGCGCGGCCGGGGCGCTGCCGACGGATCTCCGTGGGAGTAGCGGCGGCGTCCGGTGCGCGCCCTCCGACGGGGTGCCCGGCGCCGCACGGCGTCCCGGCCGTCATCGTCCCCCGGGCGTCCTGCGGTACAGCGCGTCGTCCAGGACGAGGAAGTCGAGGTCCATGGAGCGGAACGCCGCGAGCGCGTCCGCGGCGCTGTTCACCAGGGGCTCGCCCCGGTCGTTGAAGGACGTGTTGAGGAGGACGGGCGGCGCGCCGCGGCCGGCGAGTGCCGCCAGGACCGCCTCGACCGCCGGCGCCGTACCGGGAGCCAGGACCTGCGGGCGGGTGGTGCCGTCGACGTGCACGACGCCCGGCGCGACCCGGCGGGCCTCGTCGGTGACACGGGCCGCGCCGAGCATGTAGCGGCTGAGGTGTTCCTGCCGCTCCCACAGGGTGCCGGCGTACTGCGGCGAGGTGACGCCGGCGAAGGGGCGCCACTGCTCCCGGTGCTTGATCCGGTTGACCCGCTCGTGCACCGCCGTCGTGTCCGGCACCGCGAGGATGGAACGGTGGCACAGGGCGCGTGGGCCGACCTCGGCCCTGCCCTGGGCGACCGCTCCCACCTGCCCGTCCAGCAGGAGGTCGGTGACCCGGTCGGGGTCGAAGCCGGTGCGCACCAGCCCCTGTGCCGCCGTGGGTCCGACGCCGTCCGCCCGGACGTCCTCGCCCAGATAGGGGCTGATCGCGCCGCCCGGCCGTCGCGGCGGGCGCACGCTCCACGCGGCCCCCAGGGCCACTCCGGCGTCGTGCGGGACCGGCGGGACGAACAGGGGCCCCGGCAGCAGTCCGTTGGCGCTGCAATTGAGTGCCACGCCACCGGCCAGACAGAGTTCCGCCACGCCCGTGAGGCGCCGGGCCGTGGCGGCGAGGGAGGTCACCGCGTCCTCGATCAGGCGCTGTGCCGTGTACGCGACGAGCACGGCCGCGGGGTCCTCGGTCAGCCGGTCCGCCGGGACGGTGGGCCGGTCGGCGCCGGCGAGTTTGGCGTAGAGCTCGCGCCAGGCGGTCACCGTGGCTCCGTAGTGGGATCCGATCTCGTCGATCGTCGCGCGCCCGTCGTTCTCCGGCAGCGGGGGGATCGCCAGCCGGAGGCCGTCGCCGTCGGTGTCGACCAGTGTCTCCACGACGAGCCCGCGGGCCCGTCCGTGAGCGGCCAGCCCCATGGTCCTGCCCGCGTCGAGGTGGTGGAAGCCGAGCCACTCGGAGGCCCCGTCGTACGCGTAGCCGAGGGAGGCGGTGCGCGGCAGGCCGTACTTGCGTTCGGGCTCGCGGTCGTAGGAGAAGGACCAGATCGTGGTCGACTCGTTCTCGCCGTTCCCGTCGACGACGAGGACGCCCGCCTCGGAGAACGGGGAGGCGTAGAAGGCCGACGCGGCGTGCGCCCGGTGGTGGGGCACGAGGACGATCTCGGGGAGGCGTCCGGGGAAGTCGAAACCGGTGGCGTGCGAGGCCAGTTCGCGCTCGTCGGCGAAGAACCCGGGGAACATCTGGTCGATGTCCCAGCCGATGGCGATCGTGTCGAGGTCGTCGACGGTGATGCCGGCCTGCTCCAGGCAGAACCGTGCCGCGGCCGTGGGTTTGTTGAAGCCGTCTCCGATCGCATGGCGAACTCTGTTGTGGCGCTCCTGCTCGGAATAGGCGATGACGTTTCCGCTGCCGTCGACCAGGCAGGCGGAGGCGTCGTGCCAGCCGGCGGGTGGGGCGTTCACACCAAGGATCCACATGTCGTTCTCCCATGGCTCGTCGGAGTGGGACGAAGGCGGTGATCGCGGGCGGCGGGAGCCCTCGCTCAGTGGGGGGCGGCCACCGGGCGGGACGGGCGGTGCAGCGCGAGCGCGCGCAGGCTGCACGGGCGCAGGAAGTCCCCGGCGACGAAGCCGTCCACCCCCTGTTCGCGCAGGTGGGCGAGGACGACCGGGACGCGCCTGAGCAGGCCGCCGGCCTCCACGTAGGTGAGGGACATGTCCACGTCGTCGAGTTCGTTCGCCGCCTCCACGGCCGCTCGCAGGACTCGTTGCCGTGCGTTCCGCTCACCCGCGTCCGGCGGCGTCCGTTCCGCGGGCGCGGGGGACTCGGCAGCGGGGGCGGGGGACGCGGCGGCGCGGGGCTCCGTGCCGGTCCCGGCGACGGGTGGTTCCGCAGCGGGGCTCGCCGTGACGTGGAGGTGGTCGGGTACGAACAGCGCATGCCGGAAGTCCAGGTGGGCCAGGAGGAATTCGCGGAGTTCCCGAGGTGAGGGGCCGTCGGGGCGGACGACGACGTGGGCGGTCGTCGTCCCGTCCGGTTCCCGGCGCGCGCTCGCCGAGACGACCCCGTCGTGCCGGCGCAGGATCTCCTCGGCGAGCCCGAGGTGGAACCACGCCCCCCGCACCGAGATCCAGCCCTCCCCGACCTGCCGTGGCGTCAGGGCGCTCAGGTGCCGTGCCTCGGCGGCGGACAGGCCGCCGGCCGAGGCGAGCCCGACGAGGACCGCCTCGACACCACGGGCGATCCCGGTGGCCTCGGCCGGGGTCAGGACCGCCTGGTTCGCCGCGAGGAAGAGCTCCGCACGGCCGTGCTCGCCGCGAGCGAGGGACGTGTACAGGTTGAAGTCGTCATAGTGCTCCTCCGGTCCCGTCTCGGCGGTCAGCGAGCCGCCGTCGGGCAGGGGGCCCGGCGCCGTCGCGTCGGCCCCGGCCTCGCGCTCCGTGCCCCACTCCGTGTCCGGGTCGGGGCCGAGGTTCACGAAGACGGCGGACCGGCGCCAGGCGCCGCGTCGGCGGTTGATGAGGGAGTCGGCCTGGAGGAGGCCGTAGACGTCGTACTGGCTGTGGCGGGCGCAGCGGAGCACGGACTCCTGGACGCGGTGCACGGCCGTGACGAAGTCGGGCGCGTCCGAGAGGTCGACGTTCAGGATGATGTCCCGCATGACCGAGGCGACGAGCCTCTTCGTCCGCTCGGGCTCACGCGCGGGCCAGGTGTAGGAGAGCGGGACGACGGGTTGCCGGCAGACGACCGAGAGGGCGGTGGCCAGCGCGGTGAGGAAGACCGGTCCCAGAGGCAGGCGGTGCTTCCGGTGGATGAGGCGGAGGGCCGGTCCCAGGGCGGGTGAGTCCAGGCGGACGCGCGTGTAGCGGACGCGCTCGGGAACGACGGCGGTGGGGAAGATGCCGGCCGGTGCGGCGGAGAGGACACTCCGCCAGTGCGTGAGGGGGGTGCCGTCGTCGGCGTCCGCCTCCGCGAGGGCGTGGTCGAGCGGCTGGCAGGCGACGGGCGGGAGCACCGGCGGGCGGCCCGCTGCCGCCGCCCGGAGGGCCTCGGTGAGTTCTTCGCGCAGGACCTGCTGTCCCAGGTAGTCGATCGCTATGTGGGCGATCACCAGCAGGAGCCGGCGGTGTCCGGTGGCGTACCGTACGACGGCGGCCCGCAGCGGTGTCGTGGTGAACACGTCGAGCGGGGCGTCGCAGAAGGCGTCGAGTTCCTCGGTGCCGGCGGGTTCCTGGGTGCCGGCCGGTCCCTGGGTGCCGGCGGATTCCTTGGTGCCGGCGACTTCCTTGGTGCCGGCGACTTCCTCGGTGCCTGTGGAAGAGGCGGTGCCGGCGGATGTGGCGGTGCCGGCGGAAGAGGCGGTGCCGGCCGCGGCGTCGGGGGCGGAGAGGTCTAACCGGTGCAAGGGGACGGGGGCCGGGGGCCAGACGGTCTGCCGGGGGTCTCCCCTGTGGTCCGCGGGGAAGGTGGTCCGCAGCACCTCGTGCCGCTCCACCATGACGGCGACGGCGACGGCGACATCCTCGTGGGACAGGCCGGCGGAAAGGTCCAGCCAGAGGCACTGGCGCGGGTGGCGCGGCCGCCCGTGTTTCCTGTGGTAGAGCCACTCCTGCTGGGCGATGCCGTACTGAAGGGGTCCGCTCCGGACGGGCCTGTCGGTCATCGTCGTCTCCCTGCCCGGTCGCGCGGCCTGTACCGCCTGGCCGGCCCGGCGGGCTCCTCACGGGAACGGTGGACCCCGGTCCGGCGGACCCGGTGCCCGGTGGGGCGGCGCGCCTCCGCAAGATCGGCCGCCCCGTAGCCTGACACAGGAAGCAAAGCCTCACAAGCGCTTTCCAACGACGGTCCCCTCCCCTACCCGGCCCGTGTCCGATGCTCCTGCGGGCTGACCCCGTGGACCCGTTTGAAGGCGCTGGACAGGGCGAAGGCACTGCCGTAGCCGACCTGGCGGGCGATCGCGCCGACCGTGTCGTCGGTGTCGCGCAGCAGGTCGGCGGCGAGGGCGAGGCGCCGGCCGGTGAGGTACGTCATCGGCGGTTCCCCGACGAGCTCGGTGAAGCGGCGGGCCAGGGCGGCCCGGGAGACGCCCGCCTTGGCGGCGAGGGAGGCCACCGTCCACGGGTGGGCCGGGTCGTCCTGGACGAGCCGCAGCACACGGCCCACGACGGGGTCGGCCCTCGCCCGGTACCAGGCCGGCGCCGCCGCCTCGGGCCGGGAGAACCAGGCCCGCAGGGCGGCGATGACGAGCAGGTCGAGCAGACGGTCCAGGACGGCCTCCTGGCCGGGTTCGTCCCGGCCGATCTCCTCCGTCAGCAGCGGGGTGAGCGGGCACTGCCACACCGCGGGGGTGAGGGACAGCAGCGGCGGCAGCGCGTCCAGCAGCCGGCCGCTGATCTCCCCGTCCATCAGGTACGTCCCGATCAGCACCACCGTGGAGCCGTCCAGCCGGTCGCCCCAGGCGCGGATCCCCAGATCCATGGAGCCGTTCAGGGACCGTCCGTCGGGGTGGGCGCAGCGTCCCCCCGGCAGGACCAGCGCCTGCGGGGCGGTGGCGGGGTCGTCGGCGCAGGTGTAGGCGCCGGGGCCGCGCGCGATGGCGAGGTCGCCCGCCGTGAGCCGGACCCGCTCGCCCTCGTCCGGCACGACCCAGCCCTCGCCGCGCACCATGAGCATCACCGTCAGGGGCGCCCGGTCCTCCACGCGCACCGCCCACGGCGGGTCGAAACACGCGCGGATCATGAGGGCGCCCCGCGCGCGCGGCCCGTCCAGCAGGCCCGCGAGGGGGTCCCCCCGCGAGACGGTGTTCGAGCGCGGGGAAGCGTCCATGCCGACAGCGTAGACGCGCGCTTATGGGAATGAGCCGTTCAGCGATGGGCCCGTGCGGTGTACGCGAGTTGACTGGACGCATGACGCGGAACACGGCACAGGACACGGCGCGGAACACGGCGCGGAACACGGCACGGGGCACGGCACAGGACACGGCGCAGGGCATGGCACGGGGCCTGACGGTGACGGTGACCGGCGCGACCGGTCGTACGGGGGCACGCGTGGCGCGGGCCGCGCGCGATGCCGGGCTGACGGTGCGGGCGGCCTCGCGGGCGACGGGCTTCGACTGGGAGCAGCGGTCGACGTGGACGGAGGCACTGCGCGGCGCGGACGCCGCCTACCTGGTCCACCCCACCGACGTCGGCACCCCGGAAGCGGCCCGCGCGGTCGGGGAGATCGCCCGGGAGGCGGCCGGGCTGGGCGTACGGCATCTGGTGCTGCTGTCGGCCCGGGGCGAGGAGCGGGCGCGGCCGACCGAGGAGGCGCTGCGGACGTCGGGCGCGGACTGGACGATCGTGCGGGCCGCGTGGTTCTCGCAGAACTTCGGCGAGGGCCCGCTGGCGGAGGAGCTGCGGCTGAGCGGCGGGCTGGTCTTCCCGGCCGCCCCGGACGTGCGGGAGCCCTTCGTCGACGTGCGGGACATCGCGGACGTGGTGGTGGCGGCGCTGACCTCCGGCGACCGGTACGCGGGGCGGGAGCTCGACCTGACGGGGCCGCGGCCGGTGGCGTGGGGCGAGGCCGTCGCGGAGATCGCCGCGGCGGCCGGGCGCGAGCTGACCTACCGGGCCGTGCCGTCGCGCGAGTACCACGAGCACCTGACCGGGTTCGGGGTGCCGGAGCAGGAGGCCGACTTCCTCGTCGAGCTGTTCGAGGAGATGCTCGACGGCCACAACGCGCACCTCACGGACGGGGTGCGGCGGGTGCTGGGCCGGGAGCCGCGCGATTTCGCGGAGTTCGCGAAGGAGGCAGCGGCGGCGGGCACCTGGGCGTGACGCCGGGCGTTCACTTCTCGGGGGGCGGGGGCTCCTCCCCGTTCCCGTTCCCCTTGGGGAAGGTCTTCGCGTGCGTGCGCAGCCGGCCGGTCACGTCCTCCGGCGGCAGGAACCGCGACCACCGCTCGGGGAACTCGGACGGCATGTCGGGGTCGTCGGGGTCGTCGTACGCGCGGGCGGCGGCCATGCGGGCGACGTACTCCGCGGCCTCCTCCTCGCGCAGCCGCTCGTTGGCGGCGCGCGCCGCGGCGGTCGCGGCGGCCGGCCAGACCCGGTCGATGGCGGCGTTCACGGCGGCGCCGACGAGCACGGCGAAGGCGGACACGCCGATCCACAGCAGGACGGCGACGGCGGCGGCGAGAGAGCCGTAGATGGTGGCGCCCTCGATGGTGCTCTGGAGGTAGATGCGCAGGAGGAAGCTGCCCAGCACCCACATCGCCAGGGCCACCAGGGCGCCGGGCACGTCCTCGATCCACGGGGAGCGCACCGGCACGGAGACGTGGTAGAGCGTGGTCAGGAAGGCGATCGACAGGACGATCACGACCGGCCAGTACAGGACCTGCACGACCGTCGTCGACCACGGCACGATCCGGACGACGGCGTCGGGCCCGGCGACCATCAGCGGCAGCGCGACCGACCCGATCAGCAGGGCGGCGATGAACAGCAGGAACGCCACCAGGCGGGTCTTGACGATGCCGCGGACGCCGTCCAGGCCGTACATGACGGTGATGGTGTCGATGAAGACGTTCACCGCGCGGGAACCCGACCACAGGGCGAACAGGAAGCCGATGGAGATGACGTCGGGCCGGCCGCCCGCCATCACGTCGTCGAGGATCGGCTGGGCGATCTGCGTGACGCCCTTGTCGGACAGGACGGTGCGGGACGCGTCGAGGAGGTTGCTCTCCAGGCTGCTGATGGTGTCGGTGCCGGTCCAGTCGTCGACGTAACCGAGCAGGCCGATGAGGCTCAGCAGCAGCGGCGGCACGGACAGCAGGGTGAAGAAGGCGGCCTCCGCGGCGAGGCCGAGGATGCGGTACTCGATGCAGGAGTTGACGGTGTCCTTGAGCAGCAGCCAGGCGGTCCTGCGCTTGGAGACGTTGCGGTAGAGGGCACGCGCGCGGTGGAGACGCCCGAAGGGGACCTCGGGCCGCTCGGGCCGCTCGGAAGGCTGACTTGCTGGCTGCACGCCTTAAAGGTATCCGCCGTACGGGGCTGCGCTCACCTCCGGTGGGACCCGGCCTCGGTCGCCCGCCTCAGATGCGGACCCGCGGTCGCCGTCGGTGCGGGACCCGCGGGTCCGATGTCCGGACCCGCCGTGGGCGTGACACTCGTGTGCGCCTCGGCCCCGTCGTGGGCGTGGCACACACAGGAGGCGTCAGCCCCGCCATGGACGTGGCCCCGCGTGGGGTGTCCGGCCGTCGTCGTGCCGGGCACGCGCGCGTGAGGCCGTCGGGCCGGCAGCCGGGTCTTGCGCAGCTCCGTCCGGCCGGACACGCGCGCGAGGCCATCGGCCCTCCTGGGAGCCGTCCCCGTACGAGCAGCAGCCGGGCACACGCGCGTGAGGCATCGGTGTCCCGTGGTCATGAGCGGTCCGGCCGGGGCTTCTGAACTGCTGCCACTTGGCTGTGTGCGAGTGCGTTCTGGTGAGTGTGAGTGAGTGCGGGCCTCTGCGGTCAGGGTAGGTGGGCGGGTTTCCGGCCGTTGTGAACGTAGGTTTGTTGGTCGAATGCGTGACCTTTGCGGGTGGGGTTCGTTGGCCGGTGTGACGGGATGCCGCGGAGCTGGGTGGGGGTGACGGGGTTGGGCGAGCTGCGGAAGGTGGCGGCGCCGTTCGTGGTGCCCAGCCCTGCGGGGGTGGCGGTCCGGGACCGGCTCAAGGGCCTGACCGCTCAGGACGAGGAGGTGCTGCGGCTGGTCGGCGGCCACCTCGGGTCGCTCGCGTCCCGTGATCTGAAAACCCGTTGCCGTGACGGGCTGGAGCACGACAGTGACCGGTGGGCGGCGCGCAAGCAGTCGCTGACGGGTGAGTCCTCGTCCCGCTGGGCCGGGAGTATCACGAAGGCCACGCACGATCAGTGGGCGCTCGCCCGCCGGGGCCAGCTCGCCCACATCCAGTCCCTTCAGGCCGGAGTGGACACCATCACTCGTCGGCTGTCTCTGCCGGTCGGGGCGAAGGGAACGAAACAGGCACCGGGCGGGTACCGCGGTGAGCGGGAGTGGCATGCCAAGTCGCGGCGGCTGCGGGTGCTGGAGGACCGGCTGGAGCGAGTGCGCGCCGACCTGGAGGCCGGCCGGGTGCGGGTGGTGCGGGGCGGGAAGCGGCTGCTCACCGCCCGCCACCACCTCGATGCCGCCGAGACGAACGAGGATGAGTGGCGGCGCCGGTGGGAGGCTGCGCGCCGGTTCCTGCAGGCGGACGGCGAGTCCGGCAAGCGCTACGGCAACGAGACCATCCGGGTCAGCCCCGACGGCGAAGTATCCCTCAAGCTCCCGGCACCGCTCGCCCATCTCGCCAACGCCCCGCACGGCCGGTACGTCCTGGCCGCGAAGGTCTCCTTCGCGCACCGGGGCGAGACCTGGCGCGACCGTGTCACCGCGCACCGGGCGGTGGCCTACCGTATCCACGAGGACACCGAGCGGGACCGCTGGTATCTGACCGCCGCCTGGACCCTCCCGCCGGTCCAGGCCGTGCCGCTGTGTGCCGCCCGCACCAGTGGTCTGATCGGCGTGGACATGAACGCCGACCATCTGGCGGCCTGGCGACTGGATGCGCACGGCAACCCGGTCGGTGCCCCGCGCCGCTTCGACTACGACCTGTCCGGCACCGCGGACCACCGCGACGCGCAGGTCCGCCACGCCTTGATCCGCCTCCTGCACTGGGCCGAACGCCACGGCCTCGCGATCGCGATCGAGGACCTGGACTTCACGCAGGAGACGACCCGGGAGAAGCACGGCCGCCGCAAACGCTTCCGCCGGCTGATCTCCGGCATGCCCGTCGCCCGGCTGCGGGCGAGGCTGGCGTCCATGGCCGCCGACCTCGGCATCCCGCTGGTGGCTGTCGACCCCGCCTACACCTCGAAATGGGGCGCCCAGCACTGGCAGAAGCCCCTCACCAGCAAGAACAGGAAGACCACTCGTCACGATGCTGCGGCCGTGGCGATCGGCAGGCGCGCCCTGGGGCACCCGATCCGGCGACGGACGACACCGCCCCGTACCTACCAGAGCGATGGGTACGGGCATCGGACCGTCCAGGCCGGACCAGGCACCCCGAGGCGTGAGGGATCCCGCCCCCGCGTCCCCGGACCACGCACGAGATGCGTGCCGCCCGAGCACGGAGCGAACGCGGGCGACCAGAACACCCACCACCGTTCGGGGTGTTCGGCTGAGCATGAGACCTGGCAACAGGACTCACTCCCGCTCAGTCTTTAGGAACGGTAGGT
Organism: Streptomyces sp. NPDC003247; assembly: GCF_042888135.1. Lineage (NCBI taxonomy): Bacteria > Bacillati > Actinomycetota > Actinomycetes > Kitasatosporales > Streptomycetaceae > Streptomyces > Streptomyces sp. NPDC003247. The sequence goes on from NZ_JBIAPF010000003.1 coordinate 486,617, forward strand.
TCGCCGTATGGCAGGCAGCACGCACACCGTGACCAACCAGCCCCCGCCACTGCTCGGGTACGACGTCTACGGCGCCGACCGGGCCCTGGTGGACGCCGTGGAGCGGCATCTCGATCCGGAGCTGCTCGACGAGGCCCGGGGAGATCTGTCGGCCCTGGGCCGGGCCGCCGGGTCGGCGCAGCTCCACGAGTGGGCGATCCAGGCGAACGAGAACCCGCCCACCCTGCGCACCCACGACCGTCACGGTCACCGGATCGACGAGGTCGAGTTCCATCCGGCCTGGCACCGGCTGCTCGGCAAGGGCGTGAGCGCCGGGCTCACGTCGGCGTGGGTCCGGCCGGGCGGGCATGTGCGGCGGGCGGCGGGGTTCGTGGTGTGGACGCAGGTCGAGGCGGGCAACGGGTGCCCGCTGTCGATGACGCACGCGGCCGTGCCCGCCCTGCGGACCGACCCGGAGCTGGCCGCCGAGTGGGAGCCGCGGCTGACGTCGACGCTGTACGAGCGCGAGCTGCGGCCCGCCCGTCTGAAGGCGGGCGCGCTGTTCGGCATGGGGATGACGGAGAAGCAGGGCGGCAGCGACGTCCGGGCGAACACGACGTCGGCGCGGCCGCTCGCCGAGGACGGGACGTACGAGCTGACCGGGCACAAGTGGTTCTGCTCGGCGCCGATGTCCGACGGCTTCCTGGTGCTGGCCCGTGCGCCGGAGGGGCTGACCTGCTTCCTCGTCCCCCGGGTGCTGGAGGACGGCACCCGCAACCCGTTCCTGCTCCAGCGGCTGAAGGACAAGCTGGGCAACCGGTCGAACGCGTCCGCCGAGGTCGAGTTCGACGGGACGTGGGCGCGCCGGGTCGGCGAGGAGGGGCGAGGGGTGCGGACCATCATCGGGATGGTCGCGGCGACCCGGCTGGACTGCGTGCTCGGCTCGGCCGGCCTGATGCGGGCGGCCGTGGCGCAGGCGGTGCACCACTGCACGTACCGCGAGGCGTTCGGCGGAAAACTTGTCGACAAGCCGCTGATGCGCAATGTTCTGGCCGATCTCGCGGTGGAGTCGGAGGCGGCCACCGCGCTCGGGCTGCGTCTGGCGGCGGCCTACGACGACGACGGTGAGCAGGAGCGGGCACTGCTGCGGATCGCGGTGCCGGCCGCGAAGTACTGGGTGACCAAGCGCTGTACGCCGGTGACGGTGGAGGCGGCGGAGTGCCTGGGCGGCAACGGGTACGTGGAGGAGTCGGGGATGCCGCGGCTGGTGCGCGAGTCGCCGCTGAACTCCGTCTGGGAGGGCGCGGGCAACGTCCAGGCGCTGGACCTGCTGCGGGCGTTGCGCAGGGAGCCGCAGGCGCTGGACGCGTATCTGCGGGAGGTGGGACGGGCGCGGGGTGCCGACCACCGGCTGGACGCGGCGATCAAGGACCTGCTGACCGAGCTGGCCGACCTGGAGGGAGCCGAGGCGCGGGCGCGGCGGCTGGCGGAGCGGTTCGCACGGGTGCTCCAGGGTGCGCTGCTCGTACGGTTCGCGCCGCCGGAGGTCGCCGACGCGTTCTGCGCGTCGCGGCTCGGCGGGGACGGCGGGTCGGCCTTCGGCACCCTGCCCCACAGCCTGGACCTGGCGGCGCTGGTGGAACGGGCCCGGCCGCTCGTCTGACCTGGGACGGGGCAGATGCGGGGGTGGTGCTGCGCCGACACGGCACCACCCCCGCCGCATGGCCCTGCGAGGCCAGTGGCGCCGCTCGGGACGGCGCGCCACAAGTTTTGGACAGCGAGTGGATGTTGGCCAGGGTTGCAGAGGGTTGCAACGTGTCGGACTCGCTGTCCGGAGTGTGCCCCTCCGTGACGTGCGGACGGCAAGATGGGACTCCGAGTGAGACCGGAAACAGTCGGCGCAGGAGCTTGACACCCGGTCCTGTGCCTGTGTGTTCACCGGGAGGCTCCAGTGGCGAAGTCGCCGATGACCGTGCCCCAGCTCGCGGCCGTCGATGCCGCACGGGCGGCGCGGATGCTCAACGAGGTGCGCGACGCCAAGCTCTCCGGCCGGCGGACGAGGATCGCGCCCCGGCCGGTGATCGAGCAGTCCTGGGAGCGGATGCTGCGCAGCGGCGTGGACCCCGAGCACGACTTCAGAGCCGGGCTGCTCAGTGTGGACGAGGTGCGCCGGCGCCGTGAGCAGTCACCGCTGCGGGAGGTGCTGCCGGTGCTGCGGGAGGGGCTGCTGTCGGTGGCGGACGCGGCCCACCACATCATGGTCGTCGCCGACGACGAGGGCCGGGTGCTGTGGCGGGAGGGCTGTTCCCCGGTGTTGCGCAGGGCCGACGGGCTGGGTTTCGAGGTGGGCGCGGACTGGCGGGAGGAGGTCGTCGGGACGAACGGGATCGGGACGCCCGCGGTGGTGCGCCGGCCCGTCCAGGTCTTCGCGGCCGAGCACTTCGTGCGCTCGCACGCGGCGTGGACCTGCGCCGGCGCCCCGATCACCGATCCGCGGGACGGCCGGCTGCTGGGCGTGGTGGACGTGAGCGGGCCGCTGGAGACGATGCATCCGGCCACGCTCGCCTGGGTCGACGCGGTGGCCAAGCTCGCCGAGGCGAAGCTGCGCGAGCTGCACCTGGGGGCGCTGGAGCGGCTGCGGGCGGTGGCGGCGCCGGTGCTGGCCCGGCTCGGCGGCCGGGCGGCGGCGGTGGACCGGGACGGCTGGACCGCGGCCGTGAGCGGGATGCCGTACGCGGCCCGGATCACCCTGCCCCGGTCGACCTCGCCGGGCCGCCGGTGGCTGCCGGTGCTGGGGCTGTGCTCGGTGGAGCCGCTGGCGGGGGGCTGGCTGGTGCGCGCGCTGGAGGGCGCCGCGGAGCCGCTGCCGCGCGGCACCACCCGGATCGAGCTGGATGTGACGCGGCCGCGCCGGTGGTCGGTGGCGGTGACCGGCGGGGCGGGGGCGTGGTCGCACGAACTCAGTCCCCGGCACGCCGAGTTGCTGTACCTGCTGGCGGTGCACCGGGGCGGGCGCAGTGCGGCGGGGCTGGCGGCGGACGTGTTCGGCGATCCGGGGCGGACGGTGACCGTCCGGGCCGAGTTGTCCCGGGTGCGGCGGTACCTCGGGGGGCTCCTGGAGCACCGGCCCTACCGGTTCTCCGAGGACGCGGAGGTGGCGGTGCTCCTGCCGGACGACCCGAAGGACCTCCTGCCGCACTCCATGGCGCCCGCGGTGACCGAGGCGCGGGCGACGGACCCCGTGTCCTGACGACGACCGCCCTGTCACGCCCACGACTTCCCCGGCGTCCCGCGGAACGCCCCGCTCCCCTGCATCCCCTGCCCGGCATCCCCGGACCTCCCCGCTCCCCGGCAACCCGCTGCCCGACTTCCCGCTGCCCGGCATCCCCGGACCGCCCCGTTTCTAGGCACCATTGCCCGACTTCCCGCTGCCCGGCATCCCCGGACCGCCCCGTTTCCAGGCACCATTGCCCGACTTCCCGCTGCCCGGCATCCCCGGACCGCCCCGTTCCCGGGCATCCCGTTGCCCGGCATCCCGTTCCCTGACATCCCGTCGCCCGGGATCGCCGGCCGCTCGAACTTCCTCACGTCGGCCGCCAGTTCCAGGGTGGCCACGATGGGCGCGTCCCGGCCACGCCGGCCGCGCCCCGGCCCCGGCGCCCCGGGTGCGCCTCACCCGCCCTGGCCACGGCTTTCGTGCCGCGGTCGGGGCGAATACGGATGTCGTACCGTACGGCGCTCTCGCCGCCTTTTTCACGCCGTGCGCCCGCGTGTGCCGCGGCGACTTCCGCGTATGTGCGAGGTCCGGGCCCGGGCGGACGCCCACTGCCGTAGCATCCCCCTACGGGTCACCCCACCTGCTCCTCGCTCAACGTAAGGATCATCAGGCGCAGTTGGCCCCGCCTCGGGAGGACGAATGAAACATCGTGGCCGACATCGCCGGCACAGGCGGGGCAAGGCACTGCGCGCGTTCCTGACCGGAACGGCGCTGGCGCTCACCGCCGCCGCCACCATGATCAGCGCCTCCCAGGCGACGGTCCCGGACGGCCCCGGAGCCCTGGAACCGCTCACCGCCTCCACCGACACCGAAGCCCTGCGGCTGACGGAGAACCTGGTGCCGCGGGCCTCCCTGGACCGGCTCGCCGCGGAGATGGGTCCGCCGGTCGGCGTGGGCGCGGTGCTCGGCGACGCCGACCGCACCCTGCGCGACGCGGCCGGCTGTACGGACGCGGAGCGGCGGGCGCTGCCCGTCTCCCCCTCCGCCACGCACGCCTACTGCTGGGACGCCGCGGACACCCGGGGCTGGCAGCCGGGCGCGGTGACCACCTCGGGCGAGGCCGACGACGACGGGCTGTGGGGCGCGCACCGGGTGATCCTCTCCGGCTGGTCGCGCAGCACCGGCCCGAGCACCGACCGGGGCCTGGCCCGGATCGCCTTCGTCGACGCGGGCGCCCCGGACCGCCTCGCCTACACCTGGGCGCTGCTCGCCGTACCGGTCGACGGCGGCCGCGACTACCGGGGACTGGTCTCCCATGTCTCGGGCATGGCCTGGTCCGAGGACAAACTTCTGGTCACCGCCGACGAGGAGGACGGCACCGCGCTGTACGTCTACGACCTGAACCGCGTCCAGCGCGCCACCGTCAGCGGTGCGGCGATCGGGCGGGTGCCCGGCGGCTGGTCGGCGTACGGCAGCCGCTACGTCCTGCCCGCCGTCGCCTCCTACCGGCTGGACGGCGGTGCGGACGCCCCGCGCCCGGCCACCGTCTCCCTCGACCGCAGCACCTCCCCCGACACCCTGGTCGCCGGGGAGTGGACCCTCGACGACAACGACCGGGGCGCCCGGCTGTGGCGGTACGCCCTCGACCCGGCGCCCGGCCGGACCGGGCTCCTCGCCTCCGACGCGGCCGGACGGGTCCGGGCGACCGAGGCGTACCGCACGAAGGCGACCGGGGTGCGGGGCGTGCTGGCGCACGGCTCGGCCTGGTACCTGACCCGGGCGGCCGCCACGGACCACCGGCACGGGACGCTGTGGCGGCAGGACACCGACGGGGCACGGGGCGCCACCTGCGGCGCCGACGGCAGCCACACCTGCTGGAGCACCCGGACCGAGTCCCTCTCCTACTCGGCGCAGACCGGTGAGGTCTGGACGCAGTCCGGCCGGGTGCTGTTCGCGCTGCCCCTGGCCTCCGTCGACCGGTCGGCGAAGTGACGGGCGCGATCGACAGACCGGCGGAACGGATGGTTCCCTGACCGGCATGACCAACATTCCCGTGACCACCTGGTCCCTGGAGCAGACCGCGCCGAGTGACCTGCTGCCGGCCGCCGCGCCCGAGGGCGATGTCCGGATCGTCCGCTCCGAGGTCCCCTCGCCCGAGTTCAGCCGCTTCCTGTACGCCTCCGTCGGCGGTGACATCCGCTGGACCGACCGGCTGGGCTGGAGCCACGCGCGCTGGCAGGAGCACCTCGAGCGGCCGGGCCTGGAGACCTGGGTGGCCTACGACCGGGGCACACCGGCCGGGTACGTGGAGCTCGATCCCGGGGACGACGCGGTGGTGGAGATCGGTTACTTCGGTCTGATCCCCGCCTTCCGCGGCCGGCGGATCGGCGGACACCTGCTGTCGTACGGCGCGGCCCGCGCCTGGGACCTGGGGGACCGCTGGCCCACGCTGCCGCCGACCAAGCGGGTGTGGCTGCACACGTGCAGCAAGGACGGCGAGTACGCCATGGACAACTACCAGCGGCGCGGCTTCCGGCTCTTCGACACCAAGGTCGAGGAGGAGGCCGAGGTCGCCACCCCGGGCCCCTGGCCGGGCGCATACCCAGCCTGACCTGCGCGGACAAGACACCGCGCAGCACATGTGACCGATGACACCCTTGTCTCACCCTTCGGGACAAGGGTGTCCGCATGACGGACGAAGCTGGACTGTGTCCAGATCGCCGTGACACGCTTTCGTCATGTCTGGAACTGGAATTGCCTTGGTGAGTCGGCGGCACGTCGACCTCGGCCGCATGTCCAGCGCCATCTGTCCGGCGAGCTGACGAGCCGCAGCACCGCCGACACGCTCCCTTCCAGCACTTCCCGCCCGCGCAATGGCGCGCAGGTATGCCCATGCGCCCGTACGCGCAGGTCAGCGTCGCATTCCGCCTGTCCCGAAGGACGTATTCACCATGGCCGCCACCCCGCAGAATCCTGCCGCCTCCGCGCCCCGCCGCAAGGTGAGCCGTCACCGCGGTGAGGGTCAGTGGGCCGTGGGTCACTTCACCCCGCTCAACGGCAACGAACAGTTCAAGAAGGACGACGACGGTCTCAACGTGCGGACGCGCATTGAGACGGTCTACTCCAAGCGGGGCTTCGACTCGATCGACCCCAACGACCTGCGCGGCCGGATGCGCTGGTGGGGGCTCTACACCCAGCGCAAGCCCGGGATCGACGGCGGCAAGACCGCGATCCTGGAGCCGGAGGAGCTGGACGACAAGTACTTCATGCTGCGGGTCCGTATCGACGGCGGCCGGCTCACCACCCAGCAGCTGCGCGTGATCGGCGAGATCTCGCAGGAGTTCGCGCGCGGCACCGCGGACATCACCGACCGGCAGAACGTCCAGTACCACTGGATCCGCATCGAGGACGTGCCGGAGATCTGGAACCGCCTGGAGGCGGTCGGCCTGTCCACCACCGAGGCCTGCGGTGACACCCCGCGTGTGATCCTCGGCTCGCCCGTGGCCGGCATCGCCGAGGACGAGATCATCGACGGCACCCCGGCCATCGAGGAGATCCACCGCCGGGTCATCGGCAACCCGGCCTTCTCGAACCTGCCCCGCAAGTTCAAGACCGCGATCTCCGGCTCGCCGCTGCTGGACGTGGCGCACGAGATCAACGACGTCGCGTTCGTCGGCGTCGTCCACCCCGAGCACGGTCCCGGCTTCGACGTCTGGGTCGGCGGCGGCCTGTCCACCAACCCCAAGATCGGTGTCCGGCTCGGCGCCTGGGTCCCGCTGGACGAGGTCCCGGACGTCCACGAGGGCGTCGTCTCCATCTTCCGCGACTACGGCTACCGGCGGCTGCGCAACCGCGCCCGGCTGAAGTTCCTGGTCGCGGACTGGGGCCCGGAGAAGTTCCGCCAGGTGCTCCAGGACGAGTACCTCGAGCGCACGCTCGTCGACGGCCCCGCCCCGGCCCAGCCCGTGGAGCGCTGGCGCGACCACGTCGGTGTGCACCGGCAGAAGGACGGCCGCTACTACGTCGGCTTCGCCCCGCGCGTGGGCCGCGTCGACGGCACCACCCTGACGAAGATCGCCGACCTGGCCGAGGCCCACGGCTCGGGCCGGGTCCGCACCACCGTCGAGCAGAAGATGATCGTGCTGGACGTCGAGGAGGCGCAGGTCGAGTCGCTGGTCGAGGCCCTGGAGGCGCTGGACCTGACCGCCAAGCCCTCCCCGTTCCGGCGCGGCACCATGGCCTGCACCGGCATCGAGTACTGCAAGCTGGCCATCGTCGAGACCAAGGCGCGCGGTTCCGCCCTGATCGACGAACTGGAGCGCCGCATCCCGGACTTCGACGAGCCGATCACCATCAACATCAACGGCTGCCCGAACGCCTGCGCCCGCATCCAGGTCGCGGACATCGGTCTCAAGGGCCAGCTGATGCTCGACGACCGCGGCGAGCAGGTGGAGGGCTACCAGGTGCACCTCGGCGGCGCGCTCGGCCTGGAGGCCGGCTTCGGCCGGAAGGTCCGCGGTCTGAAGGTGACCTCCGAGGAACTGCCGGACTACATCGAGCGCGTCCTGAAGCGGTTCCAGGCGGAGCGCGAGGACGGCGAGCGGTTCGCCACCTGGGCGGCCCGGGCCGGTGAGGAGGCCCTGTCATGAGTGAGCGGGCGGCCCCCTTCTACTGCCCCTACTGCGGCGACGAGGACCTGCGTCCCAGTGAGCAGGGCCACGGCGCCTGGGAATGCGCGGCGTGCAACCGCGCATTCCAGCTGAAGTACCTCGGGCTCCTCGCCCGTGGCGTTCAGCGAGCCGACAACGGAGGGGATGACCGGATATGACGACGGCTCAGGAAGCTCGTGAAGCTCGCGTCGAGGACGAGTTGAAGGCACTCGCCGAGCAGGCCGGACGCGACCTGGAGGACGCCTCCGCGCTGGAGGTCCTCCAGTGGGCCGTGGACACCTTCGGCGAGCGGTTCTGTGTGACGTCCTCCATGGAGGACGCCGTGGTGGCCCATCTGGCGTCCCGCGTCCGCAAGGGCGTCGACGTGGTGTTCCTCGACACCGGCTACCACTTCCCCGAGACCATCGGCACCCGGGACGCGGTCGAGGCCGTGATGGACGTGAACGTCATCACCCTCACCCCGCGCCGGACGGTCGCCGAGCAGGACGCCGAGTACGGCCCGAAGCTCCACGACCGCGACCCGGACCTGTGCTGCAAGCTCCGCAAGGTCCAGCCGCTGGAGGAGGGCCTGCGAGGGTACCGGGCCTGGGCGACCGGGCTGCGCCGCGACGAGTCCCCGACCCGGGCGAACACCCCGGTCGTCGGCTGGGACGAGAAGCGCCGCAAGGTCAAGGTCTCCCCCATCGCCCGCTGGACCCAGGACGACGTCGACGCCTACGTCGCCGAACACGGTGTCCTGACCAACCCGCTGCTGATGGACGGCTACACCTCCGTCGGCTGCGCACCCTGCACCCGCCGGGTCCTGGAGGGCGAGGACGCGCGCGCCGGCCGCTGGGCGGGCCGCGCCAAGACCGAGTGCGGGCTGCACGGATGACGAGCACCAAGGTCATTCATACGACTCCCACAGCTCCTGTTGCTACTGCTGTTACAGAAGCGATCACTGCGACCCAGGAGAATCACGTGACGACCGGAGCCACCGTCTGGCTCACGGGTCTGCCGAGTGCCGGCAAGACCACCATCGCGTACGAGCTGGCCGGCCGGCTGCGCGAGGAAGGCCACCTCGTCGAGGTGCTCGACGGCGACGAGATCCGCGAGTTCATCTCGGCGGGCCTCGGCTTCAGCCGCGAGGACCGGCACACCAACGTGCAGCGCATCGGCTTCCTCGCCGATCTGCTCGCCCGCAACGGCGTCAAGGCGCTGGTGCCGGTGATCGCGCCGTACGCCGACAGCCGTGACGCGGTCCGCAAGCGACACGAGGCGAGCGGCACGGCCTACGTGGAGGTGCACGTGGCGACCCCGGTCGAGGTGTGCAGCGAGCGCGACGTCAAGGGCCTGTACGCCAAGCAGGCGGCGGGCGAGCTGTCCGGCCTCACCGGCGTCGACGACCCGTACGAGGCGCCCGCGTCACCCGATCTGCGGATCGAGTCGCAGAACCAGACCGTGCAGGAGTCCGCGGCGTCGGTCTACGCGCTGCTCAGCGAGAGGGGACTGGCGTGACGACCGTCACCAAGGCCAAGGGGGGCGAAGAGGGCACCGACAGCCCGTACGCCCTCAGCCACCTCGACTCGCTGGAGTCGGAGGCGGTGCACATCTTCCGCGAGGTCGCGGGCGAGTTCGAGAACCCGGTGATCCTGTTCTCCGGCGGCAAGGACTCGATCGTCATGCTGCACCTGGCGCTCAAGGCGTTCACGCCGGCGCCGGTGCCGTTCTCGCTGCTGCACGTGGACACCGGGCACAACTTCCCGGAGGTCATCGAGTACCGCGACCGCACGGTCGACCGGCACAACCTGCGGCTGCACGTCGCCTCCGTGCAGGACTACATCGACCGGGGTGTGCTCAAGGAGCGTGCGGACGGCACCCGCAACCCGTTGCAGACCCTGCCGCTGACCGAGAAGATCCAGTCGGAGAAGTTCGACGCGGTCTTCGGTGGCGGCCGCCGCGACGAGGAGAAGGCCCGCGCCAAGGAGCGGGTGTTCTCCCTGCGGGACGAGTTCTCCCAGTGGGACCCCCGCCGGCAGCGCCCCGAGCTGTGGAACCTGTACAACGGGCGCCACGCCCCCGGCGAGCACGTCCGCGTGTTCCCGCTGTCCAACTGGACCGAGCTGGACGTCTGGCAGTACATCGCCCGCGAGGGCATCGAGCTGCCGGAGATCTACTTCGCGCACGAGCGCGAGGTGTTCGCGCGCGGCGGCATGTGGCTGACCGGCGGCGAGTGGGGCGGCCCCAAGGACGGCGAGACCGTCGAGAAGCGGCTCGTCCGCTACCGGACCGTCGGCGACATGTCCTGCACGGGCGCCGTCGACTCCGACGCGGTGACGCTGGAGCAGGTCATCGCCGAGATCGCCGCGTCCCGGCTGACGGAGCGCGGCGCCACCCGCGCCGACGACAAGCTCTCCGAGGCCGCGATGGAAGACCGTAAGCGCGAGGGGTACTTCTAAGCATGAGCACGACCACGACCGAGGAACTCTCGGCCACGACCCTGCTGCGGTTCGCCACCGCCGGCTCCGTCGACGACGGCAAGTCCACTCTCGTCGGCCGGCTGCTGCACGACTCCAAGTCGATCCTCACGGACCAGCTGGAGGCCGTGGAGCGCGCCTCGGCGAGCCGTGGCGCGGAGGGCCCGGACCTCGCGCTACTCACGGACGGCCTGCGCGCCGAGCGCGAGCAGGGCATCACCATCGACGTCGCGTACCGCTACTTCGCCACCCCGCGCCGCCGGTTCATCCTCGCCGACACGCCGGGCCACGTGCAGTACACGCGCAACATGGTCACCGGTGCCTCCACGGCCGAGCTGACGGTGATCCTGGTCGACGCGCGCAACGGCGTCGTCGAGCAGACCCGCCGGCACGCGGCGATCGCGGCCCTGCTGCGCGTCCCGCACGTCGTGCTCGCCGTGAACAAGATGGACCTGGTCGACTACCGGGAGTCCGTGTTCGCCGCGATCGCCGAGGAGTTCACGGCGTACGCGACCGAGCTGGGCGTCCCGGAGGTCACCGCGATCCCGATCTCGGCGCTCGCCGGGGACAACGTGGTGGAGCCCTCCGCCCACATGGACTGGTACGGCGGCCCGACCGTCCTGGAGCACCTGGAGACCGTCCCGGTCAGCCACGACCTGGCGCACTGCCACGCACGGCTGCCCGTGCAGTACGTGATCCGGCCGCAGACCGCCGAGCACCCGGACTACCGGGGCTACGCGGGCCAGATCGCCGCCGGCACGTTCCGGGTGGGCGAGCAGGTCACCGTCCTGCCGTCCGGGCGGACGACGACGGTCGCCGGGATCGACCTGCTCGGCCGGGCCGTCGACGTGGCGTGGACGACGCAGTCGGTGACGCTGCTGCTCGCGGACGACATCGACGTCTCGCGCGGCGACCTGATCGTGCCGAGCAAGGACGCGCCGGCCACCACGCAGGACGTCGAGGCCACCGTGTGCCACGTCGCCGACCAGCCGCTGACCGTCGGGCACCGGGTGCTGCTCAAGCACGGCACCCGCACGGTCAAGGCGATCGTCAAGGACATCCCGTCCCGCCTCACCCTCGACGACCTCTCGCTGCACCCGCACCCGGGGCAGCTCGTCGCCAACGACATCGGCCGGGTGAAGATCCGCACCGCGGAGCCGCTGCCGGTGGACTCCTACGCCGACTCGCGCCGCACGGGCTCGTTCATCCTGATCGACCCCAGCGACGGCACCACGCTCACGGCGGGCATGGTCGGCGAGTCGTTCGCGGCGCCCGAGCCCGTCAAGGACGAGGCCGAGGACGACGGGTGGGACTTCTGACATGACCACCGGCCACTGCGTGACGTGCCCGAAGGGGGGCGGCCGCGTCGGCAGCGGCCCGCTCGACAGCGGGCCGGGCTCAGTGGCGCGAGGTGCGTGGTGAGGTCCGCGCCGTGTCCGCGCGCCCTCACCCGCCGAGCACCGTCCCGGACGAGACGAACAGACTTGCCGAACTCCCGGCCACGACCAGCGACACCGTGACCGCCGGGCCAACGAGAGGAACACCTCCCGTGCCTGCCACACCCAGCCTCCGCCGTGCCTTCGCGGTGATGGCCGTCCTCCCCCTGCTGGCCCTCGCCGCCTGCGGCTACGGGTCGAAGGCCCAGGACGCGTCGTCCGCCCAGCAGATCGCCGCCGGGGCGGAGAAGATCGACGGACTCGACTCCGTGAAGATCGGCTACTTCGGCAACCTGACCCACGGGACCGCGCTCGTCGGGGTGAACAAGGGCTACTTCCAGAAGGCCCTGGGCGCCACCAAGGCCACCTACCAGGTGTTCAACGCGGGGCCGTCCGAGATCGAGGCCCTCAACTCCGGCTCCCTCGACATCGGCTGGATCGGCCCCTCCCCCGCCATCAACGGCTACACCAAGTCCTCGGGCAAGAACCTCCGCATCATCGGCGGATCGGCCTCCGGCGGCGTCAAGCTCGTCGTCGACCCGGACAAGATCAAGTCCGTGAAGGACGTCAAGGGCAAGAAGATCGCCACCCCCCAGCTCGGCAACACCCAGGACGTCGCCTTCCTCAACTGGATCGCCGACCAGGGCTGGAAGGTCGACGCCGAGAGCGGCAAGGGCGACGTCTCCGTCGTCCGCACCGACAACAAGACCACCCCCGACGCCTACAGGTCCGGCTCCATCGACGGCGCCTGGGTGCCCGAGCCCACCGCCTCCAAGCTGGTCGCCGAGGGCGCCAAGGTGCTCATCGACGAAGCGGACCTGTGGCCCGACAAGAAGTTCGTGATCACGAACATCATCGTGTCGCAGACGTTCCTCAAGGAGCACCCGAAGGCCGTCGAGGCCGTGCTGAAGGCGTCGGTCGAGGCCAACGCCTACATCGGCGCCCACCCCGACGAGGCGAAGACCGCCGCCAACGCGCAGCTGGAGTCGGACTCCGGCGCGGCACTGCCCGCGGACGTCCTCGACCCGGCCTGGGAGTCCATCCGGTTCACCGACGACCCGCTCGCCTCCACCCTCAAGACCGAGGCGGAGCACGCGGTGCAGGCCGGTCTGCTGGAGGACCCGGAGCTGGACGGCATCTACGACCTCACCCTCCTGAACAAGGTCCTCGTGGCCGAGGGCGAGAGCACCGCCGACGACGCCGGCCTCGGCGCCGAGTAGCCCCCCCCAGTCGCATGAGTTCCCAGGAGGTGACGACCATGGCCACGACCCTCGTCAAGGCGGACAGCGCCGAGTCGGTGGAGTACGCCGCCCGCATCGAGCACGTCTCGAAGTCCTTCGCCGGGCCCGCGGGGCAGCAACTCGTCCTGGACGACATCAGCCTCGATGTCGCGCCGGGCGAGTTCGTCACCCTGCTGGGTGCCTCCGGCTGCGGCAAGTCCACGCTGCTCAACCTGGTGGCGGGGCTCGACCGGCCCACCGCCGGCAGCATCAGCACCGACGGGCGTCCCGCCCTGATGTTCCAGGAGCACGCCCTGTTCCCGTGGCTGACCGCGGGCAAGAACATCGAGCTCGCCCTGAAGCTGGGCGGGGTCGCGAAGAACGAACGGCGCGACCGGGCCGAGGAACTGCTCGAACTGGTCCGTCTGAAGGGCTCGTACGGCAAGCGGGTGCACGAGCTGTCCGGCGGTATGCGCCAGCGTGTCGCGATGGCGCGCGCCCTCGCGCAGGACGCCCGGCTGCTGCTGATGGACGAGCCGTTCGCGGCCCTCGACGCCATCACCCGGGACGTGCTGCACGACGAACTGACCCGCATCTGGTCGGAGACCGGACTGTCGGTCCTGTTCGTCACGCACAACGTGCGGGAGGCGGTACGGCTCGCACAGCGCGTCATCCTGCTCTCCTCCCGGCCCGGCCGGGTGGCCCGCGAGTGGACGGTCGGCCTTCCGCAGCCCCGTCGCATCGAGGACGCCCCCGTGGCCGAACTGTCCCTGGAGATCACAGAAGTCCTGCGTGGGGAGATCCGCCGTCATGGCCAGCACTGAGACGAAGACGACGGACGAGCGGACCGGGAGCGCCGACGACGACCGGCAGACCGCCTCGGTCGAGGCGGGCCTGGACGCCCTGGAGTCCGGTGTCACCGGCCGTACGTCCTTCCGTCAGACCTTCGTCGGCAAGATCCTGCCGCCGATCGTCGCCGTCGCGGTGGTCCTGGTCGTCTGGCAGGCCCTGGTCTCCTTCAAGATCGTCGATGATCCGACCAAGCTGCCCTCGCCCGCCGACGTCGGCGGCGAGTTCCGCGACGCCTGGCTGGAGGGCAGGTTCTTCGGGTACATCTGGACCAGCGTCTCGCGCGGTCTGCTGGGCTTCCTGCTGGCGCTCGCCATCGGCACCCCGCTGGGTCTGCTGGTGGCCCGCGTGAAGTTCGTGCGCGCGGCCATCGGGCCGATCCTGTCCGGACTCCAGTCGCTGCCTTCGGTGGCCTGGGTGCCGCCGGCCGTCATCTGGCTGGGCCTGAACAACTCGATGATGTACGCGGTGATCCTGCTCGGCGCGGTCCCGTCCATCGCCAACGGCCTGGTCTCCGGCATCGACCAGGTGCCGCCGCTGTTCCTGCGGGCGGGCCGCACGATGGGCGCGACCGGTCTGAAGGGGGCCTGGCACATCGTCCTGCCGGCCGCGCTCCCCGGCTACCTGGGCGGTCTGAAACAGGGCTGGGCCTTCTCCTGGCGCTCGCTGATGGCGGCGGAGATCATCGCCTCCTCCCCCGACCTGGGCATCGGCCTGGGCGCGCTGCTGGAGAACGGCCGCAACGCCAGCTCCATGTCGATGGTCTTCGAGGCGATCATCCTCATCCTGTTCGTCGGTATCGCGATCGACCTGCTGATCTTCAGTCCGCTGGAGCGGCGGGTGCTGCGCGGCCGGGGTCTGCTGGTGAAGGGCTGACATCGCATGCACAGAGAGCCGGTCCTCCTCGTCATCGCCCACGGCAGCCGCGATCCGCGGCACGCGGCGACCGTCCACGCCCTGGTGCGCCGGGTGCGGTCGCTGCGGCCCGGGCTGCGCGTGGAGACCGGCTTCCTGGACTTCAACGTCCCGTCCGTGCCGGGCGTGCTGGAGTCCCTGGCGGCGGAGGGCGTCCGCGACGTCGTGGCGCTGCCGCTGCTGCTGACGCGCGCCTTCCACGCGAAGGCGGACATCCCGGCGGTCCTGCGGGACGCGCCGCAGCGGCTGCGGATCCGCCAGGCGGAGGTCCTCGGACCGTCGCCGCTGCTGCTGTCCGCGCTGGAACGGCGGCTGTACGAGGCGGGGCTGTCGCCCGCCGACAGGTCCTCCACCGGGGTCGTGCTGGCCTCGGCGGGGTCCACCGACCCGGAGGCGATCGCGGTGATCGCCGATATCGCGCGGGAGTGGTGGCACACCGGTTGGTGCGCCGTGCGGCCCGCGTTCGCCTCCGCCTCCCTGCCGCGCACCGAGGACGCGGTGCGCGAGCTGCGGGAACTGGGCTGCTCGACGGTGGCGGTCGCCCCCTACGTCCTGGCCCCCGGCTTCCTGCCGGACCGTATCGCGCGGGGGGCGGCCGGCGCCGACGTCCTCGCCGAGGTGCTGGGCCCGGCACCCGAGGTGGCACGGGTCCTGCTGGAGCGCTACGACGCGGCCCGGGTGCCCCGGCTGACCGCCATCGGCGCGTAGGGGCGCCTGACCGCCGCGTCACACCGTGAGCCGGTCCCTCGGTGAGCCGGTCCCTTGGTGAACAGGCCCCGCCGTAAGCCGGTCCCGCGGTGAACCGGTCCCGCCGTGAGCCGGTTCCGCGGTGAGCCGGTCCCGTGGTGAGCCGGTCCCGCCGTAAGCCGGTCCCGTGGTGAGCCGGTCCCGCCGTGAGCCGGTCCCGTGGTGAGCCGGTCCCGTGGTGAACCGGTCCCGCCGTGAACCGGTTCCGCGCGCCGGGACGGCGTGCGCTCAGATCTCCCGGCCGGACCGGGCGGACTCCGGGGACTCCGCGGACCCGGCGGACTCGGCGGACCCGCCCGACCCGGCGGACCCGGGGCCCCCTGCCTCAGCGGCCTCGACGGCCTCGTCGGCCAGCCGGGCCAGTTCCCTCAGGGGCAGCGAGCCGGGCGGCCGGCGCTCGTGCGCGAAGGTGTTCGCGAGGTGTTGCAGCAGTTCGTTCAACGGTGTCGGTACGCCGTGGAGGCGGCCGAGAAGCGCGATCTCGCCGTTGAGGTAGTCGGCCTCGATGCTGCCGGCGCCCCGGCTGAGGGACTGCCACGAGGAGCCGCCGCCGCGCATCACGCCGTCCAGCGGCACCTGGGTGACCTTGTCCCCGCGTACCGCCGCCTGCTCCGCCTCGCCCACGTAGGCGATCCCGGCGGTCCGCAGCACGTTCTCGCCCTCGGCGCGCACCCTCCGGTACAGCGCGACGGCCTCCTCGCCGTCGACCGGGCCGCTGACGGCCTCCTGGGCGTTGCCCAGGTTGGACAGCAGCTTGGCGTACTGCCAGCGTGTCACGTCCGGGACGACCGGCGCCTCGAAGTGCGCCCTCTCCAGGTCGGCGGCGATACGGCGGGCGGTGTCGTCGGTGCCGTGCGGGTGGCGGCCGAGGTGGAGGATGCCGGTGAGGGGGCTGCCGGCGGCGGTGACGACGCCGGGCCGGACGTGGGTGGCGGGCAGCCACACGCAGACGCCGTAGACGTGCCGGAAGCGGCGCAGGGCCAGGCGCTGGCTCTCGACGCCGTTCTGCGCGCATACCAGCGGCAGCCGTTCCGCGGCCGTGCCGCCGCCCGCGACCGGCGTCGGCCCCCACGCCCGGAGGGCGGCCTCGCTGTCCTGCGTCTTGACGGCGAGGACGAGGACGTCGTCGACGCGCAGGGTGCCGAGCGGGGCGGGCCCGTCGACGACGGGCAGCCGGTGGACCAGTTCGCCCTCGGGCACCCTGAGCCGCAGCCCTTCCTCGCGCAGTGCCGCGTGGTGCGCGCCGCGCGCGACCAGCACGACCTCCTGACCGGACTGGGCGAGCCGCCCGCCGACGGCCCCGCCGACCGCCCCTGCCCCGATGATGACGTAGCGCATGGGGCGAGCCTCGCACAGTCGAGCCGATGACCCGTCACAACAGTTGGGGTGAGGGGCTCCGCCCCGCCGCGGGGGTCACCCCCCGGTCATCTCCACCAGCTTGACCACGGTGTTCCAGTTGCGGGTGGTGGCGATCAGCCGCTTGTTCCCTCGGGGCTTGGAGAGCTGTTCGGCGAGTTTGGAGCGGCCCAGGCCGTCGGGGGCGTACAGGTACAGGGCGCGGTCGCCGAGCTGGAACTCCTCGGGCAGGAAGGCGGCCCGGTCGATGCCGGTGAAGCGGTCGGGCCCGACGGGGGCGGAGAGATAGGTGACGTGGAGCTGTCTGGCCTCCAGGTCGGCGGCCGGGAACGGGCAGGCCTCGGCGACGGCCTTCAGATAAGCGTGGTCGCGGACGATCACGTCGACGCCGAACCCGAACCGCGTCTCGATCGCGCCCGCGATCTCCGCGGCGAGGGTGTCCTCGTCCCCGTGAACGGAGGAGAAGACCGCCTGGCCGCTCTGGAGATAGGTGCGCACACCGCCGAGTCCGAGGCCTTCCAGGAGGGCGCGGAGGTCGGCCATCGGGACCTTCCGGGCCCCGCCCACGTTGATGCCGCGCAGCAGCGTCGCGTATGTCGTCGTCATCCGCCCACCCTAGGGCGCTTCTGTCCCAGGTCGGCCGCCGTGCCCCGTGGGGGTGGGCGCGGTGGCCGCGGGGCCCGGTCCGGCGGGACGGGTTGGCGAAACTCTGGTGGAAGGGGAATGCTGCCGGACGGACCGGGCGGCCGCGTCGCTCCCCTGATCACGGTCCCCGAGACCGCCGGCATAGATGTAAGGGCCCGCCTCCTCCCGTGCGGTGAGGCGCCGGGGTCCGAGGGGAGGAGCCGGGCGGCCGGTACGTCACCGGGCAGCACGACGAGATGGCTTTATGCCGCCCCTACCGTCGAAGCGGAAGGTGGCGGCAGGGGGCCGCCACCGCACCTCGAGGGGGCAGCCCGTCATGGGGAACGGAGATTCACGGGTGCGGGGCATCGCCGCGCGGGCCGGCGGCTGGAGCGCCCGGCACCGCTGGGCGGCCGTCGGCATCTGGGTGCTGTTCGTCGTCCTGGCCATGGGGCTCGGGTCGGCGGCGGGCCGGGTCGACGTCGACGACAGCGACCAGCTCAAGGGAGAGACGCACACCGCCGCCCGGATCGTCGAGGACGCCGGGATCGAGGAGCCGGCCGGTGAGACGGTCCTCGTCCAGGCGAAGGACGGCGGTCTGAAGGCCACCGACGCCGAGTTCCGCGCGGCCGTCGAGGCGGTCGTCACGGCCGTCGAGGGCACCGGCGAGGCCACCGACGTCACCTCGCCGTACGACACGCGGACGATCTCCGAGGACGGCCGCAGCGCGCTGGTGCAGTTCGACATCAGGGGCGACTCCGCCACCGCGGGCGAGCGGGTGGAGCCGGTGCTGAAGGCCGTGGAGGGCGTGCGGGAGGACCACGCGTCGCTGCGGATCGAGGAGATCGGCGGCGCCAGCATGATGAAGACGTTCGACGACGCCTTCGGGGACGACTTCCAGAAGGCCGAGTACTCCGCGGTGCCGGTGGCCCTCGGCATTCTGCTCATCGCCTTCGGCGCGCTGGTCGCGGCGCTGCTTCCGGTGCTGCTGGCGATCACCGCGATCGTGGCGACGATGGGCCTGATGGGCGTCATCAGCCACGTCATGCCGATGAGCGACACCGCGAACTCCGTGATGCTGCTGGTGGGTCTGGCCGTCGGCGTCGACTACTGCCTGTTCTACCTGCGCCGGGAACGTGAGGAGCGGGCCGCCGGCCGGGACGCGCGGACCGCGCTGCGGATCGCCGCCGCGACCAGTGGCCGCGCGATCGTCGTCTCCGGTGTGACGGTGTGCGTGGCGATGGCGGGCATGCTGTTCACCGGGCTCGCCGAGTTCGAGGCGATGGGCCTGGCCTCGCTGATGGTCGTGGCCGTGGCGATGGTCGGCTCCGTGACGGTGCTGCCCGCGCTGCTGTCGCTGCTGGGCGAGCGGGTCGAGAAGGGCCGGATCCCCTTCCTGCGGCGCCGCGGCACCACCGGCACCGCAGACACCACCGGTAACGGCACCACCGGCAACGGCGGCAACGGCGGGAGCCGGTTCTGGACGGCCGTCCTGAAGGGTGTGCTCGCCAAGCCCGTCGTCTCCGTGGTCGTCGCGACCGGCGCCCTGCTCGCCGTCGCGGCGCCCGCGCTCGGCATGAAGACCCAGCAGCTCACCCTGGACCAGGAGTTCGGCGACTCGCTGCCCATCGTCCAGACGTACAACCGGCTCAACGAGGCGTTCCCCGGCGGCTCCGAGCCGGCCGAGGTCGTCGTGAAGGCGAAGGACATCAACGCGCCCGAGGTGCAGGCGGCGCTCGCCGACTTCCGTGAGCGGGCGGTCGCTTCGGGCGCCTCGCGCGGCCCCGTCGAGATCAAGCTGCACGACGCGCAGAACGTCGCCTTCGTGTACGTGCCGCTGGTCGGCGGCTCCGACCTGGACGAGGCGGGCGCGAGCCTGGACACGCTGCGGGACGAGGTGCGGCCGGCGACCCTCGGCGCGGTCGACGGCGTCGAGGCGCCGATCACCGGGCAGGTGGCCGGTTCGAAGGACTTCAACGACCAGCTCGCCGGAGCCGTCGTCCCGGTCTTCGCCTTCGTCGTGGTCTTCGCCTTCGGGCTGATGCTGCTGTCGTTCCGCTCGCTGACGATCGCGCTCACCTCGATCGTGCTGAACCTGCTGTCGGTGGGGGCGGCCTACGGCATCCTCGTGGCGGTCTTCCAGCACGGCTGGGGCGCTTCCCTGGTGGGCGCGGAGGGCGTGGGTGCCATCGTCACCTGGCTGCCGCTGTTCCTCTTCGTGATCCTGTTCGGGCTGTCGATGGACTACCACGTGTTCGTGGTCTCCCGGATCCGTGAGGCACGGCTGCGGGGCCGGACGACGAGGGACGCGATCACCCACGGCGTCGTCACCACGGCGGGTGTCGTGACCAGCGCCGCCGTCATCATGGTCGCCGTCTTCGCGATCTTCGGCACGCTGTCCATGCAGTCCATGAAACAGATGGGCGTGGGTCTCGCGGCGGCCGTCCTGATCGACGCGACGGTGATCCGGGGCGTGCTGCTCCCCGCGGTGATGGCGCTGCTGGGCGAGCGCAACTGGTACCTGCCGACGTGGCTGCACCGGCTGCCCGACCTCACCCACGACGAGGCCCCGGACGCCGTCGCCGCGCCGGTGACGCACGACGACGAGGGCGAGCCCGTACGGGTCTGACGCACCCAGCCTTCCTCCGGCCGGGGGCCCGTCGACCACAGGGGAGTCGACGGGCCCCCTCGCGTGCGCTCGCCGCCGTAGCGGTACGCGCCGCTCCACGCGCGCGTGCCGCTACGGCAGTTCGGCCTCGATGAGGTCGGCCGCCCTGCGCGTGCCGCCCTCCCGCGCCATGCCGGCCCGGATCTCCTTCAGCCGCCGGGCGACCTCGGGGTCGTCGACCAGGGCGAGGGCGAGGGCCCGCAGGGTCTCGGCGCTCGCCTCCCGCGTCGGCAGTTGCCGGGCCACACCGAGCGCCTGGAGCATGTCCGCGTTCCCGAACTGGTCCACGGCCTGCGGTACGGCGATCATCGGGGTCGCCGTGGCCAGCCCCTCCTGGCTGCCGCCGGCGCCGGCGTGGGTGACGAACAGGTCGGCCTGCTGGAGGACCGCCCACTGCGGGACCCAGGAGCGCACCTCCACGTGCGCGGGCACGTCGCCCAGTTCGGCCGGGTCGACGTGTCTGCCGATCTGGAGCACCAGGTGCCAGCCGGGCAGGTCCGCGAAGGCCTCCACACAGGCGCGGTAGAAGTCGGGCTGCTTGGTGAACGCCGAGCCCAGCGAGACGAGGACGACCCTGGCGGCCCCGGCGGGCCGCGTCCAGGTGCCCTCGGCACCGCGGTCGCCCTGGCAGGCACCGACGAAGCGGTACACCCGTTCGTCGACCCGGTCAGCGTTCGGCTGGAGCACCCTGGGGATGAGCACCAGGGAGCGGGCGGGCCGGCCGGCGAAGGAGTCGGGGTGCTCGGTGATCCCGTTCTCCGCCAGCCAGGCGCCGAAGCGGGCGTAGTAGGCCCGGCCGCGTTCGGTCTTCCTCGGCTCGGCCCACATCGGCTCGGCGACCTCCTCCTCGTAGCCCTCCCAGGCGACCATGCTGGGCGAGAGGGAGATCGCGGGCACGCCCCAGCGGTGGGCGAGGACGCGGGCCGGGTAGGAGGCGATGTCGTGCAGGACGAGGTCGGGCTCGTCCCCGGCGTAGGCCTCGGTCAGCTGGGGCAGCGCCTGGATCGCGTCGTCCAGGAAGGGTTCCACGTTGTCGAGGAGGGTGGTCCCCCAGGCCGACGGGTCGGCGTCGGGCGAGGGCAGGGTGGAGTGCCACGGTCTCACCTCGGCGCCGGTCCCGGCGGCCTTGTCGGCGAGGGCGGGCGGGACGGCGTAGGTGACGCGGTGCCCGCGCGCGACGAGTTCCCGGATCACCTCCAGGCTGGGGTTCACATGGCCGTGGGCGGCGATGGTGAACATGGCGATGTGGGCGGGAGCGGTCATGTCGCCGACCGTAGGCGAGACGATACGTCTCGTGCAACCGAATTAGCCCGAGTCGGCGGCCCGGGCAGGTGGCCCGCGCCGGTGGCCCGAGTCGGCGTGGCCCGCGCCGGTGGCCCGAGTCGGCGTCGGCCACGCCGTCAGCGCTGGTAGCGCGCCAGCACCAGGTTCCCGTCCTCCTCCAGCCGTCGTCGCAGCTCGCCCAGGCCGATCGCGCCGCTGTAGTACTCCTGGAAGGCGGGGGTGGCGACCTTGTCCTTCCACTCCGGGTAGCCGCGGACGGACTGGGCGGGCGCCGGGCTCAGATGGCCGGCGAGCGCGGTGCCGGTCGCCCAGTCGTCCTCGGTCGTGCGCAGGGCCGGGTCGGCGAGGGCCCGGGTGCCGGTGGGCAGCATCCAGTCGCCCAGGGCCAGCCGCACCATGTTCGGCGGCTGGAGGAGGAAGTCGATGAACGCGGCGGCCTCCTCCTTGTGCGGGCTGTCCTCGGCGATGGACAGGGTCTGCGGGCTGACGCCCTGGGTGAGCCCGTCGGCGCCGGCCGGGGCGGGCAGCACCTGCCAGTCGAAGCCCTCGGGGGCCTGCTGGACGATCTGCTGGCGGTAGGAGAAGCCCAGCGGGATCATCGCGTACTTGCCGGCGAAGAAGCCGGGCAGCGTGTCGGAGCCGCCGCTGCCGAGCAGCGAGTCCGGGGCGCTGCCGTCCACGCCGACCTGGTCGTGGACGGTGCGCGGCACGACCTCGTCGCCCTCCTCGAAGCGGACCGTGACCTTGCCGTCGGCGCCCCGGTGGAAGAGCCGGCCGCCCGCCGACAGGGAGAGGTTGAGGGTGGCGGAGACGGGGTCCTTCAGCGGCCAGGCCACGCCGTACCGGCCGTCGCCGCCGAGCCGCTCGGTGATCTCCCGGAACTCCGTCCAGCTCCACGGCCGTTCGGGCGTCGGGATGCGCACCCCCGACTCCCTCAGCCAGGTCGCGTTGGCGATGAGGACCCGTGGCTCCTGGAGGAAGGGCACGCCGTAGACGCCGTCCCCGAAGGTCGTCGTCTCCCAGCTGCGCGACGGGATGTCGGCCCGGAGCCGCTCGGACAGCAGGCCGGTGAGGTCGGCGAGGTAGCCGCCGTAGGCGAAGTCCGCGAGGTCGTCGGAGGCGTCGTGGACGACGTCCGGTGCCTCGCCGCCCTCGAAGGAGGTCAGGAGCTGGTCGTGGACGCTGTCCCAGCTTCCCTGGACGTACTCCACCCGGACGTCCGGGTGGGCCGCGTTCCACTCCGCCACCAGCTCCTTGTTGGCCTCGACGGACTCCTCCTGCCAGGCCAGGGACTGGAACCGGAGGGTGACCGGGCCGTCGTCGCCGTCGCCGCCGCCCGCGCAGCCCGCCAGCAGCAGGACCAGGGCGAGGACGCCCGCGGCCGTCGCGCGCATCAGCTCTTCACCGCCCCGGCCAGCATCCCGCCGGTGATCCGCCGCTGGATCACCGCGAAGACGACGAGCGAGGGAAGGGTCGCGAGGAAGGCGGCGGCGGCCAGCGGCCCGAGGTCGGCGACGCCCTCGGCGCCGATGAAGTGGGTGAGGACGACCGGCAGGGTCTGCTTCTCCGGCGACTTCAGCAGCACCAGCGCGAAGAAGAACTCGTTCCACGCGGTGACGAAGGCGAACAGTCCGGTCGCCGCGATCCCCGGGGCGAGCAGCGGCGCCGTCACCGACACCAGCGTGCGCAGCCGTCCGGCCCCGTCGACGGCGGCCGCCTCCTCCAGCTCGACGGGCACCGCGCGCACGTATCCGACGAGCATCCACAGCGCGAACGGCAGCGCCCACACCACGTACACCATGACCAGCCCCGCCAGGGAGTCGATCAGCCGCAGGTTCTTCAGCACCAGGAACAGCGGGACGATCACCAGCACGAGCGGGAACGCCTGGCTGACCACCACCCAGCCCGTCGCGGCGCGCGCGAGCGGGGTGCGCCGGCGGGCGACGGTGTAGGCCAGGGGTGTGGCGAGCAGTACGGCGATCAGCGCGGCCCCGGCGGCGGCCAGCAGGGAGTTGCCCGCGGCGCGCAGCAGCGGCTGCTCCTCGAAGGCCTGCCGGAAGTTGGCCAGGGTGGGGTCCGCCGGGATCCACGACGGGTGCAGACCGCCCAGTTCCCTGGGCGACTTGAAGGCGGTGGAGACCAGCCACAGGAAGGGGAAGGCCAGGAAGACGAGATAGGCCAGCAGGGCGAGGTACTGGCCGGCCCGGCCCGCGGCGCTCGTCCTCATGTCTCGTCACCCCCCTTGAGCCGGCCCACGAGGAACAGGGCGAGCAGCACCGAGATCACCACGACCATCACGCATCCCATCGCCGCCGCGTAGCCGAACTGCCCGTAGCGGAAGGCCTCCTCGTAGGCGAAGAGCATCGGAAGCCGGGTGCGGCCGCCGGGGCCGCCGCTGGTCAGGACGTAGACCAGGGCGAAGGAGTTGACGTTCCAGATGAAGTTGAGGGCCGTGATCGCGAGGGCGACGGGGCGCAGCGCGGGCCAGGTGACCGTGCGGAAGCGGCGCCAGGCGCCCGCGCCGTCGACCGCGGCGGCCTCGTGCAGTTCGCGCGGGGTGTTCTGGAGCCCGGCGAGCAGGGCGACGGTGGTCTGCGGCATGCCCGCCCAGACGCCGACGGCGATCACCGCGGGCAGGGCGGTGGACAGGCCGCTCAGCCAGTCCCGTCCGTCGCCGAGGCCGAGGTCGCGCAGGGTCTCGTTGAGGACACCGGCGTCGGGGCTGTAGACGAGCCGCCACATGATGCCGACGACGACCTCGGGCATCGCCCAGGGGACGATCGCGAGGGCGCGGGCGAGCCAGCGCAGCCGCAGCTCCTGGTCGAGCAGCAGAGCCAGGCCGAGGGCGAGCAGGAACTGCGGGACGGTCACCCCGACCGCCCACACCAGCCCGATGCGGAACGACTCCCAGAACAGCGTGTCGTGCCACAGGTCCCGGAAGTTGAGCGCGCCGATCCACTGGGTGGGCGTGGTCCGGCCCGACTGGGCGTCGGTGAACGCCAGCAGGATCCCGTACAGCAGCGGGCCGGCGCTCAGCACCAGGATCGGGATCAGCGCGGGCAGGACGAGGAACCAGGCGCCGGGTCTCCCGGTGCGCCGGACCGGCGGGCCGGTGCCGGGCGCACGGCGCACCGTACGGCTCTCCTCGGTCGTCGTCGGCACGAAGCGATCCCCCTTCCCGGCGGCTCCGGCGGGCTCCGCCATGGTCGTGAAGGGCCGGTACGCCGTCAAGGCACCGCGCACACGGCCCCACCTGTACGAATGCGAGACTGGCCGTCGGACGGCCGGATTCCGGCGCCGTCCCGGGGCCGGACACGGCCCCCGCGGCAGACGACACAGCGGTACACGGCACAGCGGTACACGGCACCGCGTTACATGACACAGCGGTACACGACACGGAGGCGGACGATGGACGAGGCACGCGCGCGGGAGGTACTGGCCGCGGCGGGGGTACTGCCGGGCCCGGCGCGGGACGCGCGGCTCCTCGCCCTGGGCGAGAACGCGGTGTTCGCCGCCGGGGACCTGGTGGTGAAGGTCGGCCGGGACGCCGAACTCCTGGACCGGGCCCGGCGCGAACTGGGCATCGCGGTGTGGCTCGCCGAGGCGGGCGTCCCCGCGGTGCGGGCGGCCGGACCGGAGGCGCTGCTGGTCGAGGGCCATCCGGTGACGGTGTGGCACCGGCTGCCCGACCCGGTACGGCCCGCCGGGCCCCGCGATCTGGCCGGACTGCTGCGGATGGTGCACGCCCTGCCCGCCCCCTCGCCCTCCCTCGCCCTGCCCCCGCGCGATCTGCTGTCCGGCGTGGAGCGCTGGCTGCGGCTGGCGGGCGACTCCATCGACCCGGCGGACGCCGCCTTCCTGCGCCGGCGCCGCGACGGTTTCGCCGCGTCCGCCGCCGCGCTCACCCCGCATCTGCCGCCCGGCCCGATCCACGGTGACGCGCTGCCCCGCAACGTCCACGTCGGCCCGGACGGTCCGGTCCTGGTCGACCTGGAGACCTTCTCCGCCGACCTGCGCGAGCACGACCTGGTCGTGATGGCCCTCTCCCGCGACCGCTACGGGCTGCCCGCCGAGGCCTACGACTCCTTCACCGACGCGTACGGCTGGGACGTCCGGGAGTGGGAGGGCTGCGCGGTCCTGCGCGGGGCCCGGGAGACGGCGAGTTGCGCCTGGGTCGCCCAGCACGCGCCCACCGACCCGGGGGCGCTGGCAGAGTTCGGACGCCGGGTGGCGTCGCTGCGGGACGGGGACGAGGCGGTGCGCTGGTACCCCTTCTGAGCCGGGCGGCCGGCCACCTCCCCCTAGGATCTGTCGGGCGCTCAGACCCTTTCGCCCGCGAGCTCCCGCACCGGCCAGGTCCCGTCGACCACGGCCTGGGCGTCGCCCTTGCGGCGCAGGAAGTCCTGGAAGTCCGCCGCCCACTCGGCGTACCACTCGATCTGGCGGCGGTGCAGCTCCGCCGGGCCGAGGGCCGCGATCTTGGGGTGGCGCTCGGCTATCGCGCCGGCGAGCCGGGCGGCGGCGAGGGCGTCGGCCGAGGCGTCGTGCGCCGCGTCGAGGGGGACGCCGTACTCGGCGCAGACCGCTTCGAGGTTGCGCTTGCCGCGGCGGTAGCGGTCGGCCCGGCGGTCGATGGTGTACGGGTCGACCACCGGGGCCGGGTCGAGGCCGCCGAGGCGGTCGCGCAGGGACGGCAGCCCGTGCCGCCGCAGTTCGGCCGAGAGCAGGGTCAGGTCGAAGGCGGCGTTGTAGGCGACGACGGGGACGCCCGTCCGCCAGTACGTCACCAGGACGTCCGCGATGGCGTCCGCGACCCGGTCGGCGGGGTCGCCCTCGGCGGCCGCCCGCGCGGTGCTGATCCCGTGGACCGCGACGGCCTCCGCCGGGATCTCCACGCCCGGGTCCGCCAGCCACTCCCGGCGTCCCAGGACCTGTCCGCCCCTCACCTCGATCACGGCCCCCGTGACGATGCGCGCCTCGCGCGGATCCGTTCCGGTCGTCTCCAGGTCGAAGCCGATCAGCAGCTCCCGGTGCCAGGCCATGGTGGCCCCCCTTCTTGGTGGTGCTTCCCCCAGTGGCCTCCACCTTCCCATGCGCCACTGACAATCAGAGGATCTCATTCCGCTTTTCGGGCCGGGCACACCCCTGGGACGGGCAGCGGGACGTTTCAGGACACCGGCCGCGAATCCGCCCAGGCCAGTTCGAACTCCTCGCGGTAGGCGGCGAAGAGTCCGCCTTCGTCGACCTCGTCCGACTTGACCACCCGGCTGCCGTTGCGCAGCACCAGCACCGGCGCCTCCATGCCGCGCATGCGCCGCAGGTAGGACTGGACGACCGCGACGCCGTCGGATCCGTCGCCGTCGACGAGGTAGGCGGTGAAGCGGGGCGTCTCGTCGTAGACCTGGATCTGGAAGGCGCCCGGGTCGCGCAGCCGGGAGCGCACCCGGCGCATGTGCAGGATGTTCATCTCCACGGCGCGGCTCAGCTCGCCGCGTTTCATGCCGAGCTCGCGTTCGCGGCGCTTGACCGCGCTGGAGGCCGGGTTGAGGAAGAGCAGCCGCACCCGGGCGCCGGCCTCGGCGAGGCGGACCAGCCGGCGGCCGGAGAAGTTCTGCACGAGCAGGTTGAGCCCGATGCCGATGGCGTCGAGGCGGCGGGCGCCGTCGAAGATGTCCTCGGCGGGGAACCGGCGCAGCAGCCGCACCCGGTCGGAGTGGACGGCGACCACGTCCGCGTACCGGTCGCCCACCAGGTCCTCGACGGCGTCGACGGGCAGCCGGCGCGCGGAGGGCACGTCACCGCCCGTGCCGAGCATCTCCAGCAGGCGCGCGGAGGCGCGTTCGGCCTGGTTCAGGACGGCCTCGGACAGTGCCCGGTTGCGGGAGACGACGTTGCGGGTGACCTCCAGCTCGTCCAGGGCGAGTTCGACGTCCCGGCGGTCGTCGAAGTACGGCTCGAAGCACGGCCAGTGCTGCACCATCAGCTCGCGCAGCTGCGGCAGCGTCAGGAAGGAGATCACGTTGTCGTCGGCCGGGTCGAGCAGGTAGCCCTTGCGCCGGCTGACCTCGCGTACGGCGACCGCGCGCTGCACCCACTCCTGTCCGGCGGGGCCGGCCGCGGCGACCACCCAGTCGTCGCCGTGGACGGGTTCGTAGATGGGCCGCAGCACGGCGGCCACGACGGCGCGCAGCCGCTGTTCGACGAGGTTCAGCCAGATGTAGGCCCGGCCGGCCCGCTGGGCGCGGGTGCGTACCTCGCGCCAGGCGTCGGCGTCCCAGTCCAGCTCCGGCCCGATGGCGCCCTCCATCGGCCGGGCCAGCGACACCGTGCCGGGCGGGACGTCTGTGGAGGAGCCTCCCTCGTGACCCTCGTCACCAGGGGGCAGCTCCAGCCCTCCCGAGCCCACCCAAGCACCGCCTTCCGCTCCCCCGAGCACTCCCCGTCCCAACGATCAAGGAAGGGTACTCCGGGAGCGGTCGGCGGTGCAGCCGGATGGACAGGTCGTTTCTCAACCACCGCCGTCGGGCCGTCCGTTCTGGCCCGCGAGGGCGCGCGGAGTGAGCGGATTCATAGCCGTGACGTCCCGCGGGGCGAGGGAGAAGCCCTGCCAGTGGACCGGCATGGGCTGCTGGTCCTCGTCCCGGGCGATGTGGTGGAAACCTACGTTGACCCAGGCCACGGGGTGGGTGAGGGGCTGGCCGTTGACCCATTGGTCCACCGAGTCGCCGTGCCGGGGGCTGCCGCAGTCGCGCACGTTGTTGCTGGCGTACTGCTCGCACGGGTCGTACTGGGTGAAGTAGACGTCGTGCCGGGTGAAGGCGCGCCCCGGGAAGGTGGTGCCGGCTCCGGTGACGATCTCGTAGGAGCGCCGGTGGCCGTCCTTGTTCTTGCCGGCCGTGCTCACCACGCGCCACCAGCGCATGTTCGCCGCGTCGCCCGCGCGTTCCTTGGTGACGGCGGTGCGGGTGGTCCTGCTGGCCGGGCCCGGCCGTCCGGAGGCGGGCGGGCTGACCTTCGAGTCGTACTGCTCGACCTTCGTCTTCGAGGAGCCGTCGAGGCCGAAGTCGAGCCGCCAGAACACGTTGTGGTGGTGGCTGGTGGCGTACGCCTCGGCGCCCTTGCCCAGCGGCCAGCCCCGGCCGTCCCCGGCGTCGTAGTCGAAGGGGGAGAGGCTGCCGGTGGCGCCGGCGTTCATGCCGATGGTGCCGTCGTCGGAGAAGCGCCACTCGGTGATGTACTCGTACCAGCCGACCTTGTTGACGCTGTAGACCAGCAGGTCCTTGCCCTGGGCCTGGTGGACCCCGCCCGAGTCGGTCTGCATGCGGTAGGCGTGTCCGTGCGCGCGGGTCGTGGTGCACAGGCCTTTGACGTTCGGGGTCTCGGAGTTGTACGCGTCCGGCACCTTCACCGTCTTGAGGGTGCCGCCGGGGCACTCGGCGGGGGTGAGGTTCACCATGCCGTTGCCGAAGTTGAAGTCGGTGATGTCGTTGTACTCGTTCTTGCCGTCGTCGTACGGCACGTGGATCTGGGCGATCCGGGCGCTGTTGAGGACGCGGATCGGGCGGGACTCGCCGGGCGGCTGGTAGGAGATCTTCTCCAGGACGATGCCGGACTTCGCCTCGTGGCGCCAGCACATGCGCCAGGTGGTGCCGGAGGTGAGCTTCTGCTGGATGCGGTAGGCGGCGCTGCACTCGGCGGCGGTGGCCGCCGGGGCGGCCTCGGGCCGGGCGGTGGCCGGGCCGGTGCCGGCGGCCGACGCGGCGGCGGCCAGCGCGGCCACGGACAGGCCGAGGGCCGCGGCCTGGCGGGCACGGCCGGCGCCCCGCGGCCGGAGGCCGCTGTTCACGGACTTGACGCGCATGAGGAGATGACCACTTCCTGTGCGTTCCTGCGGCGGACGGTGAAGGTGTCGGAACCCGACGGACGGACACGCGGACGGGCGGCCTCGGCCGGGCGAACGGACGGGCGGCCTCAGCCGGGCGGACGGCTCGGACGGACGGCTCGGACGGACGGGCGGAGGACTCGGACGTACGGCAAGGCCGAGCGGATCGGCCGGGCGGATCGGCCGGGCGGATCGGCCGGGCGGATCGGCCGGGCGGATCGGCCGGGCGGATCGGCCGGACGGATCGGCCGGACGGCCTCAGCCGGTGAGCCTGCCGACCTTGCGGTCGCTCAGGTCGATCAGCAGGGACCGGGCGTCGATCCACGGTCCGTTCCTGACCTTCGGCAGCAGCCGTACGCAGCGGTGGACACCGCAGCTGTCGAAGGCGGCGGGCTGGGCGCCCGGCGAGGCGCGGTACACCATGCCGAACGGCACCAGCTGGTCCGGGGAGGTGAGTTCCCTTCCGGTGGCGTCCTTGTAGTCGGCCTTCAGGCCCGCGCCCAGCGGGTCCGCGAGGAGCAGCCGGACCGCCTCGGCCTCCTCGGCCGCGTTGAGCGGCGGCTGGACGCCCTGCCGGGTGCCGGTGCTCTCGACCGTTCCGGTGTCTAGGTTGACGGTCCGGGTGACGAGGGTGTCGTCCTTGTAGTCGTAGAACGTCACCTCGGCGCGCCGGGGCGCGTCCGGGTCGTCGGCCTCGGCCGCGGCCGGCTCGGCGAGGTCGACGCCCAGCCGCTGCGGGCCGCGGTCGCCGTCGACGTCCTCACCGGCCTCGAAGAGCTGCCGGTTGAGCGCGATCCGTTCCGCGCGCGCGGTCTCGTCGTCGGTCAGCGGATCGCGGCCCTCGCCCCGGGCGCCCTCGGCCGGCGCCTCCTCGACGACGCCGGGTGCCACCGCGGCCGAGCCGCCGTGCTGCCCGGCACCCTGTCCGGCGCCCTGTCCCGTACCTTGTCCGGCGCCCTGTCCGGCGCCCTGTCCGGCCTCCTGTTCCGCGGCCGCCTGTCCGGCGGCCTGCCCGGTGCTCCCCGCGGTCCCGTCCGCCCCCGCCGTTCCCGGCAGGGTGATCGCGATCATCGCGGCCGTCGCGGTCAGCGCGAGGCCCGCGCCTGCCACCACCTTGCCCAGGTGGCGGCGCACTGTCGTGCGCACATCTTCCCCCTACTCCCCCATGGCCCCGGGAGTACGTGATCTCTGCCCACTGGTTCGGCACACACCGATTTCCGGCGTATGCGTCGGTCGACGGGTAAGAGGGACATACGTCACAGGTGGTTCCCTCACTTTCCGGGGGACTCGATGCCAAGGCACCCCCAGCGGGGCGGCACACCTGAAAGAGTCGTATCCATGCAGGTCTGGCCTGGAGAGGCATATCCCCTCGGCGCCACGTACGACGGCGCCGGTACGAACTTCGCGGTCTTCACCGAGGCCGCGGACCGAGTGGAGCTGTGTCTGTTGCACGACGACGGCTCCGAGACGGCCGTGGAGCTGCGCGAGAGCGACGCGTTCGTGCGGCACGCGTACGTGCCGGGCATCATGCCCGGACAGCGCTACGGCTTCCGGGTGCACGGCCCGTACGCGCCGGAGCGCGGGCTGCGCTGCAACTCTGCGAAGCTGCTGCTCGACCCCTACGCGAAGGCGATCAGCGGCTCGATCCGGTGGGGCGAGGAGGTGTACGGCTACCACTTCGGCTCGCCCGACCGGCGCAACGACCTCGACTCG
Organism: Streptomyces sp. NPDC003247; assembly: GCF_042888135.1. Lineage (NCBI taxonomy): Bacteria > Bacillati > Actinomycetota > Actinomycetes > Kitasatosporales > Streptomycetaceae > Streptomyces > Streptomyces sp. NPDC003247. The sequence goes on from NZ_JBIAPF010000003.1 coordinate 517,633, forward strand.
GCCCCCCACACGATGACGTCGGTCGTGGTCAACCCGTACTTCGACTGGGGCGACGACCGGAGCCCGCGCACCGAGTACCACCACACGGTGATCTACGAGGCCCACGTCAAGGGCCTGACGATGCGCCACCCCGGGCTGCCGGACGAACTGCGCGGCACCTACGCGGCCCTCGCGCACCCGGCGATCATCGAACACCTCACCGAGCTGGGCGTCACGGCACTGGAGCTGATGCCCGTACACCAGTTCGTCAACGACCACCGTCTGGTCGACATGGGCCTGAACAACTACTGGGGCTACAACACCATCGGTTTCTTCGCCCCCCACAACGCCTACGCCTCCTGGGGCGACCGCGGACAGCAGGTCCTGGAGTTCAAGTCGGCGGTGCGGGCGCTGCACGAGGCCGGGATAGAGGTCATCCTCGACGTGGTCTACAACCACACCGCCGAGGGCAACCACCTGGGCCCGACGCTGTCCTTCCGGGGCCTCGACAATCCGCAGTACTACCGGCTGACCGACGATCCGCGCTACTACATGGACACCACGGGCACCGGGAACTCGCTGCTCATGCGGTCCCCGCACGTCCTCCAGCTCATCATGGACTCGCTGCGGTACTGGGTCACCGAGATGCACGTCGACGGGTTCCGCTTCGACCTGGCGGCGACCCTGGCCCGCCAGTTCCACGAGGTGGACCGGCTGTCGTCGTTCTTCGACCTGGTGCAGCAGGACCCCGTCGTCTCGCAGGTGAAGCTGATCGCCGAGCCGTGGGACGTCGGCGAGGGCGGCTACCAGGTGGGCAACTTCCCGCCCCTGTGGACCGAGTGGAACGGCAAGTACCGCGACACCGTGCGGGACCTGTGGCGCGGCGAGCCGCGCGCGCTCGCGGAGTTCGCCTCCCGGCTGACCGGCTCCTCCGACCTCTACCAGGACGACGGCCGCCGCCCGCTGGCCTCGATCAACTTCGTGACCTGCCACGACGGCTTCACCCTGCACGACCTGGTCTCCTACGACCACAAGCACAACGAGGCCAACGGCGAGGACAACCGGGACGGCGAGAGCCACAACCGGTCCTGGAACTGCGGTGCGGAGGGCGACACCGACGACCCGGCGGTCCTGGAGCTGCGCGCCCGCCAGATGCGCAACTTCCTCGCCACGCTGATGCTGTCCCAGGGCGTGCCCATGATCAGCCACGGCGACGAGACGGCCCGCACCCAGCGCGGCAACAACAACGCCTACTGCCAGGACAGCGAACTGTCCTGGGTGCGGTGGCCCGACCCCGGCCAGGACGGCGGCGGCCTGCTGGAGTTCACCCGGGCGCTCGTCCGGCTGCGCGCGGAGCACCCCGTCTTCCGCCGGCGCCGCTTCTTCCACGGGCGGCCCGTGGAGGGCACCCACGACGAGCTGTCGGACATCGCCTGGTTCACCCCCGAGGGCAAGGAGATGACCCAGCGGGACTGGAACTCCGCGCAGGCGTCGGCGCTGACCGTGTTCCTCAACGGCAACGCGATCTCCGAGCCGGGGGCGCGCGGGGAGCGGATCACCGACGACTCCTTCCTGCTGATGTTCAACGCCTCGCCGCGGCCGCTGGAGTTCGTGGTGCCGGTCGACCACGGGCGGCAGTGGCAGGTGGTCGTGGACACGGCGGACCCGGAGGCACCGGCGCGGGGCGCGGGCGCCAAGGTCGCGGCCGGGGACCGGCTGACCCTGGTGGACCGCGGCATGACGGTGCTCCAGCGACCGGCCTAGGGGCGCTGACCGGGGTGGGCCCCCGTCCCTCCACCTGGCGGGTGCGGTGACACGATCAGGGGCAGGGCGGGTACGTAGGTCTGCATGACCTCTGAGCGCACCGCCCCTGTCGTGCCCACGGCCACCTACCGGCTCCAGGTGCAGCCGGCGTTCCCGTTCGCGGCCGCGGCGGCGGCCGTGCCGTACCTGGCGTCGCTGGGGGTGTCGCACCTGCACCTGTCGCCCGTGCTGGAGGCCGTGCCCGGCTCCCCGCACGGGTACGACGTCGTGGACCCCACGCGCGTACGCGAGGAGCTCGGCGGGGAGGAGGGCCTGCGGGCGCTGTCCCGCACCGCGCGGGAGCACGGGCTGGGACTGGTCGTGGACATCGTGCCGAACCACATGGCGATGGCCCCGCGCCACAACCGGGCCCTGTGGGAGGTGCTGCGGGAGGGCCCCAGGTCGCCGTACGCGCGCTGGTTCGACATCGACTGGGAGGCGCAGGACGGCCAGCTGCTGCTGCCGGTGCTGGACGGGCCGGTCGGCGACGAACTCGGCCGGCTCCGCGTCGACGGCGGCGTCCTGCGCTACCACGACCACGAGCTGCCGCTGCGCGAGGGCACCGAGGACCTGCCGCTGCCCCAGCTGCTGGACGCGCAGTGGTACCGGCCGGTGTGGTGGCGGCTGGCCCGCACCGAGCTCAACTACCGGCGGTTCTTCAGCATCTCCGAGCTGATCGGGGTGCGGGTGGAGGACCCCGAGGTGTTCGAGGCCACGCACGCGAAGATCCTCCAGCTGCTGCACGAGGGCGTGGTGGACGGGCTGCGCGTCGACCACCCCGACGGCCTCGCCGACCCCGACACCTATCTGGAGCGGCTGCACGGGGCGAGCGGGGGCCGCTGGACGGTCGTGGAGAAGATCCTGGCGGACGGGGAGCGCCTGCCGGACTCCTGGCCGGTCGCCGGCACCACGGGCTACGACGCCCTGCGCCACGTCGACGGCCTCTTCACCGACCCGGACGGCGCCGGCGAGCTGCTCGCGCTGTACCGGCGTTTCGCGGCCCCGCAGACCGACCGGGGCGGGGAGTGGGCGGCGACGGCCCGGCGGGCGGCGTACGGGGTGCTCGCGCACGAGCTGGCCACCGAGCTGGACCGGCTGACCCGGACGGCGGTGCGGGTGTGCGCCGCCTCCCCGGACCCGGCGCTGCGCGACCGGGCGCCCTGGGCGCTGCGCACGGCCCTGGAGGAGCTGCTGGTGCGGCTGGAGGTGTACCGGCCGTACGCCTCGGGTGACGCGTCCGACGTGGTCACCGAGGAGGCCGCCGGGGAGGCGCGGCACGCCTTCGTGGTCCCCGAGGAGGCGGGCGCCGTCGACGTGGTGCGGGCCCTGGTGCTGGGCGGCGGCTCGGGCCCGGCGGCGGTGGAGTTCCGGACGCGGTTCGCGCAGACGGCGTCCGCGCTGCGGGCCAAGGCTCTCGAGGACACGGCGTTCTACCGGTACGTGCCGCTGCTGTCGGTGAACGAGGTGGGCGGCGATCCGGGCCGGCCGGGCGTGTCCCCGGACCGGTTCCACGCCTACTGCGCGCGCGTGCAGCGCGACTGGCCGGTGACCGGGACGGTCCTGTCGACGCACGACACCAAGCGCAGCGCCGACGTGCGGGCCGCGCTGGCCGTGCTGTCGCAGTGCCCGCGGCGCTGGGAGGAGGTCCTCGCGCAGGTGACGCGGGCCGAGGAGGCCGTGCCGGACGGGCAGACGGCGTGGGCGGTCTGGCAGACGGTGTTCGGGCTCGGCCCGGCGGACCCGGAGCGGGTCGGACAGGCGCTGCTCAAGCACGTGCGCGAGGCGGGGCTGTACACGAGCTGGACGGAGCAGGAGCCGCCGTACGAGGAGGCGGTGGCCGCGTTCGTCGCGGCGGGGCCGTGCGGGGCGCCCGGCGAGCGGGTGGCCGCGCTGCGGGAGGCGCTGGAGCCGCACATCCGGGCGAACGTGCTGGGGACGGCGCTGGTGCACCTGACGATGCCGGGGGTGCCGGACGTCTACCAGGGCACGGAGGGCGAGTACCGGGCCCTGGTGGACCCGGACAACCGCCGGCCCGTGTCCCTGCCGCCGGAGGCCCCAGGCGCCAAGGGCGAGGTGACGGCCGCGGCGCTGCGGCTGCGCCGGCGGCGGCCGGACGTCTTCGGGGAGTCGGCGACGTACACGCCGCTGACCGCCGAGGGGCCGGCCGCCGGCCACTGTCTGGCGTTCGCGCGCTCCGGTGAGGTCGTCACGGCCGTGACGCGGCTGTCGCTGCGGCTGGCGGAGACGGGCGGCTGGCGGGACACCCGGCTCGCCCTGCCGCCGGGGCGGTGGGCCGACGCCCTGGACGGCGGACGGAAGTTCACCGGGCACGCGCGCGTGGCGGAACTGTTCGACCGGCTGCCGGTGGCACTGCTGGAGCGGGTGGCCGACTAGGGCGTGCCGTTCGGCCCCGCGGCCCGCGGCCCCGCGGCCCCGGGGTGATCCCAAAGACACGCCCCAGGTCCTGTCGTCACCGTCCCGTCGTCGCCCGAAGGGCGGCCCCGCGGCGTCGGGTGCCGGCCGCCCCGACGCGGTCCGGTACGCGCATCCGGGCGCCCCGGGGAGGCTCCCCCTGGGCGTTCTTGACAGCGCGGGGCGTCCATGGGGTACTGCGGATGGCGAAGGCCGGGCTGACGTGACGGGGGTGAGTCTGGTGCCGGAGCAGCGCTACCCCACGGTGAGCGAACTGACCTCGCTCGCGGGGGCGTTGACCGCGCTCCAACCCGGTCTGTGCGCGCTGCGCCGGGTGGGGCGCTCCCGTGCGGGACGGCCGCTGCACCTGCTGTCCGTGGGCCGTGCCCGACGCGCGGTGCTGGTGGTCGCCGGGGCGCACGCGAACGAGCCGACCGGCGGGCCGACCCTGCTCGCCCTCGCCGAACGGGTGCTGCACGAGAGGGGGTTGCGGGACGGTCTGTCCTGGCACTTCCTGCTGTGCGCCGACCCCGACGGGGCGAGCCTGCACCGCGTCCCGTCGCCGCGCAGTCTGCTCGACTACCACTCCGGCTTCTTCCGGCCCGCGGGCCCGGAGCAGCCGGAGTGGTCGCCCGCCGTCCTCCCGCCGGACCGGCTGCCGCCCGAGACGCGCGCGCTGACCCGGCTCATCGACGAGCTGCGGCCCTACCTCCAGGTGACGCTGCACGGCACCGATCTGGGCGGCAGCTGGGTGCAGCTGACGAAGGACATCCCGGGTCTGGCCGAGCCGTTCGCCAAGTCGGCGGCGCAGTTGCACATCCCGGTGGAGACGGGCTCCTCCGACGCGGCGGGCTGGCCGGCGTCCGGGCCCGGGGTGCACGTGATGCCGGAGCCGGGGGCGGGCGCGGCGTACCCGAGCATGCCGGACGACGCCCGGCACAGCACCTGGTACCACGCCCACCGCTACGGCGGTCTGACCGCGGTCGTCGAGGTGCCGATGTGGGCGAGCGACATGGTGGACGACCCCGCCCCCCACCCCGCCCCGGCCGCGGCGATCCGGCGCCTGGCGCACCGGCTGCTGCGGGACGCGTGGGAGGTGGAGCGGGTGCTGGTGGAGGCGCTGCCCCGGCTGGAAGGGGTGGACGGGCCGTTGCTCAGGGCGGCCCGGTGGGGACTGGAGCTGGTGCCGGGCCTGGCCGCGGACCTGACCCACACCCCACCGGCCGGCACGACGATGGCGTACGTCGGCAGCGTGGACGCCTTCGCCCGGCGGCTGCCGCTGCGGGCGGCGGCGATGCTGTGGCGGGTCCTGCGGGAGCGGGAGGACCGGGCGGCCCCCCGGCTGGAGCACCTCGTCGCGGCCTGGAGCGAGTCCTTCGCCGAACGCTTCCGGGCCCGCTGGGTGCCCGTGGAGCACCAGGTGGAGCACCAGTCCCGCACGGTCGTGGCGGCGGCGCTGCACGCGCGCGAGGGGGCGGCGTAGGCGCGGGCACGCGGCAGACCGCAGACCGCAGACGGCAGACGGCAGACGGCAGACGGCACGCGAAAACACCCAGGTGCACAGGTGCAACGGCTGCACAGGTGGACGGACGCGCACACGGCCGTACGCACCCCGGAGCTCCCCGCCCCCCTACGGGCAGCCCCGAGGCGGACCGCGAAGGTCAGTCCCCCGACCGCTCGGCGGGATTGGGGAGGGCGGGCGGAAGACCGGCAAGGCCGGGCGGCCGCTCCTCGTCCAGGGCGAACACGGCGCCCGTCTCCGCTTGCATCACGCAGGCGTTGGCGAAGTCCTCGCTGTACGTGACGGGGCGGCCCTTCCACCGCCCGTGGGCCGCGGCGGTCACCGGGGCGTACACCAGGGAGCAGATACCGTCCCGCGCGGGGATGGAGCGGATGTCACCGCGCGCCGCGTCGAGGTCGGCGCACGCCTCGGCGGCGCGGGAGTGGCCCCGGGGCGGGTCGCACAGCAGCAGGGTGCCGCGGGTGCCGGCGGAACGGGGGCCGCCCCCGCTGACCGTCAGCCGGACCCAGTCGCCGGGCAGCCCGTCGCGGGGCGCGGCGGCCGGCGCCGGGGCGACGGCGGCGAGGAGGAGCGCGGTGGCGGCGGGGAGGGCGTGGAGCAGGGGGTGTGGGGGGAAGTGCCTCATTCCCGGTGCATCGGCACGGCGGGCCGGGTTCCCCAGTCCGGCTCACCCGATCGTGCGGGACCGGCGGCGCGGCGCCCGGCGAGTTCGAACGCCGCGAGCACGACCCGCACCTGGTACTCCACCTGGCGGGCGACGGGGATCCAGCGCGCCTGGCAGCCGTCGTGGTAGTCGGCGCACCACCGGTCGATGAGCCCGTCCAGCTCCGGCAGCGCCCCGGCCGGGTCGTGTCCGGCGCCGGTGACGAGCTGGTGCAGCAGGCCGGCCGTCCGGACGGCGATGCGGCGGCCGGCGATGCGCAGGGCGGTCAGATGGGCGGTGCTGAGCGGTGGGAGCGGGTGGGCGGGGTCGGCGGTGTCCGGGTCCCAGGCGGTGGCGAGGCCCGGGCAGACCAGGAGGTAGTCGTCGACCGGCGCGAGCAGGCGCGCGGCGTCGGGGGTGCCGGGGAGGTGGGGCCGTACCCGGGTGAGGAGGCGTTCCAGGAGGCGGGTGTCGTGCCGCAGGGTCCGGCTGACCGTGCGCAGCGCCGCGTCCCGGTCGGCGGGCGGGGAGGCGTCCTCGACGGCGGCGACCCCCCACATGGGCGACTCGACGACGGCGGTGACCGTGCCGTACCGGTGCGGGTGGTACCAGGTCGACTCGACGGCGGCCTCGGTGATGGCGGCGGCCAGGTCGCGCGGGCTCGGCGGCGGGATCCGGTAGACGGCCGGTCCGAGGCGGGGCCAGTACAGGGTGTCGTAGGGGCCCAGTTCGCGGGGGATGCCGAGGCGGGCGGCGGCGTGGGCCGTCCGCTGGGCGAGTCCGGGCAGGTCACGGGTGAGTTCCACGAAGCCGCCGCCGACGTCGACGCCGTGCAGCGAACACTGGAAGAAAGGTTTCAGCTCGTCCTGGAGGCGGAGCAGCGCGCGGGTCTCGGGCAGGGCGGCGGCGTCCGCTCCCTCGGGCAGCCACTCGGGCTGTTCGAGGAAGCCCGGGCGGAAGAACCGCCGGAAGTAGCGGCCGAGGGTGTACGGGCCGGTCAGCCAGCCCTCGTTGTGGCGCAGGCCGTCGGGGTCCAGGCACAGCAGCAGGTTCCAGGTGGCGTCGGCGCCCTCGGTGAGGCGGGGGTCGGCGAGGACGCGTTCGGCCAGCCGCAGGACGGTGGCGCCGCCGACGGGCTCGTTGGCGTGCGGTCCGGCCACGACGAGCGCCTGGCGGGTGCCGTGTCCGACGGACAGCAGCCACAGGGGCGTGCCCGCGCGGGAGAGCCCGACGCGGCGCAGCCGGACGTCCCCGGGCCGGCCGGCGGCGAGCGCGGCCGCGCGGGCCGCGGTCTCGTCCACGGTCGGGTAGCGCAGGAGTGGCGGCAGGGCACACCTCCGCGTCGGGGCGCCTTCGGTTCACCGGGAGTGCGCGGTGTACGCACAGTGAGTCATGACGCGGGGGGTACGTCAACACCGCCGCGGGCGGAAGGCGTTGGAGCGGCGTTCAGTTCGCCGAGAGGCGGAACGCCATCTGTCCGAAGGCGACCTGGTCCCCCTCGCGGACGACGGCGGCGCCGATGACGCGGCGCCCGTTGACGGTCGTGCCGTTGGTGGAGCCGAGGTCGCGCAGCACCCACATGCCGCCCTGGCGGCAGAGCTCGGCGTGCACGCGGGAGACGCTCTCGTGCGTCAGCCGCAGGCCGCTCGCGGGGTCCCGGCCGATGCGCAGGGCGTGCGCGGTGCCGGGGTGCGGCAGGAGCAGCTTGGGCAGCCGCTCGGCCTGCCAGGCCCGCCGCAGCCGGACGGTGAACCCGGAGACGGCCTCGACGGTGCCGAAGACGGCCCGCGAGAAGCGGCTCTCCCTGGGGAGGTCGGCGGTGAGGGCGGCGAGTTCGTCGGAGCGCCGGGCGGTGAGCGCCAGCTCCATCCGGCGGATGAACGTGTCGTGCGACAGACGGCCCATGGCGACGCCGTCACGCAGCACCTTCAGCGCCCTGTCGCGCTCCGCGTCGGACAGCCGCGCGGGGTACGTGTTGAACTCGAAGGACGACGTCACGCTGGTGATTGTCGGTCAGTGAACCCCGGGTGTCCAGGAAACGGGAAATCCGTGCTCCTCGCGCGCGTGCCCGGGTGTTCGCCCGGCGGATCCACCGCGGGTGGAGCACGATGGGAGGGCTGGGGCATCACGGTGAGCAGACGAAGGGGAACCGTCCGTGCAGTTCGAGGTGTGGGCACCGCAGGCCGAACGAGTGACGCTCCTGTGCGACGGCGCCACGCGCGCGCTGGAGCGTGATCCCGGGCGGGCGGGCTGGTGGACCGGCGAGGCGGAGGCCGCGGACGGCTCGCGGTACGGCTTCGCGGTGGACGACGGCCCGGTCCTGCCCGACCCGCGCTCCCGCCGCCAGCCGGACGGCCCCGACGGTCTGAGCGCCGTAGTGGACCAGTCGCGCTTCACCTGGCGCACGCCGTGGCCGGGCCGCCCGTTGCGGGGCGCGGTCCTGTACGAGCTGCACGTGGGCACCTACACCCCCGAGGGCACCCTGGACGCGACCGCCGAGCGGCTCGACCACCTCGCGGAACTGGGCGTCACGCACGTCGAGTTGCTCCCCCTGTGCCCCATCCCGGGCCGGCACGGCTGGGGCTACGACGGTGTCTCGCTGTGGGCCGTGCACGAGCCGTACGGCGGGCCGGAGGCGCTGAAGCGGTTCGTGGACCGGGCGCACGGCCTCGGGCTCGGCGTCGTCCTGGACGTCGTGCACAACCACCTCGGTCCGTCCGGCAACCACCTCCCGGCCTTCGGCCCGTACTTCACCGACACGCACCACACGCCGTGGGGGTCGGCCGTCAACCTCGACGCGCCCGGCTCGGACGAGGTCCGCGCGTACCTGCTGGAGAGCGCGCTGGCGTGGCTGCGCGACCACCGGCTGGACGGGCTGCGCCTGGACGCGGTGCACGCGCTGGCCGACACGCGCGCGTACCCCTTCCTGGAGGAGCTGTCGGCGGCCGTGGACGCCCTGGCCGCCGAGACGGGCCGGCCCCTGTTCCTGATCGCCGAGTCCGACCTGAACGACCCGCGGCTGATCACGCCCCGCCGGGAGGGCGGACTGGGGCTGCACGCGCAGTGGAACGACGACTTCCACCACGCCCTGCACACCGTCCTCACCGGCGAGTCCCAGGGCTACTACGCCGACTTCGCCCGCGACCCGTTCGCCGCGCTCGTCAAGACCCTCACCGGCGGCTGGTTCCACGACGGGACGTACTCCAGCTTCCGGGACCGCCACCACGGCCGCCCCCTGGACCGCACCCGGCTGCCCGCGCACCGCCTCCTCGGCTACAGCCAGACCCACGACCAGATCGGCAACCGCGCCCAGGGCGACCGCCTGTCGGCCACCCTCTCCCCCGGCCTGCTGGCCTGCGCCGCCACCCTGGTCCTCACCGCCCCCTTCACCCCGATGCTCTTCATGGGCGAGGAATGGGCGGCCGGCACCCCCTGGCAGTTCTTCACCGACCACACCGACCCCGACCTCGCGGAGGCCGTACGCCGGGGCAGACGGCGGGAGTTCGCCGCGCACGGCTGGGCCGAGGAGGACGTGCCCGACCCCCAGGACCCGGCGACCCGCGACCGCTCCTGCCTGGACTGGTCCGAGCCACGCCGCGAGCCCCACGCGCGCGTGCTGGACTGGTACCGCCGGCTGATCGCCCTGCGCCACGCCCAGGCCGACCTCACCGACCCCGACCTCACCGACCTGAAGGTCGCCCACGACCCCCGGGCCCGCTGGCTCGCCTTCCGGCGCGGGGACGTACGGGTGGCCGTCAACCTCGGCAAGGAGACGGCGGCGATCCCCCTGGGGCCACGCCCGGCACGCGTCCTGGCGGCGTGGGCGCCGGTGGAGGCGCCGGGGGCGGACGGGGTGCTGCATGTGCCGGGGGAGTCTTGTGTGGTGCTGGAGCAGGAGTAGGGCGTGTTCGGTGCTGGAGCAGGAGTAGAGGGTCAGGCCCGGGCGGGTGCCGGTGGGCCGGGCCGCCCGAGGGCGGGGAAGGCCTGGGCGGCGGCGGCCTGCGCGAGGTGACGAACCACTGCTAATCCGAGGCCAGTGGATCGCGGTGGTCCGCCTCGTCCTGTTTCCAGTAGCCCTTCGCGTAGGCGTGGTGGCGGTCCAGGCCGAGGGCCTCCGTGAAGTGGCGGCGGATGGCCCTGACGGCACCGGACTCGCCGGCCGCCCACGCGGTGACGCGCGCGTGCGGGACGGTGGCTCCGAGGACGGCGTCGCGCAGCGCCTCGCCCTTCGGACGGCCGGCGCCCCGGTGGACCCACACGACGTCCAGGCCGGCCGGGCGGCTCACCTCGATCTCGGCCTCGGGGCCTTCCACCTCCAGGTAGACCGCGCCGCGCTGACCGGGCGGCAGGCTCTCGGCGATGGTGAGGATCGCGGGCTGGGCGCTCTCGTCGCCGGCCAGGAGGTAGTAGTCGGTGTCGGGGACGGGACGGAAGGACCCCTTGGGGCCGCCGAAGGAGACCTCCTGGCCCGGGCGGGCGGCTTCGGCCCAGCGTGCGGCCGGACCGTTGCCGTGCAGCACCACGTCGACGTCGAGCCTCGGTTCGGCGGGACAGTGGTGGCGCACGGTGTAGGCGCGGCCCACCGGCCGGCCGTCGAGGGGGTCGGTCACGAACAGCTTCACCCACTGCGTGGGTTCGTCGCGGTGGAAGGCGGACATGCCGGGTCCGGACAGGGTGATGCGGGCCATGCGCGGGGCGATCAGGGAGACCGCCTCCACCGTGGCGGTGTAGCGGGTGCGACGGGTGCGGAACATGGGGAACAGCCCTTCAGGTGGCGGAGGGTGCCTGCGGGACGCCGTGCCGGCAGGCCAGGACGGTGGCGGTCAGGCGCTCGACGAACCGCGGGTCCAGCGGCTGTCCCGTGGTGAAGGCCCGGTGGAAGGCGGGGCCGATGAGCAGGTCGAGGAGCTGGTCGGCCTCGTCCCGGCTCACCTCGCGGCCGGAAAGGGGGGCGAGGGCCTGCCGGGCGCGGGAGCGGTCGTACTGCCGCTGACGGGTCAGCACCTGGTCGCGCAGGACCGTGGCGGTCGTCGTGTCGTGCAGGGCGTGACCGATGAGCACGAACAGCACGTGGCCGGTGGGCGACTGGGTGAAGACCCGGCTCAGATGTGTCACATGCTGCTCCAGGGCGGCTTGCGCGGATTCCGGGAGCTCCGGCCAGGACGCCCTGTCGTGCAGGTCCTCCTCCAGGACGTCGAGGAGGATGGCCACCTTCGACCGCCACCACCGGTAGATGGTCTGCTTGGCGACTCCCGCCCGCTCGGCGATCGCGCTCACCGTCATCGCGTGGAAGCCGACGTCCATCAGCAGGTCGTCGGCCGCTCGCAGGACCGCGACGCGTGCGGCCTCGCTGCGCCGCGGGCCGCTCCTGGTGCGCACCGCGGGCGCGTCCGGCGGTTGCCGGGTGTCGTGTGGGGCGTCGATGGCGTGCCCTCCTCGCGTCGCGGCGCCTGTCCCGGGCGGTCGGCGACGACCGGTCCGAAGATCGACCCTCATAGACTAGACGCAACGGTGCGTACGGTCAAAGCCCGGGCATCCGCCAGGTCCCTCGGGAGGTGCCCCGTTTCCCCCCGGACGGGGGAAATCCGGAGGGAAACGGGAGTCGACGGGCCGCACGGGCGCCCTCAGCGGTGCACGACCGCTTCCTCGCGCGGGGCGCCGCTGGTCTCCGCGCGACCGAACAGCAGCCGCGTACGCATCCGGTACACCGCTTCGCCCTGCTGGTTGTCCGCCTCGACGACGAAACGGACCGTGCCCGTGTCCGGGCGCCGGGGATGCGGCGCGGCCTCCTCCACGGTGGCCCGTCCGCGCAGCTCGTCGCCCGGGCGCACCGGGCGCAGGAACCGGACCTCGTCCATGCCGTAGGAGCCCTGGCAGGCGGAGCCGGCGAGCAGGGCGCGGACGAACTGCCCCATGACCACGGCCCCGGTGTGCCAGCCGCTGGCCACCAGGCCGCCGAACGGGGAGCGGGCCGCCGCCTCGGGATCCAGGTGGAAGGGCATCGGATCCCACACCCGCGCATAGCCGATGATGTCCTCGCTCGTGAGCCGGGTGGCCCCCAGCTCGTAGGTGCTGCCGACGCGGAAGTACTCGAAGTGCCGCACGGTAAGTGGTCCTTCCTCTCGGGAGTCTCGCAACGGTCGGGATCCGGCGCTCAGCCGGGGGACGCCGCGTAGGCCGCGTACACCGGCACGCCCGCCGGGCGGATCGGGGCGGGCTCCGGGCGGGGGCGGCCGAGGCGGCGCTTCTCGGCGCTGAACCACTCGGCGACCCGGAAGGCCAGGTCCATCGACTGCCCGCGGTTCAGACGGGGGTCGCACGCGGTCTCGTACCGCAGGTGCAGGTCGTCGGAGAGGACCTCGTTGCTCCCGCCCACGCACTCGGTGACGTCCTCGCCGGTGAGCTCCACGTGCACCCCGCCGGGATGCGTACCCAGCGCCCGGTGCACCTCGAAGAAGCCCGTGATCTCGTCCAGGACGTCCTCGAAGCGCCGGCTCTTGTGGCCGCTCGGCGCGGTGAAGGTGTTGCCGTGCATCGGGTCGCACACCCACACCACCCGGGCGCCCTCCGCGCGCACCGCCTCCACCAGGGCGGGCAGCCGGTCGCGCACCAGGCCCCGCCCCATCCGCGCGATGAACGTGAGCCGGCCCGGGGTGCGGCGGGGATCCAGCCGGTCCACCAGGGTCAGTACGTCGTCGACGGTGGCGTCGGGGCCCAGCTTGACGCCGAGCGGGTTGCTGACCCCGGCGGCGAACGCGACGTGCGCGCCGTCGAGCCGGCGGGTGCGCTCGCCGATCCAGAGCAGGTGCCCGGAGAGGGCGTACCGCCGTCCCGTGTCGGGGTCCGTGCGCACCAGGGCGGACTCGTAGTCGAGGAGCAGCGCCTCGTGGCTGGCGAACACCTCCGTGGTGCGCAGGGTCGAGGTGCTCATGCCGCAGGCCCGGATGAACGCGAGCGCCGCGTCGATCTCGTCCGCCAGCCGCTCGTAGCGGCGTTCCGCCGCGGACAGCGCCACGAAGTCACGGTTCCACTCACGCACCCGCTGGAGGTCCGCGTGCCCGCCGGCGGTGAAGGCGCGCAGCAGGTTGAGCGTGGCGGCGGACGCGTGGTAGACGCGTTCCAGCCGGGCCGGGTCGGGGGTGCGGGCCTCGGCGGTGAAGTCCAGCCCGTTGACGGCATCGCCCCGGTAGGAGGGCAGCGTCACGCCGTCGCGGGTCTCGGTGGGCTGCGACCGGGGTTTGGCGTACTGGCCGGCGATACGGCCGACCTTGACCACCGGGACGCCGGCCGCGTACGTCAGCACGGCGGCCATCTGGAGAAGGACCTCCAGCTTGTTGCGGACCGACTCCGCGCTCACCGCGTCCAGGGTCTCCGCGCAGTCGCCGCCCTGGAGCAGGAAGGCCTGGCCGAGGGCGGCTTCGCCGAGACGGTCGAGCAAGGTGTCGCACTCCCTGGCGAACACCAGCGGCGGTGCGGCGGACAGGGCCGACAAGGTGGTCCGCAGCGCCGTGGCATTGGGCCAGTCGGGCTGCTGCGCCGCGGGCAGCGCCCGCCACGCTTCGACAGAGGGATCGGGAAGTGACTTCTCGTCCATTTCCAGGGATTCCACGCTGAAAACCTCAACGCCTTCTGTTCCGAGGGCAGGGCACGGGGGTTGCGGTGGGCGCAGCCTGTCACGCGCCGGCGGGGCCCGGGCAGTGGGTCGTTGTGGCTAGAAGGGCGGATCTACTACCCGCGTACTAGCCCCAGCGGCCGACTGTCGGGGCCGGTCCCGCTCCTGGAGCATTTCGGCAGGCGCGACCGTCGTCGGCACCCGACGGCAGGCTCGGTCCGCCGCATCCCGCCACACCACCGGCCCGAAAGGTGATTCCGCATGAGCAGCACCGACAGCCCGTCCGGGTCCGCGTCCCGCCCGCAGACCGGGGACGAGTACCTCGAGAGCCTCCGGGACGGCCGGGAAGTGAGGATCTACGGCGAGAAGGTGCGGGACGTCACGAGCCACGCGGCCTTCCGCAACAACTCCCGCATGGTGGCCCGGCTCTTCGACGCGCTCCACGACCCCGAGCGCAACAGCAAACTGGTCGTTCCCACCGACACCGGCAACGGCGGTTTCACCCACCCCTACTTCAAGGCCCCGTACACCTCCGGCGACCTGCGCGCCGCCGCACGGGCCATGGAGGAGTGGGCGCGCATGACGTACGGCTGGCTGGGCCGCACCCCCGACTTCAAGGCCGCGTTCCTGTCCACCCTGGGATCGAACAAGGAGCACTACGCGCCGTTCGAGGACAACGCGTCCGCGTGGTACCGCAAGGCGCAGGAGAACGTGCTGTTCATCGGCCACGGCATCGTCAACCCGCCGATCGACCGCAACCGGGGGCTGACCGAGCTGAAGGACGTGATGCTGACGGTGGACCGGGAGACGGACGCCGGCCTCGTCGTCTCCGGCGCCAAGGTCGTCGGCACCGGCGCGGCGCTCACCCAGCACATCTTCATCGGCAGCTACGGGGCCATACCGAAGGGCGCCAAGGAGTTCTCCGCGTACTTCATCGTGCCGACCAACAGCCCCGGCCTGAAGATCATCTCCCGGCCGTCGTACGAGTTCGCCTCGGCGACCGTCAGCAGCCCCTTCGACCAGCCGCTCAGCAGCCGCCTGGACGAGAACGACGGCATCCTCGTCTTCGACCAGGTGCTGATCCCCTGGGAGAACGTCTTCTGCTACGACGTGGACAAGGCGAACAACTTCTTCTACGGGTCCGGCTTCTTCTACCGGGCCATGTTCCACGCCTGCGTCCGCTTCGCCGTGAAGATGGACTTCCTGACCGGCCTGCTCGCCAAGTGCCTTGAGACCACGGGCACCTCGGAGTTCCGCGGGGTGCAGAGCCGGCTCGGCGAGGTCCTCGCCTACCGCAACATGTTCTGGGCCCTGGTCGACTCCATGGCCGAGAACCCCACCAAGTGGCCCGACGGCACCGTCACCCCCAACGGCGAGACCGCGCTCGCCTTCCGCGTCCTGTCCTCGTCCGTCTTCCCGAAGGTGCGCGAGATCTTCCTGCGGGACCTCGGCAGCGCGCTGATCTACAACAACTCCCACGCCGCGGACTGGTCCCACCCCGAGGTCCGGCCCTACCTGGACAAGTACGTCCGCGGCCTCGGTGTGGAGGCGATCGACCGGGTGAAGCTGATGAAGCTGGCGTGGGACGCGGTCGGCACCGAGTTCGGGGCCCGCTGGGAGCTGTACGAGATGAACTACGCGGGCAACCACGAGCAGATCCGCTTCGAGGCGCTCCACGCCCAGCAGGCCTCCGGGAAGTTCGACGACTACAAGCAGCTCGTCGACCAGTGCCTGTCGGAGTACGACGAGAACGGCTGGAAGGTCCCGGACCTCGTCGATCCCAAGGACACCACCGTCATCGGCGCCGGCGCACCGGAGACCCGGGCGACCGTCCCCGTCGAGGCCACGCGGTGAGCAGCCGGCCCCCTGCTCCGGGCGGTCCCGCCGCCCCGCCCGCGGTCCCCGTCCTGCCGGACCAGGCCCATCTCCGGCACGTCCTCGGGCAGTTCGTGACCGGTGTGTGCGCGGTGTCGACCCGCTTCGAGACCCGGTCCGGCGTGCGCCACGACGCCATCGCGGTGAACTCGTTCACCTCGGTCTCCCTCGACCCGCCGCTCGTGTCGATGTACCTGCGCGACGACTCCACCTTCCTGCGGCGCGTGCGCACGTCCGGCCAGTGGGCCGTGTCGTTCCTCGGCAACCGGGCGCGCTCCCTGGTAGGCGTCCTCACCGCGCCCGCGGCCCGACGCCCGCCGGTGGAGCAGGCCGCAGACTGGGCCGTAGGCCCGCACACCGGCTGTCTGGTCCTGCCGGACGGCCCCGGAACGCTCGAATGCGCCCTGCACCTCACCCAGACACTCGGCGACCACGTCCTCGTCGTCGGACGGGTTCTGGGCGCCGTCGGCCGCGACCACGAGCCCCTGGTCTTCCACCGCGGCACCTTCACCGAGGTCGCACCGGCGCCGTGACCGTACGCCGCCGGCCTCCGGCAGCGAACAGGAGAGGAGACCCCATGGCGGGGAAACGCCCGTACGTGGCGGTAGTGGGCGGTGGCATCGGCGGCCTGGCCGTCGCGCTCGGACTGCGCCGGCAGGGCGTCGAGGCGGTCGTCCACGAGCAGGCGCGCGCCCTGTCCCACCAGGGAGCGGGGATCGCGATCGGCGCGAACGGACACCGGGCTCTGCGGGAACTGGGCGTCGCGGAGCGGCTGACCGCCTCGGCCGCCCAGCCGGTGCGCGCCGACTTCCGGCACTGGCGCACGGGCCGGTCCATGGTGTCGCACCGCCTGACCGGCATGTACGAGGAACGCTTCGGCGCCCCCTTCTGGACCGTGGAACGCGCGGCCGTCCAACAGGCCCTGCTCGCCGAACTGGGCCCGCGGCACGTGCGCCTCGGCGCGCGCTGCACCGGGGTGGAGAGGACGGCCGACGGTGCCGTGCTCCGCTTCGAGGACGGCGGCGAGGCGGAAGCCGACGCGGTCGTCGGGGCGGACGGCATCCACTCCGCGGTGCGCCACAGTCTCTTCGGCCCCGACGAGGCCGTGTTCTCGGGCACCAGCGGATACCGCGCGCTGGTCCCCATGGACCGGCTGCGGCACGTTCCCGAACTCGCCGAACCGGTCCTGTGGCTGTGGCTCGGACCGGGCCGGCACTTCATCGCCTACCCGGTGGCCGACGGCAGCGCTCTGAACTTCCTGGCCGTCGTGCCCGACCGCACGTGGACCGTCGAGTCCTGGTCGACGGAGGGCGACGCCGCCGAGCTGCTGGCCGCCTTCGACGGCTGGCACCCGTTCGTCACGGAGGTCCTCGGCGCCTGCGACCGCCCGGGCCGCTGGGCGCTGTACGACCGCGAGCCGCAGCGCACCTGGAGCTCCGGCCCGGTGACACTGCTCGGTGACGCCGCCCACGCGATGCTGCCGCACCACGGACAGGGAGCCAACCAGGCCCTGGAGGACGCGGTGGTCCTCGCCCACCTCCTGGCGCGGACGGACACCGGCGGTGTGCCCTCGGCCCTGCGCGCCTACGAGCGCCTGCGCCGGCCGCGCACCCGGCTGATCCAGGCGGGCTCCCGCAAGAACGCCGGCTGCTTCCAGCTGCCCGACGGGCCGGAGGCCGAAGCCCGCAACGCCCGGCTGGCCGGCCTGCCCGACGACCTCGCCTGGATCCACGGGCACGACACCCTCGGCTCCCTCCGCCCGGCCACGGCACCGGCCTGAACCACGGGCGGAGGGCCCCGGCCGCGACGACCATCGACGAACGGTGAGGAACACCATGGCAAGGACCTACTCCTTCGAAGGCAACGTCCCCGTCGTGCATCCCACGGCGTTCGTGCACCCCGACGCCGTGCTGATCGGGTCGGTCGACGTCGGACCGGGGTGCTATGTCGGCCCCCTCGCGAGCCTGCGGGGCGACTTCGGGCACATCGAACTCCGGGCGGGCTGCAACGTCCAGGACGGCTGCGTCCTGCACTGCTTCCCGGGCGCCGACACGGTCGTCGAGGAGGACGGGCACGTCGGGCACGGCAGCGTGCTGCACGGCTGCCGGGTGGGCCGGGACAGCCTCATCGGCATGAAGTCCGTGCTGATGGACGGTGTCGTGGTGGGAGCACAGGCGTTCGTCGGCGCCGGCAGCTTCGTCAAGTCCCGCTTCCAGGTGCCGGAGCGGCACCTGGTGGCGGGCAGCCCGGCCAAGGTGATGCGCGAGCTCACCACCGACGAGATCGCCTGGAAGGGCAACGGAACGGTCCAGTACCAGAAGCTGGCCCGGCGCTGCCTCACCGGTCTGCGCCCGGCGGAGGCCGCCACCGAGCGCGCCACCCCGGTGGCCCCCGCCGAGCCCGGCGAGCCCGAGCACGTCACCCTGCACGCGTACCGGTCCCGCTGAAGGAGCACCGTTGAGCAGGTTGCGCTGGCTGACCGCGGGGGAGTCCCACGGCCTGGCACTCGTGGCGACGCTGGAGGGCCTCCCGGCCGGCGTGCCGATCACCACGGAGATGGTCGCGGACCATCTGGCGAGGCGCCGGCTCGGCTATGGGCGCGGTGCCCGGATGAAGTTCGAGCGGGACGAGGTCACCTTCCTCGGCGGTGTCCGTCACGGCCTGACCCTCGGTTCCCCGGTCGCGGTGATGGTGGGCAACACCGAGTGGCCGAAGTGGGAGCAGGTGATGGCGGCCGACCCGGTCGACCCGGAGGTGCTGGCGGGGTCCGCGCGCAACGCGCCGCTGACCCGCCCGCGTCCGGGCCACGCCGACCTGGCGGGCATGCAGAAGTACGGCTTCGACGAGGCCCGCCCGATCCTGGAGCGCGCCTCCGCGCGCGAGACGGCGGCCCGGGTGGCGCTGGGCGCGGTGGCCCGGTCGTACCTGAAGGAGACGGCGGGTATCGAGATCGTCTCCCACGTGGTGGAGCTGGCGGCGGCGAAGGCGCCGTACGGTGTCTACCCGACGCCCGCGGACGTGGAGCGGCTGGACGCGGATCCGGTGCGGTGTCTGGACGCGGACGCGTCGAAGGCGATGGTCGCGGAGATCGACCAGGCGCACAGGGACGGTGACACCCTCGGGGGTGTGGTGGAGGTGCTGGCGTACGGGGTGCCGGTGGGTCTGGGCTCGCACGTGCACTGGGACCGCAAGCTGGACGCGCGGCTGGCGGGCGCCCTGATGGGCATCCAGGCGATCAAGGGCGTGGAGGTCGGTGACGGTTTCGAGCTGGCCCGGGTGCCGGGCTCGAAGGCGCACGACGAGATCGTGAGCACGCCTGGGGGGATCCGCCGGGCGACCGGCCGGTCGGGTGGCACCGAGGGCGGTCTGTCCACGGGTGAGCTGCTGCGGGTGCGTGCGGCGATGAAGCCGATCGCGACCGTGCCGCGTGCTCTGCGGACCGTGGACGTGGCGACCGGTGAGGCGACGCAGGCCCATCACCAGCGTTCGGACGTGTGTGCGGTGCCGGCGGCGGGGATCGTGGCGGAGGCGATGGTGGCGCTGGTCCTCGCGGACGCGGTCGCGGAGAAGTTCGGTGGCGACAGTGTCGCCGAGACCCGCCGCAACGTGCGCTCCTACCTCGACCACCTCCCCGTCCGATGAGCGGGCCGCTGGTCGTCCTGGTCGGGCCGATGGGCGTCGGCAAGTCCACCGTCGGGCAGCAGCTCGCCGAACAGCTGAAGGTCACCTACCGGGACACCGACGACGACATCGTCGCCGAGCAGGGCCGCACCATCGCCGACATCTTCGTCGAGGAGGGCGAGCCCGCCTTCCGCGCCGTCGAGAAGGCCGCCGTGCACCGCGCGCTCGCCGAGCACGACGGTGTTCTGGCGCTCGGCGGCGGCTCGGTCCTGGACGCGGACACCCGCGCCCTGCTGTCCGGGCTGCGGGTGGTCTACCTGTCGATGGACGTCGAGGAAGCCGTGCGGCGCACCGGCCTCAACGCGGCCCGGCCGCTGCTCGCGGTCAACCCGCGCCGGCAGTGGCGCGAGCTGATGGAGGCGCGGCGGCACCTGTACGAAGAGGTCGCCACGGCCGTCGTGGCGACGGACGGCCGCACTCCCGACGAGGTCACCCGAGCCGCCCTGGACGCCCTGGGGCCGTCTCGGGAGCGGCCCCGCGCGGCAGGGCGATGACCGCCTGACGCAGGGGCCGCTCCCCCTCCTCACAGCACTCGCAGGAGCCCCACGGGCTCTTCGACCAGGTCGGCGACGTGACGCAGGAAGCCGCCCGCCGCCCCGCCGTCGCAGACACGGTGGTCGAAGGTGAGGGACAGCTGGCACAGGCTGCGTACGGCCGGCTCGCCGTCGACGACCCAGGGGCGGGGCAGGATGCGGCCCACCCCGAGCATCGCCGCCTCCGGATGGTTGATGATCGGCGTGGAGCCGTCGACGCCGAAGACCCCGTAGTTGTTCAGGGTGAAGGTCCCTCCGGACAGCTCCGCGGGGGTCAGCTTGCCCTCTCGGGCGCGGGCGGTGAGGCGAGCGATCTCGGCCGACAGCTCGGGGAGTCTCCTCCGGTCCGCGTCCCTGACCACCGGTACGACCAGGCCGCGTCCGGTCTGCGCGGCGAATCCGAGATGGACCGACGGGAGCCGGACGATCTCCTGACGTTCGGTGTCCACGGTCGCGTTGAGCTCCGGATACCGGGCGAGCGCCGCGACGCAGACCCGGGCCAGGAGGGCGAGGAGGGAGATCTTCTCCTCGTCCGGGGCCGCGAGGTGCCGCCGGACGTCCAGGAGCCGGGTGGCGTCGACGTCCACCCAGGTGGTGGCGTCGGGGATCTCCCGGCGGCTGCGCGCCAGTTTGTCCGCGATCGTGCGGCGCGCGCCGCGCAAGGGGATGCGCACGGCTTGCGGCACCGGGAGCGCTTCCGGCACCGGGCGCGCTTCCGGCTCCGGCGTCGGCGCGGGCGCGGCCTCCGCCCGGACCGCGTGCACGGGCGACGGTTCCCGGGGCGCCTCGACGTCCCGGCGCAGGACGAGACCGCCGGGCCCGCTGCCCCGGACCGTACGCAGATCGAGGCCGCGTTCCCTGGCCAGCCTGCGCACCAGCGGGGAGATCACCGGGACGGGCCCCGCGCCGGCACCGGGCGCGGGCGACGGGACCGCGATCCGTCGCCGGCGGGCCGTGGGCGCGGACGTCCCGTAGCCGACCAGCACGTTCCCGGAGTGGTCCGCCGGCGTCGGCGCCGCCTCGGCCACCGGTGCCCGCCCGGCGCCGATGGACAGCAGCGGCTGTCCCACGTCCAGGCTCTCGCCCTCCCGCCCCCACAGGCGGGTGACCACACCCTCGTACGGGCACGGCACCTCCACCACCGCCTTGGCCGTCTCCACCTCCACGACCGGCTGGTCGACGGAGACGGAGTCACCCTCGGCGACGAGCCACCGTACGATCTCCGCCTCGGTGAGGCCCTCGCCCAGGTCGGGCAGGATGAACTCCCGCGTGGCCGTGGTCGTCGTCATACGCCCTCCCCGGGGACGCCGTCCTGCCATTGGAGTCGCTCGACGGCGTCGAGGATCCGGTCGACGTCCGGAAGATGATGGTGCTCCAGCATGGGCGGCGGGTACGGGATGTCGAACCCGGTGACCCGCAGCACGGGGGCCTCCAGATGGTGGAAGCAGCGCTCGGTGACCCGCGCGGCGATCTCGGCGCCGAAACCGGCGAAGCCCTGGGCCTCGTGGACCACGACGGCCCGGCCGGTGCGCCGGACACTGGCGCACACCGCCTCGTCGTCGAAGGGCACCAGGCTGCGCAGGTCCACGACCTCCAGCTGCCGGCCCTCGGCCGCCGCCGCCTCGGCCGCGTCCAGACAGACGGGCAGGGAGGGGCCGTACGTGATCAGCGTGGCCGAGGAGCCGCTCCGGCGCACCGCGGCCCGGCCCAGGTCGGGCAGGACGGCCGAGCGGTCGAGGTCGCCCTTGGACCAGTACAGCCGCTTGGGCTCCAGGAAGACGACCGGATCGTCCGAGACGATGGCCGCGCGCAGCAGGCCGTACGCGTCGGCGACGGTGGCCGGCGCGACCACGTGGAGACCGGGAGTGTGCGTGTAGTACGCCTCCGAGGCGTCGCTGTGGTGCTCGACGCCGCCGATCCCGCCGCCGTAGGGGATGCGGATGGTGATCGGCATGGTCAGCGCGCCGCGCGTCCGGTTGCGCATCTTGGCGACGTGGCTGACGAGTTGCTCGAACGCGGGGTACGCGAAGGCGTCGAACTGCATCTCCACGACGGGACGCAGCCCGTACATGGCCATGCCGACGGCGGTGCCCAGGATGCCCGCCTCGGCGAGCGGGGTGTCGGCGACCCGGTCGTCCCCGAACTCGGCGGCCAGACCGTCGGTGACGCGGAAGACGCCGCCCAGCGTGCCGATGTCCTCGCCCATCAGGTGGACCCGGTCGTCGTCGGCCAGAGCGTCGCGCAGGGCCCGGTTGAGCGCCCCTGACAGGGTCACCTGTTCCACGGCCGGCCCGGTGCCCGCGGCGGTGACGGTGTCCGCGGTGGCGGTCATCGTCCGGCCTCCCCGGCGCCGCCCGCCGCCGCCGCGGCCAACTCGGCGGCGAGCAGCGCGCGTTGCTCGTCGAGTTGCGGGGTGCGCCGGGCGTAGACGTGCTCGAACAGGTCGAGGGCGTCGGGGGACGGGTCCGCGGAGAGGCGGGCACGCAGGTCCGCGGCCATCTCCTCCGCGTCCCGCCGGACGCGGTCGACCCCGGCGTCGTCCAGCAGCCCACGGTCCCGCAGATGCCGTTCCATGCGGTCGACGGGGTCCCTGCGACGCCAGAACTCCACCTCGGCCGCTGCGCGGTAACGGGTCGCGTCGTCGGCGTTGGTGTGCGCGTCGAGGCGGTACGTCACCGCCTCGACGAGCGTCGGCCCGCCGCCCTCGCGGGCGCGCCCCGCGGCCTGCCGCACGGTCCGGTAGACGGCCGCGGCATCGTTCCCGTCGACCAGCACGCCCGGCATGCCGTAGCCGATCGCCTTGTGGGCGAGGCTGGGGGCGGCGGACTGCCTGGCGATCGGGACGGAGATCGCGTAGCCGTTGTTCTGCACCAGGAACACCACGGGGGCGCGGCTGACGGCCGCGAAGTTCAGCGCCTCGTGGAAGTCGCCCTCGCTGGTGCCTCCGTCACCGGTCATCGCCAGGACGACCAGGTCGTCCCCGCGGAGTGCGGCGGCGCGGCCCAGGCCCACCGCGTGCAGGGTCTGGGTGGCCAGCGGGGTGCACAGGGGCGCGACGCGCCGGGCCGTGGGGTCGTACCCGTTGTGCCAGTCCCCGCGCAGCAGGGTCAGCACCTCCACGGGGTCGACGCCCCGCACCAGCAGGGCCAGGGTGTCCCGGTAGGTGGGGAAGATCCAGTCCTGGCGGTCGAGGGCCAGGACGGCACCCACCTCGCAGGCCTCCTGCCCCGTGGTCGACGGGTAGACCGCCAGTCTGCCCTGCTTGGTCAGCGCCGTCGCCTGCGTGTTGTAGCGACGCCCCCGTACCAGCTGCCGGTACAGCTCCAGCAGGACCGAGTCGTCCAGCGCCCGGGTGCCGGACGGGCCGTCGATGAGGCTCAGGGGTTCCGAGGCGGGCAGCAGGGCCGTCACGCCGTCCTCGGCGACGCCCGGCGGATCGAGAACTGTCATGGGGATGAGACTCCTTCCGGCCGCGTGGAAGGGGCCGGGACTCCCGGGCGCACACCCGTGGCCGGGAGCCGGCGACCCCGCACCAGCATTCGCGCCGGGCGGTGGCGACGGCAGTCGGCCGATACGGCTAGTACCTCGTCCCTACTCCCAACAGGCGACTACCGGGCCCTTTTCACGGACTTCACGCTGAAGGCACTCCCGCGGCTCCGCGTGACCGCGGCCTTCCCCACCAGGAGGCATGTTCATGAGCAGCTCAGCCACCTCCCGGCTCGTCGTCGGCGACCGGTTCCGCGACTTCGCCGAGGCCGTCGGCGCCGAGACGTTCTCGCGGCTCGCCCGCTCGCTCGACGCGGGCGACCTGGACACCGTCGAGGGGCCGGTGCGCGTGGTCACCGGCCAGGGTGTCGGGGAGTTCGAGATCTCCTACCTCCAGGACGCCATCAGCCGGCGGCGGCTGGACGACCGGATCGTGCTGGTGCACTCCGCGGGGCAGCCCGCCCGCCGCCAGGAGCTGCACAAGGCCCGCGAGGACAACGTGCTGGTCGCCGGGCTCACACAGGTCGACGACCTCACCTACGAGGCCTCCTTGAGGCTGCACGACCACAACGAACTGCTCGTCGACGTCCAGGACCGGGTGCACGTGCAGGGCATGGTGGCCGTCGAGGCGGCCCGCCAGATGTTCGTCGCGGTGGTGGAGCGCTACTACACGGCACGCTGGCCGCAGCAGCGCTACTACATCGTCCTCAACTCCATGAACACCACGTTCTCCAACTTCCTCTTCCCCGTGGGCGCCACCGTGCGGCTGACGGTGGACGAGTCGGAGGTGTCGGAGCCCAGCCGGCTGATGTTCCGTACGACGGTGGAGGTGGAGCAGGCCGGGCGGACCGCCGCCGCCGTCACCATCGACGCGGCCGCGTTCGCCCCCGGGCTGCTGGAGGAGAAGGAGCTGCGGCGGGCCAAGAGCGCGGTGGCGAGCACGATGGACGCCGCGCTGGCCAGCGCGTGACATGAGGACGCCGACACCGGACATCCAGGCGTTTCCCGCACCGGGACGACTCCCGTACCCGGAGCGGCGGTTCGCCTATCTGGGCCCGGAAGGCACCTTCACCGAGCTGGCCCTGCGGTCCCTCCCTCAGGCCGCGGGCTCCCGGCTGTCACCGGCCGCCACAGCCGCCGAGGCTTTGACGCTGGTGTGCCGGGGTGCCGTGGACGCGGCCATGCTGCCCGTGGACAACACGGTGGCCGGGTTGGTGGCGGACACGGTGCGCGCCCTCGCCGAGTCACCCACGCCGACCGTGCTCAGAGAGGTCGTGCTCCCCGTCGAGTTCGCCCTCCTGGTCCGCCCCGGCACGCGGCTCGCGCAGATCCGCACGGTGAGCGGCCACCCGCACGCCGGGGCGCAGGTCGGCGGATGGCTCGACCGGCGGGTGCCGCGGGCGCGTTGGACGCCGGCACCGTCCAACGCCGAGGCCGCGCGCCGGGTCCGGGACCGGGAGTGCGACGCCGCGGTGGCCGGGGACTTCACCGCCGCGCACTACGGCCTTCAGGTCCTGGTCACCGGGATACAGGACACCGCCGGCGCGGCCACCCGGTTCCTGCTGTGCGCGCGGCCCGGCGGGCGGAGCGGCCCGCGGCCCGCCGCCGACCGCACCTCGCTGGTCGGGCGTCTCCCGGGCAGGCCCGAGGAGCTCGGCGGGCTGCTCGACGGCCTGCGGCGCCACCCCTTCCTGCGGTCCGTGTCCCTGCGGACCGTGTCCGACGGGCGCGGCGGCTCGGTCCTGTTCGCCGACTGCCCGGGCGGCGCCGAACAGGCCGCGACCGCGCGCGCCGCCGGCCTGCTGCGCCTGCGGGTGCCCGGGCTGAGATCCCTGGGGTCGTATCCCTCGGCGACCCATGTCCCGTCGTACGAACGGAGCGAGACGATGCACACCGAGATCACCGGCGAAGCCGGCGGCTCCGCGGACACCGCGTCCGGGGACATCGCCCGGCTGCGCGAACAGATCGACGCCCTGGACCGCTTCCTCATCGGCACGCTCAAGGAACGGCTGGAGACGTCCCGGGAGATCCAGCGGATCCGTACCGGAAGCGGCGGCTCCCAGGTCGACTCCGGGCGCGAGCTCTCCGTAAGGGGCAGGTACGCCGAAGAGCTGGGGGAAGGCGGAGCGGGCGTCGCCGAGGCGCTGCTGGAGCTGTGCCGGGGGCGGTCACCGCGGTGAACCCGCCACCGACGACGTCGTCGTCGCCCCGCCTCCGTCGCGGCCGTGAGGACGTCCTCGCGGCCGCGACGGCCTTGTTCCACGAGCGGGGCTACGACGCGACGAGCATGAGCGACATCGCCGCGCGCCTCGGCTTCACCAAGGCGGCGCTGTACCGGCACGTGAAGG
The DNA here is from genome assembly GCF_042888135.1 of Streptomyces sp. NPDC003247. Taxonomy (NCBI): domain Bacteria; kingdom Bacillati; phylum Actinomycetota; class Actinomycetes; order Kitasatosporales; family Streptomycetaceae; genus Streptomyces; species Streptomyces sp. NPDC003247. The sequence goes on from NZ_JBIAPF010000003.1 coordinate 543,527, forward strand.
GCAAGGCCGAACTGCGGCGGGCGATCACGCGGCCGGTCCGCGCGGACGTGCGGGCGTTGCTGGCCGCGAGCGCCGCCGTGGCGGGCCGGCCCGTCGACGGGCTCGTCGCGCTGCTGCACGGGTTGGCCGGCGCCGCGGCGGTCCACCCGGGCCGGTACGCCCTCTTCTGGGGACCGGACGGCGAGCCGGGCCCGCGCGCCCCCGACGCCGTGTGCCGTGCAGCGGTGGTCCGGCGGCTGACGGAACTGCTGGAGCGGGCCGTCGAGCGTGGCGACATACGCGGCGACATCGCTCCCCACCTGGCCGCGCGACTGCTCGTCGGCGCCGTCGCCGGGCCGGGCACACCGGTGTCGCCGTCGGCCGTGGACATCCTGCTCGACGGGCCGGTGCGGCTTCTGACCGGCGGGGAGAGCTGAGCGCTGCCCGGCTGCCCGGCTGCTCGCCGGAGCGGTCGCCGGTAGCCCGGCCGGGCACGCCCGCGTCACCGGCGGTCGCGGACGTCCTGCTCGGCGAGGCGGGCCGGGGGCGCTGACCGGGTCAGTGCGCGGCGGACGGCGTGGCGGAGCCATACGTGGACGGGCTCGGTCTCCACCGGAAGGTCGAACAGCTCGATGCCCACGCACTCCCGCGCGCCGGCGGCGAGCGAGTGGGGCATCGCGGTCACCAGGTCGCTCGACGCGATCATCAGCAACGCCTCGCCGTGGTTCGGCACGGTGGCGATGACGTCCCGGCGCAGACCGCGCGCGTGCAGCGCCCCGTCGATCGGGCCCGTCATCAGGCCCTTGCGGGAGACGCTGACGTGCCGTGCGGAGGCGAACGCCGCCGCGCTCACGGGCGTGGCCAGCAGAGGATGTCCTGATCGCGCCACTCCCACGAACCGGTCCTCGAAGAGCGGTTCGATGCGCAGTTCCGGGCTGCACTCGTCGATGACGCCCACCTCGATGTCCACGGCGCCCTCCCGCAGGGGCGCGCTGCCGTGGGTGCTCTCCACCGTGAACGTGAACCGGGCGAGCGGTACCTCCGCGCTCGCCCGGTTCAGCAGCGCCGGAGCCAGCACCGCCGCGTAGGCCTCGTCCGCGACGATGGTCAGGGTCCTGCTGACCTGGGTGAGGTCCTCCTGCCGGCTCGGGGCGAGGAGGGCCTCGGCCTCCCGCATCAGGGCCCGCACCTTCGGCTGGAGCTCCAGCGCCCGCGGCGTGGGAACCAGTCCCCGCCCGGCGCGCACCAGCACGGGGTCGCCGAGAGCGCGGCGGATCCTGGACAGGGCCCGGCTCATGGCGGGCGGGGACAGCGCCAGCCGCTCCGCCGCCCCGGTGACGCTGCCCTCCTGGAGCAGCGCGTCCAGGGCGGGCAGCAGCCGCAGGTCCACGTGGGGTGCCAGGCCGCCGGGCAGCTCGTGGGCCCAGTCACCGTCCTGGCCGGGGTCGTCGACGCCGGTTCCGCTCAAGGCTGCTCCTGGGAAGTGGTCCGCTCCGCGGCATGGGGACGCGGCCACGCTATGACCAGGAGCGCCGCCAGGAGCAACAGCAGGGCGATCCACCGCAACGACTCGGCCATCCCCGTGGTGAACACCTCCCGTGCCTGCGCGGAGAGCAGTGCCGCGGGCACGACGGCCGGCGGTGCCGTGCCCGGTCCCGGCACGCATTCCGGGACGGCGGAATACCCGGGGGTCCAGCAAAGGCTGCTCCTGGCGGGATTTCGTACCGGCGGAAAAGCGCGAGAAAAACCGCGCCGGCGGCAGAACTGAGCAGTACGCCGGGGGACGTCCAGCCGCCGGAAGAACCGGAGAACGGATCCGCCCACGATATTGCCCGTCACCCCGCCGCCGCCGCTCAACGCGGTCCACAGCGCGACGGCGTGACCGCGTTTTCCGGCCATCAGGGCCAGGCCGGTGAGCAGATCTCCTTTTTCGTCCGAAGTGGTCTCCCACGGCTCCGCTCGGAATCAGCAGACCGCCGAAGACGAGGAGATAGCTGTCGACGATCCACAGCGCCTCGGTCGGCGTCGGGTACAGCGCGCCGGACCCAGGGAGGGAGAGGCGCTCATGAGCCGGTTCGCACGGGGCGCCGGGAAGTCGATCCGCTCGAGGAACGAGGACATCACGTCCACCGCCTCACCCGCGACGACCTCAGCGTACTCGTCCACGCCCACGGATTTAATTTTCCCGAAATCCACGGGTACCGCGCAGTGACCGCCGGCACACGCCTCCACCAATTCCTCCGAAGTCCGGGGAACGGTGCGCTTCCTGATGATGTCGAGCAGCTTCGACTGTTCTACGGAGTCCACTCCCTACTGTTCGGCGGCGATATGGTCGAGTACCGCTCGAACCCGGGGGACCGACCGCACGGAAATCCCTGGGTGGGGAATTCGGAAAACCTTCACATTGACTTCGAAGAGTGGCTGGATGAGCAGGTCGAAACCTACGAGAAAACACACCACGCCGATTCCGAGGGCCCGCCCATAAGGAATCCGGAGATCATCAGGGAGGCCTCGACGAGTCCTTTCGTCGCCCAGAAGGACCAGCGCGCCACCTGCCGGTCATGGTGCTCATGATGATGAGCGCCGACCCGTATGCGCACAGCAGCACCGCGAGACGAGCATCGGCTCACCTCCGCGCAGGGGAAAAGATCGGTGCGAGGTGAGGCGGCATTCCACCTTCGAGTTCCACTTTATTGATCGTTCGACATTCAATCCAGTGCGATGTACACAACATGCATTCACTTGGAGTTGAATCGCGGCGTCCGGCCGCACGGCGAGAGAAGTTCAGAACGCAATCTTTACCTGTGAAGTAACGCACGTTTGCCCCAGGGTTTTCGGTCCCGCCCATATACTGCTTGCGCGACGAGCAATCGTTGAATATGCGGCGGCGTGGGCAATGGCGCTTGCGTGCACGTCTTGATGAGTGATGGTCATGCATGACAGGGGGAAATACATGTCTCACGCATCCCGTCCGACGCCCGAAGGATTAGTGACCACTCTCGGCTCCGAGCAGGTGTCAGGCGGCGTGGCGACCAGAACGGTCTCGGCGCTCACTCCGCGGGAGCGTCAGGTCCTGAACGGGATCAAGGAGGGGAACTCCAACAGGATGGTCGCCCGATTGCTCGGCATTTCCGAGCGCACGGTCAAGGTCCATCTGCACTCGATTTTCATCAAGCTGGGCGCGGCATCACGTACCGAAGCGGTTATCGAGGGAATAAGGAGCGGATGTATCAGCCTGCACTGACCCTCTTACACGAGTGGCCCCCGACGGAAAACGCCAGGGGCCACTCGTTCAGGTCGGGGCGAGGTCAGGAATCCTGGTTCGACGACTCGCGGGCGAGCCCGAGGACGAGGCGGGCCGTGGTGTCCACCAGTTCCCTGTCGATCGGGGAACCGAACACGAGCACGCGGTAGTACAACGGACCGAGCAGCAGATCCACGAGGTGGTCGAGCGTGCGGTCGTCGACGACGAGGTCCTGGTCGCGGGTGAGCAGGTGGCGCAGGCCGGCCACATCACGCTCCCGCTGCTCCCGCAGGAACCCGGACCGCAGCGACGCGGCCGTCTCGCTGTCCAGTTGGGCGTGACCGAGGAGGGCCAGCAGCACCTGGCCGGCCGGCTCGTCGAAGAAGTCGGCCACGCGCCGCAGGTGGGAGGTGAGGATCTCCTCGACGCTGCCGTCCTCGTCCACGCGCCACTCCAGGGCCTCGCGGGCGTCGTCGGTGAGGGTGTCGAGGAGGATGTCGACCTTCGACTTCCACCAGCGGTAGATCGTCTGCTTGGCCACGCCGGCGCGCTGGGCGATGCCCTCGATGGTCAGGGCCGCGAAGCCCCGCTCGACCAGCAGGTCGTCCGCGGCGTTCAGCACCGCGAGCCGGACGCTCTCACTGCGGCGTGGGCCGGTTCGGCTGATGACCGTGCTCTTCTCACAGGCAGGTTGTGGTTTCCGCGTGGCGCTGATGGTTCCGCCGACCCTTCGCATCGTGTCCGTCGCTGTGATTCTGGCACAGCGGGGTGCGCCGCGAACCGGTTCGCGGCGCACCCCGCTCAGGCGGCCTTCCGGCCGCTCCGCACCAGGCTGAGCAGGACGCCCAGGGAGAGCGCGGCGACCACGGCGCTGAACGTCTCACCGGCCGGGCGCAGGCTGGTCTCGCGGATCAGGACGCCCACTCCGATCGCCGGCACCGCCAGCATCGAGTACAGGATGGCGAAGAAGGTGGAGACCGAGGCGCCCCGGTGCTGGGGAGCGCTGCGCGTGGTGATGCTGCCGAGGCCGTGGCCGACGGCGACGCCCGTCGCCAGTCCGTTGACCGCGGCCCCGACGAGCAGGGGGGCCAGGGAGCTGGTGGCCATCGCGGCGGCGATCAGGCCGGCCGCGACGATCAGGCCGAGGCACGCCGCGGGCAGGGCGGTGGCGGGCTTGAGAGTGCGGACGAGGAGCTGGCCGAGAGCGGTGCACGCGAAGGCGATGAAGACCACGAGCCCGGTCAGCGAGTGGCTGGACTCGTGCAGCACCGTCCCCAGGAACAGACCCGTCACCGCGGTCAGGACGCCGAGCACGGCGAAGCCCGCGCCCGCCGCCATCGCGGAGCGCAGGAAGTCCGACCGGATCTCGGCCGGGATGTGCAGCGGCTGGAACTGAAGGGAGAAGCCGGAACGGTGGGCGGAGCTCTCCCCGTTCACGATGACACCGAGCGCACCGACGGCGGCGAGGGCGAGCATGACGACCCACGGGGTGCGCAGCGGGGAGGGCGCGAGGTCCGCCAGGATGCCCGCGATCAGCGTGCCGCACGCGAGCCCGCCCATGTTCGCGAACAGCGCGAGTGTGGCGGGCTTGATACGGCGGTGCTGCCCGAGCCGCTCGGTGAGTGAGGCGGTGGCGGCGCCGGTCACCAGGGCCGCCGAGAAACCGGAGACGACCCGGGCGGCGAGCATCGCGGCGACGTTCTCGGCCAGCAGGAAGACCACCGCGGCGCCCACGGACAGCAGGGTGGCCGCGACCAGGACGGGACGGCGTCCCACCTGGTCCGAGAGCCGGCCGAAGACCAGCAGCCCGAGGACGACACCGAGCGCGTAGACGGCGAAGACCACCGTCACGGTGAACGGCGTGAAGCCGAACTCCTCTCCGTAGAGCGGGTAGAGCGGGGTGGGCGCCGTGGTGCCCGCCATGGTGATCCAGAAGGCGAAGGCCACGCTGAACACGGCTAAACCGCCGCCGCGTGCCCTCTCCGGAGCGCCGGTCCCATCGACGGCGCGGACGGTGGAGTTCCCCACTGAAGTGGCCTCTCGTGAGCGGTTGGGTGTGCGGAAGGAACGGTGGGCGCGGCAGAACCGAGACTTACCGTTGCGTCTAATCTGGAGATTAGACTAGTCGTCGCGTCTATTCAATTGCGCCGGCGTGACAGGGAGATGACGAACGCGTCGGCCGGGACGGCCCTGGATGCGGCGCCCTCCCTCACGATGGCCGCGGAGCCCGTAGGCCAGGTGCCCGGTGGGCCGGCGGCTCGGAACACAGGGGATGCGCCGGCCCGCACACCTGGACGCCGGCTGCGGGCCCACCCCGATCGGCACCGCGCCGCGGCTGGTCACCGAGTGGCTGCGGCACCCTCCGCACCGGCCGTTCTTTGCAGGTCAGCGTGTCATTTACGTTCCGCTGGTGTCCGTGGCTGTACGGGGGGCCTCTATGTCCTCGGGGAGGCGGGGTTCGTAGAAGGTGCCGTCGCGGAGCATGGCGAACGGGACGCTGATGCGTTGATGGGCCAGTCGGAGGAGGGCCTGGGTGCGGGTTTTGCCGGGGGCTCGTTGTTTGTCGTAGTAGGTGCGGGAGGCGGGGTCGGCGTTCATGCAGACGAACGCGGAGAGAAACATGGCGCGTTCGAGTTGCCGGTTTCCGCTCCGTGGGGGCGTGTTCGCCGTGGATCGAGGTACCCGACGACTTGTGGCCGGGGCGAGACCGGCGTAGGAGGCGAGGTGGGCGGCGGTGGGGAAGCCGGTGCCGTCGCCGACGGTGACCAGCAGGACGGCGGCGGTCCTGACGCCGACGCCGGGCCTCGACGGACCGGGGTCGGCCTGGCGGTGCCCCGCATCACTGCCCATTAGGGTGGGCCTCCAGCAGGGCGTTGATCTGGGCTTCCAGAGCCCGGCGCTGGGTGTGGACAGCGGCGAGCGAGGCGGCCAGGGAGGGCACGACGATGTCGAGGGTGCCGGTCGAGGCGAGCTGGTCCACGATCACCAGGACGGTGCCGAACTTCGCGTGAACTCGTCGAAGACGGCCCGCAGCTTCGGCTCGCTGTTCGGCAGCTGCTTGTCGAAGACCTTCTTCCCTGCCGGAGTCAGCCCGTGGCCGTGATGGCTGCCCTTGCCGACGTCCAGGCCGAGGTACACGCCCACGTCTTCGGTGTCGAACATCGCGCCCTTCCCAGGGTGTTGACGGTGCCGGCCTCGGCAGCGGTGTCGTACGCGCGCATCCACGTCATGCAGACCTGCCGCCCGCGAGCTGCCCGGCATTGCGCCGGACCGGGCGGCGGCCGGACCTCCCATCTGCGTCTCCGACAGCACCTCCCGGGCCCGAAGGCCAGCGGCCCCGTTGCGGAACCGCGGAAAACATAACTGTGAGAGTTCTTCTGCGGCCCGGGATGGGTTGCTGCCAGGCTCGGCGCTCGTGATCTGGCATGACTCGAAACATAACTGGCGTCCCGTGAGGGGCTGCCGTTCCCCCGAGATGTCTGCCGGACACGGGCGTCGGCCTGGCCCACCCGTTGGCTTGATCAGCAGCTTGTCCGCCTTCCGGCGTGACTCATCACAGTTCCGCCACGTGGTGACTCCACCCAGGCCGACGCCGTCACGGTCGTCCGCCCGGAGGAGAACAGCCGCATGACCATGCTCGCAGAACACGTCGATGGAGTCATCGGCGTCGACACCCACCGCGACACCCTCGCCGCAGCTGCCGTCAGCCCTATAGGCGCCGTCCTGGCCAGCACCGATTCCCCGGCCAACGCCCGCGGCTACCGACGGCTGCTGGACTTCGCCCGCCGGCAGGTCCCCGGCCGCCGCTGCTGGGCCCTGGAAGGCATCGGCAGCTACGGTGCCGGCCTCGCGGTCTTCCTGGACCAGGCCGGAGAGCAGGTCGTCGAGGTCTGCCGCCCGAAACGAGCAGCCAACCGCGGAGGCCGCAAGACCGACATGCTCGACGCCATCCGGGCCGCCAAGGAGGCCCTGGCCACCGAGCATCTGATCCAGCCCCGCCTCCGCGGCGAACGCGAGGCACTGCGGGTGCTGCTTGCCACCCGTCACGGCTCGGTCCTCGCTTCCACCGCCGCGATCAACCAGCTCAAGGCCCTGATCGTCTCCGCTCCGGACGAGCTCCGGGCGGAGCTGCGCAAGCTCAAGCGCCCTGCCCAGATCGCTTACTGTGCTCAGTTCCGCGACCGCCCGGCCCAGGATCTCGAGCACCGGATGACGGTGAGGGCCATGCGGTCCACGGCCCAGCGCGTCCAGGCCCTGCAGGCCGAGGCCAAGGAGCTCGAAACCGCGATCCTCACCCTGGTGCGGCAGCAGGCCCCCGAGCTTCTCGGCCTGCTCGGAATCGGACCGATCACCGCCGCCCAGATCTTGGTCAGCTGGTCTCACCAGGGACGGTTCCGCTCGGAAGCCGCCTTCGCCGCCTTCGCCGGTGTCTCGCCGATCCCTGCCTCGTCCGGGCTGACCAACCGACACCGTCTCAACCGCAGCGGCGACCGGCAGCTCAACCGGGCCATGCACACGATCACCCTGATCCGGATGCGACTCGACCCCTCAACGAAGACGTACGTCGCACGCAAGATCGCCGAAGGGAAGACCTCCCGTGACGCCCAGCGATGCCTCAAGCGGGTGATCTGCCGCCAGATCTTCAAGATTCTTGAGCGCGACGACCGGAACCGACTCGGCAACGTCGAAGAACTCGCTCAAGCGGCTTGACACGACATAGCAGCCTCGGGGAATCCGTGGGTGTTGCCGTCAGGAGTCGGACGGCTGGCACTGGTGCCATTCCTCGGCCCGCCGGTCACCGCGGCGTTTGTCGAGCCACCGTGTACGCCGTTGGGCCGGTGAAACCTGCCCCTGTGCCATCGAGCATGTCCAAGACCTCGAAGCCGGCGCCCTCCGCGTAGCGTTCCAGTTCGCGGGGGAACAGGACGCGTCTGCGGATCTCGTCACGGGCCTCGTCGCCCGAGGGGAGGGCCCAGTGCCGGTGCATGGTGTTGATCTGGGTCCGCAGGTCCCACGTGTGGCGGATGGTGACGGTCGCAGGTCCCGTCCGGGTGTCGACCGTGGCGGTGGTCGGCTCGGTCCGAGTGATCGGGGCAACAGGGGAACACAGCACAAGCAGCGCGCCCGGCCGGGCGTGGGCCGCGAAAGTGGCGAAGACCTGGCCGATGTCGTTGTTGTCGTGCACGTAGGCGAGGCTGTTGCCCATACAGGTCACCACGTCCATGCGCTTGCCGAGTCGCACGGTGCGCATGTCGCCGGTGCGGATGTCCAGCCCCGGCCGGGCCTGGTGAGCGTAGTCGACCATGCCGGGTTGGAGATCCACGCCGATGCACTCGAAGCGCTGGGCCAGGATCTCCAGGTCCCGCCCGGTACCGCATCCGAAGTCGACCAGGGTCCGGGCGTCCGGGCTGTGCAGCTCGATCAAGGTCCGGCACATCTCGGCGCTCGTGCTGTCGGACTGGACCACGTCGTAGAGTGCCGGATCGCGGTACAGGAGGTTGGTGGCTTCCACGTGCTCGGCTTCCGTCTCGAGGCTGGTCACATGAGGCTTCGCAGCCCGATCTCCAGGGCGAGCACATCGCACAGCAGATCGGGGACGACCGGCGCGGAGTCGGCGTTCCTCCGTGCCTGGGCGAGAGCCTTGCCGTCAACGTAGCCGAGGTCCACCAGGATGGACTCCTTCAGCATGTCGTCCAGAACGGGCAGTCCGCAGGACCGCAGTCCCTTCTCCAGGACGGCCAGGAAGTTCTCCGGTTCGGTCGGCGCGGCCACCCACTCGGGCAGCCCGGCCCGCCGGATCCTCTCGCGGAACAGCGCCTTCCCGCGCTTGTGCTGGTGCGGTAGTTGCTCCATGAACCGCACGATCCGCGGGTGGGCGAGCGGGCTCACCGGCCAGATTCCGGCCCGGAGGAATCCGGGGTTGTGCATCCCGAACGCCATCAGGGTCGGTACGGGCAGCACGGGGATAGGGGCCAGGTGCTCGTTGGCTTCGGCGAGTGCTCGGACTGCTTTGCTGCCGAGCCACGGCACGGGGTGCGGCGTCGGCAGTTCGGCCCGCGTCCTGGAGTGGTGGGCGTTGATCTCGTCCCCGCCGCTGCCCGTGAACATGACCTCGCACCGCCGGGCGGCTGCCTGCTCCCGCACGACATCGAACGCCTCCTGGTAGAAGGCTCCCGCCGGATCGTGCGGCTTGCGCAGATCGCGCACGCCTCCGGCGCAGAAGGGTGGGTGCTGCATGGCGGGGGTGGCCGTGTCCCGGAAGCCGCAGTGCTCCACAAGGGCCCGACGCCGCTCGCTCTGTTGCCTGCCGGTGCTTCCTCCCACCAGCAGGCCGAAGCTGTACACCTCGGGGAAGCGAGCTGCTTTCACGGCCAGGGCGACGTTGCCGGAGTCCGCACCGCCGGACAGCTCAACACCTACGCACCCGGTTGCCGTCGGTGCCTGGCGGATCACGTCGGTCAGCAACTCGTCCAGAGCCATGAGTGGATCGACGCCGGGCCGCAGCGTACGTGGCTCAAGTACGTGTTCGGCGGGGTCGGGGTAGCGGATGCCGAGTCCCGAAGGGGTGAACGTGGCCGCTGCCCGTTCGGTGAGGCGGTAGACGCCTTCGAAGAGCGTCTCGGACGTGTAGCGGTGCTGCCTCGACAGCGTGCGGGCGACAACGCGCGGCACCAGGCGGTCGGCCTGTACATACGGTCGCAGTAGTGTCAGGTCCCAAGAGGCGTGGAGCTCGCCGGCCTTCTCTGCCAGGTAGAGCGGGGCTGTGCCGAAGACGCTCGCCGTCAGGCGGGCTTGTCCGGGCTCCATGGTGAGGGCAACGAAGTCGGCCTCGTCCCGTTTGCACTCCTTCACACTGACCCGTACGCGCGGCGCTTGGTCGTCGTTGACCTCCATGACCAGAGTGGACACGTTCGCGGGCTCGATCCAGCTCTCGCCGTTGATCCAAAGTCCGCCCTGTGACCTCCACTTGGGCTCCTGGAGGTCGGCCAAGCGCAGACGCATCGACAACATGTAGTCCCCTTCCTATGTCGTGCGGCGGGGCGGGGCCGCGAACGGCCCCGCCCCACATGGCGTCAGCCCTTGATCACTTGCTGCAGTGGTCGCCGTTGTTGTCGCCACCGCCCGGCATCTTGTCGAGCAGCGCGGCCTCCACGGCCGGGACGCCGGTGATCAGGTCGCCGGTGAACAGCTCGTCCACGTTCATCGTTTTCTCCCTTACGGTTTTCAGTGGACTCCGCAGCGGATGCTGCGGAGTTGGACCCGTCCGGCTGCCGGACCCTTGCGAAGAAGGCAGCCGGACGGGGTGCCCACCGCTGCCGGCGGCGGGCCCTCCCTCGTCACAGGTGGGGAGCCTGGATGCGTGACGGGGAGGAGTCAGGTGGGTGGGGATGCGGCGGCCACACATAGGACGAAGCCGACCGATCCCGAGATGGTGATGATCAGGAGTGGTCCGGCATAGCGGCCGACGGCTGCGGCCAACCGGTTCACAACCGCTCTCCGCGGCTGCGCTGGTTGGCCTCGCGTACTGCGACGCTCAGCTTCTCCGCGCCGCACTCGGGCGTGGCACCGCCGCGCTGCAAACAGAGACATGGCGAGAACCGGTTCGAACCCGGCGGCAGGTCCGCGCTCTCGTAGGTGTCGATCCTCAACACCCCGTCCAGGCCCCGCTCCTCGGTCATCCGGGCCAGACGGGCCCGTGCTTCGCTTCTCATCCCTCAGCCCTTCAGACGACGGCTGCGGCGAGGACTCGCCGTTGCCTGTTGGCTCTACGCAACCGCACGACCACGCTCAGCGGTAGCGTTGCCGCATCACCAGGACTTGAAAGCCTTGAAAGTTCGCGAGGCCACGGGGAGTTGAGGGCATGACCAAACGTGAACCCAACGTGGCGCTCGGGCGCCTGCTCGCCGAGAGCCGCTGGACTCACCGCCAGTTCGCACGGGCGGTGAACCGCGTCGGTACGGAGACCGGAATCCCTCTGCGTTACGACGAGTCGGCCGTGAGCCACTGGCTCGGTGGAACCGTCCCTCGCGGCGCGGTGCGCGCATGCATCCTCGAAGCTCTCTCCCGCCGCCTCGGCCGCCCCGTCACCCATGCCGAGGCCGGGCTGCCCGTTCCACGCGATCACTCCTTCGCGGCTGCGGATACCGTGGAAGGGGTGATCGACCTGGGGAGGCTGGATATGGACCCGTCCCGCCGCAGTGTCCTGGGGGCCGGCCTGTTCTCCGTGGCCGTCACCATTCCCGGCTGGCCTGATGTGGTCGGGCGGGCCGATGCCGTCCAGTCCGGCCGCACGACACGCATCGGCATGAACGAAGTGGACATGGTCGTCGCCATGACCGAGCGTGTCTCGGAGCTGGACGACGAGTTCGGCGGCCGTCACGCACGCCCCATGGCTGCCTCGTTCATGGTCAACACCGTGGCCTCCTACCTGCGCGCCGACGCACCCGAGAACGTACGTAAGGCCATGCTGTCCGCCGCCTCGGACCTGCTCTACCTGACCGGCTACATGGCCGTGGACGAAGGGCTGCACGGTCTCGCGCAGCGCTACTACGTCAAGGCCCTGGAGTTGGCGGGCGCGGCCGAGGACCACCTGACGTACTGCACCACCCTGCGGGGCATGAGCGTCCAGGCAGTCGACCTCCGCCACGGGGCGAAGGCCATGGAGCTGGCCGACGCCGCTGCCGCCGCCTCCCCGAAAGCCGGACCCCGGATGCTGGCCTTCCTCGTCGGCCAGCAGGCACACGCCGCCGCGCAGACCGGCGACCGCACGGGCGCCCTTCGCTACATCCGGGAGGCCGAGGCGGCCATGGACCGTGCCGAGTCACGCGGAAAGGCGTTCGGCTCATACGACCCTTCATCACTCAACTACCACGTCAGCCAGGTCCGTTACGAACTCGGAGACAAGGCCGGAGCCGTCGAAGCCATGCAGCAAGCGGACCGGCTCCGCCCCAGCGTGTACCAGCGCACACGCGTACACCGTCGTGGCCTGTTGGCAGAGCGGCAGTTGGAACTCGGCCACCTGGAAGCGGCCTGCGCCACCTGGCACCAGGCCCTCGGCGACTACCCCAAGGTGCAGTCCGGCCGAGCCGACGAGCGTGTGAAGGCGATGTTCGGTCTCCTGCGCCCTCACCTGAAGAACGCGGCGGCCCGCGACCTGTACGACCGCGCACGGACGATCGCCCGACCGTCGCTGGTCACCTGATCCCCGTCGCGCAGGGGTGGCCGTCGGTCGCGGTGACGGAGGTGGTGTCGGTGCCCTTGTCGCCGTCGATGTCGATGGATCACGGCGGGCGCACTCACCGACTACTGGGTCTGGGCGGGTGACGTGACCACCGACGGGCTCTGACCCCACGGTCATGACCCGACAGACATGTGGCGCCGGGTAACGCCCGGCGCCACAGTCGTCGGCCCACGGCACCGACGTCACGAAGCCGAGGGCCTGACCGGCGCGTAGGCCCGCTCCGGTGCAGCACAGGCTTGAGGATGCGTGACGATTCCCGCACTCCGGGGCCGTGACATACGGTGTGCGAATCCTCATCGATCAGTCGGACGAAGCACGAACGTCCACGAGCAATGGAGACGGCATGGGTGGACTGGTTGCCCTGACCCTCTTCGGGCTACCCGTGATCGCCATGGGTGTCATCGCCTTGCGGGACTCCCTCCGACTCCGGACCAGGGGTGCGACGGCGACCGCGTACTACATGGACCGATCGCGAAACGGCGCCACGTACATCAACTGTTCGTTCACCACCCCGGACGGCAGACGGATCGAACGGGGCTATGCGCACAGCGGTGTCGGCCTGCGCCCAGGCGACGCTGTGGAGATCGTCTACGACCCGGCCAGGCCCCGCAACAGCTGCCTGGCCGAGGAGAGGTCCACGAACTGGCGGCTCGGAGCCTTCTTCGTGTCCATCGGCGTGGGACTCACGGGCTCCGGGCTGGTCGGTCTGGCGTTCAGGCTTCTCTGACGCGTGGCCATCTCCGGGCGGTGTTCATCAGCGCTGGCGCTGTTCGACCGCTCGTGCGTCCCTGGCTAGACCTCGTCGTCCTCCCGGAACTCCGTCACCCGCTCCAGCAGGATCGTCTCCCAGGCACGGCGCAGTCGGGTGCGGAGTGGGGGCAGGGGGGTGGTGGCGTGGCCGGTGAGGCGTTCGGCGAGGTGGACGACGGTGTCGCAGCGGGCGAGCCAGAGGCCGCGCAGGCAGGGGCGGGCGCCGTAGCCGGCGAGGGTGGCGGCGCGGACGGCGGCGCCGGAGCCCACGGCGAGCGCGAGGCCGGCGATGTCCTCGGCCGGGTCGCCGAGGACCGCGCCGGTCCAGTCGAGGACGCCGCGTACCCGCCCGTCGGCGCTGACGACGAGGTGTTCGCCGCGCAGGGCGTGGTGGACGAGGACGGCGGTGGCGGGCTGGGCGGCCAGCTGGGCCGCTCCCGGCGGGGTGAGCTGGTGCAGGCGGGCGGGATCGAACTCGTCGGCGCGGGCGAGGTGTTCCGCGGCGGCCACGGCCATGCGGCGCAGGGCCTCCAGCGAGCGGGGCGCGGCACGCGGCACGCCGAGGGTCTCGGCCTGGCGGGACGGCACCTCGCGCAGTCCGGTGAGCAGTCCGGCGAGGTCGGCCTCGCCGAGGGCCGACACCTCGTGCTCCTCGCCGGTTCCGCCGGGCACCCTGGTGTCCAGGGTGTAGGTCAGGCCCGGCGACCACTCACCGTGGGCGACGCTGGTGGGCACCGTGACGGGGACGTGCGGGCGGACGAGGTCGCGCAGCCGCAGTTCGCGGCGCTGGCGGACGGCCGCGTCCCGGTCCGGGGCCAGCCGCAGCACATGGCGGGTGCCGACCCACCACGCGCACCGCTCGCCGGCCTCCTCGTGGACGGGCCGTACGTCGGGGCCGGCGGCGCCGCCCGCGCCGTTCCTGCCCCTGGTGCCCCCCACGCCCTCCTCGAGGAGGGCGTGGACGAGCCGGCGGACGGTGTCCGCGGTGGGGGTGGGTGCCTGGGTCATGGTCGCGCCGTCGCCGTTCGGGTGGGTGCCAGGGCTCCTGCGGGGGTTCAGTCCACTATGACCAGTTCGCGGGTGGTGTCGTTGAGGCGGCGGCCGCCGTCCTCCGTCACCGTGACGATGTCCTCGATACGGACCCCGAAACGGCCGGGCAGGTAGACGCCGGGTTCGACGGAGAAGCACATGCCGGGCACGAGAGGCTGTTCCTCGCCCTCGATCATGTACGGCGGCTCGTGCGTGGTGACACCGATGCCGTGGCCGGTGCGGTGGATGAAGTGGGCGCCGTGGCCGGCGTCGGCGATGACCGCGCGGGCGGCCCGGTCGACCTCCTGGCAGGCGACGCCGGGCCGGACCGCCCGGAAGCCGGCCTCCTGGGCCTCGCGCACGAGGTCGTGGATGCGGCGCTCCTCGTCGGTGGGTTCGCCGACGTGGACGGTGCGGGAGGTGTCGGAGCCGTAGCCGTCCTTCAGGCCGCCGAAGTCGAGGACGACCATGTCGCCGTGTTCGATGACGCGGTCGCCGACCTCGTGGTGCGGGTCGGCGCCGTTGGGACCGGAGGCGACGATGGTGAAGTCGACCTGGGAGTGGCCGAAGCGCCGCAGCAGGTCGGCGAGGTCGGCGCCGACGTCGGACTCCGTGCGGCCGGCGAAGGGGACGTTGCGGATCTCCTCGAAGGTCCGGTCGGCGGCCGCTCCCGCCGCGGCCATCAGCTCCAGCTCGGCCGCGTCCTTGACGGCCCGCAGCATCGGCAGGGCCTCGGTGAGGGAGGCGTAGGAGCTGCCGGGGAGGACCTTCTGGAGGCCGAGCAGGTGCATCGCCCAGGCGTTGTCGCTGACGCCGTACCGTCCGCCGGTGCCGAGAAGGGCCGCGGTGGTGGTGTAGGGGTCCGTGCCGTCGGTCCAGTCCCGCAGGGTCAGGGCGGGAGCGCCGGTCGCCTTCGCGGCGTCGGGGGCCTCCAGGGTGGGGACGACGAGGACGGGGTCCCGGCCGGGGGCGAGGACGAGCAGGGTGAGCCGTTCGGTGGCGGCGGGGGGAGCGTAGCCGGTGAGCCAGACGAGGTCGGGGCCGGGCGCCACCAGCAGGCCGGCCAGTCCCGCGTCGTCGGCCGCGCGGGCGGCCCGCTCCATGCGGGCCCGGTAGTCGTCGGCGGTGAAGGGCGCGGGCGTGCTGCCGGTCATCCGGGCCTCCCTGGCGGGCTTCCTTGAGGCGTGGTGCTACGGGCAGCATCCTGCCCGGACAGCGGGTGCGACGCGACCCGGTCGACACGGACGACGACGGGATTAACGGTCGGAGATTGCTTTCCCATTAGATCTGATGGTTGGATCGCCGTGCCCTGTTGGTCCATCACGTCAGGAAGGCCCACCACCGTGCTCGTACTCGCCCATATCAGCGATCTGCACCTGGACGGGAGCCCCCGGGCGACCGAGCGGGCCGAGCGGGTGCGCGACCGGCTCCGGAGCCTGCCGGGGAGGGTGGACGCGCTGCTGGTCACCGGGGACATCGCGGACCACGGGGCGGAGGCGGAGTACGAGGAGGCCGCGCGGATCCTCGGCCTGCGCGACCCGGACGGCCCCTTCCCGGTGCTCACCTGCCCGGGCAACCACGACCGCCGCGCGCCCTACCGCAAGGCCCTGCTCGGCGAACCGCCCTCCGACGGGCCGGTCAACAGCGTCCAGGTGTTCGACGGCGGTGCGGTGCTGATGTGCGACTCCAGCATCCCCGGCGAGGACGACGGGGCCCTGACGGACGACACGTACGACTGGATCGAGCAGACCCTCGACGAGGTGGGCGAGGACGTGCCGGCCCTGCTCGCCCTGCACCACCCGCCGGTGGCCCTGCACCACCCCCTGCCCGACGCGTACCGGCTGGGCGATCCCGGCCGGCTGGCCGCGCTGCTGGAGCGGCGGCCGGAGATCGCCGGGATCATCGCCGGCCACGCCCACACACCGGCCTCCACCGTCTTCGCCGGCCGGCCGCTGGTCGTCGGGCCCGGGGTGACGTGGACGCTGCGGCTGCCGTGGGAGGGCGATCAGGTCGCCGACCGGGAAGCGCCGGTCGGGCTGGCCTTCCACGTCCTGGACGACGAGCGGCGGCTCACGAGCCACTTCCGGGTGGTCGTGTGACCGTGCGCGTCCGGCGGTGTGCGGGGCCGGCCCCGCCGGACGGGTGGGTGACGCCGGACGGTCCGGTGACACCGGACGGCCGCGTGACGTCGATGGCCGTCTGACGCCGGACGCCCGGTGGCGCCGGACGGCCTGCGGGCGGCGGGCGGCCCGCGGGCGCTCCCGTCAGGTGACGACTCCCGGGATCACGGTCAGCTGCTGGTAGCCGCCGCTCTCGTGCCGGACCGTCAGTTTCACCTCACGGCCCGGCCGGGCCTCGTCGACCGCCCGCGCCAGGTCCGTCGCCGAGTCGACACGGGTGCGGCCGAACACCAGCAGGACGTCGCCGCGCACCAGTCCGGCCGCGTAGCCGGGGCCGGGGACGTGGACGGCGACGATCTCGGCGCCCGCCTTCTCCGCGTCCACGGCCTCCACCCCCAAGGTGGCGCCGGTGGAGTCCCGCGCCGGGGCGGACCCGGTCGAAGCGGACGGGGCCGGGCGGTCCGGGGCCGACGCGGCGCCCGGGCCTCCCGGTCCGTGCTGCGCGGCCTGCCGTTGCAGCTCGGCCAGTCTGCTCATGGCGATCACGCTCGCCCCGACGGTTCCGAGCCCGACGCCGGACAGGACCAGGACCGCGCCGGCGAACAGCCCGAGCAGCAGGGTCGTCAGTCGCCGGCCGCGCCGGGGCGCGGCGTGCGGGCGGTGGGCCGGGCCGCCGGAGCGGTCGTCGCCGGGCTCCTGTCCGGGCATGGGCTTGGGACGCAACGCCATCTGTTCCATCGATCGCCTCCGGCTGGTGCCCTACCCGGCGCACCGGCGCACCACGAGCCACGAACGAGTGAGACTGACGGCCGGGCCGCCGGCCCCGCACACTCACCTCCTCGCACACTCACCCCCGCGCCGACAGCACCCGCGCCAGGGCCGCCGCCGCGCCCGTCGGCGTCCCCGAGTGCACGAGTTCCACCCGGTGGACGAGGTGGGGCGCGGTGAGGGGAACGGCGGCCGCTCCCGGCACGCCGGCCGCCGCCGAGCGGGGCAGGAGGGTCAGGCCGTGACCGGCCGCGGCCAGGGCGGTCAGGGCGCGGACGTCGGTGCCGTCGTAGCGCAGGGCGGGGCGGAAGCCGGGGCCGCCGTGGGCGGCCCGCAGGGCGGGCAGGGGCAGACCCGTGTCGGGGGCGTCGATCCAGCGGGCGTCGGCGAGGTCGCCCAGGCGCCCTTCCTCGGCACCTGCGGCGGCTTCCAGCACGCCCTGCTGGAGTTCGCCCGGAACGCCTGCGGGCTGCCGCACGTGGCGCACGCCGAGAACGACCCCGGCGCCGGGGACTTCCTCATCGAGCCCCTGGCCTGCTCCCTCGCGGGGCACGAGGACACCGTCGTGCTGGAGCCGGACTCGCTCGCCCACTCCCTGTTCGGGGCGGACCGCACGGTCGAGCGGTACTCCTGCCACTACGGGCCGTCCCGCCACCTCGACACGCTGAGCGCCCACGGTCTGCGGTTCTCCGGGCGGGACGCGACGGGCGCCGTACGGATGGCGGAACTCCCCGGCCACCCCTTCTTCCTGACCTCCCTCTTCCAGCCGGAGCTGTACGGCGACGGCTCGCGCCCGCACCCGATGGTCCGGGGGCTGGCCCGAGCCGCGGCCGAGCACGCCGCACGCCGGTCGGCGGGCCGGCCCGTGTGATCGGCGGTTCCGCCCGGGTGAGGCGTCAGCCCACCGGCAGGAACGGCGCGGCCGGCGCCACGGGGGCGACGAACACCGAGCCGGCGCCGGACAGCGCCCGGACGCCGGGGGCGGGGGCGGAGGCGGGGGCGGGCGGCACGGGGAGGGCCGGGGGGCGGTCCGGCAGGAAGCCGTGGGATCGGCGGGCCAGGTAGGCGGACTTGTAGCGGTCCACCTCGCGATGCCAGTTCAGGATGCCGGACAGCCAGTTGCGCAGGTCGGCCACGTATCCGTCCATCGCCGCACGGCCCTCGGCCGACAGGTCGAAGTCGTCGTAGAGGACGGGCAGTTCCTGCGCGGCGACGTGCTCGAACTGCTGCATGCGCTGGGTCATCAGGTCGTGGACGACGCCGAGCGCGGCCGGGTAGTCGCAGCCGAAGAAGTTCTGCACGACGAGGATCGCGTTGTGGACCTCGCCCTCGTACTCGATCTCCTTCTGGTACGAGAAGACGTCGTTGATCAGGCAGCCGTAGTCGATGGCGGAGTTCTCCAGGGAGCGGACGGGGCCGGTGCGGTAGATCTCCGGCGGGACGGCGGGGCCGTGGCCCATGCGGCACAGGCTGAGGGTGAGGTCGGAGCCGAAGGTGGCGCGCCGCATCTCCAGGTAGTCGACCGGGTCGGGGACACGGTGGTGGAGCTGGTTGGCCAGCTCCCACACCCAGCTCTCGGTCATCTTGTCGACGGATTCCTTCAGGGTGCGCCGCTGGTCCGGCGTCATGTCGGCCGTGGTGCGGGCCCAGAGGTCGATCAGGGAACGCTCCATGGCGTTGGCGGGGACCCCGGGCGGCTCCTCGCCGTCGAGGGTCATGCACGCGGAGAGCCGGGCCGTGGTCAGGCGGGCGGCGGCCAGGTCGCGGCGGTGGCCGTGGACGAGCGGGTAGTAGTCGTCGCCGTACGTCCCGAACGCCAGCCACGCGGCGCTGAGGTCGAGGGCCTCGGGGGAGGCGTCGGGGTCGAGTCCGGCCGAGCACAGGGCGAGGTCGCAGGAGGCGAGTCTGTCCTCGTCCCAGACGCCCTCCGCCAGGATGCCCATGCGGTGGCTCCACTCGACGAGGCGCTGCCGGGCCCCGTCGAGATGGGGGCTCAACTGCACCGGGAAGGGCATGTGGAAGTCGGGCAGCCGGGACGGGCCGACCTTCTGGTACGGCACGTGGGTGTGGGCGCGCAGGCGGTCGGCGGCGGCCGAGGCGAGCAGCGCGCCGACGTCGGAGGCGGAGGTGCCGGGGCCGCTCGCCGCCTGCCAGAGGGGTGTCGGGGCCGCGTTCTGGTTCATGTAGCGGCTGGAGCGCAGGTGCCACTCGTGGCCGCCGGACTGCCAGTCCTGGAGTCCCTTGGTGTAGGCGGCGATCGCGGCGGTCTCGTCGGGCCGCAGCCCGTTCTCCAGGGCCAGGGCGGGCACTTCGGTGAGGGCCGTGTGCTCGAACTGGTGGAGGCGGGAGGTGAGGATGTCGTTGACGGTGTCGGCGGCCTCCTGGGTGGTGCAGCCGAAGAACGTCTCCAGGACGAGCACGCCGTTGCTGTTCTCGCCCTCGTCCTCGACCTCGCGCTGGTAGGAGAAGAGGTCGTTGCGCAGGTGGACGGCGTCGGAGAAGGTCTCCATCAGCACCCGCAGCGGCCTGGACTCCGCGACGGCGCCGGGGACCTCGGCGGTCGCGTACTCGACGAGGCCGGCCGACCAGGGGGCGCCGCCCACCTTGCGGCGCATCTCGATGTACTCGACGGGGTTGGCGATGCGCCCCTCGTTGATGTTGGCGAGCTCCCACATCGACTCGTTGAGCAGGTGTTCGGTGGCGACGGCGAACCGGCGGCGCCAGTCGGCGGACATCGCCGGCACCGTGCGCGCCCACAGGTCGGCGAGGCCCGCCTCGACCGGGTTCCGCGGCTCGGGCATCGCGGTCGACAGGTCCTGCGGCATGAACAGCGGCAGCCGGTCCAGGTGTGCCTTGCCGGCGGCGCGGTCCGGGGTGCGCTTGAACATGTCGAGGAAGTGGTCGTCGAAGAAGAACACCCACACGTACCAGTCGGTGATCAGCGACAGGGCGGGGCCGTCGCAGTCGGGGTGGGTGTAGGCGCACAGCAGGCCGTAGTCGTGCGCCTCCAGGTCGGCCTGGTCCCAGATCCCCGATCCCTCCAGCATGCCCATCTCGCGCGCCCACGCCGTCGAATGGGCGCGGGCCTCCTCGACGTGCGGGTTCAGCCGCGCGGGATACGGCATGTAGAAGTGCGGGAGTTCGAACGGCTGAGTCATGGCCGGGCCCTACCCGCGGCCCCCCACGGGCATCCCCGGCACCACACATGATCACACCATCGCGTGAACGTGCCGGGAATGCGTGCGAGACGCGCGCCCCTGGTGGGCGTCCCGGGCACGCACCCGGTGGGTATCCGGGGCACGCCCCGAGGCGGGGGCGGCCGGGGCGGGGGGCGCTGTCAGGTGGTGGGGCGGCCGGGGCGGGGGGCGCTGTCAGGTGGTCAGGTGCTGACCTGGATCAGGGCGTGGGTGCCGCCCGTGCGCCACCGTCCGTCCTCCGCGGCGTCCAGGGCGGCCTCGGTGTCCTCGGACAGGCCGGTGATCACGTCGGACTTCAGGGTGCGCAGGGCGGCGACCGGGCCGGGGAAGTACGCGGTGACGTCCGCGAAGGGCGTCGTCGCGGGCCAGGGGCGGTCGCCCACGAGCCGGCGGTAGTTGAGGTCGCCCTTCGTGATCGTCGGGGTGGCCGCGGCGAACTCCGCGCGCAGGTCGTCCGGCATCCGGTCGTACGGCAGCGGGGCGGCGGCGAAGGGGTGGGCGCGGACGGTGAGGGTGCCGTCCGTCATCGCCGCCCACAGGCGCCGGCCGTAGGAGGCGGCCTCGCCCGGCGCGGCCGTCAGCCGGCGCAGTGCGTCGACGACGTCGGCCGTCGTGGCGTCGGAGACGTAGTACGGGCAGGGCTTGACGTGCAGGACCACGCGCGCGACGCGGCCGTGGGCGAGGAGGTGGGCGGCGAGGAGCAGGTCGGGGATCAGTTCGCGGCCCGCGTTGTCGGCGACCAGGCACAGGGTCCCGGTGGCGGGCCGGGCCGGGGCCAGCAGCGGGTGGAGGGCCTCGCTGTCGTCGGCGACCAGTGCGGGCGCGGCGGCGCGTTCCTCCGCCCCGGCGTCGGACAGCCGGAAGCCGAGGTCGGCGCGGTTGCCCCACAGCGAGCCGTGCAGCAGCGCCCGGCCCCGTTCCTCGACGGGGCGGGCGGCGAGTGCGTCGAGGGCGGCGAGTTCCTCGTCCGTCTCGGGGGCGTCGAGCTCGGCGAGCTTGGCCGGGCGGAACGGGTCGACGCCCTGCCACGGTCCGGGGCCGAAGTATCCGACGGCGTGCAGGAGCCGCCGGTAGAAGTAGCTCTCCGACCACAGCCACGGCACCTCGAACCAGGAGCGTCCCGCGTACGTGTCGAGCCCCCAGGCCCGCCACCGGTCCCGGTCGTGGGCGTCGGCGGGGAGTGGTTCGATCACGCCCTCGGTGCAGTTCGCCAGCAGGGCGTCCAGGGCGCGGTGGACGTCGGGTCCGTACGGGAGGGCGTCGCGTACCTGCCGGATGATCGCGGGGTGCCGTTCGGCCAGGACACCGTGGGGGAAGGAGCCGGGCTCGTCGCCGGTGAGCACGGGCGGGGCGGGGGTGTCGGGCATGCGGCTCACCGTAGCGGCTCGGCGGGCCGCCCCAGCGGGGGCGTACGGCGTCCGCGGCGCGTGACCCCCGGTCGGCGCCGCCAGGGAGGCCGCGCGCCATGAGGGCCCCACCACCTCCGACTCAGCCGCCAGCCCCCGCTCGCCCCTCCGGGTCACGCTCGTCCTGCCGGGCCCAAGCTCGCCCCGCTGGCCCGCGCTCGCCCTGCCGGCCCGCGCTCGCCCTGCCGGCCCGCGCTCGCCCTGCCGGCCCGCGCTCACCCTGCCGGCCCGCGCTCGCCCCGCTGGCCCGCGCTCGCCCTGCCGGGCCCACGCTCACCCTGCCGGGTCCCCCGGGATCACGCCCGCCCCACCGGATCCCGCCCGGTACCGCTCCCACGCCACCGGGGCGGCTGACCCGCCGTCAGCTTCCGCTCCCCCGCCGCCCGGGCGCCACCGCCCTGGCCCCCGGCTCACACCGCCGCCATGACCTCCCGCTCCAGCCGGACCGCGAGGGTCAGGTAGCGGGGGCGGCGCGGTACCGGGACGAGCCCGCGGATCAGGACGTGCCACATCTCGGCCATACGGCGCGGGAGGCGTGCGTTGGGTTCGCGGGAGCGGCCCACCACGCGGGTGCCGACGAAGAAACAGACCAGGGAGTGCGCGACCGCGTCCACGTCGACGTCCGGGTGGATGTCCGCCTCCCTGACCGCGCCCACCAGCCGCCGGGACACCAGGTCCAGCCACTCGGCGAAGGGGTGCGGCACGGGCGGCCGGACCAGCAGGCCTCCGGTGGCGAGCCGCAGGCCGGCGCGGGCCACGGGACCCTCCACCGACAGCCGGGCGATGGCGAAGGTGAGGCGCATCAGGGCTTCGAGGGAGGGGTAGCCCCGGCCGTCGATCTCGCCGGCCACCCTCAGGGAGGCCTGGGACTGCAACTCCATGATGGCGTGGGCGAGGTCCTCCTTGGCCGCGAAGTGGAAGTAGAGGGCCCCCTTGGTGACTTGGGCGTGCTCGACGATGTCACTCAGGCTGGTCGACTCGTAGCCGTGCCGGTCGAACAGGTCGGCCGCCGCCGTGATGATCGTCGCGCGGGTCTGTTCGGCACGTAGCTGCCTCGCCATCGACTGGATTCTCCCGGGCCGGTAAAGAACGGGTCACGCCGTTTGTTTCTTGCCCCTGGGACACAATAGCTCACCCTCATGCGGTGGCGACGAGGCATTCGAAGACGGCCGACTCGCCCTGCGTTCCGAGGACTTGCACATCCGTTCCCTGTCCTCCCTTCGCTTCGATCCATACCGGTTCGTCCAGTTCCGCGTACCGGTGGAAGCGCGCGTGGTAGGCGATCGGCGCCCGCGCGGGGTCCATTCTCAGCCAGGCCGCCTGGCGGGCGCTCTCCAGCAGCAGCATTCCGGGGACGTGATCGAGGGGGTGGTCGAAGAAAACGGGGTGTGCGGTATCTACCCTCAGCTGCCGGCGGTCGGGCCGGCCGGTGGCGGCCAGGACCACGTCCGAGGGCAGGGCGCGCCCGACGACGCCGGCGGGCAGGCCCGCCGGCACGGGTACGGCGGTCACGGCGTCCGGGGTGCGGCCGCCGCGGAGCCTGCGGTAGACCGGCCCGCCGACGCACATGAAGGCGACGTCGGCGGTGGCGACACGCTCGCCCTCGCGCAGGACGTGCGCGGTGTAGCGGGCGGAGGCGGGGCGGCGGCCGCGGTACCGGACGTCGGTGAAGACGACGTCGACCCGCGGCTCCGCGGGCAGCGCGCCCACCGCCAACTGCGCGGGAACCGTGCGGATTTGGAACTCCTGGAGCACGAACTGGTGGTCCAGGGGCACGCCGTACTCGGCATGGGTGATCAGCGTGCCGCTCTGCCGGATCGTCTCGACGACGAGGAGCGGGTCGTACGCGGACCAGTCGGACGACACGTGCAGTCCGTGCGCCCGGGGCCACTGGGCGGTGACCGAGAAGCGGTCGGCCCCGGTGCGCCGCCAGCCGGTGAGGAGCGTCTCGGCGACGGCGGCGCGGTGGACGAGTTGGCGTGGCACGGTTGCCGTCAGGGCGGGGGCGTCGGCAAGCTGCCGCGGTCGAGTCATGTCTCTCCCTACGGTCCCCCGAAGGCCACGGCAGACGGCGAACCGCCCGCTCCGGTGAGCGTTAGAGTACGAGGCGACCGGTTTGTTTTCAATGAGATCAGTCGACGGCATCCTATGATCGGGCTGAAACCGCGCGTGATCGCGGGAAGGTGTCGTCTCGGCGCCGTGAAGGGGCTCTTATGGCGAAACAGGAGCGCGCGATCAGGACGCGCAGGGCGATCCTGGAAGCGGCCGGCGCGGTCTTCGACGAGCACGGCTACACGTCCACCACGATCGCGATGGTCCTGGAGCGCGCCGAAGTCACCAAGGGCGCCCTGTACTTCCACTTCGCGTCGAAGGAGTCCCTCGCCCAGGCGGTGCTCGACGAGCAGGTCCCCTTCGGTGCGGTCCCGCCGCAGCCCTGCAAGTTGCAGGAGATCGTCGACATGACGTTCGTGGTGGGCCAACGGCTGCTGAGCAACGCGCTGTTGCGGGGCAGCGTACGGCTGGCGGTGGACCAGGAGACCCCGTCCGGCATCGACCACGGCGAGCCGTTCCGGCAGTGGGCCGAGGCGCTGACCGAGCTGCTGGAGCTGGCCCGGGAACGCGGCGAGCTGCTGCCGACGGTGCGGCCGCGGGAGACGGTGGAGTTGCTGGTGGGCGCCTTCACCGGGATCCAGTTGATGTCCCGGGCCCTGACCGACCGCGCCGACCTCGCCGGACGGCTGTCGGTCCTGTGGGCGCACATCCTGCCGAGCATCGCGGTGCCCGGTCTGCTCCCCGGCCTCGACGCCCGGGCCGACCGGGGGGAACGCGTGCTGGCCTCGCTGGAGCGGGCGGCTTCCTGAGGACGTGCTCCCGGCTCCCTCGAGGGCTCGTGGCGCTCACAGGGCTCCTCACGGGGCTCGCGAGGCGGTGAACGCGCCGGGCCGGTGGGCCGTACTGCACGGCAGACCGTTCCCGCGCCGGCCGAGGAGACGTCCCCGATGCCCCGCACGACCGCACGCCGGACCGCCGCCCTGGCGGTCGCCGCCCTGACCCCGCTGCCGGCGGTGCTGTGGGGCGCGGGCCCCGCGCAGGCGCACGGCGCGCCCACCGATCCGGTCAGCCGGGTGTACGCCTGCTCCCCCGACGGCGGCGCGCCGTCCCGGTCCGCGGCCTGCCGGGCCGCCGTCGCGGCCAACGGCGCCCCCTTCACGGCCTGGGACAACCTGCGGATCGCGGACGTCGACGGCCGTGACCGGCGGGTCGTGCCCGACGGGCAGTTGTGCAGCGGCGGCCTGTCCGCCTACCAGGGCCTCGACCTCGCCCGCGCCGACTGGCCGTCGACCCGGCTGACGCCGGGCGGGACGCTGCGGATGACGTACGTCTCGACGATCCCGCACACCGGCACCTTCAAGCTGTACCTGACGACCCAGGGCTACGATCCCACGCAGCCGCTGACCTGGGACGATCTACCGGCGCGCCCGTTCGCCGAGGTCAGGGACCCGGCGATGACGGACGGCGCCTACCGCATCACGGCGACGCTGCCCGCCGACCGGACGGGACGTCAGGTGCTGTACACGGTCTGGCAGAACAGCAGCACCCCGGACACGTACTACTCGTGCTCCGACGTGGTCTTCCCGGAGGCGCCGGCGAAGACCTCCGCGCCGTCGGCCGCCACACCGTCGGCCACCGCACCGTCGGCCTCCGCGGTGGCCGCGACGCCGGGGCGTCCGACCGGCAGCCCGTCGGCCCCGGCCGCCTCCGGCGCGCCGGAGGCGGCCTCCGCGTCTGCCGGCCGGACGGCGGACGCGGAGGCCGCCTCCTCGGCCGTACCCGCCGGTGCCCCGGCGGCGGAGGCCACCGGGGCGGGTGCGGGGCCGTCCGCGCCGCTGCTGGCGGGCGGCGCCGGTGCGGTGCTGCTGCTCACCGGCGGTGCCGCCCTGGTGCTGCGCCTGCGGCGGCGCTGAGTCCGGCCGGACGGCGCCCGGCCCGTTCGCCGGGCGCCGGATCCGGCCGGACGGTGCTCAGTTGACGGTGACGGCCAGGCCGCCGGTGGTCACCGGGGAGTAGTTGGCCGTGAAGTAGGCGTTGGAGAAGCAGAGCGTCGAACCGGACAGCTTGGTGAACGGCTGGGCGCTGAAGGCGATGCTGTTGCCGCTCGCCGTGCCCGTCAGGCTGGGTCCCTCGTAGACGCAGCTGACGCTGCCCAGCAGGGTGCTCAGGACGACGGTCGTGCGGATGTTGGAGCCGGAGGGCGGGGTCACGGAGAGGGCTCCGCCGGAGGACACGGCCGCGGTGTACGGCAGGTTGTTGACCGTGATGCTGGTGACGCCGAGCACACCGACGACGTTCGAGGTGCAGCCGGTGAAGGTCTGCGCGGTGAGCGACTCGGTGGCGGTGCCGGGTGCGGTGGGGTTGGCGGTGACGGTGGCGGAGAAGCTGGACGAGGTGCACGAGACACCGCTGGTGCCGGTGGCGCTGGAGTAGAAGGTGGCGTTGGTGCCGCTGGCCAGGGACGCGCTGAGGACGCTGCCGACGGCGACGTCGCCGCCCGTGGTGGTGAGCACCGCGCCGGCCGCGGAGGCGGGGGTGACCGCCGTCAGGGAAAGGGCGGTGACGATACCGGCGGCGGCGAGGAGTGAGCGGATGCGCATGCGGGTGCCTCTCTTCTTGTGTGGGGTTGCGTGCGAGAGATGCGATGGCGCTGGGGGCGCACGGGTGGGGGGTTCGGCGCACTGGTGAGGGTGGTGGTCCCGGGGCGCGTCCCGCGTCCGCCGGTGCCGGCCCGTGACGCCTTCTCCGTACGTGACGGGCCGACAGCGGAAACGGCGTCGGACGCGGCCGGCAGGGGGGAAGCGGCCGTGGCGGCGCCTTGGAGAGATCGGACTCGGGGCGCGTGCGGCCCGTGCTGGATGCCCGGGCTGATGTACCCGTACTGGCGGGCGGCCCGGCCGCCGGCGAACGGCGGCCGGGCCTTGGGTCCGGGAGCGCGGACGGTGTCGCCGCGCGGCGGATCCGGCGCCACGGATCCGGGCTTGAGCCACGAGAGTTGTAAACCTGATGTTTCGTCAGAGTCAAGCAGTTGAACGGAAGTTGATGGAACGACGGATAGGTGCGACCGGGGCGGGGACGAGTCGCCGCGCAGGTGACACAGAAGGGACACCGTTTTTCCACATCTCCCTTGACCCCTTGGTGTAACCATCGGTAACTTCCGAACTGGCTACTGCCGCGTAACGTGAAAGCCCGCGTGGCTTCCGGGAGTTGCGAGGAGACGTGCGCGGCAGCCGCTGTCCGCGCCAGGACAACGCGCCACTGATGCCCGACACGCAAGACTTTTGCCACTGGGAGCAGTTATGGCCTCGTCCCCGGACGTCACGACGTCCGCCGACAACACCCCCGAGAACCCGGACAGCGGTTCCGCAGACAGACACGGCAGGGTCCGGCTGCGCCGGGCCGCCGTGATGGCGGTGCCGGCGACCGTCGTCGCCGCGACGCTCGCCGTCCTCACCGCCCAGGGAGCGCTGGGCGTGCAGTTCGCGATCTCCGGCATGCCGTTCGTGGTCACCGCCGACAAGCTCGAAGGCGACGGCTTCGCACAGTTCGGCTCGCTGGACCACATGATCGAGAACAGCCCCAACCAGGGCGACACCGGCGGTCAGGTGCTCGTCGTCACCTCGGTGGTGAAGAACGGCAAGCTGACCAACCTCTGCCAGAGCGTCGACCTCGGCGGCATCCAGCTCGTCCTCACCGCCGGCGACAAGGACACCAAGGTCAGCGTGGAGAACCTGGCCATCGACTCCGACGACATCACCGGCAACGCCTCGTTCGACAACATCGAGATCGGCCGCGACGCCAGCACCTTCGACAAGGTCGACACCCGCGGCAACCCGGGCGTCTACGGCCAGCAGGCCGAGAAGGTCGTCATCACCGACCTGTACCAGCACAACTACGCCGCCACCGCGGCCGTCTTCAAACTGCCCGACCTGCACATGAGGTTCGGGAGCAAGGGTTGCCCGCAGTGACCCGCTTCCGGCGGTGGAGAGGGCGGCGGCCCTTCGCCGGCGGGCTGCTGCTGGTCCTGGGCGGCGCGGAGATCCTGGTGACCATGAAGGCTCCGCTGCCGGTCATCCTGCACATCGGGATGCAGGGCCTGGCGGGATACCTCCTGCCGACCCTGATGCTGCTGGTCGGGCTGCTGATCCTGTTCAATCCGTCGCAGCGCCTCTTCTACTCGATCATCGGCGTCCTGCTCTCGCTGGGCACCTGGCTCACCTCCAACCTCGGGGGCTTCCTCATCGGCCTGCTCCTCGGGGCCGTGGGCAGTTGTCTGGCCTTCGGCTGGCTCCCCGACCAGGAGCCGCGCCGGAGCCGTCGACGGCGCCGCAAGGAGGCGCGGGCCGCCGCCCAGCCAAGGACCGGCACGGAGACGCTTCCGCTGCCGAGCGCGGGCGAACCCGCCTGAGCGCGCTGCCGCCGGGGCCGGGTGCCGGGGCCGTACGATCCGCCGACCGGCGATCGTCCCGCCCGCACCCGGCTCCCGGCGGCGCCCGGCGGTCACACCGCCCGGATACGGCACCCCCTGCCCGCCACCCGCCACCCGGCGGTCACACCAGCCGGCCCCGTCCCCCGCCACCGGGGGGGCACACCATCCAGCCCCGTCCCCCGCCGCCGGGGGGCACACCATCCGGCCCGGCCGCCCGCCGCCGCCACCCGGCGGTCACACCGCCCGGAGCCGGCGCCGGCGCCCGCGCGCATCGGGGCCCGGGGAGCCGACGGTCCGGTGGTCCGGCGCCCGGCCGGCCCTGACGCTCGCTCACCTCACCTGCGGCGCAGGCCTCCTCGCCCACGGACGTCCTCTCGCATCACAATGCGGCAGCGGCACCTCACCCCTAGTGGTTGTTCACTTGACTACCGGCGGTCACACGCGGTTGGCTCCGAGCCAGCGAAGCCTTTCACCGGTGCACCCCCTGGGTCCTGGCTCCGGCGGCGCTCGCGCCCGTCCCCCGCTCCGCCGTGCACACCGAGGTGCAGCCCCCCATGAACACTCCCCTCCCCGCCCGCCGCTCGCCGGGTTCCCGCACACCCGCGCGGCTCGCCGCCCTGGCCGCGGCCTGCTGTCTGCTCCTGGCCGGCTGCTCCGACACGTCGTCCGGGGCGCGGTCGGCGGACCGGACCGGCGACCGGATCAGGATCGCCCTGGTCACCCACGGCGGGAACGGGGACGCCTTCTGGGAACTGGTGCGCAAGGGCGCCGAGGCGGCGGCCGCCAAGGACGGGGTCGAGCTGACCTACGCGAGCGACGCCGACGCCGCCGGACAGGCCGAGCTGGTGCGGGACGCCGTCCGGGACGAGGTAGACGGCATCGCGGTGACCCTCGCCAAGCCGCAGGCGATGAAGGGCGCCGTGGCCGGGGCCGAGGCGGCGGGCATACCCGTGGTCGGCCTGAACTCCGGGATCGACGCCTGGCGTTCGACGGGCCTGCTGGAGTACTTCGGCCAGGACGAGAGCGTCGCCGGCCGCGCCGTCGGCGACAAGCTCGACGCCCTCGGCGCACGGCACGCCCTGTGCGTCATCCACGAGCGGGGCAACGTCGCCCTGGAGGCGCGCTGCGCCGGCGTGAAGAAGTCCTTCGCCGGCACGACCGAGATGCTCTACGTCGACGGAACCGACATGACCGCGATGACCACCGCCGTGACGGCCCGCCTCCGCCAGGAGCCCGGCATCGACGAGGTCGTCACCAACGGCGCCCAGTTCGCGCTCGCCGCGGTGCGGGCGGCCGGCACGGCGGACAGCGGGGCCGAGGTCGCCACCTTCGACCTCGACGAGGACCTGGTCGACGCCGTACGCGACGGCAGCGTGCAGTTCGC
Source organism: Streptomyces sp. NPDC003247 (assembly GCF_042888135.1). NCBI lineage: Bacteria > Bacillati > Actinomycetota > Actinomycetes > Kitasatosporales > Streptomycetaceae > Streptomyces > Streptomyces sp. NPDC003247. The sequence continues at coordinate 573,126 of NZ_JBIAPF010000003.1, forward strand.
GGTGGACCAGCAGCCGTACCTCCAGGGGTACCTCGCCGTGGACGCGCTCTGGCTGTACCGGACCAACGGCAACGTCAGCGGCGGCGGGGTGGCACCCGTGCTGACCGGCCCGGCCTTCGTCACGAAGACCAACGTCGCCGAGGTCGCGCGCTTCGCCGCCGCCGGAACCCGCTGAACCCGCTGAACCCGCTGACACCGGGCGCCCGCACCGCCCGTACCACCGGGATCCGGCCCGCCCGGATCCGGCCCTCTCCCCCCGTCGCTCCCCGCTCCCCGCTCCCCGCCCAAGGACGACCATGCCTCCACGGACAGGTGCCCGGCGCCGCCGCCGTCTCGGCTCCATACGTCTCTCCCTGATCCTCCTGGCGCTGGTGCCCGGCGTCACCCTCACCGCCATGTGGGGCGTGACGACGATCCAGATGTTCTCGGAAGGGCTCCGGCTGCGCGCGCAGACCGAACTGAGCCGGTCGACCGGCGCCATGGGCACCGAGGCGACGCTCGCGCTCCAGCAGGAGCGCAGCCTGTCGGCCGTGTGGCTGGCCGATCCCGACGGTTCCCGGGCCCCGCTGGAGGCCCAGCGCAGGCGGACGGACGCGGCGGTCGCCCAGTTGGTGACCCGGGCCGACGACATCCAGCAGGCGCCCGCCCGGGTGCGGGACCGGATGTACTCGGTCGTCGCCTCCGTGGGCAGTCTGGAGTACTACCGGGGCCAGGTGGACGATCCCACCGACATCACCGCCGCGCAGGCACTGGACCAGTACACGTCGATCATCGACGACCAGATCCACGCCTTCCAGGAGCTCTCGCAGGTCGACGACGGCGACCTCACCTCGCAGGCCGGACCGCTGGTCGCCCTGGAGCACGCGGCCGAACTGGTCTCCGAGGAGGACCTGTACCTCACCCTGGCCGGGCCGGAGCGGCGGATGGACGAGGAGCAGTGGGCCGCGTTCGCCGAGACGGTGCACGCGCGCCGCTGGATCGTGCGGGACCAGATCGTCCCCCTGCTCACCGGGGACGCCAAGACCCAGACCGAAAGGATTCTGGGGAGCGAGGAGTGGCAGACCCTCGAGGCCGTCGAGGACAAGGTGCTCGCGGCGCGCGCGGAACGGCGCGGGAACGGCGACATCGCCCTGCCGGACGTGCGGAAGGAGTGGCGGGCCGCGCTCATCGAGGTGTCCGACCAGTACGCGGAGCTGATCCGTCGGCAGACCACGGCGCTGCTGCGGGACAGCGCCGACGAGGCGAGCGCGCTGCTGGTCACGGCCGCGTCCCTGAGCGCCGGCGGGCTCGTCGCGCTGCTGCTGTGCGTCGGCATGTCCTGGCGGATCACCCGCTCGCTGCTGCGGCGGCTGCGCGGCCTGCACAGGGCCACCCTGAGCCTGGCGCACGAACGCCTCCCGGACGTGGTGGCCCGGCTGGACCGGGGAGAGACTGTCGACGTGGACTCGGCGACCCCTCCGCTGGACTACGGCGGCGACGAACTCGGGCAGGTGGCGGCGGCGTTCAACACGGCGCAGCGCACCGCCGTGCACACGACGGTCGAACTCGCCGACACCCGGCGCGGTTTCCAGAAGGTCATCCTGGGCATCGCCCGGCAGAGCCAGAACCTGGTCAACCTCCAGCTCAGCAAGCTCGACGCGCTCGAACGCCGGCACCAGGACCCGGAGGTCCTCCAGGGTCTCTACGAACTCGACTCCACGGCGAGCCAGTTGCGCCGCTACGAGGAGAACCTCGTCATCATCAGCGGCGGCCGGCCCGGACGCAGCTGGTCGGAGCCGGTGGCGCTCATCGACATCCTGCGCAGCGCCGTCGGCGAGGTCGCCGAGTACCGGCGGGTGGAGGTGCAGACCGAGGAGGAGGTGTCCGTCGCCCCGCCCGCCGTGGCGGACCTGATCCACCTGCTGGCGGAGCTCATCGACAACGCGACCACCTACTCGGCCGCGCCGAGCCCGGTCGTGGTGCGTGCCGTGCTGGTGGCCCGGGGTCTGGCGATCGAGGTGGAGGACCGCGGTCTGGGCCTGTCCGAGGAGGACTACGCCTCGTTCAACGCGCAGTTGGCGGTGTCCCCGCAGTTCGACGTGGTGGCGCTCGCCGACGACCTGCGGCTGGGCATGTTCGTCATCGCCCGGCTGGCCACCCGGCACGGCATCGCGGTGACCCTGCGCCCTTCCCCGTACGGCGGCACCACCGCGATCGTGCTGGTCCCGCACGACATCGTGGTCCCCGGGTGCCCCGACCCCGAGCCCCCGGCGACCGGGGTCTCCCGCGCGGCGACGCCCCCGGCGACCGCCACGGCCCGGCGTCTCCCCGGACCGGACCCGGACGGCCCGGCCACCGCCCACGACTCGCCGGCCGCGCGGAACGGCGCGCGCGGCACGGCGGCGGACAAGGTGCCGGACAGGGAGGCAGACAGGGAGGCGGACAGGGTGACGGCCAGGGTGACGGCCGCGGCCCCGGCCGGGGCGGGGCCCGACCGCCTCGCCCGCCCCGACCACCCCGGCGGCCTCGCCCCGCTGCCCCGCCGGGTGCCGCAGACCAGCCTCGCCGACGAGTTGCGCGAGGCGCCCGGGCCCCCCGAGGCGGACGGCGGCCCCGACGACGACTTCACCGCGGAGCGCGCCGCCTCCTCCCTCGCCGGGTTCCAGCGCGGCACGCTGCGGGCGCGCGACGACCGCGGCACACCGCCGTCCGGCCCCGGGGAGACGCACCCCGGCGAGACGGCCGCCGCACCTGACCCGGGACCGCCGGTCACCGCCGCAGACCCCTCCCCGACACCGACCCCGACACCGCCCGCCGACCGCTGACCGCCGACCGCCGACCGCCGACCGCCGACCGCCGATGAAGGACACCGCGATGACACACCCCGCTCCCGCCACGAACACCCAGCTCGACCAGTTGCTCACCGGTCTGGTGGACCGGGTCGCCGACGTGCACCAGGCCGTCGTGCTCTCCGAGGACGGGCTGGTGGTCAGCAAGTCCACCGGGTTCCCCCGCGAGGACGCCGAACGGCTGGCGGCGACCGCGTCGGGCCTGATGAGCCTCAGCAAGGGCGTCAGCATTGACTTCCGTGGTGGTCCGGTGCGCCAGGCGCTCATCGAGATGGCCCACACCTACCTCATCCTCACGTCGGCCGGGCCGGGCGCCCATCTCGTCGTGCTCACCGGTTCGAAGGCGGACGTCGGCGTGGTGGCGTACCAGATGAACATGCTGGTGAAGAAGATCGGTGAGCACCTCAGCGCGGCGCCGCGGACCGGGATCGGTCCCGCCGTGCGCACCAACGGCGGGTGAGGTGAGCGGAGACGACGCAACGGGCCGGCTCGTCCGGCCCTTCACGCTCACCGGGGGGCGGACCCGGCCCAGCCGCGCCGACTTCACCCTCATCACGACGGTGACCGCGGTCGACCCGCCGCCCGAGCGGGCCACGCGGCCGCAGCCGGAGCACACCCGGATCCTGCGGCTGTGCGCCCGGCCGGTCGCCGTGGCGGAGCTCGCGGCCCGGCTGGACCTGCCGGTGAGCGTGGTCGTCATCATGCTCTGCGACCTGCTGGAGGCGGGCCTGATCACGGCCCGCCCGCCGCGTCCCCTCGGCGCCGCCTTGGACCTGGAGCTGTTGCAGAAAGTGAGGGACGGCCTTGGCCGCATCTGACGCCACCACCGGGACGGCCGGGACGCACGGCCCGGTCGCCGCGCCCGACACGGTGAAGATCCTCGTCGCCGGCGGGTTCGGCGTCGGCAAGACCACCCTGGTCGGGTCGGTCAGCGAGATCGCGCCGCTGCGCACGGAGGAGCCGCTGACCGTCGCCGGACTGGACGTCGACGACCTGAAGGGCATCGAGGAGAAGCGGACCACCACCGTGGCCCTCGACTTCGGGCGGATCACCATCGGCGGTGACCTGGTGCTGTACCTCTTCGGCACTCCGGGCCAGCAGCGGTTCTGGTTCATGTGGAACGACCTGGCCGTCGGCGCCCTGGGGGCGGTGGTGCTGATCGACGTACGCAGGCCGGAGTCCAGCTTCTCCGCGATCGACTTCTTCGAACGCCGCGGCATCCCCTTCGTCGTCGGGGTCAACGGCTTCCACGGCCTGCACCCCTACCCCGCGCAGGAGATCCGGGAGTCGCTGGCACTGCCCGCGGACGTTCCCGTGCTGCTGTGCGACGCGCGGGAGCGCGACTCGTGCCGGGACGTGCTGATCGCACTGATCGACCGGGTGATCGACCGGGTGATCGCGAGCGTCGCGCCCCCGCCGGGCACGGTGGACTGACCGCCGTCAGCGGGCCCCCGCGGCGCGCAGCACGGCGACCGTCTCCGGGTGGGGCTCCCTGCTCGCCCACTCCAGTGGCGTCATCCCCGTGCCCTGGTCCTCGCGCAGGCTCGGATCGGCGCCGTGGGCGAGGAGGGTGCGGACGGTGTCGGTGTGGCCCCAGGCGGCGGCCGCGCACAGGGGTGTTCCCTCCGCACCGGGTCCGGCGCTCTCGGCGTCGGGCGGCGCACCGGCGGCGAGCAGCCGTGCCGCGATCCCGGCGAACCCCTCGACCGACGCCAGGTACAGGGGTGTGGTGCCGTCGGCGTCCCCCGCCGCGGGGTCGGCCCCGGCCCGCAGCAGCACGTCGACCTCGGCGGTGTCGCCGCACATGGCCGCCGCCACGAGACGCCGCGTCAGTTTCTTCTGTCTGCGTCTGTTCACGCTCTCCTCCGTCCTCCCCTTCTCACGCGTTCACCTGTGTCCCGTCACAACCGCGCCAGCCGCGGCAGCAGTTCGGCGGCCGCCGTCACGTCCGCGGTCAGCGGGCGGTCGTCCAGTCCGTCGGGCAGGGCGGCGTCCGCCACGGTGAAGGCGGCGACCGGCGGCCGCACCGGATGCAGCCGCAACGCCCGTACGGCGACGACGAGTTCGCAGGCCAGGACGGTGGCGTAGGCGTCGGTCGCGCGCAGCAGCTGGCGGGCGGCCTGGCCCGCGAAGCCGGCGGCCTCCTCCAGGCCGTGCGAGAGGACGGCGTGCCCCGTGGAGGCGGGGGCCGCGCACGCCCGCAGCTCCGCGAGCGCGGAGTTGGCGGTGTACTCCAGGATCATCGTGCCCGAACTGCTCGCGGGGCCCGCCGCGAGGAACGCGGGCAGACCGGTCAGCCGGGGGTCGCCGAGCGCCGCCAGGCGGGCGGCGGAGAGCTGGGCGGTCTGGAGCAGGGCGAGGCCGGCGGCCTCCACGGCCAGGCCGAGCGGTGCGGCGAAGAAGCCGCCGTGGTGGTAGGCCGCGGTGCCGTCGGGCATCACGACGGGGTTCTCCGAGGCGCAGTTGATCTCCACCTCGACGACCTCGCGCAGCCTGTCGCCGGCGTCGAGCGCACAACCGTGGACCTGGGGGAACGCCCGGAAGCCGTACGGGTCCTGGATACGGCGACCCGGTCCGGCCGGGCGGTCGGGCAGCCCCAGCAGCCGCCGTACCTCACCGGCGGCGCGGGCGGCGCCCGGGTAGGGCCGCAGGGCGTGCACGGGTGCGGCGTACGCCTCTGCCGCACCGGAGACCCCGGCGAGGGACAGAGCGGCCACGGCGTGCGTGGCCCGCAGCAGCACGTCGAGCGCGTGCCGGCCGAGCGCGGCCTGCGCCAGCGCCAGGGCGTTGCTGCTGAGGAGCGCGAGGGCGTCTCCGGGGCGCAGGGTGACGGGGGCGGGGAGACGGGCCGACGAGGTGTCAGGGGCGGGGAGACCGGTCGGCGGGGCATCGGGGGCGGGGAGACCGGTCGGCGGGGCATCGGGGGCGAGGGCGAGGGGACGGGCCGACGAGGTGCCGGTCCCGTTGTCCGGCCGGGCGACCGGAGCACCGTCGCCGCCGCCGACCGGTTCGTTCCCGGTGCCCGTGTCCGTGCCCGTACCAGTGTCCGCCTCCCCGACCGCTCCGTCCGGTGTCCGGCCGACCGGGCCCGGGCCCCGGCGGTCGGCCGGGCGGCTGTCCAGCCAGTCGTACAGACCCGCGGTGGGACGGCCGTCGAGGAGGCCGTCCGGGGCGTCCGCCGGGCCGCCGACCGGACCGCCGACCGGACCGCCGGACCGTCGGCTCTCCGGGCGGCCGTCCAGCCAGGGCCGTTCGCCGATCAGGGTCAGGCCCGTCTGGGCCAGGGCCGTGAGGTCGCCGGTGCCGACGGCACCGTACTCGTTGACGGCCGGGTGGACGCCCAGGCGCAGCGCCTCGGTGAGCGCGTCGACGAAGGAGGGGTGGATGCCGGAACCGCCGGCCAGGAGCTGGTTGGCGCGGATCGCGAGCATCGCGCGGACCTGTCGGGCGGGGAGGAGGGCGCCCGCGCCGCCGGCGTGGCTGCGCAGGAGCCGCAGGCCGTGCGCCGACTCGTCGTCGGCGTCGACGGTCACCGCGCGGTGGGCGCCGACGCCGGTGCCGCGGCCGTAGAGCCGGCCGGCGGCGGCCAGCCGCTGGGCGGTGTGCCAGGAACGGGCGGCCCGCTCGCGGGCCTCGGGGGCCACCGCGGGCACGGCCTCACCGTCGGCGAGCGCGATCAGCCCGCCGACGGTGAGGGTGGTGCCGTTCAGGACGACCCGGATGTCCTCCGGTGCGGGAGGGACCCGGGCCGGTCCGGGTTCCGTCGTGTCCAACCTGCGTACGTCAGGCCAGGCCGGCGGAGTTCAGCCAGGCCTTGGCGACGTCCAGCGGGTCCTTGCTCTCCAGCTGCACCTGGGAGTCCAGGTCCAGCAGGGTCTTGGTGTCCAGCTTGGCGGAGACCGCGTTCAGCGCGGCGACGCCCTCGTCGGAGAGACCGCTCTTGTAGACGAGCGGGGTCACGTTCGCGAAGCCGAAGAGGTTCTCCGGGTCCTGGAGGACGACGAACTTCTCCTTGGTGATGGTCGGGTCCGTGGTGAAGAGGTCCGCGGCCTGCACCGTGTTCTTCTTCAGCGCGGCCTGGGTCAGCGGGCCGCCGGCGTCGAGGGCCTTGAAGGACTTGAACGTCAGCCCGTACACCTCCTCCAGGCCGACCATGCCCTGCTGGCGGGTCTGGAACTCGGGGGAACCGCCGAGGACCAGCTCGGGGGCGGCGTCCTTCAGGTCGGCGAGCGTCGACTCCGCCGTCAGGTCGTACTTCTTCGCGGTCTCCTGGTTGACGGTGACGGAGTCCTTGTCCTCGGCGGGCGAGGACTCCAGCAGCGTCAGCTTGGGGTCGAGCTTGGCCTTGGCGGCGGCGTTGACGGCCTCCAGCGACGTCTGCTCGGCCTTCGCGTCGAGGTAGGCCAGCAGGGAGCCGTTGTACTCCGGCAGGACGGTGATGGAGCCGTTCTTGAGCAGGCCGTAGGTGGTCTCGCGGCTGCCGATGTTCGGCTTGTAGGACACCTTGATGCCCTTGGCCTTGAGGGCCTCGCCGTAGATGTCGGCGAGCAGGATGCTCTCGGCGAAGTTGTTGGAGCCGACGACGACGGTGCTGCCGTCGGCCTTCTCCTCGGCGAGCGGGTCGGACGTGTCGTCGGAGGAGGAACATCCCGCCAGCAGGACCGTCGTCGCGGCCAGCGCGACGGCCGCCGCACCGGGGTGGTTCCTGAGGGACCTGCTGCTGTGGGCGTTGGAAGTCACGGTTCCCGTTCCGGGCTCTGGAGGTCGATGGGCAAGTCTGTGGGGGAAGTCGGGGGATCTGTGGGGGGATTCTGCGGGAAGAAGGAGGGGGAGAAGTGGAAGCCGAGCCCCCTGACTCGATCCAATCCACCCTCTTCTCGATCAGTCAAGAGCGTTCGGGTCACCGAATGGCTTCGATTCATGGCCAGTTGTGGCCCGATCAGGCGGGGCTTCGTAATGGATTCTTGACGTCCGGCCACACCCCTTCGCACAGAGAAGCGATAGTGTCACGGACGTCGACGCCTGCCACAGCGGCGCGCACGCCTTGCACGACCCCATGAAGGAGGCCCGGTGTCCACGAACACGGTGGACGCGCCCGCCGGCTCGGCACCCCCGGCGTCCTCGGCACCCCCGGCTTCCTCGTCCGCCCGCCGAAGCCTGCGGGGTGTCACCGACCGGTGGCCCTTCCAGCGCAAGCTGAACGTCCTCGTCGGCGTTCCGCTGACGGTGATCGCCCTGCTGCTGAACTACCTCATCGTCGACCTGGGGCAGGAGTCCGAGCGCGCCAAGACGGCCGCCCAACTGGTGCGGGACAGCTCCCAGGTCGCCGAACTGGTCGCCGCGGTGCAGGCCGAACACCAGCAGGCCATCCTCCTGTCCGTACGGCACGAGGCGTCCTTCGACGGGGGCACGCCCTCCACCTCCGCCTACCGGGTCGCCCAGCTCGACGTCGACACCCAGATCCAGGAGGTGCGCGACACCTTCGGCGACCGGCTGCCGGCCGGTGAGGCGCAGGCCCTGAGGGAGATCGAGGGCCTCGCCGGTCTGCGGAGCACCATCGAGCAGGGCTACCTGCCCGCCGACAACATCGACCCGGCGTACGCGGGAGCCGCCGACGGCCTCATCGACGGCCTCGGCCTCGACCGCAACTCCGCGCTCGCCACCACCTTCACCGGCAACCTGCTCGACTCGCTGCTGCGCGCCGACGCCGCGCACGGCGCCTTCGAGACCGGCGTCTTCTCCGCGAACACCCGCGACAGCAACGCCCTCATCGAGTTCACCGGCGCGGTCGGCTCCCAGGAGGTGTACGCCTACCAGGCCGAGCGGTTCGCCCGGTTCGCGAGCGAGGCGCAGACCGACGAGTTCGGCGGCATCGAGCACAACACCGCGATGGCGACCATCAGCCAGAACTACGCCGAGATGGCCGTCGACCCCAGCGCGCTCCAGGCCGGCTCCAAGGCGCAGGTCCGCACGGCGCTGCGGCAGGTGCTGGACTCCTACCACCTCTACAACGAGCAGGCCGAGACCCGGCTGAAGGTCACCGGTTCGCTCATCCACCAGATCGCCGACCGCGCCGACGCCGCCGCGTCCGACGCACAGTGGCGCGCGGGCCTGCTGCTGGGCCTGGCGCTGCTCGGCTTCGTCGTCTGGATCGCCTTCGCGGTGCTGGTGCGCCGCTCGGTGATCCGGCCGGTGCGGGCCCTGACCGGCGCCGCGCAGGAGGTCGCCGACGTCGCCGGGCGCGAGCTCGCGCGGGTGGCGGACGACGACGCCGAGGAGGGCGGGCCGCCGCGGCTGCGCGAGCTGCCGGTCACCGCCGACGACGAGATCGGTGAGCTCGCCGAGGCCTTCAACAACGTCCAGACCACGGCGGCCGCGCTGCTGGAGCGCCAGGTGCTGAGCCGGCGCAACGTCGCCGAGATGTTCGGCAACGTCGGACGCCGCGTCAGCAACCTGACGTCACGTCAGCTGTCGTTGATCGACGCCGTGGAGCGCGGTGAGACCGACCCGGCGCTGCTCGAACGCCTCTACTCCATCGACCACATCGCGGTCCGGCTGCGCCGCAACGCCGACAGCCTGATGCTGCTGGCCGGCATCCGCGAGACCGTTCTCGACTCCGGCCCGGCCGCGCTCACCAACGTGGTGCGCGCCGCGCTCGGCCAGATCGAGGGCTTCCAGCGGGTACGGCTGCACGCCGGCACCGAGGCCATGGTGGAACCGGACATCATCGGCGACCTGACGCTGATGGTCGCCGAACTCCTGGAGAACGCGGTGTCGTTCTCCCCCGAGGGCAGCCCGGTCGAGGTGGGCGTCGACTCCGACGACGACGGGGCGACGGTCACCATCGCCGACCACGGCCTGGGCATGAGCGCCGAGCGCCTCGCCGAGGAGAACGCCCGCCTCGTCCGCCGTGAGCGCCTCGACCTCGTCCCGACGAAGGTGCTCGGCCTGTTCGTGGTCGGCGCCCTGGCCCGCCGCTGGGACATCGACGTCACCCTCTCCCGCACGCCCGGCGGCGGTGTGACGGTGGAGGTGGCGCTCCCGTCCCCGCTGCTGCTCACGCCGAGCGGAGCGGAGGCGACGCCCGCGGGGGTGACGGAGGCCGCCGCCTCCGCCGCGTCCGCCGTGGAGGCGACGGACGCGCAGGAGCCGTCCGCCTCCCTGTCCGCCCCCTCGTCCCCGTCCTCCTCCCCGTCCTCCTCCTCGTCCGCCGGACCGTCCCCGGCGCTCGCGGTGCCGCCCGCGTCGGCGGGCGACCGCGAACCGGGCGCCCTCCCCCGCCGGGTGCCCCGGCGCGAGGCGGCCGCGGCCGAGGAACCGCACCGGACGGCGACCGGCCCCACGGCCGGCCCCGGGCCCCACGCGGAGGAACCGCCGGTCCACGCCCGTACGGGTGCGGAACCGGGCGGGAGCGAGACCCAGGCCCGCCCCAAGACGGACACGGACGCGCCCGAGCCCGCGGCCCAAAGCCACGGCAGCCGGACCACTGCCCCCCGCGCGAAGGCCACGGAGGCCACGGAGGCCACGGAGGCAGCAGAAACCGCGGAGACCGCGGAGATTCCGGAGACCGCGAGGACCGCGGAGACCGCGGAGACCGCAGAAGCCACCGGGGCTGCCGGAGGCGCGGAGACCGCCAGGGCCGGAGAAGCCGCCCGGGGCGCGGAGGCCACCGGAGCCGGAGAAGCCGCCGAGGCGGCACAGGCCCTCAGGGCCGTAGAGGTCACCAGGGCCGCGGAGACCGCCAAGGCCGCACAAGCCCTCAGGGCCGCAGAGACCGTCGACGCCTCCGAGGCGCCCGCCGCCCGGCCGACGGCGGCCTCCCGCGCGGAATCCGCCGGAACCGGACGGCCCTCCGCCCAAGGCCTCGACACCGATGCCCTCGACACCGATGCCGTCGGCGGCGCGCGGCCGCTGCGGCGGCGTGTCCGGGGGGCCACGCTCCGGACGACCGCCGACGCGGCCGCGCAGCAGGCCGCGCGCCGCACCGTGCCCCTCGCCGACGCGGACGCCGTCCGCAGCGCGCTGGAGGAGTTCGAGGCGGCCGTCGAACGCGCCCACCGCGACACCGGCGGCGACACGGGGGAACGTCTCCGTCCCCCCGCCCCGCGCACCACCGAAGAGAACGACCGGGCGGCCGCCCCGAACGACCGGACCGCCTCGAACCACCGGCCCGTCCCGAACGGCCGGAACGACCACGCGGACCACCACCGCACCCCCGGGCACCACCAGAACCACACTCCGGAAGGAGCCGAGCAGTGAGCACGTCGACAGGTGAGACTCCCTCCGGAGCAGCCACTCCGACCGATCTGCGGGCCGCCGCAGCCGACTTCACCTGGCTGCTCAACCGTTTCGCCACCGAGACCGCGGGGGTGGTGGACGCCATCGCGGTGTCCTCCGACGGCCTGCTGATCGCCGTGTCGGAGCTGCGTGAGCCCGCCGACTCCGAGCGGCTGGCCGCGATCGTGTCCGGCATCACCAGCCTGGCGGCGGGCGCCTCCGGCAACTACGGCCTGGGCGGTCTGAACAAGGTCATCATCGACCTGGAGGGCGGCCATGTGCTGGTCTCCGCGATCGGCTCCGGCGCCGTGCTCGGCGTGGTCACCGACAAGGAGGCCAAGCTGGGCAACATCGCCTACGAGATGACGGTGTTCGCCAACCGCGCCGGCAGCGCGCTCAGCCCCCAGCTGGTCCTGGAGCTGAAGAACAGCGTCGGCGTCACCAGGTCGCGCTGACCGGCAGTCACCGCGAAGACCGCCGGTCCAGAGAGGAAGCGAACCACCGATGGCGGACGGCCGCATTCCGCGCGGCGCCGGCGAGGACGGCGTCGTACCCGTCGGCCCCGCCCCCGCCGTCCGGCCCTTCCTGGTCACGGCCGGCCGGGTGGCGGGCGCGGGCGCGGCGTCGTCCGGGCGGACCATGCCCGTCGAGACCCAGCTGGTGGCCACCACCACCGGGCTCGACGCCCTCGGCCTGCTCTCCTTCGAACAGCACGACATCGTCGCCGCCTGCCGGGTGCCGCAGTCGATCGCCGAGATCGCGGCCCGGCTGCGGCTGCACCTGAACGTGGTGCGGGTCCTCGCCGAGGACCTGCGCGCGGCGGGGCAGCTGTCGGTGCACGTGCCCGACTCCGGCGCCACCCACGACGCTTCCGTCCTGCGCAGGCTCATCGATGGCCTCCGCGCCATCCCCGACTCCCGGGGGGTACTCCGTGACTCCGACTGAACCGCTGGTCCGGCACACCGCCGGCCAGGTCTCCGTACGGCCGCCGCTGCCGGTGAAACTGGTGATCGCGGGCGGCTTCGGCGTGGGCAAGACCACCGCCGTCGGCGCGATCTCCGAGATCGAGCCGCTCACCACCGAGGCGGCCATCACCGAGGTCGCGGCGGGCGTCGACGACCTCAGCCACACCCCGCGCAAGACGACCACCACGGTCGCGATGGACTTCGGCTGCATCACCATCGACCCGACCCTGAAGCTGTACCTGTTCGGCACGCCCGGCCAGGAGCGGTTCGGGTTCATGTGGGACGACATCGTGGAGGGCGCGGTCGGCGGACTCGTCATCGTCGACACCCGCCGCCTCGACGACTGCTACGCCGCCGTCGACTACTTCGAGCACAAGGGGATCCCGTTCGCGGTCGCCGTCAACGCCTTCGACGGCCGCGTCGAGCACGCGCTGGAGGAGGTCCGCTGGGCCCTCGACGTCTCCGACGGCGTCCCCGTCCTGGTCTTCGACGCCCGCGAACGCGGCTCGGTCCGGGACGCCCTGCTGGTGGTCCTGGAACAGGCCCTGGCACGCACGGAGGGGTGACGGCCCGGGGGCGGGGGCCGAAGGCCGGGACCCGCCCGGAGGGGGGGCCGTATGGACGCCCCGCCCGGAGGGGAGGCCGTATGGACGCCGCGGGCCGTCCGGGGCCGGTCGCGCAGTTCCCCGCGCCCCTGGCGGGGCGCGTCCCCGCGTCCCTCACCTGGCCTGCCGGCCGGAAGGGGCCGGTGGCCGGGACCGAGGAGGGCCGGGGGCCGGGACCGGTGAAGGCCGGAGCCGGGACCGGTGAAGGCCGGAGCCGGGACCGGTGAAGGCCGGGGGCCGGGACCGAGGAAGGCCAGGGGCCGGGACCGAGGAAGGCCAGGGGCCCGGCCCGGAACGGCCGGAAGCCAGGCCCCTGAACGGCCGGGCCCAAGGGCCCGATGGGCCTACGGGGCCTGGGTCCCCCTCCGCACCCCCGGCGACACCGCGACCCGTCCGACGGCCCAGAACACCGCGAGCGTGACCAGGGCCAGGCCCGCGACCAAGGTGGCGCCTCCCACGACCTTCTCGTAGTCGCGTTGGTAGAGGCCGTCGACGATGTAGCGGCCGAGGCCGCCGAGGCTGACGTACGCGGCGATGGTGGCCGTGGAGACGATCTGGATGGCGCCGGAGCGCAGGCCGCTGAGGATCAGGGGGAGCGCGGCGGGGAGTTCGACCTGGAAGAGGATCCCGGCCTCGCTCATGCCCATGCCCCGCGCGGCGTCCACCGGGGAGGGGTCGACGGAGCGCATGCCCTCGTAGGTGGTGACCAGGATCGGCGGGACGGCGAGGACGACCAGCGGGGTCATCACGTTCACCAGGCCGAACCCCAGCAGCAGGGTCATGAGCACCAGCAGGCCGAACGTGGGCAGCGCCCGCCCGGCGGTGGCGATCAGGGCGAGGGCGTTGCCGCCGCGCCCGTAGTGGCCGGTGACGAGGCCGACCGGCAGGGCGATCGCGGCGGCGATGGCGAGGGCCTCCAGGGTGTACTGGATGTGCTCCCCCACGCGCGTGGGGATGCCGTCGTAGCCCTGCCAGTGGGAGCCGTCGCCGAGGAAGGCGCTGATGAAGTGGAGCAGGTTCACCGGACTGCGTCCTCCAGGGCTGCGGCGGCCGGGTCGGGCCGGCCGGCCTTCGGTGTCTCGCCCGCGTTCTGTGCCCGGCCCGAGTTCCGTTTCCGGCCCGCGTTCCGTGTCCGGCCCGCGCGGCGCGGCATCCACGGCGTCAGCAGCAGGCGTACGAGGACCAGCAGGCCGTCGGCGAGGATCGCGAGGAGGGCCATGCTGACCACGGCGTTCACCGCGAGTTCCGGCCGGTTGTAGATGTTGGCGTCGTTGATCAGGTTGCCGAGGGCGCCCTGGTTGCCGATGAGGGCGCCGATGCTGACCAGGCTGATGCTGGAGACGGTCGCCACCCGCAGCCCCGCGATGATCGCGGGCACCGCGATCGGCAGCTGGACCTGGACGTAACGGCGTACGGGCCCGAAGCCCAGGGCGGTGGCGGCGGCGAGGGTCTCCCGCGGCACCGAGCGGACGGCGTCGACGATCGCGGGGACCAGGACGACGAGGCTGTAGACGGTGAGCGGGATCATCACCGTGAGCTCGGTCTGGCCGGTGTAGTCGATGAGGAGGACGAAGAACGCCAGCGAGGGGACGGCGTACAGCACCGTCGTCACCCACAGCACCGGCGGGTACAGCCAGCGGAAGCGCACACAGAGCTGGGCCAGCGGCAGCGAGATCACGAGCCCGGCCAGCACCGGCAGCAGGGCCTCGCGCAGATGCAGTCCGACCAGGCCGGTCCAGCTGTGCTGGAGGTCGCTGGGGATGTCGAAGACGCGGTCCCAGTTCATCCGGCGGCCTTCGTGGTCCCGCCGGTCCGGCCGCCCTCCGCGTGGGCGCCGCGGATCGCCTCGGCGATGGCCTGCTGGGAGACGACCCCGGCGGCCCGGCCCTCGGCGTCCACGGCGACGGCCCAGCCGGTCGGCGAGAGCACGGCGCAGTCCAGCGCGGACCGCAGCGAGTCCGTACCGGCCGTGAACGGCCGCCCGTACGGCAGCAGCCGGCCGGCGTCGATGCTCCCGGCGGTCAGGTCGCGCGGCTCGCCCCAGCCGAGGGGCTTGCCGTCGACGCCGGTGACGAGGAGGTAGGGCACGTCGTCCGCGGCCCCCCGGGCGGCGATCTTCTCGGCGCTCGCGTCGATCGCGACGATCGGCGCGGTGAGCAGGGCGAGGCCGGCGGAGGAGAAGAAGGACAGCCGGCGGATACCGCGGTCGGCGCCGAGGAAGTCCTCGACGAACGCGTCGGCCGGGTCGGACAGCAGCTCGGCGGGCGGGGCGTACTGGGCGAGCCGGCCGCCGGTGCGCAGGACGGCGACCATCGTGCCGAGCTTGACGGCCTCGTCGATGTCGTGGGTGACGAAGACGATGGTCTTGCCCAGCTCGTCCTGGATGCGCAGGAGTTCGTCCTGGAGTCCCTTGCGGACGACGGGGTCGACGGCCGAGAACGGCTCGTCCATCAGCAGCACCGGCGGGTCGGCGGCGAGTGCCCGCGCCACGCCGACGCGCTGCTGCTGTCCGCCGGAGAGCTGGTAGGGGTAGCGGCGGGCGAGCGAGGCGTCGAGTCCCACCCGCTCCATCAGCTCCCGCGCCCGGAACCGGGCCTTGTCCTTGCTCCAGCCGAGCAGCCGCGGCACGGTGGCGATGTTGTCGACGATCGTGCGGTGCTGGAAGAGCCCGGCGTTCTGGATGACGTATCCCATGGAGCGGCGCAGGGTGTCGACCGGCTGCTGCTGGATGTCCTGGCCGTCGATCAGGATGCGGCCCCCGCTGGGCTCGACCATCCGGTTGATCATCCGCAGGGTCGTCGTCTTGCCGCATCCGGAGGGCCCGACGAGGACGGTGATCGAACGGTCCGGGATGTCCAGGGAGAGGTGGTCGACCGCCACCGTGCCGTCCGGATACCGCTTGGTGACTGAATCTATCCGTATCAAAACGCCGAATACCCTTCGGGTCTGGCAAGTTCCGCCCGTTCTCGACCGGGTGAGGTCGGGCCGTTGCGGGGAGAGTCTAGACCTCTTGTGTTGCGGGGGTTTTGACGAGCCCGACCCGCCCCCTCTGTGACCCGCCTGTGAGTTCGCTGGTTCTCACCCTCCCCTCAGAGCCGGCTCAGGGATCCCCCAGACGCGGCACCGATCGTCACTGCCATGGGGGTGCGCGGACGCGGGAGGCGTCCGGTTCCTCGCCCTCCGTCCCGCCCGATCCCCTATTCCCTCCTGCCCGATTCCTTCCTCCCTCCGTCCTGCCCGGCCCGGGCGAACGCCTGTTTGGAGTACGCGCCATGACGACCCTCGCCCCGCCGCCCGCCCCCGCCCGGGAGGACGGTGCCCCGCACCGGGCCGGACCGCCCGCCGCCCGCGGACTCGCGGCCCGTACGCGCCGGCTGCTCACCGGCGCCCCGGACGACCCGCGCTGGGCCCGCCCCGCCCTGTGGGCGATTCTGGTACTGGCCACGGCCCTGTACGCCTGGAACCTGACCTCCGTCACCGGCAACTCCTTCTACAACGCCGCCGTCTACAGCGGCACCAAGAGCTGGAAGGCGTTCTTCTTCGGCGCGTTGGACGCGGGCAGCTTCATCACCGTCGACAAACCCCCCTTCGCGCTGTGGGTGATGGGCCTGTCGGCCCGTGTGTTCGGTTACGGCACCTGGCAGTTGGCGCTGCCCATGGTCGCGGCCGGCGTGGGCTCGGTGGCGCTGCTGCACCGGATGGTGAAGCGGGACTTCGGCCCGGTCGCGGCGACGGTCGCCGCCCTGGCGCTCACCCTCACGCCCATCACGGTGGCCATCACCCGGGACACCAACCCCGACCCCGTCCTGGTCCTCCTCATGCTGCTCGGCGCGGCGGCCCTGCTGAAGGCCGTGCGCACCGGGAAGACGGCGCCGCTGGTGTGGTCGGGCGTCGCGATCGGCTTCGCGTTCAACACGAAGATGATGCAGGCCTACGTCGTGCTGCCCGCGTTCTTCCTGGTGTACCTGTGGGCGGCACGGGCCCCGCTGGGCCGGCGGATCCGCAACCTCGCCGCCGGCACGCTCGCCCTGGTCGTCTCCAGCGCCTGGTGGATGGTGGTCGTCGACCTGATCCCGGCGTCGTCCCGCCCCTACATCGGCGGCTCCACCGACAACACGGTCTGGGACCTGGTCGTCGGCTACAACGGCCTCGGCCGGATCTTCGGGGCGAGTTCGTCGGCGGGCTCGCAGGGCAACGGCGCGAGCTTCGGCGGCGAGGCGGGCCTGTACCGGATGTTCAACGAGACGATGGGCGGCCAGATCTCCTGGCTGATCCCGTTCGCCGCGGTCGCCCTGATCGGCGGCCTGGTGCTGCGCGGGCGCGCCCCGCGCACCGACGCCCGGCGGGCGGCCCTGCTGCTCTGGGGCGGCTGGTTCGTGCTGCACTACCTGACGTTCTCGCTCGCCGAGGGCACCTTCCACCCGTACTACGTGACCGCCATGGCCCCGGGCATCGCGGCGCTGGCCGGTATCGGAGCGGTGATGCTGTTCCGGGCCTTCCGCGAGGGCTCGGCGGCGCGGTGGGGATGGGTGCTGCCGGCGGCGGTCGCGGCGAGCACCGTCTGGGCGGTCGTCCTGCTCCAGCGGGTCTCCGGCTCGGGGACGGCGTACACGGTCGCCGAGGTCGTGGCCGGGGTCGCGGGCGCGGCCGCGGTGATCGGGCTGCTGGTCGGACGGTTCGCCCGGCGGCGCCGGCTGACGGTGGTCGCCGCCCTCGCGGCGGTCGTGGCCCTGCTGGCCGGTCCGGCCGCGTACGCGGTGTCCGCGGCCGCCTCCACCCCCAACGGCACCAACCCTACGGCCGGCCCCACCACCGGTGGCGGTATGGGCGGCACGGGCGGCGGGGCCGGCGGCCAGCGCCCGGGCGGCGAGGCGCCGACGGGCACCGGCACCGGCACCGGCGACGGGCAGCAGCCGGGGCAGCCCCCGTCGGGCGGCGCCGGTCCTTCCTCCGGTACGGAGGCAGGGTCCACCGGCGAGACCGGATCGACCGGCGAGTCCGGGTCCACGGACGAGTCCGGGTCCACCGCCGGGGCCGGATCCCCCGGCGGGAGCACGGGCGGCGGCATGGGCGCCGGGACGGGCGGCGGCAGCCAGGTGTCGTCCGCGATGATCACGTACCTGAAGAAGCACCAGGACGGCGCCACCTGGCTCGTGGCGGTCACCACCGACCAGACCGCGGCCTCGGTCATCCTGGAGTCCGGCGAGCCCGTGATCTCCATGGGCGGCTGGTCGGGCACCGACGAGGCCATGACCCTCGCCAAGCTCAAGAGCCTGGTGAAGGCGGGCAAGCTGCACTACGTCGTGGTCGGCGACAGCGGCCGGAGCTCCGCGAGCAGCGAGATCACGGCCTGGGTGAAGAAGCACGGCACCGCCGTGAGCGACTACAGCGGGCTGTACCGGCTGGACGCCTCCGACGCCGGCTGAGGACGCGCCTGCGGAAAAGGGGCGGTACGGCATCCCGTACCGCCCCTTTCAGCGGTGCCGCCGGGGACACACCCAGGCGACCACGGCCGCGCCCGACCCCGGCGGCCACAGGGTCACCGCCGGCACCCGAGCAACCCCAGGGCCACCGTCAGCACCCGAGCAACCCCAGGGCCACCGTCAGCACCCGAGCACCCCCAGGGCCACCGCCGACACCCCGACCACAGGGTCACCGCCGGCGCCCCCGGCACCGGTGCTCACGCGGCGGCGGCCCCCACCCCCGCCGCCGGGAACCCCGGCGTCCGCAGGACCCGCCGCCCCGCGTCGACCGCGAAGAGCTGGCAGCCCTCCTGCCCGGCCGCCCACTCGACGCCCTCCGCGCCCAGCGAGAAGGCGGCGGTCGCCACCGCGTCCGCCACCGTCAGCGTCGGCGCGACGACCGTGACGCTGAGCAGTCCGGTCGCCGGCGCTCCCGTGCGCCCGTCGAGGATGTGGTCGCCGCGCTCGTAGCGCGCGGAGGTCGCGACCGCGCCGTCCGTCAGCTCCAGTACCGTGCAGAGCCGGTCGGCGGTCTCGGGGTGGCGTACGCCGATCCGCCACGGGCCGCCCGCGACGACCACGTCGCCGCCGGCGTTGAGGCAGAAGCGGCGTACTCCGGCCGCGGTCAGCAGCTCCGCCGCCCGCTGCACCGACCAGCCCTTGACGACGGCGCAGGGGTCGAAGCCCCGGCCGGGCAGCCGGGCGTCGAAGGCGCCGCCGGTCGCCGCCCGGTACCCCTCGCACAGGCCGATCACCTCGGCCAGGTCGGCGCTGATCCGGGCGGCCGGCAGCTCGCCCCGGCCGTACCGGGACACCTCGCTGCCGGGCTTGAACGGGCTGAACCGTTCGTCGACCTCCCGCAGCCAGCCGAAGACGGCGTCCGCCGGGCCGTCGTGGTCCCCCTCGTCGTCGATGCGCAGGGAGACCGGGAAGCCCATGACGTGTTCCACGCGGTGCACGTCAGGCGCCCTTCGCGTCGATCGCGGCCTGGAGGGACTCGCGGTAGCCGTCGCTGGTGACGGTCGCGCCGGACACCGTGTCGACGTCCGCGCTCTGCGCCTGGAGCGTCTCCTCGATCAGCGTCGGCACCGCGGCCGCCGTCTGCGGGTGGTTGGGCTGCTTCAGCATCCGCACCGCGGTGATCGTGTCGCCCTCGAAGGTCACCTCGACCTGCACGTCGCCCTTCTCGGTGGCGACGGTGGATCCCGCCACGACCTGGGAGGCGTCGGCCTCCGGGGCGGAGGCGGACGGGGACGCCGAGGCCGACGCCGCCTGCGCGTCGATCGCGGCCTGGAGGGACTCGCGGTAGCCGTCGCTGGTGACGGTCGCGCCGGACACCGTGTCGACGTCCGCGCTCTGCGCCTGGAGCGTCTCCTCGATCAGCGTCGGCACCGCGGCCGCCGTCTGCGGGTGGTCCGGCTGCTTCAGCATCCGCACCGCGGTGATCGTGTCACCGTCGAAGGTCACCTCG
Source organism: Streptomyces sp. NPDC003247 (assembly GCF_042888135.1). Classification (NCBI taxonomy): domain Bacteria; kingdom Bacillati; phylum Actinomycetota; class Actinomycetes; order Kitasatosporales; family Streptomycetaceae; genus Streptomyces; species Streptomyces sp. NPDC003247. The sequence continues at coordinate 592,734 of NZ_JBIAPF010000003.1, forward strand.
ACCTGCACGTCGCCCTTCTCGGTGGCGACGGTCGTGCCCTTGACGACCAGCCCCGAGGAGCCGGACGCGGGGGCCGTGGAGGACGCCGCGGGTGCCGACGCCGGTGCCTCGGCCGCCGACGTGCTGGTGGACGGCTCGTAGCGCCACACCGGGACGAGGCCGGCCACGGACAGGACCAGGACAGGTAGTGCTCGCTTCACGTTCTTCCTCGTCTCCGTCATCCCGCCAGGCTGAAGCGCTCGAAATGGATCTGTTGCCGGGGCACGTCCAGCGCGCGCAGGCTGCCCAGGACCGCGTTCATCATCGGCGGCGGGCCGCACAGGAAGACGTCGCGGTCGGCGATGTCCGGCACCAGCCGGGCCAGCTCGGCCGGGGCCAGCCGGTCGGGGACGGGCGGGCCGGTCACCAGGTGCAGCTCGGCGCCCTTGGCGTGGGCGAGGTCGCGCAGTTCGTCGTAGAGGACCGCGTCCCGGTCGCTGCCCACGCGGTAGACGACGACGGCGTGCCCGTGCAGCTCCTCCAGCAGGGCCCGGATGGGGGTGACGCCGACGCCGCCGGCGACCAGCACGGCCTCCGGGCGGGTCCGGTGCATCGCGGTGAAGGCGCCGTAGGGGCCCTCGGCGAAGACGCGGGTGCCGGGCTTCAGGTGGCGCAGGCCGGCCGAGCCGTCGCCGGCGGCCTTGGCGGTCAAACGCAGGGTGCGGCCGTCGGGCGCGGCCGACAGGGAGAACGGGTTCGCCTGCCACCAGCGGTCCCGGGTGAGGAACCGCCACAGGAAGAACTGGCCCGCGCGGGCCGGCAGCAGGTCCAGGTCACGGCCGGTGATGTACACGGAGACCACGGTGTCGGACTCGGCCACGACCCTCTCGACGCGCAGCCGGTGGCGCCGGTTGCGCCACAGCGGCAGCCCCACCCGGCCCACGAGGACGGACCCCAGGGCGACGGCCCACAGGGTGTACCAGTAGCCGGTGGCGGCGGGCGAGGAGGTGAAGGTGGTGCCGACGGCGACCTGGTGGGTGAAGGCCAGCACCACGGCGACGTACGTGTACAGGTGGATGAAGTGCCAGGTCTCGTAGGCCAGCCGGCGCCGGGCCCAGCGGGCGGAGACGGCGCCGATCACCAGGATCAGCCCCAGCGCGACGACCGCGCGGAACACGCCCTCGACGGTCTCGGCGAGGTCGACGAGCTGGCTCACCGGGTCCAGGGAGGACGACCGGGCGTAGCCGAAGGTGATGAACACCACGTGCCCGACCAGCGTCCACAGCAGGCCGAAGCCGGTCCAGCGGTGCCAGTTGGTCAGCCGGTCCATGCCGATACGGCGGTCCAGCCAGGGCAGCCGGGCCACCAGCAGCAGCTGGAAGGCCATCAGCAGGGCGGCGTAGAGGCCGGTGAAGCGGCCCAGCACCACCAGGGCGTTGGAGGCGAAGCCCGCCTGTACGGCGAAGAGCGTCACGACGGCCGCGTTCGCGGCCAGCACGGCGTACAGGCCGGTGCGGGCCACGACTTTGGGACGTATCGCCGTGGGGGGTACGGGAGGCGACTGCACGGTCGTCACGGACGGGAACTCCTTGATCTGCTCCTAGGACGATCTGGTCCTAGGACACAGAGCTTCGCCGCCCGGAGCTGTCGATTACCTGTCGTACAACTTTCAAGTGGGTATCGATCGCCCTCCGCGCCGCACCGGGGTCTGGTGCGCGGGGGCGGGTGGCGCAGTATGTGCGGGTGGAAAAAGTACGACTGCTGGTGGTGGACGACGACCCGCCGATCGCCGATCTCGTGGCGACGGTCGCCCGCTACGAGGGCTGGGAAGCGGTCACCGCGAACTCGGGCGAGGAGGCGCTGCGCCGCGCCGCCGAGTTCCGGCCGGACATCGTGGTGCTCGACCTGATGCTGCCCGACGTCGACGGCTTCGGCGTCCTGGACCGGCTGCGCCGCTCCGGGACGATGGTGCCGGTGGTCTTCCTCACCGCCCGGGACGGGGTCGCCGACCGGGTCGCGGGCCTGACCCGGGGCGGCGACGACTACCTGGTGAAGCCGTTCGCGGTCGAGGAGCTGATGGCCCGGCTGCGCACCGTGCTGCGGCGCAGCGCGGGCCCCGCCTTCCAGCGGTCGGTCCTGCGGGTCGGCGACCTGACCATGGACGAGGACACCCGTGAGGTGCGGCGCGGCGAGAGCCTGCTGACGCTCACCCCGACCGAGTACGAGGTGCTGCGCTACCTGATGCGCAAGTCGCCGACCGTGCTCACCAAGGCGCAGATCCTCGACCACGTGTGGGAGTACGGCTTCGGCGGCCGCTCCAACGTCGTCGAGCTGGTCGTCAGCCGGCTGCGCCGCAAGCTGGACGCGACGGGCGCGCCGATGATCCACACCGTGCGCGGGTTCGGATACGTCGTCCGGCGGGCGGCGGAGTGATCGGGCGGTTCCGGCAGACGTACCGCCGGCTCCGGCTCGGCACCCGCCTCGCCCTCGCCCTCGGCGTGCTGTCGCTGGTGGTCTTCGCGGTCGTCGGCACGGCCCTGACGACGTACATGCGCGACTACCTGTCGCAGCAGCTCAACGAGCAGCTCCGGATCGCCCAGCTCGCCCAGTCCAAGAGCATCGCGACCTACGGCACGCTGGAGGGCAAGAAGTACTACCGCTGGTACTACGCCGTGTACGACGTGTCGGACGGCACGCCCGTGCTCCGCGCGCCCGAGGACGCCGCCGACGTGCCCGCGGACGTCGAGGACCTCACCGCGGCGGCCCGCGCGCGGGCCGCCGGGGAGTCGGAGGTGCTGCGCACCGAGTACCTGGACGGCGAGGGCCTGTACCGGCTGCGCGCCTGCGAGGTCGAGCCCGGCGTGATCCTGGTGAGCGGCGCGCCCATGGACGACATCGAGGACACCGTCCAGCACCTGATCACGATCCAGGTCGTCACCTTCGCGCTCGCGCTGCTGACCCTCGTGGTGGTCGGCCGGGCCCTGCTGCGGCGCGGGCTGAAGCCGCTGAGCGACATGGCGCACACCGCGCACGGCATCGCCTCGCACGACCTCACCGAGACGGCGGCCCGGCTGCCGCTGCGCGCCGACCGGGCCGGCGGCGGGCCCGAGGTGGAGGAGCTGCGCACCGCGTTCAACACCATGCTGGAGCACATCGACGACTCCCTAGCGGTCCGCGCCCGGGCCGAGCAGCGGCTGCGCCGCTTCGTCGCGGACGCCTCGCACGAACTGCGCACCCCGCTGATGTCGGTGCGCGGCTACGCGGACCTCTTCCAGTACGCGGCCGCCAACGCGCCCGAGGAGCGCGACCGGCACCTGGCGCGGCTGCGCGCGGAGGCCGCGCGCATGGGCGTCCTCCTCGACGACCTGCTGATGCTGGCCCGGCTGGACGCGGCGGAGGTCGACACACCGCTGCGGCGGGAGGACACCGACCTGGTGGAGCTGGTCGAGCAGGCGGCCGACGCCTTCCTGGCGAGCCACCCGAACCACCCGCTGACGGTGGCGCCGGGCCCGTCGGCGGTACGGCTGTGCCTGGACCCCCAGCGCGTCCGGCAGGTCCTGGACAACCTCCTCACCAACGCGGCCGTGCACACCCCGGCCGGCACCCCGGTCTCCGTCGCGGTGTCCGCCACCCGGGACGCGGCACGGGTCGGCGTCAGCGACCAGGGCCCCGGCATCCCGGCCGGCGACCGGGAGCGGGTCTTCGACCGCTTCTACCGCGTCGACAAGGCCCGCAGCCGCGACCGCGGCGGCAGCGGCCTCGGCCTGGCGGTGGCCCGCGCCCTCGTCGAGGCCCACGGCGGCACCCTCGACCTGGACGACGCCCCGGGCCGCACGGTCTTCGCCCTGACACTGCCCCTGCGACCGCCCGGCGACGGCTGACGCCGACGGCCGTACGACAGCTCACGGCTGACGGCTCACGGCTGGCAGCGGGCAGCGCCGCCGGACGGGATCTCGGGCGGCGTCGACCGGACGGTGCCGGGAGCGGGATGAGCGGCGGGCGCCCCGGGCAGAACTCCCACAGCCCTACGCACCGCACCACACCGCGCCACATCATCGCCCCACCCCACCCCACCCCACACCGCACCGCACCGCACCGCAGTCGCCCCTCCGCCCTCGCACCGTCGGCTCCCGGACACCGCACCGTCACGCCGGAGGGGAATCTCCTCCCCCGCCCCTTCCCTGCCCAGGGCCCTATTCCGTCACCCCGGCGTCCGCGGAGGTGACGCGGAAGGACGACGTGCGCCGTGTCCCTGCTGCCGCTCGACGGTCCCGCCTCCCCGCTCCCCCGCGCGGACGACCGCCACCCCGAGGACTCCCCGACCGCCCCCGCGCCCCTCACGGCCTCCGCGGCCTCCGCGGCCTCCGCCGACCGTGTGGCCGGTTCGTCCGTCCGCCGCGTCCTGATGCTGTTCCCGGTCCTGCTGCTGGGGATCTGGGCGGCGATCGACTGGCGTGCCGTGCGCGACGGCACCGCCCGCCTCGCCACCGCCGACCCCTGGTGGCTGCTGGCCGGGCTGGTGTTCACCTGCCTCGGCTGGGTCGCCGCCGCCTGTGTCCGCCAGGGCGCGGTCCCCGACCGGCTGCCCAAGGGCCTGCTGCTGGCCTCCCAGGTCGCCGCGGGCGCCGCGAACCACCTCCTCCCGGCGAGCATCGGCGCCCACGCGGTCACCGTCCGCTTCCTGCTGCGCCAGGGCGTCCCGCTCCCCCGGGCCACCGCCTCGATCGCGCTGTACTCCCTGGTCAGAGCGGTGGCGAAGACACCCTTACTGCTCGTCTTCGTCCTGGCCGCCCCGGCCGCGGTGCCGCCGTCCGCGCTCCTCCCGCGGGGACGGACGCTGGTCCTGGCGGTCGTGGGCCTGCTCCTCGCCCCCGCGGCGGCCGCGGCGCTCCTGGTCCTGGTCCGCGCCTGGCGCGGCCCGGCCCTGGCGTTCGTCCGTACGGCGCTCACCGACGCCCGTCACCTGCACACCCGCCCGGGCCGGTGCCTGCCCCTGTGGTGCGGGGCGATGGCGGCACCGCTGCTCCAGGCCTGCGTGGTCGCCTCGGTCGGCTCGGCGCTCGGCGTCCCGCTGTCGTGGCCGCAACTGGTGTTCGCGTTCCTCGCCGCGAGCACCGCGGCGGGCGCCGTCCCGGCCCCGGGCGGCATCGGCCCGGTCGACGCGGCCCTGGTCCTCACCCTGGCCGGCTACGGCACCCCCCTCGCCCTGGCCACGGCCACGGTCATCGGCTACCGCGCCCTGACCGTCTGGCTGCCCCTGCTGCCCGGGATGCTGGTGCTGTCGGCGCTGGTCCAGCGGAAGGCACTGTGAGACGGGGAACGGCAGCTGGCCCGCCCGGCGGGAGGACGACGGGCGGAGCCGGGGCGGGCCGGCTCCGCCCGGGGGTCGGTTCCCGGTGGGCGTCAGTTCCCGTCGGGCGTCAGGCGCAGGGAGACGCTGTTGATGCAGTAGCGCTGGTCCGTCGGGGTCGGGTAGCCCTCGCCCTCGAAGACGTGCCCGAGGTGCGAGCCGCACCGCGCGCACCGCACCTCGGTCCGCCGCATGCCGTGCGAGCGGTCCTCCAGCAGCTCCACCGCGTCGCTGTCCTTCGGGTCGAAGAACGACGGCCAGCCGCAGTGGGAGTCGAACTTGGTGTCGGAGGTGAACAGTTCGGCGCCGCAGGCCCGGCAGGAGTAGACGCCCCGCGTCTTGGTGTCGGTGTACTCACCGGTGAAGGCGGGCTCGGTCCCCGCCTGGCGCAGCACGGCGTACTCCGCCGGGGTGAGCTCCGCCCGCCACTGCTCGTCGGGCTTTTCGACGTCGTACGACATGAAGGCCAACCCCTTACTCAGATCACTGTGCGAGACGGTCCAGGATGCGCGGGCCGAGGTCCGTGACGTCGCCCGCGCCCATGGTGAGAACGAGATCACCGGGCCCGGCCATTCCCGCGATCAGGGCGGGCACCTGGTCCTTGTCGTGCACCGGCGTCACGTCGGCGCCGGCCGCGCGGGCCGCGTCGACGATCAGCTCGCTGGTGATGCCCGGGATCGGGTCCTCGCGGGCCGGGTAGATGTCGAGGACGAGGGAGGCGTCCGCGAGGGCCAGCGACCGGCCCATCTCCTGGCCCAGTTCCTGCGTCCGGGAGAAGAGGTGGGGCTGGAAGACGACCAGGATGCGGGCGTCACCGGCCGCCGCGCGCATCGCCTCCAGGTCCGCGGTCATCTCGGTCGGGTGGTGCGCGTAGGAGTCGACGACCTGGACGCCCGCCCGCTCGCCCTTCAGCTGGAGGCGCCGCTTGACACCCGTGTACGCGGCCAGCGCCGGCGCGAGGTCCCCGGCCGGCACCCCGAGGGCCACGCCCGCCGCCAGCGCGGCGACCGCGTTGTGCGCGTAGTGGCGGCCCGGTACGGAGACCGTGAAGGTGAGTTCCCGCCCGTCCAGCAGCACGGTCACCCGGCTCTTCAGCCCCTGCGCCTCGACGGCCAGCACCCGCACGTCGGCGTCCTCCGCCTCGCCGTACGTGACCACCCGCACGCCCTCGCCCCCGACCCGCCGGGTCAGCTCCCGCGCGCCCTCGTGGTCGGCGTTGACCACGAGCGTGCCGCCGGGCACGACCTTCCCGACGAACGTCTCGAAGGACTCGTAGATCTCGTCCATGGACGCGTAGTTGGCGTGGTGGTCCAGCTCCACGTTGAGGACGATCGCGACCTCGGGCGCGTACGTGTGGAAGCTGCGGTCCGATTCGTCCGCCTCGGCGACGAAGATCTCGCCCGCGCCGTGCTCGGCGTTGGAACCGGGCGCGTCCAGGTCGCCGCCGATGGCGTAGGAGGGGTCCAGTCCCAGCTCGCCCAGCGACACCGCCAGCATGGACGTCGTGGTGGTCTTGCCGTGCGTGCCGGCGACGGCGATCGGCCGCAGCCCGTCCATCAGCCGGGCCAGGGCGTCGGAGCGGTGCACCACCGGGACGCCCAGCTCCGCGGCGCGGGCCAGCTCGGGGTTGTCCGCCCGGATCGCCGACGACACCACGACACAGCTGGCGTCGTCGGCCAGGTGGCCGGCGGCGTGCCCGATGTGCACGGTCACGCCCAGCGCCCGCAGCGCCTCGGCCGTCCCCGACTCCTTCGCGTCGCTCCCCGCCACCTTGGCCCCGCGCCGGGCCAGGATCTTCGCGATGCCCGACATGCCGGCACCGCCGATGCCGATGAAGTGCGGTCGGTCCATGGCGGTAGGAAGGCCGGGTGCCATGCGAGTTCTCCCAGAGTGCGGTGCATAGGACGATGAGCGTGCCCAGCCTATTGCGTGCCGGGACCGCCCCCGGACGACAGGCCCTACGCCGTGCCGGACGACAGGCCCTACGCCTTGCTGTGGGAGAACAGCTTGAGCACCGGCACCCCCACCTTGTGCCGCGCCCGGGAGGCCCAGTCCCGGTGGAAGAACTCCTCCACGTAGTGCGGATCGGTCAGCACGATCACCTCGTCCGCCTCCACCTCGTCGACGACCGTCTTGAGCGCGTCCAGCGGATGGTCGTCGACCAGGCGCCCCTGCGCCGTGCTGCCCGCGGCGCGCAACGCGGTGAGGGACACCTCCAGGGCTCTCTGTCCGACGCTCTTGGCCTCCTCCCCCTCGGGTGTCTCCCCCTCGCGCACGGCCTCGTCGAGCTCGCCGAGCGCGATGTCGTCGATGGCCCGCAGCAGCCGGTCGGCCTGGTCGCCGCGCGGCTGGAGGAGCACGTGGAAGGAGACCTGCTCGTCCCCGTGCAAGGTGGTGACGAACTCCACGTCGGCGGACGTCAGGGCCTTCTCGATCATCAAAACGCTTGTGAACACCAGCGCCTCATTCTCCTTCGAGGACCCGCGTGGCCCTCAGTCCTCCGTGGCCGTGATCGGCCCTGCGGAAACCATCCTGCCCCGCGCTCGCACGGGTTCTGCCGTCCTAGTCTGCCCGCCCGAAGCCAACCGGAACGGCATATTCCGCCGAATTCGGGACCAGGGCAGCCGTGCCCGCCTTCCCCGGATCCGCCGCGTCACACCTGCTTTTTCCGTCACTTCCGACACCGGCATCCCACCCGCCCTTTCTCCTGTCCCCCCGGGTTCGGGCCATGCCGCTCCAGGGCCCCTCGCTCCAGGACCCGTCGCTTCAGACCCCGTCGCCTCAGGCCCTGCCGTACCGCCCGTAGAGGAAGCCGTCCTCCTCCAGGAGGGACAGCAGGGTGAACCGGCGCGGGACCGCGACCGACGGACCGCCCGCGATGCGCTGCGCGTCCCCGGCGGTGAGCAGCGGCGCGACCGTCAGGCACAGTTCGTCGAGCACCTCGGCGGCGACCAGCTGGCCCAGCAGCCGCGGACCGCCCTCGGTCAGCAGCCGGGTGTGCCCGAGTCCGGCGAGGACCTGGACGGCCCGCGCGGGCTCGACCCCCGCGCCGTCCCCGGCGAGCAGCACGCGGGCGCCGGCCTTCTCCGCGGCCGCGATCCGGTCGGGGGCGGCGCCGGCACCCGTGAGGATCAGGGTGGGCACCACCGGCGCGGTGAACAGCGGCAGCGAGAAGTCCAGGTCCAGGCTCGCGGTGACGATCGCGATGGCGGGGACGGGCGCCTGACCGGCCGCCTCCCGCCGCCCGGCGAACTCGGCCCGGACCCGGGCGGGGCGGTACCCCTCCTGGCGAACCGTTTCCGCACCGACGAGCACCACGTCGGCGAGGGCCCGCAGGGTGCCGAAGATCCGCATGTCGGTGGCGTTGGAGATGGGCTGTGAGCGCCCGTCGTGCTGGGCGGCCCCGTCGAGCGTGGAGACCATGTTGGCCCGCAGCCAGGGCGTCGGCTCCCCGGGCCCGGGATCCGGGTAGGCGTAGGCGTCGGCGAGCTCGTCCAGGCTCCACTCCCGGGAGCTGCGGGCCTCGTGGGCCTCTCGCGCCTCCCGGGTGTCTCGCGCCTCTCGGGCCGCGCGCTCCTCGGTGGCGGCGGGGGCCCCGAGGGCCCCACCGCCCTCGTCCGGGCTCTCGGCCGCTGTCTGGTCGGTCACAGGGAACAGGCGTCGCATACGAGGCAGTCTGGCACGGCGCTTAGCATGGGGAACCGTGTCGTCCTCCACCCCCTCCCCCGGCCTCGGCCCGATAGCCGACGCGGCCCCGCTGTCCCTGTGCGCGCGTGAGCCGCACGTCCCCGCGGACCGGCTGGTCGCCGAGATGGTGCCGCCGCCGCGGTTCGACTCGGTGCGCTTCAGCACGTACGTCCCGGACCCGAACCAGCCCAGCCAGACCGAGGCGGTCGGGGTGCTGGAGGGCTTCGCGGCCGGACTCGGCGGGGCGCACGCCGTCGGCGGCGCCCGACGGGGCTTCCTCGGCTTCGGCCGCGCGAAGGCGCCCAAGACGCCGCCCGGCCCGCGCGGCGTCTACCTGGACGGCGGCTACGGCGTCGGCAAGACCCACCTGCTGGCCTCCCTGTGGCACGCGACCCCGGCGGAGCCCGCGCTCAAGGCGTTCGGCACGTTCGTGGAGCTGACCAACCTGGTCGGCGCCCTCGGGTTCCAGCAGACGGTGAAGACCCTCTCCGGCCACCGCCTGCTGTGCATCGACGAGTTCGAGCTGGACGACCCCGGCGACACCGTCCTCGTCTCGACCCTGCTCGGCAAGCTCGTCGAGGCGGGTGTCGCGCTCGCCGCCACCTCCAACACCCTGCCGGGCAAGCTGGGTGAGGGCCGCTTCGCCGCGGCCGACTTCCTGCGCGAGATCCAGGGCCTGTCCGCGCACTTCCGCGCCCTGCGCATCGACGGCGAGGACTACCGCCACCGCGGCCTGCCCGAGGCGCCGGCGCCGTACTCCGACGAACAGGTGACGAAGACGGCGTACGCCACCGCGAGCGCTTCCCTCGACGACTTCCCGCACCTGCTGGACCACCTCGCGCGGGTGCACCCCAGCCGCTACGGCGCCCTCACCGACGGCCTGAAGGCGGTGTGCCTCACCGACGTGCGGCCGATTCCCGACCAGTCGACGGCCCTGCGGCTCGTCGTCCTCGCCGACCGGCTCTACGACCGTGAGGTGCCCGTCCTGGCCTCGGGGCTGCCCTTCGACCGGCTGTTCAGCGAGGAGATGCTGAACGGCGGCTACCGCAAGAAGTACTTCCGGGCGATCTCCCGGCTGACCGCGCTGGCCCGCGACGCCCAGCGGCTGATCGAGTCCTGATAGTCGATCATCCCGGCCGGGTCAAGGATCAGTTCGCGCCATCCAGCCCTCGCTTTTGAGGCGCAGTTCATCTCGAAACGCCGAGTTAACCCTGCAAACGACTTTGCAGGGTTAACGTGTTTCTTGACCAACCGTTGACCAGTACTTGGTCCGGACTAGACGCGTGAACTGCTCGGAGGGGGGCGCATGTTCCGAGGTGAGGCGGTCCGGACCGTCGTGTCGCTCCTCGCCGCCGTGCTCCTGACCCTTCCACTCTTCGCGCCCGCGCCCTCCTTCGCACACGCGCACACCGTCCGTCAGGCCAAGGCCAAGACCCAGCCTGGAATCACACCCTCCAGCGTGACACCGCGTGACGAGACCGTCACGTCTCCCGTATGCGACCGGTCCGGGGCCTCCTACGACCCCTTGCGCACCCGTGACCGCCACCGCTCGGCCTCCACGGCCGACTCGGCACCCCAGCAGCGCGAGCGCACCCTGCCCGCGCGGGATCCCGCGGCCGCCCACCGACCCTGCGGGCCGGCCGCGTCGCACCACCGCCCGTCGAGATCCTCGACGGGCCACTCTCCGGCGGCGCTCCAGGTCTTCCGCTGCTGAGAGAGACGCAGACAGCAGTGCCTTCACCTGTCCTGCCCGTCCGACGCGCCCCCCACGGCGCGCCAGGAGGAATCACCACATATGCAGCCCCTCATCGACAACGCCCGTACGTTCGGACAACGCCCTGAGGAGTTCGCCCGCCTCGCGGAAGGCCAGTCCCCCCAGGTCCTCTTCATCACCTGCTCCGACTCGCGGGTCGTGCCCGCCCTGATCACGGGTGCCCGGCCCGGCGAGCTCTTCGAGCTGCGCACCGCGGGCAACATCGTGCCCCCGTACGGCTCCGAGCGCCCCACCGGCGAGGCGGCCACCATCGAGTACGCCGTGGAGGTCCTCGGCGTCCAGGACGTCGTCGTCTGCGGCCACTCCCACTGCGGTGCCGTGGGCGCGCTGGTGCGCGGCGACGATCTCGACGCCGTACCCGCCGTCCGGGACTGGCTCGCGCACTCCGCGGGCCGGCCGCCGGCCGCCGACCCCGACGACCCGACGGTGATGCGGGCGGTGCAGCACCACGTGCTCGCCCAGCTGCTGCGGCTGCGCTCCTACCCGTGCGTGGAGAAGCGGCTGGCGGACGGCCGGCTGCGGGTGCGCGGCTGGTACTACGAGGTGCACACCGGTGCCGTACGCGAACACCGCGCGGACACCGACGCGTTCGAGGCCCTGTGAGCGCCGCGATGACCCCACGGAACACCTCGCGAATATCCCGGTTCCCGCACCTGAAGGAGGACTTCGCCGCCTCCCTCGTCGTCTTCCTGGTCGCGCTCCCGCTGTGCGTGGGCGTGGCCGTGGCCTCCGGCGTGCCGGCCGAGCTCGGGCTCGTCACCGGCATCGTCGGCGGCATCGTCACCGGCCTGATGCGCGGCAGCAGCCTCCAGGTGTCCGGCCCGGCGGCCGGTCTGACCGTGCTGGTCTTCGAGGCAGTGCGGGAGTTCGGACTGCCCGCCCTCGGTGTGATCGTGCTCGCCACCGGCGTGCTCCAGGTCGGCATGGGCGTCCTCGGGCTGGGCCGCTGGTTCCGGGCCATCTCGGTCTCCGTCGTCGAGGGCATGCTGGCCGGGATCGGGCTGGTGCTGATCGCCGGCCAGCTGTACTCGATGGTCGGCGCCAAGGCGCCGGACTCCGGCCCGGAGAAGATCGCCGGGCTGCCCGAGGCGCTCGTGGACGCGTTCGGCACCACCGCCGCGGCGGCCTCGCTCGCGCTCGGCGCCGGCACCATCGCGGTGCTGGTGCTGTGGAAGCGGCTGCCCGCGGCGGTGCGCGCGGTGCCCGGCCCGCTCGCCGCGGTGGGCCTGGCGACACTGGCCGCGCTGGTGTTCTCGCTGCCCGTGGCCACCGTCGAGGTGCAGGGGCTGCTCGGCTCGATCCAGCCGCCGTCCCTGGACTCCTTCGGCGAACTGGCGGACGTCGGCCTGCTCGCCACCGTCGTCGCCTTCACCCTGATCGCCTCCGCCGAGTCGCTGTTCAGCGCGGCGGCGGTGGACCGGCTGCACGACGGGCCGCGCACCGAGTACGACCGGGAACTGGTCGCCCAGGGCACCGGCAACGCCGTCTGCGGGGTGCTCGGCGCGCTGCCGATGACCGCGGTGATCGTGCGCAGCTCGGCCAACGTCCAGGCGGGCGCCCGCACCAAGGCGTCCCGCGTCCTGCACGGCGTCTGGCTGCTGCTGTTCGCCGCGTTCCTTCCGGACGTGCTCGCGTACATCCCCCTGCCGGCCCTCGCCGGCGTCCTCGTGCACGCCGGGGCCAAGCTCGTGCCGGTGCGGGCGATCGCGGGGCTGTGGCGCGAGCACCGGGGCGAGGCGCTGATCCTGGCCGTCACGGCGGTGTCGATCGTCGTGGTCAGCATGTTCGAGGGCGTCCTGATCGGTCTCGCGCTCGCCGTGGTGAAGACGGCGTGGGAGGCCTCGCACATCAGGCTGGACGTCGTCGACCAGGGCACCGGGCCCGTCCGGGCGTCCCTGTCGGGCAACGCGACCTTCCTGCGGCTGCCGAAGATCCTCGACAGCCTGGAGTCCCTGCCGCAGGACCGCCCGGTCGAACTGGACCTGTCCGGCCTGCACCACCTCGACCACGCCTGCCGCACGGCACTGGAGACGTGGGCCGAGCGGCACAGCGCCGTCGGCATCGAGCCGGTGAAGCTGACGATGGCCGCCTAGCGGGCACGCGGTCCGCCTCGGGGCGGGCGGTCCTCCTCGGGGCGGGCCGTCCGCTTCAGGGGCGGGCCGTCCGCCTGACGGTGGGCGGACCGCCCGGCGGTGGGCGGTCCGTCTCGGGGCGGGTTCCGGGCGATGGCCCGGGACCCGCCCGCGGACATATCGTTACAGGAGCAGGCATTCCGGTCCTCTCAGGGAGGCGGGTCGTCATGCTCCAGGAACTGCTGCCGGCTGCCGCGGCGGTGGCCACCGGGGGATTCGTGTACTTCGTGGCGGGCGCCCGCGTGGTGAAGCAGTACGAGCGCGGGGTGGTCTTCCGGCTCGGCCGGGTCGCCGGCACGGTCCGTACGCCGGGTTTCACGATGGTGATCCCCGCCGTCGACCGGCTGCGCAAGGTGAACATGCAGATCGTGACGATGCCGGTGCCCGCCCAGGAGGGCATCACCCGCGACAACGTGACCGTGCGGGTGGACGCGGTGGTCTACTTCAAGGTCGTGGACCCGTCGGCGGCGGTCATCAACGTCGAGGACTACCGTTTCGCCGTCTCGCAGATGGCGCAGACCTCGCTGCGGTCCATCATCGGCAAGAGCGAGCTGGACGACCTGCTGTCCGACCGGGAGAAGCTGAACCAGGGCCTGGAGCTGATGATCGACAGTCCGGCCGTGGGCTGGGGCGTGCAGATCGACCGGGTGGAGATCAAGGACGTGTCCCTGCCGGACACGATGAAGCGTTCGATGGCCCGGCAGGCCGAGGCCGACCGTGAGCGGCGGGCCCGGATCATCAACGCGGACGCCGAGCTCCAGGCGTCGAAGAAGCTGGCCGAGGCGGCCGAGCAGATGTCCGAGCAGCCGGCCGCGCTCCAGTTGCGGTTGCTCCAGACGGTGGTGGCGGTGGCCGCGGAGAAGAACTCCACGCTGGTCCTGCCCTTCCCCGTGGAACTGCTGCGCTTCCTGGAGAAGGCCCAGCAGCAGCCGCCCCCGTCGCAGGCCGACGCCCGGTGACGCGCGTTCCGTGCGTGGTTCCCGGGGCGCGCGGCGGGTGATAGACACGGCGGGTCAGTGTTCCTGTCCGCCAGCAGGAAGGTCTTCACCCCATGCCGGAATCCCGCATGCCGGAAACCCGTAGCGCCACGACCCGCCGTCAGATCCTCGCCCGCACCGGTGCCCTGGGAGCGGGCATCGTCTTCTCCGGAGCCCTGCCGGAACTCTTCGCCGACACCGCCGCCGCGGAGAACCTCGGCCACACCGGCTACGGCACCCTCGCCCCCGACCCGGACGGCCTGCTCGACCTGCCGGAGGGCTTCAGCTACCGGGTCCTCTCCCGGGAGGGCGACCCGCTGCGCTCCGGCGAGGGCCCGGTCCCCTCCCACCACGACGGCATGGCGGCCCTGCCCGGTCCGCGCGGCCGGGTCCACCTGGTCCGCAACCACGAGAACCGCCCCACCGCACCGCTCGCCGTCCCCACCGTCGAGGGCCTCACCTACGACCCGGCCGGCAAGGGCGGCTGCACGGCCCTGACGCTGGACCACCGGGGCGAGGTGCTGTCGGAGCGGGTCGCGATCGCCGGGACGGCCGTCAACTGCGCGGGCGGGCCCACGCCCTGGCACACCTGGCTGACCTGCGAGGAGACGGAGGACCGGGCCGGCACCAACGGCTACGCCAAGGACCACGGCTTCATCTTCGAGGTCGACCCGTCCGACCCGCACCGCACCGGCGCCGTGCCGCTCACCGCGATGGGCCGCTTCCAGCACGAGGCGATCGCGGTCGATCCGCGGCGCGGGGTGGTCTACGAGACGGAGGACGCGTTCGAGAAGCCCTTCGGCCTGTTCTACCGCTTCCTGCCCGAGAAGCCGCTGGGCGGCACGGGATCGCTGCGCGCCGGCGGCCGGCTCCAGGCGATGCGCGTGCCGGGCGTGGCGGACCTGTCGTCGATCCAGGAGACGGGCGCCGCCTTCGACGGCATCGAGTGGGTCGACGTACCGGACCCGCTGGCCGCCGGGACCGCCATCCGCTTCCAGGACTTCGGCCCGCGCGGCATCACGCACGCGCAGAAGCTGGAGGGCTGCTACTGGAGCGGACGGAGCGTGTACTTCGTGTCGTCGTTCGCGCGCGGCACGGACGGCTCGGCGGCCGACCACTACGGCCAGATCTGGCGCTACGACCCGGAGCGGCGCCGGCTGACCCTGGTGATCGTCTTCGGGCCGGCCACGGACGTGCGGCTGCCCGGCGAGTCCCCCGACAACATCTGTCTCGCGCCCGGCGGCGGCCTGATGGTCTGCGAGGACGGCAACGGCGCACAGCACGTCTTCGGCGTGACCCGGCACGGCGAGGTGTACGCGATGGCCAGAGGCCGGCAGAACATCGGGACCGCCGAGGAGCCGGAGTGGGGCGAGTTCGCCGGCGTCACCTTCTCCCCCGACGGCCGGACGATGTACGTCAACTGCTACACGCCGGGGACGACGTTCGCGGTGACGGGGCCCTGGCGCCGGTAGGGCAGTGGACCGGGCGGGTGACACGATGACAGGCGCGCGCATATTTACACACAATTAGGGGTTCTCCCCTCATAGCGTCACAGGGTGATCGCTCCCGTACGCCGTCTCGCCGCCCTCTGCGTCCTGGGTGCCGCACTCGCCGCCTGCGGCACCCACCAGGCGCCCCGGCCCGCCCGCCCGGCCCCCGCCCCGCCCTCCTCGACACCGGCCGGGCCGCCCACGCTCGCCCCGGGCCCGGGCGGCCTGGCCTCCGTCTTCTCGCACGCCCCGCGCACCCACGGCAGGTCCGTCGCCCTCACCTTCGACGCCGACATGACCGCCGACCAGGGCCCGCGGGCGGCCGCCGGCGAGCGGTTCGACAACCCGGAGCTGATCGCGGCGCTCCGGACGCTGGAGGTGCCGGCCACCGTCTTCATGACGGGCCGGTGGGCCGAGGAGTACCCGGACCAGGCGCGCACCATCGGCCGCGACCCGCTGTTCGAGGTCGCCAACCACTCCTACAGCCACTACGCCTTCACCGACGACTGCTACGGCCTGCCGACCGTGCCGGAGGACCGGATGCGGGCCGACGTGGAACGGGCGTACACGGCCTTCCGCAGGGCCGGCATCCCCGACGCGCGGCCCTACTTCCGCTTCCCCGGCGGCTGCTACGACCGGCGCGCGCTGCGGGCGGTGAGCGGCACCGGCGTGACCGCCGTGCAGTGGGACGTGGTGGGCGGGGACGCCTTCGCGACGGACGCGGACGCCGTGGCCCGGCAGGTCCTGGAGGGGGTGCGGCCGGGCTCGGTGGTCGTCCTGCACTGCACGCGCAGCGCCGCCCCGGCCACCGAGCGGGCGGTGCGCGCGATCGTGCCCGAGCTGCGCCGGCGCGGCTACCGGTTCGTACGGGTGTCCGAGCTGATCGGCACCGCGCAGGGCGGGCGGTGAACGGGCCGACGTGGGCGGGCCCGTGTGGAGGGAGGTCCCGCGTGGAGGACGGGCCGGCGTGGAGGACGGGCCGGCGGTGAACTGGCCCGTGGGGAACGGCCCGCGCTCTCGTACGCTGGAGTCATGAGCGACGACGACGGCGACACCGGATACTGCCTGATAGACGCCACGCGGCCGCCCCGGGCGGACGGGCCGCCGTACGCCGAGTGCGTGCTGTGCCGCGAGCCGACGGAGTACCCGGAGTCGTACAAGGGGATCACGCTGTGCCCCGTCTGCGAGTGGCAGGAGGCGCAGCGCACGGCCTGCTCGGGCTGAGCGGGCTGAGCGGGTGGCTCGGGACGGCCCGCGGAGGTCTTCGGGAACGGTCGAGTACCCTGCGCCCGTGAGTGAGAGTCCCTTCCAGACCGAGCCGAACCCGCGCGACGAGGCCCCCCAGTTCGTGCTGCCCCTCGTCGTCCGTCTGGAGCGGGCCGAGCCTCCCGCCCGCACCGACGCGCTGGAGACCGCCGCCCGGGCGGTGCTCGTGCTGTTGAGCGACGAGCGCTCCACCGGCGACGGGGAGTGGGCGGAGGCCGTGCGGGACTGGCAGGACGCCCGGATCCGGAAGGTCGTGCGGCGGGCCCGGGGAGCCGAGTGGCGGCGGGCCGGGGCGCTGCCCGGGATCACGGTGACCGGGAAGGCGGCCGAGGTGCGGGTGTTCCCGCCGGTGCCGCTGGACGGATGGCCCAAGGAGCTGGCGAAGCTCCAGGTGTCGGGGACCGAGCTCGACGATCCGCAGGCCCCGGCGGAGGCTGATCCGGGACTGCCGGTGCTCTGGATGAGCCCCGAGGTGCAGATGTCGGCGGGCAAGGCGATGGCGCAGGCCGGGCACGGCGCGCAGCTCGCCTGGTGGGAGCTGTCGCCGCAGGAGCGGGCGGCCTGGCGCGCGGCGGGGTTCGCGCTCGCGGTGCGCACCGCGCGTCCGGAGCGGTGGCGGGAGCTGACGGCGAGCGGGCTGCCGGTGGTGCGGGACGCCGGGTTCACCGAGATCGCGCCCGGCAGCTGCACGGTGGTCGCCGACCATCCCGCCCTCCGCCGGCCGTAGGGCCGTTCGTCCACACCGTGGAACCTCAAATGTTGCTCTGAAGGAGGGCGGCGGGCGGTTCGGTCCGGGGCGAGGGGGCGATATCCCCGTCACCACGGAGGGGGACCGGACGGAGGAGGGGACGATGACACGGCTCGGAACGGGGACACGGCTCGGAACGGGAATCGGCTGGCGGCCGGAGATCGCGGACGCGGTGGAGCGGATGCCGGGCATCGACTGGGTCGAGGCCGTCGCCGAGAACATCTGCCCCGGCCACCTCCCCGCCTCCCTGCTGCGGCTGCGCGAGCGCGGGGTCACGGTCGTCCCGCACGGCGTCTCGCTCGGCCTCGGCGGCGCGGACCGGCCCGACGAGGGACGGCTGACGGCGCTCGCCGAGCGGGCGGAGGCGCTGGGCTCCCCGCTGGTCACCGAGCACATCGCGTTCGTCCGGGCGGGCGGCCCGCCGACCGCCTCCGCGCCGCTGGAGGCCGGGCACCTGCTGCCGGTGCCGCGCACCCGGGACAGCCTCGACGTGCTGTGCGAGAACGTGCGCATCGCACAGCGGGCGCTGCCGGTGCCGCTCGCCGTCGAGAACATCGCCGCGCTGCTCGCCTGGCCCGGCGAGGAGATGACCGAGGGCCAGTTCCTGTACGACCTGGCCGACCGCACCGGCGTACGCCTGCTCATCGACGTCGCCAACCTCCACACCAACCACGTCAACCGCGGCGAGGACCCGGCCGAGGCCCTCGCCGACCTGCCGCTGGAGGCCATCGCCTACGTCCATGTCGCGGGCGGCTTCGAGCGGGACGGCGTCTGGCACGACAGCCACGCCCACCCGGTGCCCCGCCCGGTCCTCGACATCCTGACCGACCTCACCTCGCGGGTGACGCCGCCCGGCGTGCTGCTGGAGCGCGACGAGAACTTCCCCGAACCGGCGGAACTGGAACGGGAACTGGCGTCGATCCGGGCGGCCGTGACCGAGGGCACCCGGACCCGGACCGCTCCCCGGACCGCCGGGACCACGACCTCGGGCGGCGGGACCACGACCTCGGGCGGCGGGACCGCGATCGTCGGCGGCCGGACCGCACCCGTTGCCGGCCGGACCGCACCCGTTGCCGCAGGTACCGCACCCGTCGTCGGCGGGACGGCAACCGTTGCCGCCGGGGCCACGACCGCGGGCGGCGGGAGCACGCCCGCGGGAGAGCGCGCCGTCGCCGCCGTGCCGGACACGACCCGCCGGCGGCTCGCTCTCGCGCAGACCGCCCTGCTCTCCGCCCTGGTCGCCGGGACCCCGGCCCCCGAGGGCTTCGACCGGGCGCGGATCGGCGTCCAGGCGCGGGCCCTGGCCGCCAAGCGGGCCGACGTGGTGGCCAAGG
The DNA here is from genome assembly GCF_042888135.1 of Streptomyces sp. NPDC003247. Taxonomy (NCBI): domain Bacteria; kingdom Bacillati; phylum Actinomycetota; class Actinomycetes; order Kitasatosporales; family Streptomycetaceae; genus Streptomyces; species Streptomyces sp. NPDC003247. Next base: position 611,471 of record NZ_JBIAPF010000003.1, read on the forward strand.
TGGCGCCGGATCTGCCACTGATCCTCGGCGGCGGATACCGGGCCGCGTTCATGGCGTACGCCCAGGGCCACCCGATGCGCGGCGGGTACCGGCGGGACGCGCTGGACTTCGCGGAGCAGGTGCTGCTCGACGGGCCGCCGATGGCGGACCGGGCCCGGCGGGAGCTGCGCGGGTGGTGGCTGGACCGGTCGGGACCGGCGCCGCGGCCGCGGTCGTGGTGGGCGCGGATGGGACGGTCGCTGATCCGGCGGTGACGCGTCCGGGCGGCGGCGCCCGCACCGCGCCGGCACCGCGCCCGCATCTCGTGCGCGCCGCACCGGCACCGCGCCGCAGGGCGTCCGCGTCACGCGCGCGTACCGCGTCCGCATCACGTGCGCTCCGCCCGGTCCGCGGCCGGGACACCGGCCGCGACGGCGGGCCTGACGCCCAGCCGCCCGGGCTTCTGGTCGTCCGGTCGCCCGGTCCGCTCCGCCGTTCCGGCGGGCGCCCCGGCGGGACGAACGGAAACGGAACGTCACAGACCGACAACGCTCGGTCCGGATCGTGAACAAGGCATGGCGCTCCCTGTGCGTCTGGCATAGAAACGCGGCATGTTCTGGGTCCTTCTCCTCCTCGTGGCCTGGGCCGTCGCCGGCGCGGCGTGCACCCGCCTGTGCCTGGCCGCCGTACGGGCGGCGGCCGTCGACGTGGACGCGGGTCAGGACCATGACCTGACGCTCTACGAGGCCGCGTTCCTCTCCGGGGGCCCGAGCCGGGTCGCCGACCTCACCCTGGTCTCCATGGCGCGGCAGCGGCGGCTGCTGCTCGCCCGCACCGGCTGGGCGACCGTCGTGGACCCGCGCGGGCGCGACGAGATGGAACGGTCGGTCATCGGGGCCATCGGGCCGGAGGGACAGTCCCCCATCGCGCCGGTGCGGTCCGCGGCCGCCGCGGCGGACGCGGTGCGCGGCCTCGCCGACCGGCTGGTCGGCGCCGGCCTCGCCGTGCCCGACGGTCTGCGCACGACGGTCGCGGCCGGAGTGCGGCAGGTGCGGGCCGCCGCCGGGGCCGTACTCGCGCTGGGCGCCGCGGCGCTGCTGACGCCCGTCCCCCCGGACATGCCGCGCACCCTGGTCGCCCTCTGGTTCGCGCTGCCCCTGGCGCTCACCCTGAGCTGTCTGGCCATAGCCCGGGTCGAGGTGCACCCGTACTCCCGCTGGGCCTCCCCGGCCGGCCGGCGCCTGCTGGGCGCGCTGGCGCGACACGCGGACGGCGCCGGCACGGGCGACACCGCGGGTGACGACCGCACCTACCTGACCTGCGTCGCCGTCCGCGGGATCCGGGCGGTCGGCGAGCCGGACCTGCGGGCGGCCTTCGGCCATCACGAGCCGTACGGACGGACGCGGGACCCGGGCCGCCGGTAGCCGGGCTCCCGCCGGCCGCCCGGAGAGGGCCCACGGCCGGATGCGCCCCGTTCGCCCGGAGGGTGCGGAGGGGCCCGGGTGGACGGGGCGCATCCGGGTGCCGAGGGGCGCACACGGGGCATTGACGCCGACACCCCCGGCCGGTGCTTGCCTTCCCCAACCGACGCACCAAACATCCCTTTTGTCGCCGCCGTGCACCGAAGGGACACGCGATGAGAGCTGCCGCCCTCTACCCGGCCGCCGGAGCCCTGCTCCTGACCACCCTCTCCGCCGCTCCCGCGGGCGGTGCCCCGAGTGACGTCGCCGGCTCCGGCGTCGCGCTCGCCGCCGCGCGCGCCGCGCAGGAGGGCATCGTCTTCGGGAAGTGCTCCGGCACGCCCGAGGCCCCGAGCGGTGTGCAGTGCGGCACGGTCACCGTCCCGCTCGACTACGCGCAGCCGAACGGCAGGCAGATCCAGCTGACCGTCAGCCGCGTACGGGCCACCCAGCGCGACCCGCGCAACGCCAAGCGCCGGGTGCCCCGGCAGGGCGCGCTGGTCTTCAACCCGGGCGGACCGGGAGCCTCCGGCCTGCCCTTCCCGATGGCCGGAACGCTGCCGGCGTGGAAGCGCGTCGGGGCCGCGTACGACCTCGTCGGCTACGAGCCGCGCGGGGTCGGCCGCTCGGCACCGCTGACCTGCCAGGAACCCCGGCACTTCGTCAAGGCCCCCTCGCCGTCGCCGACGCACCCGTCGGAGTCCTACAAGCAGGAGCGCATCGCGCAGGCGAAGGCCTACGCGCGCGGCTGCGCCGAGCGGGCGGGCGGCGCCCTGCGCCACTACACCTCCCTCAACAACGCCCGTGACCTGGACGTCCTGCGGGCCGCGCTCGGCGAGGAGCAGCTGACCTTCATGGGCGCGTCGTACGGCACCTACTTCGGGGCGCTGTACGCCACGCTGTTCCCGGGGCACGTGCGGCGGATGGTGTTCGACGCGGCCGTGAACCCGGACCCCGCGCAGGTCTGGTACCGCAACAACCTCGCCCAGTCGGTGGCGTTCGAGAGCCGCTGGACGGACTTCCGGGAGTGGGTCGCGCGCCACGACGACGTGTACGAGCTGGGCGACACCCCGCAGCGGGTGCTGCGCAGTTACGAGCGGGCGCGGGCGAGACTGGCCGCGGAGCCGGCCGGCGGGACGGTCGGGCCGGGGCAGTTGCAGGGCGCCTTCCTCCAGGCCGGGTACTACGACGACCACTGGCCGTCCCGCGCCCACGCCCTGTCGGCGTACCTGAACGGCGACCCGAAGCCGCTCGTCGCGCTGGCCGCACCGGTGCGGGAGGCCGCCGCCGCGGCGGAGAACTCCAGCGCCGTCTACACGGCCGTGGAGTGCAACGACGCGCCCTGGCCGACGGACTTCCGGGTGTGGGACCAGGACAACACGCGGATCGCGCGCGTGGCGCCGTTCGAGACCTGGGACAACGTGTGGGCGAACCTGCCGTGCGCGTACTGGCAGGCGCCCCGGCAGCAGCCGCTGGACGTGCGGACCGGGCCGGGCGAGCTGCCGCCGACGCTGATCCTGGCCGCCGAGCGGGACGCCGCCGCGCCCTACGAGGGGGCCCTGGAGATGCAGCGGCGTCTGTCGGGCTCGGTGCTGGTGACGGAGCGGGACGCCGGCACGCACGGCATCGCCGGCGGTCCGAACCGCTGCGTCAACGGCCACGTGGAGGCGTACCTGCTGGAAGGGCGGCTGCCCGCGCGGCGCGCGGCCTGCGCGGCGCGCCCGGAGCCGACGCCGGCGGACCACCCCGCGCGGGAGGCGGCCCGGGCGAAGAGCTGACCGGTTCCTCCGGCCGGGCCTCCCCGGCCGGAAGGGCCGGTCCCTCGGGCCCGGGCGGAGAACCGGCCCCGGGGAGCCGAGCGGACAACCGGTGCCGAGGGACCGGGCGAAGAACCGGTGCCCAGGAACCGGGCGAAGAACCGGTCCCGAGGAACCGCGCGAAGAACCGGTCCCGAAAGCCCGCGCGAAAAACCGGTCCCGAGGAACCGGTCCCCAAAGCCCAGGCGAAAAACCGGTGCCGAGAGCCCGCGCGGAGAACCGGTCCCGCTGGCCCGGCCGGGAAGCCCGGTCACGGGGCCCGGAGGAGGGCGGAGGAATCGGTCCCCGAAAGGCCCGGTCGGTCTTGCACCGGCCGGGCCTTTCGCGTGTGTCAGGCGAGGCCGGCGACCAGGTCGGCCACCGACTTGCGGCGTCCCGTGTAGAACGGGACCTCCTCGCGGACGTGGCGGCGGGCCTCGGAGGCGCGCAGGTGGCGCATGAGGTCGACGATGCGGTACAGCTCGTCCGCCTCGAACGCCAGGATCCACTCGTAGTCGCCGAGCGAGAACGAGGCGACCGTGTTGGCGCGGACGTCCGGGTAGCCGCGGGCCATCTTGCCGTGGTCGGCGAGCATGCGGCGGCGGTCCTCGTCCGGCAGCAGGTACCAGTCGTAGGAGCGCACGAACGGGTAGACGCTGACGTAGTCGCGGGGCGTCTCGTCGGCGAGGAACGCCGGGATGTGCGAGCGGTTGAACTCGGCGGGGCGGTGCAGCGCCATGTTCGACCACACCGGCTCCAGCGCGCGGCCCAGCCGGGTCCGGCGGAAGAGGTTGTACGCCTCCTGGAGCTGGTCGCTGGTCTCGGCGTGCCACCAGATCATGAGGTCGGCGTCGGCGCGCAGACCGGACACGTCGTAGGTGCCGCGGACCGTGACGTCCTTGGCGGCGAGCTGGTCGAACAGCTCCTGGACCTCGTCGGCGTAGCCGGAGCGGTCCTCGGGCAGCGCGTCCTTCAGCCGGAAGACGGACCACAGCGTGTAGCGGATGACCTCGTTGAGGTCCTTGGCCAGCTTGCCCTTGTTCGGGATCCTGCCGGGCTCGGTGGTGGGGGCGTCGTCACTCATGGCACTCATTCTCCCGCTCCGCCGTGCAGGCTCGGCACCGGGTGGGCGGTGAGGTCCTGCACACCGCGCGGGTCGCCGCCGATCCGGTCGGCCGCCGCCCGCGCGCTCGCGATGCAGGCGGGGACGCCGACGCCGTCGTACGGGGCGCCGCAGACGGCGAGGCCGGGGAGCTCGGCGACGTGTTCCCGGATGCGGGCCACGCGCGCGTGGTGGCCGACCGGGTACTGGGGCAGGCCGTCGGTCCAGCGGGTGACGCGGGTCTCCAGGGGCGTGGCGGTGAGGCCGGTGGCCGCCGCGAGGTCCCGCCGGGAGACGGCGACGAGGTCGGCGTCGTCCCGCCGGAGGACCTCCGTCTCGCCGTACCGCCCGACGGAGGTGCGCACCACGAGCACGTCCGGGTCCTCGTCGGCGATCCAGCCCCACTTGTGGGAGGCGAACGTCGACGCCTTGATGGTGCGGCCGTCGACGGGCGGGACGAGGAAGCCGCTGCCGTCGGGCAGGGCGGCCTCGGAGCGGCGGTAGGCGAGGGTGATCAGGGCCATGGAGGCGTACTCGACGGCGCGCAGTTCGGCGGCGGCGCCGGGGGACTCGGTGGCCAGCAGGGCCGCCGCGGCGGACGCGGGCACGGCGACGACCACGGCGTCGGCGTGCAGCACCCGGTCCCCGGCGACCACCCGCCAGGCCGGACCCGGCCCGGCCGCCCGCGCGCCGCCGGCCGGGCCCTCCGGCGCGGTGGTCCTGCGCAGCTCCGTCACCGGCGCGCCGGTGACGATCTCGCCGCCCCGCGCGCGGACCGACTCCGCGACCGCGAGCGGCAGCCGGCCCACACCGCCCGCGATGCCCAGGAACACCGGGCCGGACCGCGGGTTCGCGGCGGCCTTCGCCTGGATCTCGCGGACGGCCCCGGTGAGCGAGGTGTGCGTGCGCGCCGCCTCGAACAGCTGGGGGACGGCCGAGCGCATCGAGATGCGGTAGGCGTCACCGGCGTAGACCCCGCCGAGCAGCGGCTCGACCAGGCGGTCGACGACCTCGCGGCCCAGCCGCGCCGCCACGTACTCGCCGACCGCCACGTCCTCGCCGACCTCCGTGCGCGGCAGGTCGGCGTCCCGCTCGATGCGGGCGAGGCCCTCGTCGGAGAGCACGCCGTCCAGGGCGGCGGCGGTGCCCGGTACGCCCATGACGTGGCCCTTGGGCATGGGGCGCAGGGCACCCCGGGTCCAGATCGAGGCCGTGGCGGTGGCCGGCGGCTGGAGGTGGCCGGCGAGGCCCACCTCGCGCGCGAGGGCGACCGCCTCGGGGCGGCGGGCCAGCAGGGACTCGGCGCCGAGGTCGACCCGGACGCCGGCGATCTCGCCGGGCAGCAGCTTGCCGCCGACCCGGTCGGACGCCTCCAGCACGGTCACGCGCGCGCCCCGCTCCAGCAGCCGGTGGGCGGCGGCCAGACCGGCGATCCCGGCTCCGATGACGACGACGTGCTGCCCCGCAGCCGTACCCGTTGCGCTCATGCCCCCACTCTCTCAGACCCCACCGGCACACCGGCCGCGCCCCGGTGTCCTTCCCGCGTCCCGACCGTGACCTCATCGGGACCGTCTCCTCCCCAACGTCCGGCCCCGCCCCGGCGTCGAAGACACGTCAGCGGTTCCACGACCCTCGGGGGGTACGCCCAGATGCGCATTCGACGTTCCGTACGGCCGGTCCACACCCTGGCCGGGATCCTGCTCGCCGCCGCGGTCGCGCTCACCGGGTGCAGCGCCGCGGACGACACGGGGGCCGCGAGCTCCGCGGCCGACAAGGCGGCCGCCGGGGACGCCGGCGCCGCCGAGGCGGCCGGGGAGGGCGCGGGCGACTCCAAGCCCGCCGCGGCACCGACCCTGCCCGTGGCGCACGTGATCCGCACCGCGTCCCTGACCGTGCAGGTCGGGAACGTGTCCGAGGCCCTCGGCGAGGCCCGCACCGCCACCGAGAACGCCGGCGGCTACATCGGTGACGAGACCACCACCCGCGACGAGGAGGGAGCCGAGCACACCCGGGTCGTCCTGCGCGTACCGGTCGAACGGTACGACGACGTCCTCACCGGCCTCCAGGGCACGGGCCGGCTGCTGGAGCGCACGGCGAAGGCGCAGGACGTCACCGACCAGGTCGTCGACGTCGACAGCCGCATCGCCTCGCAGCGCGCCAGCGTCGCCCGGATCCGGGAGCTGATGAACCGGGCCACCGAGCTGAGCGACGTCGTGACCCTGGAGGGCGAACTGAGCAGCCGCCAGGCCGACCTGGAGGCGCTGCTCGCCCGGCAGGCGTCGCTGAAGGACCGCACCGGCATGGCCACCATCACGCTGACCCTCGCCGAGAAGCCGGTGGCCGGGGAGGCGAAGGACGACGACCCCGGGTTCCTGGACGCCCTCGCGGGCGGCTGGGACGCGTTCGTGACGGTGCTGCGCTGGATCGCCCTCGCGTTCGGGGCGGTGCTGCCGTTCGCCGCGGTGGCCCTGGTGGTCGTCCTGGTGTGGCTGCGGCTGCGGCGGGGCCGGCGCCGGACGCTGCCGGACGGCCCCGGGCAGGACTGAAGTACCGCCCGCCGTAGCGTGTTCGCATGAGCATGAGCATGAGCATGAGCGAGAGCGCGCGCCGGGGCGGGCAGGGGCGGGAGCGGCTGGTGGTGATCGGCGGGGACGCCGCGGGCATGTCCGCGGCGTCCCAGGCCCGCCGGCTGAAGGGCCCCGAGGAGCTGGAGATCGTGGCCTTCGAACGCGGCCACTTCACGTCCTACTCCGCCTGCGGCATCCCGTACTGGGTGGGCGGCGACGTCCACGACCGGGACGACCTGGTCGCGCGCACCCCGGAGGAGCACCGGGCGCGCGGGATCCAGGTGCGCCTGCGCACGGAGGTCACCGAGATCGACCCGGCCCGGCAGGCGGTACGCGCGCGTGACGTCGATTCCGGCGCCGAGTCCTGGACCCCGTACGACAAGCTCGTCATCGCGACCGGTGCCCGGCCGGTCCGGCCGGACATGCCGGGCGCCGACGCGGAGGGCGTGCACGGGGTGCAGACGCTGGACGACGGGCAGGAGCTGCTCGGCACGCTCACGCGCGCGGGGGGCACGCGCGCGGTGGTGGTCGGCGCGGGGTACATCGGCGTGGAGATGGCCGAGGCGCTCATCAAGCGCGGCTTCCGGGTGACGGTCGTCAACCGGGGCAGCGAGCCGATGTCGACGCTCGACCCCGACATGGGCCGGCTGGTCCGCGAGGCCATGGAGGCATTGGGCGTCACCATGGTCGACGACGCCGAGGTCACCGAGGTGGCGACCGGCGCGGACGGCCGGGTGCGGGCGGTCGTCACCGAGGACGCCGCGTACCCGGCGGACGTGGTGGTCCTCGGCATCGGCGTCCGTCCCGAGACCGCGCTCGCCGGGGCCGCCGGGCTCCCCCTGGGCGTGCACGGCGGTCTGCTCACCGACCGGGCGATGCGGGTGCGCGGACAGGAGAACGTCTGGGCGGGCGGCGACTGCGTCGAGGTCCTCGACCTCGTCTCCGGCCAGGAGCGCCACATCCCCCTCGGCACCCACGCCAACAAGCACGGACAGGTCATCGGCACCAACGTCGGCGGCGGCTACGCCACCTTCCCCGGTGTCGTCGGCACGGCCGTCAGCAAGGTCTGCGACCTGGAGATCGCCCGCACGGGGCTGCGCGAGAAGGACGCGCGCCGGGCCGGCCTGCGGTACGAGACGGTCGTCGTCGAGTCCACGAGCCGCGCCGGCTACTACCCCGGCGCCTCCCCCATGACGGTCAAGATGCTCGCCGAGCACCGCACGGGCCGCCTCCTCGGCGTCCAGATCGTCGGCCGGGAGGGCGCGGGCAAGCGCGTCGACATCGCCGCGGTCGCGCTCACCGCGGGGATGACGGTGGAGCAGATGACCGCCCTGGACCTCGGCTACGCCCCGCCGTTCAGCCCGGTGTGGGACCCGGTGCTGGTGGCGGCGAGAAAGGCGGCGGCGAAGGTGCGTGCCTCGTAGGCGTGCGGCGGGGCAGTGCCCTCCCGACAGCCTCGGCGACGTGGAAACGGGAGAGCCGGCCGCGGGCGACGGCGTTCACCGGTTCGCCCAACGGATCGGGGGCAGAAGTCCCTTGTGGTCATCCCCGTCCATGACGTGAACCCCGCGCGCCGTACCCCGGTGGTGACGTACGCGCTGATCGCCGCGAACGTCTTCGTGTTCCTCTTCATGCCCGGCCTGTCCGGCTCGGTGGCCGGCGACAGCACCCTGGCGCAGACGTGCCATCTGCACGCGTTCCTGGAGCACTACGCGGCCGTGCCCTACGAGCTCATGCACGATCGGCTGCCCCGGCTCGTCCCCACCGGCGAGGTGCGCGACGGCGGCTGCGCGCTGGGTCCGCCCGGGTACGACAAGTCGCCGGTGCTGAGCGTCTTCACCGCGCTGTTCCTGCACGGCGGCTGGCTGCACCTGCTGGGCAACATGCTGTTCCTGATGATCTTCGGCAACAACATCGAGGACCGCATGGGGCACGTCCGCTTCGCGCTGTTCTACGTCGCCTGCGGCTACGCGGCGTCGTACGGCTTCGCCCTGGTGAACGCCGACTCGACGGACCCGCTGATCGGCGCGTCGGGGGCGATCGCGGGGGTGCTGGGCGCCTATCTGGTGCTGTATCCGAAGGTCCGGGTGTGGGTCCTGGTGCCGTTCCTGGTCTTCCTGCCGCTGAGGCTGCCGGCCTGGCTGGTGCTGGGCTTCTGGTTCGCGCTCCAGGCCGTGTACTCCTCCGGCGAGGGCGTCTTCGAGGCGGGGACCGTCGCCTACGCGGCGCACGTCGTGGGCTTCCTCGCGGGCATGCTGCTCGCCTGGCCGCTCAAGGCGGGCACGCCCCCGCCGCCGGAGCCGCGCGCGCTGCTGTTCGGCAGGCGGGCCCGGCAGGGCTGGTGACCCGTCCCGGCCGGCCGGGCGTGCCCGCCGCCGTGGAGCGACTCACCGGCGACCCGTCCACCCGCCGCGCGGGACACGGCACCCGTCCTCCTGGGGCGGGCCGACCACGCGGGACACCACGCCTGCCTTGCCCGCCTGGGCCCAGGCCGACCACGCGGGACACCACGCCCGTCCGCCCGGGCCCAAGCCCACCACACGGGACACCACACCCGCCCGGGCCCAGGCCCACCACACGGGACACCGCACCCGCCCGCCCGGGCCCGGGTTGCAGGCGCCGGGCGGCCGGGGTCGGGGGCAGGCGCCGGGCGGCCGGGGTCGGGGGCAGGCGCCGGGCGGCCGGGGTCGGGTCGCAGGCGCCGGGCGGCCCGGGCCGCGGGGGCGGGGGGCCGCTCCGACGTCGCCCCCGGCGCGCGGCGTCGTGTCGACCGCCCGCGTCAGGTTCGTCGCCGCGTCGACGCGGGTACGGCCGGCCCGCGCGGACGCCGCGCGCGTCGCACGGCCGGGCGGCAGCGGAGAGCGCGTGCGGCGCCCGGGGCATGTGGGGGATCCCCCAATGCTGATCGTGACCGTTCGACGGCACAGTCGATCTGCCGACGACCGGAAGGGACCGGCTCCCCGCGCCTCCGGTGTCGTCCTGACCACGCCGTGACCGAAAGGCTGCCCCCCATGATCGTTCGTCAGCGGCTCCGGACCGAAGCGTCCCGGGGCGCGGCCCATGCGTGAGACACCGGTTCCGGACCTGGCCCCGGACCCGGACACGGACACGGACACTGGGGCGGTGCGGTTCTCCGTCCTCGGTCCGCTCTCGGTCCGGGCCGGGGGCGGACCGCTCCCCCTCGGCCCCCTCAAGCAGCGGCTCGTCCTCGCCATGCTGCTGTGCCGGCCCAACACCTACGTGTCCGTCGACCGGTTGACCTACGCCGTGTGGGGCGACGAACCGCCCAGGACGGCCCGGAAGAACCTCCAGGTCTACGTCTGCGCCCTGCGCAGGATCCTGGCCCGTGCCGGGGACCGGCTGGTGCACGGGCCGGGGGGCTATCTGCTCCGGGTGGCCGAGCCCGAACTGGACGCCCTCAGGTTCCAGGCCCTCGCCCGGGCGGGCCGCCAGGCGGCCGCGGACGGCTCCCCGCAGACCGCCGCCGGGTTGTTCGACCAGGCCAGACGGCTGTGGACGGGGCCCCCGCTGCCCGAACTGGGCTGCTCCGAGCTCGTGCGGGCCCACGCCGACCAGTTGGCCGGCCGCTATCTCGCGGTCAGTGAGGACTGGGCCGAGGCCGCGCTGGAGTCGGGGCAGTCCTGGGAGGTCGCCGAGGTGACGGGCGAACTCCTGGCGCAGCACCCGCTGCGGGAACGGCTGCGCGCGGCCCTCATGACGGCCCTGCACCGCTCGGGACGGCGTGCGGAGGCGCTGGCCGTGTACGAGGAGCTGCGGCAGCACCTGTCGCGGGAGCTGGGGCTGGCCCCGAGCCCGGCCCTGACGGCGCTGTACGGGTCGCTCCTGTCCGACGACGGAGGGGACCGGGGAGCCGTCCGCCCCGAGCGGGCGGGACCGCGCCGCGGCCCCGTCGTCCCCACGGTGCTTCCCCCCGACGTCCCCGACTTCACCGGTCGCGACGAGCAGCTCGGGGAACTGCTGGCGGCCGCCGCGGACGGCGGCGTGGTCGCCCTCGTCTCGGGGCCGGCCGGGGCCGGGAAGACGGCGCTCGCGGTGCACGCCGCCCACCGCTCGGCCGACCGCTGCCCCGACGGGCGGATCCACCTGCGGCTCCGGGAACCGGACGGCTCCCGCCGGTCGCCGGAGTCCCTGGCCGCGGAACTCCTGCGGTACACGGGTCGTGCCGGGGGCCCGCCGGGCCACGCCGAACAGGCCGCCGCCCTGTGGCGTGCCTGGCTGGCTCCGCGCAAGGTCCTGCTGGTGCTGGACGACGCGCCCGACGAGGCGAGCGTCCGTCCGCTGCTGCCGGGCACGGGGGCGAGCACGGTCGTCGTCACCGCCCGGACCCGGCTCGCCGGGCTCGCCGGAACCCGTCGGGTGGACGTACCGCCGTACTCCGTGGCGGAGGCCCTGGAGCTGCTGGGGCACATCACCGGCCCCGAGCGGCTGCGCGGTGACCCGGCGGCGGCCGAGCGCATCGTCCGGGCCTGCGGCACGCTGCCGCTGGCCGTCCGGGTCGCCGGTCTCAAGCTCACCGTCCTGCGGCACATGCCGTTGGCGGAGTACGCGGACCGGCTGGCCGATCAGCGGAGCGTGCTGGACGAACTCGCGGTCGGGGACCTCGACGTGAGAGCGCTGGTCGCCGAGGAGTGGCGGCGCCTGGACGACGCCCACCGTGCCGCGCTGCTCCGCCTCGCGGCGCCGGACGCGCCGGTCTTCACCGTCGAGCGCGCGGCCGCCGTGCTCGGCTGCACCCCGGACGCCGCGCTGCGCCGGGTCGAGGGGCTGATCGAGGCGGGACTGGTCCTGTCGCCGACGAGCGAGGTGACCGCGCACGCGGCGGTCTACGCGCTGCCCCACTTCACCCGGCTGCTGGCCCGGGAGCAGGCGCGGGCCCTGTGTGCGGACGGGGCGGTGTGACGGACGACCGGCGGGCCGGCATCCCGAGGGAGGCCGGCCCGGACGGCTGGGGTGCACGGCCCGGACAGCGGGCGGACGCCGCCGGTCCCGGCGGGGGGCGTCCGGCGCTCACGCGCGGGAGGCCCCCCGCCGGCGGTCACACCGCCGACGTCGCGCTGACGAGGCTGATGCAGGAGCCCTCGGCCTTGTCCATGTCCTTGCCCAGGCCCTGCGCGTCCAGGACGGAGCTGTGGGCCTCGACCTCGGGGGCGTCCTCGTTCTGCTCCTCGACGGGTTCGATGTTCTCGGCCATGGTGATCTCCTCATGGGTCGGGGTCATCCGCCGGCTGCTGGGTCGCCGTCCGGCACGAACAGCACGTTAGGGAACGGGAGTTCGACAACACTCGATCACCGGTATGGAAACGGTGTCGGCCCAGCTCGCGGAGGACGTCGCCGCCGGACACCCGGCACCGCACCCCCGGCACCCGGCACTCGGCACTCGGCACCGCACCCCCGGCGCTCCGTGCCCCGCCCCCCCTCGCGTCCCGACGGGCGCCGCGACCGGCGGCCATACCGGTCCGCAACCGCCCGTCCACCGGATGCCAACCCGCCCCGGGGAACCTGCTGGTCGAGACGGCCGCACCTGGGCGGCACACCGACTGACCGGGGGCGGCTCATGGAACTGGCCGAACTCATCGGACTGCGACCGGTTCCGGCGGCGGGACTGCTGGTCACCCTCACGCGGCGCTGCCCGTTGCGCTGCGCGCACTGCTCCACCTCCTCCACGCCGACCGGGGAGGAGCCGGACGCGCAGCACCTGGAGCGGTTCGTCGGCTCGTTCACGGCCGAGGACCGGCCCGAGGTGATGATGCTGACCGGTGGGGAGCCCCTGCTGCTCCCGGACGCGGCGGCCCGGCTCGCCGCCCTGGCCGGGCGCGCCGGCACCCGTACCGCGCTCCTCAGCGGCATGTTCTTCGCCAAGGGGGGACGGATACCGCCCCGGATCATGCGGGCGATCTCGGCCGCCGACCACTTCTCGGCCAGCCTGGACGTCCACCACGAACGGGAGGTCCCGCGCGCCGACGTCCTGCGCGCCGTACGGCAGGTCCTCGACGCGGGGATCGCGGCCAGCTTCCACCTCACCGGCAGCGGTCCGGACGATCCCTATCTGGCGGAGGTGACCGCGCACATCAGGCGGGAGTTCGCCGACCGGGTGCCGATGCTGGTCAACGAGGTCCGCCCGCTGGGCCGGGCGGCCTCCTGGGCGCAGCGGGCGCACCGGCCCCTCGACGCGCGCCGGGCGCTGCCCTGCGCGATGGCGGCCTGGCCGGTCGTGGCGTTCGACGGCGCGGTGCTGGCCTGCTGCAACCAGCGGGTGGTCGACCGGCGACCCGTCCCCCGGCACCTGTCCCTGGGCCACATCGCCGAGGACGGCTGGGGCGCGGTGCGCCACCGCGCGCTGTCCTCGCCGGTGCTGCGGATGATCAGGACGGTCGGTCCCGCGCACCTGTACGCCCGCCACCGCGCCGACGGCCGGGAGCCGGACTACTGCGAAACCTGCCGCGGCCTGTCCGACCACCCCGAGGTGCTGGCCGGTGCCGCCCGGGAGGCGTCCGGCCCGGTGGGCGCCCTGCTCGACCGGGAGGCGTCCCGGATGCAGGTCGCGGCCGGGCCGGTGGAGGTCGTGCGGCGTCACGGCTGCCCGCCCTACGCGGAGCTGGTGGCGCTGCGCCCCGCCGCGGGCGGCGGTGCGGCGGGATGAACGCCCCGAGCCGGTCGGCTGCGCTGCGCGTCAAGCTCGCCCTCACCGCCCCCACGCTGAACGCCGCGGCCGCCGCGCTGTGGGAGCCCTCCGGCGGGCCCTCCCGCCATGTCTCCCGCTACGTCGCGTACCTGTACGCCATGCACGCCCTGATCCGCGCGTCGGTGCCGCTGATGGAGCGGGCCGCCCTGCGCTGCGGGGAACTGCCGCCGGGCGACCCCTCGGCGGTGCCGCTCGCCCGCTACCTCGAACAGCACATCGAGGAGGAGCGGGGCCACGACGACTGGCTGCTCGACGATCTGGCCGCGGCCGGCGCCGACCCGGCGCCCGCGCGCCACGGCATCGGCCCGCCCGTCGTGGCCGGCCTGGCGGGTGCGCAGTACTACTGGGTCGAGCACCACCATCCGGTCGCCCTCCTCGGCTACATCCGGGTCCTGGAGGGCAACGCGCCGGCGCCCTGGCTGGCCGGCCGGCTCGCGGCGCGGACCGGGCTGCCCGCCGCCGCCTTCCGCACCGTGCGCGAGCACGCGGAACTCGACACCGGGCATCTGGCGGCGGTGGACGGCCTGATCGACTCCCTGCCCCTGACCCGGGACCAGGAGGAGGCGGTGACCGTCAGCGCGCTGCACACGGCCGACGGGGTCGCCCGGCTCTTCCTCCAGCTGGCAGCCACTCCAGGAGGTTCTCCATGACCGACCGTCACGACCCGCTGACCCGTCTGCGGGCCGCGGGCTTCGCCGTGGACGCGTTCACCGAGGAACAGCGGGAGGTGCTCCGCGCCCTCACCCCCCACGAGCTCGGCGTGCTGGTCGACATCAAGGGCCGGCTGGACGACAGCGGGCCCGAGGTGCAGGCCCACATGGACATCGCGGGCGGGGCGCTGTTCTGAGCCGCGCGCACCGCGACCGCGCCGGACCCGGCGTCCGGTTCCACGGCGTCCCCCACGCGAGGGACGTCCCCCCACGTCCCCCACGCGAGGAAGGACAGCGGACATGCCCGAGTGCTCCGCGTGCCGGCGGGTGCTGCCGCCCGACGCGCGTTTCTGCCCGTCCTGCGGCGCGGCGTGCGCGCCGCCCGCCGGTTCGCCGGCCGGCCGCAAGGTGGTCACGGTCCTCTTCTGCGACCTGGTCGGTTCCACCGCCCTCTCCGGCGCTCTCGACCCGGAGGTCCTGCGCACCGTCACCCTGCGCTACTTCGACCTGATGAGACGCCGGATCGAAGCCCACGGGGGGACCGTGGAGAAGTTCATCGGGGACGCCGTCATGGCCGTGTTCGGCGTGCCCACCGTGCACGAGGACGACGCCCGCCGCGCGCTCGCCGCGGCGCTGGACATGGTCGACGCGCTGGACGGGCTGAACGCGGAACTCGGTGCCCTGCCGGGGGTCCGCCTGGACGTCAGGATCGGGGTCAACACCGGTCAGGTGGTGGCGGGCGCCGACGCCTCGGCGCGGCAGGCGCTCGTCTCCGGCGAGACCGTCAACGTGGCCGCCCGGCTGGAGCAGAACGCCGCCGCGGGCCAGATCCTCATCGGCCCCGACACGCTGCTCTCCGCGGGTCCGACCGTACGGGCCGAACCGGTCGGGCCGCTGGCCCTCAAGGGCAAGGCCGAGCCGGTGACCGCGTACCGGCTGCTGGAGGTCGGTGAGGACGACCCCGAACTCCTGCGCCGCTTCGACGCCCGCTTCGTGGGCCGCCGCGGCCAACTGGACGCGCTGGACACCGCGCTCGCCGCGGTCGCCTCGGACGGCGGCGCCCGGCGCGTCCTGGTGCACGGGGAGGCCGGACAGGGCAAGACCCGGCTGGTACGGGAGTGGCTGCGGCGCACGTCGCGGCCCCACCGGCACGGAGCCGGCCGCTGCCGGCCCTACGGGGAGCAGGGCAGCCTCCGCCCGCTCGCGGACGCGGTGGCCGAACTGCTGGCCTCGAGCGGGCGCCGCCCGGGGACGGACCCCGCGCGTCCGCACGCCGGCGCCGGGCGGCCGGGCTTCGACGAGGCGCTGCGGCTGCTGGACGGGGGCCTGCTGCGGGACGGCACCCCGAACCCCTCGCTGGACGAGACCTGTGCGGCCCTGGTCCGGGTCCTGGGCACGCTGGCCGCCGACTCCCCCGTCGTCCTGGTGATCGACGACGGCCAGTGGGCGGCGCCGCTGCTGCTGGACGTCCTCGACCGGCTGCTGGGCGAGCTGGACGGCTCCGGCGTGCTGCTCGTCTGCCTGACCCGCCCCGAACTGCTGGAGTCCCGTCCCGATCCGCTCGGCGCGCCGACCCTGTCGCTGCCGCTGACGGGGCTGTCGGACGAGGAGTCCGCGCTGCTGGCCGGGGAACTGACGGACGTCGCCGCCCACCGGGACCGCGTGCCGGCCGGACTGCTGGAGCGGGCGGGGGGCAACCCCCTGCATCTGGAGCAGTTGCTCGCCGCCGCGGCCGAGAGCGGGTTGCGGGACGGACTGCCGCCCACCGTGCAGGCCGTTCTGGGCGCCCGCATCGACGCCCTGGAACCGCGCGACCGGAGCGTCCTGGACCTCGCCGCCGTGCTGGGCCGGGAGTTCACCCCGGCCCAGCTGGCGGGGCTGACCGGGGCGGAGGGGCTGACCGGGTCCGAGGGGCCGGAGGGGCCGGAGGGGCTGAACAGGCCCGAGAGGCTCAAGGGGCCAGAGGGGTTCAGGGGGCTGGAGGGGTTCAACGGGCCGGAGGGGGCCGTCGGGGCGTGGGGCGGCGGTGGTCCGGTCGCTGTTCCGGTCGCTGTTCCGGTCGCTGTTCCGGTCGCCGCGGACGTCGTACGGGCCGCCCTGCGCAGGCTCGTCAGGCGCCGGCTGGTGGAGCCGGGGCCCGCGGGCCGGCCCGGTGAGGCGTCCTTCCGGTTCGCGAGCGGGCTGGTCCAGGAGGTCACGTACCAGTGCCTGTCCAAGCGGGCCAGGGCGGAGGGACACGCGAGGGCGGCGGAACTGCCGTCCGTGCGCGCCGCCGGACCCGCGTCGGTGGGCGGCCACCTGGAGCGTGCCCACCGTCACCGCAGCGAGCTGGGCCTGTCCGACGAGGTCACCGACGCGCTGCGGGTCCGCGCAGCCGGGACGCTCGGCGAGGCCGGCGCCCAGGCCCTCGCCCGCGCCGACCTGCCCTGGGCCGAGGACCTCCTGGAGCGCGCCGTCGCCCTGCACCGCGCGGACGAGGCGAGCGGCACCGCCGCCGTCCGCAGACTGGGCGAGACCCGGCTGGCCCTGGGGCGCACCGGCGAGGGGCGCGAGCTGCTCCGGCGTGTGCTGGCGGCGCCGGGGGACCCGGTCGAGGCCGCTCATGCCCGGCTGGCCCTGGCCACGGTGAGCCCCGGCGGCGAGACACCGGCCGGGGCGGCGCGGGCCACGCTCGCCGTCTTCGAGGCCGCGGGGGACGACCTCGGGCAGGCCCGCGCCTGCCTGCGGCTCGGGCAGCGCTGCCAGGCCCAGGGCCGGCACGGGGAGGCGGCCGACTACCTCGCCCGCGCCCTGACGCACGCGGTGAACGCCGACGGCGAGCCCGAGCGGGCGGCCGCGCTGGGCGCGACGGGCATCTCGCTGTGGCGGGGGCCGGAGCCGGTGGCGTCGGCCCTCGGCCGCTGCCGAGCCCTCCTCGCCGAGCACGGCGCGGAGCGCCGCACGGTCAGACTGACGCTGAGCTGCCCCCTGGCCCTCCTCCTCGCGCTCGACGACCACTGGGACGCGGCCCGCGAGAGCCTGGCGGAGGCCGGGCGGCTGGCCGTGGAGCTCGGGTACGCCGAGGCCCGGGTCTTCCTGCCGGTGTTCGGCGCGACCGTGGAGACCCTGGCCGGCCACCGGGACCGGGCCCTCACCCTGCTGGAGGGCGCGACCGAGCAGGGCCGGCGCTACGGCGCCGGCACGCTGCTGGACGGCATCGCGCTGGAGTCCGCCCGCCTGCTCGTCGAATCCGGCCGGTTCACCGAGGCCGCCGACGTCGTCGGACGGCTCGCACGGAAAACGGACAGGCCGCACGTCGAGACCGTAGAACTGGACGGCCTGCGCGGCCGGCTCGCCGCGGCTCGGGGGCTCACCGGCGACGCCCTGCGGTTCGCCGGCCGTGCCGTCGACGCGGCGACCGCCACGGACTCCCCGGCCGTGCGGGGCCTGGCCGCCCTGGACCACGCGCACACCTGTCTGCTGCTGGGCCTCGGCGACCGGGCGGCGGCCTCCGCGGCGGAGGCCGGGACCTGGTTCGACGCCAAGGGCCACCGGCCGGGAGCGCGCCGGGCCGCCGAGGTGCTCCGCCTCGCCTCCGACCGCCCCGACACCACCCCTGTACGCCCGGACCGGATCGAGCATCGATGAGCGCGCCCACCACCGCCACCACCACCGCCCCTACCGCCACCACCGCACACAGCCGTGAGCTCACCTGGAGCCTGCGGGGCAGGAGCCCCGAGGACATCCCCGTCGCGGCGGACACCTTCACCGACGTCACCGCGGCGGCCGAGGAGGGCACGGGCCGGGGCGTCCGGGTCTGTGTCGTCGACTCGGGCGTCGAACGCGACCACCCCGCCGTCGGCACGGTGCACGGATCGTGGGTCGTCGTGAAGGACGAAGACGGCATCCGGGTGGAGAGCACGGACACCGGTGACACCTGCGGGCACGGCACGGCCTGCGCGGGCATCGTCCGCCGCGTCGCACCGGAGTGCGAACTGCACAGCGTCCGCGTCCTCGGCGAGCGCTTCTCCGGCACCGGGGACATCCTGCTGGCCGGGCTGCGCTGGGCCGTGCAGCAGGGCTTCGACGTGGTGAACCTGAGCCTGTCGACGACCAGGACCCGCTTCGCCGGGGAACTGCACGCGCTGGCCGACGAGGCGTACTTCGGCCGCACGGTGATCGTCGCCTCGGCGCACAACACCCCGGTGGAGAGCTTCCCCTGGCGGTTCGCCTCGGTGATCTCGGTCGGCAGCCACCACGAGGACGACGCCGGCCTGCACCTGTACAACCCACGGCCGCCGGTGGAGTTCTTCGCCCCGGGCCAGAACGTGGAGGTCGCCTGGCTGGGCGGCGAGTCCATCCGCACCACCGGCAACAGCTTCGCCACCCCCTTCATCACCGGACTGGCCGCCCGGATCCTGTCCGCGCACCCCCGCATGACCCCCTTCCAGCTGAAGACCGCGCTCTATCTCTCCGCCGCCAACGTCCGTCTCCCTCACGTCGGCAGCGGTCCGGGCACCGCCGCCGGCGGCATCGACCAGTAGAGGTGTCAGCGTGTCCCATCACATCCCGCCCGCCGCGGACCCCTCCGCGACGCCGGGCGACCCATCGGCCGGGGAACTGCTCCAGTCGATCGTCGACGTGGCCCGCGCCATCTTCGGGGCCCAGGCCGGCTCGATCTTCCTCCTGGACGAGGACGCCGGGGAGCTGGTCTTCCAGGCCGTCTCCGGCCGGGGCGAGGAGTTCCTGGTCGGCAGGCGCTTCCCGGCCGACCGCGGCATCGCGGGCTGGGTGGCGGCCTCCGGGGAGCCCATGATCGTGGACGACCTGACGGCCAGTGCCTCGTTCGACCGCTCCCTGGCGCAGTCCACCCAGTACGTCCCCGACGCGATCATGGCGGCACCGCTGATCCACGGCGATCGCGTCCTGGGAGTGCTGGAGGTCCTGGACCCGGCCGTCCAGTCCCGTTCCAGCCTGTCGGAACTCGACCTGCTGTTCCTCTTCGCCCGCCAGGCCTCCATCGCCCTGCACATCGTCAGGCGGCACGCGGACGCCTCCGCCGCGGGGCCGGACCTCGCCCCCGACCGGCGCACCGCGGCGGCCCGGCTGATCCGCCAGTTGGAGGAACTGCTGGTGGAGGCACCGCAGCCGTGACCGCGGCCGGACCGCCCGCGGCGCCGGAGGTGCGGCCCTCAGCGGGTTGCCGCCGCCACCGCCGGACTCCCGGGCGGCCTGGCCGGGCCGCCCGGCCAGGCCGCCGGGCCTCGACGCCGGGGCCGCCACGCCAAGCCGGCACGCCAGGCCACGACGCGGGGTCGGGCCGCCAGGCCGCGACACCGGGGCAGGGACGCCAAGCCGGGACGCCGGGGCCGCGACGCCAGGCCAAGCCGCCGGAGCCGGCACGCCAAGCCGAGCCGCCAAGCCGCGACACCGGGGCCGCGACGCCAAGCCGGGACGCCGGGCCGCGACGCCAGGCCGAGCCGCCAAGCCGCGACACCGGGGCCGGGCCGCCAGGCCGCGGCACCGGGGCTGGGCCGCCAGGCCGCGGCACCGGGGCTGGGACGCCAAGCCGAGCCGAGCCGCTGAGTCGGGCCGGCATGCCAGGCCGCGACGCCAAGCCGAGCCAAGCCGCCCAGCCAAGCCGCCGGAGCCGCGACGCCAAGCCGAGCCGCTGAGTCGGCACCGTCACGCCGAGCCGAACCGCCGCAGCCCGGTGCCCGGCCCGCACCGGACGTCGGCCGGTCTCAGGCCCCCCTGCGGGTGTCCTCGGAGGTCATCACGGCGATGAGGGCGGCCCTCGACCGCACTCCGGTCTTGCGGAAGACGCGGGTGAGGTGCGCCTCGACCGTCTTGGGCGACACGACCAACGCGCGGGCTATGTCGCCGTTGGACAGCCCCAGCGCGACCAGGCGCGCGATCTCGCGTTCGCGGACCGACATCGGCGGGCCGGTCCCGTGCGGCTCCCGCGCCGTACGCGGCTGCCGGGCGCCCAGCCGGCGCTGGACGTCCACGGCCTGCTGTCGCAGGTGGCGCGCCCCGCACGACTCGGCGAGCCTCTTGGCGTGCCGGGCCGCGGCCAGTGCCTCCTCGTCCCGTCCCCGGGCCGCCAGCGTCCGCGACAGCAGCAGCCCCGCCCGGCATTCCATCACCACGAGCCCGGCCGTGCGGAAGTCGCCGATCGCGGAGCGCAGCGGCCCGATCGGGTCGGCCGAGGTGTGGGCCTCGGCGAGGGCCGCGTGGCCGCGCTGGCCCGGCAGTCCCAGCACCTCGGCGTCCAGCCGGGCGCGCCGGGCCCAGACACGTCCGTCACCGTGGTCCCGGGCCGCCGCGGCCTCGGCCGCCAGGGCGTACCACATCGGTCTGACGCACCGTGCGGTGCCGGGAGGCCCGCTGTGCTCGGCGGCGGAGCGGGCCAGGTCCAGGGCCTCGTCCGGACGCCCCTGGGCGACCCGGATGCCGGCCAGCACTCCCGCGGTGACGCCCCACGGCCGGCCGTCGGCGCCGGCCTCCTGCACCGCGCGCTCGGCGAGCGGCGCCGCGGCGTCCGGCCCGTCCAGCAGGGAGGTGGCCCAGGCGTTCAGGGCCAGGGCGAAGCCCAGGACGGACGGCCGGTCCAGCAGGCGGGCGGTCTCCTCGGCCTCCTCGGCGGATCGGAGCGCGTCGGCGGGCCGGCCGGCGGCCAGTCCGGCGTAGGAGTGCGCCAGTTGCAGATGGGGGAGGACGAACAGCTGTCCCGTCTCACGGGCCAGCCGTACCCCGCGGGTCGTGTGCCGCAGCGCGTCGAGGTGCCGCTCCGCGAGGGCCTCGGCCCAGCCGAGCTGGCACACGGTGTCCAGGTGCGCGGCGAGGACGGTGTCGCCCGTCGCGTCGGCCAGGGCGCACGCCTCGGCCGCGGACCGCCTCAGGGCGGTCACGTCCCCCTGGCATGCGCCGGCGTGCGCCAGCCGCACCAGGGCCGCCATGCGCTGCGGCTCCTGACCGTCCGGGGTCCGGCGCAGGACGTCGTCCACCAGCTCGGCCACCCGTTCGGGCGAGCGGGGACCGGCGCGGCACAGCAGCCTCACGGTGGCCAGTTCCAGACGCATCGGGTGGGCGACCGCGTCCGCGCCCTCCGGCACCCGCGCCAGTTCGGCCTCCAGCAGGGCCTCGGCGGCCCGGTAGTCGCCAAGGTGGCGTTCGACCATGGCGTGGAAGGCGACACGCCGCGCGCTCTCACGGGTGGGGCGATGCGGTTCCGGGGGCGTCCGCCGCAGCAGCTCCCGGCATGCGCGCAGCCGGCCGCTGAGGCCCAGGGCCCGGGCCAAGGAGGCCGTGAGGGACGCGCGCAGCCCCTCGCGGTCCTCGACGAGCAGGCTCAGCGCCGTGCGCAGCCACGACGCGGACAGCGCGGGGTCCGTGTCCATGAGCCCGTCAGCGGCCTCCCCCAGCAGGCGGATCGCGTCCATGTCCCCCATCCGCCCCGACCGGGCGACGTGCGGGGCCCGTTCCAGGGGGCCGGCGCCGGTGTCCCGCAGCAGCCGGTCGGCGCGGGCGTGCGCGTCCCGGCGCCAGGCCGGGGGGATGCTGCGGTGGACGGCGGCCCGCAGGACCGGGTGCCGGGCCCGGCACAGCCTGCCGCGCGGATGGTCGTCCCGCAGCAGGTCCAGGGCCACCAACCGGTCGAGGGCCGCGGCGGCGACCGGCGGATCGCACCCGGCCACCACGGCCAGGTGCGCGGGTTCGAACTCGTCGCCCAGCACGGCGGCGGCCCGCAGGACGTCGGTCTCCACGGTGCCGAGCGGCGCCAGTTCCCGCGCGACGGCCGTCATCGCGGACACGGCGGCCTCCTCGGACAGCACGAGGTCGTGGGGGTGGTCGACGCCCCTCGGGGCCTTCGGGGACAGGGACAGGATCCGCAGGTACAGGGGGTTCCCGCCGCTCGCCCGGTGGAGGATCCGCCGCCGCTCGGGGGGCGTCGCCGGTCCCAGGAGCGTGTCCACCGCGTCGCGGGACAGGGGCCGCAACGCGACCTGGTCGACCCGGCAGGCGGTGTGCGTGTCCGTGAGGGCGGCCATCAGCGGTGCGGACGCCTGACGCGGGCGCAGGGCACCGACCAGGACCAGTCGCGTCCCGGCCCGCGGACGGCGCAGCAGGTCGCTCAGCAGGTCCAGGGAGCGGTCGTCCGCCCAGTGCAGGTCGTCCAGGCTCAGCAGCACCGGCCGGTGGCGTGCCGCCGCCCACACGAGGTCGCCGATGACGTGGAGCAGCCGGTCCGGCCCGCCGGCCGCCGTTTCCCGCCGCGACCGGCCGGCGGCCAGGTCCGGTTCCAGCAGACATCGGTGCAGGAGCGTCCGGTCGGCCGGGGCGACGGCCGCCGTCGGTACGGGGTCCGCCAGCAGCCGGGCGACCGGCTCCGCGAAGAGCGCGAACGGGCGGTCCCGGTCCCGCGGGGACGCCCGTCCCGCGAGCAGGGTGAACCCGGCCCGCTCGGCCCGCTCCCCCCACTCCGTGAGCAGACGGGTCTTGCCGGTCCCCGGATCCCCGGTCAGCCGCACCAGCCGGGGCCCCGCGGGCGAGCGGTCGGCGAGGATCCGCCGCAGGCGGTCCGTCTCCTCCTCCCGGCCGACCGGTGGCCGGCGGGCGGCCGTGCGTCCACCGGGTAACCGGACCGTGCGCGGCACCTCCGTGCGCGGCACCTCCGTGCGCGGCACCTCCGTGCGCGGCACCTCCGTGCGTGGCACCTCCGTACGCGGCACCTCCGTACGCGGCACCTCCGTACGCGGCACCTCCGTGCGTGGCATCTCCGTGGCGGTCTGTGCGTGGTCCACTCTTCGCCTCGCTCTCGGACGGACGGGTCTGCACTGCCTGCGCGTTCGTCGGCTGCACAAAGCCGTGGAGAGCTTCACAGACTTCGGTCGTCCGGGGCATCAGAGGAACTACGTAATGCGGTCGTACGTAGAAGCCGTGGACACCGGCCGCGGCCGGCTGCGGTGTCCACGGCGGAGCCGTGCTCTACGGGGTCACAGGGTCTCGGAGTAGTGACTCGCGAAGATGCTCAGGCAGGGGTACTTCCCTTCCGCCCGGAGGCCCTCCGCGAGGTCGTCGGCAAGGTCGTCGGCGAGGTCGTCGGCGAGTGTCTGCAAGGCGAGGATCTGCGCCATGGTGAGGTCTCCTTGTCCTCCGGCGGCCGGTTAGTTCGCGATGTCGACCCAGGAGCTGGCCCAGATGCTGAAACAGGGCACGGCCGCCTCCTCGTCCTGGGTCTCGAGCTGCTGGAGGGCGAGGATCTCGGTCATGGTCGACCACCTTCACTTTCTCGTGGGTTCGGGGATTTCCAGGGTGAACCAGTCGTCACCCGGTCCGTGGAGGACTCGGTGCAGGGCCAGCAGGACCCCGGCGCCACCGCCGGCCAGGTCGGCGCTGAACCGGAGCGAGTCCTCCCCGGGCCAGCGGACGCCGTCACCGTGCGGGACGGCGTACTTGAGGAGCCCGGTGGCGAGCCGTACCGCGTCCTCGCGGTCGGCGGCGGCACCGGTGTGGTCGGCGTGGTCCGCGATGAAGTGGACGAGTCCGGCGAACCCTCCGTGCAGGCCCGCCCGGATCGCGCAGACCTTGCGGGCGTCGGCGACGATGCGGGGCAGGGCCGCGGCGCAGCGTTCGTCCCGGGTGGACGCGACGTAGCGCAGGAGTGCGGTTCCGACGCCCGCGGAGCCCGCGCCCAGGTAGGGCATGACGCGCTGGTTCACGCCGTTGTCGGAGAACGACAGGGAGCCGTCGGGAAGCGCCACCGCGCGGTCCAGTTCCTCGTGCAGCAGGCGCCGTCCCGCCGCCAGGTAGCGCTCGTCGCCGGTGTCGTGGGCGAGGTGGTGCAGGAAGAGCGCGACTCCGGAGCGGCCGTGGAACAGTCCGCGGGCGTCGTGGCGACCGAGGGCCGGCCTCAGGTCGGCGGTGTGCGAGAGGGCGTCGCCCGCGGCGGCGGCCCGCTCCAGGTGGTGGGCGTCGCCCGTGCGCCGGTGCAGGGCGAGCCAGGCGAGGCCGACCCCGGCCCGTCCGCCGGCGAGCGTGGCCGACGACGCGGTCAGCGGATGGCCGTCGGCGGTGCGCAGCAGGTCGAGCGCCTCGTCGAGGTGGCCCAGCCGGACCAGGACCCGGGCGACGCCCGCCAGCCCCGCCTCCAGGCCGGGCGGCAGTTCGTCCGCCGGGTCCGCCGGGCGCGCCGAGGACAGGGCGTCCCGGCGCAGCCGCTTGTCGATGTCGTCCGGGATCGGCGTGCCCGCCCGGTGCAGGGCGTGCACCACTCCGGCGGTCCCGTACGCCACGCACACGGTGTTGGTGCGGAACGCCGGGGGCGGGGGCGGGAAGACCCAGTCCGGGCGGGCGGGGTCGGCCATGGCGAGCAGTCCGGCCGCGGTCCGTTCGGCGAGCCGCGCCAGGCAGGCCGACGGGTCGGCCTCCACCTCCGCGGGGGAGGGCAGCGCCGCGGACGTGTCGGCGGCGGGCCGGTGGAAGGCGGTGGCCCGCCGCCACAGGTCGCCCGGCACCGGTGCCGCCGCCGCCAGGTCGCGGTGCAGCAGGGCGAGGTTCGCCGACGTCAGCCGGGGGGTGTTGGGGAAGGGGGCCAGCAGGGTGAGCGCGACGGCGGCCGTGCCGTAGCGGTCCGCGAGGAACGGGTCGAGGGGGTGGGCGGCGACCACGTCGGGGGGCGGGACGAAGCCCGGGGTGCCCATCCGGGAGGGGGCCGCGTCGGCCGGCGTCACGGACTCGAAGTCGACGAGCCGGGCTTCCTTGTCCTCGGTGACGATGACGTTGCCGGGGCTGACGTCGCCGAACCGGTACCCCAGGGCGTGCAGCCGGCCGAGGGCGGCGTCCAGGGAGGCGAGGACGCGCCGGCAGTCGGCGTGGTACCGGTCGAAGTCCTCGGCGGGCCGGCCGGCCTGGAGGACGGGCGAGCCGCGGCCGATCCAGTCGCGCAGCGCGACTCCCTCGACGTGTTCCATGACGAGGAAGTCGTGTTCCCACTCCGTGAACAGGTCCAGCGGCTCCGGGCACACCCCCGGCGCGGCTTCGTGGACGGCGGTCAGGACGTCGTACTCGTGGCGCAGCCGCTGCCGGGCGTCGGCGCCGTCCCAGGTGTAGCCGTTGTGGGCGCGCGCCTCCTTGAGCAGGACGAGGCGCCCCGTGCGGGTGTCCCGGGCCCGGTAGGCCCCTCCGGCGTTGCTCGGCTGGAGCACCTGGAGGACTTCGTAGTCGCGGATCCGGATCGCGCCCCTGTGCGGCGCCGGCTCCTCGGCGACGAAGGGGTCGGTGATGCCGTCGGGGAGGGTGAAGGCCGGTCGCCGCAGGTCGACGGCGTCGCGTCCGTGGCCGTCCCGCAGCAGCGGTTCCCTGGTGCCGTCGGGCAGCAGCCGGCCGCGGCGGGTGAAGGCGCCGTAGCGGTAGTGGACGGTCCTGGAGTCCCGGTAGCGGCGGTCGGACAGGACGTAGGTGCCGTCCTCCGCGTGCAGGGCGTCGGCGAGCCGGCCGAGGAGGCGTCGCGCGGTGTCGTCGTCGGGCGGGTAGACGGCGCAGAACTTGCCCGACTGCGCCCGCGGGGCGTGCTTGTGGTGGAGGAAGAGGAAGAAGAACCGTGCCGACACGTGCTTGAACGGCACGTCCTCGGCGAAACAGGTGTCCGCCACCACGTCCAGGACCTCCTGGGCGCGCTCCAGCCGCGCCGAGACGTGGATCTTCCAGCCCTGTTCGGCACGCCGGACCCGCGGGCCGCTCCACGCCGTCCAGATGTCCCGGTCGGTTCCGCGCCAGCCGGCCGGGACCCGGGCGGGGGCGAAGCGGGGGCCGGGGTCGGCCATCGTGGCGAGCGGCGCGTAGAACTGCTCGTCCGCGATGGCCTCGCCGAGCGAATCGAACAAGGGGTTCTCCTCCGGTCGTCGTCCATGCGTCGTCGTCCGTGCGCCGTCGTCCGTGCGTACGTCGTCCGTACGTCGTCATCCGTGCGCCGTCGTCCGTGCGTACGTCGTCCGTACGTCGTCATCCGTACGTCGTCGTCGACGCGCCGTACGTCGTCGTCCACCCGCCGTCGTCCGTGTGTACGTCGTCCGTGCGCCGCGGGTCAGCCCGTGGCGAGCAGGGGCAGCAGGCCGCCCTTTCCCTCGAACACCGTGTGCAGGGCCAGCAGGACGCCCGCCGCTCCGGTGGCCAGGTCCGCGGACAGGCGCAGCAGCCCGGTGCCGGGGAAGAACAGGCCCTCGTCGCGGTGGACGGCGTGCCAGCCGAGCCGGCGGACCGCCGCGTCGACCTCGCCGCGCCGCTCGGGGCCGCCCAGGCCGCCCAGCACGGCGATCAGTCCGGCCCGGCCCCGCATCAGGCCGGGCTCGCGCACGAAGTGCGACGCACAGCCGCGGCACACCGCGTCCAGGAAGGCGGTGAGGCGCGGGTCGTCGACGTGTTCGAGGTACTCCCGGGCCACCAGGGCGATGCCGCCGCTGCCCTCGTCCAGGTACAGCAGGTGCCGGTGACCCTGTTTCACCTGCACGATCCCGTCCCGCATCGTGACGCAGCGGTCGAGGTCCCGTTGCAGGGCCGCGCGCGCCATGGCCAGGCGCCGCTGCTCCCCGGTCGTCCGGTAGAGCTTCAGCTGGAGCAGGGCCGCACCGCTGAAGCCGTGCATCAGTCCGGCGTACGGTGGCGCCACCACGCCGGACGGCGCCTCGCCGCGCACGAGGGCGTCCAGCCGGTCGGCGGTGCGCGTCGCGGCGCCCAGCAGGGCGTCGTCGCCGGTGACGGCCGCGAAGTGGCCGAGGCTCAGAGCCGTTCCGGCCTGGCCGCCGAAGAGGCCGGCCTGTCGGGGGTCACCGGCCGCGCGGGCGCGGTCGAACACCTCCAGCGCCTCGTCGCGCCGGCCGAGTTCGTCGAGGGCGACGGCCGTCCCGTGCAGACCGTCGTACAGGCCGGGTGCCGCACCCGGGCGGGCGCGCCGGGCCGCCGCCACCAGCCAGTCGGTGTACTCCTCGCTCACCTCGGCGCCGGTCCGGCGCAGGGCGAGCAGCACCCCCGCCGCGCCGTGGGCGACCGCGTGGCCGCCGGACGCGAAGACCCGCCGGTCCGCCGGGAAGAGCCGGTCCTCGCGGTCGGGCGTGGCGCACGAGCGAAGGCCGGCGAGCAGCCGTTCGCGGACGGCGGGCCAGTCCGTGGCGGGACCGTCGGACGTAGCCGGACCGCCGGACGTAGCCAGACCGCCGGATGGGGCGGGACCGTCGGACGGGGCGGGACCGTCGGACAGGGCGGAACCGTCGCACGGTGCCGGACCGTCGAAGAGGTCGTCGCGGTCGCGGCCCGCGCCCCGGGGCGTCGTGCCGGCCGTCGTCGCGCCGCCGATCACGGGTCGGCGCGGCCCGTCGGCGGGTGACAGCCCGAAGCGTTCCCGTGCCACCGCCTCCAGGCGGTCGGCCTTCCCCGGGTCGCGCTCCAGCGTCTCCACCATCGGCATCAGCAGACTCAGCCAGGTGGCCCACAGACCGTACCGGTCGGCCTCCGCGCCGGTGGCCCCGGCGGGTGCGGCGAACCCCGCGGCGCCCACCCGGGGCAGGTCGGGCCGCGTGAGGTCGGTGGCGTACTCGAAGTCCACCAGCACCACCGAGTCGTCGGGACGGACCATGACGTTGCCCGGGTGGACGTCCCGGAAGCACAGTCCCCGCCCGTGGACGGCGTCCAGTGCCGCGGCCAGGCCGTCGGTGACGGTGGCCACCCAGCGGGCGTAGTCCCGGAGCGCCCGCGGCGACTGGTCGCGGCCCGGCACCGGGTAGCGTTCGATCATCGCGTCGAGCAGCCGTTCGCCCTCGATGTACTCCTCGACGAGGAACAGGTGCTCCCAGACGGTGGCGACGCCGTGGACCCGCGGCACGCAGTCCAGTCCCCGCAGCCGGCGCAGGGCGCGGTGCTCGCGGTGCAGCCGCTCCACGGCGTCGTCGCGCGCGGCGTCCAGGCCGCCGTACGGACGTGCCTCCCTGAGGACGACCCGCTCCCCGGTGACGCGGTGCTCGGCGAGGTAGATGCCGCCCGCGTTCGAATGGTGCAGGGCGCTGCGGACGGTGTACGGGAAGTCGCCCCATCCGGCGTTCCGCCGGGCGGCCAGGTGGGGCTCCAGCACGGGGGGCAGGCGCACCCACTCGGGGGTCCGGAAGACCGGGCCCCGCTCGTCGGGGGCGAGGTCGCCGGAGGGGGTGCGCAGGGCCAGCACCCGCGTCCCGTCCTCGTCCGTGCACCACTGCTCCGCGAAGGCCCCGTAGCGGACGTGGACCGGGCCCGGCCCGATCCGCAGGTCGCTGAGGACGTAGGGGCCGGGCAGACCGTCGAGGGCCTCGGCGAGTTCCCCGACCAGGGCCGTGAACTGCGCGTCGTCCGCCGGGTACACGGCGACGAACTTCCCGCTGCTGCCCCGGCTCATGTACTTCTCGGACACCAGCCGCAGGGCCGCCTCGCTGCGCAGGAACTTGAAGGGGACGTTCCGGGCCAGGAGGATCCGGGTGGCCTTCTCCAGGGTCGTTCGCGCGTGTTCCGGGACCGCCGACAGGTGGATCTTCCAGCCCTGTGCCACGGGCGGGGCGTTCAGCGGGGTCATCGTGGTCCACAGCCCGTAGGCGCCGCGCCGCCAGCCCGGCGGCACCTCCGCGCGGGTCTGCGGGTAGCGGGTCTCCTCGTCGGCGAGCCGGTCCGGCGTCTCGAACCAGTCGGGGTCCGCGGCACAGTGGACCAGGGCTTCCTGCGGGTCTGCCATCCTGCTCTCTCCCATGGGCGCGTCGGGCTCTTCGCACGTGGTCCGGGCCGGCCGGCGGCCCGTGGGGGGTGTCCGCGGGGTGTGTCCGCGGATCAGCCCGGCCCGGAGCCGTGGCGCTCCTCGGCCCCGCGCGCCGGGGCTGGTCCGAACGGGACCTGCCGGTCACCGGCGGTGCCCTGCGGGGCGGCGGCGGGAGCCTCCTGCCGGAACGCGCCGGGCACCGCGTCGCCAGCGGGCACCGCGTCGCCGGAGACCGCGTCGCCGCAGGGCACTACGCCGCCGGACACCGCGTCGCCGGAGAGGCCCGATGCGTCGGAGGAGCCCGCTTCGCCGGAGGACACCACTTCGCCAGAGGACACCGCTTCGCCAGAGGACACCGCGTCGTCGGAGCGCGCCCACGACACCAGGACGGCGCAGAGCAGGAAGACCGCGCCCAGCACGGCGTACGTGGTCCCCGGCCCCGAGACGGAGAGCAGTGCCCCGCCCGCCAGCGGACCGAGCGGCTGGACGAGCGAGGAGAGGAACCCCCCGGCGCTCTGCACCCGCCCGACCATGCCCTCCGGCGCGGCCAGCAGCATCGAACCGGTGAACCCGATGCCCGCGATCGTCGCCAGCGCCAGGCACAACGCGGACAGGCTACCGAGGTACCAGACGTCCTGGCTGAGCGTCATCAGCAGGGCGGCGGCGGCGCAGGCCCAGCAGGTGCCCGCGATCAGCGGTCCCGGGCGCAGGCCCGCCGGGAGGCGCGCCGCGGCCAGCGCGCCGGCCAGCGCGCCGGCGGCGGTGAGGGAGACGACCGTGCCGCCGCCGATACCGGACCGGCCCTCGTCCGAGGCCGTGGCGAGCGAGACGAACATCAGCGCGCTGAACGCCGCGTTCATGCCCAGCCCGAAGACGAGCAGCACGGTGCGCAGGTACGGGCGCCGCCAGATGAAGGCCATGCCCGCGGTGAACTCCCGCCTGCTGAACGCGGGACCGGCCGCCGCAGCGGGCGCCGAGCGGGTCCGGACGCACACCAGGCAGATCACGGACACCAGCAGGCCGACGACCTCGGCTCCGAGGGGAAGCGCCGGATGGACGGCGAACAACGCCCCGCCGACCAGCGGTCCGACGAGCCGCGCGGCCGAGGACCTGGCCTGCAACTGGGCCGAGGCCGCGGTGAGCCGCTCCTCCGGGACCACGGCCCGCAGCAGCCCCAGGGAGGCGGGTCCGACGAGGCCGGCGATCACGGCGTTGGCCACGGCCACCAGCATCACCAGGGCCAGCGGTGACCGCCCCAGCGCCACGGCCGCGGCGAGCGAGCCGACCAGGACGGCGCTGCCCGCCTGGCACCACAGCATGAGCCGGCGCCGTTCGACCACGTCGACCAGCGCCCCCGCGGGCAGCATGCTGATCAGCAGGGCTCCGACCGCCACACTGCCCACCGCGCCCGCCTGGACGGCCGAACCGGTCTGGCGCATCACCAGCAGGGGAAGCGCGATGGACGTCAGCTGCGCGCCCAGGGACGTCAGCAGGCCGCCGACCCACAGCAGCCGGAAGTCCCTGATCCCGCTGAGCTTGACGCCGCCAGGCGATGAGGCGTTCACGATGCCGTCCCCGTCCGTCCGCAGAGGCCCCGGAACGGTCACCGCCCCGGCGGACGTGACGTTAGGCACGGCGGGTTCGGCAACGGTCGAGGGGCGGTATGCGAGCGCCTTGTCCACGTGGTCGGGCCCGGGACGCGCTCCGCCCGGCTTGGTACGGTCGCGTCCCAACGCGCCCCGGGGAAGGGAAGACGATCGGTGACGGCCCCCATCGAACTGGACACGGTCGACAAGACCCTCATCCGGCTGCTCCAGCGGGACGGCCGCGCGTCGTACACCGACCTCGGCAAGGAGGTGGGACTGTCCGCGCCGGCGGTACGGGCCCGGGTGCAGCGGCTGACGGAGCGCGGACTGCTCCAGTTCGCCGCGGTGACGGATCCGCTGAGACTGGGACTGCCGGTCATGGCACTGCTCGCCATCAAGGTCGACGGCGGCCTGAAGGAGACCATCGACGCGCTGGAGCGCATCGACAGCGTCATCTACCTGGTGTCCACGGCCGGCTCCTGCGACCTGTTCGCGGAGGTCGTGTGCCGGACCATGGACGACCTGTCGCTGATCATCAACGACAGGGTCCGCACGCTCCCGGGCGTGCGCTCGGTGGAGTCCTTCCCGTACTTCGGCATCCACGTGCACCGGTTCACCTGGGACATCCCGGACTGAAACAGCCACGGAACCCCGAGAACGTTTAATACGGTATTCAGGCGCATAGGTAGCTTAAGAAAAGTAAGTCGAGCGGCCTCGCCACTTCCGTACGGTTGTTCCGGCCGATCCTCGTGGCCGGAGCCGGACCAGGTGGGTGCCGGACCGCACACGGAGGGGGAACGGCACCCATGGTCGCAGTGCCCGTACCGGCCGCCGGGGAACTCCCGGTGGCACGGGAGGCCGAACTCGCCGCGCTCGCGCGGATCGTGGAGGCCCTGGGGAACGGCCACGGCTCGGTCGTGGAGATCGCCGGAGAACCCGGCATCGGCAAGACCCGCCTCGCCACGGCCCTGGCGGAACTGGCCGCGCGGCGCGGACTCCCGGTCGCCCGGGCCCGTGCCGCCCGCGCGGACCCCACCCCGTTACAGGTGTTCCGCGACGCCTGGACGGCACGGCGGTCCTTCCCGCAGGCGGCCGGGAACGGGCCGGAGCCGTTCGACGAGGACGGCCGGCTGACGCCCGCCCGGTGGGCCGCGGGCGGCGTCCTGGTGCTCGACGACGTCCACGGGTGCGACCCCCGCTCGACGGCCGCGCTCGCACGGCTGGCCCGCTCCCCCGAGCCCGGCCCGTTCGTGCTCGCCCTGACCCACCGGCCCCGGCAGACCCCGCCCGGACTGCTGGAGGCGCTGGAGGACGGGGTGCGGACCGGCACGGTGACACGGATCGAGCCGGGCCCCCTCGACCCCCCGGCGGTGGCCGCCCTGCTCACCTCATGGCGCACGCCCGAGGGCACCGGGCCGCACGACCCGGCCGGGCTCGACGGGTTCGCGGGTCAGGTGTGCGCCGCGGCCGGGGGCAATCCGCAGTACCTGCGCCTGCTCGTCGCGGCGGACTGGCACCCCGGCCACTGGCCCGAGCGCTCGGGAACCGACGCCGACGGGCTGCTCCGCGAGGCGAAACCGCTGATCGCCGAGGTCGACGCGCTGACGCCGCGGGCCGCGGTCGCGCTGTCGGCGGCGGCCGTGCTCAGTTCCCCGTTCCGGCCGCAGGACGTCGCCCAGGTCGCGGGGCTGGGGCTGGACGACACCCTCGACGCCCTCGCAGAGTTGGAGCGCGCCGACCTGGTACGGCCGGCCGACTGGAGCGGAAGGCTGCGCTTCCGCCATCCCGTCGTCGGCCACGTCGCCTACGAGAGGGCCGGTCTGTCCTTCCGGCTGCGAGCCCACCACCGCGCCCTCGACCTGCTCACCGCCCGCGGCGGCCGGGCCCACGAACGGGCGCGCCACGCCGAGCACCTGCTCGGCACCGACGCCGCCCTCGCCGCCCGCGCCCTGTCCGAAGGAGCCGCGGACATCGCCGCGCGGGCACCGGCGACCGCGGCACGCTGGCTGCGCCTGGCCCTGGAGTCACCGCCCGGCCGGGACGGCACCCCCGGCTCCCGCACCGAGCTGGAACTCGCCTGCTGCCGCGCGCTGATCGCCTCGGGGCAGCCGGAGGAGGCCCGCGCCCGCGCCCACGAACTGCTGGCGGACCCCCGCGCGGACCTGAGCGAACGGCAGTCGCTGCGGGCCCACGCCGTCTGCGCCGACGCCGAGCGGCAGCTCGGCCGGTACGAGGAGGCGACGGCCATGGTCTGCGCCGCCCTCGACGCGCTGCCCCGGCCGCTGCCCGATCCGTTACCGGCCGAAGCCGTCGGGCTGGTCATCGAGTACGGCCTGGTCCACGTGGTGCGCGGCCGGCACGACCAGGCGCGTGACCTGCTCCGGGAGGCCGCGCGGACGCCGGGCGAGGCGGACCGGACGGACCGCACCGTGCTGCGCGTCCTCTCCGCGCTCTGCGCCACCCACTCGGGTGACCTCGCCGAAGCCGGACCCGAGGTCACCCGCTGCGCCGGGCTCCTGGACGCCCTGCCCGACCCCATGGCCGGCCGTATCCCGGAGACGCTCGCCCTGCTCGGCTGCGCCGAGCTCTACCTGGAGCGGTTCGCGGACGCCGCCCGCCACCTCGGCCGGGGGCTGGACGCCACCGGATCGGACGCCCACCGGCCCATCCTGATGCACCGGCTCCTCGCGCTCGCCATGGTCGAGCAGTGGACCGGCCGCCTGGCCGCCTCCGAAGGACGGGCCCGCGAGGTCGAGGCCCTGGCCCACGCCCTCGGCGCCCCGGACGCCGTGGCCCTGGCCCGGGCGATGCGCGCGACGACGCTGGTGTGGTCCCACGGCCGGCAGTACGCCGCCGAGACGATCGCGCTCGTCGAGGAGGCGACGACGGCCTCCCCGCCCGGCCACAGCTGGTGGAGCACCTCCGCGACCGGTCTGCT
This sequence comes from Streptomyces sp. NPDC003247, assembly GCF_042888135.1. Classification (NCBI taxonomy): domain Bacteria; kingdom Bacillati; phylum Actinomycetota; class Actinomycetes; order Kitasatosporales; family Streptomycetaceae; genus Streptomyces; species Streptomyces sp. NPDC003247. The sequence goes on from NZ_JBIAPF010000003.1 coordinate 645,004, forward strand.
GGCCCAGGCACGGCTGCTCGCCGGCGACGCCGCCGGGTGCCGGCGGACCCTGCTGGACAACGGGGGCGGCGAGGAGCTGCCGCTGGTCCGCCCGTTCTCCCGGCCCTTCGCGCTCGCCCTGCTGACCACGGCCGCACTGGAGTGCGGTGACCACGAGAGCGCGCACCGCATGGTCCGGACGGCCGAGGCGGAAGCCGGACGACTGGGGCTCGCGGTCCAGCAGGCCTACGTGCACGACGCCCGCGCCCGGCTCCACCTGGCCGAGGGCGAGCACGAGGCGGCCGCCGCGCTCTTCGAACCGGCCGCGGCGGCCTTCCGCTCCGCCGGCATGCCGGTGCAGTACGCCTGGACGCTGGCGAGCGGCGCGCCCGCGCTCGCCGCGGCCCAGGGCCGGGCCGCGGCCCTGAGCCGGCTGGACTCGGCGGAGGCGGTCGCCCGCACCTCGGGGGCCCGTCTCGTGCAGGAGCGGGTGGCCCGCACGCGCACCGAGCTGTCCGACCGTCACCGGACCGCGCACTCCCTCGCCCTGCTCAGCGAGCGCGAACGCGAGATAGCCGAGCTGGCGGCGACGGGGCTGCGCTCCCGCCAGATCGCCGAGCGGCTCTTCCTCAGCACCCGCACGGTGGAGACGCATCTGTCGCGCGTCTACCGCAAGCTCGACGTCTCGTCCCGGCTCGCCCTGTCCGTCCTCCTGCGCCGCGCCGGGTGACCCGGCTAGGACTCAGCGGGCGGTGTGCGTGTGGACGTACTCCACGAGCCGGGTCAGCGCGTCCGGGTCGGTGGAGGGCATGACGCCGTGCCCGAGGTTGAAGACGTGGCCCTCCAGTCCGGCGGCCGCGTCCAGCACCTCGCGGGTCTTCGCCTCGACGGCCTCCGTGGTGGCGAACAGGACCGTCGGGTCGAGGTTGCCCTGGAGCGCCTTGCCGGGGCCGACCCGGCGGGCGGCCTCGTCGAGCGGGACGCGCCAGTCGACGCCGACGACGTCCGCGCCGGCCTCGCCCATGAGCTTCAGCAGCTCTCCGGTGCCGACGCCGAAGTGGATGCGCGGGACGCCGTACCCGGCGACGGCGTCGAACACCTTCGCCGAGGCGGGCATCACGGAGCGGCGGTAGTCGGCCGGGGCGAGCGCGCCCGCCCAGGAGTCGAACAGCTGGACCGCGCTCGCGCCCGCCTCGATCTGCACCTTCAGGAACGCCGCGGTGATCTCGGAGAGCCGGTCCAGCAGGTCGGCCCAGAGCTCGGGGTCGCCGTACATCATCGCCTTGGCGTTCTCGTACGTGCGGGAGGGGCCGCCCTCGACGAGGTAGCTCGCGAGGGTGAACGGGGCGCCGGCGAAGCCGATGAGCGGGGTCGGGCCGAGTTCGCGGGTGAGCAGTCCGATCGCCTCGGTGACGTAGGAGACGTCCTCGGGGGTGAGGTCGCGCAGCCGGGCGAGGTCGGCGCGGGTGCGGACCGGCTGTTCGACGACCGGGCCGACGCCGGGCTTGATGTCGAGGTCGAGGCCGATCGCCTTGAGCGGGACGACGATGTCGCTGAAGAAGATCGCCGCGTCCACGTTGTGCCGGCGCACCGGCTGGAGGGTGATCTCGGTGACCAGCTCGGGCCGCATGCAGGACTCGAGCATCGGGATGCCCTCGCGGACCTTGCGGTACTCCGGCAGGGAGCGCCCGGCCTGCCGCATGAACCACACGGGCGTGTGCGGCACGGGTTCACGCCTGCACGCCTTGAGGAAGGGGCTGTCGTACGTCGCTGTCGGCCGCCGGCCGGCGGGGCTCTCGTTCACGCTCACGACGGCAAGTCTCGCACGCCGCCGCGGCCGCCGGAGCAGCCCCCTGCCGGGCCCGCGGACCGTGCGCCTGTTCGCCCAGCGCGCACCCGCCGGGGCCCCGCGCGCGGGTGTCTTGCCCTGCGCGAAGCCGCCGTTCCCCTTAATCTTCCCCGCATGGCTGCGGCTCAGGGACGACTGTCGGACGGCACGGGCGGGATGGACGACGCGAACGGGGAGGACCGGGACGGGGGCGGGTCGGCACCGCCGGCCTTCCGGGCCGCCGTCGACGCGCTGAGGGCCGCGCGGCTGCGGCCGCAGATCGAGGTGGAGCCGACACCGGCCCCCCAGCGGCTCGCCCCCTACGCGTACGCGCTGGAGGCGACGGTGGTGGACGGCGACCAGGACCTGGCCGACGGCCGGCTGGTGCTGCTGCACGACCCGGCCGGGCACGACGCCTGGCACGGCACCTTCCGCCTGGTGACCCTGGTGCGGGCCGAGCTGGAGGCCGAGATGGCCGTCGACCCGCTGCTGCCGGAGGTCTGCTGGTCGTGGCTGACGGGCGCGCTCCAGGCGCGCGGACTGACGTACGGCGAGCCGAGCGGGACCGTCACGCGGGCGAGTTCGCACTACTTCGGCGGGCTGGCGGAGCGCCCGGCGACCTCGCAGATCGAGATCCGGGCCTCCTGGACGCCCCGTGAGGGCCTGGGCGGGGTTCCGGACACGGGCGGGCACCTGGCGTCCTGGTGCGATCTGCTGGCCCAGGTCGCGGGGCTGCCGCCGGCCGGACCGGGGGACGCGTCGGTGGTGACGCTGCCGCAGCGGCGCGGCCCGCAGTCGCGCTGACGGCACTCGCGCCGGCGGCGGCCGTCGCGCTGACCGCGCCGATCACACCTCCGGGTACCTCGTTCGGCCGCCTCCATGACCGTCTCTTTGTCGATACGGCCACTTTCGATCTCATACGGCACCCACCCAAACCGACTCGATCTTCGGATGATCGATCGTGTGTCCGAATTGACAGATTGTTACTCACTAGATCGTGATCATTCTCTAAAGGACCCCGGGTTCGCTGCCGAAGACGACTGTGACCTTGAAAGCACGGTTCCCCCCGGCTTCATCCCCCGAGCCGGCCCCGTCCCGCACCCCAGGAGGCCTGGTGTCCGTTCTCCTCGAGCAGCCCGCAAGCCTGGTCGCCTACCGCCCGAACAAGCCCACCGCCATGGTGGTCGTGGCCGATCCCCGCGTCCGCTCCACCGTCACCCGCCACCTGTGGGCGCTCGGTGTGCGCGATGTCATCGAGGCCTCGTCCATCGCGGAGGCTCGTCCCCGCATCGGCAACCCCCGGGATATCTGCGTCGCCGACGTCCACCTGCCCGACGGCTCCGGCCTCACCCTGTTGTCGGAGACCCGCGCCGCGGGCTGGCCCAACGGCCTCGCCCTCTCCGCCGCCGACGACATCGGCGCCGTGCGCAACGCCCTCGCGGGCGGTGTGAAGGGCTACGTCGTCACCGGCACCCGCACCAACGTCGGGCTCCCCACCCGGCCCGGTGCCGCCCCCATCGGCGCGGCCGCCGCCCGCCTCCACCGCCGCCCCCCGGGTGCCCCGAGCCACCCGGGCGGCTACCGCGAGCTGTCCGGCCGCGAGGTGGAGGTGCTGCGGCTGGTCGCCGAGGGCCAGTCGAACAAGGCCATCGGCGTCTCGATGGGCCTGTCCGCGCTGACCGTCAAGAGCCACCTCGCCCGGATCGCCCGCAAGCTCGGCACGGGCGACCGCGCCGGCATGGTGGCGGTCGCCCTGCGGACCGGGATCATCCACTGACCCCGGTCCGCCGCCCCACCTCCCACCCCGATCCCCGCCCCGATCCCCATCACGCTTCCTGCCCCGCACCCCCGTCACGCTTCCCGCCCGGCTTGCGCCCCGACTCCCGTCACGCCTCCCGCCCGGCTTCCCGTCACGTTCCGTCGCGACCGCCACGATCCACGCCGCCCCGACCCACGCCACTCCCCCCGCCGGCCGCCCCCGGCCGGGACCGCGCGCCCTCACCACCCCCGGAAGCCCTCCCCGGGACCGCGCGTCCCGGTCGGCGGACCTGACCGGTTTACGACCCTGCGGCGCCCGCCGACGGAACGTTCCGTCGGCGGGCGCCGTCCACACACGGATACCCTTGACAGGTGACCGACGCCCAAGAAACCGCAGCAGCCAGCTCACTGCGAACCACCGGAGGCGCCCCTCCGGACGACGGCGGAACTACTGCTTCACCTGTTTCCGGGGCGCCGACACCACTGCTCGAACCACGTGAGGGCGTCCCCGACGTCATCGCCGACGAGGCCTCCCTCGCCGCCGTGATCGCGGCCTTCGCCGCCGGTTCCGGCCCCGTCGCCGTCGACGCCGAGCGCGCCTCCGGCTACCGCTACGGCCAGCGCGCCTACCTGGTGCAGCTGCGCCGCCAGGGCGCCGGCACCGCGCTGATCGACCCCGTCGCCTGCCCCGACCTGACCGCCCTGGGCGACGCCCTGTCCGGCGCCGAGTGGGTGCTGCACGCCGCCACCCAGGACCTGCCCTGCCTGCGCGAGATAGGCATGGTGCCGACGCGGTTGTTCGACACCGAGCTGGCCGGACGGCTCGCCGGGTTCCCGCGGGTCGGCCTCGGCGCCATGGTCGAGGGCGTCCTCGGCTTCGTCCTGGAGAAGGGGCACTCCGCCGTCGACTGGTCGACCCGGCCGCTGCCCGAGCCGTGGCTGCGCTACGCCGCCCTGGACGTCGAGCTCCTGGTCGACCTGCGTGACGCGCTGGAGAAGGAGCTGGACCGGCAGGGCAAGCTGGAGTGGGCCCGGCAGGAGTTCGACGCGATCGCCTCGGCCCCGCCGCCCGAGCCCCGCAAGGACCCCTGGCGCCGTACGTCCGGCATGCACAAGGTGCGCCGGCGGCGGCAGCTCGGCGTCGTGCGGGAGCTGTGGGAGACCCGGGACCGGATCGCGCAGCGGCGGGACGTGTCGCCGGGCAAGGTGCTGTCGGACGCGGCCATCGTGGAGGCCGCGCTGTCCCTGCCGTCCACCGTGCACGCGCTCGCCGCGCTGAACGGGTTCGGGCACCGGATGGGGCGTCGGCAGCTGGAGCAGTGGCAGGCGGCCGTGGACCGGGCGAGGGCGTTGAGCGAGGCGCAGTTGCCGCAGCCGGGGCAGCCGGTCGCGGGGCCCCCGCCGCCGCGGGCGTGGGCCGACAAGGACCCGGCGGCCGCCGCCCGGCTGTCGGCCGCGCGGGCCGCGGTGTCGGCCCTGGCCGAGGAGCTGAACATGCCGCAGGAGAACCTCGTCGCGCCGGACTCCGTACGGCGCGTCTGCTGGGAACCGCCCGCCCCGCTCGACGGGGAGTCGATCGCCGCCGCGCTGTCGGCGCTCGGGGCGCGGCCCTGGCAGGTCGAACAGGTGACGCCGGTGCTGGTCGCGGCCCTGTCCGCGTGAGCACGCCCGGCCGCCGTGGGACCCGTCCGTCCCACGGCGGCCGCGAGGTGTCGTGGCCGCTTCCGCCCACGGCGGCCGCGAGGTGTCGTGGCCGCTTCCGGTTCACCGGGACGCGCCCCGCATGAAGCCGTTGTAGATGTACTTCTGGAGGGCGAGGAAGACGATCAGGGTCGGCAGGATCACCAGGACCGCTCCCGCCGAGATGGTCTCCCAGTGGGCCGAGTAGGGCCCCTTGAAGCGGAACAGTGACGTCGAGATCACGCCAAGATCCTGCGAGGGCATGTAGAGGAAGGGGATGTAGAAGTCGTTGTAGACGGCGATCCCCTTCACGATCACGACCGTCGCGATCGCCGGTTTCAGCAGCGGCAGGATGATCCTCCGGTAGACGGTGAAGGCGTTGGCGCCGTCGAGGCGGGCCGCCTCGTCCAGGGAGATGGGGATCGAGCGGACGAACTGGAGGAAGATGTAGATCGACACGATGTCGGTGCCCAGGTAGAGGGCGATCGGCGCCCAGCGGGTGTCGAACAGGCCGAAGCCGTGGACGATCTGGAAGGTGGCCACCTGCGTGGTCACCCCGGGCACCAGCGCGGCGACCAGGAAGAGGGCGACCACCAGTCTCCGGAAGCGGAAGGTGAAGCGGTCGATCGCGTACGCCGTCATCGAGCCGATGAGGACCGTCCCGCCGACGGACACCACCAGGATGAAGGCGGTGTTGCCGAAGGCCGTGAGCATGCCGCCGTCCCTGAACGCCGTCACGTAGTTGTGGAAGTTGAGCGGGTCGCGCGGGAGGGTGAGGGCCCCGCCGCCGTTCGCGGTCTCGTTCCCGGTCTTCAGCGCGGTCAGGAAGACGACCCCCAGCGGGAGCAGGACGACCACCGCGGCGAGGACCAGCGACAGGTACACCAGGGCGCGGGCAACGGCTCGGCGCGTCATACCAGGTCCACCCTCTCGTCGGGGACGAGACGCCGCTGCACCCAGGTCACCGCCAGGATGATCAGCAGCAGCACCACGGCGGCCGCCGACGCGAGGCCCGTCTTGTTGAACTGGAAGGCCAGCTTCACGGTCTGGATCACGAAGGTCTCGGTGCCGGTCGCCCCGCCGGTCATGATGTACGGGATCTCGAAGGCGGACAGCGAGCCGGAGACCGAGAGGATCACGGTCAGGGTCAGCACCGGCTTGATGCCGGGCAGGATGATGTGGCGGAACTGGTGCCAGCGGTTCGCGCCGTCCAGCTCCGACGCCTCGTACAGCTCGCCCGGGATGGACTGGATCGCGCCGAGGAACAGCACGAAGTTCATGCCGAGGTGGCGCCAGACCGAGACGCCGGCGAGCGAGGTGTTCGCGGAGAACGGCGTGCCCAGCCAGGCGTGGTCGGTGTGGTAGCCGAAGAGTCCGAGGACCGTGTCGAGGGTGCCGCCGTCCTGGAAGAAGTACAGGAAGACGAAGCCGATCGCGACGCCGTTGACCAGGGAGGGGAAGAAGAGCACGCCCTTGAAGAAGTTCCGGAGGCGGAGGTCGAAACTGAGGACCGTCGCGAAGTACAGCGCGGCGACGATCTGGAGCGCCGAGGCGGCCAGGTAGTAGCCGCTGACGAAGAACACCTGGAAGAGGTCCTCCCGGGTGAAGATCTCCGTGTAGTTCCCGGTGCCCGTGTAGTGCAGCTCGGGGCTCACGCCGTCCCAGTCGGTGAAGCTGTACGCGACCATGTTGGCGATCGGCGCGTAGGTGAAGGTGATCAGGAGGGCGAGCGGGGCGAGCAGGAACAGCCACGGGGTGACGGTCCGCCAGACCCGTGCCCGCCGCGGGGCCGGTGCGGGGGCGGCGCGCTCCGAGGCCGGCGCCGCGGCCTCGGAGATCGCCCTCTCGGTGGTGTGCGCCATCAGCCGGTCACGTTCTTCTGCGTCGCGGTCCACTTCTCGCCCAGGCCGGCCAGGAAGTCGTCCAGGCTGCCCTTCTTCGCGCCGCGCGCGAGGTCGACGAGGTCCTGCCGGTACTCGGGCTTGTTGATGCCGACCTCGGACTCGTCGTCGATCAGCTTGACCTTCGCGCCCGCCGAGTCGTCCAGCTCGATCAGCTTCACGCCCGCGTCCTCGTACGGCGTCAGCACCTCGGGCATGGGCGCGTCCTTGAGCGGGGAGATGGCCAGGTTGTCCCGGTCGTAGCCGGACTTGTCGGTGAACCAGTCGATCCAGGCGCGGGCCGCCTCCTTGTGCTTCGAGTGGATGTTGACGGCCTGGTTGTAGTCGGGGCCGACGGTGGCGCAGAACGTGCCGTCGACCTGTGCGGGGAAGGGCATGAAGCCGATGTCGTCGGGGTTCACGCCGGCCTTCTTCGCGGCGTCCTGGAACTGCACGATCGCCCAGGTGCCGAGCCACTGGGTGGCGATCTCGCCCTTCGCCAACTGCGGCTTGGACAGCTCCCAGTTGGTGGTCGTCGGGTCCTTCTCGGCGAGGCCCTGCCGGACGATGTCGTACAGCAGCCGGTCGCCGGTGCGCAGGTCGGAGCCCGCCGCCCACGGATCGCCCTCGGCGAGCTTCGTGGTGGCCTGCGGGTCGCAGCTGACCGAGCCGTTGACGGAGGTCCACGAGGTCAGCGGCCACTGGGCGGCGAAGTTGGTGTAGTAGGGGATCGCGTCCGTCTTCGTCTTGATCGCCTTCAGGGCGGCCAGGAACTCGGCCGAGGTGGTGGGCCATGCGGTGACCCCGGCCTCCCGCCACACCCGCTTGTTGTAGACGAAGCCGGGCATCACCCCGACCGGGGTCTGGCCGTAGACCTTGCCGTCGACGGCGGTGAAGTCGGTGAACCGGTACTTCTTCGAGCGCTCGGCCACGGTGCCGAGGGAGGCGAAGTACTTCGGGTAGTCGTCCTTCTTGATCACGCCGGGGATCAGCAGGACGTCGCCGTAGTCCTCCGTGTTCATCCGGATCTTGATCTCGGCCTCGTAGTTGGTGAGGGCCTGGAACTCGACCTTCACCTTGGGGTACGTCTTGTTGAACTCGGCGGCGTACTTCTTCATCGTCCCGTCCTGCACGAGGTCCGTGCGCACGGTGAGGACCGTGATGGTGCCGCTCACCTTCGCGGGATCGGTGGGCGCCGCGGCCTCCGCGCCCTGGGAGGTGCCGGCTGTACCGGTGCAGCCGGGGAGCAGCAGGGCGGCTCCGGCGACGACGGCGAGGACTGTACGGCGGTTCATGTGCATCAGCTCCGTTCACGGGACGGACGAGCACGTGCGGGGTGGTGGAGCGCGTACTACGGGTCGGTGGAGCGTGTACGGGTTGGCTGGTTCGGCACTCTGGCAGCGCTTTCTCAACCGGTAAAGTCCCATTCCCGCCAAGGATGAAGGACGGCGCCCAAACACTCGGGTTTACCGGTTTAGGGAGTGCGCATGCTGGAGGCGACACCGCTCACCGACGGATGGATCCTGCGGCACGGTCGGGACGCGCTCCCGGCCGTGGTGCCGGGGTGTGTGCACACCGACCTGCTCGCGGCGGGGGTGATCCCGGACCCGTTCCTCGGCCGCAACGAGACCGCGCTCGGGTGGGTGGGGCGGCGGGAGTGGACGTACGAGACGCGGCTGCCGGAGGCGGGGGCCGGGCACGAGCAGACCGACCTGGTCTTCGACGGGCTGGACACGGCCGCCGAGATCCTGGTGGACGGTCAGGTCCTGGGCCGGGTACGGAACATGCACCGCTCGTACCGCTTCGACGTGACCGGGGCGAGCGGCACCCTGGCGGTCCGGTTCCGGTCCGCCTACGCCGAGGCGGAGGCCGTGCGCGGACGGGTCGGCGAGCGGCCGGCCGCCTACGCCGAGCCGTACCAGTACATCCGCAAGATGGCCTGCTCCTTCGGCTGGGACTGGGGGCCGACCCTGGTCACGGCGGGGATCTGGCGGCCGGTGCGGCTGGAGCGCTGGTCGACGGCGCGGATCGCCCGGGTGCGCCCGCTCGTCACCGTGGAGGGGGGCGTGGGGGTCGTGGAGTTGCGCGTCGACGTGGAGCGGACCCGGGTGGAGGCCGCGCTCACCCTGGAGGCCCGGGTGGCCGGCCGGCGGGTGCGGGCCGAGGTGGCGGGCACGGCCGGTGCCGTACGGGTGGAGGTGCCGGGCGCGGAGCTGTGGTGGCCGCGCGGGTACGGCGGGCAGCCGCTGTACGAGGTGGAGCTGACGCTGCATCACGGGGCGGCCCCGCTGGACGCGTGGCGGCGGCGGGTCGGCTTCCGGACCGTGGAGCTGGACACCTCCGCCGACGCGCACGGCACCGGGTTCACGCTCGTCGTCAACGGTGAGCGGCTCTTCGCGCGGGGCGTGAACTGGATCCCGGACGACGTGTTCCCCTCCCGGGTGACGCGGGAGCGCTACCGGGAGCGGCTCGGGCAGGCCGCCGGCGCCGGCGTGGACCTGGTGCGGGTCTGGGGCGGCGGGATCTACGAGAGCGAGGACTTCTACGACGCCTGCGACGAGCTGGGCCTGCTGGTGTGGCAGGACTTCCCGTTCGCGTGCGCGGCCTACCCGGAGGAGCAGCCGCTGCGGGGCGAGGTGGAGGCGGAGGCCCGGGAGAACGTCGTACGGCTGATGCCGCACCCGTCGCTGGTGCTGTGGAACGGCAACAACGAGAACCTGTGGGGGTTCCGGGACTGGCAGTGGGAGGAGCGGCTCGGCGGCGCCTCGTGGGGGGAGGGGTACTACCTCGGGCTGCTGCCGCGGGTGGTGGCCGAGCTGGACCCGACGCGGCCGTACACGGCGGGCAGTCCCTGGTCGGGGTCGTGGCGGCACCACCCGAACGATCCCGCGCACGGCACGCACCACTCGTGGGAGGTGTGGAACCGCGAGGACTGGGCCGACTACCGGCTCACCGTGCCCCGGTTCGTGGCCGAGTTCGGCTGGCAGGCCCCGCCCGCGTACGCCACGCTGCGGCGGGCGCTGCCCGGGGAGGAGCTCGCGGCCGGCTCCCCCGGCATGCTGCACCACCAGAAGGCCGAGGACGGCAACGGCAAGCTGGAGCGCGGGCTCGCCCGGCACTTCGCCGTCCCGCCGGGGGACTTCGACCGCTGGCACTACCTCACCCAGGTCAACCAGGCCCGTGCGGTCGCCGCCGGGATCGAGCACTGGCGCGCGCACTGGCCGGTGTGCGCGGGCACCGTCGTCTGGCAGCTCAACGACTGCTGGCCGGTGACGTCCTGGGCGGCGATCGACGGCGACGGGCGGGAGAAGCCGCTCTACCACGAGCTGCGCCGGGTGTACGCCGACCGGCTGCTCACCGTGCGGCGGCGGTCCGGCGGACTGCTGCTGGCCGTCGTCAACCAGGCGGCCGGGCGGTGGACGGGAACGGTGTCGCTGCGGCGGATGTCCGTCGAGGGGGAGGTGCTCGCCACGGCCGACGCAGCGTTCGCGGCGGAGCCGCGGACGGTGGCCGGGGTGGAGGTGCCGGCGGAGCTGGAGCCCGCCGGGGCGAAGGAGTTCCTGGTGGCCGACGTGCCGGGCGCCGACGGCGGGGAAGGGCTGCGGGCCGTGCACTTCCCGGTGCCCGACCGGGAGATCCCCTATCCGCGCCCGGAGTTCGAGGTGGCCGTCGTCCCCGGGGGCGTCGAGGTGAGCGCCCGCACCCTGGTGCGGGACCTGCTGCTCCAGGCGGACCGGCTGGCGCCGGGGGCGCGGGCCGGCCGGGGGCTCGTCACCCTGCTTCCCGGGGAACGGGTGACGATCGGCGTCACGGGCTGGGAGACTCCGGACGCCGGCGCCGCCCGTGCCGCGCTGTACTGCCAGGAGCCCGCTCGATGACAGCTTCCCCGTCCTCCCGCGTCACCATCAAGGACGTCGCCGCGCGCGCCGGTGTGTCCAAGGGCGCGGTCTCGCTCGCCTTCAACCGCAAGCCGGGGCTGTCGGAGGCGACCCGGGACCGCATCTTCGCGGCGGCGCGGGAGCTGGGCTGGGAGCCGAACCTGACCGCGCGGTCGCTGGCCGGCTCGCGCGTGGACGTGGTGGGGCTGGCGATCTGCCGGCCGGCCCGGATGCTGGGCCTGGAGCCGTTCTACATGGAGTTCGTCTCCGGGGTGGAGAGCGTGCTGACCGAGCACTCCTGCTCGCTGCTGCTGCGGCTGGTGCGGACGGTGGAGGAGGAGGTCGCGATCCAGGAGTCCTGGTGGCGGGGGCGGCAGGTCGGCGGGTCGATCCTGGTGGACTTCCGGGCCGACGATCCCCGGGTGGCGGCGGTCGAGCGGCTGGGGATGCCGGTGGTGGCCGTGGGGCAGCCCTCGCTGACCGGCTCCCTGACGTCCGTGTGGACGGACGACGCCACCGCCGTGACGGAGGCCGTGCGGTATCTCGCCGCGCTGGGGCACCGCCGGATCGCCCGGGTGGGGGGCGCCGCCGCGCTCGGGCACACGGTGATCCGGGCGGCCGCGTTCGACGGGGCGGCGCGGAGTCTGGGGCTGGCCGGGGCGTGGCAGGTCGCGACGGACTACTCCGGGGAGGCGGGGGCGCGGGCCACCCGGTCGATGCTGGCGGCCGCCCCGCCGGACCGGCCGACGGCGATCGTCTACGACAACGACATCATGGCCGTGGCGGGGTTGTCGGTGGCGGCCGAGATGGGGCTGTCCGTGCCGCGGGACGTGTCCCTGCTGGCCTGGGACGACTCGCAGCTGTGCCGGCTGACCCACCCCACGCTGTCCGCGATGAGCCATGACGTGTTCGGCTTCGGCGCGGAGGCGGCGCGGACGCTGTTCGGGGTGGTCACGGGGGCGGGGCCGGGATCGCACCCGGTGCCGACGCCGGTGCTGACGCCCCGGGGGTCGACGGCACCTCCGGGGGTGTGACCTTCACCGCTTGGCCCTCCGGGACTGGGCAGCTACGTTACCCATAAGTAGCATGGGTCCTGAGCGCGCGCTCAGCGCATGCGCGTCGCAGCAGTGCCATCCCGCACCCTGGAGGAGAGCCATCGTGCCTCGTACCGTCAGGGACGTCGTCTTCGTCGACGGCGTCCGCACCCCGTTCGGCAAGGCGGGCCCGAAGGGCGTCTACCACGAGACCCGCGCCGACGACCTCGTCGTGAAGGCGATCCGGGAGCTGCTGCGCCGCAACCCCGGTCTCGACCCGAAGAAGGTCGACGAGGTCGCCATCGCCGCGACCACCCAGATCGGCGACCAGGGCCTGACCATCGGCCGCACCGCCGGCATCCTCGCGGGCCTGCCCACCTCGGTCCCCGGCTACTCCATCGACCGCATGTGCGCGGGCGCGCTGACCGCCGTCACCACGGTGGCCGGTTCCGTCGCCTTCGGCGCGTACGACGTCGCCGTCGCCGGCGGTGTCGAGCACATGGGCCGCCACCCGATGGGCGAGGGCGTGGACCCCAACCCGCGGTTCGTGAGCGAGAAGCTGGTCGACGAGTCGGCCCTGTTCATGGGCATGACCGCAGAGAACCTGCACGACCGCTACCCGCAGATCACCAAGCTGCGCGCGGACGAGTACGCGGTGCGCTCGCAGGAGAAGGCCGCCAAGGCGTACGCCAACGGCAAGATCCAGGCCGACCTGGTGCCGATCTCGGTGCGCCGCACCTCCCCCGAGGGCGGGGAGACCGGCTGGGGCCTGGTCACGGCCGACGAGCCGATGCGCCCGGGCACCACCCTGGAGAACCTGGCGGGCCTGAAGACGCCGTTCCGCGTCCACGGCCGGGTCACCGCGGGCAACGCGGCCGGTCTGAACGACGGCGCCACCGCCTCCCTCATCGCCTCCGAGGACTTCGCGCGCGAGAACGGCCTGCCGGTCAAGATGCGCCTGGTCTCCTACGCCTTCGCCGGCGTGGAGCCGGAGGTCATGGGCTACGGCCCGATCCCGGCCACCGAGAAGGCCCTCTCCCAGGCCGGGCTGTCGATCTCCGACATCGGCCTGTTCGAGATCAACGAGGCCTTCGCCGTCCAGGTCCTGGCCTTCCTCGACCACTACGGCATCGCCGACGACGACGAGCGCGTCAACCAGTACGGCGGCGCCATCGCCTTCGGCCACCCGCTGGCCTCGTCGGGCGTCCGCCTGATGACGCAGCTGGCCCGCCAGTTCGAGGACCAGCCGCACGTCCGCTACGGCCTGACCACCATGTGCGTCGGCTTCGGCATGGGCGCGACGGTCGTCTGGGAGAACCCGCACTTCGAGGGGGACAAGTGAGCACCACCGCCGAGCTGTTGAAGGGTGCGGCCGAGCTGTTCCCGGACGAGGTCGTCACCAGCGCGCACGTACGCCACTTCGACCTGCCGCTGGGTGGGGGCCGGTTCGCCCTGATCACCCTGGACAACGGCCTGGACCACACCAAGCCGACCACCTTCGGCCCGCAGTCCCTCGCGAACCTGAACACCGCGATCGACCAGGTCGAGCAGGAGGCCGCGGACGGCGGGATCGTCGGCGTCGGGGTCACCGGCAAGCCGTTCATCTTCGCCGTCGGCGCCGACCTGAAGGGCGTCGAGCTCCTCAAGGAGCACGAGCACGCGCTCGCCATCGGCAAGGGCGGCCACGAGGTCTTCAAGCGCCTGTCGTCCCTCGCGGTCCCGACGTTCGCGTACTACAACGGCGCGGCCATGGGCGGCGGTGTCGAGGTCGGCCTGCACTGTACCTACCGCACGGTGTCCGCGGCCGTTCCGGCGTTCTCCCTCCCCGAGGTGTTCCTGGGCCTGGTCCCGGGCTGGGGCGGCTGCTCGCTGCTGCCGAACCTGATCGGCGCCGACAAGGCCGTCTCGGTGATCATCGAGAACAGCCTCAACCAGAACAAGCAGCTCAAGGGCGCGCAGGTCTACGAACTGGGCATCGCCGACGCGCTGTTCGAGGGCGCCGACTTCCTGGAGCAGTCGCTCCTGTGGACGGCCTCCGTCCTCAAGGGCGAGATCGTCGTCGACCGCCCGGTGATCGACCGCGGCGAGGCCTGGGACCAGGCCGTCGCACGCGGCCGGTTCGTCGCCGACGGCAAGGTGCACGGCGCGGCCCCGGCCGCCTACCGCGCCCTCGAGATCATCGCCGCCGCCAAGGACGGCGACCTCCAGCGGGGCTTCGACGCCGAGGACCGGGCGCTCGCCGACCTGATCATGGGCGGCGAACTGCGCTCCGGCATCTACGCCTTCAACCTGGTGCAGAAGCGCGGCAAGCGCCCCGCGGGCGCCCCGGACAAGTCGCTGGCGCGGCCGGTCACCAAGGTCGGCGTGGTGGGCGCGGGCCTGATGGCCTCGCAGCTCGCCCTGCTCTTCCTGCGCCGCCTGGAGGTGCCGGTCGTGCTGACCGACATCGACCAGGAGCGCATCGACAAGGGCGTCGGCTACGTCCACGCCGAGATCGACAAGCTGCTCGCCAAGGGCCGGGTCAACCAGGACAAGGCCAACCGTCTCAAGGCGCTGGTGACCGGTGTCCTGGACAAGGCCGAGGGCTTCGCGGACGCGGACTTCGTCATCGAGGCCGTGTTCGAGGAGATCGGCGTCAAGCAGCAGGTGTTCGCGGAGGTCGAGGCGGTCGCCCCGGCGCACGCGATCCTCGCCACCAACACCTCCTCCCTCTCGGTCTCCGAGATGGCGTCGAAGCTGAAGCACCCCGAGCGGGTCGTCGGCTTCCACTTCTTCAACCCGGTCGCCGTGCTGCCGCTGCTGGAGATCGTGCGCGGCGAGCGGACCGACGACGCCTCGCTGGCCACGGCGTTCGCCGTCGCCAAGAAGCTGAGGAAGACGGCGGTCCTGGTGAAGGACGCCCCGGCGTTCGTCGTCAACCGCGTCCTCACCCGCTTCATGGGAGAGGTGCAGAACGTCATCGACGAGGGCACCCCGGTCGAGGTCGCGGAGAAGGCGGTCGAGCCGCTCGGCCTGCCGATGTCGCCGCTGGTCCTGCTGGAGCTGGTCGGTCCCGCGATCGGCCTGCACGTCTCGGAGACGCTCCACCGGGCGTTCCCGGACCGCTTCACGGTCTCCCCGAACCTCAAGGCGGTCGTAGAGGCGGGCAAGCGCGGCTTCTACGTCTACGACAGCGGCAAGCCCGAGCTGGACCCCGAGGTCGCCGCGCTGCTGAAGCAGGGCGACACGGTCCTCACCGAGGAGCAGGTGCGGGCGCGCGTCCTGGAGGCGGTGGCGCAGGAGATCGGGCTGATGCTCGACGAGGGCGTCGTCGCGGAGGCCCAGGACATCGACCTCTGCCTGATCACCGGCGCCGGCTGGCCCTTCCACCTGGGCGGCGTCACGCCGTACCTGGACCGCGAGGGCGTCTCGGAACGGGTGAACGGCAAGCGGTTCCTGGCGCCGGGCGTGGCATCGGTTCCCGCCTGACCGTCACGGGGACGTGAAGAGGGCCTCCGCCGTCCGGCGGGGGCCCTCGTGTCTGTGCCCGCGGCGTCCGGTCCCGGCCGCTCACGCCTCCTGCCACGCCGTCAGCGCCAGACCCGGTTCCTCCTTGCGGCGGCTGGTGAGGAGGCGGCCGGTCGACGGGGACAGGGTCGCCGCGACCACCCGGCCGCCGTGGTCCCGGGCGAGGGCCACCACGGCGTCGTCGGGCAGGTGGGGGCCGGACTCGGTCCACCAGGCGCCGGCCGTCTCGTCCTCGGTCGGGTAGGCGGCGAAGGCGACGCGGCCGCTCGCGGCGCGCTGGGCGAGCAACGTGCAGTCGTGGCCGTCGAGTTCGCAGCGGACGGCGGCCACCGGGCCGGGGCCGGCGGCGGCGAGCAGCGGGACCGGCTTGCCGCCGGGGCGCCAGGCGCAGACCTCGCCGGAGTCGTCGTCGGTGAAGAAGAGGGTGGTGTGCTCGGCGGAGGTGGCGAGGGCGCGCAGGGTGCCGGGGCGGACCGCCGCCGCCAGGGGCTCGCCGCACGCCGGAACCGTGCCCGGCTCCGTCTGCCGCCAGTGCAGGACGGCGCCGGAGACGGCGGCGTACGCCTCGACCCGGCCGGACTCCCCCGTCACGGCGACCGGCGGGCCCTGCACGCCCTGCCCCTTCAGGTCGCGCCACGGGTCCCAGCCGCCCTTCTCCTTCTGGGCGACCATGCTGATCCCGGTGCCGACGTTGCGCACGAAGACGTGCGCCCGCCCCTGGGCGTCCACGGCCACGGCGGGCGAGCCGGTGCGCCCGCCCGTCTTGTTGGGGTGGCCGACCGGAGCCCAGTCCAGGGCCGCGAGCAGGGGCCGGAAGTGGGTGGAGTGCACCAGGACCGCCTCCCCCGACGCGGTCGGCCGCCAGGCGGCCAGATGGGCGTAGCCGTCGGCGCCCTGCCCGACGGCCACGCCGTCCGGCCGCACCCGCTGTTCGCCGGCCACCGTGCGCGGCGGGTCCCAGGGGCCGCCCCCGGTCCGCTCCGCCCGGCACAGCACGGCGTCGTGTGACGTCAGGTAGACACTGAGCCGCCCGTCGCGGCCGCGTATGAGCCATTCGCCGTTCACCCGCTCACTGTATGTCGGCCGCCGTCCGGGGCCGCCGCCCGGGGCGCACGCCCCGCAGCAGTCCCGTGCCGCCGCTCGGGGCGCACGCCGGGCCGCCGTCCGTGCCACCCTGGGCCCATGCACACTGAGCCCGGGGACCACGCCTCCCCCCTGCTGGTGATCGTCGACGCCGCGAACGTCGTGGGATCGGTGCCCGACGGCTGGTGGCGCGACCGGCGGGGCGCCACGGAGCGGCTGCGCGACCGGCTGGCCGCCGGCGGGCTCCCCGGACTCCCCGGACCGCGGGAGATCGTCCTGGTCGTCGAGGGCGCCGCGCGGGGGGTGGAGTCGGTGCCCGGTGTGCGCGTGGAGTCGGCCCCCGGCAGCGGCGACGACCACATCGTCGACCTGGCCGCCCGCTCCGCCGGCCGCCCCCGCCTGGTCGTCACGGCCGACCGGGAACTGCGCCGCCGGGTGACGGAGCACGGCGCGGAGGTCGCCGGACCGCGGGCCGTGCTCGGCTGAGGGCGGCACCGTACGGGACACGCCGGGGGGCGGGTCAGAGGGTGCCGTCCCCCCGGTGCGGGTGGGCCACCTCCTCGACCGTGGTCTCCTCGTGGCGGCCCAGCCGGCTGTGGGAGCGGCCGTAGAGGAAGTAGACGAGGAAGCCGATGACCATCCAGACGGCGAAGCGGACCCAGGTCTCGGCGGGCAGGTTGACCATCAGCCAGAGGGAGGCCACCACCGAGAGGACCGGGAGGACCGGCACCCAGGGCGTGCGGAACGCCCGGTGCAGGTCGGGGCGGGTACGGCGGAGGACGATCACGCCGATCGCGACGACCACGAACGCGAAGAGCGTGCCGATGTTCACCAGTTCGGCGAGTTCGCTCAGCGGGGTGAAGCCGGCGAGGACCGCGATGAGCACGCCGAGCAGGATGGTCGGCCGGTGCGGGGTCTTGAACCGCGGGTGGACCTGGGAGAAGAAGCGCGGCAGCAGCCCGTCGCGGCTCATCGCGAAGAAGACCCGGGTCTGGCCGAGCAGCAGGATCATGCAGACCGTGGTGAGACCGACGGCGGCGCCGAAGCTGATGAAGCCCGCGAACCAGGGGTGGCCGGTGGCCTTGAACGCGTCGGCGAGCGGCGCGGTGATGTTCAGCCTGCTGTAGTGCTCCATCCCGGTCACGACGATGGACACCAGGACGTAGAGGGTGGTGCAGATGAGGAGGGAGCCGATGATGCCGCGCGGCATGTCCCGCTGCGGGTTCCTGGTCTCCTCGGCGGCCGTGGCGACGACGTCGAAGCCGATGAAGGCGAAGAACACCACGGACGCGGCGGTGAAGATGCCCATCACGCCGAAGTTGGACGGCGCCCAGCCGAACATCAGCTGGATGAGCGGGGACTGGAGGCTGTCGCCCGCCGGCACCGGCTGCGCCTTCGGGATGAACGGGTCGTAGTTCCTGCTCTCGATGAGGAAGGCACCCGCGATGATCACGACGAGGACGACGGTCACCTTGATCGCGACGACGACCGAGGTGACGCGCGCGGACAGCTTGGTGCCGACCACGAGGATGGCGGTGAGCACGAGGACGAGCGCGGCGGCGAGGATGTCGAAGCCGAACCCTTCGGCGCCGTCCCTGGTGCCGAGCGCCGCCGGCAGGTGCCATCCCGCGTTGTCCAGCAGCGAGGCGAGGTAGCCGGACCAGCCGACGGCGACCACCGCCGTGCCCAGCGCGAACTCCAGGACCAGGTCCCAGCCGATGATCCAGGCGGGGAGCTCCCCGAGGGAGGCGTACGAGAAGGTGTACGCGGAGCCCGCCACCGGCACGGTGGAGGCGAACTCGGCGTAGCAGAGCGCGGCGAGCGCGCAGACGACCCCGGCCACGACGAAGGCGAGGGCGACGGCCGGACCGGCGTTGTTCCTGGCGACCGTGCCCGTGAGGACGAAGATGCCGGTGCCGATGATGACACCGACACCGAAGACGGTCAGGTCCAGCGCGGACAGCGACTTCTTGAGCGCGTGCTCCGGTTCCTCGGTGTCGAGGATGGACTGCTCGACCTTCTTCGTCCGGAAGAGGGTGCTGCTCACGGGCGTACCTCCCACGCTGGTCGTCCTCGACATGATCGAGAGCGCGTGGTGCGTATGCCCCGGCGTGGGCGTGTCACGCGGACGGGCCGGTCGCACCACTCCTCACGGTGGCACAACCGGCCCTTTCCGGCGCGTTCGGCCTGTCCGTCCGGGCGTCTCCGGCGCGGCAGGGCCCTTGCAGTGCGTCAGTCGCGGGCGGACTCCACGGAGTCGACCTCGGCCTCCGTGCTGTCGTACCGTCCGTCGAGCCGGGAGACCAGGCCGGTGACCTGGCGGGCGATGTCGGGGGCGGTCAGACCGATCTCGGCCATGACCTCGGCGCGGGTGGCGTGGTCGAGGAAGCGCGGCGGGATGCCGAAGTCGCGCAGCGGGACGTCGACGCCGGCGTCCCGCAGGGCCTGGGCGATCGCGGAGCCGACACCGCCGACACGGGAGTTGTCCTCGACGGTGACGACCACCCGGTGCCGGTCGGCGAGCGGGGCCATCGCCTCGTCGACCGGCTTGACCCAGCGCGGGTCGACGACGGTGGTGGAGATGCCCTGCCGGTCGAGGAGCCCGGCGATCTCCAGGCACATGGGCGCGAGGGCGCCGACCGAGACGAGCAGCACGTCGGGCCGGTCGGTGCCGGGCTCGCGCAGCACGTCCATGCCGCCCACCCGTCCCACGGCGGGCACGGCGGGGCCGACGGCGCCCTTGGAGAAGCGGACGACGGTCGGGGCGTCGTCGACCTCGACGGCCTCGCGCAGCTGGGCGCGCACCTGGTCGGCGTCGCGCGGCGCGGCCAGCCTGAGCCCCGGCACGACCTGGAGGATCGACATGTCCCACATGCCGTTGTGGGAGGCGCCGTCGGTGCCGGTGACCCCGGCCCGGTCCAGGACGAACGTCACCCCGCACTTGTGGAGCGCGACGTCCATGAGGACCTGGTCGAAGGCGCGGTTGAGGAAGGTGGCGTAGACGGCGAAGACGGGGTGCACGCCCGCGTGGGCGAGGCCCGCCGCGGAGACGGCGCCGTGCTGTTCGGCGATGCCCACGTCGTAGACGCGCTCCGGGAAGGCCTTGGCGAACTTGTCCAGGCCCACCGGCTGGAGCATGGCGGCCGTGATGGCCACGATGTCCTTGCGCTCCTTGCCGAGCTCGACCATCTCGTCGCCGAAGACGGAGGTCCAGTCGGCGCCGGAGGTGGAGATCGGCAGACCGGTGTCGGGGTGGATCTTGCCGACGGCGTGGAAGCGGTCCGCCTCGTCCTGGAGGGCGGGCTGGTAGCCGCGGCCCTTCTCGGTGAGGCAGTGCACGATGACGGGCCCGCCGAACCGCTTGGCGCGGGCCAGCGCCGACTCCAGGGCCTCGATGTCGTGCCCGTCGATCGGGCCGACGTACTTCAGGCCGAGGTCCTCGAACATGCCCTGGGGGGCGATGAAGTCCTTCAGGCCCTTCTTGGCGCCGTGCAGGGTGTCGAAGAGCGGTTTGCCGACGACGGGGGTGCGGTCGAGGATCTCCTTCGTCCGGGCGAGGAAGCGCTCGTAGCCGTCGGTCGTGCGGAGCGTCGCGAGGTGGTTGGCGAGGCCGCCGATCGTGGGGGCGTAGGAACGCTCGTTGTCGTTGACGACGATGACGAGCGGGCGGTCCTTGGCCTCGGCGATGTTGTTCAGCGCCTCCCAGGCCATGCCGCCGGTCAGCGCGCCGTCACCGATGACGGCGACGACGTGGCTGTCGCGTTCGAGGAGCTGGTTGGCCTTGGCGATGCCGTCGGCCCAGCCGAGCACCGTGGAGGCGTGGCTGTTCTCGAGGACGTCGTGCTCGGACTCGGCCTGCGAGGGGTAGCCGGACAGGCCGCCCTTCATCTTCAGCCGGGAGAAGTCCTGTCGTCCCGTGAGCAGCTTGTGCACGTAGGACTGGTGGCCGGTGTCCCACAGCACCTTGTCCCTGGGCGACTCGAAGACCCGGTGGAGGGCGATGGTGAGCTCGACCACGCCGAGGTTGGGCCCGAGGTGGCCGCCGGTCTTGGAGACGGCTTCGACGAGGAAGGCGCGGATCTCCCCCGCCAGCCGGTCCAGCTCCTCCGGGCTGAGCCGGTCCAGATCGCGCGGTCCCGTGATGCGGGTCAGCAGCGGCACCCGTGCCTCCTTGCAGTAGAGCTGATCGAGCTGTTGCCGGGTTCGTCGAGTCTAATGTTCCGTCTCGGCCCGTGGACCACGGCCCGTGCGTCATAGGTCACCCGTCGGCCGTACCCATGTCGGACGGTTCCTATGACAGCGCTGTGCCCGGCACCGAGGACGGTGCCGGGCACGGGCGTGCGGGACACGACGGCGCGGTCCCGGGGAGCGTCAGCCGCGCCCCGCGGCCTTCTGGCTCTTGCGGGAGACGGAGTCGATGACGACCGCGCCGAGCAGAACACCACCGGTGATCATGTACTGGATCGAGGTGTTCATGTTGAGCAGGTCCAGACCGGTCTGGATGGACTGGATGACCAGCATGCCGAGCAGCGCCGACCACACCGAACCGCGGCCGCCGAAGAGGCTGGTGCCGCCGATGACCGCCGCGGCGATCGCCAGCATCAGCGTGTTGCCGCCACCGGCGTTCAGCGTGGCGCTGGCCGTCTGGCCGGCGAAGAACATACCGCCGACCGCCGCGAAGCCACCGGCGATGGCGAACACGGTGATCCGGATCAGGGCCACGTTGATGCCGGCCCGGCGCGCGGCCTCGATGCCGCCGCCGACCGCGAAGACCTTGCGGCCGTAGGTGGTGCGGCGCAGCACGAAGTCGACGATGACCAGGCAGGCCAGGAAGATGACCAGGGCGTTGGAGACGCCGGCGGCGTTGTTCAGCACGGCGGCGGCCACGAAGGAGGCGATGCCGAGCGCGCCGACCCGGATGAGGATCTCGCTGGTCGGCCGGAACGGCACGCCCGCGATCCTGCGGCGGCGCTGCTCACCGAAGTTGCCGACGAGCATCAGCACGACACCGAGGCCGGCCAGCAGGTAGGCGCCGACGATGGCCTGGTCCATGAAGAAGGAGCTCTGGCCGAGCAGGTGGACCGGGCCGGATTCGGCCGGGATGTTGATGGTGCCGCTGGAGCCCAGCAGCCACAGCATCAGACCGTTCCAGCCGAGGAAGCCGGCCAGGGTGACGACGAACGCGGGGACGCCGATCTTGGCGAAGAACCAGCCGTGCAGGGCGCCGATGGCGACACCGGTGAGGACGGTGAGGAACAGCGCCACCCACTGGTTCATGGTGTGGTCGACCACGAACACCGCGAACAGGGTGGACGCCAGACCGCTGACGGAGCCGACGGACAGGTCGATCTCACCGAGCAGCAGCACGAACACCAGGCCGATGGCGAGCATGCCGGTGGCCGAGAGGAAGTAGCTGACGTTCGAGAGGTTCTCGGCGCTCAGGAAGCGGTCGTTCTGGAGCTGGAAGATCGTCCAGATGATGATCAGGCCGATGAAGACCGGCAGGGAGCCCAGCTCGCCGCCCTTCACCTTGCGCTTGAACTCGGTGACGTAGCCCTTGAGGCCCTCTTCGCGGACCAGCAGGCGCGGGTCGACGACGGCGACGGGGGCCGCGGTGGGGTCGTCGGCGGGGGCGACGGTCGCCTGCTTCTCGACGACGCCGTCGGTCTTCTCGACCTTGGTGGCCTTCGGCGCCTCGGCGCCGTCGCCCTTTACGGCCTTCGCGGCCTCGGCGCTGTCGCCCTGCGCGGCCTTCTCGGCCTCGGCGTTGTCGCTCTTCACGGTCTTGGACGTGTCGCTCACTTGGCCGCCTCCGCGGTGCGACGCCCCGCACGACGGGTGACGGCGTTGTCCGTGGCACCCGTGATCGCGGCGATGATCTCTTCGTGGCTGGTGTCCTTCACGGGGAAGGAGCCGTTGTTCTTGCCCAGGCGCAGCACGGCGACGGTGTCCGCGACCGCCTTGACGTCGGCCATGTTGTGGCTGATGAGGATGACGCCGAGGTCCCGCTCGCGCAGCCGCTCGACCAGGTCGAGGACCTGCGCGGTCTGCTCGACGCCGAGGGCGGCGGTGGGCTCGTCGAGGATGACGACCTTCGGGTCACCGATCAGCGCGCGGGCGATGGCGACGACCTGGCGCTGGCCTCCGGAGAGGCTCGCGATCGGGATGCGCACGCTCGGGATGCGGATGGAGAGCGTGGACAGCAGCTCCCGGGCGTTCTTCTCCATCGACACCTCGTCGATGACGCCGCGGCGGAGCAGCTCGCGCCCGAGGTAGAGGTTGCCGACGACATCGAGGTTGTCGCAGAGGGCGAGGTCCTGGTAGACCGTCGCGACGCCGAGTGCCTGGGCGTCGTTCGGCTTGGTGATGCTGACCGGCCTGCCCTCCCACTCGATGACGCCCTCATCGATGGGGTGGACACCCGCGATCGTCTTGACCAGGGTCGACTTACCTGCGCCGTTGTCGCCCACCAGGGCGACCACTTCTCCGGCGTGGACCTCCAGCTCGACGTCGGTGAGGGCCTGGACCGCACCGAATCGCTTGGAGACTCCGCGCAACGCCAGCACGGGCGTAGCGGACACGTGAACCATCTCCTTCGCCGCCTGACCGGCGGGGATGCCGCGCTGTTGGGAAAGGCGCGGAAGGGTGTGCGGGACGGGACGCGGAACGCGCCGTCGACGCACGAGGTTTACAAGATGAACATGCGCGAGACCGTCGCGCTCGGCAACGGTTCCGTCCGACGCCCGCCCCGGCAGCGGGGTGTGAGGTGGGGCAGGCGTCGGAGGAGTCTCGCGGGACCGCTGGGCGGTCTGGGCCCGGCTCCCCGTGGGGACCCGGGCCGGGTGCGCGTGGCGCGCGGTGTCGCTACTGGAGACCGGCGGTCTTGCAGGCGGCGGCGTACTCGGCGGTGCAGATCTCCTCGACCGTGTACAGCTTGTCCGCGACCACCGTGTCCTTGATGTTGGCCTTGGTGACCGAGACCGGGGTCAGCAGCTGGGAGGGGACCTTGTCGCCGGAGCCGCTGGTCAGCGTCTGGGTGGCGAGGGACTTGATGTCCTTGCCCTCGAGCAGGTTGACCGCGAGCTGGGCGGCGGCGTCGGCCTCGGGCTTGAACGCCTTGTAGACGGTGGAGGACTGGGTGCCGGCGACGATGCGCTGGATACCCGCGAGCTCCGCGTCCTGGCCGGTCAGCGGGATGCCGCTGATCTTCGCGCCCTTGAGGGTGTTGGCGATGCCACCGGCCATGCCGTCGTTGGCGGAGTAGACGGCAGCGATGTTCTTCGCACCGAGCTGGGTGATCGCGGCGGACACCTTCTGCGCGGCGACGGTGTCCTTCCACAGGCCGGACTGCTCGTAGGCGATGTCGACCTTGCCGTCGAGCGCCTTGTGCGCGCCTTCCTTGAACTGGGCGGCGTTCGGGTCGGCGTCGTCACCGTTGATCATGACGACCTTGGACTTGGCGGTCGCCTTGGAGCCGAGGGCGTCGAGCAGGGCCTGGCCCTGGAGCTCGCCGACCTTGACGTTGTCGAAGGAGACGTAGGCCGAGACCGGGCCCTGCGCGAGACGGTCGTACGCGATGACCTTGACACCCTTGTCCACCGCGGACTGGATGGAGGACTTGATCGCGGCGGAGTCCTGGGCGGAGATCACGATGACCTTCACGCCCTTGGTGACCATGCTGCTGACCTGCTGGGCCTGCTTGGCGGCGTCGGCGGCGGCGTTCGCGTACTCGACGTTGCAGTCGGAGCAGAGCTCCTTCACCTTGGCCTCGAAGTACGGCTTGTCGAACTTCTCGTAGCGCGCGGTGACGGTGTCGGGGAGCAGCAGGCCGATCGACTTGCTGTCGGAGCTGCTGCTGTCGGAGTCGTCGCCGCCCGCCTTGCCGCACGCGGCAATCGACAGGGCCATGGACACGGCGGTGGCGCCGATCACGACTCTACGCATCGTTGCGTTCATGTGGGTTGTGCCTCCCTGACAGGGCCGCAACGCTGCGGCCGAGGTGGCTCGAAGTCAACTCGGCCGCAAGTTCGACGTCAAGAAGTAAATACTTAACGAGATGGCAACGGGGTCATTCGTTCTCTAAGTGAAGGCGGGTGCGGCGGAGGACAGCGTTCCGTCCAAAAGAGTCGAATCGCCCATCTCGCTGAGCGCGAGGGCGAGCGCCCCGAGCACCTCCGCACGGCCCCCGAGTGCCCCCGGGAGAACGGAGAGTTGGCGCGCCGCGCTGGGGATCGCGTAGCGGCCGACGGACTCCCGGATCGGTCCGAGCACCAGCTCCCCGGCCTCGGCGAGATCGCCGCCGAGCACCACCCGGCTCGGGTTCAGCAGGTTGCAGAGATTGGCGACTCCGCTGCCGATATGGCGTCCGACGTCGGCAATCACCCTACGGCAGCCCGGATCCCCGTCCCTGGCCAGCCTCACCACGCCCTCCATCGTGAGGTCGGTGCCGTGGCTGGGCTGGAGGAGCGGCAGTACGTACCGCGCGGCCGTGAACGTCTCCAGGCAGCCGCGGTTTCCGCAGCGGCAGACCGGGCCGGATTCGTCGAGCGTGATGTGCCCGATCTCCCCCGCGGTGCCGCCGGGACCCCGGTAGATCTTCCCCTCGATCACCAGACCTGCGCCGACACCGCTCGCGACCTTGATGTAAGCAAGATCACGTACGCCTCTGCCGCTGCCCCAGACCATCTCGCCGAGGGCGCCGAGGTTGGCGTCGTTGTCCACGTGGACGGCCACCCCGAGACGGCCGCGCAGCTCCTCGGCGGGGCGCGTGCCGATCCAGCCGGGCAGGATGGCGGAGGAGCCGAGCGTGCCGGACTCCACGTCGATGGGGCCGGGCACGCCGAGCCCGACCCCGGCGATCTTGGACCGGTCGACCCCGGTGGCCTCGATCAGACGCTCGACCAGCTGCTCCGCCCGGTCGAAGCCCTGGGCCGAGGAGGCGTCCACGTCCAGCGGCTCGGACTCCTCGGCGAGCACCTGGTGGGCGAGGTTGCCGACGGCGACCCGGAGGTGGGTGTGGCCGAAGTCGACGCCGATGACGATGCCGGCGTCACCGCTGAGGCTGACGCTGCGGGCCCTGCGTCCGCCCGCCGAGGTGGGCGTGACCTCGACGGTTCCGCCGTCCTTCAGCTCGCGCACGATGTTCGACACGGTGGCCGCCGACAGACCGGTCGTCCGGGCGATCTCCGCCTGCGTCAGGGACCCGGCCAGACGCACGGCCCGTACGACCCGCTCGAGGTTGGCTCGGTGCAGCGACGACTGCGACCCCGGAGTCTCCACGACGACCTCCTGCGCGCGGGACCGCAGCGATGGGGCCCCGTCCATGTCCAACTAGTGAACTCTAAGCTGAGCTGTTCGGGTCGCCTCCCGTCAAGAGGTTGAACAGTATCCGCGTGCTCGAACAAAGAGACGGACGCCGGCGGCGACCGACGTTGCGGGGTGTGCGGAGGCGGGTGCGCGGTGTTGCGGGAATCGGGCGGGCGGGCGGGCGCACCAGGCATGAAAAGCGGACGGAAGCACACATAAGGCGGCGCACGCCGCCCCCTGCGCCCCGGGAGCCCGCGTACGCCGCCTGAAGGCGCGAGGTCTACTTCAGCGCGCCCGCTGTCAACCCCTGCACCACCTGCCGCTGGAACACGACGTAGGCCGCCAGGACCGGCAGCATCGCCATCACGAGTCCGGCGAAGAGCCCCGACCAGTCGCCCTTGTAGCCCTGGCTGACCGCCAGTTGGACGAGCCCCTGGGTGAGGACGCGCCGGTCGGGGTCGGTGTTGAGGACCGTGGGGAGCATGTACTGGTTCCACTGGCCCAGGAAGTTGAAGATGCCCACGCTGACCAGGCCGGGCCGGGCCATGGGCAGCATGATCCGGAAGAAGGTGCGGCTGTGGGAGGCGCCGTCGACGAAGGCCGCCTCCGCGATCTCGGTGGGCAGGGTGCGGAAGAACGCCGTGAGGAAGAACACCGTGAACGGCAGCGAGTAGGCGATGTAGACGAGGATCAGGCCGTGGAGGGTGTTGAGCAGCCCCATGGTGTCGACCACGTAGAACAGCGGGACCAGCGCCAGCATGATCGGGAAGCTCATGCCGCCGACGAACAGGTAGTAGACGAAGCGGTTGCCGGGGAAGTCGAAGCGGGCCAGGACGTACGCCGCCATGGAGCCGAGGACCAGGGTGCCGACGAGCGAACCGCCCACCACCAGCACGGTGTTGAGGAAGTAGTCGCTCATGTCGGCCTCGGTCCACGCCCGGGCCCAGTTGTCGAGGTGCAGGGCGTCGGGCAGCGACCACGGCGAGCCGAAGATGGAGGCGTCGTCCTTGAAGGAGGTCATCACCGCCCACAGCAGCGGCAGCACGACCATGACCGCCCACAGGGCGAGGATGCCGTGCGAGAAGGCGTTGAGGATCTGCCCCTCCCCCTTCCGCCCGGACGGACGGCCGGGCGGGGGCGGGTCCGTCTTCGTCACGGGCGCGGGCACGGGCGCGGCGGGTTCCGTGGTCTTCTCGATGCTCATGATCAGTACTCCAGCCGCTCGCGCCGCCCCAGCCGCATCACGAGCGCGGCGAAGGCCAGCGTCACGACGAGCAGGGCGACGCCGATGGTGGTGGCGTAGGCGGCCTGACCGTCACGGAACGCCTTCTGGTAGACGTACAGGACCATGACGGTGGTCGAGTAGTCGGGGCCGCCCGGTCCGGTCGTCATGATCTGCACGACCGCGAACGACTCCGCGCCGAGGGCGAGGATGCCCAGGTAGACCCAGCCGGACTGCACGGTGTCCCACAGCAGCGGCAGGGTGATGCGGAAGAAGGTGGTGGCCCGGTTCGCGCCGTCGAGCAGGGCGGCCTCGTACAGGTCCGCCGGGATCGACGCCATGCCCGCGGAGAACAGCACCACGAAGAACCCGACCGTCGACCACACCAGCACCGCCATCACGCACCACAGCGCGAGGTCCGGGTCGCCCAGCCACAGCGGCTGGACGCCGTCCAGTCCGATCCCCCGCAGCAGGGAGTTGACCGCGCCGCTGTCCGGGTTGTACGCGAAGGCGAACAGCAGCGCGACGATCGCGATGGAGAGCACCTGGGGGAAGAAGTACACGATCTTGTAGAAGGAGGAGCCCCGGACGCCGGAGACCGCCGGGCCGCCCTTCCTCCTCCGTCCGCCGACATTGATCATGAAGGCGAGGAACAGCGCGAAGCCGATCGTGATCAGCGGCACCACGACCGCGAACGTCAGGCTGTGCCACAGGGATTTCCAGAAGACGTCGTCGTCCAGCATCCTGCGGTAATTGTCGAGGCCGACCATCTCGAATTCGGGGCTCAGACCGGTCCAGTCCGTGAACGAGTAGTAGATGGACTGGACGAACGGCCAGATCACGAAGAGCGCGTACAGTCCCAGGGGCAGCGCCAGGAACCCCACGATGAAGCGGTACTTGCCGTGCTGCATCACCACTCCGGTGCCGTGTGAATTCCCGTTACTGGTGCTTGTAGTGCTTGATCGACGTGTCCTTCGCGGTGTCGTCGGCGAATTTCTGGATCTTCTTGACGGCCTCGGCCGGGGTGAGGCGGCCGGCCATCATCTCGCCGAGTCCGGACACGCCGATCTGCTCCTTCTGCAACTTCACGTACCAGTCCTGGAGCCGGGGGTTGAGCACGTTCTCGCCCGCCTTCTCCAGCGCGGCGACGCCGGCCTTGAGCCCGGGGGTGAGGGTGATGCCGTCGGTGCCGCCGTCGTAGGCGGTCAGCGACTTCACCTTGGCGGTGAAGTTCTTCGACGACGCCTCGCCGAGCATGATGCGCAGCTGCTCCATGCCGCCCGCCGCGTTCTTCGCCTTGGCCGGCACGACGAACGGCTCGCCGCCGGAGGCCCACAGGGCGCCGAACGGCAGCGCGTCGGAGGAGTCGATGCCGGTGGGCGCCGAGACGGCCAGGTCGAAGTCGTCCGGGATGACGTTCGCCGACTCGTTCTCCACCCAGGAGCCGTTGGGGAGGAACAGGGCCTTGCCCTGGGCCCACGCGGTCTGCGACTGGATGTGGTCCAGCCCGGGGGTGCCCTTGAGGACGTAGCCCTTCTGGTAGAGCTCGTAGTACGCCTCGAAGCAGGTCTTGACCGCGGGGTGTTCCCAGGCCTTGGGCTCCAGGTTGTCGATGGCGTCGAGGACCTCGCGGCCGCCGACCTTGCCGATCATCGGGTACAGCGAGAAGGGGAGGTAGTACGGGTACTTGCCGGCGTACGTCCAGCCCGCGATGCCCTTCTTCTTCGCCTTCTCGCAGACGGCGAGCATCTCGTCCCAGGTCTCGGGGTACGTGGCGTCCAGCGAGTCCAGGAGCTTCTGCGAGTACCAGACGCCGTAGACGGTGTAGGCGTAGTACAGGATCCAGACGGGGTCGCCGTCGAGTTGGCCCATCTCCACGATGCCGGGCCTCAGCGTGTCGCGGACCTTCTTCGCCGGGTCGTCGTAGGAGGGGGCGTCGAGCAGCGGGGTGAGGTCGGCGAGCTGGTTCTTGCCGGCCAGGACGCCCATGTCCATCTGCTCGGCACCGGAGTTGTCGATGAGGTCGGGCGGGGTGCCCTGGTTGAAGCGGGGCTGGAGCGTGGACTGGATCTTCTGGGTGGCCGAGAACTTCACCTCGACGTCGGGGAAGTTCTGTTCGTAGATCTTCACCGCGTCCTCGGCGTACTCCTTGCCGAAACCGCCGTCGAACAGGACGAATTCCAGGGGGGCGGTCTCGTTGACCGCGAGCGGGTTCTGCTCGGTCTTCTTGCCGGCCTTCGCCTTGTCCTGGTCGCCGCCGCCCCCACTGCTGGCACAGGAGGCCAGAAAGCTCATCGTGGGGACCGAGATCAGGCCGAGTGCCGCGGACCGTCTGATCAGGTCGCGGCGGCCGAAACCCGCGGAGCCGTTGTTCTCGGACGCCGATGCGGAAGTGGATCCCATGCTCAAGTCCTCGCCTTCTCCAGGACTCAGGCGGTGAACCGGATCCGGGCCGGCACCGCGGTCAGGTCAAGCAGGTCGTGCGGTCACGTGGATCGCCGACAGGTATAGTCCACTTCTCGCCGAGGGGGCAAGATCGGATACAGGGTTGGCCGTGGGTCTTTTCCGAGTTGAGACCTCCCGGAAATACAAGCGGATCGGCAACCCGGTGCCGGAAAACGTGCGACCGACGGCGTTCACCCACTGACCCGCCCTGCACATCTGTTCCATAATGATCAGGCGCCCCGTTCCCCACGGCGGCGCCGCGCGCGGGAGATGCGCGGCGACCGTCCCGTCACCGGAGGGTTCATGCCGCTTCCCGTGCCCGTGCCCGTCCTGCCCGAGGGAATCGACCCCGCCTGGCTGCCCCCGGAGGCCTTCCGGCCGCTGGGCGCCCGGCGGACCCTGATCCGCGGCTCCGGGCCGCTCGTGGAGACGGTGCACGGGGAAGTGGCGGACGCATGCCGCCGGTTCGGCGGAGAGGTCGTACGGGACGACGACGGCACGGCCGCCCCGTACGACCTCGTGCTGTGCCGGGCCGCCGGCCCGGAGGACCTGGGCGACGAGGGGTTCGCCTGGGAGCGGGCCGACGGCACCACCACGGTCACCGCGTCCGGCCCGCGGGGGCTGCTGTACGGCCTGTTCCACGTGGTGCGGCTCGGTGAGGACGCCTTCCGGGGCGAGCAGCCGCGCGAGGTGCACCGGCCGGCGGTGGCGCTGCGGATGCTGGACCACTGGGACAACGTGGCCGTGCACCCGGTCATGGGCCAGGTGGAGCGCGGCTACGCGGGCGGTTCGCTGTTCTGGCGGGACGGGCGGGCTCGCGGGGAGCTGGAGCGCGTCCGGGCGTACGGGCGGCTGCTCGCCGCCTGCGGGGTCAACGCCGTCTGCGTCAACAACGTCAACGTGCACGCGACCGAGGCACGGCTGCTGACCGACCGGCTCGGTGAGGTCGCCGACATCGCGGCGGCGTTGCGCCCGTACGGCGTCCGCACGCATCTGTCGGTCACCTTCGCCGCGCCCGTGCTGCTCGGGGGGCCGGCCACGGCGGATCCGCTGGACGCGTCCGTGCGGGCCTGGTGGGCCGACGCGGCCGCGCGGGTGTACGCGGCGATCCCGGACTTCGGCGGGTTCGTGGTGAAGGCCGACTCGGAGGGCCAGCCGGGACCGTTCGCCTACGGCCGCTCGCACGCGGACGGCGCGAACGCGCTGGCCGCCGCGCTCGCCCCGCACGGCGGCACGGTCCACTGGCGCGCGTTCGTCTACGACCACCGGCAGGACTGGCGGGACCGCACGACGGACCGGGCGCGCGCCGCGTACGACCATTTCGCGCCGCTGGACGGGGAGTTCGCGGACAACGCGGTGCTCCAGGTGAAACACGGGCCGATGGACTTCCAGGTGCGCGAGCCGGTCTCCCCGGTGCTCGGGGCGATGCCGCGCACCCGGCTCGCGGTGGAGGTGCAGGCCACGCAGGAGTACACCGGGCAGCAGCGGCACGTGTGCTGGCTCGGCCCGATGTGGAGCGAGGCGCTGCGGTTCCGGCCGGACGGTGACGCCGGGGGATGCGTCGGGGAGGTGGCGCGGGGCGGACTCGTCGCGGTGTCCAACGTGGGCGACGACCCGTTCTGGACCGGCCATCCGCTGGCCCAGGCGAACCTGTACACCTTCGGGCGCCTCGCCTGGCGGCCGGACGACGACCCCCGGCGGATCCTCGGCGAGTGGATCGGCCTCACCTTCCCCTCCGCCCCCGAGCGCCTGGTCACCGGCCTGCGCGCGGTGCTGCACGGCTCGTGGCGGACGTACGAGAAGTACACCGCGCCGCTCGGCGTCGGGTTCATGGTGCAGCCCGGGCACCACTACGGGCCGAGCGTGGACGGCTACGAGTACAGCCCCTGGGGCACCTACCACTTCGCCGACCGCGACGGCGTCGGCGTCGACCGCAGCGCCGCCACCGGCACCGGGTACGCCGCCCAGTACGGCACGGCGTGGGCCGAGGTCTACGAGTCCCCCGGCTCGTGCCCCGACGAACTGCTGCTGTTCTTCCACCACGTCCCCTACGGGCACGTCCTGCACAGCGGGAAGACGGTGATCCAGCACATCTACGACAGCCACTTCGAGGGCGTCGAGGAGACGGAGGAGGCCCTCCGGGTGTGGGAGGGCCTCGCGGACCTGGTGGCACCGGCCCGCCACGCGCGCGTGGCCGAGCGGTACGCCGAGCAGCTGCGGAGCGCCCGGGAGTGGCGGGACCAGGTGAACAGCTACTTCCTGCGCAAGTCGGGGGTGCCGGACGAGCGGGGGCGGACCGTCTACTGAAGCCGGAGGACGGCCACGCCGAGCGGGTCGAGGGTGAGGGGGGCACCCCGCTCGATCCGCTTGCCCGTGAGCAGGTCGGTGGCGTCGGTGTGCGCGGTGAGGGGGGCCGGCTCCGGGGCGTGGTTGAGGAGGAAGAGCAGGCGCGTGCCGTCGGGGGTGACGCGGTGGGCGGTCTCGACGGCGGGCCGGTCGGCGTAGGGGCCGATCAGGCCGTGGCGGGCCAGCACGCGGCGGACGACGTCGTCGACGCCGGGCTGGTCCAGGGCTGTGGCCACGTACCAGGCCTCTCCCGCGCCGAAGCGGTGGCGGGTGACGGCCGGGGTGCCGGCGTAGAAGTCGGCGCCGTACGTGGCGACCGGTTCCGCGCCGCGCGGCTGGACGATCTCGAAGACGAGCCGGGCCCCGTGGCGCGACGCGCCGATGGTGACGGGCTGGACGACGTCCTCGGGGCGGGCGTCCCACTCGTCGACGCGGATGCCCAGCAGGCCGGCCAGCGGTCCCGGCACGTCGGTGGGGAACGCCCGGTCGTGCTCGTCGCAGCGGGCCGTGAGGAACGTCGCGAGGACGGTGCCGCCGCGGCGGGCCACCTCCTCCAGGCGGTCGGCGAGATCGCCCTTGACCAGGTGGAGGACGGGGGCGAGGACCACGTCGTAGCCGGTCAGGTCGGCGGTGACGGGGACGACGTCCACGTCGGCGCCCGCCTCGCGGGCGGCCCGGTAGTAGGCGTGGACGACGTCCGGGTAGCGGACCAGCCGGGAGGGGCCGTCGGAGATCTCCAGCGCCCACCAGCTGTCCCAGTCGAAGAGCAGGGCGGTCCGGGCGGGGGTGCGGGCGCCCAGGGTGGCGTCGCCGAGGGCGGTCAGCTCCTCGCCCAGGGCGGCGACCTCCCGGAAGACGCGGGTGTCGTCGCGGCCCGCGTGCCCGATCACCGCGCCGAAGTACTTCTCGCAGGCGCCGCGCGAGGCCCGCATCTGGAAGTAGAGGGTGGCGTCGGCTCCGTGGGCGATCGCCTGCCAGGTGGCCAGGCGCAGCTCGCCGGGGCGGCGCAGCGGGTTCACGTCGTGGCAGGCGGTGGTGGACGGGGTCTGCTCCATCAGCCAGAAGGGGGCGCCGTCCTTCAGTCCGCGCATCAGGTCGTGGCCGAGGGCCGGCCGGGAGGGCGGGGCGCCCAGGGGCGGGTAGCTGTCCCAGGAGGCGAAGTCGAGGTGGGGGGCCCAGCGGTGGTAGTCGAGCGGCCGGTAGGCGCCCATGAAGTTGGTGGTGACGGGGGTGGCGGGGTCGTGGGCGCGGATCGCCTCCTTCTCGGCGGTGAAGCAGCCGAGCAGGGCGTCGGTCATGAAGCGCTGGTAGTCGAGGGTGATGCCCTGGAAGGCGGTGTGGTCGGGGCCGCGCCAGTGCTCGGTGAGGGCGCTCGGCGGCTCGATCTGGTCCCAGTCCGTGTAGCGGTGCGACCAGAAGGTGGTCCACCAGGCGTCGTTGAGGGCGTCGAGCGTGCCGTACCGCGCGCGCAGCCAGCCGCGGAAGTCCTCGGCGCACAGGTCGCAGTAGCAGGCGCCGCCGTACTCGTTGTTGATGTGCCAGGCGAGCAGCGCGGGGTGGCCGGCGTACCGTTCGGCGAGCCGGCCGGCGAGCGCCGTCGACAGGCGGCGGTACGCCGGTGAGGCGGGGCAGAAGTTGTGGCGCTGGCCGTAGCGGTGCCGGCGGCCCTCGAAGTCGGTGCGGTTGACCTCCGGGTACGCCTTGGCGAGCCAGGGCGGGACGGCGGCGGTGCCGGTGGCGAGGACGGCACGGCGGCCCTCGGCCGCGGCGCGGTCGAGGATCCGGTCCAGGACGGTGAAGTCGTAGGCGCCCTCGGTGGGCTCGGTGAGCGACCAGGAGAAGACGCCGACGGTGAGCGTGTCGACGCCGGCCCGCGTGAACAGGCGGTGGTCGTCGTCCCACACGTCGTCCGGCCACTGTTCGGGGTTGTAGTCACCGCCGTAGGCGATCTTGGCGGTGGTGGGGAGGTGGCCGGGGTGCGGGCGGTCGCCGGGGTTTCCGGTGGCGGGGGCGGGGGCGGTCATACGGTGAAGTCCTCCTGGGTCTCGGCGATCACCGGGCGGCTCGAGCGGAGCAGGGAGAGCAGCAGCGGGGCGGCGAGGAGAGCGGGCAGGGCCTCGGTCAGCAGGGCGGTCAGCGCGCCGGTCAGGACGAGCAGGGAGGCGGCGGCGAGGGTGGCCCGGCCGTGCCGGAGCAGGAAGTAGGCGGCGAGGCGGGCGGTGTCGCGGGCGCGGAAGGCGAAGAGGGAGGTGAGCAGGAGGGCGTGGGCGCCCCACAGCAGGGAGCCGGCGCCGACCGCGCCGAGGAGGGCGGCCCACCAGGTGGGCAGGCCGGTGGCGGCGAAGTGGGTGAGGGTGAAGGCGATCACCGTCAGCCAGGCCAGCAGCGGCGTCCACAGCTTCAGCGCGGGGAGGGCGTTGAGGCGCAGGCCGCGCCGGTAGACGCGGGCCGGGTGCAGGTCGGTGAGGTCGCGCCCGCGGTGGTGCAGGGCGTACACGGCGGCCGAGACGGCCGGGCCGAGCGGCAGCAGGCAGACGGCGGCGAGCGGCAGGTTGGCGGGGTCGGGGCCGAGCAGGAACAGGACGGCGAGACCGGGGGCGGCGGTCGCCAGGAGCAGGGCCTCGACGGTGAGGAGGGTGTGCAGGAGGGCGGCGGCGCGGGAGAGGGGTCCGGTGCCGGGGTCCGCGGTGCGGGAGCGGGACCCGGAGCCGAGGTCCGCGGTGCGGGAGCGGGACCCGGAGCCGAGGTCCGCGGTGCGGGAGCGGGACCCGGAGCCGGGGTCCGCGGTGCGTACGGTGCTGGTGCTCATGGCGCCTCCCGGCCGAGCAGTCGGCGCTCGTCCCACCAGGGTGGGGTCTCGTCGGTGAGCGGGGTGAGCTCGACGAGGGTGATCTCGTGGCGGGCCAGGGTCAGGCGCAGGTCGGCGCGGCCGTCGTGCAGGGGGAGGCGGCGGTGGCCGCGGGCGGGTTCGGCGGCCTCGTGCAGGACGTCCAGCTGCCCGGGGCCCGGCGAGCGCGGGCTGCCCATGTGCCGCCAGGCGGTGTGGGCGTTGCCGTGCTCCTCGTCCACGGTGGACCGGCGGACGAAGGCCTCGCCGCGGGCCGCGAGGGGGACGGACAGGTGCAGGTCGTGGCGGTCGGGGCCGGGGGTGGCGCCGGTCGGGTCGACGGGCGCCCAGGCCAGGACGGCGACCCGGCCGTCGGGGTGGCGGGTGACGAGGTGGTCGTCGCCGCGGGCGAGCAGTTCGGGGCCGGTCCGGGCCATGAACGCGTACAGGTGGTACGTCGGTTTGCGCACCTGGCGGTGGGTGAGCAGGCCGAAGCCGCCGTGGAAGAGGGCGGTGGGGACTCCGGTCTCCTCGAACATGTCGCTGAAGGTCCAGTAGGAGAACGAGTCGGCCAGGTCGCCGCCCGCGGCGACCACCGGGGCCAGGTAGGCGGCGTGGAACGCGGTGTCGTGGACGGGGTTGTCGGGGCGGTAGGAGGAGTTGAACTCGGTGATGTGGACGGGCAGTGCGGCGTACCGGGTGTCCCGGAGCTGACGCCGCGGGGTGGCGAACTGCTCCAGCAGGCCGCTCGCCGGGCCGAGCGTCTGGTGGACGCCGAAGGGCACGTGCTGGGCGGGCCCGGAGGTGTAGGCGTGCCGGGAGACGAAGTCGAGGGGGACCGCGCGGTCCTCGGCGAACCCGGCGAACCGGACCAGCCAGTCGTCGGCGCCCGGGGAGATCGCGGGCCCGCCGACCTGGAGGCCCGCGTCCACCTCCTTCACGGTGTGCGCGGTCACCTCGTACAGCCGGTGGTACGCCTTCTCGTCCGCGTCCTGCCAGAAGTCGGGCAGGTTGGGCTCGTTCCACACCTCGATCGGCCAGGTGCGGACCTCGGCGAGGCCGTAGCGGTCGACGAGGTGGGTGAGGGTGGCGCGGACCAGGTCGGCCCACTCCCGGTGGGAGCGGGGCGGGGTGACGTTGCCGCCCCACCAGAACACCGTCCGCTCCCCCGAGGCCAGCTCCGTGGGCATGAAGCCGAGTTCGAGGAAGGGGCGGATCCCGAGGGCGAGGTAGGTGTCGACGACCTGGTCGACGTAGGTGAAGGCGTGGTGGACCCGGCGGGTGCCCTGGTGCTCGTACGGCCGGTACACGCCCATGCCGTCGCTGAACAGGCCGT
The DNA here is from genome assembly GCF_042888135.1 of Streptomyces sp. NPDC003247. Classification (NCBI taxonomy): domain Bacteria; kingdom Bacillati; phylum Actinomycetota; class Actinomycetes; order Kitasatosporales; family Streptomycetaceae; genus Streptomyces; species Streptomyces sp. NPDC003247. The sequence continues at coordinate 681,113 of NZ_JBIAPF010000003.1, forward strand.
GGCCCCGGATGTGCCGGAAGCCGATCTCGCGCTGGAGGAGGGCGAGGGAGTCCTGGTGGTCGCGGCGCAGGGCGAGTTCGGTCCGGCCGGTGCCGACGCAGTGCCGCCAGGCGTCGGAGAGCCGGCCGGTGGCCTCCGCGGGGACGCGGATCACCCGTTCTCCTTCGCGAAGCGCTCGCGCGCCTTGTTGTGCAGGGCGACGAGCTGGTCCATGTTCTTCGCCTTCAGCTCGCCGACGTAGGCGTCCCACTCGGACAGGGGGCGCTTGCCGAGGGCGAACTTGAGCGCGTTCTGGGTGACGTGGTCCCGCAGCGGGGTGTCCCACAGGGTGGCCTGCTCCTGCTCCACCGACTGGAGCGGGTGGGCGGGGCCGATCGGCAGCTGCTGCCGCTGGGCCATGGCGTCCTGGAACGTCTTCTCGTCGGCGCTGAAGGAGGAGGAGACCAGGGCCCAGCTGCCGCCGTAGGTGAAGACGCCGTTGAAGAAGCCGTAGTCCTTCTGGAGGTCCTTCGGGGCGTCGGGGTCCGAGCCCATGAGGCTGATGCCGTCCTCGAGCGTGTACCGGTCGCCGGAGCGGGTGTAGGTGACGCCCTCGACGCCCCACTTGGCGAACCGCTGGCCCTCGTCGGAGTACCACAGCCAGTCCACGAACTGCATCATCGCGACGAAGCCGTCGCTGTCGAGCGCCTTGCGGGAGACCATCACGCCGTTCTCCAGGCGGGCGCCGCCGATCACCACCGGGCCGGCCGGGCCGAGCGGTACCGGGACCATCTCGATGGTCGCGCCCGGGACCTGCTTCTCCAGGTTGTAGCGGTAGTTCTGCACCAGCTCCTGGGGGTTGGCGCTGATCGCGAAGGCCTTCTCGGACAGCAGTTTCTTCACCGCGTCGTCGTCGGTCTGGGTGAAGCTCTCGGGGTCCACGAGCTTCTCGGCGACCAGCTTCCTCAGGTACGCGAGCATCTCGCGCCAGGCGTCCGTCGCGCCGGTGAAGACGAACTCCCCCGCCGGGTCGTCCCAGCTGATGTTGTCGTAGCTCCAGCCCGCCCGGACTCCGTACGCCTGCCCGAGGTAGCTGAAGAGGGCGGCGGCGGGGTAGGGCGTGTTGGTGCTCCAGCGGTCGGTGAAGGGGTAGCGGTCGGGGTACTCCGCCTTGATCGCCCGGAGGACGGTGTGCACCTCGTCCCAGGTGGTGGGCAGGGCCAGGCCGAGCCGGTCGAGGACGTCGGTGCGCAGGGACAGCGAGTAGCCGGACTTGACCTTCTCGTGCAGGCCGGGCAGGAGGTAGTACTTGCCGTCGGACTGGCGGATGGAGTCGAGCTCGGGCTCCAGGCCCCACTTCTTCACCTTGTCGAGGAAGTTGGGCATCAGGTGCGTGTAGTCGCTGACCGCGAGGATCGCGCCGGACGCCACGAACGCGACCTCCGACGGGTGGTACGTCTTCGGGATCAGGAAGGGGGCGTCGCCCGCGCCGATGAGCAGGCTGCGCTTCTTCTCGTAGTCGCTCAGCGGCACCGACACCGGCTTGAACGTGACGCCGGTGCGCCGGGTGAGCTCCTTCCAGAACAGCCAGTCCTTCTTCATCGGGTAGCCCGGGTTGTCGTTGTGCAGGACCGAGAAGGACAGCGCCCCGGCCGCCTTGAACTGCTGGCCGGCCCGGTACTCCTTCATCGCGCCGTTCCGCTTCTTGGAGAGGTCCTTGGAGCCCCCTCCGTCGTCGCCGCTGCCGCAGCCGGTCAGGCCGGCGAGGCCGATGAAACCGGCGGCGGCCAGGACCTGCCGCCGCGACAGCTGTCCGCGGTTCGCCCGCTCCGCCTTCTTCTGTGCCGCGTTCTTCACGGATACTCCCTTGGGTCCGTACGTCGGGTGCGGGACCGTCAGCCCTTGACCGCGCCGAGCATCACGCCCGAGACGAAGTAGCGCTGGACGAACGGGTACACGCAGAGGATGGGAAGCGAGGTCAGCACGATGGTGACCGCCTGGATGTTCGCCGCGACCTGGGTGCCCTGCTCGGTGGTGGCGCCGGCGCTGGTGGCGCCGGTGGCGCCCGCGATGAGGTTGCGCAGGTAGACCGTGACCGGCATCAGGTCGGCGCTGTCCATGTAGAGGAAGGCGGAGAACCAGGAGTTCCAGAAGGACACCGAGTAGAACAGCACCATCGTCGCGATGACCGCCTTGGACAGCGGCAGCACGATCCTGAGCAGGATGCCGTACGTGCTCAGGCCGTCGATCTCCGCGGCCTCCTCCAGCTCGGCCGGCAGGCTCTCGAAGAACGCCTTCATCACCAGCAGGTTGAAGACGCTGATCGCGTTGGGCAGGGCGATCGCCCACACGGAGTTCTTCAGTCCGAGGCTGGTGATCAGCACGTAGTGGGGGATCAGGCCGCCGGAGAAGAACATGGTGAACACGGCGACGCCGACGAGGACGCCGCGCCCCTTGAGGTTCTTCTTCGACAGGACGTAGGCGTAACAGGTCGTCAGGGTCATGGCGACGGCGGTGGAGACCACCGTGTAGAGCACCGTGTTGCCGTAGTTGCGCCAGAACATCGTGTCCCTGAGGACGATGTCGTAGGTGGTGAGGTCGAACCCCTTGGGCCACAGCGTCACCTCACCGGCCCGGATCTGCCGTTCGCCGCTGAAGGAGCGGGCGACGATGTTGGCGAAGGGGTAGAGGGTCACCAGCACGACGAGGCCGAGGATCACGCCGTTGACGCCCTGGAAGATCCGGTAGCCGCGGGTCGGCCGGTCGGGGCTCACCACAGGCTCGTCCCCACCGTGCGGCGCGACAGCTGGTTCGCGGAGGTGATCAGCACCAGCCCGATGACCGCCTCGAACAGGCCGATGGCGGCGGCGTAGCTGAAGCTGTTGGACTCCACGCCGGTCCGGTAGAGGTAGGTGGAGACCACGTCGGCCGTGGGATAGGTCAGCGGGTTGTACAGCAGCAGGATCTTCTCGAAGCCGACGGCCATGAAGGTGCCGATGTTCAGGATCAGCAGCGTGATCATGGTGGGGCGGATGCCGGGCAGGGTGACGTGCCAGATCTGCTGCCAGCGGTTCGCGCCGTCGATGCGGGCGGCCTCGTAGAGGTCGTCGTCGATCGTGGTGAGCGCCGCGAGGTAGAGGATCGTGCCCCAGCCCGCGGTCTGCCAGATCTCGGAGCCGACGTAGACCGTGCGGAACCACTCGGGTTCCTGGATGAACCGCACCGGGTCGTGGCCGAACCAGCCGAGGACGTGGTTGACCGGCCCGTCGGTGGCGAGCATCTGCATGGTGATGCCCGCGACGATCACGATCGACAGGAAGTGCGGCAGGTACGACACCGACTGCACGAACCGCTTGAGCGCCGTGCGACGCACCTCGTTGAGCAGCAGCGCCAGCACGATCGGGACCGGGAAGCAGAACACCAGGGTCAGCGCGCCCAGCCAGAGCGTGTTGCGGAAGACCTGCCAGAAGGTCGGGTCGGACAGGAACATCTCCACGTACCGCAGGCCCACCCACTGCTCGCCCAGGATCGAGCCGCCCGGCTCGAAGCGGCGGAAGGCGATCACGTTGCCGATCATCGGCAGGTAGCGGAAGACGAGGAAGAACAGCAGGGGCAGGACGGCCAGCGAGTACAGCTGCCAGTCGCGGCGCAGCGCCCGCCGCAGGCCGGTGCGCGCGGTGGGGCGGGCGGGGCAGGGGGTCCGGTCGGGGGGTGGTGGGTCCTGGGTGCCGGGGGGTGGTGCCGGCGTGGTGGAGGTGCTCATGCTCGGGCCTCCCGTGGGGGACGCGGTACCGAAACTTTCGAGCTCTTACCGGTAACTTCGCGGCAACTTAGGGGCACCCAGAAAGCGCTGTCAATGGGCGTGCGGGGATCATCCGCGACACGGATGCGGCGTTGGAACGCCCGGACAGCGGGGTAGAACCCGGGAGTCCACGCCCGCCGTCTCCGCAAGTTTCCTCCTTGCCACCGACTCCTGCGAGGTGTCGCCGTGCCCGCGTTCGACCTGCCGCCCAGGGAGCTGGAGCAGTACCGTCCGGCGCTCGAAGAGCCCGTCGACTTCGACGCGTTCTGGCGCGACACGCTCCAGGAGGCGTCCCGGCACGAGCCGTTGGTGTCCGTGGCGCCCGTGGAGACCGGTCTGCGCCTGACCCGCACCTGGGACGTGACCTTCCGCGGCTTCGCCGGCGACCCGGTGCGCGCCTGGTTCAGCCGGCCGGCCGACGTGGACGGCCCGCTGCCCGCCGTGGTGGAGTACGTCGGCTACGGCCGGGGCCGCGGCCTCCCCCACGAGCGGCTGACCTGGGTGAACGCCGGGTACGCGCATCTGCTGATGGACAACCGCGGCCAGGGCGACCAGTACGGCAACGGCGGCGCCACCGCCGATCCGCACGCCGTCGCGCCCGGCGGCCCCGGCCCGGCCGTCCGCGGCCTCCTCGCCCCGCACGACTACCACTACCGGCGTCTGATCACGGACGCGGTGCGGGCGGTGGCGGCGGTGCGGTCGCTGCCCGGCGTGGACGGGACGCGGGTCGCCGCCGTCGGCAACAGCCAGGGCGGCGGTCTCGCCCTGGCCGTCGCGGGCCTGGTCCCCGGGCTGGCGGCCGCGCTGGTCACCGCCCCGCTGCTGTGCGGCATCCGCCGCGCCCTGGACCTCACCGACGCGGGTCCCTACGGCGAGATCGCCGCGTACCTCTCCGTCCACCGGGGCCGGGAACGGGCCGCGTACCGCACGCTCTCCTACGTCGAGGGCGTCTCCTTCGCCCGCCGCGCCCACGCCCCGGCCCACTTCGGCACCGGCCTGCGCGACACGGTCTGCCCGCCGAGCGGCACGTACGCCGCCTTCAACCGGTACGGGGAGACGGCCGGCGGCGGGGGTGACGGCGAGGGGGACGGCGTGCGCAAGGAACTGCACGCGTATCCGTACAACGGGCACGAGGGGGGCGAGGCCGAGCAGGTGCGGCGGCAACTGGGCTGGCTGGCGGGGGTGCTGGGGCGGGAGCGGGCGAGGTCCGCCTGATCCCTACCGGATCGCGTCCCCGCCGACGCACGTCCCGGCCGGTCCACGTCCCCGCCGACACGCGTCCCCGCCGGTCCACGTCCCCGCCGACACGCGTCCCCGCCGGTCCACGTCCCCGCCGACACGCGTCCCGGCCGGTCCGCGTCCCCGCCGACACGCGTCCCGGCCGGTCCGCGTCCCCGTTGACGCACATCCCGGCCGCTCCGCGCCCCTGTCGGTCTACACCCCCGCCCCGCCCCCGCCCCCGCCGCCGATCCGCCCGGCCCTGCCGTGCGCCGTGACCGGACCCGGTGGGCACGCGGCTCGTGCGCCCACCGGGTCCGTGGCCGGCGGCGGCCGCCGGGTTCATGTCGGCGGCGGTCGCCGGGTCTGTGCCGGGTGCAGCCACCCGATCCGGGCCTGCGGCGGCCACCCGGTCCGTTCCCGGTGCAGCCACCCGATCCGGGCCTGCGGCGGTCGCCGGTCGGCCGGGCGGCCGTCGGTCAGCCGACCCGGCAGGGAAGGGTCGTCGTGCTGTCGCCGCCGGTGCCGGAGACGACGTATCCGAAGGTGGTGCTCTGGCCCGGACTGAGCGAGCCGTTCCAGTCGGCGTTGTGGACCATCACCGCCTGGCCGTCGTAGGTGGCGTTGCCGCTCCACAGGCTGGCGACCGTCTGGCCGTCCGGCAGGGTCCAGTCGACCATCCAGCCGAGCATCGGGACGTCGCCGGAGTTGGTGACGGTCACCTCGGACTGGTAGCCGCCGGTCCAGGAGCCCGTCGTCGTGCGGGTCGCCGTGCAGGTGCCGGGCACGGGCTCGGCCGGGTCGCCCGGCTCGTGGATGCCCGTGACCTCGCCGTCGCCGCCGTCGAAGACGACGTCGGAGCAGGAGTAGAAGGTCTCCTGGCTGTCGGAGCGCTGCCAGACCATGTAGACGATGTGGCGGCCCGACTTGTTCGCCGGGAGCTGTCCGCTCCAGGAGTAGTTGGCCTCGACCGTGCCCGGGGTGCCGTTGAGCGGCGGGTGGTCGACGGTGAGGAACGGCTGGTCCTCCATGTCGTCCCAGGTGAGGGTCTGGGTCGGGTCGAAGCCGTCCTTCGTGACGTAGACGTAGAACCAGCCCGGGTGCGCGGCCCAGGCGTTGTAGGAGAAGTCGACCGTCGCGCCCGAGGTGAGGTGGGTGAGCGGCCAGTCGTCGCGGGGGGCGTCGAAGCCGGTGAAGTTGGTGTTGCCGCCGCTGCACAGCTGCCCGTCGGGCACGAAGCCGCGGGTGCGGCCGGCGCCGTCGGAGCGCAGCACCGAGAACCAGTTGTAGAACGGCGTGGTGCCGCTGACCTGCTGGGCGTTGGCGCAGGCCGGGTTGACCGGTTTGATCTCACCGGTGTCGGTCAGCCCGTCCTGCCAGCACAGGAAGGTGCGGCTGGCGGGCTTCATGGGGGTGCCGTGGGCCTCGGCCTCACCGCCGGTGGTGACGACGATCAGGCCGAGGGCGGGGACGACGGCGAGGAGGGAGACGAGGACGAGGAAGAGGGCTCTGGTACGTGATCCCGAGCGGGAGGTACATGTCGTGATCATGACATGATCCATGGCGGAGTCCGTCCTTCCATGTACGGACCGGCGTGCGGGTACAGGGGGTACGGCGGCGGGGGCACCGGTGTGGTGCGGAGAGGGGGGTGCCCCGGACCGGCCGGGAGGGATGGGCGGAGGGGGAGCACTCCCGGGCGGGTTCCGGTCCGCCGATATGGGAGCGCTCCCACTCCACCTGAGGCGGAAGGTAGCGCGGAAAGACCGGCTTGTAAACGGGGTGGGACGCTGCCGTTTCGGCGGTGTCGCCCCGTGCGCCGCCGTTCGACGACGCACTTCCGACGGGCACCGCCCCTCCCGGCGCCGCTACGCGCCGGCGTCCTCGGCGAGCGTGTGCGCCACGAGCGCGTTGGCGTGGCCGTGCCCCAGGCCGTGCTCGGCCTTCAGCCAGTTCACCAGCTCCATGTGCCGGGTCAGCGGCGAGGAGCGGATCAGGTCCTTCCACTCCGCCACGGGACGGCCGTACTTCTTCTCGATCGACGGGAAGTAACTCGCGGGGCCCTTCACGGGTGCGGTCATGGCGGTCGGGTCCTTTTCCTGGGCTGGTCGACTTCCTGGGCGGGTCGACGATGTCGTCCGCTACGACCGCCCCGGCACGGGAAAGTGATCGCCCTAGCGATGTGATCTACGACACTCGCTCCGGCCGTCCGGAGTGCGGGGCCGTCCTCACGGCGCCGTCCTCACGGGACCGACGCCTCCGCCTCCCACGTCGTCGCCTCCGCCTCCGTCTCCGCCACGGCCGGCAGCTCGACGACGAACTCCGTGCGCCCCGGCTCGCTGCGGACGTCGATCCGCCCGCCGTGCGCCGTGGTGATCGCGGCGGCGATGGCGAGGCCGAGGCCCGCGCCGGTGGCCGCGGTGCTGCGGGCGCGGGAGGTGTCGGCCCGGGTGAAGCGGTCGAAGACGCTCGGCAGGAGGTCCGGCGGGATGCCGGGACCGTCGTCGCGGACCCGGACGGCGCACCGGCCGTCCCGCACGGTCACCACCGTGGTCACCCTGGTGCCCGCCGGGGTGTGCACCCGCGCGTTGGCCAGCAGGTTGGCCACCACCTGGTGGAGGCGGGCCTCGTCGCCGAGGACCAGGGGCGGGGGGTCCAGGCTCAGCTCCAGCTGCCAGTCGTGGTCGCCGCCCGCGGCCCGCGCGTCCCACACCGCCTCCGCGACCAGCGCGGCCAGGTCCACCTCGGCGGACTCCAGCGGCCGGCCCTCGTCCAGCCGGGCCAGCAGCAGCAGGTCCTCCACCAGACCGGTCATCCGCGCGGACTCGGCGGTCACCCGGCGCCAGGCCACGCCCGGCTCGATGCGGTCCGTGCCGCGGTTCATGAGTTCCGCGTACCCGGCGATGGAGGCGAGCGGGGTGCGCAGTTCATGGCTGGCGTCGGCGAGGAAGCGGCGCATGCGCTCCTCGCTGCGGCGGACCCGCTCCTCGCTGCGCTGGCGGGCGGCGAGCGAGGACTCCACGTGGTCGATCATGCGGTTGAGGGCGGCGCCGACCTGCCCGGCCTCGCTGGTCGGGTCGGTGTCCCGTTCGGGCACCCGGGTGAGGACGGCGACCTCGCCGCGGCACAGCGGCATCCGGGACACCTCGACCGCGGTGGCGGCGACCCGGCCGAGGGGGCGCAGCTGTCGTCGTATGACGAAGGCGCACACACATCCCGCGACGGCCAGTCCGGCGAGGGCGATGACGGCCTCGACCACCGCCAGTCCGCCGATCAGGCCCTCGACCTGGTCCCTCGGCAGGCCGACGATGACCCGGACGTCGTTGTTCTCGCGGGCGGTGAGGCGGTAGGTGCCCAGGCCGGGCAGGGTGCGGTTGTACAGGGCGCCGTCGGCGCGGATGCCCTCCAGGGCGGCGACCTGGGCGGAGCTGAACATCATGGGCGGGGCGTCCTGGCGGACGACGGCCGCGGACAGGATGGTGCCGTCCTCGTCGTAGCGGGCGGCGATCATCCCGAACGGCTGCCCGCTCTCCCTCAGGAAGGTGAGATCGGCCGCCAGCTCGGGGTGGAGGCACGCGCCGCCCAGGGCGCGGGCGGCGGCGTTGTCCACCCTGCCGTCGAGGTTGCCGTAGAGGAAGGCGCGCTGGGTGAGGACGGTGGTGACGGCCATCGCCGCGCACACGCCGACCAGGGTGACGACGATGAGGACCAGCAGCCGGGTGCGCAGGGAGCGGCCCGCCAGCCGCAGGGCGCGCGGGCCGCGACGGCGGGCGGTGCCGGTCCGCGGCGGGGTCATGAGCGGGCCCCCACCGGTCTGATGGCGTATCCGACGCCGCGCACGGTGTGGATCATCGGCGCGCGGCCGCGGTCGATCTTGCGGCGCAGGCTGGAGATGTACACCTCGACCAGGTTGCCGCCGCCGTCGAAGGAGCTGGACCAGACGTGGTCGAGGATCTGTGCCTTGCTCAGGACCTGCCGCGGATGGTCCATCAGCAGGCCGAGCAGGTCGAACTCCTTGGCGGTGAGGGCGATCCGGTCGCCGTCGCGGTGCACCTCGCGCGACTCGACGGCCACGACGAGGTCGCCGAGGACCCGGACGGAGTTGTCGGTGCGGGTCCGTTCGGCGCCGGCGCGGCGCAGCAGCCCGCGCAGCCGCACCACGACCTCCTCCAGCGAGAAGGGCTTGGTGACGTAGTCGTCGGCGCCGTTCTCCAGCCCGTCGATGCGGTGCTCCAGGGTGTCCCGCGCGGTCAGCATGAGCACCGGCAGCCCGGGGTTCTCGTGGCGCAGCCGGCGCAGGACCTGGATGCCGTCCAGGTCGGGCAGCATTCCGTCGAGCACGACGGCGTGCGGGGCGCAGCCGCGGGCCAGCCGCAGCGCGCTCTGCCCGTCGGGGGCGGGGTACGGGCGCCAGCCCGCCTCGGTCACGGCCACGGAGAGGACCTCGGTCAGCGCGGGCTCGTCGTCGACGATGAGCACGCGGACGCGGCCGGTTCGGGACGAGGAGGCGGCAGTCATGTCCCGATCCTGTCCCGGCCCGCTGAGGGAACCCTGTGTTCCACCTGAGGGTAGGTGATGACCCGGGGCGAACGCGGCGAAGTCCTGGAACAGGGCACACGGCACACGGCGAGGGCCGCACCCCCGGCACCGGGGATGCGGCCCTCGGCCGCCTGGGGCGGGCCGCCCTGCGGGGCGGCCCGCCCGACCGCCTACTTGCGGATCAGGCTGCGCAGCACGTACTGCATGATGCCGCCGTTGCGGTAGTAGTCGGCCTCACCGGGGGTGTCGATCCGGACGACCGCGTCGAACTCGACGCCCGTGTCGGTGGTGACCTTGACCGTGCTCGGCGTGGTGCCGTCGTTCAGCTCGGTCACGCCGGTGATGGAGAAGGTCTCCTCGCCGGTCAGGCCGAGCGAGTCGGCCGACTGGCCGGCCGGGAACTGGAGCGGCAGGACGCCCATGCCGATGAGGTTCGAGCGGTGGATGCGCTCGTACGACTCGGTGATGACGGCCTTGACGCCGAGGAGGGCCGTGCCCTTGGCCGCCCAGTCGCGGGACGAGCCGGAGCCGTACTCCTTGCCGCCCAGGATGACCAGCGGGGTGCCGGCGGCCTGGTAGTTCTGCGAGGCGTCGTAGATGAACGACACCGGGGCGCCGTCCTGGGTGAAGTCGCGGGTGTAGCCGCCCTCGGTGCCCGGCGCGATCTGGTTGCGCAGGCGGATGTTGGCGAACGTGCCGCGGATCATGACCTCGTGGTTGCCTCGGCGGGAGCCGTAGGAGTTGAAGTCACGACGCTCCACACCGTGCTCGGTGAGGTACTTGCCGGCCGGGGTGTCGGCCTTGATGGCGCCGGCCGGGGAGATGTGGTCGGTGGTGACCGAGTCGCCCAGCTTGGCGAGGACGCGGGCGCCCGTGATGTCGGAGACCGGGGTGGTCTCCATCGTCATGCCCTCGAAGTACGGGGGCTTGCGGACGTAGGTCGACTCCGGGTCCCACTCGAAGGTGTCGCCGGTCGGGATCGACAGGGACTGCCACTGGGCGTCGCCCGCGAAGACGTCCTGGTAGGACTTGCTGAACATGTCCTCGCCGATGGCGTTCGCCACGACGTCGTTGACCTCGGCCTCGGAGGGCCAGATGTCCTTCAGGTAGACCGGGTTGCCGTCCTGGTCGGCGCCCAGGGCGTCCCGGGTGATGTCCACCTTCATGGAGCCCGCGATGGCGTACGCGACGACCAGCGGCGGGGACGCCAGGTAGTTCATCTTGACGTCGGGGTTGATCCGGCCCTCGAAGTTCCGGTTGCCGGAGAGGACCGAGGTGACCGCGAGGTCGTGGTCGTTGACGGCCTTGGAGACCTCCTCCGGCAGCGGGCCGGAGTTGCCGATGCAGGTGGTGCAGCCGTAGCCGACGAGGTTGAAGCCGACCTTGTCGAGGTACGGGGTCAGGCCCGCCTTGTCGAAGTAGTCGGTGACGACCTTGGAACCCGGGGCGAGGGTGGTCTTGACCCACGGCTTGCGGGTCAGGCCCTTCTCCACGGCCTTCTTCGCGACGAGCGCGGCGGCGACCATGACGTACGGGTTGGAGGTGTTGGTGCAGGAGGTGATGGCCGCGACGGTGACCGCGCCGTGGTCGATCTCGTACGTCGAGCCGTCGGGGGCGGTGACGGTGACCGGGTTCGACGGGGCGCCGTTGGGCGCGACGGCCGGGGCGTCGGAGGCCGGGAAGGACTCCTGGCCCGCCTCGTCGACGACGTCGACGTAGTTGCGGACGTCCAGCTTGAACTGCTCGGCGGCGTTCGCGAGGACGATGCGGTCCTGCGGGCGCTTCGGGCCGGCGATCGACGGGACGACGGTGGACAGGTCCAGCTCGAGCTTCTCGGAGAAGTCCGGCTCGGCCTTCGGGTCCAGCCAGAGGCCCTGCTCCTTGGCGTACGCCTCGACGAGCGCGACCTGCTGCTCGGAGCGGCCGGTGAGCTTGAGGTAGTTCAGGGTCTCGCCGTCGATCGGGAAGATCGCGGCGGTGGAGCCGAACTCCGGCGACATGTTGCCGATGGTGGCGCGGTTGGCGAGCGAGGTGGCGGCCACGCCCTCGCCGTAGAACTCGACGAACTTGCCGACGACGCCGTGCTTGCGCAGCATCTCGGTGATCGTCAGCACCAGGTCGGTGGCGGTGGTGCCGGGCTTGAGCTCACCGGTCAGCTTGAAGCCGACGACGCGCGGGATGAGCATGGAGACCGGCTGGCCGAGCATCGCGGCCTCGGCCTCGATGCCGCCGACGCCCCAGCCGAGGACGCCGAGGCCGTTGACCATGGTGGTGTGCGAGTCGGTGCCGACCAGGGTGTCGGGGTAGGCCTGGCCGTTGCGGACCATGACCGTGCGCGCCAGGTGCTCGATGTTCACCTGGTGGACGATGCCGGTGCCGGGCGGTACGACCTTGAAGTCGTCGAAGGCGGTCTGGCCCCAGCGCAGGAACTGGTAGCGCTCCTTGTTGCGGCCGTACTCCAGCTCGACGTTCTGCGCGAAGGCGTCGTGGGTGCCGAACTTGTCGGCGATGACGGAGTGGTCGATGACCATCTCGGCCGGCGAGAGCGGGTTGACCTTCGCCGGGTCGCCGCCGAGCGCCTTGACGGCCTCGCGCATGGTGGCGAGGTCGACGACACAGGGCACGCCGGTGAAGTCCTGCATGATCACGCGGGCCGGCGTGAACTGGATCTCCTGGCTGGGCTGGGCCTGCGCGTCCCAGTCGCCGAGGGCGCGGATGTGGTCGGCGGTGATGTTCGCGCCGTCCTCCGTGCGGAGCAGGTTCTCCAGCAGGACCTTGAGGCTGTACGGCAGCCGGGCCGAGCCCTCCACCTTGTCCAGCCGGAAGATCTCGTACGACTCGTCGCCCACCTGCAGCGTGCTGCGGGCGTCGAAGCTGTTCGCCGACACGACAGTCTCCTTCATTGATGTGCGCGTACCACCGCACTCTGCCGCCACGCGGGCTTGGCCAATCCGCTAAGGTCAGGCTAAGTTAGGTAACCCTTACTAGGGTGGCGGCTGCGGTGCGCCTCGGCAGATATCTCGATGTCGAGATAACTCTAGTACATGGGGGCTGGTTGGTCATGCCCGGGTTCCCCGTGGCGCCCGTCGCAGCCCTGCCGGGAGGTCGGGTCGGGATCGAGACCGGGCGGGGTCGAGACCGAGACCGGGCGGGGTCGAGACCGGGCGGGGTCGAGACCGAGACCGGGCGGGGTCAGGTCGGGGCCGGCGCGGTCGGGATCTATCGTCTGCCCATGCCGTCTCCGTCTCTCGACACCGTCGACCTGAAGCTGCTCCAGGCGCTGGAACTGGACGGGCGGGCGCCCTTCAGCCGGATCGCGCAGGTGCTGGGCGTCTCCGACCAGACCGTCGCGCGCCGCTACCGGCGTCTGCGCACGCTGGCGCGCCTGCGGGTGACGGGCATGGTCGACGAGGGCCGCCTGGGCCTCGCCACGTGGATCGTGCGGCTCGGCTGCGAACGCAATACGGCGCCCCAGGTGGCCGCCGCCCTCGCGGGGCGCCCCGACACCCACTACGTCGACCTCGTCGCCGGCGGCACCGAGGTCGTCTGCGCGATCACCCCGCGCACCCCCAGGGAACGCGACGACCTCCTCCTGGACCGTCTCCAGCGCACCCCGTACGTCACCTCGGTCGGCGCCCACTGCGTCCTGCACACCTACTACGGCAACTCCCTGCGCTGGCTGCGCAAGCTCAGCGCCCTCGATCCCGACGAGGAGAGGGCGCTGCGGCTGCCCGCGCCGCCGCCCGCGAGGACGCCGGTCGACCTGGAACCCGCCGACCGCACGGTGCTGGAGCTGCTGCGACGGGACGGCCGGGCCACGCTCACCGAGCTCCAGGCGGCCACCGGCCAGGCCGAGGGGACCGTCAAGCGCCGCCTGGAACGGCTGCGGTCGACGGGCGTGCTGTACCTCGCGGTGGAGTACGACCACGAGCCCCTCGGGCAGAGCGTGGAGGCCCTGTGCTGGCTGACCGTCCCGCCGCACGCCCTCGCCGCGACGGGCCGGGCCGTCGCCGACCGTCCCGAGGTCCGCTTCGCCGCCGCCGTCACCGGCCGGGCGGGCCTCGTCGTCTCGGTGCTGTGCCGGACCACCGACGACCTGTACGCCTTCCTCGACGAGAGGACGGGCGCCCTGGCCGACGTCCGCGAGGCGGAGACCGTACTGACACTGCGGCGGGTCAAGGCCCTTACGGCGGAGGGCCGGTGAGGGACGGTCATGGCCCGTCCGGGCCGGGGTAGACGAAGGGCGAGGCACGGTCCCACGGTCCACAGAAGGAGGTTCCGATGCCCCTCACCTTCCGCAAGAGCTTCCGCATCCTGCCGGGCGTGCGGCTGAACATCAACCGGCGGTCGTGGTCCATCACGACCGGCGGCGGCTCGCACGGCCCGCGCCACACCCACAGCAGCACCGGACGCCGTACGACGTCGATGGATCTGCCCGGACCCTTCGGGTGGCGTCGCACGCGGACGGCCAAGCGCCACTGACGAGCCGTCACCCCCCACCGCCGCCGTCACCCGAATGACCCCCCGGAAGAGGCGTGATCTCATATCTGAGATAACCTCAGCCTCATGGCAGACGACTACCTCGTACGCATCGGCAGGCTCATCCGTGACGCCCGGCAACACCGTGGCTGGACACAGGCGCAGCTGGCCGAGGCGCTCGGAACCAGCCAGAGCGCCGTCAACCGCATCGAGCGCGGCAACCAGAACATCAGCCTTGAGATGATCGCGCGGATCGGTGAGGCCCTCGACAGCGAGATCGTCTCGCTCGGCTACGCGGGACCGATGCATCTGCGCGTCGTGGGCCGACGGCGGCTGTCCGGTGCCATCGACGTCAAGACCAGCAAGAACGCGTGCGTGGCCCTGCTGTGCGGGGCACTGCTCAACCAGGGGCGCACGGTACTGCGCCGGGTCGCCCGCATCGAGGAGGTCTACCGCCTGCTGGAGGTGCTGAACTCGATCGGCGTCCGGACGCGGTGGATCAACGACGGCGTCGACCTGGAGATCGTGCCGCCGGCCGAGCTGGACATGGGGGCGATCGACGCCGAGGCCGCCGTCCGCACCCGCTCCATCATCATGTTCTTCGGCCCGCTGCTGCACCGCATGGACGCCTTCAAGCTGCCGTACGCCGGCGGCTGCGACCTCGGTACGCGGACCATCGAGCCGCACATGATCGCGCTGCGCCGGTTCGGGCTGGAGATCGCCGCGACGGAGGGGCAGTACCACGCCCAGGTCGACCGTGCCGTCCGCCCGGACCGCCCGATCGTGCTGACCGAGCGCGGCGACACCGTCACCGAGAACGCCCTGCTGGCCGCCGCCCGCCACGACGGCGTCACGGTCATCCGCAACGCCTCCTCCAACTACATGGTCCAGGACCTGTGCTTCTTCCTGGAGGCGCTCGGCGTCAAGGTCGAGGGCATCGGCACCACCACCCTCACCGTGCACGGCGTGCCGCACATCGACGTCGACGTCGACTACTCCCCCTCCGAGGACCCGGTCGAGGCGATGAGCCTGCTCGCCGCCGCCGTGGTCACCGAGTCCGAGCTGACCGTGCGCCGGGTGCCGATCGAGTTCCTGGAGATCGAGCTGGCCGTGCTGGAGGAGATGGGCCTCGACCACGACCGCACGCCCGAGTACGTCGCCGACAACGGCCGCACCCGCCTGGTGGACCTCACCGTCCGGCCCTCCAAGCTGGAAGCACCGATCGACAAGATCCACCCGATGCCGTTCCCCGGCCTGAACATCGACAACGTCCCCTTCTTCGCGGCCATCGCCGCCGTAGCCCAGGGCAAGACCCTCATCCACGACTGGGTCTACGACAACCGCGCCATCTACCTGACGGACCTCAACCGCCTCGGCGGCCGCCTCCAGCTCCTCGACCCGCACCGCGTCCTGGTGGAGGGCCCGACCCGCTGGCGCGCCGCCGAGATGATGTGCCCGCCGGCCCTGCGCCCCGCGGTCGTCGTCCTGCTGGCGATGATGGCGGCGGAGGGCACCTCCGTACTCCGCAACGTGTACGTCATCAACCGCGGCTACGAGGACCTGGCCGAACGGCTGAACTCGGTGGGGGCGCAGATCGAGATCTTCCGGGACATCTGACGCCTCTCGGATGCGCGGCTGGTCTTCGTAGCGATCTGGTTGTTGATCAGTGCCACGAGTCCTTCGGCCACGCCGGCTCGGCGCCACGGCCTGTGGGGCCCGACGTCCGGGCCGTCAGCCGGTCAGGTCCAGCTCGGCGGCGACCGTCTTGCCGACGGGGGCGCGGTCCAGGACCTCCCACCGGTCGGCGAGCGCCTCCACGAGGAGCATGCCCCGGCCGGTCTCCGCGAGCGGCTGGAACGCGGGGCGGGGAGCGCCGGGCGCCGGGGGCCGTACCTCGTCCCGGGTGTCGGATACCTCGATGCGCAGGGTCCGGCCGAGGAGACCGACGGTGACCTCGAAGTCCCGGCCCGGGACACGGCCGTGCGTGACGGCGTTGGCGGCGAGTTCCCCGACGAGCAGGGCGGCGGTGTCGGACGCGTCGCTGCCCTGCGGGACGCCCCAGGCGTCGAGCTGGTGCAGCACGAGCAGGCGGGCGAGGCGGGCTCCGCGCGGGGTGGAGCTGAACTGCTGCGTGAACACACGTACGGTGACGGGTCCTTGACGGGTCGCGGGGGTGGACGGTGGTGTCATATGCCCAATCTGGCGGCAGTCTGAGGGTGTTCGCCAGCAGCGACCCGCGTACGCAGAGTCAGCGTACGCGCACATTCGGTAGACGGTACGCGGCACTCTGCGTGACGATGGAGCCGAGTCAGAAGCGGTACGGGCGTGGCGGGTGCGCGGGAGGTGGCCGACGGTGGCCTACGAATGCACGGACGGCGGTACGGGAGCGGGCAGCGCGGAACCGGGGGCGTCGGACAGTCTGCGCACGTTCGGCGCGGTCGTCCAGGCCCTGCGGGAACACGCGGGCCTGAGCCGTGAGGAGTTCAGCGGCCTGGTCCGCTTCTCCAAACACACGGTCGCCTCCGTCGAACAGGGCCGCCGGATGCCGGACCGGGACTTCGTCGAGCGCGCGGAGGAGGCACTCGGCAACACGGGGGCCCTGCGGAAGGCCGCGCCGCATCTGTCGCGGCAAGCGGGGCTGGCGAGTTGGTTCCGGCAGTGGGCTCGGCTGGAGGCGCGGGCGGTGACCTTGTGGACCTACGAGTGCCGGGTGATTCCCGGCTTGCTCCAGACCGAGCGGTACGCGCGAGCCGTGACCGAGAGCGTGCCACCCGTGAAGGACGAGGAGCAGGTGGCCGAGCAGGTTGCGGCTCGGTTGGAGCGCCAGCGACTGTTCGAGCGCAAGCCTCCGATCGCGTTCAGCTTCATCATCGAGCAGGCGCTGGTCGAACGCGGCACGGGAGGCCCTGATGTGACGAGGGAACTGCTCGACAGCCTCTTGGAACGGTCGTCGCAGTTCAACGTCGAGTTGCAGGTCATGCCGCGATACCAACCGGACCATGCCGGGTTCGACGGACCGTTGATGCTCCTGGAGTCCCCGGACAACAAGTGGTTCGGCTACGCGGAGGGCCAGCGTGGAGGCTTGCTGATCTCGGACCCGAAGGAGGTCAGCATCATGCTCCAGCGGTATGCGAGACTGCGTTCACAGGCTCTCACCTCCGACGACTCCAGGAGCCTGCTGAAGCAACTTCGAGGAGCGCTATGAGCAGCATCGACGAACGGGCTTGGTTCAAGAGCAGCTACAGCGGTTCCGACGGCGACGCCTGCGTCGAGGTGGCGAACGGTACGCAGGCGATCCACGTCCGGGACTCCAAGGTCCGGCGGAGCCCCGAACTCGCCCTCTCCCCCACCGCGTGGAGCGACTTCGTCTCCTACGCCGCCCAGAGCTGACCCTCACGCCCCGCGCCGGACCCGTCCGACGCGGGGCGTTGCCGTTCACTCGACAAGGGGCGGTGTAGCCCTCGGGGGGTATTGACCGATCCACCCCGCTCACAACTCTAGGGACGCACCACGCTTTGCGCGTACTGTGAGACGGTATGGGGGAACTGCGTGCGGACTGGAGACTCAGGCTGCGGCGCGAGGACGCGCACGGCCCCATCTGTGGCGCGGGCGTGCTCGTCGACCAGTACACGGCGCTGACCTGCGCGCACGTGGTGCGCCACCGGGACGCCGTGATGTGGCTGGAGTTCGCCGAGAACAGCGAGCTCGAACCGGTCTCCGCGCACGTCCTGCCCGGCGGCTGGCTGCCGGAGGGCGAGAGCGGCGAGGACGTCGCCGTGCTGCGCCTGGACAGCCCTCGCCCGCAGGCGCGCCGCGCCCCGCTGGAGCCCAGGCTGTGGGGCGGGATGGAGGTGTACGCGACCGGTTACGCGGAGGGCTTCGACGACGGCATGAGCCTGTGGGGGCGTATCGGCGGTGCCAGCGGTGAGCGGGTGCAGCTCGACGCCGTCACCAGGACGGAGGTGGTGCGCGCCGGCTTCAGCGGCGCCGCCGTGTGCACCCGGCCCCAGGAAGGCCGTCCCGCCCGTGTCGTCGGCCTCGTCGTCAGCTGGCGCGGCGACCTGGGCGAGGCGCTGCCCGAAGACAACCGGCTCTCCTTCTCGTACCTGATCCCCCTCGACCGGATCGCCGAACTCTCGCCGTTGGTAAAGGAGTTGAGCAGCCCGTATGCCTGGGACCACGGTTTCGAGGAGCGGTTGACCCGGTGGTTCGACGACCCGGACGAGGACCCGGTGAAGATCACCGTGGTGCCTCCGGGCAGCGGCAAGGACCGCTCGCTGCGCCATCTGACGCACCGCGCCCACGTCGTCCACCGCGGCGGCGCCGGCCGGCCGGACCTCATCGACCACGCCTTGGACCAGGTCGCCTTCCCCGCCGGCGAATACCTGGCGTACTGGGACTGGCTGCGCGGCGCCAAGCCCCGGCCCGCGCGGTCGGCCGACCGTGCGCCCGGCCGACCGGTCACGGTCCTCGTCGACGGCCTCGACGAGGAGCCCCAGTCGGGCGCCCTGATCGAACTCCTGGGCCGGCTTCGGGAGTTCGGCTTCCGGCTGCTGCTCGTCTTCCGCCACGAGGGCGGCCCCGTCTGGACCGCCTCCCGCGACCTGCTCCTGCGGCCCGCGCTCCTCCGCCACGCGGACACGCTGCTCCACCGGCTGCGGCAGGCGGAGCTCAGCCAGGCGATCCGCCGCGACGTCGTCGACAGCGCCTCCCTCGGTTCCGTGACCGAGACGGCCGACCGGCACGCGGCCGCACGCCGCCTGATCGACGACGTGCGGGACCCGCAGGAACAACTCACCCGGCTGCGCGCGCTGATCAGGACCCTGCGCGCCGACCTGCGCCGCCACGGGGACCGGTGACGCGGTGCTCCGCCCGGCCCGCACAAGGGAGGAGGACCACGAGAGGATGACGACCTGCCCGCACCGGCGCTTCACCGGAGCCCCCTGCGGCGGCACCGTGCTGCCCACCGGCCACTGCGCCGTGTGCGGCCGCGCGGAGAACGGCCCCGGGCTGCCCGCCCTGCCCGAGGACCCACGGTTGCTCGGCCCCCGCGAACTCCTCGCGCTCCCCGAACGGGAGCCACGCCCCGCCGGGGAACGCCTCATCCGTCCCGAGGCGCCGCTGCGCATCCGCATGGGCTGCTCGTCCGCCGACTGCGGCATCACCTTCACCCCGCCCTACACCGAGGGCCCGGTGCCGGTCGAGGGCTTCTGCCCGGCCTGCGGCGAGCGCTACTCGTACCGGCCCGAACTCGCCGAGGGCGACCTGCTGCGCGACCAGTACAAGATCATGGGCCCCATCGCGCACGGCGGCCAGGGCTGGGTCTACCTCGCCGAGGACACCCATCTCGGTGACGTCGTCGCCGTCAAGGGACTGCTCAACCGGTACGAGCACGACGGCGCCCGGCTCGCCGACGTCGAACGCCGCAACCTCGTCGCCATCCGCCACCCCCGTATCGTCCAGATCCGCGACTTCGTCGCCCGCAGCGACGACACCGGCCAGGTCACCGGCGGCTACATCGTCATGGACGACGTCGGCGACGGCACCCTCGCGAAAGTCGTCGAGGAGGTCCGGCGCGGTGAGTCCGTCCTCGACATCGAGCACGTCGCGGCATACGGCTGCCAGATCCTCGAAGCCTTCGTCCACCTGCACGCCGACGGCGAACGGGTCTTCGTGTACGGGGACATGAAGCCCTCCAACGTCGTGCACCACAGTGCCGGCGTCAAGGTCATCGACCTCGGCGGCATGCGCGAACAGGGCCAGAGCCAGCCGCCCGCCCATGTCACGCCCGACTACATGGCGCCCGAGACCGGGGCGTCGGCCCTCCCCACCGTCGCCCACGACCTGCACACCGTCGGCGTCACCCTGCGGGAACTCGCCCGCTGGGCCGTCGCCGAGGTGCCCGGCCTCGGCACCGCCTCCTTCCAGCGGGTCGTCGACCGTGCCGTCCGCACCGACCCGGGCCGGCGCTTCGCCGACGCCCGTGAGATGGTCGGCCAGCTGCGCGGCGCGCTGCGGGAGATCCGTGCGCTGCGCGGCAAGAACGACCCGCCCGAGCCCTCCGACTACTTCCGGCCGTCCGCACAGTTGCTCGGCGCCCGGCTCGGCACGGTGCCGGGCATCGAGCACTGGCTGGACCGCCCCCGCCGCGACCGGTACGAGCCGCCCGTGGCACCGGCCCTCGACCTCGGCGCCCCCACCCCCACCGAGATCGCCGGCTGTCTGCCGGTGCCGCGCCCCTATCCGGGCGATCCGCAGACCGCGCGCTTCGAGGTGAGCAGCGGCTACGACCCGGGCCAGCTCCTCCCGCAGGAGGGTGAGAAGCCGCGCTCGGTGGAGATCTGCCTGCACAACGTGCGCGTCCTGCTGGCCCGGAACACGCGCGACGACCTGCGGCGGGCCCAGGAGGAACTCGACACGGCCGACTCCGTCCCCGGGCCGTCCGCCGTGCGCCGGTGGCGGCTGGAGTGGCACCGCGCCCTGCTCGCGCTGCACAGCGCCGACCTCGACGACGACCCCCGGCAGGTCGCCGAGGCCAGGACCCACTTCACGCAGGTACACCTCGAACTGCCCGGCGAGTACGCGCCCAAACTGGCCCTCGCCTACTGCGCGGAGCGGCTCGGCGGCGACGACACGGCCGAGCCCACCGCCGAGGAACTGTACGCGGCGGTGTTCGCCCGCAACCCCGCGCACGGCGGCGCCGCCCTCGGCCTGGCCAGGATCGCGCTCCGCGCACACGACCGCCGGGCCGCCATCGACGTGCTGGGCCGGGTCCGGCAGGGCACCCTGGACCACACCGTCGCCCGGATCGCCGCCCTGCGCATCCGCGCGGCCCGGCTGCCCGGAGACGGTGATCCACTGCCCGCGCCCGCCGAGGTCGACGCGGCACTGGCCCTCCTCCGCGGCCTCGTGGGCCGACGACCGGGCGCCGGGGAGCCGAGCCTGTCCGACGACGAGGCGCTGCGCCTGAGCACCGAACTCCACGAATGGAAACTGGACGCGGTGCACCGCCTCAGCGACCAGACCGGTTCCCCGGGAAGGGGCGCCGAACGGCTCAGCGCCCGCCGTCTGAGACGTCTGAGCCCGTCGGAGCGCGCGTTGCGCGAGCAGCTGGAGTCGCACTACCGGCGACTGGCGACACGCCACCAGGAGCCGGCCGCCGCCCACGAACACCTCGTGGACCTCATGCACGCGGTACGGCCGCAGACCAGGACGTGACCGCAGAGCAGACGTGACCGCAGAGCAGAACGTGACCGCACCGCACGACACGGCACAGCACGGCACAGCACGGCACTCGGCAGAGGGAATCGGCACCCGGCAGCACACCGTGTGCACGGCACCGCAGGTGAAGGAAGGGTGATGTACGACATGAGCAGCCACACCCGGCCGCCGCAGCCGGGCATCCGACTGCACGTCGACCTCGGCGGCGATCTGCGCCCGCACCGAAGCGCGAAGATCGAGGCCCATCTGCGGGTCGACGTGGCCGCCGACGGCGCTCCCACCGACCTGCCCGCGGTCCAGCTCGCCGTGATCATCGCGGTGGACGTCGCCGAACCCCACCGGGCCGCCGTCCGGCACGCCCTGCCGGCGGCGCTGCGCGCCCTGCCCGACCGCATCTCCTTCGCTCTGCTCGGCAGCGGACCCGAGCCGGCCCGGTGCTATCCGCGGGGTGACGACGAGTGGGCCGTCGCCGACCGGGACGAGCGGCGCCGGGCCGCCTTCGTCGCGGGATCGCTTCCGCTGCACCGGGAGGGGGCGCGTCCTGCCGGGTACGCCGCCTGGGTGGCCCGATCGCGCGCGCTGCTCGCCGGCCGACCGGTGTCCGTACGCCATCTGATGCTGATCACCGACGGCAGCAGCGCCGTCGGCGAGACCCGTCTCGAAGAGGAACTGGACCTCTGTGCGGGGCAGTTCACCTGTGACGTCTTCGCCGTGGGCGCGGATTGGACCCCCGATCCGCTGCTCACCCTCGCCGAACGGCTGCACGGCACGGCCGAGTTCGTGGACGACGGACTCGGTCAGGCGATCACCGCCGCCCTTCAGCGACTGCGCCGGGTGCACACTCCCCAACTGCCGATCGAAGTGACCGTGCGGCCCTCCGTACGCCAGGTCTCGCTCAGTGAGAAGGCGCCCCGGCCGCACCGCCTCGGGGGCCTGCCCCAGCCCGGCCGACCGCACCGCTGGCGCTTTCCGACCTACCAGTGGGAGCAGGGCAGACGCGACTACCTGCTCACCCTGGTCGCCGACTCCGACGCCGACCCGCTGGAGACCGAGTTGCAGTTCGCCATGGTCTCCATCGGTGACGTCCATGTGCCGGTCACCGCCCGCTGGCACCTCCCCGAGCAGTCCCCGCCCCACGCCCCGGCGGGTGCCGACAGTGTGCGTGACCTCAATGCCACCGCCCGGATGCGGAGCGCTCTTCGCCGGGGACTCACCGCTCTTCAGGAACACCGGTGGGACACCGCCGAGGACTGCTTGGGGCAGGCCGCCCGGCTGGCGGCGCAGTTCGGCACGGACTGGGTGCTGGACGAGATCCGCACGGTCGCCGACATCGAGGACGCGGCCGCGGGGCGGGTCCGGCCGCGCACCGTCGACGCCGACACCCTCGGCCCGATGATCCTGCGCGCCGGGTCCCGCCCCGGCGGCCCCCTGGCCGACGCCGTCGGTACGCGGCCGGGCCCGCACTGCGGCGGCTGCGGGACCCCGGCCGGGAGCGAGGCCCGTTACTGCATCGCGTGCGGGGAGAAGCTGCTGTGACGGCCGGACGCGCCACCTCCCGCCGCCGACACCCCTTCGCCTCTTTCCGGCACCGGCACTCCCTCACCGCTGTCCGGCACCGGCACTCCCCCGCCACTCTCCGGCACCGGTACTCCCCCGCCACTCTCCGGCACCGGTACTCCCCCGCCACTCTCCGGCACCGGTACTCCCCCGCCGCTTTCTGGCGCAGGCGCCTGAGCCCCTGGCGGACCCGCCGGCTGCTGGAGGCGCACCTGCTGGCTCTGTTCCTGCTCGCGACCGTGGCGTCGACCGCGCTGTTCCTCTCCTGCCGTCAACTCCAGCACAGCGCCGAAGCACTCGCGTCCCGCGAGGCGCCGGCCGTGCAGGGGCTCGCCGCCACCCGGCTCGCCGCCCTGCGCGCCGACCAGGAGGCCCACACCCTGGTGAAGATGAACCTCGTCGGCGTCGCGGGGTCGGGCGAGACCTACCGGTCCCAGCTCTCGGCCGCCGACCAGGGACTGACCCGGATCGCCGACCGCACCGACCAGGACCTCGGCACGGTCAAGGGCCTGCTCGCCACCTACAGCAACTCGCTCAGCCTCGGCACGTCCCTCTACCGTGACCAGCCCCTCATGCGGGAGCAGAAGCTCGAGGAAGCGGACTCGCTGCTCACCCGCGAGACGGTGGGACTCGCCCCGCGCCTGGACGCACTGCAACGGGTCCAGCTGCGGCACGCCGAAGCCACGGCCGCCATGGGGCTGTGGCAGCGCAGCGGGTGGTGGCTCGCCGAACTCGCCCTGGCCGCGATGGCGCTGACCCTGCTGTCGGCGCTGTTCGTGCTGCGCGACCGCTGCGGCCGTGACGTCGATCCGTACCTGCTCGCGGCCTTCGTCCTCACCGTGCTGCTCGCGGTGGTCCCGCTGATGACGGCGTCCTCCACGGAGGACGACCTGGACGGGGCGGTCAGGGATCTGCGGCAGATCACCGCGGTGTCCCGGCACAGCGGCCCGGGGCTGGCCGATGCGCAGCAGCGCGTCACGGAGAAGTCGGAGGAGGTCCGGCAGCAGACGGCCGACGGCGCCTGGGCCGACAGGATGTACCGGGGCACGCTCGTCGGCGGCCTGCTGGCCGTCGTCCTGCCCGTGCTGGGGCTCGGTCTCCGGCTCGACGACGACTACTGGAGGCGACGGTGACCCGGCGGTTCAAGGTGCTGGTCTTCGGTGTGGTCATGCTGCTGATCGCCGCCGGCGGCATGGTGGTGGTCTGGGCGCAGCACGACGACGAGGAGCCGGTGACCATTCTCGGGACGTGGACGGCCAAGCAGGCGGAGCAGTTCGAGACCGTGCTGCGGGGCTTCGGCATCCCCTTCCGCTACCAGGGCACCGCGGCCCAGCGGGAGGTGCTGCTGTCCAAGGTGCAGTCGGGTGAGCCGCCGGACATCGTGATCATGCCGGGCCTCGGTGAACTCGCCGAGTACGCCGACCAGGACCTCCTCGAACCGCTGGACGACCTCTACGACCCCGAGGAGTACGGCGCACCCTGGAAGTCGACCGGCTCGCCCTCCGAGCACGTCTACTGGGTCCCGGTCAAGGCGGACCTGAAGAGCATCGTCTGGTACCGCCAGGGTCACCGGCCCGCCAACACGTCTGCTCCAGTTGGGAGTTGGTGCATCGGCATGGGTGACGACGGCGCCTCCGGCTGGCCCGGCACCGACTGGATCGAGGACCTCGTACTGCAACGGGAGGGCCCGGACGTCTACGAGGACTGGGCGCTGGGCAGCGGCGAGGTGGAGTGGTGGCGGAGTGATGCGGTGCGCGGCGCCTGGGAGGCGTGGGCCGGTCTGCTCCGGCAGGACCGGGACGCGGCCGAGCACGCTCTGCTCACCGACCATCGCGGCGCCCCGGACGGCAACGGGCTGCTGTTCGACGGCTGGGGCGGGTGCGGGCTGGAGCACCAGGGCTCCTTCGCGCTCTCCTTCTACAAGAACGACGCGCGGAACGCGGCCCTGATGGACTCCGCCCCACTCCTGCCCGGAGGCGGCAGCCAGGTCCGGGCCCACGAGGTGACCGGCGACTTCGCGGCGCTGTTCGGCAACAGCCCCCGGGCCCGGGAACTGATCCGCCGGCTGGCGTCCCAGGAGGGCCAGCAGAAGTGGGCCGATCTGGCGGACGTCTTCTCGGCGAACCGTCAAGTGACACCGCAGGGCGGCACGATCGAACAGGAGATCGCACAACGGCTCGGTGCGGGGCCCCGCTGCCTGGACGCCTCGGACGTCATGGCACCCGCCGTGCGGGACGCCTTCTACGAGGCCGTCCTGCTGACCACCGCGAGGGCCGCCGCCGGTCAGGATCCCGACATCCCGGGCCTCCTCCATGATGTGCAGAGGGTGCAGGACGCACAGGCCGCGCAAGGCGCGGGCAACAGAGCGGCTCCGAAGACGGTGTGCAGTACGCGGTGAGCGACGGGGCGGCGCACGGCCCCGGGCAAGACCGTCCGGGCGGAGTCCGTGTGCCGTCCACCGGCACACCTGCTCCCGGACGGCAGATGCGGCCCGAGTCACAGGTTCGGCAGCCGTAGCCCGACGCGGTGCACGTTCACCCCCCGAGATTCCGCACGACGAACGTCATGTGCTGCTCGTTTCCCACTCGGTTCCAGGTGGAGTGGTTACCGGTACCGACGGAGCCTTGGGCACGGTCGCGCAACCACCTCTCCCCCGCTCCCGCGTTCACGCCCCGGAAGTCCGCGAGACCGGTGAGACAGCGCGCGGCCTGCCGGTTGGCGTCGTCGTACTGCCTGCCGTACGGCACCTTGCACAGGTGGTAAGAGCGAGCGGTCGTGTAACGCAGCGCGCCCCATGGCGGGCCCCCGTTGCGCGCGGGTGGGGTCTGGGTGACGTAGACGGCAGGATGGATCCCGTAGTCGCCGTAGCGCAGTCGGGGCAGGTAAGGACGTTCGCTGTGCCGGATCTCGTGCCAGGTGTCCCAGTCCGTGCGTGGTGCCTCGTACGGGACGCCCTCCCGGAAATCGTCGGGCGGTTCGGGGAATCCGCCGGCCATGACGGTCACCGTGCGCCAGGAAGCGAGCGAGATCAGGGTGTCCAGGGCGCGCACAGCCTCCTTGGCGGCGTCGGGGCGGTCGGGCAGGACGGTGGCGAGGTCGAGGAACAGGTCGGCGGGGTGGCCCGTGGGAAGCCGGTCGAGCAGCGCGGCGACCTCCGAGGCCGTGCGGTCGTTCCAGTCGCCGGGGAGCCGTACACGGATACCGAGTCCGTCCTCGCGATGCCGGGCCGCGGCGAGGGCGAGGGACTGCTGGGCGTCGGGGCGCCCGGGGCCGGTGACCGGCCGCAGGTTGCGGTGGTCCCACCACTCGGGGGTCAGGACGTCGGCCAGAACCGCTGCTTCGATGTCGTCGGCGAAGGGCGCGTCCAGCCACCCGGGGCCGAGGCGCTGTGCGGTGGAGATGTCACCGGCCTCCTTGCCGATGCGATCGGCCAGTGGTTTCGGCAGCATGCCGGGGCGGGGCGGCATCGTCCACAGCGGAGCGACCCGACGCCGTACGTCCGGCGTCAGCGCGTGGTAGGCGGCCGCCGCGTGAGGCCGGGTCGGCAGGACGGGAACGTACAGCGGTACGGACATGGCGTTCCCCCTCGGCGCTGCCCGTGCCCGGTTCTTCTTGCGTTCTGCCGCGCTTTCGTCGTCCTCCCGGGCTTTCTGCGTTCCGTTTCAGGGTGAAACCAGCGAGGAAGGCCCGAAAGGGCGCCAATCAGCCATGGTGCGGCGAGGCGCAGCGCTGTCACCTGTCTTTTCCGGCGGGAACGATCGGCTGGTGCACCCGCCCGTCACACACTGTTCCTCGCCCATTCCCACCCGGAGTCGAGCGGCTGAACCCCCCTGCTACGGTGACCCGATGGCATCGGTCAGGCAGTTCCAGGTCACCTTCGACTGCGCGGATCCCGAGCGCGTCGCCCGCTTCTGGTGCGAGGTGCTGGGGTACGTGCTGCCCCCGCCTCCGGCAGGGTTCGCCACCTGGGACGAGGTCGACCGCTCGCTGCCTGCTGAGGAGCAGGGCGCATGGTCCGCCTGCGTAGATCCCTCGGGTGTGGGCCCGCGGCTGTTCTTCCAGCGTGTTCCCGAGGGGAAGGTCGCAAAGAACCGGGTGCATCTCGACGTGCGGGCCGGCACCGGTCTCGTGGGGGAAGAGCGCCTGGCCACGCTGGAGGCCGAATGCGCACGGCTGGTCGCGCTCGGCGCGGTACGCGTGCGGCTCCTGCCCGCCGACGACGAGAACGAGTCGTGCATCGTGATGCAGGACGTCGAGGGCAACGAGTTCTGTCTCGACTGAGCGTTCTCCGGCGTGGGCGGCCGTCGCCCTCACGGGCTCTCGCCGTCACCGCGCGAGGTCTCACCCGACGTCCGCGACGACCTCCGTCCACGCCGCGCCGTGTCCCGCACGGCCCGCCCAGGACGCCGTGCCGCGCAGCGCCGGCATGAGGGCGGGTGGGGTTCTCGGGGCGCGCATCAGCGAGTACAGCTCCGGTGATGGCCAGCCGTTTCAGCCCGCTCAGGTCGCCGCTGCGGGCGGCGACCTGCCGGCCCGGAAGACGCGGGGCAGGCCGACCCAGGCCCGGAAGACGCGGGGCAGGCCGACCCAGGGTTCAGAGGACGCGGCGCATCCAGCCGTGCCGGTCCTCCGCGCGGCCGTACTGGATGTCCAGGACGTGCCGGCGCAGGGCCACGGTGCGGCTGCCGGGTTCGCCGTCGCCGACGGTGAACTCGTAGCCGTCGCCCTTGAAGCGGACGATGGGGGTGACCACCGCGGCCGTGCCCGCGGCGAACACCTCGGTGACGCTGCCGTCGGCGGCTCCCGAGCGGAGTTCGTCCAGCGTGACGGTCCGCTCCTCGGGGGTCAGGCCGAAGTCGGCGGCCAGGGCGAGGACCGTGTCGCGGGTGACGCCGTCGAGGATGGTGCCGAGGGCCGGGGTGACGAGCCGGCCGTCCGAGGTGACCAGGCACAGGTTCATCGTGCCGGACTCCTCCAGGGTGCCCCCGCCCTCGCTGTCCAGGTACATGACCTGGTCGCAGCCGTGCTCCTGCGCCTCGATCTGCGCGGCCAGGCTCGCGGCGTAGTTGCCGCCGCACTTGGCGGCTCCCGTGCCGCCCCGGGCGGCGCGGGTGTAGCGGCTGCTCACCCAGAGGGTGACCCCGGTGACGCCGGAGGCGAAGTAGGGGCCGGCCGGGCTCGCGATCACCGAGTAGACCACCTCGGCGGCGGGGCGTACGCCGAGGAACGCCTCGCTCGCGAACATGAACGGGCGCAGGTACAGGCTCTCCTCGCCGCCGGGCACCGGAACCCACGCCTCGTCCGCCCGGACCAGCCCCTCCACGCTGGTGAGGAAGTCCTCCTCGGGCAGCTCCGGCAGTGCCATGCGGCGGGCGGAGCGGGCGAAGCGGCGGGCGTTGGCCTCGGGGCGGAACAGCCAGACGCTGCCGTCGGCGTGCCGGTACGCCTTGAGCCCCTCGAAGATCTCCTGCGCGTAGTGCAGCACGGCGGCGCTGGGGTGCAGCGTGTACGGCCGGAGCGGGCCGATCCCGCGGTCGTGCCAGCCCCCGTCCGGCGTCCACACCGCGGTGGCCATGTGGTCGGTGAAGTGCCGGCCGAACCCCGGCTCGGCGAGGATCGCCTTGCGCTCGGCCTCCGGGACCGGATCCGTCGATCGGGACAGGGGGTAGTCAGGGACCATGGCCAACTCCTCACGCCGTGACGGGTCGTGTGCGCGCGGGAGCAGCCGCTCCCGCGCGCACCCGGTCCGTCATGCTAGGCCAGGTCATCGCCCTCGCGGCAGCGCGCGCGCACGGGAGCGGGGCCCGTTGGGCACAGCCGGCCCGGCCGGCCCCTCGTATCCCTCCAGGGCTGCCGCCTCACCGCCGCGGGAGGGGGCCGTTCACAGCAGGGACAGGTGCCTGGTCAGCTTCGACACCTTGTTCCTCGGGCCGTGCACGATCACGCCGAGGTACTCGATCTCCTCGGCGGGGGTGGCCTTCAGGTCGGTGAGGTAGTCCTCGTAGTCCCGCGCCCTGCGCGCGGTCTCGGTGAGCGCGACCAGGCGTACCTCGTCGGCGGCCCGTGCGCGCTCCAGCAGTGTGGTCAGTTCCTGCACGGAGGCGGTCAGGACCGGGATGGGGTGGGTGTTGAGGCCGGGGTGGACGCCGCCCGAGGCGTCCTCGCCGTCGCGCCCGACGGAGTCGCCGATCCGGCCGCCGAGGGAGAGGGCGAGCACGGCGGAGGTGTTCGCCGCGTGCGCCGGGGGCAGGTCGTCGCGGAGCACGAGGGCGACTTTCGTTTGCATGGTCTTTCACCTCAGTAGCGGCCGTGTGTCCATCACTTCCCGCGAAGAGTAGTCCGATGGACGTCAACTGGGCTGATCAGCCGAACACTTGAGGTACGTGCATGCCACAATGGGCCGCATGGACGAACTTGATTCGGCGATCATCCGGCATCTCCAGCTGAACGCCCGGCAGTCCAACCGTGAACTGGCCCGCCAGATCGGGGTGGCCCCGTCCACCTCGCTCGAACGCGTGCGCTCCCTGGAGGAGCGGGGGGTGATCACCGGCTACCGCGCGGAGCTGAACCTCGCCGCGCTGAACCGGCACTACCAGGCGTTCGTCGCCGCGCAGGTCCGGCCGCTCAGCCGCACGGTCATCACCTCCTTCCAGGAGGCGGTCGCCAAGCTGCCGGAGGTGGTGGGCGTCTTCGTCGTCGCCGGTGGCGACGACTTCCTGATCCACGTCGCCGTGCAGAACAACGAGGCCCTGCACGCCTTCCTCATGGACCGCCTCAGCCAGCGGCGCGAGGTGGTCGGCTTCCGGACCATCGTGATCTTCCAGCACGCCCCCACGCCGCTGCTGTCCGCCCTGCCGGAGGCGTACCCCGCGTCCGCGGCGGCCCCGGCACCGGCCCGCGGAGCGGGGCGCGCGCGGAGCACCGGCCGCCTCGCCAAGGACGCCTGACGGGCACTCAGCGGGCGGCGACCAGCCGGGACACCGCCTCCTCCACCAGGTCGCCGCTCTTGCAGAAGCTGAACCGCGCGAGCCAGGCGGGGGCACCGGCGCCCTGGTAGAAGGCGCTCGTCGGTACGGCCACCACCTGGGCGCGCAGCGGGAGTTCACGACAGAACCGGGTGCCGTCCTCGTACCCCCAGGGGCGGACGTCGGCCTGGACGAAGTAGCCGCCCTGGCCGGGGACGGCGGGCAGTCCGGCCTTGCGCAGCCCCTCGCACAGCCGGTCGCGGTTCTGCTGGAGCTCGTCGCGGAGCCCGGCCACCCAGTCCAGGCCGGAGGTGAGCATGGCGGCCACGGCCGCCTGGAACGGCGTGCCGGACGCGTACGTCAGGTACTGCTTGGCGGAGGCCACCGCCGCCACCAGGGGCGCGGGGCCGCAGGCCCAGCCGATCTTCCAGCCGGTGACGTTGAACGACTTGCCGGCGGAGGAGATGACCAGCGTGCGCTCGCGCATGCCGGGCAGCGAGGCGATGGAGACATGGCGGACGCCGTCGTACACCAGGTGCTCGTAGACCTCGTCGGTGACGACCGTCAGGTCGTGCTCCTCGCAGACGGCGGCGATCTGCGCCAGTTCCCCGGGGGTGAAGACCTTGCCGGTGGGGTTGTGCGGCGAGTTGAGCAGCAGTACGCGGGTCCGCGGGCCGACCGCCCGGCGCAGCGCGTCGGCGTCGAGGGCGAACCCGTCCGCGGTGACGGCGAGCGGGGCGGCGGTCACGTCGGCGCCGGCCATCCGGGCGGCCGCCGGATAGGAGTCGTAGCAGGGGTCGAAGGTGAGGACGGTGTCGCCGGGATCGCAGAAGGCGAGCAGCGCGGAGGCGACGGCCTCGGTGGCGCCCGTGGTGACCAGGACCTCGTCGTCGGGGCGGTAGCTCACGCCGGTGGTCGTCAACCGGTGGCGGGCCACCGCCTCCTTCAGCTCGGGCAGCCCGGTCGCCGGTGGGTACTGGTTGCGGCCGGCGTCGATCGCGGCCACCGCGTGGGCGAGGATCTCCGGCGGGCTCGGCAGCTCCGGTACGCCCTGGCCGAGGTTGATCGAGCCGGTCCGCTCGGCGAGCCGGGTCATCTCGGTGAAGATCGACGTCCCGAAGTGGTGGGTGCGTTCCGCTGGGGACCAGCTCACGGCCATGGTGGTGACACGCTCCTCGCTCTGCCGGGCCGGCTGCGGCCCGGGGTGGGAATGAAGGGGGGCGGACGCCGCGGGCGGGCCGGGCGGGCCGCTGGTCGCGGTGTCCGCCCGGCCCGCTCCCAGGAGCCGGTCCGGCCCGTGCGGCGGGTGCCATCCGGACGCAGGGTCGCGGGGAACACCCGTGCCCATCCGGGCGCCGGGGCACGGGTGTCTCCCGTGACCCTACGGGCGCCCGGCCCCGGCGGTCGTCGTCCGCCGGCGTCAGTGCAGGGTGACGGGCATGCGGGTGATGCCCTGGATGAAGTTCGAGCGCAGCCGCCGGACCGGTCCGGCGAGGTCGATGCCGAGCTCGGGGTCGGTGATGCGGCGGAAGAGTATGCCCAGTTCGGTGTGGGCCACCATCGCCCCGATGCAGCGGTGGATGCCGACGCCGTAGGACAGGTGGCGGTTCGGGGAGCGGCTGATGTCGAAGACGTCCGGGGACTCGAACTGCGACGGGTCCCGGTTGGCCGACACGTTCCACAAGGTGACCGAGTCGCCCTCGCGCACCTCGCGGTCGCCGATCCTCAGGTCGCTCGTGGCCACCCGCATCACATACGCGTTGGTGGAGCTCCAGCGCAGGATCTCGTTGACCGTGCTGTCCATCAGGTCCGGCCGCCGCCTGAGCAGCGCGAGCTGCTCGGGGTGGTCGTGGAGGGCGAGCAGGCCGGTGCAGGCGGTGTACGAGGACGTCTCGTTGCCGCCGACCGCGACGTTCATGCAGTTGTAGAGGATGTCCTCCTCGGGCCAGGGACGGCCGTTGCGCTCGGCCTCGATCAGGAAGCTGA
Organism: Streptomyces sp. NPDC003247; assembly: GCF_042888135.1. Classification (NCBI taxonomy): domain Bacteria; kingdom Bacillati; phylum Actinomycetota; class Actinomycetes; order Kitasatosporales; family Streptomycetaceae; genus Streptomyces; species Streptomyces sp. NPDC003247. Next base: position 712,856 of record NZ_JBIAPF010000003.1, read on the forward strand.
TCAGGTCGTCGCCGGGGTTGCGGCGCCGCTCGCGGACGATCTCCGCGAAGAACTCGAAGATCTCGGCCTGGATCACGGCGAGCCGCAGCCGTTCGTCGTCGTCGGTGTCGACGTAGACGGGATCGCGGAAGCCGATCATCTTGCGGGTCAGGTCGATCAGTTCGCGGGCCTGGGTGTGGGAGACGCCCATCATCGCCATCACCGCGCCGGCCGGCAGTTCCGGGGCGATGTCGGTGGCGAAGTCGCAGCCGCCGTCGGCCCGTGCGCGGTCCACCGCGGCGTCCACCAGTTCGGTGACCTGGCGGGCGATGCGTCCCAGGATCCGGTGGGTGAAGGCCCGGTGCACCACCTGGCGGATCTGCCGCTGCCGCGGCGGGTCGGCGGCCACCAGCATGCGTCCGGCGGACGGGTCGGCCTGGCTGCGGAAGGAGCCGCCCAGCATGGGGCCGCCCTCGGAGCTGAAGCCCTCGTGGTCGTTGTAGAGGCGCGCGACGTCGTCGTAGCGGGTCACGGCCCAGAAGCCGCCGCCGTCCTCCGTGGTGTGCCAGTGGACGGGGTCGTTCTCCCGGAGCCAGGCCAGCATGTCGTAGTGCCGCTGGGCGACGAAGGCGTCCGGATCGGTCAGATCGATGGTCAGTACGGTGCTCATGCGGTCACCGGCTCCTCACGCCTGGTGCGGACGATCCCGGCGAGGGCGCCCAGTTCACTGGTGGTCAGGATCTCCCGCGCGCTGATGTCCACCGCCAGCTCGCGGACCAGCCGTCGCTGCATGCGGAACGCCAGCAGCGAGTTGCCGCCGAGGGCGAAGAAGTCGTCGTGCACGCCGATCTCCTCGACCGCGAGCAGCTCGCTCCACAGCTCCGCCAGGAACTTCTCCGTCTCGTCCCGGGGCGGCACGTGGTCCGCCCGGTGCCGCAGATGGGCGTCGATCAGCTCGGCGAGGCGCTTGGTGTCCCGCTTGCCGTGGTCGTTGGCGGGGATCTCCGCGACCTTGACGATCGAGCTCGGGACCATGAAGTCGGGCATCGCCTCCTGCGCGAAGGCGCGCAGTTCCTTCAGGGACACCTCGTCGTGCGGCACCACCAGCGCGACCAGGTGGCGGTCGGTGCCGGTGCCCGCCGCGAGCACGGCGACCTCCCGCAGCTGCGGGTGGCGGGCCAGGATCCGCTCGACCTCCCGGGGTTCGACCCGGTAACCGCGGATCTTGACCTGGTCGTCGGCGCGTCCCACGTAGCGCAGCGCGCCGTCGGGCCCGCGCAGGACCAGGTCGCCGGTGGCGTACATCCGGGCGCCCGTGGCGTGCGGGTCGGGCAGGAACCTTTCGGCGGTGAGGCCGGGCCGGCCCAGGTAGCCGCGGGCCACACCGGCTCCGGTGATGTGCAGCTCGCCGACCGTCCCGTCGGGCACCTCGTCGAGGCCGGCGTCGAGCACCAGCAGTCCGGTGCCGGCCAGTTCCCGGCCGATGGGCACGCTGTCCTCGCCGTCGGCGACGCCGGAGACACGGTGCGCCGAGCAGGCGGTCGTGCCCTCGGTGGGGCCGTAGAGGTTGTGGAACTCGCCCGCGAAGGAGCCGGAGAGCAGCTGGCGGCAGGCCTCCGGCAGGACGACGTCGCCGCCGGTGTGCAGGACCCGGAGCGTGGCGAACGCGTCCCGGTCCTCCTTGACCACGTGGTTGAACGCCATCGTCGGCACGAGCATCGCCGTGATGCGCCGGCGCCGCAGTTCGCGGCCGATGTCCCCGGTGAGCAGGTCCGGCATGGTCGGCAGGACCACGATCTCCGCGCCCCCCGCGAACGCGTACCAGGTCTCGAAGTGGAAGGCGTCGAACGACAGGCTGGAGACGTGCCCGACGCGGTCCTGCTCGGTCAGCGCGGGCAGCGCCGGGTTGGTCGCGAAGTGCACGAGGTTGTGGTGCTCCAGCACCACGCCCTTGGGCGTGCCGGACGAGCCCGAGGTGAACAGCAGGCAGGCGGCGTTGCGCCGGTGGACGTCGGGCAGCGGTTCGGCCGGCTGGGCCAGGCCGTCGAGGCCGAACTCCCAGACGTCCGTGCCGGCCGCCGCGGCCCGCGCGCTCTCCGAGGGGTCGGTGACCACCAGCGAGGGGCGGCTCTCGGTCAGCATCAGGTCGCGGCGGGCGTCGGGGTAGCGGGTGTCGACCGGTACGTAGGCGGCACCGGCCTTGAGGATGCCCAGCAGGGTGACGAAGACGGGGGTTCCGCGCCGCAGGTGGTAGGCGACGCGGTGCTCGGGGCCGATGCCGCGCTCGCGCAGGAGGGCGGCCACCAGGTCGGACCGCCGGTCGAGTTCCGCGTAACTCAGGGAGGTGGTGTCGTCGCTGACGGCGGGCCGGTCGGGGTGGCGGCGGGCCGTGTTCCGGAAGAGTTCGACCAGGGTGCCGGGACTGCCCGGCGGCGCGGCGGGCAGGTCGTGCCCGTCGGCGGTGAGGGCGTCCGCGTGGGCGACGCACTCGTCGCGCGTGCCGTCGTGGCCGGTCGGGTGCCAGCCGGGGGGCAGCGGCCGGCCGGACGGCCACACGCTCGGTGTGCCGTCGTCGGCGCGGACCAGGCGGTACAGGTCGGGGGCAGTCACTGCCGTCACAGGTTTCTCCTTGGGAAGAACGATCGGCGGGGCACCCTGGTGGTGTGCTCGCGGGCGCCTACAGGCCGTCGGCCAGTCGGCGTTCGGCCTCCGCGAGCACGTCGGTGCTCTTGTTGAAAGCGATGCGTACGTGCCCGGAGTCGGTGGTGTGGTCGCGGAAGAAGCAGCGGCCGGGCACGACGAGGACGCGGCGCCGGGTGGCGAGCCGCCGGACGAAGGTGTCGCAGTCCTCGTCGGTGATGCCGCGGATGTCGGCCATGATGTAGCAGCCGCCCTCGGGCGCCCGGCAGGGCAGCCCGGCGGCGGTGAACAGGCCGACCATCCGGTCCCGCAGGTGTTCCAGTCGCGCGGCGGGCTGCCAGGAGGCGTCCCGGAGGACTCCGGAGGCGGCGACCGCGCGTTGCAGCGGACCGCTCGCGCTGAAGCTGGTGGCGAGGTGCACCGCGCGCAGCCGCTCGGTGATCTGCGGACAGGCCCGCAGGTGCCCGATCCGCCAGCCGCTGAGCGCGTACGCCTTGGACAGGCTGCCGATGACGATGCTGCGGTCCCGCAGGGCGGGCACCTCGGCGGCGGACACGTGCCGTGCGCCGTCGTAGACGAACGGCGCGTACACCTCGTCGGAGATGAGGGTGACGTTCCACTTCTCGCAGAGCGCGGCCAGTTCCTCCAGCTCGGGCCGGGTGAGGGTCCGGCCGGTGGGGTTGGCCGGGGAGTTGACGATCACGGCGCGGGTGCGGGGCCCGAACGCGGCCTCCAGTTCCCGCGGGTCCCAGCGCCAGTCGGGTGCCTTCAGGCCCACGAAGCGGGGGACGCCGCCGGCCAGGGCGAGCGCGGCCAGGAAGTTCTCGTAGAACGGTTCCAGCAGCACCACCTCGTCGCCGGGGTCGACGGTGGCCAGCGTGGCCACGCTCAGCGCCTCCGAGGCGCCGGTGGTGATGGTCAGTTCGGTGCGCGGGTCGGGGCGGCCGGGGAGGGTGTCCGCGATCTGCTCGCGCAGGGTGAGGTTGCCGCTGGTGTCCTCGTACTGGTTGTCGCCGTGCAGCAGCTGCCCGGCGCCGGCCTCGAGGACGGCGGGCGGCGGCAGGGGGCTGCCGGGCACCCCGCCGGCCAGGTCGAGGGCGCCGAGTTCCTTGCCCAGGTGCAGCAGTTGGGCGAGGGAGCCGGCCGGGAGGGCGCCGACGCGGGCGGCGGCGCGGGGCAGGGCGCCGGCGGGGGCGGGGGCTGCTGTGGTCATGTCGCCTCCTGGGGGGTCCGGCCGCGCGGGACGGCCTCGTCGTCCGGGCGGATCGAGGGCAGCCAGTGGGGCCGTGACGTCTCGTACGCGGTGATGGCGTCGGCGTCGCGCAGGGTGACGGCGATGTCGTCGTACCCGTTGAGGAGCAGCCACCGGGTGCGCGCGTCGAGCTCGAAGGGCCAGCTGTCGCCGCCCCCGGTGACGGTGCCGGCGGCGACGTCGACGGTGACCTCCAGGGAGGGGTCCCGTTCCGAGGCGGTCATCAGCGTCTCGACGGCCGTCTCGGGCAGGACGACGGCCAGCAGCCGGTTCTTGAGGGCGTTGCGCCGGAAGATGTCGCCGAACCGGGACGACAGGACCACGACGAATCCCCAGTCGCGCAGCCCCCACACCGCGTGCTCGCGCGAGCTTCCGGTGCCGAAGTCGGGCCCGGCCAGCAGCACACTGGCGCCCGCCCGCTCGGGGCGTTCGAGGACGAAGCCGGGTTCGGCCCGCCAGCGGTGGAACACGGCGTCCTCGAAGCCCGACTTGGTCACGCGCTTGCAGAACTCGGCGGGCATGATCTGGTCGGTGTCGACGTTGCCGCGCCGCAGCGGGACGGTGCGGCCGGTGTGGCGCACCAGCGGGCGCAGGAGGTTCGGTGCCGACGTCACGGGAGGTCCTTGGGGGTGGTGAGGCGGCCGGTCACGGCGGTGGCCGCGGCGACGGCGGGCGAGACCAGGTGGACCCGGGAGCGTCCGCCGAGCCGTCCTTCGAAGTTGCGGTTGGAGGTGGTGGCGACCCGTTCCTGTCCGCTGGCGCGGTCGGGGTTGAGTCCGGGGCACATCGAGCACCCCGGCAGCCGCCACTCCGCGCCGGCCGCCTTGAACACCTGGTCGAGCCCTTCCTCCTCGGCCCGCAGGCGCACCTCGGCCGAGCCGGGCACGACGAGCATGCGGGTGCCGGTGGCCAGCCGCCGGCCGCGCAGCACGTCCGCCGCGGTCCGCAGGTCCTCCAGCCGCCCGTTGGTGCACGAGCCGACGAAGACCGCGTCGACGGTCACGTCCCGCAGGGGGGTGCCGGGGGTGAGCCCCATGTACTGGAGGGCGCGGGCCGCCGCCGCCCGCTCCTGCGGGTGGGCGAACTCCTCCGGTGAGGGCACGGTGCCCGAGACGGAGACCGTCTGCCCGGGGTTGGTGCCCCAGGACACCTGCGGGGAGAGGGCCGAGACGTCGAGGGTGACCGTGCGGTCGTAGACCGCGCCGGGGTCCGTCGGCAGGGTCCGCCAGTCGGCGAGCGCGTCCTGCCAGGCCTGGCCGGACGGTGCGTGCGGCAGTCCCTCCAGGTAGGCGAAGGTGGTCTCGTCGGGGGCGAACATCCCGGCGCGGGCCCCGGCCTCGATGCTCATGTTGCACATCGTCATGCGGCCCTCCATGGACAGGGTCCGCAGGGCCTCGCCGCGGTACTCCAGCAGGTGCCCCTGGGCGCCTCCGGGACCGATCCGGGCGATGAGGGCGAGGATGAGGTCCTTGGGGGTGACGTCGTCGGGCAGGGTGCCGGTGAACTCCGCCGCCATGGTGCGCGGCCGGGGCAGCGGCAGCGTCTGCGTGGCCAGGACGTGCTCGACGTCGCTGGTGCCGATCCCGAACGCCAGCGCGCCGAAGGCGCCGAGGGTGGAGGTGTGGCTGTCGCCGCAGACGGCGGTCATCCCCGGCTGGACCAGGCCCAGTTGCGGGGCGACGACGTGGACGATGCCCTGCCGGGCGTGGCCCATGCGGTAGAGCTGGACGCCGTGCTCGGCGCAGTTGCGGCGCAGGGTCTCCAATTGCAGCCGGCCCACGGGGTCGTGCAGTTCGCCGGTGTCCGTGGGGACGTTGTGGTCCTCGACCGCGACCGTCAGGTCGGGGCGCCGGATCGTGCGTCCGGTCAGCCGCAGTCCGTCGAAGGCCTGCGGTGAGGTGACCTCGTGCATCAGGTGCAGGTCGATGTAGAGCAGGTCTTCGGTGCCGGCGGGGCTGTCCGTGCCGGCCGTGCTGTCGGTGCCGGCGGGACTGTCCGTGCCGGCCGTGCTGTCGGCCGGCCGGGCCACCCGGTGCCGTTCCCAGATCTTCTCCGCCAGGGTGCGGGGACGCACCACTACACCCCCGTGGTGGTCGCGGGCGTCACGGCGAGTTCGCGGGCGAGCCGTTCCCGGACCACCGAGAGCTCCTCGCAGTCGCCTCCGACGCGTTCCTCGACGTGGGTCCGGTACAGCTCGGTCAGTTTCTCGTCGCTCACCTGGACGCCGAGGTCGTCGAGGAGGTAGCGCAGCACGGAGCGGCCCGAGTGGCGGCCGATGAGGATGGAACGCTGCCGTCCGAAGCGCGCCGGCTCGACGTACTCGTACGTGGCCGGATTGCGCAGCACGCCCTGCTGGTGGACGCCGGCGGCCGTGCCGAAGGCGTAGGTGCCGAAGATCGCCTTGTTCCTCGGCTCCTCCAGCCGGATCACCTCGCGCAGCGCGGCGTACGCCTCGTACAGGCCCTCCGTCGTGACGTCGGTGCGCAGGCCGAGTTCCTCGCTCTTGTAGGCGAGCAGGGCGGCGATCTCCTCGAGCGCGGTGTTGCCGGCCCGTTCACCGATGCCGCCCAGGGTGGCCTGGACCTCGTCGGCGCCGGCCTGGAGACCGGCGACGGCGTTGGCGAGCGCCAGGCCGAAGTCGTTGTGGCAGTGGGTGGAGATGCGCACCGGGGACGGCGCCCACGAGCGGAAGGCGGCGATCAGGTCGCCGTACTCCTGCGGGGTCAGGCAGCCGGAGGTGTCGCCGATGACGAAGCAGTCGGCGCCCGCCTCGACGGCGCGGACGGTGATCTCGCGGAGCAGGTCGTGCTCGCCGCGGCTGGCGTCCTCGATGGGCACCGAGACCGAGGTGACGCCGAGGCTGCGGGCGAAGGAGACGGCGTCGACGACCTCGTCGACGGCTTCCTTCCGGGTGATCTGCCGCTTGTGCTCCAGGTGCAGGTCGCTGCCGGTGGCCATGACCTGGACCTCGTGGTTGTCCACGCCGCCGGCCTCGACGGCCGTCTCGATGTCGGCGCGGACCGCCCGGCAGAAGGTGACGAACTTCGCGCGGGTCAGGTGCTGGGATATCAGGCGGGTGGCCTGGAACTCGCTGGGCGAGGATGCGGGGAAACCGGTTTCGATGGAATCGACGCCCAGCGCCTCGATACGCAGGGCCAGATCGAGCTTGTCCTCCGGGCGCATGGCGTTGGCGGGAGCCTGCTCGCCGTCCCGGAGCGTGGTGTCGAAAACGGAAACGCGACGTACCGAGGATTCCTGTTGCATTGGCGTCCTTCCATCCGATACCCGACTCGTCCGTCCCCTTTCCCCTACCACTGCGGCACGCGAAGAAAGCGGCGCTGAGCTGGGCCAAGAGGGGTGGGAATCGAAATCGACGAAGTCGGGTATGCCCGTTGGGAGATGTGCGGCACACACGGAGAGTGATCTCTCGGGAATCGGTCGCTTCGAGGCTACCCCACGCCCTTGCGACGGTCCATCGGAATCCCTGACTGCAAAGCCATGTTCACACTCCGGTCGACGGCCCTTCAAGAACACCGGCCGGCCCGGGATCGACCGAAGGCAATCTCCCGAATGCACGGTGGGCGGCATGCGGTATCCCGAGGTTCGGGCACTGCACAGTAAATTTTCCGCCAGGGTGGCGGTTTCGCCGAACGGGCGGCGTGCGGCACCAAACATTCCGCAACGCGCGGCGCACATATTCGGTCACCCCGACGGACCGGCACCTTCCAGAAAGGGCAAAGAATTTCTTTGAATCACTTGACACACCCGCCGGAAAAGATGGCAGAGTCCTGATCGGTCCGGGGAAGGAGCGCCGCATGCCGGCAGTCGAGAAGAGTTATCTCAGGACAGGGGAACGGAATGCCCCGGTCCGCCTGCTCGCTTTTCACCACGGGGGTGGGTCGGCACTGTCGTTCCTGCCGCTCACCCGGAGTCTTCCGGGCCTGTGCGAGACGTTCGTTTTTGAACTCACCGGGCGGTCCGGCGACGCGGACGGGGCACCGGCGGCCGATTACGCGGAGGCCTGTGCGCGATTCGCCGCCGACGCGGTGGACATCGTGGACCGACCCGTCGTCGTCATCGGCCACAGCCTGGGCGCGCTGTTCGCGCACAACGTCGCCGCCCTGCTCCCGGACGACCGGCGGCACCTGGTGCACACGGTGATCGTCTCCGCCTCGCGATCGGCCGCGTCCACCGCCGAGACCGCGCCGATGCCGGACGAGCCGTTCGTCGTCCGCAGCCGCGCGTCACTCCTCGGGGACCTGCACGCCTTCGGCGGTGTGCAGCCGGAACTGCTCCAGGACCCGGACTTCGTCGACGCGACGATCACCCTGATGGGGTACGACCTGCACCTGGCGGACACCTACACGCTCCCGCGGCCCGGCCCGACGGACGTGCCGCACCAGGTCTGGTACGGCACGGACGACGCCACGCTGCCCGAGGAGGAGCGGTCGCGCTGGGACGAGAGCTGTGTCGTACCGCCCGTCCACCGGGGTTTCCCCGGCGGCCACTTCTACCTCTACGAACGTCCGGAGCCGGGGGCCGCGCTGGGCGAGCTCGTCACCGCGGCGGCGTCGACCGCGGCCGGCTCCTCGGCCTGAACGACGGGACGGCCGGCGCCGGGCCCGTGCCGGCGCCGCCAGTACAGCGCCGCGCAGCCGGCGACCGCGAGCGGCAGCACCAGCAGCCATCCGCTGAACGCCATCACGACCAGGGTGAAGACGACGGCGGCGCAGGCGGCGTACCACAGCGGGGTACGGCGGGGCAGCAGCCGCAGTGAGGCGGCCATCCCGGCGGCGGTGACGGCGGCCAGGAACGCCGAGGTGACCCGCATGAGCGGATCCAGCGGAACGGTCAGCAGCGCGGCGACGAGCGTGAGGGCGCCGGTGAGCACCGCCTGCACGGTGAGGCTGCGGCGCGGGACCTGGCCCGCTCCCCCGCCCTTGGCCAGCAGGCCGGGCAGCGCGCCGTCGCGGCCCAGCGCCGCTCCCAGCCGGGCGGCGCCCGCGATGAAGGTGTTGACCGCGCCCAGGCTCAGGCAGATGGCCGCGGCGGCGGTCAGTCCGCGCGCGCCGGTCCCGACGCCGCGCTCCAGCAGCAGCATCAGCGGGACGTCGGAGCTGCGCGCCCGCTCCCCGAGCGCGCCGATGGTGACGAAGGACAGGCCGAGGTAGAGGACGCCGACGATGGTCAGGGTGATCACGGTGGCCCGCGGCAGATGCCGCCGGGGGTGCGCGAACTCCGCGGACAGGTGGCTGGCCGCCTCCCACCCGCTGAAGGCGTAGAACAGCACCAGGGCGGCCGAGCCGATCGACAGCCACCCTTCGGGCATGAACGGGGTGAAGTGGCCGGCCGTGACGTGCGGCGCGGCGAAGACGGTGGCGCACGCGAGGAGCAGCACCAGCAGTCCGACGAGGACCAGCTGGAGCCGTCCGGACACCTGGAGTCCGGCGTAGTTGGCGGCGACGGCCACCGCGAGGATCACCGCGGCCGCCCCGTATCCGGCGCGGTGCGACAGGCCCAGCACCTCGGCGACGTAGTTGCCGCCCGCCATGGCGCCGGCCAGCACGCCGGCCGGTACGGCCGCGTAGAACAGCCAGCCCACGCAGGCGGCGGCCCGGGGGCCGAAGGCGCGGGCGACGAAGTTGGCGACGCCGCCGCCGTCGGGGTAGCGCGCGCCGAGCGCGGCGAACGTCACCGCGACGGGGACGCTGAGCAGCAGCAGGACGGCCCAGGAGACCATCGAGGCGGGCCCCGCCGCGGCGGCCGCCAGTGCCGGCAGTGCCAGCACTCCCGGCCCCAGGACGGCGCCGATGTACAGAGCTGTTCCCTGCCCCAGTCCGAGGCGGCCCCCGTGCATGAAACGTTCCCCTTCCACATCGGACGATCACGCGCTGCCCGCCGGCCTTCGAGACACGGCAGAGCGAGGTCCCCCGCTGATCATCCGTGGAAAGTCTAGGCAGCGGCCCCGGCCGCCCACACGGATGCCGTACGAATGTTCGGCGCACCCGCGGAATCCGTGCTCGCGCGCGAACAAGATTCGGCGCCATCCGTGCACCACCGGTCATGTGGCCGCCAGGATTACCTCTCGTTCCACCGCCCATTGCCGACGTCCGGACACCACCCGCCGGCGCCGCCGCTTCCCGTCGCTTCCCGTCGTTTCCCGTCGTTTCCCAGCTGCCGACCGATGGAAATTGGCCACCTTTCCCGAGCGCGGCCGGGCCACCCCCATACCGGGCGATGTCACGTCGAAACGGCGGCATGGAATCAATGCTTCCGACCCGTTCCGCCGGCAGCGCGGCGGACGAGCATTCCGAATTCTGAGACCGCGAAGTCGATGATGTTTCCGGCGATCCGGCGGGAGGTAAGGTCTCTCCAGCCTCCACGGGCTTGTACCGCGACCGCACCGGGGACTGAGTGCGGTGCGCGGGTCCGCGCCTCATGCGCAGAGCGTTTCCTCCGACTTCCCGGCCGAGGGCGACGGCTCCGAGAGCCTTGTTCCCTCCGCGTGCCGTGTTCCGCTCCATTCCACCGTCGGGCCCCCGCGCACGGGGCCATCGAGTAGGGGAGGACAAGACAATGGCAGGAATCGACCGGCAGCCCGACATCGAGGGTCGCAGCAAGCGACTGTGGCTCAATGACGACGGAACCTGCGACATCGAACTCATTCCGAGTCTGCGCAGCTACACCTACGACCGTGACGAGATGATCCCGCAGACCGCGCGGCTCCGGCTCGACTTCTACGAACTGGCCGCCGCGAGACTCGCCGAGAAGGGAGTGCGCACGGTTTTCCTGGAACGACTCGGTGACATTTCCTACCGCGCTTCCTACATTCCGGCCCCGCCCTTCGAAGTGATCGTGAAGAACCTCGCCACCGGGTCGACGACCCGTAAGTATCCGGGGCTCTTTCCGGAGGGCCACCGGTTCAACCCGCCGGTGGTGAAGTTCGACTACCGCATCGACCCCGAGGACCAGCCGATCGGCGAGGACTACCTGAGGGCGGCCGGCACCGACGTGGAGGCGTTCCGCGAGGTGGCCCTGGAGACCAACGCCCTGCTGCGCTCCTGGCTGGCCCCGCTCGACCTGTGGGACTTCTGTCTGGTGATCGGCGTCGACGGCGAGGGCCGGCCGGTCATCAACTCCGAGATCTCCCCGGACTGCATGCGGCTGCGCGACGACGTCGGCAACCCCCTGGACAAGGACCTCTTCCGGCAGGGCGCCGACCCGGCGACGATCATCTCGACCTGGACCGACCTGGTCCGCCGGGTCCGGGGATGACGGCGGCCGGAGGCGGCCGCACGGTGCTGCTGACCGGTGCCAACCGGGGAACCGGCAGGGCGGTCGCCGAGGAACTCCGGGCGGCCGGCTGGCGGGTGTGGGGGCTGGGCCGGACACCGGCCGACCTGCCCGGGGTGGAGAACGTCCACTGCGACCTGCGCCGGCCGCAGGACGTGGGCCCGGCCGTCCGGCAGGCGGCCGAACGGGCCGGCGGTCTCGACGCCGTCGTCGCCAACGGCGTGGAACGCGCCCTGGGCGACCTGGCCACGCTGCCCCTGGAGCGCTGGCAGGAGGCCCTGGACGTCAACCTCACCTCGGTGATCGCGCTGGTCCAGGCCGCACTGCCGTCCCTGCGCGCCCGCGGCGGCCGGATCGTCCTGATGGGTTCGCACGCGGGGAGCCGGTTCTTCGAGGGAGGGGCGGCCTACTGCGCCACCAAGGCCGCGCTCAAGGCGATCACCGAGGTGCTGCTGCTGGAGGAGCGCCACCACGGGGTGGGCACCACGCTCGTCAGCCCGGGCGCCATCGCGAACCTGCCCGGTGACACCTCACCGCTGAAGATGGCCACCTCCTCGGTGGCCGCCACGGTCCGGTGGGTGCTGGAGGCGCCCGGCGACACGGTCGTCGGTGAGGTGGAACTGCGTCCGGCCCGGCTGCCCGAGGAGGTACCCGTCACCGGCCTGGACCGTCTCCAGGCCGTATGAAACCGCAGGCCGCGCGAGAGCGGAGGCCGTCCCGACCGCAGGCCGTACGAACGCGGAGGAGACCATGAGCGAGCCCGGCACCACCACCCGTCCGTCCGTCGACTGGGACGCCGGCATCGGCGTCCTGACCATCCGGGCGGACGGCCTGGCACCGCACGCCCAGCGGGCCACGGTCACCTTCCACTCCCGCGTCTGGATCTGGCTCGACGACCACGCGCAGCCCACCACCGTCGACCTCCTCGACGTCCCCGAGATCATGGCGCGGGTGGTGCCCCGGGCCCGGCGCGCCGACGACGGGGAGCCGGGCGACCGGGGCGTGATCCGCTGGCTGCTCGACCCCGACAGCGACTGGGTGTGGATGCCGCTGGGCGACGGTCCCGACCGGAGCCGGCTGGTCCGCGAGGGCCGGGTGGAGGTCTGGCTCACCGGCGACCTGCCGCTGCGCGTGCGGCTGTGGGTCCCGGTGAGCGGAACGGCCGACCGCGGCGCCGGGACACCGCGGTGAACGGCGTGGCCGGTGTGCGGCTGGTCTGCACCGATCTCGACGGCACGCTGCTCGACGCGGCGGGGACCGTCGGCCCGGCCACCCGCGCCGCCCTGGCGGAGGCGGACCGCAGGGGCCTGCCCGTGGCCTACGTGACGGGCCGGCCCCTGCGGGACGCGCTGGGCGCGGTCCACGACCACGGGTTCCGGGGGCTCGTCGTGTGCAGCAACGGGGCGGTGACCGCGGAGGCGTCCACCGGCCGGGTGCTGGAGCGGCGCGGGTTCACCGCCGGGGACGCCGCGCGGCTGCTGGCGCGCCTGCGGGCCCGGGTCCCCGGTGTGGTGCTGGGGGTGGACACCGTACGCGGGCTCTGGCTGGAGCCGGGGTTCGCGGAGCTGGTGCCCGACTGCTGGACGCACACGGCGGTGCCGGACGCCGTGGCGGCCCTTGCGGCGGACGATCCGCCGGTGAAGGTCCTGGCCGTGCACGCCGGGCTGCCGGCGGCACCGCTCGGGGACCTGCTCGTGCGGCCGGGCGACGCGGTGGAGGCCACCCGTTCGACACCGCACTTCGTGGAGATCTCGCCGCGCGGCGTCGACAAGGGCGCCTCGCTGCGCCGGCTGGCCGGCCACTACGGCGTGCCGGTCACGGCCACCGCGGCCGTCGGCGACATGCCCAACGACCTGCCGATGCTGCGGGCCGCGGGGCTCGCCGCGGCCGTGGCGAACGCCCACCCGGAGGTACTGGCCGCCGCCGACCTCGTCCTGCCCGCCAACGATCAGGAGGGCGTGGCACGACTCGTCGAGGCCATCTGCGCCGGCCTGCCCGCCCCGGCGGCCCGCCCGACCCGATGAGCACGGACCGACCGTCCTGAGCGCGGGCCGGTGAACCCCGGCCGGCTGTCCGCCCCGCCCGGTCAACCCCGCCCGGTGAGCGCGGACCGGCCGTCCGACACGCCCGGTGCCCCCGCCCGGCTGTCCACCCCGTGCAGTGAGCGCGGGCCGGGCGAAGGACCGCACGGACCAGCCGGACGCCGGACAGACCGCCCCCCGGTACGCCCGGACACCGGGCGCACCGCCGCGGGGCCGGCCCGGCGTTCGGCGGACCGCCGCCGGGCGGACCGCCGCCAGCACAAGCCGACGCCCGCCGAACCGCCGCCGGGCCAGCCCGACGTCCGCCGCCGGGTGAGCCGCCTCCGGGCAGGCGGACCGCCAGGCAGACGGACCGCCAGGCAGACGGACCGCCAGGCAGGCGGACCGCCAGGCAGGCGGACCCCCGGGCAGACGGACCGCCAGGCAGACGGACCCCCGGGCAGACGGACCCCCGGGCAGACGGACCGCCAGGCAGGCGGACCGCAAGGCAGGCGGACCCCCGGGCAGACGGACCGCCGGGCAGACGGACCGCCGGGCAGGCAGGTCGGCGCTGGTTCAGCCGGGCAGGCGTTTGCGTAGGGCCGCGATGTGGTCGGGGGTGCTGCCGCAGCAGCCGCCGACCAGGGAGAGGCCGTAGCGGCCGGTCCGCTCGGCCATGAGGTCCGCGAACTCCTCGGGGTCGTGCCGGACGGGGACGTAGCGGTCCACCGGTGTCCAGTCCGCGATGCCCGAGCGGTCCTCCAGGTTGGGATAGGCCCCGAAGGGGACCGGGCAGTCGTGGGACCAGCGGTCGAGCACCAGGTCGGTGCCCTCCAGGGTGGTGCAGTTGACGCAGACCAGCGCCGCGCCCGCCGTCGCGACCGCCCGCGCCGCGTCCGTCACCGGCTCGCCGGACAGCAGGGCGCCGTCGGGACCGCAGACGAAGCTCACCCACACGGGCAGGCCCTCGCGCCCGCAGGCCTCGACGACGGCCACCGCCTCGCGCACGGTGTTCATGGTCTCCGCCAGCACCAGATCGACGCCCTCCGCGGCGAGCTGGCGCACCAGCCAGGCGTGCTCCGCCCGGAGTTCCTCCTCCGGCGGCACCAGGGACGGCCGGTAGCAGTCCTCCACCGGGATCACCGACGCGGCGAGCACCGGGGACCGCCCGTCGGGGTCCGGCCGGACCGAGCCGCGGGCCAGTGCCACGGCCCGGCGGACCAGGACCTCGGACGCGTGCTCGTCGGCCCCGGCGCGCAGCAGGGTGCGCCGGTTGGTGCGGAAGGTGATCGCGGTGGCCAGGTCGGCGCCGGCGGCGGCGTACTGCCGGTGGATGTCGGCCAGTTGCCGCTGTCCCTCCAGGTCCAGCAGGGCGGCGCTGGTCCACCACGGCTCGGTGACGCTGATCCCGAGCCGTTGCAGTTCGGTCCCCTTGGCGCCGTCGACGAGCACCGGCGAGCCGGGGGACGGCACGGCCCCCGCCCCGGCCGCCGGGTTCACCGTGCCTCCCGCGCCCGCCGGATCACAGCGCCCGTTCCAGGTCCGCGGCGAGGTCCCGTACGTCCTCGATGCCGACCGCCAGCCGGACCAGGTTGTCGCCGATGCCCAGCCGCCTGCGGGTCTCCGCCGGGATGGGCCGGTGGGTCATCAGCGCCGGGCACTCGATCAGGGACCGCACGCCGCCGAGGCTGACCGCCACGGCGAACCGCTCGACCTTCTCCAGGAGTTCCTGCACGTCGCCCAGGTACTCGAAGGAGATGATCGATCCGAAGCCGTCCATCTGCCGTGCGGCGATGTCGTGCTGCGGGTGCGCGGCCAGCCCCGGGTAGTGCACCGCGCCGGTCTTCGGCGATCCGTTCAGCAGCTCCACCAGCCGCTCGGCCGACTCGTTCTGCCGCCGGACGCGCAGCGACATCGTCTTCACACCGCGGTGGAGCAGGTAGCAGTCCAGCGCCCCGGGCACGTTCCCGGCCGAGGTCCGGTACCGGAAGAACGAGGTGTGGAAGTCTTCCCGGTTGTAGACGAGGGCGCCGCCGATGACGTCGGAGTGGCCGGAGATGAACTTGGTGGTGCTGTAGAGCGAGATGTCGGCGCCCAGCGCCAGCGGACGCTGCACGACCGGGCTGGCGAAGGTGTTGTCGACCAGGACGGGCACACCGGCGGCATGGGCCCGCTCGCTGATGGCGCTCACGTCGGCGACCTTCAGCAGCGGGTTCGTCGGGGTCTCGATCCAGATCAGACCGGTGTCGTCGGTCAGGGCGGCGTCGAGGGCGTCGAGGTCGGTCAGATCGACGTACTCCACCGTGATCCCGTAGCGGGGCAGCAGGTCGAACAGCGAGAAGGTGCCGCCGTACACGTCGTCGGAGGAGATCAGTTTCTGGCCGGGCGAGAGGAGGCTGAGGGCGGTGGTGCCGGCCGCCTGGCCCGAGGAGAAGGCCAGGGCGTGCGAGGCGTCCTCCAGCGAGGCGAGGCAGCGCTCCAGCGCCTCCCGGGTCGGGTTCTCGCCGCGGCCGTAGAAGTAGCGCAGGTCCTGCTGGGCCCGCTGCTCGAAGGTGGAGGCCAGGTGGATGGGCGGCACGATGTCGCCGGTGCCGGGATGGGGTTCCTGGCCGACCTGGACCAGCTTGGTGTCGAATTCCATGAGGGGTCTCCCTGGGAGGTCGGACGGTCTGGCTCAGGCGGGCTTGACGGCCCGTACGCAGTGAGCGACGCAGGGGACCGCGAGGCCCCCGCCGTCCGTCTCGAAGTCCCTGGCCGCCGTGGCGACGGCCTGGACGGTCCGCTGGTCGCGCTCGTCGCCGAAGGTCTCCGCCAGCTTCGCCCGGAGCCAGCCGGGCAGCAGGTCCCAGGAGAAGTCCACGAACTCCGCCACGTCGCGCGGGGTGAAGACGATCCGGCACTCCTGGTGGTCGACGTCCTGGAAGCCGGCCTTGGTGAACCGCTCGCACAGCGCCTCGGCGTCCGCCATGCTGAACGGCCCCGGGGCGCCCGGCGGCGGGGCCGGCAGGCCGAGCCGGGCCGCGGCGATCCCGAAGGCCAGGCTGAGCATCGGGACCTGGGGCGGGGTGCCCCAGACGGCGGCCGTGAAGGTGCCGCCGGGGCGGAGCGCGCGGAAGGCGGTGTGCAGGACGCGGTCGGCGTCCGGGAGGAACATCAGGCTCCAGCGGCTGACCACCGCGTCGAACTCGCCCTCCTCCAGGTCCAGTTCCTCGGCGTCCTGCCGGAGGAACCGGACGTTGGTGAGCTCCTGCTCGACCGCCCGGCGCCGGGCCACGGCCAGCATGCCCTCGGCCTGGTCCACGCCGACCACCCGGCCCTCGGGCACCCGCGCGGCCGCGGCGAGGGCCGGCTGGCCGGTGCCGCTGCCGATGTCCAGCACCGAGCCCGCGTTCCGCAGGTGCGACCCTTCGAGGAGGATGCGGGTCACCGGGTCGGCGCCTCGCTCGAAGAGCTCGTACCACCTGTCCCAGCCGGAGCTGAGTTCGTGCCAGTTGCGTTCCTGCTGCGCCTTGAAGGCAGACGCGGCGTTCTGGTTGTCCGTCAAGGGATGGACCGTCCTTTCGCGGGCCGCGCCGTTCAGAGGTCGAGGAAGCGCTCGTCGGGGTGTTCGTTGGTCCAGAAGCCCTTCTCGGCGGTGGCGACCGTCTCGACGAGCCGGTCCACCTCGTCGGTCGTGCTGTAGACCGCGAACGAGGCCCGCACGGTGCCGACCACGCCGAGGCTGTCGACGAAGGGCATGGCGCAGTGCACCCCGGTGCGCACCATGATCCCGTGGGCGCTCAGGTGGTTGCCCACGTCGTAGGGGTGCAGACCGTCGACGCCGAACGAGACCAGACCGCCGGAGGGCTGCTGGGCCCCGAACACGCGGACCCCGTCCAGGGCGCGCAGCCCGGCGGCGGCGCGTGCGGTCAGCTCCGTGTCGTGCTCCCGGACCCGGTCCAGGCCCAGGGCGGTGAGGTAGTCGACGGCCGCGGCGAGTCCGACGGCCCCGGCGATGTTCGGCGTGCCGCCCTCGAAGAGGGTGGGCGCCTTGGCGACGGCGAGCGGCCCCGCGACGGTGACCTGCTTGACCATGCCGCCGCCGACCAGCATCGCGTCCATGCGCTCCAGCAGCTCGGCCCGCCCGTAGAGCACGCCGATGCCCATGGGCGCGTACATCTTGTGGCCGGAGAAGCAGTAGAAGTCGGCGCCCAGCGCCTGTACGTCGACCGGCCGGTGGGCGACCGCCTGGGCGCCGTCGACCAGCAGCGGGATGCCGCGGGACCGGGTCGCGGCGGCGATCTCCTCGACCGGGTTGACCGTGCCCTGCACGTTGGACACGTGCGCCACCGCGGCGAACCGGGTGCGGTCGGTGAGGTGCTCGACGAACGCCTCGGCGGAGAGCTCCCCGTCGGCGTCGGTGGGGACCACGCGCAGCACGGCGCCCTTGCGCTCGCACAGGCGGCGCCAGGGCAGGAGGTTGGAGTGGTGCTCCATGCCGCTGATGACGACCTCGTCGCCGGCCTCCACGACCTGGGCGGCGTAGCCCTCGGCCACCAGGTTCACCGACTCCGTGGTGCCCTTGGTGAACGCGATCTCCGCCGCGTCGGCCGCGTTGACGAAGGCGCGGACGGTCTCGCGCGCGGCCTCGTAGGCGTCCGTCGCCCGCATGCTCATGGCGTGCACGCTGCGCCCGACGTTGGCGTTCGACTCGGAGTAGTAGCGCACGACGGCGTCGAGGACCTGGCGCGGCTTCTGGGTGGTGGCGGCGTTGTCGAGGTAGGCCAGGGGGTGGCCGTCCACCTGCTGGTTCAGGATGGGGAAGTGTTCCCGGACGTCGGCAGTCATCTGCTCACCTGCTTGAAGAGAGAACGGAAGGCGGACAGCAGCTCGTCCGGCATCGGGACGGTCTTCTGCGGGGAGTACGGCCGTTGGGACGGCGGTACGTAGTCGTGGTCGGAGGGGCCGGGCACGGACCCGTCGGGCCGGCGCAGATGCGGGCCGAAGTAGAACCAGCAGATCTGGCCGACGGTCTCCGACAGCAGGACGGGATGGCAGGCGGGGCGGTACATCTTCATGTGGTCCCAGGCCGCCATGAACTCGCCGCGTGCGGTGAAGCGATTTCCGCGCGCCGCGTGGCCGAACGCGTCGTGAACGGCGCGGAAAAGGTCGTTGAAGAGAAGCCGGACCCCTCGGGAGGAGACCGGCGAGGGTTCGAGCATGGGGTGGTCCTCAGGACGCTGGGCGTCCTGTGTCCCGCTCTGCTGCCCGTTCTGCCCGTGTCCGTTCGCCGTGAGGAACACATAGAGTTTCCGGTCGGCGTGCAATTGGTCGGACAGGGTGGCGGAAGAAGTGTAGGGCTGTCCCTCGGAGAGCCACGGTTCGATGGTGACGCCGTTTTCCCGTAACACCTCGAACTGGTCGAGCGTGTCTTCCTTCAGCATTTGGTACTGAAGGGCCTCTTCCTTCGTCCCGGAGGTGAGCGGGGCCTGGCCGTACCAATTGGCTATCGACCGGCAGACCACTCCGTCCATATGGAGGGAGGCATTCCAGTTCGGGTCTTTGTCGAGCGACCGGGAAACGACGTAGTGGCGGGAGAGCCGCTGCAGGTCGAGCTTCATGCAAACCCTCCCGCGCTTCCCCGTCCTCGCCTGCCGGACCTGGACACGCGCCGCTTTCTGGAAGGCGGCGGCAGGTCGGCCGTGAGGCGAACGGGAAGACACGGGAGGGAATCGGACGGTGCCGAGGACGGCGGGCGCCGGCCCGCCGGCGGTGCGCTTAACAGAACGCCGGGCGTCGTGCACGAGTTTCTACGACATCGAGTCGTTTCTATGGGCGACACTGTGGTTCCCCCTTTCAGCGCTTCGAACGTATCCCCGCACCCTCGCTTCGGACAAGGCATCTCCCCGTCCACCATCCGAGATAATTCCGGGATGATGGCCGAAAATCCCCGGCGGACATCCGGACAGTGGTCCGCGCCGCAGGCCAGACGCCGCCCGCGGATTGTCCGAAAGCAGATGCCTCATACATCGGCGTCCGGATGTCATTGTGGATCGTTCGGCTAAGCTCGCCGAGCCCGGACCGAATCCCCCTTGTCGAAAGGCTGTGTTCCTGCATGTCCGAAGCCGGAGCGCTTGATCGGGAGAGCACAGGAAGCCAGGTCGCGGCGCAGAGGAACCGGCCCGGCGCGCTCGTGCTGCTCTGCGGTGTGCAGCTGATGCTGCTGCTGGACTTCTCGATCGTGAATGTGGCGCTGCCCAGCATGGAGTCCTCCGTCGGACTCGGCGCCGTGGGGACCCAGTGGGTGGTCGGCGCCTACGCACTCGGCTTCGGCAGTCTGCTGCTGCTCGGCGGGCGGCTGTCGGACCTGCTCGGCAGGCGTCTGATGCTCGTCGTGGGCGTGGCGGCGTTCGGCGCCGCCTCCCTGGTCGGAGGGCTGGCCACGGCCCCGGAACCGCTCATCGCCATGCGGGCCGTGCAGGGCGTCGGTGCCGCGCTGATCGCGCCGGCCGCGCTCTCCCTGATCACCACCGGCTTCCCCGACGAGGGCGAACGCAACCGGGCCCTGGGCTGGTTCAGCGCCGCGTCCGCCAGCGGCTTCGCCATCGGCGTGCTGCTCGGTGGCGTACTGACCGAACTCGCGGGCTGGCGTGCGGTGTTCTTCGTCAATGTGCCGCTGACGGCCGCCGCCCTCCTCGCGGCGTTCAAGGTGCTGCCCGGGGCCGGCGGCGCGCGGGGCGAGCGCGCCTACGACCTGCCGGGCGTCCTGCTGTCCGCCGCGGGCTTCGTGGCCCTGATCAACGGACTGAGCCAGGTGCCCGACGACGGCACCCACGCGGCGGTCAGCTGCTCGGTGGGCGTCGTCCTGCTCGTCGTCTTCGTGGTCGTGGAGGCCCGGTCGGCCGCCCCGCTGGTGCCGCTCGGCATCTTCCGCAGCCGCTCCCTGAGCGTCGCCAACGTCGCCAGCTTCCTGATCCCCGGCGTCATGGGCACCACGGCCCTCCAGCTGTCGCTCTTCCTCCAGCAGGTCCAGGGGCGCTCGGCCCTGGAGACGGGCTTCGCCTTCCTGCCGCTGGGCCTGTCCGTCGTCGTGGCGGGGCCCCTGTCCGCCCTGTCGGCCGGCCGGTTCGGGCCGAAGGGCGTGTGCGTCGTCGGCGGCGCCCTGGTGACCGCCGGGGTGTTCCTGCTCTCCCGGATCGAGGCGGACAGCGGGTACGCGGCCGACGTACTGCCCGGCACGATCCTCATGGGCATGGGGTTCGCCGCCTTCTTCTCCACCGCCATGATGGCGGCCACCGCCGGGGTGCCGGAGCGGCTCCAGGGTCTCGCCGGCGGACTGCTCAACACCTTCCAGCAGGTCGGTACGGCCGCCTTCGTCGCCATCCTGGTGAGCCTGGCGACCGCCCGCACCGAGTCGCTCGGAGATCCCACCCCCGACCACCAGGCCGCCGGATTCCAGACGGCCTTCACCGCGGGCGCCGTCGTCGCCCTGGTCACCACGCTGCTGGTGGCCGTCGCCCTGCCCGGGCACCGGGCCGTGGCACGTACCGAAGCCACGGCCTGACACCGATCTCGGTCCGACCGCGACCGCCCGCCCCGGGCGGTCGACGGCCATGGGCCGACCACCACCCTGCCTACCGGAGAGCGAGGCCCGTCCCGCCATGTCTGAACTGCCCCAGCACGATGTCAAGGACAAGACACTGAGCGCGCAGGGTGTGCGCCGGATCGAGTGGGCCGAGCGCAACATGCCCGTGTTGCGCCAGGTACGAGAACGGTTCGCCAAGGAAAAGCCCTTCGAAGGCGTCCGGTTCGCCGCGTGTATGCACATGACCACGGAAACGGCCGTCCTGCTGCGCACGCTGAAGGCCGGCGGCGCCGAGATCGCGGCCTGTGCCAGCAACCCGCTGTCCACGCAGGACGACACGGTCGCGGCGCTCGTGGTCGAGTACGGCATCTCCGTCTTCGCCGTCAACGGCATCGACCGTGACGGGTACTACCGGCACATCGACTCCGCGCTGGACATCAACCCCGATTTCGTCTTCGACGACGGCTGCGACCTGGTCAACACGGTCCACACCGCCCGCACCGAGCTGCTCGGGACCATCAAGGGCGGCTGCGAGGAGACGACCACCGGCGTCGTCCGGCTGCGGCAGATGGCCGATTCCGGTGCCCTCAAGTTCCCGATGGTGGCGGTCAACGACACCGACACCAAGCACATGTTCGACAACCGGTACGGCACCGGCCAGTCGTCGCTCGACGCGATCATGCGGGCCACCAACCTGCTGTTCGCCGGGCAGACGGTCGTCGTCGCCGGTTTCGGCTACTGCGGCCAGGGCGTCGCCCAGCGCGCGGCCGGCCTGGGCGCCCACGTCGTGGTGACCGAGGTCGACCCGACCAAGGCGCTGGACGCGCTGATGCAGGGCTACCGGGTGATGCCGATGGCGGAGGCGGCCCGCATCGGCGACGTCTTCGTCACCGTCACCAGCAACCGGGGAGTGCTGCGCCAGGAGCACTTCGAGGTGATGAAGGACGGCGCGATCCTGTCCAACGCCGGCCACTTCGACGTCGAGGTGGACGTCGCGGCGCTGGAGGCCATGGCGGTCGAGAAGCGCTCCCGCATCCGTCACCAGACGGACGAGTACGTGCTCGCCGACGGCCGCAGCCTGCTGCTGGTCGCCGAGGGCCGGCTGGTCAACCTCGGCGCCGCCGAGGGCCACCCCGCCTCGGTGATGGACATGTCCTTCGCGGACCAGGCGCTGACGGCCGAGTGGCTGACGGCGAACCACGCCTCCCTGGCCCCGCAGGTCCACGAGGTGCCCACCGAGATCGACAAGTCCGTCGCCCGGCTCAAGCTGGACAGCATGGGCGTGACGATCGACTCGTTCACCGACGACCAGAACGAATACATGAATTCCTGGGAGTACGGTTCCTGATCGTTTCCCGTCCGGTCGGATCTCCGGTCGGAACCGGAACGGCCACGGGCCGGCAGGCGAACTCCGCCTGTCGGCCCGTTCGTTGTCCCGGCCACGTAAATCGGAACCGTTCTGGCGTGCGGCGTCTCAGGTGCCGAGATCCCCGTTGCGCTGTCAATAACACGTCAGTAACCTCGCTGTCACGCGTTCAAACGGGGGTTTGCTGTGCGCATTCGGGGGTCCGCAGTCCTGCCTGCTTCGGGGGCGCAGCGCGCATTAGCCCTTGCCACGCTGGCCAGTTCCACCGGAAAAGGAATTTTCCTCACCGCCGGTGTCCTCTATTTCATCCGCGTGGTCCACTTACCGGCCATGGAGATCGGGGTCGCCTTCAGCATCGCGGGGTTCGTGTCCCTGTTCCTCGGCGTCCCGGCCGGCCATGTCGCCGACCGGCGCGGGCCCCGGGCCGTCTTCGTGGCCAGCCTGCTGCTGAGCGCCGCCGCGACCGGCGCGTTCCTGCTCGTCCACGCCTCCTGGTCGGTGCTGCTCGTCGTCGTCCTCGCGACCGTCGCCCAGGCCACGCTCCTGGTGGCCCGCGGTCCCATCATCAACGACATCGCCGACGGCCGGCCGCAGGAACTGCGCGCGTACATCAGGTCCGTCACCAACGTGGGCATCGCCGTCGGGGCGATGGCGGCCGGCTGGGCCGCGCAGGCGGACACCACACCGGCGTACCACCGGCTGATCCTGCTGAACTGCGCCTGCTTCCTGGTGGCGCTGCTGCCGGCCTTCCGGATCCCGCGCACGGAGATCGTCGAGGCGCCCGAGCAGACCCGCGGCCGGTGGGCCGCCCTGCGCGACCGGCCCTATCTCGCGCTGTCGCTGCTGGACGGTGTCCTGTCCATCCAGTACCGCGTGCTCACCGTCGCCCTGCCGCTGTGGGTGGTGAGCGCCACCTCCGCACCGCGCTGGGTGATCTCGGCGGCCGTCGTGGTGAACACGGCCATGATCATCCTGTTGCAGGTGGCGGTCGGCCGCCGGGTCGACACCCCCCGCCGTGCCGCGCTGGCGCTGCGCCGGTCGGGGTGGGCCTTCTGCGCGGCGTGCGCCGCCGTCGCGTGGGCGGCGGGATCCCCGGCCTGGGCCGCCGTGGCCCTGCTGGGAGCCGCGGTCGTCGTCCACAGCGTGGGCGAACTGTGGCAGGCCGCCGGGGGCTTCGAGGTGTCCAACGTGCTCGCGCCCCGGCACGCCATCGGCCAGTACCTGGGCGTCTTCGGCATCGGCATGGGACTGGCCGAGTCGTTCGGCCCGGCACTGCTGACCTGGCTCTGTATCGGCTGGGGGAAACCGGGCTGGCACGTGATGGGCGCCCTGTTCCTCGCGGCGGGCCTGGCCGCCCCGGCGGTCGTGCGCTGGGCGGAGTCGACCAGGGCGCGGTACGCGCCGGGCGCCGACCTGCCGCCGGCGGGCAAGCCCGCCGCCCTCTCCTCCGAAGCCGTCTGACGTCCACGGCCGCCTGACCGCCCGCGGCCGTCCGACCGTTCGAACCCGTACGACCACACATCCGAAAACCGTACGACCGCACCTCCGGAACCGTACGCCCGCACCTCCGAAGCCGTACGACCGCACGTCCCGAAGCCGTACGACCGCACATGCCGAAGCCGTAAGACCGCACGTCCCGACTTCCGCCGCCCGGCACGCCGGTGCCGGGCCGGATCGACCGAAAGGAGGCGGTTCGTCCATGACCTCTCATCGCGCGGAACTCACCCCGCAGATGCTCCAGTACGCCGAGAAGTTCGACGACCGCGGTGAGATCCGCTGGCTGCCCTACCTGATGTACTTCCACGCCTCGGACCACCGGTCCCAGGTGGTGAACACCGACCGGCTCGGCTTCCGCCTGTCCGAGGGGCAGGGACAGCGGGCGTCGGCCGGCGGACGGGTGCCCGAGGGGCCCGTCCGGCTGATCGCCGGCAGCTCCACCGTCTTCGGGATCGGCGCCTCCTCGGACGCGGACACCCTGGCCTCCCGGCTGTGGGACCGTCACGCGCCCGCCCTGCCGTGGCTGAACTTCGGCGGCCGGAGCTTCAACTCCGCCCAGGAGCTGCTGCTCTTCACGCTCTACCGCCACCTGGTGCCGCAGATCGAGGAGATCGTCCTGTTCACCGGGTTCAACAACCTGGGCCTCGCCCGGCTGCCCCGCTGGATGCAGGGCGACAGCGGCGCGTTCTTCAACGGCCACGAGTACTTCGAGCAGGTGCAGGAGCTCCAGGCCCGGCAGCGCCGGGCGAGCGGGCAGTCGCGGTGGTCGGCCCGCCGGGCGCCGCGGCGCTCCGAGGCGGAGCTGACCGCTCCGGACCTCTCCGGCCAGCTGGACCTCGCCGTCGAGCTGACGCTGCGCCACCTCGACACCTGGCGGCTGATCGCCCAGGGCCTCGGGGCCCGGCTCACCTTCGTCCTCCAGCCCCTCGCGCCGTGGGTGCGCGAGCGGCCGGCCCGCCAGGAACAACTGCTCTTCGACGAGCTGGACGGCATCGCCAATTTCAGCCAGGCGTACGGCGACATCTGCACGATCGAGGCGGGGCGGCGGTACGCCGATCAACTCCGCGGCGGCTGCGAAAAGCTGAACGTTCCCTTCCTCGACCTGAACCCCGTGCTCGGCTCGGCGGTCAAGGACGAGGACTGGGTGTTCGTGGACCGTATTCATTTCACCGACGAGGGACACGACATCGTGGCCGGCCTGCTCGCCGAACAACTCACCCTCCGGTGACCTGACAAGGGGAATTCCATGGGATTCATCCGCAAAATCGTCGATGCTCTCTTCCGGCGCCGCCGCAGAAAGCGGAACAACGACGCCTCCATTTATCCGATGTTCTAGGGGGGAGGACCGGAAACGATGTCTTCGACAGTCCTGCGGCCGACGGGGAAGGCCGCGCGTGACACCGCGCGGCCCCCCTCCTGGGCCAGGGCGTGGTACGCCGCGTTCTGCGATCCGGAGAGCCCGCACGCGGACCGGGTACCGGTGGCCGACGTCCGCGACGCGATCGACCGGTCGGTACCGTCCGGCCACGCCCCCGAGGATCTGGAGGCACTGTGCCGGGAGGCCGAGGCCTGGGCCGCCGACGAGACGCGGGTCTTCCGGGACCTGGCCGGCCGGGCCCGGCAGGAGGCCGTCCGTGAACGCGTGGCGCAGCGGCTGGCGCTCGACTGCTCGCCGTTGAACCTGGTGTCGGGCGCGTGGTTGCAGTGGCTGAGCAGCATGGCCGAGGCGGACGACCCCGCGGCCCTGAGCGCGCTGACCCTGTACGCCTCGGACGTCGGGGTCGGTCATCCGCGCGCCTCCCGGGGCCACGCCCACCTCGCCCTGCTGCAAGGCCTGCGGGTGGCGGAGAACGCGGTGCCGGCCGCCCGTACCGCGCTCGACACGCGGGTGCGGGAGGACGCGTTCGTCCTCCCGGCGCTCCTGCTCCTGATGAGCCGGCGGCCGGAGGACTTCCGGGCCGAGATCCTCGGCGCCGACCTCTGCCTCCGGCAGGTCGGCCTGCTGCCCGCGCTGGCGCCGCTCAAGGACCTGGTGGACGCGGGCGTCGACTGGGACGCGCTGCATCCCGGCGCGCCCCGGCCGCAGGAGCCGGCGGGCGGGCTGAAGGCGTCGCTGGCCGCGGTCGACGCCCTGCTGGAGCAGTCGCCGTCCGAGACGCGTGCCCGCGTCCTGGCGGGGGCCCGGTGGGCGTTCACGGCGCTGCGGGAGTGGCACGAGGCGCTGCGCGCCGAGCTGGCCGGCGTCCTCGACCCGCGCCGGCAGGCCGCCGAGCTCATCCGGCTGCGCGCCCGTGAGGGCGCGGTCTACCACCGCTCCTTCCAGCTGGAGGGCCGGCCGCTCGCCGAGTGGCTCGACGAGGCCCGCGACGACCCGTACCCGCTGCTCACGGCGCTCGCCGGCAGCTCACTGGTCCGCCCGGGCCGTCCGGAGCGCAGCCCCCTCGTCAACGGTCTGGTCGGTGAGCGCGGCGCGATGTTCCGCGTCTTCTCCGAGGAGGACCTGGCGGTCCTGCGCCGCTGGATCGCGTCCCTCCCCGACGGAGACGGAGACGACGGCGATGGCGACGGCGCCTCCGAGGACCCGCCCGCGCGGCGGGCGAGCGGGGTCGCGACTGCGGCTGCGGACGGGCCGTCCCCGCGGCACTGGGCCCCGGTGCGTACGGTCCTGGAGGAGGAGCCGCCGGACGGCCGGGCCCCCGCGGACCTGCGGGAGGCGTACGTCCTGCTGCAACGGCGCGCCCAGACCCCGGCCGTACGCCGCTACGCGCTGGAGTACGTCCACGGGTGGCTGGGCCGGGCCCGGGTGCGGATGGCCCGGCAGGACATGCCGCTGCCCGACAGCTGGCCCGCCGAGGGGCTGCGGCCGTGGCTGTCCGGGCAGCACGACCGGCACGCCGAGGAGTTCGAGCGCACCTCGGACGCCGGGCTGCCGACCCGGGAGCAGTTGATCGAGTCGACGCTCCAGCTGGCCCCGCTGACGATGATCGACGGCGCCTGGCTCCAGGGGTTCACCGACTACCACCTGGCGTCCTCGGACATCGGCCACTCGCTGTTCGAGACGTACTGGGACGAGCTCGGCAACGGCCACCCGCGGCTGAACCACCCGCTCATCTACCGGGAGCTGGTCGCGGACATGGGGGTGGACCTCCCGCCGACCGGCTCGGCGGAGTTCGCCCGCTGGCCGGGGTTCCGGGACGGCTCCTTCGACCTGCCCGTGTTCTGGCTGAGCATCGGCCGTTTCCCGCGGACGTTCCAGCCGGAGGTGCTGGGGCTGAACCTCGCCATGGAGCTCTCGGGCGTGGGCGGCAGTTACCGGCGGGCCCGGCTGGCGCTGCGCGAGCACGGCTTCAGCACGCGGTTCGTCGACATCCACAACACCATCGACAACGTCGCGACGGGACATTCGGCGTGGGCGGCGGACGCCATCGACGCGTTCATGTCCTCGGCCGCGGTGGGCAGCGGGCTCCAGGCCCGCGAGACGGCCTGGCGCCGGGTGCGGGAGGGCTACCGGTCCCTCAGCCCGCCCACCGGCGTGCACGCCTGGCTGGCGGACCGGCGGGCCCGGTGGCAGAGCAGAAAACGATGAGCGGAAAACGATGAGCGGAAGCGTTGAGCGGAAGGGAACGTGACATGGCCGATCTGGTTCTGGGCATCTCGGCGTACTACCACGACAGTGCGGCCGCCCTCGTCGCCGACGGCGTCCCGGTCGCCGCGGCCCAGGAGGAACGCTTCAGCCGCACCCGGCACGACCCCGGTTTCCCCGGGCAGGCGGTCCGCTACTGCCTGGAGGAGGCGGGGGTCCGGCTCGACGACGTGGCGGCCGTCGCGTACTACGAGGATCCGGCGCTGAAGTTCCGGCGGGTCCTCGCCACGTACCTGGGCGCCGTGCCGCACGGCGCCGCCTCCTTCCGCACGTCGCTGCCCGAGTGGCTGGCCTGGAAGCGTTCCACTGTGCGCACCGTGCGCAACGGTCTGGCGGAGCTGGGGGTGGGCCGGGTCCCGGAGGTCGTCGCCCGCCGGCACCACGAGTCGCACGCGGCGTCGGCCTTCTTCCCGAGCCCCTACGAGTCCGCCGCGGTCCTGTGCGTCGACGGGGTCGGCGAGTGGGCCACGACGACGCTGTGGCACGGGCGGGGCACGAGCCTGGAGCCGCTGGCCGAGATCAGGTTCCCGCACTCCCTGGGGCTGCTGTACTCCGCCTTCACCTACTTCTGCGGGTTCAAGGTCGACTCCGGTGAGTACAAGCTGATGGGGCTGGCGCCGTACGGCACTCCGCGGTACGCCGGCCTGATCCGCGAGAAGCTCATCGACCTGAAGGAGGACGGGTCCTTCCGGCTCGACATGCGGTACTTCGCGTACCTGGCGGGCCAGGTGATGACCGGCCGGGCCTTCGAGGAGTTGTTCGGCGGTCCGCGCCGGCAGCCGGAGGCGGCGCTCACGGAGCGGGAGTTCGACCTCGCCGCGTCCGTCCAGGCCGTGACCGAGGAGGTCGTCCTGCGGCTGGCGCGCACCGCGCGGCGCGTGACCGGTGAGAGCCGGCTCTGCCTCGCCGGGGGCGTCGCCCTGAACTGCGTCGCCAACGGCAAGGTCATCCAGGAGCGGGTGTTCGACGAGGTGTGGATCCAGCCGGCGGCCGGTGACGCGGGCGGTGCGCTCGGCGGGGCCCTCGCGGTCGCGCTCGAACGGGGAGCCGGACGGCCCCACCTCGGCACCGGCCGCGACGCCATGTCGGGCTCCCTGCTCGGCCCCGCGTACGGCGCGCGGGAGACACGGGAGTTCCTGGACGGCGTCGGCGCCGTCTACACGGAGCTGGACCCGCGGGACACCCCCGGTGTGGTGGCCGACCGCCTGGCGCAGGGCGCGATCACCGGATGGTTCCAGGGGCGGATGGAGTTCGGCCCGAGGGCGCTGGGCGCCCGGTCGATCCTCGGCGACCCGCGGGACGCGGACATGCAGTCGGCGATGAACCTGAAGATCAAGTTCCGGGAGTCGTTCCGGCCGTTCGCCCCGTCCGTCCTGCGCGAGGACGTGAAGGAGTACTTCGACCTGCCCCAGGAGAGCCCCTACATGCTGGTGGTCGCGGGGGTGGCCCCGTCCCAGCGGCTCGCCGTCGAGGAGACCGCCGGCGACGTCACCGGCCTGGACCTGCTCAAGGTGCGGCGGTCGACGATCCCCGCGGTCACCCACGTCGACCACTCGGCGCGGGTGCAGACCGTCGGCGAGCAGGACAACCCCGCCTACCACCGGCTGCTGTCCGCGTTCAAGGAGCGGACCGGCTGCCCCGTGCTGGTGAACACCTCGTTCAACCTCCGTGGGGAGCCGATCGTCAACACGCCGCGCGAGGCCTACACCTGCTTCATGCGCAGCAACATCGACGTGCTGGTCCTCGGTGATCTGCTGCTGGAGAAGAAGGACCAGCCCGCCTGGCGCGAGACGGAAGACTGGCGCGAAGCGATCCCCCTCGACTGAGCCGGCCCCACCGCCGTCCGACGGGCCGTCGGCGGCGCAGCACCACACGAGAAGGACCTCGATGCGAAACCTGCTGCTGTCCATCGTCTACTACGTCCTGGTCGTCCCGGCCGGACTGCTCGCCCGGCTGGTGAGGGACCCGCTCGCCCGCGGCCTGGACCGGGGCGCCGGCACCTACTGGGTCACCAGTACCGGTGGGGTCACGGGCCGGAAGGCGGCCGTCCGATGACGACGTCCGACGCCCGTCCGGGGGCGGAGGGTCCGGCCCGCGCCCTCGCGTTCGTCGAGAGCAACCTCACCGGCACGGGCATGCAGGCGCTGCGGCTGGCCCGCTCCCTGGGGCTGCGCACCCTCTTCGTGACCTCGGACCTCGACCGCTACTCCGTGGACCCGGACACGGCACGGACGATCCGCGAGGTCGCGGACGAGATCCTGCACTGCGACACGCAGAGTCCGGAGGCGATCGAGAAGGCGCTGCTCGCCTCCGCGGCACCGGTGGCCGGCGTGATGACGGTCATGGAGTACTACGTGCCCACGGCGGCGGCCACCGCGCACCGCATGGGGCTGCCGGGGCTGGACCCCACGGCGGCGGACATCGCCCGGGACAAGCTGAAGACCCGCGTGCGGTGCGCCGAACGCGGGGTGCCGGTGCCGGAGTTCCGCTTCGTCCACGACGCCGAGGAGGTCGACGCGGCGCTGGCCGTGACCGGCCTGCCCTGTGTCGTGAAGCCGATCGACGAGTCGGCGAGCATCGGTGTCGCCCTGTGCCGCACCCGGGAGGAGACCGTCGCCCGGGTCGCCGACATCGCCGGGCGGCCGACCAACTCCAAGGGCCAGCCCCGCGTTCCGGGCGCGCTGCTGGAGGAGTGCCTGTTCGGGCACGAGGTCAGCGTGGAGACCTTCACCGTCGCGGGTTCCACGACGGTCCTGGGCGTCACCGACAAACTGCTGGGCCCCACACCGCACTTCGTCGAGCTGGGCCACACGTTCCCGTCGTCCGTGGGCGAGGCGGCGGACCGGGCGGCGGACCTGGCGGTGGCGGCCCTGGACGCCATCGGCTTCGACTTCGGTCCGGCTCACGTGGAGGCCAAGCTGACGCCGCGCGGGCCCGTGCTGATCGAGATCAACGCGAGGACGGGAGGGGACTTCATCCCCGATCTGGTCGAACACGGGACGGGGGTGCCGCTGCTGCGGGCCTCGGTCGTCGCCCACAGCGGCGGACGTCCCGACCTCACGCCCACGCGGGCCCGGGGGGCCGCCATCCGCTTCATCGCCGGCCGGACGGCAACGGTGGAGTCCGTTCCCGACACCGGCGTCCTGGAGAACTTCCCCTCGGTCGTCGCCTTCCGGGTGAAGGCGGCCCCGGGGCAGCGGACCACCTGGCCGTCCCACAGCCACGAGCGGCTGGGGCACGTGATGACGTGCGCGGCGACCCCGGGCCAGGCCGCGGCGGACGCCGACGCGGCCCTGGCCCACCTGGCGCCCACGTACCGGGAGTGACCCGCACGCGGGCGGCTCCGGCCGGGGCGGCCCGCATCCGGGGGCTCCTGGAGCCTCGCCGGGGCTGCCCGGGAAGCCCCGGGCAGCCCGCCGGCATGGCGGCCGGGTCGGCGGCGGTGGGGCCGCCGACCGGGCCGTTCGGCCGTTCGGCCGTTCGGCCCTCGGTCCGCTGTGACCGGCTGCTATCGGCCCGTCTTCGCCGGCGTGCCCTCCTGCTGGGTCTCCCCGGTCAGCGTGATGTCCTCGTCCTCGGCCGCGTGGAAGTGGGGCAGGGGCACGAAGCCGTGGGGCCGCAGTTCCATCAGCGTGGCCTGGACGTGGGCCTCGCCGGGCGTGAGGGCGTCCGGTGCGGCCTTGCCGGTGTTCACCCAGCGGTGCTCGGCGCCGTCGCACACCGCGCGGGTGCCGCCGATGCCGTACTGGGTGGGCGAGTTGCTCTGGCCGATGGACGTGCTGAGGACGACGGAGCCCGAGTCGCCGACACAGCGGTAGGTGCCGGAGAGGGTGACCGTGCCGTCCTCGGCGATCCGGCCGGTCGGGTCGACGGTGACCGACTCGGACGTGTCGGCGGCGGCGGGTGCCGCCGGGGCGGCGAGCAGGAGCAGGGCGGCACCGGCGACCGCGGTCAGGGCGGGGCGCAACGACATGGAAGGACCTCCTGTTGTGGGGGGCTTCCACTGGTACCGGGCGATCGCCTCCGATCCCGTGACCGTCACTCCTTCGGTGGCGAGTCCGCGCCGCGCGTCGGCGGACGGTCGTGGAGTCGTCCTGGTGCTGTCACGATCGGGGCCCGCCCCTGGCGACGGCGGTCCGGCGGGCGCAT
The DNA here is from genome assembly GCF_042888135.1 of Streptomyces sp. NPDC003247. Taxonomy (NCBI): domain Bacteria; kingdom Bacillati; phylum Actinomycetota; class Actinomycetes; order Kitasatosporales; family Streptomycetaceae; genus Streptomyces; species Streptomyces sp. NPDC003247. The sequence goes on from NZ_JBIAPF010000003.1 coordinate 744,260, forward strand.
GGTCGGTGCACGGGGCCGCCGGAGGGCCGGTCCCACCGACGTGGAGGTGCGCCATGTGCGACCACAGCTCCCCGAGCGCGTCCGCCGACGCGGCACACGTCGTCGCCGCCCGCTCCGAGCAGGGGTGGAGCCTGCTGTGCGACGGCACGATCGTCTTCGACGACTCCGGCGAGCTGCTGCCCGACGGCCGGGTGGTGGCCCCGCACCGGGCGACGGCCGCGCGGCCGGCCGTCGCCGCCTGACTCAGTCCGCGAGGACGGCGAACCCGTCGAGCTCGACGAGGGCCCGCTCGTCCCACAGCCGGACGATCCCCACGACCGCCATCGCCGGGTAGTCCCGGCCCGCCGACCGCCGCCACACGCGGCCGAGTTCGGCGGCGCAGGCCCGGTAGGCGGCGACGTCCGTGACGTACACGGTGACGCGCGCCAGGTCCGCGGGGGTGCCGCCGGTGGCCCGCAGCGCGGTGAGCAGGTTGCCGAGCGCGCGCTCGAACTGCTCCGGCAGCGTCCGTCCGACGACCTCGCCGTCGGCGTCGAGCGCGGTCTGGCCGGCCAGGAACACCACGCGGGAGCCGGTGGCGACGACCGCGTGCGAGAAGCCGGCCGGCGGGGACAGCCCGGGCGGGTTCACCCGCTCGGCGGTCACCGCCGCGCCTCCGCGGCCGCGTACAGCTCCTTGGCGATGATGCCGCGCTGGACCTCGCTGGCCCCTTCGTAGATCCGGGGGGCGCGCACCTCACGGTAGAGGTGCTCCAGCAGGTGTCCCCGGCGCAGCGCCCGGGCGCCGTGCAGCTGGACGGCCGTGTCGACGACGTACTGGGCGGTCTCGGTGGCGAGCAGCTTGGCCATGGCGGAGCGGCGCGGGACGTCGGGGGCGCCGGTGTCGTACGCCGTGGCCGCCGCGTAGACCATCAGGCGGGCCGCCTCCGTGCGCAGGGCCATCTCGGCGACCTGGTGGGCGACCGTCTGGAGGTCCCGCAGCTTGCCGCCGAAGGCGTCGCGCCGGGCGGTGTGGGCGAGGGTGGCGTCGAGCGCGGCCTGGGCCATGCCGAGGGCGAGGGCGCCGACGCTGGGGCGGAACAGGTTGAGGGTGTCCATGGCGACCCGGAAGCCGCGGTCGGGCGTGCCGAGCACGTCGTCGGCGGTGACCCGGACGGCGTCGAAGGCGAGGGTGCCGACGGGGTGCGGGGAGAGCAGGTCGAGTGCGGAGCCGGTGAGGCCGGGGCGGCCGGCGGGGACCAGGAAGGCGGTGACGCCCCGGGCGCCGGCGCCCTCGGTGGTACGGGCGAAGACGGTGTGCAGGTCGGCCTCCGGGGCGTTGGAGATCCAGCACTTCTCGCCGGTCAGGCGCCAGGCGTGCGGCCCGTCCGGCTCGGCGGCCAGGGACAGCGCCGCCGCGTCCGAGCCGGCGCCCGGTTCGCTGAGCGCGAAGGCCGCCACCGCGCTGCCGTCGGCGACGCGCGGCAGCCACCGGGCGCGCTGGGCGGGGGTGCCGTGGGCGTGGACCGGGTGCGCGCCCAGTCCCTGGAGGGCCAGTGCGGTCTCCGCCTCGGTGCAGGCGTACGCCAGGGACTCGCGCATCAGGCACAGGTCGACCGCGCCGGAGGTGAACAGGCGGGCCAGCAGTCCGAGGCGGCCCAGTTCGGCGACGAGCGGGCGGTTGACGCGGCCCGGCTCGCCCCGGTCGGCGAGGGGGTGCAGCCGGTCGGCGGCGAGGGCGCGCAGGGTGGCGCACCAGGCGGTCTGTTCCGGTTCGAGTGAGAATGCGGGCATCACCGGACCCCTCTCCGCGGCGGTCTCGCGTCGGCCTCCCGCCGCCCCGTCCGACGGTATCGCGAACCGTTGACTGCCGTCACCAACACGATACGCTCGGGGCGCGAGCCCACCACGACGCCCGTCACGGCGCCCGGAAGGCGCCCTCCAGGCAAGGGGGCGATCCGCCATGAACGACTCGGCCCATGTCGACACCTTCGCGCGCGACCATCTCCCGCCGCCCGGCCAGTGGCCCGAACTCCGCTTCGACCTGCCGGAGCTGCGCTACCCCGAACGGCTGAACTGCGCCGCCGAGCTCCTCACCGGCCCCGCCCCCGACCGGCCCGTCTTCCGCACCCCCGCCGGCCCCGCCTGGACGTACGGCGAGCTGCGCGCCCGCGTCGACCGGCTCGCGCACCTGCTCACCGGCCGCCTCGGGGTCGTCCCCGGCAACCGGGTGCTGCTGCGCGGGCCGACCACGCCGTGGCTGGCGGCCTGCTGGCTGGCGGTGCTGAAGGCGGGCGGGATCGCCGTCACCGTGCTGGACCGGCAGCGCCCGCGCGAGCTGCGCACGATGTGCGCGATAGCCCGCGTGGAGCACGCCCTGTGCGACGTCCGGGCCGTCGACGACCTCGCCCGGGCCGGGGTGCCGGGCCTGCGGATCACCACCTACGGCGGGAACGCCCCCGACGACCTGCTGCGCCGGCCCGCGCCGGACACCCCGTACCGGGCCGTGGACACGGCCGCCGACGACGTGGCGCTGATCGCGTTCACCTCCGGTACCACCGGGCGGCCGAAGGGGTGCGCGCACTTCCACCGGGACGTCCTCGCCGTGGCCGACACCTTCTCGGCGCGGGTGCTCCGGCCGCGGGCGGACGACGTCTTCGCCGGCTCTCCCCCGCTCGGCTTCACCTTCGGTCTCGGCGGGCTGCTCGTCTTCCCGATGCGGGCCGGGGCGAGCGCGCTGCTGCTCGAACAGGCCGGTCCCCGGCAGCTGCTGGACGCCGTCGCCCGGCACCGGGTGTCGGTGCTGTTCACCGCGCCCACCGCCTACCGCGCGATGCTCGCCGACCTCGACGGGCACGACCTGTCGTCGCTGCGGCGCTGTGTCTCGGCGGGCGAGAACCTGCCCGCGGCCACCTGGCACGCCTGGCACGAGCGGACCGGGCTGCGGCTGATCAACGGCATCGGCGCCACCGAACTGCTGCACATCTTCCTCTCCGCCGCCGACGAGCGGATCCGGCCCGGCGCCACCGGCGTCCCCGTCCCCGGCTGGCAGGCGCGCGTGCAGGACGAGCGCGGGGAGCCCGTCCCCGACGGACAGCCGGGGCTGCTCGCCGTGCGCGGACCGGTCGGCTGCCGCTACCTCGCCGATCCCCGGCAGAGCGCGTACGTGCGCGACGGCTGGAACATCACCGGCGACACCTACGTCCGCGACCGCGACGGCTACTTCCGGTACGTCGCCCGCGCCGACGACCTGATCGTCTCCGCCGGGTACAACATCGCGGGGGCCGAGGTCGAGGAGGCCCTGCTGCGGCATCCGGACGTCGTCGAGGCGGCGGTCGTCGGGCGTCCCGACGAGGCGCGCGGGCAGGCCGTCGTGGCGTTCGCCGTGCTGCGCGCGGGGGCGCGGCCGGACATCGAGGCGCTGCGCGCCTTCGTCCTGGCCGAGCTGGCGCCGTACAAGTGCCCGCGCGAGATCGTCCTCCTGGACGCCCTGCCGCGCACGGCGACGGGCAAACTCCAGCGGTTCCGGCTGCGCACCACCGCCGACGCCGATGCCGACACCGATGGTGACCAGCAGTGATGCCGACGACCTAAGATGATCAACGTGTCCGACCAGCCTGCACCTCGGTCTCTCATCGTCACGCTCTACGGCGCGTACGGCCGCTTCACGCCGGGCCCGGTGCCCGTCGCCGAGCTGATCCGGCTGCTCGCCGCGGTCGGCGTCGACGCGCCCTCCGTGCGCTCCTCGGTCTCCCGGCTGAAGCGCCGCGGACTGCTCCTGCCGGCCCGCACCGCGCAGAACGCGGCCGGCTACGAACTGTCCGAGGAGGCACGGCAGTTGCTGGACGACGGCGACCGGCGGATCTACGCCACCGCGCCGCACGGCGACGAGGGCTGGGTGCTGGCGGTGTTCTCCGTGCCGGAGTCGGAGCGGCAGAAGCGGCACGTCCTGCGGTCCCGGCTGGCCGGTCTGGGCTTCGGTACGGCCGCCCCCGGCGTGTGGATCGCGCCGGCCCGCCTGCACGAGGAGACCCGCAACACGCTGCGGCGGCTGCGGCTCGACCCGTACGTGGACCTCTTCCGCGGCGAGCACCTGGGCTTCGCGCCGACCGTCGAGGCCGTGGCCCGCTGGTGGGACCTGGCGGCCGTGGCCGAGCAGCACGAGGACTTCCTGGACCGGCACGAACACGTGCTGCGCGCCTGGGAGGCCCGCGCGGACACCCCTCCCGAGGAGGCCTACCGCGACTACCTCCTCGCCCTCGACTCCTGGCGCCACCTGCCCTACGCGGACCCCGGCCTGCCCGCCCGTCTGCTCCCCGACGACTGGCCCGGCGCGCGCTCGGCGGCCGTGTTCCAGGGGCTGCACGAGCGGCTGCGGGACGCGGGCGCGGAGTTCGCCGGGGTGCCCGCGATCGCCTGACGGGTCAGCTCCCCGGCGACGGACGGGGTCCGGGCGCGTCCGCGCGGCCGGTGCGCGGAGGGCGGCTGCCCGCCCGGTACGGTGCCGGCCAGACGACGCCGGGGCCGTCGTAGCCCTGTTCGGCGGCGGCGTGCAGGGTCCAGTGCGGGTCGTACAGGTGCGGGCGGCCCAGGGCGCACAGGTCCGCCCGTCCGGCCAGCACCAGCGAGTTGACGTCGTCCCAGGAGGAGATCGCGCCGACCGCGATCACCGGGACGCCGACCGCGTTGCGGATCCGGTCCGCGAACGGCGTCTGGTACGACCGCCCGAACTCCGGTGCCTCCTCGGCGACGACCTGCCCGGTGGAGACGTCGATGGCGTCGGCGCCGTGCGCGGCGAAGGCGCGGGCGATCCCGACGGCGTCCTCGGCCGTCGTGCCGCCCTCGGCCCAGTCGGTGGCGGAGATCCGCACCGTCATGGGCCGCTCCTCGGGCCACTCGGCCCGGACGGCGTCGAACACCTCCAGCGGGAAGCGCAGCCGCCGCGCGAGCGAGCCGCCGTAGGCGTCGTCACGGCGGTTGGCCAGCGGCGAGAGGAAGCCGGACAGCAGGTAGCCGTGCGCGCAGTGCAGTTCGAGCAGGTCGAAGCCGGCCCGCGCGGCCCGCCGGGCGGCGGCCGCGAACTGCTCGCGCAGATCCGTCAGTTCCGCTCGGCCGAGCTCCCGGGGCGGCCGGCCGCCCGGCTTGTACGGCAGCGGGGAGGCGGCCACGAGCGGCCAGTTGCCGTCGGGCAGCGGTTCGTCCATGCCCTCCCACATCGGCCGGGTGGAGCCCTTGCGCCCGCAGTGGCCGAGCTGGACGCCGATCGCGGTGCCCGGCGCCCGCGTGTGCACGAACTCGGTGATCCGCCGCCACGCCTCGGCCTGCCGGCCGGTGTACAGGCCGGTGCAGCCGGGTGTGATGCGCCCCTCGGGGGACACGCACACCATCTCGGTCATCACCAGACCGGCCCCGCCGAGGGCCCGGGAGCCCAGGTGGACGAGGTGGAAGTCGCCGGGCAGGCCGTCCGTCGCCGAGTACATGTCCATCGGGGAGACGACGACGCGGTTGCGCAGGGTCAGGCCGCGCAGCCGGAAGGGCGTGAACATCGGGGGCGTGCCGGGCGCGCAGCCGGCCTCCCGCTCCACCGCGCCGGTGAAGCGGGGGTCGCGCAGCCGCAGGTTGCCGTAGGTGACGCGGCGGCTGCGGGTGAGCAGGTTGAAGGCGAACCGGCGGGGCGGCTGGTCCACGTACAGGGCGAGGTCCTCGAACCACTCCAGGCTGGCCCGGGCGGCACGCTGGGTGGAGGCGACGACGGGCCGGCGCTCCTCCTCGTAGGCGGCCAGCGCCCGCTCCAGGGACGGCTGTCCGTCCAGGCAGGCGGCCAGGGCGAGGGCGTCCTCGACGGCGAGCTTGGTGCCGGAGCCGATGGAGAAGTGGGCGGTGTGGGCGGCGTCGCCCAGCAGGACGAGGTTGCCGTGCGACCAGCGCTCGTTGACCACCGTGCGGAAGGTGGTCCACGCGGACCGGTGGGACCTCAGCGGCCGGCCGCCGAGCGCGTCCGCGAAGATCCCGGCGCAGCGCTCGGCGGACTCCCGCTCGCCCAGTTCCGCGAAGCCGGCCGCGCGCCAGACCTCCTCGCGCATCTCGACGATCACCGTCGAGGCGTCGGCCGCGTACGGGTAGCCGTGCAGTTGCATCACGCCGTGCTCGGTCTCGGCCGTCTCGAAGCGGAAGGCGTCGAAGGCGACGTCGGCGGCGAGCCAGAGGTAGCGGCACCGGTGGCCGACCCCGTGGGGCCGGAACACCTGGGCGTACGCCTCGCGGGTGGTGCTGTGCACCCCGTCGGCGGCGACGACGAGGTCGTACGCGTCCACGAGCCGCGCCGGGTGCGGCGCCTCGGCGCGGAAGCGCAGGTCGACGCCGAGGGAACGGCAGCGGTCGTGCAGGATCCGCAGCAGCCGCTGCCTGCCGAGGGCGGCGAAGCCGTGGCCGCCGGAGGTGTGGCGGACGCCCCGGTGCACGATGTCGACGGCGTCCCAGTGGACGATGTGCTCGCGCAGGGCCTCGTGGACCACCGGGTCGGCGTGTTCGATGCCGCCGAGGGTGTCGTCGGAGAGGACGACGCCGAAACCGAAGGTGTCGTCGGGGGCGTTGCGTTCCCAGAGGGTGACCGCGCGGCCGGGGTCCCGGCGTTTCAGCAGGGCGGCGGCGTAGAGGCCGGCGGGGCCGCCGCCGATGACCGCGACGCGTCGGGGGCCGTTCGTCTCGTCGCGCGGGCGCGGGCCGGTGGGGGCTGGTGGCGCCCCGTGGCGGAGCCGCGTGTCGAGGCGGCCCCGCGCCCCCGGGCCCGGCGTCCTCGCGTCGGCCGGCTGGTGCCGTCGGTCGGGCCTCACCGCCCCTGCCACTTCGGCGCCCTCTTCTCCGTGAACGCCGCGTGGAACTCCGCGTAGTCCTCCCCGTTCATCAGCAGGGCCTGGGTGGCCGCGTCCAGTTCCACCGCCGCCGCCAGCGGCATGTCCAGTTCGGCCGTCAGCAGGGCCTTCGTCTGCGCGTACGCGAGGGCCGGGCCGGCGGCCAGGCGGCGGGCCAGGCGTTGTGCGGCCGCGTCCGCGCCGCCGTCCTCGGCCAGTTCGCTGATCAGGCCGATCCGCTCGGCCTCGGGGGCGCGCACCGGTTCGCCGAGCATGAGCAGCCGGGTGGCGTGGCCGAGGCCCACCACCCGGGGCAGCAGGTAGGCGGCGCCCATGTCGCCGCCGGAGAGGCCGACGCGGGTGAAGAGGAACGCGAAGCGGGCGGTGGGGTCCGCGACCCGGAAGTCCGCGGCCAGGGCGAGGACGGCGCCGGCGCCCGCGGCCGCGCCGTGGACGGCCGCGATCACCGGGAACGGGCACTCCCGGACGGCCCGCACGACCTGCCCGGTCATCCGGTTGAAGTCCAGGAGCTGGGCGGTGTCCAGGGCGAGGGTGGCGCCGATGATCTCCTCGACGTCGCCGCCGGAGCAGAAGCCGCGTCCCTCGCCGGCCAGCACCAGGGCGCGCACGGAACGCTCGCGGGAGAGTTCGGCGAGCAGGTCGCGCAGGTCGGCGTAGGCGCCGAAGGTGAGCGCGTTGAGTCTCTCGGGGCGGGCGAGGGTGACGGTGGCCACGCCGTCGGCGTGGTCGACGCGGAGGTGGTGCCAGTCGGGGGTGCGGGCGGCGGAGCCGGTGAAGGGACTCATGAGGGCGGCCTCCTCGACGAGCGGTCACCTTCGAAATTATCACTCGTACGTGACTGTCGTCAGGAGTGCGCGATAGAGGCGGCGGGTATGCCCCCCGGGGAGTCGCCGTCTGACCTGTTCGCGTCACAGCCGTCACCGGTCCTCGACAACCCGGCAACAGCGGGATCGGGGGCGCGAGCGGGGCCGTTGAGCAGGGTAGGCCGACCGGTGACGCGGTCGGCGGTCCCGGACGGCGACCGCTCCGCGCCTCGGCGGGAGGCCCGCCGTACCATTCCCCGAGCCGAAAGCAGGACCGCCTGATGTCGAGCACAGGAACCTGCGCCATGAACGGACCCGCCGTGCACGAACACCCCGCCCCGCCCGCCTCCTGGCGCATCGCGCTGCCGCACTCCGCCGCGGCCGTGCCGGTGGCCCGCGCCCTGGTCCGTACGGCCCTGGCCGGGCTGGAGCACGGGGCGGACAGCGACACGGCGGAGCTGCTCACCGCCGAGCTGGTGGCGAACGCCGTGGAGCACACCGCCGGGGACGACCCGATAGAGCTGGTGGTGCAGCTGCTGCCGGCCGGCTGCCAGGTCGAGGTGCACGACGCCGACCCGGTTCCGCCCGGCGATCTGACCCGCCCCCGCGGCGGGGAGCCCGACCCCTGGCAGGAGCACGGGCGCGGTCTGCTGCTGATCCGCGCCCTGAGCTCGTCCTGCGGCCACCGCCCCACCGCTGGGGGCAAGGCGGTGTGGTTCAGGCTGGCTGCGGTTCCGCCACAGCGGCGTCCGCGTCCCGCGTGACCTGCGGCAGCCGGGAGTGGCGGCGCCCGTAGAGGGCGTACAGCACGAGACCCGCCGCGAGGAACAGGGCGAACTGCACCCAGGTCGCCCAGCCCGTCTCGTACATCAGGTACAGGCAGCAGCCGACGCCGAGCAGGGGCAGCAGCGGGAACAGCGGTACGCGGAAGGTGCGGGCCAGGTGGGGGTCCCGGCGGCGCAGGGCGATGACCGCGATGTTGACGACGGCCATGATGGCCAGGGTGCCGATGGTGCACAGGTTCATCACCGCGTCCAGGGAGGCGAAGGCCGCCGGGAGCGCGAAGACGACCGCGACGATCAGCGTGCCGGCGACCGGCGTGGCGGTGCGGGGCGAGACCCTCTCGAAGACGCGCGGCACGAGTCCGTCCCGGGCCATGGCCAGCAGGATGCGGGTCTGGCCGTACATCACCGCGAGGACCACCGACGCGATGGCGACGACCGCGCCGAAGGCGATGATCCCGCCGCCGACGGAGGATCCGGTGACCTTGTCGACCACGTGCGACAGGGCGGCGGGGCGGCCGCCGACCTCGTCGCCGCCGACGGCGCCGATCGCGGCGAGCGCGACCGCGCAGTACAGCAGGGTGACCACGCCCATGCAGACGAGGATCGCCACGGGCACGTCCCGGCGGGGGTTCCTGGCCTCCTCGCCGGCCGTGGTGATCGCGTCGAAGCCGATGTAGGAGAAGAAGGCCGCGGTGGTGCCGGCGCCGATGCCGCCGAGGCCGGCCGGGGTGAACGGGGTGAGGTTGCCGTCCCGGAAGGCGCTGAGGCCGATCGCGCAGAAGACGACGAGGATCGCGATCTTGAGGACCGCCATGGCGGCGGTGGCCCGGGCGCTCTCGCGCACTCCGCGCACCAGCAGGACGGCGGCCATGGCGATGACGAGGACGGCGGGCAGGTTCACCGCTCCCCCGTCGCCGGGGCCGGCGGACAGGGCGGCGGGCAGCTGGTGGCCGGTGAGACTGTCGAGCAGCTCGTTGACGTACTGGCTCCAGCCGACGGCGACGGCGGACACGGAGACGCCGTACTCCAGGAGCAGGCACCAGCCGACGAGGAAGGCAGTGCCCTCGCCGAGGCTCGCGTAGGCGAAGGAGTACGAGGAGCCGGAGACCGGGATGGCGCCGGCCAGCTCGGCGAACGCGAACGCGGTGAAGACGCAGGTGATCGCGGCCAGGACGAAGGAGACGACGACGGCCGGGCCCGCCTGGGCGACCGAGTCGGACAGGCCGACGAAGATGCCGGTGCCGACGATCGCGCCGACGCCGAAGCAGACCAGCTGGAAGAGGCCCATCGTTCGGCGCAGGCCGTGGCCCTCACGGTCGGCGCCGGACGCGGCCACCAGGAGGGCGGGGGACTTGATGCGGGGCATGCGGGTGGTGCTCGTTTCTGGTGGTGCGGGGGTGTGACCGGATCCGGTCGCTCGGCGGCCTCGGAAGGGGTGGCTCCGGGCCGCCGGACAGCATAAGGCCCGGTGACGGGCGTCGTGCGGGGGTGCGAGGTGGGGTGCGGGTGCGGGTGCGGGTGCGGCGGGGTGCGGTCAGGCCAGGGTCGCCACGAGGACGGCCTTGATGGTGTGCAGCCGGTTCTCCGCCTCGTCGAAGACGACCGAGTGGGCCGACTCGAAGACCTCGTCCGTCACCTCCAGGGAGTCCAGGCCGTGGCTCTCGTGGATCTCGCGGCCGACCTTGGTGCCCAGGTCGTGGAAGGCCGGCAGACAGTGCAGGAACTTCACGTCCGGGTTGCCGGTGGCGCGCAGCACGTCCATCGTCACCGCGTACGGGGCGAGGGCGGCGATCCGCTCGTCCCAGACCTCCTTGGGCTCGCCCATCGACACCCACACGTCGGTGGCCACGAAGTCGGCGCCGCGCACGCCCTCCTCCAGTGACTCGGTGAGGGTGACGCGGGCGCCCGTGGCCGCGGCGAGCTCATGGGCCCGGTCGACGATCTCCTGGGCGGGCCAGTAGCTCTTGGGGGCGACGATCCGCACGTCCATGCCGAGCAGGGCGCCGGTGATCAGGTAGGAGTTGCCCATGTTGAAGCGGGCGTCGCCGAGGTAGGCGAAGGCCGTGTCGGACAGCGGCTTGGCGCAGTGCTCGGTCATCGTCAGCACGTCGGCGAGCATCTGCGTGGGGTGCCAGTCGTCGGTGAGGCCGTTGAAGACGGGCACGCCCGCGTGGGCGGCCAGCTCCTCGACCTTGTGCTGGCTGTCGCCGCGGTACTCGATGCCGTCGAACATCCGGCCGAGGACCCGCGCGGTGTCCTTCACCGACTCCTTGTGGCCGATCTGGGAGCCCACGGGGTCGAGGTAGGTGGTGGAGGCGCCCTGGTCGGCGGCGGCCACCTCGAACGCGCAGCGGGTGCGGGTGGAGGTCTTCTCGAAGACGAGGGCGATGTTCTTGCCGCGCAGGTGCTGGACCTCGGTCCCGGCCTTCTTCGCGGCCTTCAGTTCGGCGGCCAGCTCGATCAGGCCGCGGAACTCCTCCTGGTTGAAGTCCAGCTCCTTGAGGAAGTGGCGGCCGGCGAGGGCGGTCGGGACTGTCGCCATGGGGCGCTCCAGAGGTGCGGTGCATGAGGTGCAGTGACAGGGACCCTTGGAAGTCTATACGACGCTCAGCATTTATATACAGAGCCCCATACCGCCCCCGCCCGAACACCTATACGGCCACCCGCTCGACCGGACAGCTCATGCAGCGCGGTCCTCCCCTCCCCCGCCCCAGTTCGCTGCCCGGGATCTCGATCACCTCGATGCCCTGTTTGCGCAGGTGGGTGTTGGTGGTGGCGTTGCGTTCGTAGGCGACGACGACGCCCGGTTCGACGGCCAGGACGTTGCAGCCGTCGTCCCACTGCTCGCGCTCGGCGGCGTGCACGTCCTGGGTCGCGGTCAGCACCCGGATCTCGCTGAGGCCGAGCGCGGCGGCGATCGCGCGGTGCATGTGCTCCGGCGGATGGTCGGTGACCTTCAGCTCCTTCTCGCCGACGCCCGGCTCGATGGTGTACGAGCGGAGCATGCCGAGGCCCGCGTACTGGGTGAAGGTGTCCCCGTCGACCATCGTCATCAGGGTGTCCAGGTGCATGAACGCGCGCCGCTTCGGCATGTCCAGGGCCACGATGGTCTCGGCCGAGCCCGCGGCGAACAGCTTGTGGGCGAGCATCTCGACGGCCTGGGGGGTCGTGCGCTCGCTCATGCCGATCAGGACGGCGCCGTCGCCGATGACGAGCACGTCCCCGCCCTCGATGGTGGAGGGGTAGTCGGCCTGCCCCTCGGACCAGAGGTGGAACGTCTCGTCACGGAAGAGGGGGTGGTGGCGGTAGATCGCCTCGAAGTGGACCGTCTCGCGCTGCCGGGCGGGCCAGCGCATCGCGTTGATGGAGACGCCGTCGTAGATCCAGGCGGAGGTGTCGCGGGTGAAGAGGTGGTTGGGCAGCGGACCGAGGAGGAAGTCGTCGAGTTCCATGACGTGGAAGCGGACCGAGGTCGGTTCGGGGTGCGCCTCCAGGAACTCCCGCTTGGTGATGCCGCCGACGAGGAGTTCCGCGAGGGCGGGCGCGGGGAGGTTCTCGAAGGCGGCGCGGAGGTGGTCGGTGGCGAGCACCCCGTACTCCTTCTCGTCGAAGACCCGGTCCAGGACGAGCTCTCGGGCCGCCGGGATCTCCAGGGCCTCGGTGAGCAGATCGCCGAAGAGGTGGACGACGACGCCGCGGTCGCGCAGCACGTCCGCGAAGCCGTCGTGCTCGGCGCGCGCCCGGCGCACCCAGAGCACGTCGTCGAAGAGCAGGGCGTCCTTGTTGCTGGGGGTGAGCCTTTTGAGCTCGAGATCGGGCCGGTGCAGGATGACGCGGCGCAGCCGCCCGGCCTCGGAGTCGACATGGAATCCCATGACCTCATCCTGGCCGTCGCGGACCGCCTTCACCCCCTGTCGGCCCCGATTCCCCGCGGATCCGCTCACTCCCGCCACTTTTCGTCCCCTTGACGACAAGCAGCCCCTCCCGTTATCGTCGCACTGACGAAATATGGTGCGATCCACGACGTCCAGGGGGGACCTCTTTCATGGCCGACATCACCCGGCGCCTGGGCTGGCGCCACCTGCGGGGCGCCCCGACGGCCCACATCCGGCACCACCGCTCCGGCAAGCTCGCGCACGACGGGCCGGGCCTCAGCTTCTGGTACCGCTCGCTGACCGCCGCGCTCTCCGAAGTGCCGGTCGACGACCGGGAACTGGCGATGACCTTCCACGCCCGCACCGCGGACTTCCAGGACGTGGCCGTGCAGGCGACGGTGACCTACCGCATCAGCGACCCCGCCGTCGCCGCCGCCCGCCTCGACTTCTCCATCGACCCGGACACCGGCGGCTGGCGCGGCGCGCCCCTGGAGCAGCTCGGCACCCTGCTGACGGAGACGGCCCAGCAGCACGCGCTGGACGTCCTCGCCCGTACGCCGCTGTCGGCGGCGCTGGTGGACGGGGTGGCGTCGGTGCGGGAACGCGTCGCGGCGGGTCTGGCGGCCGAGCCCCGGCTGCCGGCCACGGGCATCGAGGTGGTCGCCGTGCGGGTCGTCGCGCTGCGGCCGGAGCCCGAGGTGGAGCGGGCGCTGCGCACCCCGGCCCGCGAGCAGATCCAGCAGGAGGCCGACCGGGCGACGTACGAGCGGCGGGCGGTGGCCGTCGAGCGGGAGCGGACCATCGCCGAGAACGAGCTCGCCAGCAGGATCGAACTCGCCCGGCGCGAGGAGCAGTTGGTCGAGCAGCGCGGCACCAACACCCGGCGGGAGGCGGAGGAGAGCGCGGCCGCGGACAAGGTCCGGGCGGACGCGGAGGCGTCCCGTACCGTGCGGCTGGCGGAGGCGGAGGCCGCGCGCTCGGTGAAACTCGCCGAGGCGGAGGCGGCGCGGGCCGTGAAACTCGCGGAGGCGGAGGCCTCCCGGGCCGTGAAGCTGGCCGAGGCCGAGGCCGACAAGCAGGTGCGGCTGGGCGACGCCGAGGCCCGGCGCACGGAGCGGCTGGCCGAGTCGGAGGCGGCCCGCGCTGTACGGCTCGCCCGCGCGGAGGCGGAGGCCGCGCGCGAGGTGGGCGAGGCGCGGGCGCAGGCCCAGGCGGCGTGGCTGCGGGTGCACGCCGACGTCGACGTGGCGACGCTGCACGCCCTCACCGGGACCCGGCTCGCGGAGAACCTGCCGCGCATCGACAGCGTGACCGTCTCGCCGGACGTGCTGACCGGGCTGCTGGCCAGGCTCGGGGCCGGGGGCCGGGAGTGAGCCTGGCCCCGCGGGCCGTGCTCGTCCACCGCACCACGGAGTACGAGGAACTGGTGGCCCGGCACGGCACGCACGGCCAGGCCGCCTTCTTCCTCGCCTCGCGCGGCCGGGACATCGAGGAGGTGGCCGAACGGCACCGCGGCACCCGGCGGGCGCTGGCCGAGGTGACCGCCGCCATCCCGCTGACATGGCGTCAGACCCGGGTGGAGCGGGCCGACCTGGACCGCTTCCTGTTCGCGCCCGAGGACGTGGTGGTCGTGGTCGGCCAGGACGGGCTGGTGGCGAACGCCGCCAAGTACCTGACCGGGCAGCCGGTGGTGGGCATCGACACCGACCCCGGGCGCAACCCCGGCGTGCTGGTCCGCCACCGGGCGCGGGACGCCGTCGCGCTCCTGCCGTCCGCGCTCGCGGCGGCCGGCCCGCGGGTGGACGAGCTGACCATGGTCGAGGCCGTCGCCGACGACACGCAGCGGCTGGTGGCCCTGAACGAGATCTACCTCGGCGCGGCCGGACACCAGACCGCCCGATACCGCCTGGGCCTCGAGGACGACGGGGGTGTCGTCGAGGCCCAGGCCTCCTCCGGAGTGCTGGTGGGGACCGGCACGGGGGCGACCGGGTGGCTCCGGTCGGTGTGGCGGGAGCGGGGCGGCGGGCTGCGCCTGCCCGCGCCCACGGACGAACGCCTGCTGTGGTTCGTCCGCGAGGCCTGGCCGTCCCCGGCCACCGGAACGTCCCTGGTGGCCGGGGAACTCGCCCCGTCGGCCCGCCTCCGCCTCACCGTCGAGTCCGAACGCCTGATCGCCTTCGGGGACGGCGTGGAGACCGACGCCCTGGAACTGACCTGGGGCCAGACGGTCCGGGTGGGCGTGTGCGAGCGGCGCCTGCGGCTGGTGGGCTGAGGATACGGCTGGTGGGCTGAGGATACGGCTGGTGGGCTGAGGACCGACGCCCCGGGCGGCACCGGCCGCGTCGGCCTTGTCGACCGCGTCGGCCTCGGCGACACCGGCGGGGCGGCGGGCCCGGGGACCGGTGGGTCACAGTCTTGGGTCGACCGGTTCCGATTCCAGGGCCAGGACGCCGAACACCGCCTCGTGGACGCGCCACAGGGGCTCGCCCTCGGCCAGGCGGTCCAGGGCCTCCAGGCCGAGGGCGTACTCGCGGATCGCGAGGGAGCGCTTGTGGTTCAGGAAGCGCTGCCGCAGGCGGGCGAGGTTGTCGGGGCGGGTGTACTCGGGGCCGTAGACGATGCGGAGGTACTCGCGGCCCCGGCACTTGATGCCCGGCTGGAGCAGGCGGCCCTGGTCGCCGCGGACCACGGCGCCGAGCGGCTTGACGACCATGCCCTCGCCGCCGCGGCCCGTCATCTCCAGCCACCAGTCGACGCCGGCCCGCACCGACTCGGGGTCCGCGGTGTCGACGTACAGGCGCCGCGTCGTCCGGAGGAGCCCGGTGCCGTCGTGTTCCACCATCCGGTCCAAGAGCGCGAGTTGCTCGTCGTGGGGCAGGCCGGCAAGGCTGCGGCCCTGGACGGCGAGGATCTGGAACGGTGCCAGGCGGACGCCGTCGAGGCCGTCCGTGGTCCAGCAGTAGCGCCGGTAGGCCTCGGTGAACGCGGCCGCGTCGGCGGCCCGTTCGCGCTGGCGGGCCAGGAGGCCGGCGACGTCCACCCCGCGGGCGACGGCGCCCTCCAGTGCGGCGAGGGCGCCCGGGAAGACGGCTCCCGAGGCGGCGCCCACGGCCGCGTACTGCGAGCGCAGCAGCCCGGCCGCCTTCAGCGACCACGGCATCAACTCGGCGTCCAGCAGCAGCCAGTCGGTGTCGAGCCCGTCCCACAGTCCGGCCTCGCCGACCGCCGTGCGGACACGGTCGAGGATCAGCTCCGACACCGACGCGTCATCGAAGAACGGGCGGCCGGTGCGCGTGTACAGCGAGCCGGTCGGCCCGTCGACGCCGAACCGCCTGCGGGCCGCCTCCGCGTCCCGGCACACCAGCGCCACCGCCCGCGAGCCCATGTGCTTCTCCTCGCACACGACCCGCGCGACCCCGTCCTCGGCGTACTGTGCGAACGCCTCCGCCGGGTGCTCCAGGTACCCGTCCACCCGGCTGGTGGCCGTCGGCGCCATGGTCGGCGGGAGGTAGGGCAGCAGACGCGGGTCGACGGCGAAGCGGCTCATGACCTCCAGGGCCGCCGCCGCGTTCTCCTCGCGGATCGAGATCCGGCCCTGGTGCCGGGTCTCGACGACCCGCCGCCCGTGCACGTCCGACAGCGCCAGCGGGCGTCCGTCGTGCCCGCCGGGCGCCTCCGATCGCAGCGGCCTGGCCGGCTCGTACCAGACCCGCTCGGCCGGTACGTCGACCAGTTCCCGCTCCGGCCAGCGCAGCGCGGTCAGCTTGCCGCCGAAGACGGCGCCGGTGTCCAGGCAGATGGTGTTGTTCAGCCAGGTCGCCTCCGGAACGGGGGTGTGGCCGTAGACCACGGCCGCCCGGCCCCGGTAGTCCTCCGCCCACGGGTAGCGCACCGGCAGGCCGAACTCGTCGGTCTCGCCGGTGGTGTCGCCGTACAGGGCGTGCGAGCGGACGCGGCCGGAGGTGCGGCCGTGGTACTTCTCCGGCAGGCCGGCGTGGCAGACGACGAGCCGGCCGCCGTCGAGGACGTAGTGGCTGACCAGTCCGTCGATGAACTCCCGCACCTCGGCGCGGAACTCCTCGCTCTCCCCCGCCATCTGCTCGATGGTCTCGGCCAGGCCGTGGGTGGGCTGCACCGCGCGGCCGCGCAGGTGGCGGCCGTACTTGTTCTCGTGGTTGCCGGGGACGCAGAGGGCGTTGCCCGACGCGACCATCGCCATCACGCGGCGCAGCACGCCGGGGCTGTCGGGGCCGCGGTCGACGAGGTCGCCGACGAAGACGGCCTGCCGGCCGTCCGGGTGCACGCCGTCGGCGTACCCCAGCTTGCCGAGCAGCGCCTCCAGTTCGGCGGCGCAGCCGTGGATGTCGCCGATGATGTCGAAGGGGCCGGTGAGGTGGGTCAGGTCGTTGAAGCGCTTCTCGGTGACGACGGTGGCGTGCTCGATCTCCTCCACGCCCCGCAGCACGTGCACCTTGCGGAAGCCCTCGCGCTCCAGGCTCCGCAGGGATCTGCGGAGTTCGCGGGTGTGGCGCTGGACGACCCGGCGCGGCATGTCGGCGCGGTCGGCGCGGGCCGCGTTGCGCTCGGCGCACACCTGCTCCGGCACGTCCAGCACGATCGCTATGGGCAGCACGTCGTACCGCTTGGCCAGGTCGATCAGCTGGCGGCGGGCGTCCTGCTGCACGCTGGTGGCGTCGACGACGGTGCGCCGGCCGGCCGCGAGCCGCTTGCCCGCGATGTAGTGCAGGACGTCGAAGGCGTCCCGGGTGGCGCTCTGGTCGTTCTCGTCGTCGGAGACCAGACCGCGGCAGAAGTCGGAGGAGATGACCTCGGTGGGCCGGAAGTGCCGGCGGGCGAAGGTGGACTTGCCCGAGCCGGAGGCGCCGATCAGCACGACGAGGGAGAGGTCGGTGACGGGCAGGACGCGGCCCTGCCGCGGGGTGGTGGCCGGGGTCTCGGTCATGCCGCCTCCGCCTCCTTCTTCTCGTTCGGGGTGCCGGTCTGCGCGGGTGTGCCCTTGTGGGCCGGTGTGTCGTCCGGGGCCTGCGTGTGCTTCGGGTCCTGCGTGTGCTTCGGGCCCGGCGTGTCGTTCGGGGTGCTCAGGGTGAACACGGCCATCTGGGTCGGCGGTCCCACCTCGGGGTCGTCCGGTCCGACGGGCGCGAGGCGCACGTCGTAGCCGTGCCGCGCGGCGACGGTCTCCGCCCAGGTCCGGAACTCCTCGCGGGTCCACTCGAAGCGGTGGTCGCCGTGCCGGACGTGGCCGGCCGGGAGGGTCTCCCAGCGGACGTTGTACTCGACGTTCGGGGTGGTCACCAGGACCGTGCGCGGACGGGCCGCTCCGAACACCGCGTACTCCAGGGCGGGCAGCCTGGGCAGGTCGACGTGCTCGATCACCTCACTGAGCACGGCGGCGTCGTATCCCTTGAGCCCGTCGTCGGTGTAGGCGAGGGAGCCCTGGCGGAGGGTGACGCGGGAGGCCTGGCGCTCGCCCATGCGGTCCAGCCTCAGCCGGCGGGAGGCGATGGCGAGCGCGCGCATCGACACGTCGAGGCCGACGATCTCCGTGAACCGGGCGTCCTTCAGCAGCGCCTGCACCAACTGGCCCTGGCCGCAGCCGAGGTCGAGCACCCGGGCGGCTCCGGCCTCCTGGAGCGCCGCGACGATCGCGTCCCGGCGCCGCACCGCGAGCGGGGTCGGCCGTTCCTCCGTCTCCGCCTCCGCCGCGACCGCGTTGTCGATCTCCTCGACCTCGGTGTCGTCGGCCTCGGCGAGCCGCACCAGCTCCAGCCGCTCCCTCGCCTGCCGGGTCAGCGACCAGCGGCGCGACAGATAGCGGCTGGTGATCAGGTTCTGCTCGGGGTGGCCGGGCAGCCAGCCCTCACCGGCGCGCAGCAGCTTGTCGACCTCGTCGGGGGCGACCCAGTAGTGCTTGGCGTCGTCGAGCACGGGCAGCAGCACGTACAGGTGGCGCAGGGCCGCGGCGAGCGTCAGCGCCTCGGACTCCAGCACGAGACGGACGTACCGCGAGTCGCCCCACTCCGGGAACCGCGTGTCCAGCGCGACCGGTTCGGCGGTCACCGTCCAGCCGAGCGGCTCGAAGAGACGCCGTACGAGGCCGGGGCCGCCGCGGGCGGGCAGCGCGGGCACCTCGACGCGCAGGGGGAGCGCCCGGTCGGGCAGTTCGGGCCGGGCGGCGCAGACTCCGCGCATCGCGCTGGAGAACACGCCGCTGAGCGCGACCGCGAGCAGCGAGGAGGCCGCGTACGGGCGGTCGTTGACGTACTGCGCGAGGGCGGCGTCGGGTGCGCCGCCGCGGCCCTTTCCCTTGCCGCGCCGGACCAGCGCCACGGGATCCACCTCCAGCAGCAGCGCCGCCGTGCAGCGCTCGGTGTCCGCCTCGGGGTAGAGGACGTGCGCCGTGCCGTAGGAGGTGGAGAACGCCTGCGCCCGGTCGGGATGCTTGTGCAGCAGGAAGCCCAGGTCGGTGGCGGGGCGTTCGGGGGTGCCGGTGGTGGTGACGGTCAGGAACACGGTGGGCTGCCTCGAAAGGGCTCGGAAGGGGCCGGACGGAAGGTTCGAAGGGGGCGGAGGAAGGGGTCGGGGGACGCGAATGCGCTGGTGGTGTGCCCGCGCACACCGTCAACGTACCGAGAAAGGGCGCGGGAGCACCCGGGATTTTCCGCGCTGCCCGGTCGCCCGCTTCCAGGGTCCGACCCCGAGCTTTCCGGTGCCGAGGTGACGGGCCGGGTGGTTCCCGGCGGGGGGGCTCGTCCGACGGGCCGGACAACGATGTCCGGCCCGTCGGAACCGGGCGTCACGACAGCTGCGACTGCACCTGGGCGGAGATCAGCTCCAGGTGGTCCAGGTCGTGCAGGTCCAGGACCTGGAGGTAGATGCGCCGGGAGCCGACCTCGGCGTAACGGCCGATCTTGTCGACGACCTCGCCCGGGGTGCCCGCCAGGCCGTTCTCCTTCAGCTCGTCGACCTCACGGCCGATCGCGGCGGCGCGGCGGGCGACCTCCTGGTCGTCCTTGCCGACGCAGACCACCAGGGCGTTGGAGTAGGTGATCGCGTCGGCCGGGCGGCCGGCCGCCTCGGCGGCGGCCCGGACCCGGCCGAACTGCCGCTCGGTGTCCTCGACCGAGCTGAACGGCATGTTGAACTCGTCGGCGTACCGTGCCGCCAGACGGGGCGTGCGGCTCGCGCCGTGACCGCCGATCAGCACCGGGATCCTCGCCTGGGCGGGCTTGGGCAGCGCGGGCGAGCCCTTCAGCTCGTAGTAGGTGCCCTGGAAGTCGAAGGTCTTGCCGGTCTCCGTGCCCCACAGGCCGGTGACGATCTCCAGCTGCTCCTCCAGGCGGCCGAACTTCTCCTTCGGGAAGGGGATGCCGTACGCCGTGTGCTCCTCCCCGAACCAGCCCGCGCCCAGGCCGAGCTCGACGCGGCCGCCGGACATCTGGTCCACCTGCGCGACCTGGATCGCGAGGACGCCGGGCAGCCGGAAGGTGGCGGCGGTCATCAGCGTGCCGAGGCGGATGCGCTTGGTCTCCCGGGCGAGGCCGGCGAGGGTGATCCAGGCGTCGGTGGGGCCGGGCAGGCCGTCCACGTCGCCCATCTTGAGGTAGTGGTCGGAGCGGAAGAAGGCGTCGAAGCCGAGCTCCTCGGTGGCCTTCGCCACGGTGAGGAGGGTGTCGTACGTCGCCCCCTGCTGGGGCTCGGTGAAGATGCGGAGGTCCATGCCCCCATCCTGCACTCCGGACCACCCGTCGCCCCCACCGGTCCCGTCCTGCGCTCCGGACCACCCGTCGCCCCCACCGGTCCCGTCCTGCGCTCCGGACCACCCGTCGCCCACGCCGGTCCCCCGCCCGGCCAGCCCGCGCCCGGGCGGGGCGTCACCGCTCCGGCAGCGCCCCCTCCCGCGCCGCCAGTTTCCGCAGCATCTCCCTGACCCGGTCCCGTGCCTCGTCCGCCGCGTCGATGGCCTCCATGCACTGCCAGTACGTGCCCTCTCCGTCCGCCGCGCTGGCGAGGCCGACGAGCGCGATGCCGACCTCGCCGAGCAGGCCGCCGAGGCAGAGCAGCGCCTCGCGGGCGTCGTCCAACTCGGTGAGCTGGGCGGCCAGCAGGTCCCCGGGGTCCAGGACCGGCGCGTCCAGCACCCCGCAGCCCCGGCCCGCCAGCTCGGTCAACCCCAGTGCCTCACCGCGCAGTTCGGGCGGCCCGGAGACGGCCAGGCGGCTGCCGATCGCCTGGGCCAGGGCCTGCGCCTGCCACACCTCCGTCAGGGTCCGAGGCCCGTCGTCGCTGCGCGCGAGAGCGCGCCTGCTCGTCAGGATGAGCCGCACCGCGTCCATGCGCCGCCCCCGTCCGTCCCGACGTGCTCCGCGCACGTCCGTCACCCGAACTCATGTGTCCACTACCCAGAGTGAGGGCCTGTGGGGCGAAAAGCCAGAGGAAGACGGAAATCTGTGGACAACAAATCGGTTTCGATCGCCCGAACAACTCCGGAGAGTGAGAGCGGATGATCGTGTTCCCGTGGTGCCGGCGGGCGGCCCGGCCCCGCCTCACGGTGCCGGGAACCTGCCCTCGTTGCGGTCGATCTTCGCGTCCAGCGCCACGAGGGGGTCGACCCCGAGCACCTCGCACAGTTGCAGCAGATACGCGAGGACGTCGGCGATCTCGTCCGTCACCCGGTGCGCGCTGTCCGGGTCGTCCATCACCCGGGCCGACTCCTCCGGCGTCAGCCACTGGAAGATCTCGACCAGTTCGGAGGCCTCCACGCTGAGCGCGGAGGCGAGGTTCTTCGGGGTGTGGAACGGCTGCCAGTTCCGCGCGGCCGCGAACTCGGCCAGCCTGCGCTGCAACTTCGCCACGTCGAGGTGTTCTGTCACGGGTCAAGGTGTACCACCGTGACGCCGTCGGTCCCGGCGGCCCAGGAGGCGTCGCTCACCGCCCCCACGCAGCGGAGGTGCCCGCGCCGGCCCGTGCGGACCGCGAGCCGCAGCAGCTCCCGGCGCTGGCGTACGTCCAGCGCGCGGTCGAAGCCGTCGGCGAGGACGGTGAGGGCGCGCATCGCGTCGGGCACCTCGCCGGGCGGGTCCACGTCCAGCACGCCGGGGCCGGTCAGCAGCACCAGGGCGAGCGCCAGATAGCGCAGTTCGCCGTCGCCGAGGCGGGCCAGCTCGGTACGCCGGGCGGTACCGCGGTCGAGCACGGCGCGGACCGTGCCGTCGCCGAGGGGTTCGGCCCGCACGTCGGTCACCGGCCCGGCACATCCGCCCCGGACGGCGGCGACGAGCTGCGCGTGCCGCCGGGCGCACTCCGCGCGGGTGCGCCCGACGACGTCGGCGAGGTTGTCGCAGCCGCCGAGCAGCCGCCCGGAGCCGGCGGGCACGGGGGCGCGCATCCGTTCGGGCCGCGGGTCGCAGGCGAAGACGGAACGCAGGGCCACCAGCATCTGTTCGGCGGCGGCGAGGACACGGCGCTGCCCGTCGGTCCGGCCGGCCACGCGCAGCGGGAGCAGTGCGGTGCCCAGGCGGTCGTCGGGCAGCGGGGCGCGGGTGACCTCCGACGGACCGGCGGTGTGCCAGGCGGCCTGCACGGTGCGCCGGCCCGGATCGCGCAGGGCCGTCTCCAGCAGGACGAGCCCGCCCACGCTCAGCCGCTCCCCCACCACGCGCAGGTCCGGTTCGGCCTGGACGGCGAGGTCGAGCCGGACCGGGCCCGCGGGACCGTCGGCCGTGCAGCCGATGCGGAAGCCCCGCCGGCGCCGGCCGTCGGGCCGCGTCCCCTCCGGCACACAGGCGGCCGGATCCGGGAACACCTCACCGAGCCGCGCCCCGGCGGCGAGCCGGGCCAGCGCCTCGTACGCCCGCAGCGCGGTCGTCTTGCCGCTGCCGCTGGGCCCGGCGAACAGGGTCACCGCCCCGATCGGCAACCCGGCCCCCCGGTGCCCGGCGAAGGCGGACAGCCGCAGCTCGGTGACACCGGGGCGGGCGGGGCGCGGCACGGGAAGGACCGCGGGGGTGGTGGACGGGGTGGCGGAGGGGGACGGGAGGGCCATACGCGGACCGTAGGGCTCCCGTCGCGCGGCGAACCGTTCCACCCTCGTGGGCTTCCTACGAACGGGCGACCGCTGCCGCCGCGGAGGGACGCGCCGGAGCGCGCCGCCTCACACGCCGGGCACCCCGGCGCCCTGCATGATTCCGCTCACCTCGGTCCCCGGCGGGGTCAGCAGGAACACGTTGCGGTCGACCCGGTGCATCCCGCTGGCCAGGCCGAAGACGACGCCCGTGGAGAAGTCCAGGACGCGTTTGGCCACCTCGGTCTCCGCGCCGGTGAGGTCGAGGAGGACCGGGATGCCCGCCATGAGGGTCTCGGCGACCTCACGGGCGTCCGCGAAGACGTTGACCCTGAGGACGACGAAACGTCGGCGGGCCGCCGTCTCCGCGTCCGGCAGGGCCCGGTGGCCGACCGACGACGGCCAGGCGTCCCGGCCCCGCAACGGAACGACCTGAGCAAGCCCCTCCCACTGTTCATCGGTGACGTCGTAACGGTTCACCGGCACCCCCCGGACTCGCTCTCACTCAATGCCTGCACCAGCCAATTCTTACGCCAAGTCACCCGTTCGGCCCAACAACGACACGGTCCGCGACATTTCCCCGCAGCGATGCCACGAACTTCTCCAGCCGGGCGAGGCCCTCACGGAGCTCGTCGGCCGACGCCGCGTACGAGAGGCGCACATGGGTGTCCGCCGTGCGCACGCCGAAGTCCCGGCCCGGGGTGAGGGCGACGTGCGCCTCGTGCAGCGCCCGCTCGCAGAACTGCCACGAGGTGAGGCCGGTGCCGCTGACGTCGAAGTACACGTAGAACGCCCCGTCGGGCGGGACCGGGACCGGCAGCCCGGCCCGCTCCAGGCCGTCGAGGACGATCGCGCGCCGCCGGAGGAACGCGGCGCGGCGGTCCTCGCAGACGGCCAGCGACTCGGGGGTGAAACAGGCCAGGGCGGCGTGCTGCGCGGGGGTGGAGGCGCAGAGGAAGTAGTTCTGGGCCAGGCGTTCGATCGCCGGGACGAGCGGCTCCGGGACCACGCACCAGCCCAGTCGCCAGCCGGTCATGCCGAAGTACTTGGAGAAGCTGTTGACGACGACGGCGTCGGGGTCGTGCGTCAGCGCGGTGCGCGGCGGCCTGCCCCGGTCGTCGTGGTCGCCGAGGTCGAGGTAGATCTCGTCCACGAGGCGCCACGCGTCGCGCTCGCGCGCCAGGCCGCACAGCTCGGCCAGTTCGCCGGCCGGGACCGAGGTGCCCGTCGGGTTGGACGGGGTGGCGACCATGAGGCCTCGGGTGGCGTCCGTCCAGTGCGCGCGCACGGTGGCCGCGTCCAGCTGGTAGCGGGTCCCGGCCGTGGTGGGCACGAGGGTGACGCGGGCGCCGAAGCTCTCGACGATCTGCCGGTTGCAGGGGTACGAGGGGTCGGCGATGAGCACCTCGTCGCCCTGGTCGACGAGGGCGGCGGTGGCCAGTACCAGGGCGGCCGAGGCACCGGCGGTCACGACCACCCGGGCCGGATCGACCTCGACTCCGTGCCGGTCGCCGTAGAACCCCGCGATCGCCTGCCGGAGGGCGGGCAGGCCGAGCGCGGCGGTGTAGGCCATGGGCCTGCCGTCCATGGCCTCGCGCATCGCCTCCCGCACGGCCGGGGGCGCGCCGAAGTCGGGTTCGCCCAGGTTGAGCTTGACGACGTGGTGCCCCTGGGCCTCCAGCTCCGCGGCGTGCTTGCCGAACTCCATGGCGTAGAAGGGGGCGACGGCCCGGGCGCGTTGCGAGATCCTCATGAGGCGGTCTCCGGCTGGCTCGATGACGAACGGACGAACAGGTGTCAGGACGAGCCGGCGGTGCGGACCGTCCCTGCCATGGTCGCCGACGCGCCCCCGGCACGGCTCCGCGACCCCCGACCCGACGGGGGTAGGGCAGGCCACGGTGCTTTTGGTGGGGGCGGAGCTGTACCGGGGGGCGGAGCGGGGGCGGGAGCGGAACCGGTGCGGGGGCGGGTGCGGGTGCGGGGGCGGGTGCGGGGGCGGGCAGGGCGTGCACGCCCTCGCCGCGTCGGCGAGAGCGGCGCCGACGCGGGCACGTACCGTGCCGTCGGATCTCGGCGAGAGCCGGAAACGCGGGCGTGCCCCGTGCCCCGTACGTCGGTGCAGGCCGGGAGACGCGGGCGCGTCCCTCCCCGCCCGCACGGCCCCCCGGAGGAGCCGCCACCCGACGGTCGGGCGGGGTGGCGCGCGGGTCGCCCCGCGGTCTGTGCGGAGGGAGAGACCCGGCGCTCAGTGCGTCAGGTGGTGGACCAGTGCCCCGGCGCCCCGGGAGGCCAGGGCGACCGAGGTGAGGGTGGGGTTGCAGGCGGTGGCGGTCGGGATGACGTTGTTGCCGGCCACCCAGAGGCCGACGGTGTCCCAGACGCGGCTGTGGGTGTCGCAGACGCTGGTGCCGTCGTCGGCCGGGCCCATGCGGGTGGTGCCCTGGTAGTGCAGCGAGCTGCCCGCGGGGAGGAGCATCGGGGCCTCGCCGAGGGGGATGCCGAGCGTGGCTCCGGCCTCCGCGACCGCCTTCTTGGCGGCCTCGATGGTGGCGAGGTCGCGGTCGGTGTAGCGGTAGTGGATGACGGGGGCCGGCATGCCGAAGGCGTCCAGTTCGCCGTCGTCGAACGTGACGCGGTCGTCGGCGGTGATGTCCTTGGCGCAGAACCAGCCGAGTCCGACGATGCTGCCCGGTTCGACGAGCGCGTCCCCGGCGAGGGGGACGGGTGAGGCGTCGAGTTGCATGACCTGCCCGTGGAAGGGCCGGTCGTCGGTGAAGGGGACCCAGCTGACGCCGCTCTGCGGGATGATCCCGCCGTCGTCCCGCCGGGTGCGGTCGGTGACGGCGCGGTGTGCGGTCACGAGGTCGTCGGGGAGCCGGACGGCGTGGACGATCTGCGGCTGGTCGTTGAGGTGGCGGCCGAGCGCGGCGGGGCGGATGCCCGAGGCGTGCAGGATCTGCGGGGTGCGCAGGGCGTCCGCGGCGACCACGACGGCCCGTGCGGTCACCGTCGCCTCCCGTCCCTCCCCTCCGTCCCCCAGGTCGCGGACGGCGACGCCGGTCACGGTGCCGCCGTCGTGCAGCACGCGCAGGCACAGGCACCGGTCGGCGATGTCGACGCGGGGGTCGTGGGCGGCGGGGCCGAGGACGACGTCGGTGCCGCTCCAGACGCCCGTGCCGTCGGGGCGGGTGGTGACGGCCAGGGGCATCGGGGCGACGCGGCGGGACGCGGGGCGGTCGGTGTCGAAGTGGCCGGCCAGGCGGCGCCGCACCTCGTCGGCGAAGGGCGCCGTGTCGAAGGCGTGGGCGCTGACGTGCAGGAGCTGTTCGGCCCGGGTCAGGTGGCGGTCCATCTCGTCGGCCGGGACGAAGGGGATGCGTTCGCCGTCCCCGGGGCGCGGGCAGGCCGCGGTCCAGTGGGCGCCCATGCCGCCGACGTTGGTGGAGACGGCGGCGGCGGGCATCTCCGGGGTGCCGAGGAGGCGGGTGCCGGGGCGGCCGGGCGAGGCGGGCGAGGGGCCTTCGGAGGCCCGCTGGGCGCGGGCGCGCAGCGTGTCGTCGGCGATGTTCTTCACATGGCCGCCGGGCGGGTCGGTGATCCGCGGTCCGGCCTCGACGAGGAGGATCCGGGCGGTGGGGTGCTGTTCGAACACCTCGCGGACGTAGGTGCAGCCCGTGGGGCCGCTGCCGACCACGACGACGTCGTAGTCGTATGCCGGGGGGAGGGACATGGTTCGGCTCCTGGGTCTGGGGCGGCCGGGCGGTTCAGCCGGTGATGAGCGGCCGCAGGGTGTGGTGGGCGATGGTCAGTCCCTGGCACACCTTGTCCGGGGTGCCTCCCCACAGCGGGTCCTCGTGTTCGACGGAGAGGGTGCCGGTGAAGCCGGCCTCGTAGAGGCGGTCGACGACGCGGGGCCAGTCGACCTGTCCGCGGCCGGGGACCCGGTAGCGCCACCAGCCGGTGGCCCAGGGGTCGCCCTTCTTGTCCGTCGTCCCGAAGAACCCGTAGCGGTTGCGGGCCACGGGGTCGATCTCGATGTCCTTGGCCTGGGCGTGGGCGATGCGGTCGGCGTACGGGGTGATGGTCGCCACCGGGTCGATGCCGATCCACATCAGGTGGGAGGGGTCCCAGTTGAGGTGGAGGCCGAGGGAGAACATCCACTCCCACAGCTCCGGCGAGTAGGCGATGTTGCCGGGGTGGCCGTCGGGGTGCCAGCCCTCCATGACGCAGTTCTCGATGACGATCCGCACGCCGCGTTCGCCCGCGTACTCGACGAGTTCGGGCAGGACGCGCTCGGCCTCGCGCTGGTTCTCGGGGACGCTGCGGGCCGGGTCGCGGCCGATGAACGTGCCGACGTAGGGGACGTCGAGGGCCTGGGCGGCGTCGACGGCGCGCTTGAGGTGCTCGCGGATCCCCTCCCGGCGGACGGGGTCGGGGTGCAGGTTGTTCTCGTAGTAGGCCAGGGCCGAGATGCCGAGGCCGGTGCGGTCCAGGACGGCGCGGACCCGGTCGGCCTCGCGGGGGCCGAAGCGGGCGGTGTCGATGTGGGAGGCCTCGAAGTCCCGGCTGCCGGTGCCGGGCCAGACGGCGACCTCCAGACGCTCGTACCCGGCGGTGGCGGCCCAGTCGGCGATGCGGTCGAGCGACCAGGTGGGCAGACAGGCGGTGAGCATGCCGAGGTTCATCCGGGGATCTCCGTCCAGGTGGAGCCGGCGGTCGCGGAGCGCATCACGGCGTCGGTGACGCGGGCGGCGCGCAGGCCGTCGGCGAAGGTGGGCAGGCCGTCGGGCACGTCGCCGCGGATCGCGGCGTAGGTGTCGGCGACGAAGTCGGCGAAGCACTCGTGGTAGCCCTGCGGGTGTCCGGCCGGCAGGGCGCCGGGGCGCTCGTGCGGGCGGGCCGGGTCGCGGAGCAGGACGCGGTTCTCGGCGCGCCCGCCGATCCGCAGCCGCTCGGGGTCCTCCTGGTCGAAGGCGTAGGAGGCGTCCGGGCCGTCGAAGGAGAAGGTGAGCCGGTTCTTGGCGCCGGCGCTGGCCTGGCTGACGACCAGGGAGCCGATCGCCCCGGCGTCGGTGCGGAAGGTGACGACCCCGCCGTCCTCGGTGGTGGTCCGGCGCCCTCCGCGGACGGGGTGGGCGGTGCCCAGGGTGGCCTGGAGGGCGGTGATGCGCTGGCCGGTGACGAACTCCATGAGGTCGCACCAGTGGACGCCGATGTCGCCGAAGGCGCGGCTGGCGCCGCCCAGGGCCGCGTCGACGCGCCAGTTGTCGGCCGCCGGGTCCGCGAGCCAGTCCTGGAGGTAGCTGCCGTGCAGGAGCCAGGGGGCCCGGGCGTCGGCGGCGAGGCGGGCGCGGGCCAGGCGGACGGAGGAGTAGAAGCGGTACACGAACGGGACGGTGGCGACGGCCCCGGAGTCGGCGGCCAGGCCGGCCAGGTCCGCGGCCTGCTCCACGGAGACCGCCAGCGGCTTCTCGCACACCACGTGCTTGCCGGCCTCCAGGACCCGCCGGGCCATGGGGTGGTGCAGGTGGTTGGGCGTACACAGGTGTACGACGTCCACGTCGGAGTCGAGCACCCGCTCGAACTCCGCGGGTTCGGCTCCCGGCACGGAGGCGGCCAGGGCCTTCGCCCGGTCGGCCGAGGAACCGGCGACCAGACGCACCTGCCCTCCGGCGGCGCCGACGGCCCGTGCGTGGACGGCTCCCATGAATCCGGTGCCGACGATGGCGGCCCTGACCGGCTGTGGCATACGGCTGCGTCCTTGCTGCTCTGCGCTGCTCTGCCGTGCTCAGCAGTGCTCTGCTCTGCTGAGCACGGGCAATGCTGTGCTCTGCTGTGCTCTGGTGTGCTCTGGTGCGGTGAACACCCCCACTATTGCACGCAGCATGCAAAAGTCGTCAAGGGTTTGGTCCGCAGCGGCAGAAGTACGCGATGATTCCGGGTATGACACGCCGTACTCCCACCGCAGTCGACCACTACGACGCCCTGTCCGCCGTCGTGCGCATGGTCCGCTCGGGACGCGCCCGCACCCGGCCCGAGCTGGGCGCCGCCTCCCTCCTGGGCCGCACGGTGATCTCCCAGAGGGTCGAGCAGGCGATCGAGCTCGGCCTGCTGGAGGACGCCGAGACCGGCCCGTCCAGCGGCGGCCGCGCCCCGCGGCAGCTGCGCTTCAACGCCGGGCGCGGACTGGTCCTCTCCGCGGTGCTGGGAGCCGCCGCGCTGGACGTGGCGGTGACCGACCTGGACGCCCGCGTCCTGGAGCACCGGCACCTGGAGTGGCCGATCGCCCGCGGCCCCGAGGAGACCCTGACCGCCCTGGACGCGGAGTTCACCGGCCTGCTGGAGACCCGCCGGGACACCCCGCTGTGGGCGATCACCCTGGGCGTCCCGGGCCCGGTGGAGTTCTCGACCGGGCGCCCGTCACAGCCGCCGATCATGCCGGGCTGGGACGGCTTCGACATCCGCGGCCGGCTCCAGGGACGGCACCGGGCTCCCGTGTGGGTGGACAACGACGCCAACCTGCTGGCCCTGGGCGAGGCCCGCGCCAGCGGCGCCGGCGCCGACGAGATGATCTTCGTGAAGGTGGGTACGGGCATCGGCGCCGGCCTCGTCAGCGAGGGGCGCGTGCACCGGGGCAGCAAGGGGGCCGCCGGTGACATCGGGCACGCCCGGGTCCTGGAGGACAACTCGGTCATGTGCCGGTGCGGGCGGACCGGGTGCCTGGAGGCGCTGGCGGGCGGCTGGGCACTGGCCCGCGACGCGGTGACGGCGGTCCACGAGGGGCGCAGCCGGTACCTCGCCGAGATCCACGGCGCGCACGGCGAGATCACCCCGGCCGACATCGGCCGCGGCGTCACCGTGGGCGACGCCTGGTGCCTGACGGCGGTCGCCCGGGCCGCGGAGCGGGTCGGCAGCCTCATGGCGACGCTCGTCAACTTCTACAACCCCGCCCACCTGGTCTTCGGCGGCGGCGTCCTGACGGTGGGGGACGCCTTCCTGCGCGTGGTCGACCACACGGTGCGCAGCCGCTCCCTGCCGCTGGCGGCGACGGACCTGGTGATCCGCGGCTCCGCGCTGGGCGACCTCGGCGGCGTCGCGGGCGGGGCGCACCTCGCCGTGGAGGCGCTGCTGTCGGCCGACGCCATGGCGGCGTGGACACCGCTGGGCAGCCCGTCCGCGGTCGACCCGGACCGCCTGACGGCCGGCGCCTGATCCCCGGGGACACCCCGCGGCACCCGGGACACCCTGCGGGACACCCGGGACACCCGCGACACCCCCGCGAGGAGGGAAACGGCACACATCCAGCACATCACCATCCAGAACCATTGACTTTGGCTTGTGGCAAACATAAGTTCCGTCACCGACGGGCGAATTCCGGACGAGTCTCGCCCGTCGTCAACGGCAGCCGCCCCCGTCCCCCGGCCTCATGCCCCTCCAGGCGGCACGCCCCCTCCCCATCGAAGGGACTCGACGATGAGTGCCGCATCCTCCCCCGCCACCGGCGCGCCCGCCGACGCGCCTCCCGCCGCCGCACAGCCCCTCGGCCGCGCCGCACAGCTGGGATACGGGCTCGGAGACCTGGCGTCCAACCTGACCTGGACCACACTCACGGCCTTCCTGCTGTTCTTCTACACCGACGTCGCCGGCCTCGCCGCCGCCGCCGCGGGCACCGTCCTGCTGCTCGGCCGGATCGCCGACGCGGTGATCGACCCGCTCGTCGGTCTGGCCGTCGACCGCACCCGCAGCCGCTTCGGACGCGCCCGCCCCTACCTCATCTTCGGCTCCCCCGTGCTGGCCGCCGCCTTCGCGCTGGCCTTCACCTCCGTGGGCAGCGGCACCACCGCGGCCGTCTGGGCCGGGGTGACCTTCGTCGCCGTCGGCATCAGCCACTCCCTGGTGAACGTGCCCTACGGCGCGATGCTGCCGATGCTGACCTCCGACAACGACACCCGTCTCAAAATGAGCGGCTACCGGTTCGTCGGCGCCTCGCTCGGACTGATCGCGGTCTCCGTGGCGGTCATGCCGCTGGTCGGCCTGCTGGGCGCCGGCGACCTCGGGCGCGGCTTCACCGGCATGGCCGTCGTCTTCGGCGTCGCCGGCACGCTGCTGTACTGGGCGGTCGCCGCACTGTGCCGCGAGCGGGTCGCACCCCAGGCGCCCGGCGAGGACACCGCCACCGGGCACGCCGTCAAGGCGCTGTTCGGCAACCGGCACTGGCTGGGCGTGTGCCTCTCCTCGCTGGCCGCGTTCGTGCGGCTCGGCGTGATCACCGCCGGAGCGGTCTACTACGCCCGGGACGTCCTGCACGACACGTGGGCCACCACCTACATCCTCCTCGCCTTCTCCCTCTCCGCCCTGGCCGGATCCCTGGTCACCCCCTGGGTGCTGCGCCGCACCGGCAAGCGCCGGGGCATCGTCCTGGGCCTGGTGGCCACCGCGGTCCTCTACGCGCTGCTGTTCCCGCTCCACGACAGCCCCGCCGCGTTCCTCGCCGTCTTCCTCGTCGCGAACCTCCTCGGCGGCTTCGGCCTGGTCGCGGCGCCCGCCCTGGTCTCCGACACCGTCGACCACCACGAGGGCGTCACCGGCCGCCGCGACGAGGGCCTGCTGTACGCGGGCTACAGCTTCGCGACGAAGGTGGGCACCGCGCTGGGCGGCACCTTCTTCGCCTGGGCGCTCGCCTGGGGCGGCTACCACGCCGACGAGGTCAGCGCCGGCGCCTCCACCGCCATCGAGTGGGCCTTCGTCGGCCTCCCGCTGGTGCTGTGCCTGGTGCAGGCGGCGTGCATGGCCCTGTACGACCTCGAACGCCCCGCCCCCTCGCCGACGGCATGACGCACGGGCTGCCCCGCCACCGGCACGGGCAGCCCCCGCACCCCCACTCCGCCCCTCCCTCACTCCCCCATGAGCAGTCCGAGAAAGGACGAGCCGACGGTGCTCGAACGCAACATCATCCAACAGCGCGGCTTCCGCAACGTCGTCGAGAACGGCGCCGTCACCGGCTTCCAGCTGCACCTGCGCAACCCCAACTACCGCGGCATCGCCGGAAGCCTCGTCGACGGCGTCGAGGTGATCGTCGACGGCGAGAAGCACCCCGCGGACCGGACCCGGTGGACCCTTCAGGGCCGCACCTTCACGCTCGACGAGCTGCGCGCGAGCACCGACGTCCGCTGGCAGCTCGACGAGGTCGCCGTCGTCACCGTGCCCAGGCCGGGCGGGCTGGCCGCGGGCACCCACCGCGTCGACGTCGCCGTCCACCTGCGCCGGCCGTACATCCCCGAGGTCGCCGGCCCCTCCGTCTTCCGGTCCTCCGCGACGGGCACCGTCGTCCCCGCGACCGGCGGCACGAGCGGCCTGAGGTACGGCGTCTCGCTCTACAGCTACTCCGGCGACCTCTACACCTCGATGACCCTCGAGGACGCAATGGCCGACATCGCCGACCTGGGCGCCACCGGCATCGAGATCCTCGGCGAGGGCAACATTCCCGGCTACCCCCGCCCCGACGCCGCCTGGGTGCGCGACTGGCACGGCCTGCTGGAGCGTTACGGCCTGACGCCGACCAACTACGGCTCCTGGGTCGACACCGCGATGTGGCGCGAGCGGGACCTCACGGCCGAGGAGGGACGCGCCCAGCTGGAGACGGACCTGCGGCTGGCCAAGGAACTCGGCTTCACCTCGATCCGCCCGAAGTTCGGCGTCGTCTCCCCCGAGCTCGAACCCCACCCGATCTGGCAGCCGGCCGTCGAACGGGTCCTGGACCTCGCCGCCGACCTCGACATCGTCATCTGCCCGGAGATCCACAGCCCCACCCCGATCAAGAACCCCGTCACCCAGGGCTACCTCGACTTCATCGAGCGCACCGGCAGCGAGCACTTCAAGCTGCTCATCGACACCGGCATCTTCCAGACCGCCCCGGTGGACGACGGCCACGAGGGCTTCGAGGGCAAGAAGCGCCCCCCGTTCCTGGAGCCCCTGGCCGTCCCGATGGCCGACCTCGTGGACGTGCTCCCCCACGTCCACTTCATCCAGGCGAAGTTCTTCGAGATCGACGACCGGCTCCACGACCTGCACGTCCCCTGGGACGACATCGTCACCACCCTGCGCGACGCCGGCTGGAGCGGCTGGCTGTCCAGCGAGTACGAGGGCCGCCGCGAGCCCTACCGCGGCCGCGACCAGGTACGCCGCCAGCACGCCCTGCTCCGCACCCTGGACGCCTGAGGTCCGGCCGCCGCGCAGCCCGGCCGCACCGGCCGGGAACGGGGACGAGCCGTCCCCGTTCCCGGCCGGTCCGTCGGCGGAGCCGCTAGAGCCGCTAGCCTCACCGCATGCCCGACGACACCCCCTGCGGTACGCAGGCCGGACGCGACGACCGACCCGACGAGGCCCGGCGGGCCCGTCTGAGCCGGATCTTCGACGAGGACGCGGAGCTGTACGACGGGGCCCGGCCCGGCTACCCGGCGGAGCTGTACGACGATCTCGCCGGCCTCGCGGGCGTCCGCGGCGGCAGCCGGGTCCTGGAGGTGGGCTGCGGGACCGGCCAGGCGACGGTGCCCCTGGCCCGGCGGGGCTGCCGGATCACCGCCGTCGAGGCGGGACCGCACATGGCCGCCGTCGCCCGCCGCAACCTGGCCGGGGCGACCGGGGTGGAGGTGGTGACGGCGCGGTTCGAGAGCTGGCCGCTGCCGCCGGAGCCGTTCGACGCGGTCGTCTCGGCGACGGCGTTCCACTGGATCGACCCGGCCGTACGGGTGGCCAAGGCCGCCGACGCGCTGCGTCCGGGCGGGGCGCTCGCCGTGGTGCGCACCCAGCACGTGGGGGGCGGCACCGAGGAGTTCTTCGCCGAGGTCCAGCGCTGCTACGAGCGCTTCGACCCGGACACGACGCCGGGGCTGCGGCCTCCCGCGGCCGCCGGCGTCGACGGCTCGGACCACGCGCGGGAGGTCGCGCGCAGCGGCCGTTTCGGCCCCACGGTCTTCCGCCGCCACGAGCGGGACCTCACCTACACCACGTCCCGGTACCTGGACCTGCTGCGGACCTACTCGGGCCACCGCGCTCTGCCGGAAGCCGCCCGGAACGGGCTGCTCGCCTGCATCGGGGCCCTGATCGACGGGACGTACGGCGGCCGGGTGACCAAGCGCTACCTCATCGAACTGGGGGTGTCGTACAGGCGGTGACGCCGGACGGTCACCCGAGTGGGAGGTACGCCCGGGCGGCGCCCCGAACGACGCGCGGGTGACATCGGGCGGTCGGGCAGGCGAACAGCCGATCGGAGCCCGGCCGGCGGGGGCCTTGATCCCCTACGCTGCGCTGCGGATCGCGTGCCTGGGGGGCGCGCGTCCCTTTCCGAGGGGGGATACCCGTGTTCGTGCTGTCCGTCCTGCTGCTCATAGCGGCAGTCGTGCTCTTCCTCGTCGGCCGCGGCCGCACCACCGTCGGCGGCCTGCGGATCGGCGCCGCGATCAGTGCCGTGGCGGGGGTGCTGGCGGGCGTCTTCTCCTGCGTCCACGTCGTGAGCGCCTACGAGGTCGGCGTACCGGTGACCTTCGGCGGCGTGGGCGCTCCGCTGACCTCGGGCATCCAGCTGAAGTCACCGTTCACCGAGGTCACGACCTTCTCCACCCGGCCGGTGGACCTCGACCTGAACGACAAGGACACCGTCGAGGTCCGCTCCTCGCAGGGCGGGGTGCTGTACGCGGACGTCACCGTCAAGTGGGCCGTGGTGCCGGCGAAGGCGGTCGCGCTGTACCGGCTGGCGGGCAGCGAGGAGGGGGTCGAGGAGCGGCTGGTGCTGCCGGACAGCCGCGAGATCATCCGCAACGTCTTCGCGCAGCACACCAGCGAGGAGGGGTACGCCTCCGCCCGCGAGCAGATCGGCTCGGAGATCGCCGCCCTCATCAAGGCACGTCTGGCGCCGCGCGGCATCGACGTCACGGTCGTCAACCTGCGCAACGTGAAGCCGTCGGCCGAGCTCCAGAAGCAGATCGACAAGAAGATCCAGCAGGAGCAGGCGACGGAGCGGGCCGTGGAGGCGCAGCGCACCGCCACGGCGGAGGCCGAGCGCAAGCGCATCGAGGCGGAGGGCACCGCCGCCGCCAACAAGATCCTCGAACGCTCGCTGACCGACAAGGTCCTCTACAACCAGTGCCTGACCGCCTACCGCGAGGCCGCCAAGGCGAACCCGGTCTACGCCGTCCCCTGCGGCACGGACTCCGACGGCACCCCGGTCATCGTGGACGGGACCGGCGACCAGTAGCCCGCCGGGCGTACGGGATAATGCCCGCATGCGGATCTCAGCCAGGGCGGACTACGCGGTACGCGCCGCGTTGCAGCTCGCCACGTCACGGGACGACGAGCCGGTCAAGGTGCTGGCCATCGCCGATGCCCAGGGCATCCCGCACAAGTTCCTCGAAGGCATCCTGAACGACATGCGCCGCGGCGGGCTCGTGGTCAGCCAGCGGGGCGGCAACGGCGGCTACCGGCTGGCCAAGTCCGCCGGATCGATCAGCATCGCCGACGTCATCCGCGTCGTGGACGGACCACTCGTCTCAGTACGTGGAGTCCGTCCACCGGAACTGTCCTACAACGGGCCCGCCGAATCGCTGCTGCCCCTGTGGATCGCGCTGCGGTCCAACGTGCGGGAAATCCTCGAAGGCGTGACGCTCGCCGACGTCGCCTCGGCCGAGCTGCCTGCCGGTGTGTCCGCCCGGGCCGACGCCCCGGGCGCGTGGACGAACCCCTGAAAAACCGGCCCCGACCTCACTGATACCACAACGTGAGACGGGGGCGTCCGCGATGCGAGAAGCCCCTTGGTAAGGGCGCCGCCTTCTGCCACGATCCCTATCAACCAGGTGGGGAAACTAGGGAACTGAGGGGGTGGCCATGAGTACGCTGAACCACGCGGTCCGCACGCGGCTCCTTCTGACCTCCCGTCGGCACATCGACCTGGTCCGTACGTCCAGCGCCATCTGTCGAGCCGTCTGAGGCCGGTCCTTCCACCGGCTCCCCCACGCACGGCTGTGCTCGTCACCGCCCCGCCGCGTCCGGCGGGCGCCTTCTCCGCCTCGTCACGCCGCCGTCTCTCCCCGCCTCCCCATGACCGCACGCCCGCGCGTGCGCCGTGGCCGCGGCGGAGGCCCGGCATCGGCCCCGAGGCACCCGACACCCGGCATCGACAACCCTGCGCTCCTCGCCCCGCGACGGCGGACCGTCGCCGGCGAAGGGCGTGGGCGCGCGTGCCGACAGCCCTGCGTCCCGTACGCCCGTACCTCCCTGATCACCCATTCCTCCTGGAAAGGACACCTCCGTGTCTGCCGCAAGACCGCTCACCGCCCTGCGCGCCCTCGCCGCCATAGCGGCACTCCCCTTCCTGCTGACGGCCTGCGGCTACGGTTCCGAGTCCACCGACGACGACAAGCAGACCCAGGTCGCGGCGGACGCCGAGAAGCTCTCCGCGGACCAGGTGAAGATCGGCTACTTCCCGAACCTCACCCACGCCACCGCCCTGGTGGGCGTCCAGGAGGGCATCCTCCAGAAGGAGCTCGGCGGCACCAAGATCTCCACGGCGACCTTCAACGCGGGGCCGTCCGAGATCGAGGCCCTCAACTCCGGCTCCATCGACATCGGCTGGATCGGCCCCTCCCCCTCCATCAACGGCTACACCAAGTCCTCGGGCAAGAACCTCCGCATCATCGGCGGCTCGGCCTCCGGCGGCGTCAAGCTCGTCGTCAACCCGGACAAGATCAAGTCCGTGAAGGACGTCAAGGGCAAGAAGATCGCCACCCCGCAGCTCGGCAACACCCAGGACGTCGCCTTCCTCAACTGGATCGCCGACCAGGGCTGGAAGGTCGACGCCGAGAGCGGCAAGGGCGACGTCTCCGTCGTCCGCACCGACAACAAGATCACCCCCGACGCCTACAAGTCCGGCTCCATCGACGGCGCCTGGGTGCCCGAGCCCACCGCCTCCAAGCTGGTCTCCGAGGGCGCCAAGGTGCTCATCGACGAAGCGGACCTGTGGCCCGACAAGAAGTTCGTGATCACGAACATCATCGTGTCGCAGAAGTTCCTCAAGGAGCACCCCGACGTCGTCGAGGCCGTGCTGCGCGGCTCGGTGAAGACCAACCAGTGGATCAACGCCAACCCCGACAAGGCCAAGACCTCGGCGAACGCGGCGCTGAAGGAGCTCTCCGGCAAGGCACTGCCCACGGAGGTCCTGGACCCGGCCTGGGAGTCCATCCAGTTCCTGGACGACCCGCTGGCCTCGACCCTCGACGCCGAGGCGGAGCACGCCGTGAAGGCGGGTCTGCTGGAGGAGCCGAACCTGAAGGGCATCTACGACCTCGCCCCGCTCAACAAGGTCCTCAAGGCCGCGGGCGAGGACCAGGTCGACGACGCCGGTCTCGGCGCCGAGTAGCACCCGGCACGCAGTCCCGATGAGTTCCCAGGAGGTGACGACCATGGCCACCACGATCGCCAAGGCCGGCGACGGTGGCGCCGCCACGGCGGCCCGGGCCGCCCGCGTCGAGCACGTCTCGAAGTCCTTCGACGGCCCCGCCGGACAGCAGCTCGTCCTGGACGACATCACCCTCGATGTCGCCTCCGGCGAATTCGTCACCCTCCTGGGTGCCTCGGGCTGCGGCAAGTCCACGCTGCTCAACCTGGTGGCGGGACTGGACCGGCCGTCCGCCGGCGCGATCAGCACGGACGGCCCGCCCGCCCTGATGTTCCAGGAGCACGCCCTGTTCCCGTGGCTGACCGCGGGCAGGAACGTCGAACTCGCCCTGAAGCTGCGCGGCGTCGCCAAGCCCGAGCGCCGCGCGGAGGCCGAGCGGCTGCTCGAACTCGTGCGGCTGAAGGACGCCTACGGCAAACGGGTGCACGAACTCTCCGGCGGTATGCGGCAGCGCGTCGCGCTGGCCCGGGCGCTGGCCCAGGGCAGCAGGCTGCTGCTGATGGACGAGCCGTTCGCGGCCCTCGACGCCATCACCCGGGACGTGCTGCACGACGAACTGACCCGCATCTGGCGGGAGACGGGCCTCTCCGTCCTGTTCGTCACGCACAACGTGCGGGAGGCGGTACGACTGGCCCAGCGGGTGGTGCTGTTGTCGTCCCGGCCCGGGCGGATCGCCCGGGAGTGGACGGTGGACATCCCGCACCCGCGCCGTATCGAGGACAGCGCGGTCGCCGAACTGTCCTCGGAGATAACCGGACAACTACGGGAGGAGATCCGCCGACATGGCCGGCACTGACACCGGGCCCGACCTGAGGAAGGACGACGGCACACAGGATCTGGCGGGGCTGGAGGCCGGGCTCGACGCGCTGGACACGGTGCAGGCCGGCCGGACGCCGCTGCGGCAGACCCTGGTGCAGAAGGTGGTGCCCCCCGTCAGCGCGGTCCTGCTGGTCCTCGCGGTCTGGCAGGCGCTGGTGTGGGCGCAGGTCGCCCCCGACTACAAGCTGCCCTCACCGTCCGCGGTGTGGGACGAGGTGTCCGACGCGTGGCTGCGGGGCACCCTGCTGGAATACGTCTGGACCTCCGTCTCGCGTGGCCTGCTCGGCTTCTTCCTGGCGCTCGTCATCGGTACGCCGCTCGGACTGCTGGTCGCCCGGGTGAGGTTCGTGCGGGCCGCGATCGGGCCCATCCTGTCCGGACTCCAGTCCCTGCCGTCCGTGGCATGGGTGCCGCCCGCCGTGATCTGGCTGGGGCTGAACGACAGCATGATGTACGCGGTGATCCTGCTCGGCGCCGTGCCGTCCATCGCCAACGGCCTGGTGGCCGGTGTCGACCAGATCCCGCCGCTGTTCCTGCGCGCGGGGAAGACGCTGGGCGCCACGGGACTGCGCGGGGCCTGGCACATCGTGATGCCGGGGGCGCTGCCCGGGTACCTGGCCGGCCTGAAGCAGGGCTGGGCGTTCTCCTGGCGGTCGTTGATGGCCGCCGAGATCATCGCGTCCTCACCCGATCTGGGCGTCGGACTCGGCCAGTTGCTGGAGAACGGCCGCAACAACTCCAGCATGTCCCAGGTCTTCCTCGCCATCTTCCTGATCCTCGTCGTCGGCATCGCCGTCGACCTGCTGGTCTTCAGTCCGCTGGAGCGACGGGTACTGCGCGGCCGGGGACTGCTGGTCACCCGCTGAACGACGGCACCGCGACCGGCCGGCACGGGACGGCGCGGCCCGCCGGCACACATCGGAACATCTCGCGCACGGCACCCGCTCCACCGTATGGGCATCGCCCGGTGGAGCGGGTGCCGCCGTGTGCGGCCCCCTCCTCCGGGGAGGGGGCCGGGGCGCGCGGTCAGGCGGGTAGGGTGAACGGCGGGTGTGCTCCGCTGAGGAAGTAGTCCCCGACGTCACGGAGCCGGTGGGCGACGGGGTGGTACAGGGTGTGGGTCCGTGCGTTGCGCCAGAAGCGGTCGAATCCGTACCGCGAGGAGGCGGAGCCGGGGCCGATGACGTCCAGGGTGCGGGCGGTGATGTCCTGCGCCGCCCGCGCGGCGGCGGCCTCGGCCGCGGCCGCGAGGACGCAGATCTCGGCGCACTCGTCGTCGGTGAGGTCGTCGCCGCGCGCGAGTCCGCCGTCCAGGGCTTCCACCGCCTGATCGGTGAGGGCGGACGCCGCGCGGGCGGCGACGGTGAGCTCTCCGTAGGTGATCAGCACATGCGCGTCCTGCGACCGGCTGTCCGGCCAGGACGGGTAGGACGAGTACGACGGGTAGGACTGCGGGGGCGGCCAGGAGGGCCGCCAGGACGGGTTCCCCGCCCTGGCGTACTCACGGGCCTCGCCGAGCACTCCCTGGGCGATGCCGAGGCAGAGGTGGGCGGAGACGAGACGTCCGGTGGCGGCGGCCAGACCGGCGAACGGCGGCAGGGCGCCCTCGTCCGAGGACAGCGACCCCAGCACCTCGTCCTCGGTGACCGGCACGGCGTCGAACTCCATGCTGCCGCCGGCCGACAGCCGCTGGCCGAAGGTGTCCCCGTCGTCGCCGCAGACCACGCCGGCGCGGGTGGGATCGACGACCACGGCCAGCGGTTCACCGGTGTCGAGCCGGGCGGCGCGGACCGCCAGCCGGTCGGCGACCCGGATGCCGGTCGCGCAGCTCTGGCGCCCGTTCAGCAGATAGCGGCCGGGAGCGACCGGCGTCAGGATCAGGGGCGGTTCGTGGGCGGCGAAGCCTCCGCCCCAGCACCACTGGCCCGCCGCGGACTCCCGTTCGAGCCGGGCGACGAGGTCCGCGCCGGCGAAGAACCGGGCGCTTGCCGACAGGACGTAGTGGCTGCCGAGCAGTTGGCCGATCGCCCCGTCGGCCGCGGCGACCTCCCGGACGACCGCGTAGGCCGTTGCCCAGTCCGCCCCTCCCCCACCGCGTTCGGCGGGTACCAGCAGCGTGAGGAGCCCTGCCTCGCGCAGCCGGGCCACCTCGTCGAACGGGGGCTTGCCGGCCTGGTCGCGGACGACCGCGTCCGTGGCCAGGTCGTCGGCCACTTCGCGGGCGATGTGCAGCCAGCGGGTGCCGCTCTGCTGGTCGACCGTGAACAGGTCCTCCACCGTCACGGCCGCTCCCCCCGCCGCGGGCGGGTACAGGAAGAGGACGCGAGGGCGCCGGACGCACACGCTGGGGCAGTTCCCACTGACGTTCCTCCTCAAGACTTCCCTATAAATCCGGTAGGAATACTAGAGAATACCCTGTCGCCCCCGCTCAGGGGCAGGTGTTCGATCGCGGAATCCCGCCTTCCCCCGGCGAGTTGGCCGACAATGATCGGCCCCCGGAGCAGGTGGCGGAAAGGCCTCGGAGGCCGGTCAGCTCGTCGGGTGTGACCGGTCGGCGGGACCCGGTCGGTCGGGTGGCCGCGGTGGTCCTGGGCGTCGTGGTCGCCGGCGCGGCCGGTGCGCCGGGTGCCAGGGGGCCGTCTCCGTCTCCCGGGCGGGGCGGCCGGCGGGACGGGGCAGGCCCAGGTGGTCGCGGAGGGTGCGGCCGTCGTAGCCGGCGCGGAAGAGTCCGCGCTCGCGCAGCCACGGTACGAGCTCGTGGACCACGGCGGGCAGATCGGCGCCGGCCGAGGCCGGCAGGAGGTGGAAGCCGTCGACGCCGCCGGCCGCGTGCCAGTCGGCGAGCAGTGCGGCGAGCTCTGCGGCGGCGCCGGTGAAGCGCGCCTCGGCGGGCGGGAGCGCGCAGGTCCCGGTGCCGCCGAGACCGACCGCGACGCGTACCAGCACCCGCAGCGCGTCCGGGCCGCGTCCGGCCTCCGCCGCCCGGCGCAGCAGCGCCGCGCGGGCGAGCCGTGCGGCGGCCGGTCCGTCCGCGTCGAGCAGGACGACATCCGCGTGACGCGCGGCCAGTTCCCACTGCC
This sequence comes from Streptomyces sp. NPDC003247, assembly GCF_042888135.1. Lineage (NCBI taxonomy): Bacteria > Bacillati > Actinomycetota > Actinomycetes > Kitasatosporales > Streptomycetaceae > Streptomyces > Streptomyces sp. NPDC003247. Next base: position 785,005 of record NZ_JBIAPF010000003.1, read on the forward strand.
CGTCCGCGTCGTGCACGTCGAGGGCGACGACGACGGGCGGCCTCCCCTGCGGCGGACGGGGCACGGTGGACGGCCCGCGCACGGAGGAGCGCGGGCCGTCGATGTCGCCGGGGGGCGGGCCGTCGCGGGCGGTGGAGCGGGCGGCTGAGCGGTCGGTTGACGGAGTGGTGGAGCGGTCGGTCGAAGGGGCGGCAGGGCGGTCGGCCGGAGGGGCGGTGGAGCGGTCGGCCGGAGGGGCGGTGGAGCGGGCGGTGGAGCTGTCGGCCGTAGGGGCGGCGGGGCGGTCGGCCGGAGGGGCGGTGGAGCGGTCAGCCGAAGAGGCGGTGGAGCGGTCGGTGACGGTGTCCCGTGTCGCCGGGGCGTGCTCCGAGCCGTCCCACAGCCGGGCGACGGCCTCGACGGCCTCGGCCGCCTCGGCCCACAGCTCGCCCGCCGGGGCCGGGGGGCGGCCCCCGGCCCCGGCGGTGGGGACGTCGACCAGCCAGCCGGCCCGGCCCTCGCTGACGAGGTCCAGGCCGGCCAGGGCGGTGGAGGTGGGGAACGGCTCGGTGCGGGTGGCGGTCACGGTCGGGACGAGCCCGATCCGGCGGGTCAGGGGCGCGACACGGGCGAGGGCGGCGACCGCGTCGAGCCGTCCGGCCCGGCCGTCCGTCGGCGGCTCGGAGGAGTCGCCGACGGTGACGAAGTCGAGGGCGCCCTGTTCGGCGAGGACGGCCAGGGCGGCCCACCGGGCGCCCGGGAAGGGCGCCGCGGGACCGGCGTCGACGGCCCGGGCTGCCGCACGGTGGCCGGTCCCGTCGAGCGCGACGGAGAGGTGGAGGGGTCGGCGCACGGCGTCGGGCCCCTACTGGTCGGTCCGGGGCAGGCCGGGCGGGTTGATCTCCGACTTGGTCACGGCCTCGTCGGACAGGCCCCACCGCTCGAGCACCTCGCCGTACGTCCCGTTCTCGATCACGTGGTCGATGGCGTCGGCGAGCGCGTCGACGAGTCCGCTGTCCTTCTTGGTGGTGGCCGCGATGAGACCCTGGAGGGTCTCACCGGCACCGGAGTAGGTGCCCACGACCTCCGTCTTGCCGGTGGTGGCCGCGTGGTAGGCCGCGATCGGGTTGGGGCCGAGGTAGACGTCGATCCGGCCGGACTGGAGAGCGAGGTAGGTGTCGCTGTCGTTCTGGTAGTACTTGATGTCCACCGGCTTCCGGCCGGCCTTCTCGTTCTCCTCGCTCCATTCGACCAGCAGCTTCTCCTGATTGGTGCCGCTCTGCACGGCGACGGTCAGGCCCGCCACGTCCTCGGGCCCGTCGATCTTCAGCCCGCTGCCCTTCTTCGCCTCGAAGCCCAGGTTGTCCTCGCGGTAGGTGGCGAAGTCGTACTTGTCCTTGCGCTCCTCGGTGACGGTGATGTTGGCGATGCCGACGTCGTACTTGGCGCTGTCCAGGCCGACGAAGATGTTCTCCCACGACACCTGGTTGATGTGCAGCTTCAGTCCGAGCACATCGGCGACCAGGTACGCGATGTCGGGCTCGACGCCGATGACGGTCTTGTCGTCGGTGGCGTGGAAGCCCAGCGGGGCCGCGGAGGTGGACGACTGGACGAGCTCCAGGGTGCCTCTGTCGCGGATCTTCTCCGGGACCTCGGCGGCTATGGAGTCGACCTTGTCCGTGGTGACGCGGTCCTGGTCCGGGCTGATGTTGATCTTCGTCTTGGTACCCGACGTGTCCGCGACCTCGGCGGTGCCGCCGTCGGAAGGGTTGGCGCAGCCGGCGAGGACGAGGGCGGCGGCCAGTCCGAATGCTGCTGCGGTGGTACGGCGGGCGAGGGTGGACACGGTGGTTCTCCTTGCGTGCGGAGGGGGCGGGGGACGGGAAAGAGCGGGACGAACAGGACGGAAGTCCTGTGGGGTCAGAGGACCTTGGAGAGGAAGGCGCGGGTGCGCTCCTGCCGCGGGGTGTCCAGGACGGCCGCGGGCGGCCCCTGCTCCACGACGACTCCGTCGTCCATGAACACCACGGTGTCGGCGACCTCGCGGGCGAAGCCGATCTCGTGGGTCACGACGATCATGGTGGTACCGGTGCTGGCCAGGTCCTTGATGACGTCGAGGACCTCGCCGACCAGCTCCGGGTCGAGCGCCGAGGTGGGCTCGTCGAAGAGCAGCACCTTCGGTTCGAGGGCGAGCGCGCGGGCGATGGCCACGCGCTGCTGCTGGCCCCCGGAGAGCTGCCGGGGATAGGCGTCCGCCTTGTCGGCGAGACCGACCCGGTCGAGGAGCCGCCGGGCGGTCTCCTCCGCCTGCTTGCGGGGGCGGCGCAGCGCGGAGACGGGGGCCTCGACCAGGTTCTCCAGCACGGTCAGGTGCGGGAAGAGGTTGAAGTTCTGGAACACGAACCCGATGTGGGTGCGCTGCTTCAGAACGTCCTTCTCCTTCAGCTCGTACAGCTTGCCGCCGGAGCGGCGGTAGCCGATGAGCTCACCGTCGATGCTGATCCAGCCGCGGTCGACCTTCTCCAGGTGGTTGACGGTGCGCAGCAGCGTGGACTTCCCGGAGCCGGACGGGCCGAGGATCACGGTGACCTCGCCGGCGCGGACCGTCAGGTCGACGCCGCGCAGCACTTCCAGCGGGCCGAAGCTCTTGTGGACACCGCGGATGTCCACCATCGCCTCACTCATCGGATGTCTCCCGGGGTCTTCAGGGGTACGACGGGCTGGTCGCGCCGGGCCGCCGCCGCGCGCAGGGTGCGGACGAACCGCCGGGCACGCTGGAGGGGGGTGGGCGGCGGGGTGCGGTTCGCGCCCCGGGCGAAGTGGCGCTCCACGTAGTACTGCGCGACCGACAGCACGGAGGTCAGGACCACGTACCAGGCGGTGGCGACGAGCAGCAGCGGGATCACCCGGCCGTTGCGGCCGTAGACCACCTGCACCTGGTAGAACAGCTCGCCGATGGCCATCACGTAGACCACCGAGGTGCCCTTGAGCAGGCCGATGATCTCGTTGCCGGCCGTGGGCAGGATGGCGCGCATGGCCTGCGGCAGCACGATCCGGCGGATCTGCCGCAGCCGGGGGATGCCCAGGGCCGCGGCGGCCTCCAGCTGTCCGTGGTCCACGGCGACGACTCCGCCGCGGACGACCTCGGCGGCGTAGGCGGCCTGGTGCAGCGACAGCCCGATGACGGCGGCGCCGATCGTGCCGATGAGGGTGTTGCTGTCGACGGACCAGAACACCGGCCCGAAGGGGATGCCGACCCCCAGCTCCCGGTACAGGGCGCTGAGGTTGAACCAGAACACCAGCTGGACGATCATCGGGATGGACCGGAAGATCCAGATGTAGGCCCAGGCGACGGCCTGGAGCAGCGGGCTGCGCGACAGCCGCATGAAGGCCAGGACGGTGCCGAGGAGGAAGCCCAGCACGGTGGCGTAGACGGTGAGCTGGAGGGTGACCCACACCGCCTGGACGATCGTCTCGGACAGCACGTAGTCGCGGAAGACCCCCCACTCCCAGACCGGGTTGGTGACCAGACCGTGGACGAACTGGGCGACCAGCACGGCCACGGCGACCGTCGCCACCCACCGGCCGTAGTGGCGGGCGGGGACGACCTCGAGGGAGGCCGGGTCGTCCTCGGCGGGCGGGGCGTGGGGGCCCGCGTCCTGGAGGGCCGCTCCGGGCGGCGTGGACGCGGGGTCGGTGGTGAGTCCCATCGTGGTGTTCCTGCTTACGTCTCTACGTGTGCTCGGGCGGGTTGATCCGCGACGCGTCGGTCGCGGAGGCGGTGGTTCCCCACGTGTCGGGGATCCGGGCATGGGCGCCGTCCTCGACCGGCTCCTCGACGGCCGCGTCTTCTGACGGTGCCGGTGCCGGGCCGCGGGTGGGTGCCGGGGCGGTCAGGTGCTTCTCGAAGGGCAGCGGGCCGATGGTCTCCGGATCGGCCTCGGTGTCGAACAGCGGTGTGTAGCCGGTGGCCAGGTACAGGCCGCGGGCCTCCGGCTGGCGCGGTCCGGTGGTGAGGTAGACCCGCCGGTAGCCGCGGGCGCGCGCCACGCGCTCCAGTTCGGCGACGACGCGTCGGGCCAGGCCGCGCCGCCGGTGGGCGGAGTGCGTCCAGATCCGCTTCAGTTCGGCGGTGGCCTCGTCGTAGCGGCGGAAGGCGCCGCCCGCGACCGGCTCGCCGTGCTCCAGCAGCAGGAGCAGCACGCCGCCGTGCGGTGCGGTGAACTCCTCGTCGGGGTAGCGGGCCAGCTCGGCGTGGGCGTCCTTGCCGTAGCGGGTGGAGTACTCGTCGCCGAGTTCGCGCAGCAGGGGCTGCACGCGCGGGTCGGACACGGGGACCTGGACGACCGTCAGAGCGGTCGCGTCGGCGGGCGGCTGGGCGACGGACGTCATGCGCGCACCGCCGCGAGGGCCTGGGTGCCGCGCGCCGCGCGCTCGGCGTCGCGCTCGGCGTCGCGCTTGGCGACCTCTTCGCGGACGATCGGGATGACGTACCGCCCGAAGTCGATCGCGTCGCCCAGGAGGTCGTAGCCCCGGGCGGAGAGGATGTCCACGCCGAGGTCGTAGTAGTCGAGGAGCGCCTGGGCGACCGTCTCCGGGGTGCCGACCAGGGCGTTGGAGTTGCCCGCCCCTCCGGTGGCGGCGGCGGTCGGGGTCCACAGCGCGCGGTCGTAGCGCTCGCCCGCCTCGGCGATGGCGATCAGCCGCTGCGACCCGGAGTTCTCCGGGGCGCCGCTGCGGTGGTGCCGTACCAGACCGGCCTCGCGCCGCTGCCTGATGGCGCCGACCGTGCGGTGGGCCTTCTCCCAGGCCAGTTCCTCGGTCGGGGCGATGATCGGGCGGAAGGCGGCCTGGATGCGCGGGGGTTCGGTGCGGCCCGCGGCCCGCGCGGCGGCCTTCACCGCCTCGATCTGCTCGGCGGTCCGCTCCAGGGGTTCGCCCCACAGGCAGTAGATGTCGGCCTCGGCACCGCCGGCGGCGTACGCGGCGGGCGACGAGCCGCCGAACGAGACGTTCGGGCGCGGCTGCTGGACGGGGAAGACGTCGCTGACGAAGTCATGGAAGCGGTAGTGCTCGCCCTCGTGGTCGAAGGGCTCGTGGGTGGTCCAGATCTTCTTGACGATGCGGATGTACTCGCGGGTGCGGGCGTAGCGCTCGTCCTTGGTGAGCGTGTCGCCCTCGCGGCCCTGCTCGTGGTCGTTGCCGCCGGTGATGAAGTGGACCGTCAGCCGGCCCTCGCTGATCTGGTCGAGGGTGGCGAAGGTCTTCGCGGCGAAGGTGGGGTACGAGACGTTGGGCCGGTGGGCGAGCAGGATCTGGAGGCGGTCCAGCCTGCTCGCGATGTACGCGGCGGCCGGGGCGGGGTCCGGTGATCCGGATCCGTAGGCGAAGAGCACCCGGTCCCAGCCGTGGTCCTCGTGCGCGCGGGCGAGCCGGAGGGTGTAGTCCTTGTCGAAGGCGGCGCCGGAGCGCGCCGTCGTCTCGGACCCGTCGTGGGTGGCGGCTATGCCGAGGAACTCCACGGGCATGGGAGATGGCCTTTCCTCAAGTCTTCGGGGGTGCTGGTCCGCACGCGGGCAGGGTGCGGTGGCCCTCATGACAGCCGTGCGTGACGGCGTCCGTGACGGCCGTGTGCGTGACGGCGTCCGTGACGGCCGTGTGCGTGACGGCGTCCGTGACACCGGGTGTGACGGTGTTTCAGGGAGCTGTTGACGCAGGGGTGCTGGGGGTGCTGAGGGTGCAGTGCAGGTGTGATGACGCCGGGGCGGGGGCCTCGGGCGGGTGGAGCGGCGGCAGCGCGCGTCCGGTTCCGCGTGTCCGCCCGTACGCCGGTCAGAGCCCGCGTACGACGGTGGTGCGGAGGGAGATCTCGGCCCGCGACGGGGTCACCGAGGGAGGGAAGGGCCGGTCAGACAGCCCGCTGCCGATTCAGCCGCGACACGCCGCGGACCACACCCGACCGAAGTCGATGTGGCCCCGGGTAACCAGGCGCTGATCAGCATTCATGCGCTTAATTGAGCAGTACATTCTGCCTCCCGTCAACCACTGACCACGTGACGGACCGGTACCGACCGATCGGCACGCACTGTTGACAGGTCCGTGCACCGGGCACATACGATCGGCGACGGACGGGCTCCGCCGTGTGCGGCAGCGGCCCCTCCGGCCGCGTTGAGGGACGTGGCGCTCGTGATGACACCGGCACCCGGCCGCCGCCGGGTGGTCACCGACGCCCGCGACTCCTCCCCCGGAGAGACCCCGATGGTCCCGCCTTCCGACGTCACCGCTCCCGACGCCCCGCCGCTCCCGCCCGTCCCCCGGGCGAAGGCGCCCGGCCGCGCGCCCGGCTACGCGTCCGGCTATGCGCCCGGCTCCGCGTCCGGCTCCGCGTCCGGCGACCTGCCCGCGATCGTGCGGCGCCGGCGCGCCGGCCGGCCGCCGGCCGCGACCGCGGCGGCGGCCGCCGCGAGCGCCCGGTCCGCCGTCCGGACCGCCGTCCGGACCGCCGTCCGGACCGCCGCCGACGCCCGCCCCGCGATCGGCGGTGACCGGTGAACGCCGTCCCCGCGGCCGTCCTGGTCGTCGTCGGCGCGGGCCCGCGCGGCACGGGCCTGCTGGAGCGCATCGCCGCCAACGCTCCCGAACTGTGGGACGGACGGCGGACGTTGACCATCCATCTGGTGGACCCGTACCCGCCGGGGCCGGGACGGGTCTGGCGGCACGAGCAGTCACCGCTGCTGCGGATGAACTCCATGGCCGAGGACGTCACCATGTTCACCGACGAGACCTCCGAGATGGACGGTCCCGTACGGCCCGGCCCCTCGCTGGCCGAGTGGGCGTCCCGGTTCTCCGGCCGGGGCCCCCGCCTCACCCCCGACACCGAACCCGCCGCCCCCGAACCCGCCGACCCCGAGGTCCTGGCCGAGCTGCGCTCCCTGGAACCGTCCGACTTCCCCACCCGACGGGCCCAGAGCGCCTACCTGGACTGGGTGTTCCGCCGGGCGCTGGCCGAACTGCCGCCGTCCATCGGCGTCGTGTGGCACCGCACCGTCGCGACGGCCGTCACCGGCCCGGCGGACGGGCCCCAGCAGGTGCACCTGGCCGACCGCGACACCCCCCTCACCGCCGACCTGGTCGTCCTCGCGCAGGGGCATCTGGACGCGGCCCCGGAAGCCGGCCACCACGACCACGCCGCCTTCGCCGCCCGCCACGGCCGCTTCCACCTCCCGCCCGAGTTCTCCTCCGACGCCGACCTGTCCGGCCTGCGCCCCGGCGAACACGTCGTCCTGCGCGGCTTCGGGCTGGCCTTCGTCGACCTGATGGTGCTGCTCACCGAGGGGCGCGGCGGCACCTACCGCACCGAGCCCGACGGCACCCTCACCTACCTCCCCTCCGGCCGCGAGCCCGTCCTCCACGTCGGGTCCCGGCGCGGTGTGCCGTACCACTCCAAGACCCGCTACCGGCTCCAGGGCCCCCGGCCACCGCTGCCGCGCCACTTCGGCCCCGCGGCCGTCGATGCCCTGCTCGCCCTCGACCGCCCCCTCGACCTGCGCCGGGACGTGTGGCCGCTGATGGCCAAGGAGATCGGCTTCGGCCACTACCACGAGCTGTTCCACGCCCATCCGGAGCGCACCGCGCTGCCCTGGGCGGACTTCCTCGCCGCCTACGACCGCCTCGACTGGTACTCCGAGGCGATGGCCGCCCTCGTCGCCGCGGCGGTGCCGGACCCGGAGGACCGCCTGGACTTCGAGGCCCTCGACCGCCCCCTGGCGGGCCTGACGTTCCCCGATCCGCACTCCTTCCAGCACCACCTGCGCGACCACATCACCCAGGACGTCGGCCGCCGCGAGGACCCCGCCCACAGCGCCGACCTCGGCGCCTTCCTCGCCCTGCTCTCCGTCTACGGACAGCTGCCCGGTCTCGTCTCCGCCGGCCGGCTGACCGCCCGCTCCGTCGCCGCGGGACTGGACGGCTGGTGGCAGGGCTTCTTCAGTTTCCTCGCCTCCGGCCCGCCGGGCTTCCGGCTGCGCCAGCTGCTCGCCCTGTCCCGGGCCGGCATCGTCCGCTTCCTCGGCGCGGACCTCCAGGTCGGTACCGACGACTCCACCGGCACCTTCACCGCGACCAGCCCCACCGTGCCCGGACACACCGTCCACGCCACGGCCCTGATCGAGGCCTACCTGCCCCGCCCCACCCTCGACCGCACCGGGGACCCGCTCCTGCGCGCCCTGCTCCGCTCCGGCGCCCTCACCGAGGAGGTCATCACCGACCCCACCCACACCCACCGCTCGGGCCTGCTGACCGTCACCCCCGCGCACGGCCACGTCCTCGACCCCACCCTCGGCGAGGCCCACCCCCGCCGTATCGCCATCGGCGCCCCCACCAACAGCCGCGCCGTCGCCGCCTTCGCCCGCCCCCGCACCAACGCCCCCGCCTTCCGCCAGAACGACGCGGTGGCCCGTGCGCTGCTCCGGACACTGGCGGCGGCGGAAGAAGCGGCCGTCCCCCGGGCACGGACCGCCGCGCCGGAAGACGGCGACCGCTCCCTCACCCCCCGCACCGCCGAGGACACGGACCAGGAGCGCTCGGCGCCCGGACCGAGGGTCGCGACGCACTCGACGTGAGACGTCCGGGCGGGACGGCCGGGGCTGCGGGGCCGCGGGGGCCGCCAGGGCCGCGGGAGCCGCCGGGTCCACCACCACGTTCCCGGCCCGGACGGGCACCGGCCGCGGTGATGACCCGTGAGGTAATCGCCGCCCCGGTCGTTCCCGGCTACGTTCTGGTCGTCGTTCCCCGACCGGTACGAACGGAAGAAGGAGCCCGACCCGACCATGTCCGCCTATGGCTTCGCCCATCTCCGCAGCCGCCGCCACCATCCCGACGTCATCGAGTACCTGGAGCGCATCCAGGCCACGCTCGACCCCTTCGCGGGCCGTTTCGTCATTCACGGACCGCCGGCCGAGGTGGTGGAGGGGACGTGGCCCGGCAGCATGGTGCTGATCGAGTTCCCCGGCCTGGACGAGGCGCGCGCCTGGTACCGCTCGCCCGGGTACCAGGACATCCTGCGACTGCGTACCGACCACATCGAGGGTGACGTCGTGCTGATCGACGGCGTGGGACCGCGCTACGACCCGACGCGGCGGGCCGCCGCACTCCGTGCCGAGGCCGAGCGGACGGAGCGGCCGGCCGCGCCTCCCGCCGCGCCGCACTGAGGACGCGGCCCGGAGCGTGGCCCGGAGCGTCGGCTACGCCGCCGCCCCCGGCCGGCCTGGCGTCTCACCGAGGGGCGTCGCGGCCGGTCTTCTCCTCCGAGACGGTGGCGAGGTGCTCGCGCAGGGCTTCGGCCGCCCGGGACCGGTGGCCGGACAGGAGCAGGTCGGCGATCTCCACGTGTTCCGTGCGGCGGACGACGGCCCGGTCGCGTCCGAGTGAGCGGCGGTACTCGATCAGCCGCCGGAGCCGGTCGACGCGGTGGAGGGCGTCGATGAACACCGAGTTGCGGCTGCACGCCATGACGACCTCGTGGAAGCGGCTGTCGAGGTCGTAGAGCTGCGCGTTGCCGATGGTCCGGATGTCCCCGTCGACCAGGCGCTGCTGCTGGGCCCGGACGTTCTCCAGGGCGGGCCGGTCGAGGAGGAAGCCGGGTTCGAGGACGGCCGCGGGTTCGATGGTGAGGCGGAACCGGTAGCTGTCCTCGTACGCGGTCATGGTGGTGAGCATGGGCTGGAACTCCCAGCCGTAGCCGGGCAGCCGTTCGATCCAGCCCTCGACGGCGATGCGGCGCAGCAGGTGGGTGAGCTGCCCCGGCTGGAGTGCGTACCGGCGGACGAGCGCGTTCTCGGTGACGCGGTCCGGCAGGTGTCCGTCGAGGCGGTCCGCCGCGATGCGCAGGTAGACCTCCTCGAGGGGGTCCTGCGCCGGGCCGCGTGCGGCGCTCCCCGCGATCTCGGTGCGGACGAGGGCCACCGCGTACCCGCCCCGCTCCGCGGGTTCGACGACACCTTGCCGCTCCAGCAGGCGCAGGGCCCGGCGGACCGGTGAGCGGGAGACCTTGAGCAGTTCCGCCAGGGACCGCCCGACGAGTCGGGTTCCCTCGGCGAGGTCGCTGCCGCCGATGTACTCGGCGATGCGGTCCGCGGTCTGCCGGGTGAGCGGGGTCACGGCCACGTCCGCGTCGGTGGTGTCGTCGCGCACCGTGGGCGGGGTCATGGCGTCGCCTCCGCGGGAAGGGACCGGGGCGGCCGGGACCGGGCGGTCCCGGCCTCGGTCATGGGGCGAGGACCGAGTACAGGTGTTCGACCTGCGGCGGAGCGGCGAAGTGGGGACCGGCCGGCGCCCGCCACCGCTCGTGGCCCGTGGACCGCCGGAAGAGGCGGGTGCGGTGTTCCACCGTCTCCCACCGCACCATGAGCCCCCGTCCCGACCGGCGCCATCGGCATCGCCTGACCACTACCGGCCGTCAGCGCCGCCCGGATCGCCTGACCACTACCGGCCCTCAGCGCCGCCCGGATCGCCTGACCACTACCGGCCCTCAGCGCCGCCCGGATCGCCTGACCACTACCGGCCGTCAGCGCCGCCGGGATCGCCTGAGCACCGCCGACCCTCAGCGCCGCCCGGATCGCCTGAGCACCGCCGACCGTCAGCGCCGCCCGGTCTTCCAGAAGCCGGAGAAGGTGATGCGGTCCTTCGGCATGCCGGCGCGGTGCAGATGGCGGCGCCCCTCCGTCGCGAGCGTCTGCTCGCCGACCACGAAGGCGTACCCCTGCGGGTCGACGTCGTCGCGATCGCGCAGCGCGGCGAGCGCCGCGGCGCCGGGCACCGCGTGCGGGTCGGCGCGCGGGATCCAGTCGACGCGCATGCCGGGCGGTCCGGCCAGGGCACGGCAGTCGGCCTCCGTCGGCACCTCCTGGAGCACCCGGCCGACCGTGCCGTCCGCCAGTGACCGCAGGATACCCGCGACGGCCGGCAGACCGCTCTCGTCGGCGACGAGCAGCACGCTCGAGGCATCGGCGGGCGCCTCGAACATGACGCCCTGGTCGAGCAGGGCCAGCTCTTCACCCGGCTCGACCGAGCACGCCCAGATCGCGACGCCGCCCTCGATCGCGCCCTCGGCGCCCCGGTGCACGACGACGTCGATGTCGAGCTCGCCGGTACGGGCGCGGAAGTCGGCCACGGTGTAGTTGGCGCAGTAGGGCCGCGCCTCGTCGGGCATCGCGAGGTACGGCTTCCACCACGTCGCGCCGGCGACCTCCGGCACGTGGAAGCGTTCCTGGTGCGGGTGGCGGAAGAACAGCCGGAACCAGTGGTCGTAGCCGCGCCACGGGAACGCCCGGAGCGCCTCACCGCGCACGGTCACCCGCTGCATGCTGGGCGTGAGGCGCGTGCTCGACACGACCGAGGCGGGGAACAGGCGCGGATCGCGCGGCTTCGCACGCACGGTGGAGGTCACGGTGGTGGTCACGGTGGTGGTCACGGTGGTGGTCACGGTGGAGGCCATGAAGGTTAGGCTAAGCTAACTTCGTGATCACAGCCACGGCGCCGCCCGAATCCGTACGCCGGACGCGCCGGCCGCGGTCCTCGCCCGCCGCGCGCACCGGCATCCTCCTCGCCCTGGTCCTGGCCGTCGCCGTCGTGTGCCTCACGAGCCTCCTGCTGGGCAGCAACCGGCTCGCACCCGCGGCGGTCCTCCACGGCCTGCTCCACCCCGGGGCGGGCACGGACGCCGACGTCGTCTACGGCTCACGGGTCCCGCGCACGGTCATCGGCCTCCTCGTCGGCGTGTGCCTCGGGGTCGGCGGGGCCGTCATGCAGGGCCACACCCGCAACCCCCTCGCGGACCCCGGCCTCTTCGGCGTGTCCGCGGGCGCCGGCCTCGCGGTGGTGCTCGGCCTGGTCGTGTCCGGGGTGTCGGGCACCGGCGCCACCGTCGGCCTCGCGCTCGTCGGCGCGCTCGCGGCGAGTCTCGCCGCGTTCGCGATCACGGTCGCCGGCAGCGGTACGGCGAACCCGGTGCCGCTCGCGATCGCGGGTACGGCGGTGTCGGCGCTGCTCACCGCCGTCACGTCGTTCCTGACGCTCGCCGACCGCGACAGCCTGCGCGCCTACCAGCTGTGGGTGGTCGGTTCGCTCTCCGGCCGACAGCTCGACGAGGTCTGGGGCGCCGTGCCGTTCGCCGCCGCCGGACTCCTGCTCGCGGCGCTCAACGCCCGCGCCCTCGACAACCTCGCCCTCGGCGAGGAACTCGCCCGCGGTCTGGGCGAGAACCTGCTGGTGGCGCGCGCGGTGGGCCTGGCCGCCATCACCCTTCTCACGGCCGCCGCGACGGCGGCGGCCGGACCGATCGCCTTCGTCGGACTCGTGGTGCCGCACCTGGCACGCGCGCTCGTCGGGTCGGGCCACCGCCGGCTGCTGCCCGCCGCCGCGCTCGTCGGCTGCCTGCTCGTGCTGCTCGCCGACATCGTGGGCCGCCTCGTCCACGGCCCCTCGGAGGTGCAGGTCGGCATCGTGCTGGCCGTCATCGGCGGACCGTTCTTCGTCGCGGTCGCCCGCCGCCGATCGCTGGTGAGCCTGTGACCGTCGCACCGACCGCGGCGCACGCCCGCCGCGGGGTCCTCGTCGGCCCGCTCGGGTTCGCCTGGCGGCCCCGCACCCTGCTCATGACCTTCGCGGCACTCCTGCTCGCCTGCGCGCTCGTGGTCACCGCGATCGCGGTCGGCGGCGCGGAGGTCGGGGTGGCCGACATCCTGCGCACGCTCGCCGGGCGGGGTGACAGCCTCGACCGGCTGATCGTGCTGGACCTGCGCATGCCGCGCGTGCTCACCGGCGTCCTGGTCGGCCTCGCGCTGGGCGTCGCCGGGGCGCTCATGCAGACCGTCACCCGCAACGCGCTCGCCACGCCCGACGTGATCGGCGTCTCCTCCGGCGCGTCGTTCGGCGCGGTCGCGGCGATCCTCGTCGGCGGCGGCGGGGAGAGCGTCGGCGGTGCGCTGCCGGGAGCGGGCGTGCCGGCGGTGGCGGCGTTCGGCGCGATCCTCGCCGCCGCGCTGGTGTACGGGCTCGGCTGGCGCGGCGGCGTGCAGAGCTACCGGCTGGTCCTCGTCGGCATCGGAGTGGGGGCGGTGCTCGAGGCGGGCACGAGCTATTTGCTCGTGCAGGCGCGCATCACGCAGGCGGCGGCCGCGTCGGAGTGGCTCGTCGGTTCCCTCTCGGGTTCGTCGTGGGACGCCGTGTGGCCGCTGCTCACCGCCGTCGCGGTGCTCGTACCGCTCGCGCTCGCCGGGTCCGCGGCCCTCGCCGTGTCGCACCTCGGTGACGAGGTCGCCCGCGGGGTCGGACTGCCGGTGCAGCTGCACCGGCTCGTGGTGGTCGCGCTCACGGTGCTGCTGACCGCGGCCTCCGTGGCGGCGGCCGGGCCGGTCGGCTTCGTCGCGTTCGTGGCGCCGCAGATCGCCGTGCGGGCGGCCGGTGCCACCCGTCCGCCGCTGCTGCTCTCGGGACTGACCGGCGGCTGCCTCGTGCTGCTCGCCGACACGTTCGCCCGCACCGTCTTCCCGTGGGACGTGCCCGTCGGCATCGTGACGACCGCGATCGGCGCGCCCTGTCTGATCTGGCTGCTGCTGAGGAACCGCAAGGAGACGACGAGGTGACCGCACCCGCGCTCGAGGCCCGCGGCGTGATCCTCGGCTACGACGGACGCACCGTGCTCGACGGGCTGGACCTCTCGATCGAGGCGGGCACCGTGACGACACTGGTCGGCGCGAACGGCTGCGGCAAGTCCACCCTGTTGAAGGCCTTCGGCCGCCTGCTGACCCCGACCGCCGGCACGGTGCTGCTCGACGGGCAGCCCCTGCGGCGGTCGCGTTCACGCGCCGTCGCGCGCCGGCTGGCGATCCTGCCCCAGAACCCGGTCGCCCCCGCGGGCACGAGCGTGCGCGACCTCGTGATGCGGGGCCGCAACCCGCACCAGAGCTGGGCGCGGCCGTGGACGCCCGCGGACGACGCGGTCGTGGAGCGCGTGCTCGCCGACACCGGGCTCGTGGAGGTCGCCGACCGCGCGGTGACGGAGCTCTCGGGGGGCCAGCGCCAGCGCGCGTGGATCGCCCTCGTGCTCGCCCAGGAGGCGCGAACCCTGCTGCTCGACGAGCCGACCACGTTCCTCGACCTCGCCCACCAGCTCGACGTACTGCGGCTCGTCCGCCGGGTGAACCGCGCGTCGGGAACGACCGTGGTGATGGTGCTGCACGACCTGGGCCTCGCGGGCCGCTACTCCGACCGTCTGGTGGTCATCGGCGACGGAGGGGTGCTCGCCGACGGCGCTCCTCGCGACGTGCTCGAACCGCGGCTGCTGCGGCGCGCGTTCGGCCTGCGCGCGCGGGTGGTCCCCGACCCGGTCACCGGCACTCCGCTCGTGCTGCCGGAGGAGGACGACGAGCCGATCGCCCTCCCGGATCACCCTCCCGCAATGACTTAGGTTAGCCTAAGCTAAGTTGCACCATGAGAACCGTATCCCGCCCCCGCCTCCTCCCGCTCGCCGTCATCCTCGTGCTCGCCGCCCTCTCGGCCTGCTCCTCGACGACGCACGAGTCCACCTCGAACGCCGCCGCATCCGAGGAATCCTGGTCCTTCACCGACGACCTCGGCAGAACCGTCACGCTCGACCGGGCGCCGACCCGCGTCGCGGGCGTCAACGACCAGATCGTCCCCCTGATGCACTACGGGCTGGAGCCGGTCGCGTCGTGGGGCTACTCGGCGATCGAGGACGACGCCCGCTTCGACGACCTGGACACCTCCGGCATCGAGCAAGTAGGCACCGCCTACGGCGAGATCGACCTGGAGAAGCTCGCCGCGGAACGGCCCGACGTCATCGTCTCCGAGGTCTACCCCACGGACGAGAAGGGCACGATCGACACGACGCAGCCCGACTACGGCTTCAAGGACCTCGCCCAGCAGAAGCAGGTGGAGGCGATCGCCCCCGTCGTCACGATCCTGCTCGGCGGCGACGGCGCGGACGTCGTCGACCGCACCACGGAGCTGGCCGACGCGCTCGGCGCCGACCCCGGCACCGTCGCGAAGGCGAAGAAGCGGTACGACGCCGCCTCGGAGGCCCTGGAGAAGGCCGCGACGGCGAACCCGGTCACGGTGACGTCGCTCTACGCCGACAGCGACGGCGTCAGCGTGGCCAAGGCCCAGGACGACCCGGCGCTCCAGCTGTACGCCGGCCTCGGCGTGCAGTTCTTCGAACCGAAGCCCGAGGGCTACTACTGGGGCAACTACAGCTGGGAGAACGCCGGGCAGGTGGGCGGTGACATGTGGCTGCTCCAGCAGGCCGGCTACGACAGCGCACAGCTGAAGAAGCAGCCCACGATCGCGGGCAACGCGGCGCTCGCCGCCGGCCAAATACACCCGTGGGTCTCCGCGGCACTCGACTACGTGTCGCAGGCGGACTACATGGAGCAGCTCGCCGGCTGGATCACCGACGCCAGGACGGTCACCGACTGACGGTTCGCGCCCGACCCGAACCGAGAGGCTGAGCAACCGCCGCCGGCGGACAGCACCTCCCCGCGTGCAGCCGGTGATCACGAATGAGACAGCCGGTCAGAGCCGTACGGCAGACCGCGAGAGCCGCGGACCGGGCAGGCGCACCACGGTTCACACACATACCGAGCAGGGCCGGTCACCCGACGGAACCAGGCGGTCCGGATACCGGACTCGCCCTTTCAGAACCTGCCTGCCACGACGGGAAACACCCCCGAACCCCACGGGACGTGACTGTCCGCAATGGATCTAGTACCACGCGTCACGTCCCCATAGGTTCAAAAGCGACGCCAACACCGTATCCCTGGAGGATTCGTGGCAAGCTTCCGCACTCGGCTGGCCCTGCTGCTCCCGGCCGCGGCTCTCGCCGCGGGCGCCCTCGCGCCCGTACAACTCGCCGGGGCACAACCCGCCGCCGCGGCGTCCTACGACTGGGTCGCCCTGGGCGACTCCTACACCGCCGGAGTCATCCCGGCCGCGGGCGACACCTTCGAAGTCCCCCGCGACGGCTGCGAGCGCACCGACCGGTCCTACCCCCAGGTCATCGACCGCGACCTCGGCGGGCTCATCGACCTGACCAACGTCAGCTGCGGCGCGGCCACGATCGAGAACGTCACCTTCCGGGCGCAGGAGCCGATCGGCCGTCACCTGCCGCCCTTCTCCGAGGACCCGGACTACCCGTTCCCCCCGGTGCCTCCCCAGTCCGAAGCGGTGGGCCCCGGCACCGACGTGATCACCGTCGGGGTGGGCGGCAACACCCTTCGATTCGCCGACATCCTGCGCACGTGCCTGGAACTGGGCTCGGGCAGCGGCGGCGTCGGCACCCCGTGCAGGGACGACCTGGCCGACGACATCCCCGGCCGGCTGACCAAGGTGGGCAAGGACTACGACGAGATGCTCACCGTGCTCCACGAACGGGCCGCGCACGCCAAGATCCTGGCCGTCGGCTACCCCACGGTCATCCCCGAGGACACCTCCAAGTGCCGGTACAACGACCTGGAACAGTTCGGGCCGATCACCCAGGGCGACCTGGACTGGCTGCGCCAGGACGTCCTGGAACCCCTCAACAAGGTCATCGAGAAGTCGGCCGGCACGCACGGCTCCACCGGCTTCGTCGACCTCTACGACTCCTCCCGGAACCACAGCGTCTGTGACGCCGGCAAGTGGGTCGAGGGCATCCTCACCAGCGGCTCCACCCAGCCGGCCCTAGTCCACCCCAACGCCAGGGGCCACAGGAACGCCGCCGATCACGTCACATCGGCGATCCTGAACAGCATCAGCGCGGACTGACCCACACCCGCGTCCACACCCGCACCCGCGTCCACACCCGCACCCGCGTCCACACCCGCCCCAGCCCCAGCCCCGGCTCCCGCAACGAGCTGCCTCCGGCCCGCCGTCCGGAGGCGGCTCCGGCCTTCGCCCGCCCCCGAACACACCCCGCCGACCGCGAGGAACTCCCCGGCCCCGGAGCTGCCGGTCACCGTCGACATGCCGGGCAAGGTCGCCGACTTCCTCCGCAGGACCGAACGGGAGCCCAGCGAGGGGGGCCGCCCCGGCCCGGCGCAAGGCCCGCCGCGAGTACGAGAACCGCGCCACGCTCCCTCCGATCATGCTTGGCCGCCTGTGCCGACACACACTCCGAACAGTGCCGATAGGCGCACGACGCACCATCAGGGCGAGTGCCACGTGAGCGTCGACCAACGTCCGGATGTCGCCCACAACGCCCGCACGGCACACCATGCGCACGCGCAGACCGCAAGTCAGGCGCCCTTATGAGCCGGTTCGAGGATGGCGACGCACTCCACGTGGTGCGTCATCGGAAGCATGTCACCCGGGTGAACTCAGAGAAAACCGCAGGTCAGGTCCGTCCCTCGTCTCCGTCTTGGGGCCACCAGGTGCGAAGAGCGTCAAACGAGCGTCACGGCGGACGCCCAGTGATCCCAGCAAGGAGTGCACCAGACGCCGTCCCCGTGGTCAGGTTCAGGCTTCGGCGCTCACACGAGGGAAGCATTGATCCTTATCAGCGTCGATCGTTTGGGACATCCCATTCAGGCGGCACGTCGCTCAGGAAGCGGATGACGTACTCCCCGCTTACTTCGTTCCGGCCACCGGAAGTACGTACTCACCGGCGAGACGCGCCAAGTGCAGCGGGAGAGGCCGGGCGAGCGGCGGGTAGTCGTCGTGGTAACGCAGCTGGTGCGTGAGCGTCGCCCACTCCGCCGGCCGGTCGGGCGGGTCACCCGCACGCCCCGAGTCCGTCAGCGCCTTCTCCGACAGACAGCCGAGCACGGTGATCTCCAGTTGCCCGGGGTTCCACGCGGTCTTCCCGGGCGCTGTCCGGCCCTGTGCCGTGGGCACCAGCTTCATGAGCCCCTTCGGCAGTTTCGCCACCGTGTGCGGCTTCGAGGCCGTACTCGCGAAGACACGGCCCTCCGTATCCGCCGTCCCCCACACACCCTCGGCGAAGCCGACCCCGTCCTCGGTGTCGTGGGCGTACCACTCCGCCACTTCACCCCGGGCGTTGGCGTCCCGTACGAGCAGCACCCGCAGGTCGTGGCCGTAGAGCGTGTGCCGCTGGGCGGGTTCGGCCCCGAAGCCGAGCGTGTCGCGGTCCAGTGCACCGTTGCGCAGGCCAGGCCAGCACTGGCGCAGATTTCCGACGTCCGCCAGCAGCAGCGTCGGGCGGTCGCGGAGCTGGAAGAGCAGTGCCCGGATCTGCCGCTCGATCTCCCGCTGCCTGTCCTGCTTCACGCCCGGGCGGGCAGCGGGCCGGGATCCTCCCGGGGCTGCCGAGTCATCGACGAGCTTCCCCGTGCCGGTCTCCTTCCCGCCGCTCGCCGCCGGTTCCCGTGCCTGGGAGAGCAGCAGCAACAGCTTCGGATACGGCACCCATTCGGCTCGTTCTGCGTCCCACCCCTCGATGACGCCCGGTCCGTCCCCGAGGCGCACCCGCACCGCCACCAGCCGGTGGACGGGGCATCGCGTGGGCCCCTTCCTGGTGTGGCGTACGAGCCAGAACGCCGCGTACTGAAGGTCGCCCGGAATGCCGGCTCCCACCCGATGGGCGGGCGGGCTGATCGCGCCCAGCTGCCGGAAGGCGTCCAGCCAGGTCCACCTGGCCCGGTGTTCCAGAGCGCTGTCGGTGTCGTCGGGCGAGTTCACGAACTGCGTCAGCCGTCCCTGCCGTGCCCAGGCGATGCGCAGCGCGTGCTTGGGGTCGGAGTCCGGGACAGCGGCGAAGCGCTCCTTGCCGGCGATCTCCGTGATCACGACTCCGGCCCCGCCGAGGAACGGGTCCGCCCGGTCCGCCACGAGCCCGCAGCGCCCTTCGATGGCCTCGGCCAGCCGGACGGCCCTGAGGCGCCCGCGGGCTCGGGTGGTCGGCAGGGCGTCGGCCAAGGGTCCCGCGGGCCGGGCCCGGACGCGGATGTCGACCCCCTCGCACTGCCACTGCCAGGTCTCCCCGTCGGCCGACGGCACTTGCTGCCCGGCGGGAAGACCAATGAGCTTGGGCAGCTCGGCGAGCAGCGCCGCACGGGTTTCCGGGGACTGCCAGAAGACGTCGATCTCCAGGGGGCGGCCGTTCAGTGCGCGTGTCAGCGCCGCCCGCCGTTGCAGAGCAAGCTGGGCGTCGCGGACGCCCGGGACGCGTCCGGGGCCGGAACGGGGCAGCAGGGAGGGTGTGTTGCTCCGGGAGACGCGCGTGAGGTCGGGGACCCGGGTCAGCAGGGGGCGCAGCCCTTCCTCGACCCAGGCGTCCAGATCCGCCCGCTCCCGTGGCATCAGCCCGGGTCCGACCTCGTGCGGGCCGATCGACGGGTGGTAGACGATGCCGGCGGCCACGTCCCCGGAACCGTTGATCCAGCGTTCGGGGTCGGAGAAGAGCGCTTCGGGCCGGGGATAGTTGCGCACGATGTCCAGCTCGGGCACGAGCGGTGCGGGGCTGTGCCGGCGCCAGGCCAGTTCCTTCGACCGCCGGTCGTAGCCCAGCGTGTTCACCATCAGCCGGTGGCCCCGGTCCGGCCCTTCCGGCCACGGCAGTGGAGCGTCGAGCAGGACGGTCGTACCGCCGAGCTGGTGGGGTCGTACGTCCAGTCGGGTGGCCCACCGGCGTACCTGGGTGGACACATGGACGCGGAACCGCGGGGCGAACGGCACGGTGTGGACGGTGATGGTGAGGCAGGCCGAGTAGTACCAGGTCTGCCGTCGGCGCTCGTATCGCTGAGGCGGCCAGGAGACGAGTCGCGCGCCGTCACCCGAGCTCTCGACGCGGAAGTGGAGTGTGGTGCCGCCCGTGCGGAACGTCCGGGCGGCCAGCCGGAAGGCGATCCACTCGGGCAGCAGGCTGTAGAGCCGCGCGGCGGGTTCGGCGGTTCCGCCCGCCGAGAGCACGCTCTCGGCGAGGTCGACCGGTTCCGTCTCCCAGTGGGGCAGACGTACCGTCTCGGCCGGGTCACCGGAGCGGAGCCTCTCCTCGAGATCGGCGCCCTCCGAGTCGTCGTCCTCCCGGTGCATGCCCGCCGCCCAAGCTCCTACCACCGGGGCCAGCACGTCCGGCGGGACGGCTTCCCGCGCGTAGAGCCACGGCAGACGGCCATCCGTCCCGGCGTTGCGGCCGGTCGCGATGACGCCTGGCGCCATCGCCTGGAGCAGGGAGTTGAGCCTGCGCACGGGGAGCCGGTGGGGGTGGACGGAGTTCTTGTCCGCCTCGGCATGCATCCCGGTGAGCTCGGCGTGCAGGTCCTCGCCGAGCCGCAGCACGTTCATCTCCTCCCGCCAGGGTCCGTGGAGCGGGTCGGGTTCGTAGGCCGCGACGCGAATGTGGTGGTACACGGAATTACCTCCTGGGACAGGGGTTCGGCGCTTACGGGTGGGCGGGTACGGCGGCGAGCAGGCGGGTGAGCATGCTGCGCAGGGGCGCGTACAGGGCGCGGACGATGAACTGCTCCTCCGCGGTCGTCGTGCCGCCGTCGAAATACGGGTCGAGGACGGCGAGGACGCTGTGCAGCAGACTGGATTCGGGGGTGTCGGGCCGCGCCGGTACGGCGCCGCGGTTGGGGGCGAAGGCGGCGTCGACGAAGACCACCCGGGCCGGTACGCCACCGCGTACCAGTCGCCCGATCACCTGCCACAACAGGACCAGCATGTCCCAGGTGACCTGCTCCCGTACGTCGTCGTCGAGACGGCTCCACGCCATAGAACGGGCGAGTACCTGGTACCAGTACGAACGGGCGAGGCGGCGGAACTCCTCCGCTCCTTCCTCGACGGTGGGTTTTCCCTGTACCAGGGTGGCGAAGTCACGACCGGTGACGGCGCGGACGACCCAGTCGTTGACGGCGTTGACGGCCAGGTGGAGGTCCTCTGGGTGCGGATGGGGCCGTGCCAGGAAGTAGACCGTGCCGATGGCCGCCTCGTCGTCTTCGTTGAGGATGTTGTGGCCGCGTTCCAGCGCGAGTAGGGGCGCCACCAGGATGTCCGCCTCGAGGTCCTTCAGGTGCTCGACGTCGCCCCGGCGCAGTGATCGGGCGTGGTAGGCCGACGGCGCCTCGTCCTCCGCGGTGATCTCCTCGTCGTCCGACACCAGGCACAGCACCTTGTTGCGCCAGCGGACGTTGAGGTTGTGCAGTGTGTCGGCCACCACACGTGCCTCGGCGTAGCTGCCGACCAGCAGAAGGATCTGGTCGCGCCCGGGAGGAAGAGAGAGCAACTCCTGCTGGAGCGGACCACCTTCAGTGACCTCGTACTCGTCTCCGCCCTCACCTAGATGGCACGCGATGCGGCGCAGCTTCTCCGGGCGGTCGTCCGGGTGGGTTCCCGACATGCGCAGTTTCTCGTCGCCGTCGTCGATGAACTCGAAGCGCATGGAGCTCTCGTTGGCGATGCGTTCGGTCACCTCGGCCGGCGGTTCGATGACCACACCGACCGGGACGCAGACGTGGTAGCGGCTGGACGCGCCCGCCCAGCTGCTGCCCGACATGAGCAGCAAGTGGGCACCGGGCCTGGCGTCTACGGAGGTGAGATCGGGGATGGCGCGCAGCAGCTCACGTCCGACGCCGCTGCAACGGAAGAAGGTCAGTTCGCCGCTGCGGACTCCGCCCTTGTCCTCACCCGGGACCCGGAACTGGAAGCCGAGCACATTGCCCATCGGGGCCTCGGGCACCATCGGGCCGTAGTCGAGAGGTCGGCGGTACATCGTGTTGAAGCCCAGGCTGAGGGCGGCCTCGACGCGGGGCCACATGGCGCTGATCATGGCGAGCCGTCGTTCCAGGGCGCTGAGCAACAGTGTGAACTCGAAGCGCTCCGCGAGTTGCTTCCGCCATTCCTCGGGAGTCTGGGGCGGAGGCTTGGGCTTGCTGCGGCGCCCCCGCTTCTTCCCCTGTTCCTCCTCCCGCCGCCACTTGTCGTACGCCTCTTGGTACTTCCGCTGCCGGGCAGCCATGTACTTCGGGTCGATGGCGAAGACCTCGTCCATGACCTCGGTGAGGCGGCGCCGGGTGTTCTCCGGGTTGCCGGTGTGGAGCAGTTCGTTGAGGAGGGCGGTCAGCCGGCTGAAGTCCTCCTCCGTCCTGCGGTGACGGTCACCGAAGGGGTTGTCCCGGAACGCGTCGAGCAGTATCCCGAGAGCCTCGCGGGGGGCGTGATGAGGGTGGTCCGGACCGCTGTCGTCGGGGAGTTCGTAGCGTTCGTCTAGGAGCCCCAGCTGGAGCGTCCAGGCGCTGAAGTAGCCCGTCCGCACCCACTTGCGCAGCTCGTACCCGGCGACGAGCATCGCGTACAGCCGGTCGGTGGCCGCGCCTGCGGTGTTGAGGGCGGCGGCGAAGGTCTCGACGTCCCGTTCGGAGAGCTGGGTGCGTCCGCCGGCCGCGAGTTCCCGGATCTTGTGCCGGCTCAGCTGGTCGATGAGGCCCTTGTCCTCGTCGCTGGCGAGGACCACGGCGGGTGCGAAAGTCTGGTCGAGCTGCATCTGGACACGGTCGGCCTCGTCGATGATCACAAGGTCACTACGGCGGCAGGCGAGTTCGAGGAAGCGGATGCGCTCGCCGTTCTGGGGGCGGGGCGGCTCGGCATCGATCAGTCCGGCCGGCGTAGCCACCCAGATCAGAGCGCCAACCAGGGTGCGAGCTCCGTGATGACGGGGACAGGCGGACCAGTACGGGCAGCTCGTCACCCCCTTCTGCCACGCGGAGTGCCGTCCGTCGCTCGGGTCACGCCGCAGGGCCGAGGGGGGGCGGAGCCGGGAGCAGGGTGCCTCACCGTAGGCGATTGGTTCGGTCGTCGACGTGGCGCCCTGCCGTCTGACGTTGAGCAGGCAGGACGTCCCGAGGTAGGCGAAGGCGGGGTCGTCGTGGGCGAGCAGTCGGTGCTCGCCCCGGCCCGCCAGCCGACGGTGCAACCGCTGGGCGTGCCGCTCACGGCCCGAGGAGCCGAGCACGGGTGCGGCGGCGCCGTCGGTGTAGAGGTCGTAGAGCCGGACGAGCTTCAGCACCTCCGCGACATCGGTGACGACGATGGTGGTGCGCTTGCCTAGCTTGGCGAGATAGACGGCGATGATGTCGCGCAGTGTGCTCTTGCCGGCGCCGACGATGCCGAGCAGGTGCTGGATGCCATCGACCGTGAAGGCGAAGTCCTCGTCCTCCCTCGCCTTGTGGAAGGTTCCGTTCTCCTTGGTGGAGAGGTCGAACGACCGTAGCCGCTCCAGCCACCGTGGTGCCCGGCCCTTGCCGGAGCGAGCGTGTTGGGCGTCCATCTCCGCCACCGTGCGTTCCAGGTCCTCCCTGGTGAAGATCAAGGGCTTGCCGCCGCCGGCCGGTTCCAGGTCCATGTCGTGGGCGACGAGGGGGATGCGGGGGACCGGCGGCAGGTCGACGACGGCCATGGTGCGACTGACGGGGAAGGCGTGCGGGCCCTGACCCGCGACCTGCAGGCGCCTGCCCGCCAGCGGCGGTGCGGCACGCAGCAGTTGCTCGTAGACGGAGAAGCGGTCACCGGCGACGGAGAGGTCGCGGCGGGCGGCGGGTGTCTCGGCGTCCGGTACGTCGTAGGCGCGCACCCTGGGGTCGAACCTCTGGTAGGTGTCCAGCGCCTCGAGCCAGGTACGGCTCCGGCGCAGCGTCCACAGCGAGTACCTGGCGATACGCAGGGTCTTCGCCGCATCGGGTGGCAGCGATGCCCGGTGCGCCTCGGCGAACCCGTACCCGCTGAACAGCACCCAGGCGCTGCCCGCGGGGCTGCCCGGCAGCATCTTCTCCTGGAGGTACAGGCCGAGTTCGACCTGGCAGAGGGCTTCCAGCGCGGGCTGGGGTACGGAGTACCCCAGAAATGCTTTGAGCGCGTTGAACACGCCGGTCAAGGGCGGGGGGAGGCTACGCATCGTCCTTCTCCTCTCGCCGGGCCTGTCCCAGGTCGGGCACGAGGTCCATGGGGGTGGTGAGCACCAGCCGGTCCCGCAGGAGCGCGGGAAGGGCGTCGGTGAAGGCCTGCCGGTAGCCGTCCCGTCCGGCGAGCGCGTCGGGGACCACGACGAGGGTGCGGTCCGCGAGGGGTGTGTTGTCGGTGAGATGGGCTGCGAGGAGCGCTGGCTGCAGGCGGTCGTACACCTGGATGTCCACGATGCGGGGGCCAGCGTCCCTGAGCCTGTAGGCGGGCAGAAGACCGGGCAGGGTCTCGTACGCGACTTCGGCGCGCTCCAGTGCCTCCCGGGCGGCTTCGTCGGTGCGGTGCGGCAGTACGAGGTACCACCGCAGCGAGCGCTGCAGGATCCACGCCTGGTCCGGCTCACGGATGAGCCGCGGAGGGGCGTCGCGCGGGCAGTCCTCCCCCTCGCACCAGACTTCCGCGCCGGTGCCGGACGGTCCGGGTACGGGCACGGCACTGTCCCGGGGCAGCGCGGGGAGCCTGCACGAGGGGCAGTACAGGAAGTCTCCGTCGACGAGCAGGAACTCGGGCAACGGACCGTAGAGGCTCTTGACCCGGCTCCAGACCGCCCTGTTCCAACCCTGCGCGAAGCGGTCCTGCTGGTGGACGACCGGGTGACGCGCCAGGAACGCCCGGCACTGCCGGTAGCTCTCCTCCGTTCCACTCCGCGCGTGCAGGTCCCCGAGGAGCGCGCGGGCGTGTGCCGCCACGTCTCCGCCCGGTCCGTGCGAGGCCACCTCGAGACACGACCGGGTCGGCATCCGGCCGACCCGGTGCACCAGCGTGGTGCCCGGCGAGACCAGGGAGGAGGGGACCGCAAAGAGTGGGTCGTCGGACGGCCTGGTCCGGCACCACTCCCACAGCTCCGGAAGACTTTTCGGCGGCGCCTCCCCCACATCAAGGCAGCGCATCACCGTGTGATCCAGCGCCCGCTGGGCGAGGCCGGGATAGGGCAGGGTGAAGGAGCGGAGCCCTTGGACCTCGGAGAGAGCCGCCACCATGCGGGCGAGTTCGCCGAAGAGGTCGCTGCCCACGCCCTCGGGCGCCTCGCCGGCGTCCGGCCGATCGGCCCGGCCGGCCGACCCCACCCTCATGCCGCGGCCTCGCTGACGGACGACGCCGTGCACCAGCGGGCCACTTCGCACCGCTCGCAGGAGCGTCCGGGCCGGGCCGCGTACTGGTCGTCCCCGTGCCAGGCGGCCACCATCGCCCGCAGTACCTTCTCGGCGGTGACCCGATTGGCCGGGGCAAAGGGATCGATGATCTCCAGATCGGCGCCGCCGGGGCGCAGCACCTCCAGCTCGACCCGCGCGCGGAACGGATCACCGCCCAGGTCACCGCGGGCGATCAGCACGACGGCCAGGGCCAACTGCGGATAACGCTCCAGCAGGGGGCGGTCGGACCGCCGATCGGTGACGGAGGTCTTGGTCTCGCGCCACACCCATGACCCGGCATCCCGGTAGAGCAGGTCGGGCGCGGCCAGGACCACCACGTCGGCGGCTGTGTCGTGCCGCACCACCCGGGGCTCGGTCCGCACATCCGTACCGTCCCCGACGTACCGCAGCGGACAGACCGCGGCGTGCCGCCGCAACAGCAGGGCGCCGAGTGCGCGTTCGTGTGCGGGCAGGTCGAATCCCTCCGGTACCCACTCCTCGGGGACCTCGACCGTGCAGGGCCGAGGCGATCCGTGGGCGTGCCGTTCGGCGAGGTAGGCGTGCAGCGCCCGGCCGCGCTCGGCCGTCACCTCGCGTTCGACGGAATCCGCCGTGGGCAGGTGCAGCCGGCGCATGTGGTCACGCGCCGGGCAGGCTCGGTAGGCCCGCCCGTTGGTGACCGACCAGGTGCGGCGGGGCCGGTCGTGCGCCTCGATGCCCAGCAGTCCGGGCGCTGTGCGCAGGGCTGGGCACACCGACAGGTAGGGGCATCCGCCACAGGCGGCCCCCGGGCGGTATTCCCGTCCGTCCAGTACGCCGGCCAGGGCAGCGGGGCCGTGTTCGCGGTACCGGGCGCGCGCCTCTTCCCGGCTTCCCGCGAAGAGTTCCCGCGTACGGCCGTCGAAGAGCGCGAACTCCACGATCCGTACATGCCCCGGCGGTGGTCCGGGAGCGCCCTCGGCCAGCACCAGGGCGACGGCCGCGGTGAACCCGTCGGGCGGCAGGTCCCGCAGGCGGTGCACGGGCAGACGAAGCTCGCGGTAGGCACCGTCTGGGGAGGCCAGGCAGCGGCCCCACACGGTGAGGCGGTACTCCTGGGCGTCGCGCGGGTCGGGACCGGACGGCCGGTAGCGGTACGTCCACGGCTCGGGCACCTCGTGCAGAGGGCGTTCCGGGTCGAGGGGGAAAGCCGCCTCGTACATCTTCACGCCGTGCTCCGACCAGGTCCGCAGACCGTCGTGCAGAGGCCCGGTACGTGTCCGGGGCGGGCGGCCGGCAGACCCCGAACGGATGTCGCAGGCAGCCATGAAGGGGCCCAGAGCAAAGTGCTCCAACCGCTCACGGCGCCGCGGTACGGGGTCGGTGGTGTGGTAGCCGCGGGTCTTGAGAGCGTCAGCGGCGGGGCATCGGAACTCTCCCCCCTTGAACATTCCGGCGGATACCGTGATGACTTCGGAGGTGCGGGTCACCCCGTCGGGGGGTAGCCATGGCTGCGACATTTCATGCTCCATTTCCGTACGGAGGAAAGGTGGACGGCCATGAGGGAGATCGAGGAGATCGGCGATGTGGAGAAGCGCTACAAAGTGCTGGACATGGTCGGCGACGGCGGCCAGGGCGACCTTTTCCTCGGGCGTGACCGCAGCAACGGGCGGAAGGTGGCGTTGAAGCTTCAGAAAGCCCGGGACCTCGGACCCGAGAGCGCCTTCCGCTCGGCCGGCATGCATCTGGTCAAGGAGGGATCACACATGGTGATGCTGTCGGGAATCCAGGCGATCCCCGAAATCATCGCCATGGGAACACACCGACGACGCCGATGCCTGATCATGGAATTCGTCGAGGGCCGCCAACTGCACAACGTCCTGCTGGCGGCTCGGCCCGTTAAGCATCCAGGGATCATCGCGTCCGTCATCGGCCAGTTGTGCGAAATCCTGGCGGAAGTCCACGACCGGAATCTGGTGCACTGCGATCTCAAACCCGAGAACGTCATCGTGCAACCGGACGGTCGCCTCCGGCTCATCGACATGGGCCTCGCGGTCGTGGCGGGTGAAGAGACTGATTGGGCACGTGGCACCCGCGGTTGGGCCTCTCCCGAGCAGTCCGACGCGTGCCCGGCAGGACGGCTGACACGACGGGCCGACATCTTCGGACTCGGCTGCATCCTGCTGGAGATGACCGTGATGCGGCTGCCCTACGGCGGGCTCGAAGAGTTGGCGGAAGCGGGTACCCCGGTGCTGCCGGCCGATCGGCTCGCCAAACTACCCCCGGAGTTCGCCTCCCTGGCGCTGTGGATGGTCCGGTGGAAGGCGGCGGAGCGCCCCGCGGATGTCCGTGAAGTGTTCGATCGGCTCCGCTGCTACCTACCCCAGCTCGGCTCGCAACGGCCACCGAAGCCCCTGCGCCCGGACCCGACCGAGTACTACCGCACGCATCCGCCCCGGCTTTGACGGTGAGCCGACGGCCGTCGACCGGGCGGGTCACCTCAGCCCTTCCAGCCGCTCTCGGACCTCCCGCACCCCCTCACCGTCCATCAACTCACGCAGCACGACGACTCTCTCCAGCTCCCGCACCGCCGCGTCGGTGTCGTCCGCGGCCACCAGGACATCAGCGAAGAGCATCCGTACCTTGTCCTCGTTGGGCCAGTTCTCCTGTTCGCGGTAGATGGCGGAGGCCTGCCGGTACAGGGTGATGGCCTCGTCCCGTTCGGAACGGGCCAGGTGCACCTTGGCGAGGGTGAACAGCACATCGGCCAGGCCGCTGCGCTCCGTCGTGCGCTCCACCACGCCCAGGGCGTCGGCGCACTGACGGAGCGCCTGCTCGTGCTCGCCCCGGTCGAGGTGGATCGCGCCGAGGACGTTCAGAACAGCCGCTTCCCCGACCCGGTCGGACACCTCCCGGCACAACTCCAGTGCGCGGCCGAGCGCTTCCTCCGCTCCCGTCCGGTCGCCCTGCTTGCGCAGGGTGAGCCCGAGCCGGTGCAACGTACGGGCCAGACTCAGCCGGCCTTCCGCGCTGCGGTCCTCCTCGCTGAGCCGGACGGCCCTGCGCAGGGCGCCCACCGCCAAGTCGTACTCACCGAGCCGCCAGTGGGTCCCTGCCAGCGACCGGTGGACCATGGCGCGATCGACCGGACCGGCGACGGTTTCCGCCGCCTCGGCGGCGTACCGGAGGTTCTGCCGCGCATCATCGAGCAGGCGGCGGCGCCACTGGTAGATGACCAGGGCCATCGGAAGCAGCCATACGTACCGGTCGATACGCCGATTGATCGCCAAGTGAATGCCTCGCTGGACGGTGGCGTACTCCTCGTCCAGGAACGCCATCGCCTCCGCGAGGTCCGCGGGGTCGGTGACCCTGACCGCTCCGGGCTCGCCGGTGGGCAGGGTGCGTTCGCGGTCGAGCACCCGGTCGCAGGCTCGGACGTTGTGCAGCTGGTGTTCCAGCACCTGCCGTACGGTCGCCCGCTCGATCTCCGCGTTCTCTCCGTCCGACACCGGCCGCACGTGCCGAAGGGCGAAGGCCCGCACGAGGTCGTGCAGCCCGAAGCGGTCGCCGTGATGTTCCACGAGGTTCGCCGCCACGAGGTCCACCAGGGCCCGGTCGGTACGCGTCCCTTCGTCCACTGCCCGTCCCAGATCCATCACCGCCTCCCAGGAAGCGCTGGGCCCGGGGTGGACGGCGAGCTGCCACAGCAGCAGCCGGGCTTCCTCATTCAGCACGCGCACGGAGCAGTTGAGCGCGGCGCGGACCGACAGTTCGTGCTCGGGCAGGTCCAGGGTGTCCAGCTTCGCCCGCTCCAGCTCCTTCTCCAGCTCCCGCACCAGGGCAGGGAGGGTGTGCAGCGGACGCGCACCGACCTCCAAGAGCCGGGCCACCACCACGAGGGCCAACGGCAGCCGACCGCAGAGGTGGACCAGCTTGCTGAAGGGCACGGCGTGCTTGGCCCGGTCCTCGGCCGACACTTTCTCCTGGAGTACCTCCAAGGCGTCCGCCTCGTGCAGCGGCTCCATCTTGCGGAACAGCACCTTTCTCTCGGACTGCAGCCGCAAGAGGTCGTTACGACTGGTGACGATCACGGCGCAGGTACCGTCTCCGGGAAGCAGCGGCAGCACCTGCTGGGCGCTGAGCGCGTCGTCGAGGACGATGAGCACCGACCGGTGGGCCAGCGCCGACCGCAGCGCGTTGCTCTTGCTCTCCGTTCCGGTCACCGTGGTGTAGGGCGGCAGCGCGGCCAGAAAGCCGTCCAGGATCTCGTCCGGTTCGGCGGGCCGCACGTCTCCGTCGGCGAATCCGTTCAGTTCGCCGCGCAGCACCCCGTCGGGAAACCGCTCCCGCAGCCGACCGGCGAGGTTCTCGGCCACCGTGGTCTTCCCGACGCCCGCCATGCCGCTGATCAGGACCAGCGCCAGATTGCCGGCGTCCTGTTCCTCGCACACGGCCTCGAAGAGGTCGCCAATCAGCTCGTCCTGCCCGATCGGCTTGCGCCTGCCGCCGGGCAACTGGTCGGGAACGGGGGGCAGGAGCGCCCCGCCCGGCCGGCGGCCCTCTCCCCGGACCTGGTCGATGGCGCCCTGTACATCGACGCCCGCTCTTCCGTTGCGCTTCTCCCACTTCTTGATGAGCCGCTCACGTCGGGACTCCGGCAGGTCTGCGTGGGCGAGCAGGTAAAATCGGAAGATCTGGGGCAGTTCCGGCGCACGCTCGAACCATTTCTCCGTCTCCTCGCGCAGCCATTTGACCTCCCTGGACTTGTAGGCTGCGTCCAGCCGCGCGTACACGGCGGCCATCAACTCAGCCCGTAACTCCTCCCGACGCAAGTGGAAGCCGGTCTCGGACAGTCCGTGCAGCGGTTCGTCCTCGCCGTCCCACTCCTCCAAGGCCGCTCCGAGCAGCTCGAACTGCGCTTTGCAGGTCAGTCCCTCAGCCTGCTTCACCTTTTCGCGAAAACGGAGCAGGTCGACGTCTCCCACCGGCACGCGAAGCGTGCAGTAACCCGACTTGCCGCTATGGGGCACGGACTCCTGGCCCAGCCGCTTCCGCAGGTCGGCGACGACGCGGTTAACCAGGTCTCCGACCTCCTCGACGCCCTCCCAGAGGACGTCGGCTATGTCCTTCCTCTTACATCGGCAGTCTGGCGAGGTCACCAGGAGCGCGAACAGGGCCGCCACCTTCGACCCTTCGACCACCCTCCTGCCGCCGTCCCCTTCGGCCCGCACCGGGCCCAGCACATATCCCTCCATCGCCCTCCCCCTCACCGCGCCGCAGTCAGTGATCCGGCCCTCGCCGGCACTCCTTCTCTGTGCGCCGCGCTGTGCCGCTTCACACACGCTTGCTTCTTCACGCCCCCCGGGGACTCAGTTATCCCTCAGTTTTCGCTCTGCGGCCCCGCTTCACCCCCGGGCACGATGGCACCAGCCGCTCGCAGAAGCACGAAACGGCGGCTCAGTCATCCATCGACCCATCAGAGAGGAACCGCGAACCCGATGAACAGCCGTCAGCGCAACCGCCGGGCAGCCCGTCTGCGCCAGTCCCCCGACTGGCCGCCGAGCCGCCGCCGGCGGGCGGCCGTCCGGACCGAGGACACCACCCCGGCGACCCCGCCCACCGAGGCGCCGGACACCTCGTCCTCCGAGACCGCCTGAGCGCAACAGTTCGTGGGTGCCCGTTCTGTACGGGCACCCACCAGCCTCGCGAACTTCGTCACCGGCGAGCTCGCGGCCTGGCTGCCGCGCTTGTTACACGCTCGTGGTCAAAGGCGGCGTTACCTGGTCGAGAAGACCACTACCGCATGCTCACGCATCAAAGTGAGGCTGGTGGGACTGGTCTCCGCTTGACGCGAATATGAGGCGGTACGTCCCCACCACAGGACCCACCTCGTCCAGCATCTCGGTATCTCCAGCACCTCCGGACTCAGGTTTCCGTATTCCGAAGAGAGGATATTTCCTGATGTATCCACCGCACAGCAGTGCGTTCGCCTCGGTGAGGCGGCACTTCGACGATCCCCGGACCAGTGACGCGGTCTTCGTGCTCGTCCCCACGGACGCCGACGAGGCTGATCCGGTCCGGCTGACCGCCGCCGAGACACACGAGGCCTTGTACGGCCCCGGCTCCGACCCGCAGTTCGCCACCGCGGTCTGGAAGGAGGTCATCCGCACGGCGCAGAGCGACCTGACTCCAGACAGCACGGGGAAACTCCTGGCGATCTGGCTGGCCCTGCCCCGGTTGACCGGGACGGTCCACCGGGTCTGCACGCGCCTGCGGGCCGACCGGTCGGACGTGGAGGCCGAGATGGTCCTGGCTCTCCTGGAGAAGCTGGCGGATCGGGACGGCGCGAGCTGTCTCACCGACTCCTCCCTGCTGCACGCGGCGCGCGCCAGGGCGTGGCATCTCGCCCGGGAAGGGCTGCGGGAGCTTCCTTCCACCCAGATCGAACGCATCACCGAGGAGCCCGCTCTCGCTGCGTCCGGCGAGGAGGCGGACGCTCCGGCGGCGGAGAGCCTGGACGTACGGGTCGACCGTCCGGACGGCCCGGACGGGCTGTGCGCACCGCTGCGTTTCCGGGTGCGCCCGGAGCATCTGCGCCGACAGGGAATCTTCATCGACACCGACGACGGGCCGCAGGACCGTTCAGCGGGTCACAGCCCCGGGAAGAGGCGACGGCCCGAGCGCCGCGCGGACACCCGGCCGGTTCGCCCTGCGGGGAGGCGAGGGTGAAGGACCCGGCAGAGGGCCGCCTCAGTTTCACGGAGATGTTCGACCTGCCCGTCGCAGTGGACCTGCGCACGGCGGCCCGAGCACTCGGAATCGGCTCGACGACCGCGTACCGGCTGATCCGCGAGCACGAGTTCCCCTGCCCCGTCCTCCGCATCGGACGTAGGTACAGGATTCCGACCAACGAGCTGATGCGCGCCCTGGGGATCGAGGACCGCCCGCTGTACAGCGTGGACCCGGAAGAGGACACGGACGATCCGAGCGTCGGCTTCTGACGGTAACCACCGTGCGGCTCCGTGGCATCGGCCACGGAGCCGCACGGCCCTGCCTCCTACGACGGGCCGTTCGCCGCCGACGTGCGCCGCACGGTTCTCCACGGCTGCTCGGCAATCGGAGGGCGAAGGGATGCCCTCCTTCTTCGCCGAGCGGTTCGGCGGCCGACAGCCCGCGCGCGTCGGCCAGTTCGTGAACCCGCCGGCTATCACCGACCCGAGCTACGGCGAGCACGCCCGTCAACCCCGAACCTGCCGGTGAGCCGTCGACGCACGCTTCGGCGCCCGCGTCATGATCGCCGCGCCCGGCCGGGGCGCGGATCTGAACGGCCCGGTGGCCCAGCCCTACGCACCGCTCGCCACGACCGCCTTCGAGGGGATGACCCCGAACCTCGTCGTCGTGGGCACGAAGGACTGGCACCCACTCACTCTTCTCCGACCGGCAGGACTGGGGAAGCGACGCCTACACGGCGTCTCCCGTACCGAAGACCAGGTTGGACAACTTCGACGACGCGGAGCACGGGCTGGGCGGCATCCCGGCCTTCGACGCTGCCGAGGCCACCGACGAGAACCCCGACCGCGTCACCGCCGCACGAGCCCTCGTCCGGGCGCACCTGTGCGCCCGAGTTGTGCCCGCAGGGACCGGACTGGTACCGGGCCACCGCGGTCCGCGCATCAGCTCCCACTGCTCCCGGTCCCGCTTCGTGAAGCCGTCGGGAGTGACGTCGTGCCCTGGCGCCTTCAGTTCCAGGAAGCCGGTGATGCGCCCCGAAGTCTCCACCGCGTAGTCCGGACGCACCCGGGCCTCGGGCAAGGGATACTCAGGATGAAGGCGAGGACTCAGCTTCCAGCGCGCCCGGAATGTTTCCACCAGCTTCGCCACCGGCAGGCTGATGGACGCTTCCGTGTCGCTGACCCGCAGACGCTCCCTGCACTCGGATCCAAAGTCCGCCACGAGAGCCCGTATCCACTCCTCCGGCATCTTGTCCCCCTCCAAGCTGTGGACGTGGACGGTGGATCACCGCAGACACAGCTTGTTCGAGGCGAAAGGACCGGCTCATTGCGCACGGGGGGCGCGCGAGGGGCACGGACAGCGCGTTTCGTGACCGCTGGGAAAGCAGGGGCGGGTGTTGGTTGGGAAGAGACCGCCGTAGCCGATGTGGAGCTTGCCTGCTGCCCAATCGGGAAGGCGCTCTCAGGACGCCATTTCACGCCGAGCGGACCCGCTGCCCATCTCGCGAAAACATACGAGTCAGCCCGCTGAACGAACGGGTAATACAGGAACGGGATCAGTCCGCCCGGCGGACTGCCAGGATCCAGCACCGCTCCCGGAACCTCATCCCGTCCCGTACTCACGACGTCGAACGTCAGGAAACGGGGAACCAGGCCGACAGGCGCTTGGCAATAGCCGGTACATCGATGTTGTCCTGCGCGACTTCCTCGACGAACGGGCCGGCAATGGAAACAGGTGGCGGGGCGGCACTGGCGCTGACGCCGTTGAACCGCAGGAAGACACGCATGGCGAGCCAGGCGGTGCGCTTGTTGCCGTCGATCAGCGCGTGATTGCGGGCAACGGAGTGCAGCAGTGCCGCCGCCTTCTCGTGCAGCGTGGGATACAGCTCGGCCCCGAACACGTTCGTCCGGGGCCGTTCGATCGCTGACACCAAAAGTCCCATGTCACGCACGCTGTGCTCGGTATCGTTGACCGTCCGAGCGATGGCCAGGATCTCGTCGATCTGGATGTAGCGCACTTCGGTCACTTCAGGTAGTCCAGGATCTCCGCATCGCTGTCCATTAGTTCGACCAGGACGTCATCGACCTTCAGTTCGGCCCGATTCTGGGCGTCACGGATGGCCTCAATGGCAAGTTCCTGCTTGCTGCGGCGCTCCCGACGAGCTCGCTCGGTGAGCTTCGCGTCAAGGTCGTCGGGGAGTCGGAGTGTCATCGCCATACAGGAATGATACCGGACTGGTATCTGGGTGGTGAGGTGATACCAGCCACTCAAGACCTCGGACTACAACGCCGTCCTTCGTGCCCGGTCGAGCCGCGGTCTCGGTTCCAAGCTGTGTGCGACGAGGTAGCAGCACGCGCCGCCGCTGGCGAGGTGCAGTCGGCCCCCCGAACCGGATTCCTTGCCCCGCGCCGACGGCCCCGGTCCGCGCGGCTCAGGGCCGGAGAGGTCCGCGAGGTGGAGACTTCCGATATTCGAGCGTCATCCGAGCGTCAAAAATTCTACATTCCGCATCGCCACGTCGCCGCGAGGCCCGCCCCAGCCCTTGAAGCTGCAGCTCAGACCGTTCTGCACAAGCGAACCTCAGTCGAAGCATTCCGCGAGCGAAAACAGGTCGAGCTGACCACCTGAAATGCAAAATAGCAGCTCAGAGGCCCTTTGCGGCAGGCTCAAGAATAGCCACGCATTCCACATGCGACGCCATCGGGAAGATGTTAGCCTGGCCGAATCTCGGAAACTCCCAGGTCAGAGCCGGTTTATCGGCTCACTGTCCCGCGTGCGTGCGCCGAGAGCGTCAAACGAGCGTCATGACCCACAGTCCATCCCTCCCCTTCTGGCGGGACAGGCTGCCACGACCAGCTCATCTGCACGAGCCCGCTCCCGCTCGCTCCGGACGCAAGCTCGCACATCATGACCCTCACCACTTCTCCGGCCGCCATAATGGAGTCATGCCCTCCAGCTCACAGCACGCCACACCCACGCCGAGCGACCTCTCGGGCGCGGTCGCCGAGGACCTCGCGCTGTACCGGGAGAAGTTCCGGCGCCGTCTGCCGGAGTCGCTGGACGAGTTGCAAGGGCCGACTCATGGTGTCGTGGATCTGCCGCTGCACATGGCCTGGTCCGGGATGATCTCGTACGACTTGCGCAAGCCGCGCCAGCGCATGGGCCTGTACCGCACCGTCCTGCACGAGGGCCTGCGCGACGACCTGCCCCGCTACCTCAACCAGGACCTGCTCCTCCAGCTGTGGCCGGTGCTGCGCACCCTCGTCGGCCGTACGGTGCGCACTGTATGGGAAGACGCCTTCCCCCAGCTCGCCTCCCGCACCAGGGCTGCCGCGTGACGGACATGCCGGAGCTGCACACGCGGCTCCTGGCCGATGTGATCGCGCTCGGCTCCCCATATCCCCTGGTCCTTACTGGCGGATACGCCGTGCGGGCGCATCGCCTCGTGAGCCGCCCCAGCCAGGACCTTGATGTCGCCACCGAGAACCCGGCGCCCATGGCCGACATCGCGGCCACGCTCCGCGCCGGCCTGGAAGCCCGCGGCTGGAAGGTGCACGCGCTGGAGACCGCCCCGCTGTCCGCCCGCTTCACCGTGTCCGACCCGGCCACCGGGCAGGAATGCGAAGTCGACATCCTCAAGGAGATCTTCTGGCGGCCGGTCGCCCAGAGCCCGTACGGGCCCGTCCTCGCGGAGGAGGACGTGATCGGGACCAAGGTCCGCGCCCTCGCCGACCGCGGAGCGCCCCGCGACCTGATCGACGTGTTCGCGGCCTCCCGTCGCTGGACCAAGGCCGAGCTCGAGGAGTTCGGCCGCCGCCACGCCCGCGGCCGCTTCGAGCGCGAGGATCTGCAGTCGAACCTCACGGGCGCCGAGTGGACCGACGACGAAGCCTTCGCCGCCTACGGGCTCGATTACGCCACCATCACCGCGCTCCGTGCTTGGGCCGTGGAGTGGGCCGACGACCTCGCTGCTCGTCTCCTCGAAGAGGCCGATGATCCGGACATCGACTGATCACGGTCGGGCGGGACCGGATCTCCAAGCTGCCTACGATGCCAACCTGGATAGGAGCCAGAAATCAGTAGGTAGGAAGGAGATCGGCAACGGGGCAAAGGGCGGACACCAGTACCATCGCGATGCGGCGCCGGCCGCCCCAGCGGCCGGGACCACCGCGGCCTGCCGATGCTGGCTTCGTTCTCCCCACCGACAGTGCCCGGGGGCGCCGGCTGGCCGACGCCAGTTGGCCACGGCCTCACACCGCACGCGCCCCTCGGCCTCACTGACGCCCCCCGGGATCCCCCCGTCAGCCCGTCGTTGTGGGCTCCACCACGAACTGTCCGTTCGCCGTGGGGCGTACGGCAAAGCCGAGCCGTTCCACGAGGGCACCGAGCGAGGCACCGCCGCGCAGTTGCCGATACGTCTCCTTCCCGAGAGTGTCCGTGAGGGCCTTGCCCACCTGGAAGGAGGTGACACCGAGTCCGCCGGTCTCGGCGGACAGCAAGTGGCCGATGACGAACCGACCTGCCTCCTCCGGGCCGTCGGCCTCCGCCCGCCGACGGGCCTCCTGCCGAATCTCCGGCGTCGAGGCCACGGGCCTCGGGCGTGGCGCCAGTGACGGCGTGTGTGAGGATGAAGACACTCGTCCTGAGGCACCCACCTGCCCGGAAGCTCGCGCCGAACCGACCTGGGAGTGCTGCGGCACCGGCGGGACGGCCACCTCCGTAATCCGTGCCCGGACATTACGAAACAACTCCTGCTCCTGGGCGAGTTCCACGCGCCAGGCCCTCAGTCCGTCATGGGCGAACCCGAGGTCGAACTCGACCACCTTCCCCTGATGCTCGAAGTTCGTAAAGTCCTCACGGGGTACGAAGAACGCCTTCATGTCGCCGTCCTCCACGGCAACTTGCCCCGAGCGCTGTCCTTCGATCTGCCGGACCACGCCGCGGACGCGCTGACAGACCTGCCCGGAAAGCTGCCAGTCCCGACTCGTGGGCCGGTACTCTCCGAGCTCCCTGAAGTTCGCCAGACGCGCCGCCGCATGGCCCTCGGACACACCCTTCGCCACCCACTCGTAGCTCCACCGCCTGTCGCGGCCGGGGTTGAGCCGCGCGGCCTCGTTGCAGTGGCGCAGCGCCTCGTCCTGCGAGTATTCCTCCTGGTTAAGCCAGCGCAGGAAGTGCACGACATACAGGTAGTAGCTGCACATCGGACTGGTACGCAATCCGGCGATGATCGAGAGGCGTTCCAGAGCGGCGAGGTCGTCGTACTCGGGAAGTCTGCGATAGCAGCGGAACCACAACTCCACGTCATGGTCGGCGAGATCGCCACACTCCTCGAACGCCGCGTCGAAGAATTCCACGACGGCCCGGAAGACCTCGGTGGGCGTTTCCTTCCAGTCGCGACCCTGCTCCTTGAGGAACTCGCGGGCCAGGACCAGGGCCAGCCCCGAGCGACTGCGGGAGTTCACGATCACCTCGCGCCAGGCCCGGACCATGGCCTCGATCTCGCCATGCGCGATCTCGATCTCCTCACGACAGCGCTGGAGGTACGGGCTGTCGGCGCTGTCGGGGCGTACCGACTCGCACTCGTCCAGCAGCGAGAGCGCCACCCTCAACTGCTCGTCCGCCCAGCTCCCGACGTCGCCGCCCGCGGTCAGGAGGTCGACGAGGCTCTTGTGCAGGGAGGCCCTGACCAGCTTGCTGAGGACCTTGACGATCATCTGGATCGCAGAGACGTAATTGTGCTCATCCTCCGGTTTAAGCTTGCGGGCCCTGGCGAACACGCTGAGCGCCGCGTCGTACCGGTCGCGTACGTGCTCGATGAGGGCGGCCTCGCGACCGGTACCGGTACTGAATTGACGCAGTCCCGCGTACACCCACTCCCGGTGCAGCATCCCCAGGGCGTGGAACAGCACGTGATCCTGTTCCTTGGAGAGTTCGATCGCCCGGTTGATGAACTTCTCCGCCTGCCCGTCCTCGTGCTTTTTGAAGTCCAGGTGGTAGCGAGCCAGGTGCAGCCAGTAATGCGGCTCTTCGGAGCACCGGCGCGTGAGCTCCTTGAAGATTCGGTACGCCTGCTCCCGGCCCGGCTGCTGACCGGCGCCAAAGGCTCTGATCAGTTCGGCGAACTGGTGCGTTCCGGAGCCTGATCTGTCGCGACGGATGAAGAGGTTGTCGAGGATCGCCCGCGTCTCCACGTTGGCGGATCCGAGGTGGCCGACCAACTGCCCGATGAACTCGATGGCCGTGTTCGCCAGCCTCGACGGCCACCTGGCGTCCCCGGTCTTCGCCTCCAGAAGCACCTCCAGGAGGGTGTCGGCGATGGACGGGTGCAGGATGCGTAGTTGTCGGCCATCCTCGACGACCAGGTGACGAAGGTCCGCGCCGAGGATGTTCTCAAGGTCGGTCGTGTACTCCGCGAGGGACGCGGCATGCCCGCCCCACTCTCCGGTGATCCACCGGTGGACGAGCGAGTATGGCAGCCCGATCTGTCCGTACCGGGTCACGAGGGCCAGGTAGGAGGCCACGCGTCGCTGTTCCTCGGTGAACTTGCTGACGTGGCTCTCTACGTACTTCGCCGTGCCCGAGAACTCCGTCTCGAAGGCACACAGACCGAAGTAGAACGGGGTCACCTGTTGGTCCGGTACGCCGTATGGGACCAGCGCCTCCACCGCCGCTTTGGCCTTGGGAGAGCGGGCGCGGGGGCCGAAGCTGGTACGGAACTCCCGCGCTTCCTCCCGGGTCATCGGCTCGGCCAGGCGGTACATGACGTTGTTGGTGAGCTCGTCCCCGTTGTCCGGCGCCGAGTCGTTACTCCGCGTCACCCAGAGCACCACGACAGGGGTGTTACGTTCGTGCAGCTTGCGGTAGAGGTCCTCCCGGTCGCTCTGCCCCATGTCGGCGCTCTCCGCCACCAGCACGAGCGACCGCTCGGTGCGCCGGTAGACGCTGTCGACGCGCTCGACCGTGTCTGGGCTGTAGTGATGAAGCAGCAGCACCGGATGTTCGCGGTGCAGGTCCCAGGCGATGCGGCGGGCCAGAGTGGTGCCGCCCGCGCCGGGCGCGTGGAACAGTTCGAAGCTGGCCGAGCTCTGGCGGCCCAGGACGTCGGCGATGGCCGTCTGCAACGAGGGCTGCAGCGCCCGGGGAACGTCCTGACCGGCATCAAGGTCCAGCCAGTTCGCCGGGCGCCCCCTCCAGAACGCGTCGACCGCCTGGTCGTGCAGTTCCTCGTCCAGGATCTGGGAGTGCAGCACGACGAGGTCGGCTTCCAGATCGGCGAGCCTGGGGCGGGAGAAACGGATCGGCCCTTTCGCGCCAGGCAGCGTGGCGAGTCGTTCGGGGCGCGGCAGAGCTCCGGTGTCCGCGAAGACGTTGAGGAGAGCCTCGAACCGTCCGTCGCCGGGTCTGGCTCGGAGAATCTTCACCGGCGGTTCGTAGAGGTCGTCGATGAACTCCAGTACCCGCTCCGCGCGTTGGTCCGGCTCGTCTCCCGCGGTGAGGCACATGACGGCGGCCGCACGGTTGACGCTGTTCCTGCTGTGCCGCTCAAGGACCTCGCGGACGAGGTCCTGATAGGTCGAGCGCCAGCTCCGGAAGTCCGGCGGCCTTTGCTCGCCCAGACGGTCCCAGCCATCCGCCATCAGCCACGACACCGTGTTGCGGCCGGGCGCAGGCCCCCCGTGCCGTCCCGAAACGACGATCTGGTGCTCGGCCGTCTCCCGATCGAATCCGTGGGCGAGGCCGGTCGTCTCGCTGTCGGAATTGAGATCGATGATCACCGACCAGCGGTGGTCGGGCAGGCAGGCGAGGTCCTTGTGTCTCACGCCGTGCTCGACGACGAGGAAGCGGTCGAACGCGTTATGGGTGTCGGCGACAAAAGGCTTCACCTGTTCCACCATCTCCTCCGCGACCGCCTTCGCGCCGGCTGCCGAAACCTCCCTGCTGGGCACGAGGGTCTGCGGCTGGTGGGCGCCGGCGAGAACCCGTTCCAGGAGCGTCGGGTGGTACTCGGTGAGGAGGAGGTGTGTGGCCCATCCAGCCAGCCGATACGCCGTGACACGCTGCTGGTCCGGTGACTTGCGCTTGGCCGCATAGTTCAGCGCGGCGCCGAGCCGCGCGACCAGGTACTGGTGTCGGAGCGATCCCTTACGGGCCGGCTGGAGCGCCTCGATCGTTTCGTCCTTGCCCCGCCGGATACTCTCGACGAGCCTGACGTTGCCCTCCCACGCGAGGGGTACGGCCCTTCTCGGGTCGCGGAGGTCGCAGTCCTGGAGGATTGCTAGGGGGAGTTGTTGCCGCAGCAACTCTTGCCCGACGAGCAGGGTGGCCGTCTCCAGATAGGCGTGGTCATACAGGAGTGGCGCGTCACCATCCCAGGCGATGTCGATGAGCCAGTACCCCACCTCGTCCGCACTCACGCCGTCCAGAAGGATATTGCGCGTGTGCAGGTCGCCATGGTTGTAACCCCGCATGACGAACTCGACCTCGTGGGAGAGCTCGTTGTCCTGCTCCAGTACGGATACAGGGTCGGGCAGCACCTGAGTGGCGAAGGCGAACATGGTGCCGGCGCTGCCAGCCAACCGCCGGGCCTCCCGAAGCGCCTCCCCCTTCTGACCGCCGAAGAACCCCGCTCCCATCCATGCTTCGAGAGTTTGCCGGACAGTCATGGGCTCGCCGCCAGCGTGGTGCCCGAACTGCGCTTCCAGCAGTTCGCGGCTAACTTCCGACAGTGCATCGATCGAGACTGCCGTGGTCGCCACGCGGGCTGGGCGCACGCCACGCGTCTCACCGGCGACTTTGTAGATGTCGACGCGGAGCTGTTCGTCGTGTCCGGAGAGCTCCAGCGGCGGCACGCGCCGGTCAGCGAAGGGGGTGAGCCGCTCGGTGAAGAGCCGGTGCGCCTCGTTCTGACGGTCGTCGGGGTCGTCCGACACCTTCAGGATGTACTGGCCTTCCAGGCGGGCCCGGCCGTCGCCCATCAGGTCGCAGCGGGTAACCCGGGCGGCGGTGAATCCGTCGGCGAAACCGTCCAGGTATGTGACCTTCACAGGCATCCCCAGCTCACGCTCGACGATCTGCGCCACCCGTTCCCGCCACTTCACTTCCTCCTCGTCCACGGTGCCAGTACCGTCCTGCTCAAAGAGGCGCGTCATACCGCCCGATAGTAAAACCTTCCCCTCTCAACCATGCGGTGTTCGAACCTACTTGGCCGACCCTTATGCAAGGTGGGACACGAGGCGTCTGCTCAGATTGGACAGCAGGACGCGGCCAGGAATACTGGAGTGATGGACGCGGGTGGGTACGCGGCGTGGGCCGCTGCGGTGACGAGTGCCGCCACGTTGGTGGTGACGACGGTCGTCGGGGGACGCAGGGAGAAACGTCAATGGGCGCGCGAGGCCCTGACGGACGCGTTCGTCGCGTTCCTAGCGGCGAGTTGGAAGCACTCCGACCTCGCGAAGGTGTCGGCGACGCCGCCTGACATCTCATCGGCCGAGGCGATGGACGGGCAGTACGGCGAGATGCGCAATCAGCTGACGCGGCTGCGTCTGCTGTCGCCCCCTGACGTGGTGCGCGCCGGCGAGACGCTCCTTCGTCTTCAACGCCGAGTGAAGGACGCGGGGTCCGCGTCCGAGCGAGCGGAGGCGCTGTCAGCGGCATCGACGGGGCGGCATGACATGGTGTCCGCGGCCCAGAAGGCGATGGGGCTCCGCCGACCGTGGGGCGCCATGCCAAGGGGGCGGAGAGCCTCCACCGTTCCCGGCCTGCCGGAACCCCGGCAACCCTCCGATTCGGCAAGGACGCGCGCCGACGAGTTCCCATAGCACGTCCGCCGGCAGGAGGACCGCGGGTCCGGAACCATCCCGCTCCTTACTTGGGGGCCGGGGAGGAGTTCCTGGGTGCCGCCCCGCGTTCCCGGTGTGACGCCGACGCAAAGCTACTGGTCCGCCCCGGCACGAGGCCACGCGCATCGCCGACTCGTCTCCGCGGGCTCAGGCCCGCGTCGCCTCCGCCACGGCGAACTCGTATGGCGGTGGTGCCGAGACGGCGACCTCGTCGGCCCGCCGCACCAGGTCGTCCCGCCGCCACGGCCTGCCGGTCAGCTCCATGATGCTGATGGTAGAGCGCAACAGGCCGTTCAGAATGGCGTACACCTCCAGCGAGCCAGCCGCATCCAGACCGTCCAACGCTTCGTCAACCGCGACGGAGTCGTGGTCCACGTAACCCCGGACGACGTCCAGGGCCCGGTCGCGGGCGGTCCTCCGCGCTGCGTCGCTCATGTGGATGACCTTAGGGACGCCGACTCGCGAGCGGATCGGTCTCTCGAAGCAGTGCGCCTCGGAAGAAGGCACTACGACCACCGCTGGGTCCCGGGCAAGACGGGTGGGCGGGTGTAATAGCGGATCACCCGCGCCCCCGAGAGCATCACAGGAACAAGGACACACGTCGCCACGCCAGAACCTGACGCCTCATCAGCGTGAGCGTCACACGAGCGTCACGACTGCCCTGCGCAGCCCCGGCGGCGGCCGCGTACACCACACGCCCGTGTTCCCAGCAATGACCAAAACAGCAGGTCAGAGGCGGTCGTACGGCATGCGGCGTGCCCCACCCCTTGCACTCCGGGAAACAGGTCGAGCGCGCCCGACCCCGCCTGAGGAACTTACGAAAACCGCAGGTCAGAGCCCCTTCTCTGTAGGCTCAAGAATCGCCACGCACTCCACATGATGCGTCATCGGAAACAGATCGAACGCCCGCAGCGTCCGCACCCGGTACCCCCCGTCCCGGAAGTACCCCAGGTCCCGTGCCAGGGCCGCCGGGTCGCACGCCACGTACGCGATCCGCCGTGCTCCGAGCGAGGTCAGGTGGTCCACCGTGGCCCGTCCGGCGCCCGCGCGGGGCGGGTCCAGGACGATGAGGTCGACCTCGGTGATCCCGGTGCGCGGCAGGACGCTCTCGACCTTGCCCTGCTCGATCCGGACCCGGTCGAAATCGGCGAGGTTGTGGCGGGCGTCCTCGACGGCGCGCTTGCCGGACTCGATGCCGAGCACCGCGCCCTTCTCGCCGATCCGGTCGGCGAGGGCGCCCGCGAAGAGGCCGACGCCGCAGTACAGGTCGAGGGCCGTGTCGCCCTTGCGGGGCAGCAGGCCCTGCATGACGGCGGTCACCAGGGTGTCCGCCGCCTTCGGGTGGACCTGCCAGAAGCCGCCGCTGCCGACCCGGTGGGTGCGGCCGTCGGCGCGCTCCCGGACGAAGGGGCGGCCGTGGACGCGGTGGACGCCGCCGTCCTTCTCGCCGACCCGCATCACCGACACCGGCCGGTCCAGCTCCACGATCGGCAGGCGTGCGCCCGGCCGCGGAGTGAGGATCACCTGACGGTCCTGCGAGCCCGTCGCCGCGATCGCCTCGATCGAGGCCATGCCGCTCCAGTCGCGTTTCTCCACACCCAGCTCGCTGACGCCCTCCGCGGCGATCATGCAGTGGTCGATCGGCTCGACCTCGTGCGAGCGGTGCCGGCGCAGCCCCGCCCGGCCCGTGTCGGCGTCCACCGCGTACTGCACGCGGGTGCGCCACTGCGGCACCTGGCCCGCCGGCAGCTTGTCGCCCTCGGCCGGCATCACCGTGCCGTCCCAGCCGGCCTCCTCGGGCGTGAGGCCCGCGAGCCGCTGGAGCTGCTCGGCGATCACCTCGCCCTTCATCCGCCGCTGGGCGCCCGGCTTGGCGTGCTGCCAGTCGCAGCCGCCGCAGCGGCCGGGGCCGGAGAAGGGGCAGGGGGCCTCGACCCGGTCCTTGGACGCCTCCAGGATCTCCACCGCGTCCGCGCGCAGGAAGCGGGCGCCCTGCTCGCCCTCGGTCACCCGGGCCACGACCCGCTCGCCGGGCAGCGTGTGCCGGACGAACAGCACCTGCCCGGAGTCGGTACGGGCGATGCAGTGGCCGCCGTGGGCGACGGGGCCGATCTCGACCTCGTACTCCTCGCCCACCAGCGAGTCCACCGGCGAGCCCTCCGGGGCGCCCGCCTGCGAGCCCGTCCGGGAGCCCGCCTGCGACTTCTTCGGTTCTGCCTGCATGGCGGGGTGACTCCACAACGTCGAACGAGGAACGGCCGGACAACAGCCCACCAGTCTACGTGGCTGTCGTCCGGCCGTTCACCACGAGCCGCCCCGCACGGGGACCGGCCCGGTCAGCTCGTGGGGCCCGTCCCCGGGGAGCCCGAGCCCGACGAAGCCGGTCCCGAGGAGCTGGAACCCGACGGCTCCTTCGCCTGCCCCTCGACCACGGGTCCGCGCCGCACCGAGCCCGGAGCGCTCCAGTCCTGCCGCTTGCGGGCCCGGTTCTTCGCCGCCTCGGAGGACTGGAGCTGGTAGGGCACCGACGTCACCATCACGCCCGGCGTGAACAGCAGCCGGCCCTTCAGCCGCAGCGCGCTCTGGTTGTGCAGCAGGTGCTCGTACCAGTGGCCGACCACGTACTCGGGGATGATCACGGACACCGCGTCGCGCGGCGACTCCCGGCGCAGGCTCTTGACGTACTCGATGACCGGTCGCGTGACCTCCCGGTAGGGCGAGTCCAGGACCTTCAGCGGTACCTCGATGCCGCGCCGTTCCCACTCGTCGCGCAGCGTCTTCGTCTCGGCC
The DNA here is from genome assembly GCF_042888135.1 of Streptomyces sp. NPDC003247. Taxonomy (NCBI): domain Bacteria; kingdom Bacillati; phylum Actinomycetota; class Actinomycetes; order Kitasatosporales; family Streptomycetaceae; genus Streptomyces; species Streptomyces sp. NPDC003247. Next base: position 829,427 of record NZ_JBIAPF010000003.1, read on the forward strand.
GGGTCGACGTTGACGGTGAGCGCCTCCAGGGTGTCGGAGCGCATCAGCTTCGCGTAGGCGAGGGCGCGCAGCGTCGGCCGGTGGATCTTGGAGATCAGCAGCACCGAGTGGACGCGCGAGGGGCGGACGCTGTCGTCGCTGGGCCCCTCGGGGGCGGCGATCTCGGCGGCCACGCCGTCGTAGTGGCGGCGGATCGCGGTCATCGTGCCGTAGAAGATCACCATGCCGAGCAGGGCGACCCAGGCGCCGTGGGTGAACTTGGTGACGAGGACGACGATCAGGACCAGGCCGGTGAAGAAGGCGCCGAAGGTGTTGATCGCGCGCGAGCGGACCATGTGGCGGCGCTTGGCCGGGTCGGTCTCGGTCGCCAGGTGGCGGTTCCAGTGGCGGACCATGCCGGTCTGGCTGAGCGTGAAGGAGACGAACACACCGACGATGTACAGCTGGATCAGGCGGGTGGAGTCGGCCCCGTACAGGACGATCAGCAGGGTCGCCGCGCCGGCCAGCAGCACGATGCCGTTGGAGAAGGCCAGGCGGTCGCCGCGGGTGTGCAGCTGGCGCGGGAGGTAACGGTCCTGGGCGAGGATGGAGCCGAGCACCGGGAACCCGTTGTAGGCGGTGTTGGCCGCCAGGAAGAGCACCAGGGCGGTGGCCGCCGCGAGGATCACGAAGAAGAAGCTGGTCTTGCCGAAGACGGCCTCGGCGACCTGGGTGATCACCGGGTTCTGAACGTAGCCGGAGCCCACGGCCACGCCGTTCTTCATCAGGTCGGCGGCCGGGTTCTCGGCCATGCGGACGTCGGTGACCAGGGCCAGGACGATGATGCCGCAGAACATCGTGACGGCCAGCAGGCCCATGAGGGCGAGCGTGGTGGCCGCGTTCTTCGACTTGGGCTTGCGGAAGGCCGGCACGCCGTTGGAGATGGCCTCCACGCCGGTGAGCGCGGCACAGCCGGAGGAGAAGGCCCGCAGCAGCAGGAAGAGCAGGGCGAACCCGGCGAGCCCCTGGTGCTCGGGCTTGATCGTGTACTCGGCCGTGGGCGCCCGCATGGTGTCCCCGAGCACCAGCCCGCGGAAGGCACCCCACGCGATCATGATGAAGACGCCCGCGACGAACACGTACGTCGGGATCGCGAAGAGCTTCCCGGACTCCTTGACGCCCCGCAGGTTCATCAGCGTCAGCAGCACGACGACGGCGGCCGCGCAGGCCACCTTGTGCTCGACGACGAAGGGCACCGCGGAGCCGAGGTTCTCGATGCCGGAGGCGATGGAGACGGCGACGGTCAGGACGTAGTCGACGAGCAGCGCGCTGGCGACGGTGAGGCCGGCCTTGGCGCCGAGGTTGGTGGTGGCCACCTCGTAGTCACCGCCGCCGCTGGGGTAGGCGTGCACGTTCTGCCGGTAGGAGGCGACGACGGTGAACATCAGGACGACGACCGCGACCGCGATCCACGGGCTGAAGTGGTAGGCCGACACACCCGCGATGGACAGGACCAGCAACACCTCCCCGGGCGCGTAGGCCACGGAGGAGAGGGGGTCGGAGGCGAAGACGGGTAGGGCGACGCGCTTCGGCAGGAGCGTTTCTCCGAGCCGATCACTGCGCAGTGCGCGCCCGATCAGAATCCGCTTGGGCACGTCGGTCAGTTTGGACACAACAGTGGATCGTATGCCTTCGAACACCGGGCCGCCCACCCTCCCCCGGGGTCGGGCGGGTGATGCCGTGCCGCGTCTGCCTCACGGGTGAAATCAGCCACGGCGCGGCTACGGAGTGTGCACCCGGAGCGATCGCCATGCCTATATGACAATCCCCCGCCCGCTCCCGTCCCTGGGAGGTTCCATGCACACCACCGCGGAGCTGATCGGTGCCGCAGGCACCCTTGTCGGCCTCGGCATTCTCACCGCCCTCAGCCTGTGGAGCATCAGCCGTCGCTGAGGCCGCCGACCGTGCACAGGGGTGCCGTCCACCGACCGCACGTGTGTAGCTTGGTCGGCGGTCTGAGACCCTGTTACAGCCAAGTCAGCAACACTTGACCTCGGAAGGACGGTCGTGCACATCGTCATCATGGGCTGCGGCAGAGTGGGCTCCGCTCTCGCCCAGACCCTGGAGCAGCAGGGGCACACGGTCGCCGTCATCGACCAGGACCCCACCGCCTTCCGACGTCTTGGCTCCTCGTTCGGCGGCCGCCGGGTCACCGGCGTCGGCTTCGACCAGGACACCCTGCGCGAGGCCGGCATCGAGGAGGCCGGCGCGTTCGCCGCCGTCTCCAGCGGTGACAACTCCAACATCATCGCCGCCCGGGTGGCCCGCGAGATGTTCGGCGTCGAGAACGTCGCGGCCCGCATCTACGACCCCCGCCGCGCCGAGGTCTACCAGCGCCTCGGCATCCCGACGGTGGCCACGGTCCGCTGGACGGCCGACCAGATGCTGCGCCGTCTGCTCCCCTCGGGCGCCGAGCCGCTGTGGACCGACCCGACCGGGGGGGTCCAGCTCGCCGAGGTGCACGCCTCCGCCGCCTGGGTCGGCCACAAGATCAGCAAGCTTCAGGAGGAGACGGGCGTCCGTGTGGCGTTCCTCACCCGCCTCGGTGAGGCGGTCCTGCCGACCTCGCAGACGGTGTTGCAGGAGGGTGACCTGGTGCACGTGATGATGCGCACCGACGAGGTGGAAAAGGTGGAGGCGTCGTTCGCCGAGGGTCCGACGGAGGGCGGTCACTGATGAGGGTCGCCATTGCCGGGGCCGGTGCCGTGGGCCGCTCGATCGCGGGCGAGCTGCTGGAGAACGGCCACGAGGTCCTGCTCGTCGACAAGGCGCCGACCGCCATCTCGGTCGAGCGCGTCCCGCAGGCGGAGTGGCTGCTGGCCGACGCCTGCGAGATCACGTCCCTGGACGAGGCGGCGCTCCAGCGCTGCAACGTCGTGATCGCCGCGACGGGCGACGACAAGGTCAACCTGGTCGTCTCCCTGCTGGCGAAGACGGAGTACGGCGTTCCGCGCGTCGTCGCCCGTGTCAACAACCCGAAGAACGAGTGGCTGTTCAACGAGGCCTGGGGCGTGGACGTCGCCGTGTCCACTCCGCGTCTGATGTCGGCCCTGGTGGAGGAGGCGGTGAGCGTCGGTGACCTGGTCCGTCTGCTCCGCTTCAGCCACGGCGACGCCAACCTCGTCGAGCTGACCCTGCCCGAGGAGTCGGCGCTGGCCGGCACCCAGGTCGGCGACGTCGAGTGGCCGGAGGACACCTCCCTGGTCACCATCATCCGCGGCACGCGCGTCCTCACCCCGTCCCGGGAGGACTCGCTGGAGCCCGGCGACGAGCTGCTGTTCGTGGCCGCGCCGGCGCGGGAGGAGCAGTTGGAGGACCTGTTGTCGGTGCGACGGCAGGAGACCGGCGGCTGATCCCTCGGGGATACGGCCGGTCCCTTCGGGGATACGGCTGATCCCTCGGGGATACGACGACGAGGGCGCCCCTGGAGACCAGGGGCGCCCTCTCGCTTGCTGCTGGGGAACGAGCCTCTCCGGCGCCGGAACGGGGGGCGCCGGGGCCGCAACCGGGACCTACGCCCCCCGGCGGTGACGCCCGCTCTCGGTCTCGCCCCGCTCCGCCGCGGCCGTCGCCTTGCGCTCCTCCTCCGCCTTCTCGGCGGCCTCCATCTCCGCGAACACGTCGATCGGCGCCGGGGCCTTCGCCAGGAACACCCACGTCAGCCAGACGGCCAGCAGGAACGGCGGGATCTTCAGCGCGATCAGCACCCACCCGAACTGGGTCGTGTCGGCCCACCAGTACAGCGGGAAGAGGATGGCGCACTTGCCGAGCAGGATCAGACCCCAGGCGTAGCTGGCCTTGGCGTACGCCTTCTTGCGGCCCGGGTTGCGGGTGCGCCAGGAGAGGTTCTCCTTGAAGACCGGCCCGAGGATCAGCCCGAGGAGCGGCACGCCGCACAGGGTGGTGACGAGGTACGCCAGCGACAGTCCCAGCGTGTAGAGCATGCCGGGCAGGTAGAAGTCCTTGGCGTTGCCGGTCATCATCGCGAAGACGACGCCGAAGGCGACACCGAAGACACCGCTGAAGGCGTGCTTCACGGTGTCCTTCATGGCGAGACGGACCACGACCAGGACCAGCGACACCGCGAGCGCGGCGATCGCCGACATGTGCAGGTCCTTGTTGACCGTGTAGATCGTCACGAAGAGCAGGCCGGGCAGCACCGTCTCGACCATGCCCCGCACCCCGCCGAACGCCTCGAACAGCGCGGCCTCCGTCACTGTGCGGGCGTCGTCCTGCTGAGTGTCTTCGGTCGGCTTGTCGAGCGACGTCACCGGCTACTCCCTACCGAGGGGTCTCAGTTCGTACTTGGGGTTGAACAGCACCCGGCGGCCCCGGCTCATGGAGATCCGGCCCGATGCGATGAGGCGGCGCCCCGGTTCTATCCCGACTATGGAACGCCGGCCCAGCCACACCACGTCCAGCGCGGCCGTGCCGTCGAAGAGCTCGGCCTCCAGGGCCGGCACTCCGGCGCGCGGCCGCAGGGTGACCGTGCGCAAGGTACCAGTAACCGTCACGATCTGCCGGTCCTGGCAGTCTCCGATCCGGATACAGCCGGCGGTGTCCGCGTCCTCCCGAAGCTCCTCGGACTCCAGGTCCTCCTGCGACGAGGAGAGCCGGTCGAGCATGCGCCGGAACCGGCCTGCCTGCTTTTCGGAACGAGGAACAGCACTCATACCAGAAGCGTACCGGGGCACACTGTCACGACCGTACCCGCCCGCCGGGCCGCCGGACGGCTCGGTTCACACGGTGATGTCCCCGTGCGTCAGCGTCTCCCAGGCGACGAAGAGGTTGTTGCTGCCCGCCGGACGGTTGCGCAGGGTGAGGGCCTCGGCGTTCGTCATCGCGATGCCCAGGCGGTTGGTGCGGGGCGTTGTAGCCGACCTCGGTGACCGGGCCGAGACCGAGGTGCAGGGAGCCGCCGCACAGCCGGCTCGGGACGGCCGTGCCGAGCTCGTACCTGGCGTGGAGGCCGAGGGCGTGGCGCAGCCGCTCGCCGACGTCCGTGCCGTAGAGGTCCTGCGCCTGGATCCGGCTGGTCTCGGGCTGGTCTCGGCGACATGGGAGATCGCCGAGAGGCCGTAGCCGGTGTGGGTGAAGTCGCGGCAGGTCTCCTGGCTGAGGCCGGTGACGCAGGTGGACTGTCCCTGCCAGTAGGCGACGCCGCGAAGCGGCCGGAGTTCGCCCCACCGCCGGTGTACGCGTACGTGATGATCTCGGCGGCCTTCGGCCAGGAGGAACCGGCCCAGCCGGTCTGGCAGCGGAAAGGGCCGCACCCACGGTCGGGTGCGGCCCTTTCCGGAGAGCCCGGCGGCCGGAACGCCCGGCGGACCGGGCGTCGGAACGCCTACGGGTCGGGCGTCGAAACGCCTATGGGTCGGGCGTCGAAACGCTTGTGGCCCGGGCGCCGGAACGCCTGTGGACCGGGCGCCGGAAGGCTTGTCGCCCGGGCGTCGGAACGCCTAGCGGACCTCGGTGATCTCCGGTCCGCGCTGGAGCTGGCCCATGCCGCCGGAGAAGCGAGAGCCGGCCTCCTCCTGCTGGACGCCCTCCGGAACCATCTGGGCGTCGTTCGGGAGCTTGAGGACGATGGGGTCGCGGGGGGCCATCGGTCCGTCGCCGCGGACCACGACCGTGTCCCGGAAGATCTGCTCGAGCAGGCCGGCCGCCTGCGGCTGCACCGCGCCCTGGCCCGAGATCACACCGCGCAGGAACCAGCGGGGGCCGTCCACGCCGACGAACCGCACGACGTGGAAGCCGCCGGTGCCGTCCGGCAGCTGCACCGGCACCTGGGCCCGCAGCTCCCAGCCCAGCGGTCCCTCGACCTCGTCGACGATGCCGCCCTGCTGGGTGATGCCGGAGCCGATCTCCTCACGCACCTCGCCCCAGATGCCCTCGCGCTTGGGCGCGGCGAACGCCTGGAGCTGGATGGCGCTGTCGCGCAGCACGACGGTGGCCGCGACGATCGCGTCGCCCGCGACCTCGACCCGCAGCTCCATGCCGTCGACACCGGGCACGAAGAGCCCGCCCAGGTCCACCCGGCCCTCGGCGGGGTCACGCACCTCCGAGCTGTCCCAGGGCCCGTCGGGCCGGGGCTCCGGCTCGAGCCGGACGCGCTCGCGTTCGCCCTCGCCCTCTACTTCGTCCGCCTCAGTGTCGACACTGTCGACGACCTGCTCGGCCTCGCCGGCCGCGTCCTCGGCGGCACCCTTCTTCTTGCGACGTCCGAACACGTCACTGTCCTTCCCGGTCGGATACGACCGAAGCGTATCGATTCCCACCCGTCGCGCCGCCCACGGCGGCCTGACCGCTTGTGCCGCTCCCGCCGTCCACCGCGGAGTGGCCACCGGTGGACCCGAAGCCCCCCTCGGCCCGCACCGAGTCGGGAAGCTCCGCGACCTCCTGGAAGCGGACCCTCTCGACCTGCTGGACGACCAGTTGCGCAATCCGGTCGAAGCGCTCGAACCGCACGGACTCGCGCGGGTCGAGATTCACCACGATCACCTTGATCTCCCCACGGTACCCGGCATCAACCGTCCCCGGGGCATTCACGAGGGCGACGCCGCACCGGGCGGCGAGCCCCGAACGAGGGTGCACGAAGGCCGCGTACCCCTCGGGGAGCGCGATGGACACCCCCGTGGGCAGGACCGCCCGTTCTCCCGGCGCCAGCTCCCGGCTCTCGGTGGTCCGCAGATCGGCCCCCGCGTCACCGGGGTGCGCGTACGCCGGAAGCGGTACGTCGGGGTCGACGCGCCGGATCTGCACGTCCAGGGGAGGCCGGCTCACGGGTTCACCTCGAAGGCGCGGGCGCGCCGGACCTGGTCCGGGTCGCTCATCGCGGCCTGGATCTCCTCCTCGCGGCCGTGGTGGACGAAGTGCTCCACCTTGACCTCGACGAAGAGCGCGTCGGCACGGACGGCGACCGGCCCGTCGGGGCCGCCGATCCGCCCGGTGGCGGTCGAGTAGATCTTCCGCCCGGCCACCGCCGTCACCTCGGCCTCCAGGTGCAGTGTCGTGCCGACGGGCACGGGCCGCAGGAAGTCGGTCTCGAGCCGTCCCGTCACGGCGATCGTCCGCAGCAGCCAGTTCAGCGCGCCGAGCGTCTCGTCGAGCGCGCTGGCCAGGACACCGCCGTGGGCCAGACCGGGCGCGCCCTGGTGTGCGGGACGCACGGTGAACTCGGCGGTGAGGGCGACTCCCTCGCCGGCCCGCGCCTCCAGGTGCAGCCCGTGCGACTGCGCGCCGCCACAACCGAAACACTGTTCGTAGTGGGCACCGAGAAGCTCGCCGGGCGCGGGGGCATCGGGGTGCCGAACCGGTTTCACGGCGTCGGCCGGAGGCTGAAGAGCTGCGGAAGTACCACTCACAGCCGCAGACCTTACCCGCGCGTCGGCCGATACCGGTCACCGTGCCAAGCTTGGCTCCATGCAGCTCTCCGCCACCCCCTACGAAGAACGTCTCACCGCCCCCCGCTCATGGTGGTTCGTCTCGTTCCTCGTGGGTGTCTCCTTCGCCCTGATCCTGCTGCCGTTCGGCACCCTGCCCCTGCTCGGCGGGCTGGTGGGCGGCACCGCCTTCGCGGCGGTCGTGGCCAGTTCCTACGGTTCCGTCCGCATCCGGGTCGTCGGGGACTCCCTGATCGCGGGCGACGCGAAGGTGCCCGTCACGGCGCTGGGCGAGGCGGAGGTCCTGGACCGCGAGGAGGCGCGCGCCTGGCGCACGTACAAGGCCGACACCCGGGCCTTCCTCCTGCTGCGCGCCTACATCCCGACCGCGCTGCGCGTGGAGGTCACCGACCCGGACGACCCGACCCCCTACCTGTACCTGTCGACACGCGAGCCGGAACGCCTGGCCGAAGCCCTGCGCACGGCCCGCGAGACGGCGGCGTAGCCCCACCGGCAGCTGACCGCGCGCGACGACCGGCGCGGCATACGGCACCGAGCGCGCGGGGCGCCGCGGGGAGGCAACGGCACGGGGACACCCGGTGACCCGCCGCGCGCACGTACGGCGTACGGCGCCGGGCATGCGGGCGGCACGAAGAGGGGCGCGGGGACACCTGGAGGCCGCCGCGCGCGCACGTACGGCATACGGCGCCGGGCATGCGGGCCGCAGGGACAAGGGGCGGCGCGGGGGACTCCCGGAGGGCCTCCGCGCGCGTCAGCGCGGCATACGGCACCGGGGCGGCGACCGGAGCACTGCGGGCGGCACGAGCGACCGACGGACGGCCCGGAAGCGCCCGGAGGGCGGTGCGGCAGCACGGCGTACGGCGCCGGGGGCGGCGGGCCGGGCCCGGTGGGCCAGGGCACTGCGGGCAGCGCGGTGGACGGCGCTCAGGGCACTGGGGCAGGGCACGCACGGGCAGCCGCACAGCAGGCGGCGGCAGAGGCGGCAGAGGCGGCAGAGAACGGTACGGCGGACGGCGGCAAAGGCACGCCTGTCGCCCGCACCGTGCGGAACGCCTCGCCCGCACCGCACGAGAGGTGCTCAGTTCCCCGAGGGTCCGGGGTCCTCGTCGCCGAGGGGCAGCGGGTTCTCCGGCTTCTCCAGGGGCGGGAGGGCGGGCAGCGCGTCCCACGGCACCTGGATCGTGCGCAGGTCGGTTCGGATCTTGGCGGCGAGCTTCTTGGTGTCGCGCCGGTTCATGAGCGCGCCGACCGCGGCGCCCACCAGGAACGGCATCAGGTTCGGCAGGTCGCGCACCATGCGCTTCATGATCTGCTGGCGCAGTTCGCGCTTCAGCTGGCCGCTCAGCGCCCCGTTGAAGGAGGCGGGCTTCAGCACGTCGACGCCGCGTTCGCCGGACCACGAGCGCAGGTACGCGGTGCTGCGGTCCTTGAGGTTCCCCGGCGGGCGGACGCCGTACACCTCGTGCAGTTCGGCGATCAGCTTCAGCTCGATCGCCGCGACGCCGGTGATCTCCGCGGCGATCTCGGTCGGCATCGCGGGCGGCACGGGCATCATCGCCGCCGCGCCGACGCCCGCTCCGACGGTGGACGTGGCGTTCGCCGCGCCCGCCACCAGCTTGTCGGCGATCTGCTCCGGCCCGAGGCCGGGGAACTGCCGACGGAGCGTCCGCAGGTCCCGTACGGGGATCCTGGGGGCCATGTCGATGATGCGGTCGGTGAGATGGGCCAGGCCCGCCCTGGCCCGGCTGCCGCCCTTGCGGACGCCTTCTCTGGCCAGGTCCACGGCCTTGCCCCGGACCACCGCCGCCCTTCCCCACCCTCGACCGGGCTCGAGCGGGGGAACCCCCAGCCTGGCGACGGGCGCGGCGCCCGGTGCCGGAGCCGGGAGGTCACCCCGGTCACCCGTAGCTTCGAGCGAGGCCGATCCCGCCGGGGCAATTCCCTGGCCGGATGAGCCTCGCTCGTCGTCACGCACGCCGTGAGGGCCGTCGGACGGCCCCTTGTCCGCTCCCGGAAAGGGGAAGCGGCGCTTCCGAGGAGGGGTCGAGCCAGTCACGGCCGACCCGCCCTCAGTCGCAGTCGCGGCAGATCGGCTGGCCGTTCTTCTCCCGGGCCAGCTGGCTGCGGTGATGCACGAGGAAGCAGCTCATGCAGGTGAACTCGTCCTGCTGCTTCGGCAGCACACGGACGGCCAGTTCCTCGTTCGAGAGGTCTGCGCCGGGCAGCTCCAGCCCCTCGGCGGCCTCGAACTCGTCGACGTCGACGGCGGAGGCGGACTTGTCGTTCCGCCGGGCCTTCAGTTCTTCAAGGCTGTCGGAATCGACATCGTCATCGGTCTTGCGTGGGGTGTCGTAATCGGTTGCCATTTCGCCTCTCCCCCTCTGGGTGTCTGCGGTGTCTCCAGCGCACGTAACGCGTGAGAGGCCGGACTTGTGCCCGCCTCGAGGCGGAGATTTTGCCTCACATCAAGGTCTGTTACTCAATCGACACCCAACCGGACTCCTCTTGAGTGATCGGGTTGGATGGCGATGGGGACCGTACACGGTCCGAATGTCGCACTTCAAAGGGGCCTCACCGTGTACTTCCCGTGATCAGGACCCCTGAAAACCCGGAGTTTCCGGGCGTTCCGGCCGCCTTCATGATCACTCTGAGTAGATGGCCGGAAAATCGCCCTTGTGATCGATCACACACGAGGGAGCTGGATCACAGCCCTGAAAATTCCGCGCAAAGCGAACATCCCCGCGTGTGTCGGCGACATGATCTCAGAGAGGAAGGGTGACCCGCATCACGAGCCCTCCCCCCTCACGCGGCTGGGCCGTGATGTGACCGCCGTGCGCCCGCGCCACGGACCGGACGATGGACAGGCCGAGGCCGACGCCCTTGTCGCTGCCCGTGCGCTCCGTGCGCAGCCGCCGGAACGGCTCGAAGATGTTGTCTATCTCGTACGCCGGCACGACCGGTCCCGTGTTCGACACGACGAGCACCGCCTGCCCGTGCCGGATCTCGGTGCTCACCTCGACCCAGCCGTCCTCGGGGACGTTGTAGCGCACGGCGTTCTGCAGCAGGTTCAGGGCGATCCGCTCCAGCAGCACGCCGTTGCCCTGCACGATCGCCGTCTCCCGGGTGCCACGGACCTCCACGCCCTTGGCCTCGGCCTCGCCGTGCACCTGGTCGATGGCCTGCCCGGCAACCTCGGCGAGGTCGACCGGTTTGCGCTCGACGATCTGGTTGTCGCTGCGGGCGAGCAGCAGCAGGCCCTCCACGAGCTGCTCGCTGCGCTCGTTGGTGGCCAGGAGCGTCTTGCCGAGCTGCTGGAGCTCCACGGGCGCGTTCGGGTCGGACAGGTGCACCTCGAGGAGCGTGCGGTTGATCGCGAGCGGGGTCCTCAGCTCGTGCGAGGCGTTGCCCACGAAGCGCTGCTGGGCGGTGAAGGCGCGCTGCAGGCGCTCCAGCATGTCGTCGAAGGTGTCGGCCAGCTCCTTGAGCTCGTCGTCCGGTCCGTCCAGCTCGATGCGGCGGGACAGGTCCGAGCCGGCCACCGCGCGGGCGGTGCGCAGGATCCTGCCGAGCGGGCTCAGGACGCGGCCGGCCATCGCGTAGCCGAACGCGAAGGCGATGACGGCCAGGCCGAGCAGGGCGAGGAGCGAGCGGCTGAGGAGGTCGTCCAGGGCGTGCTGGCGCTGTTCGTTGACGCAGTCGTTCAGCGCCTGATTGAGCTCGGACGCGGGCAGCTCGGCGCTGCGCACCTTGCAGACGTCGCTCGTCACCCCGCCGGAGACGATCTTGAAGGGCAGGTCGCTGCCCACGTTCAGCGCGTGCGCGGCGAGCAGGTAGATGATCGACAGCAGCAGGATGCCCGCGATCAGGAACATCCCGCCGTAGAGCAGTGTCAGGCGTATCCGGATGGTCGGGCGCAGCCACGGAAAGGGGGCTTGGGGCCTCCTGGGGTCCCAGGTGGGCTTCGGAGGCGCCTGGGGAGGCGCCGGGGTGGCGGCCACGGGATCAGATCCGGTAGCCGGAGCCGGGGACGGTGACGATCACCGGGGGCTCGCCGAGCTTGCGGCGCAGGGTCATGACGGTCACGCGCACGACGTTGGTGAACGGGTCGGTGTTCTCGTCCCAGGCCTTCTCCAGCAGCTGCTCCGCGGAGACGACGGCGCCCTCGCTGCGCATCAGCACCTCCAGGACGGCGAACTCCTTGGGGGCGAGCTGAACCTCCTTGCCGTCGCGGAAGACCTCGCGGCGGTTGGGGTCGAGCTTGATGCCGGCGCGCTCCAGGACGGGCGGCAGGGGCACGCTGGTGCGCCGGCCGAGGGCGCGCACGCGTGCGATGAGCTCGCTGAAGGCGAAGGGCTTGGGGAGGTAGTCGTCGGCGCCGATCTCCAGCCCCTCGACCCGGTCGCTGACGTCGCCGGACGCGGTGAGCATCAGCACGCGCGTGGGCATGCCGAGTTCGACGATCTTGCGGCAGACGTCGTCGCCGTGCACGAGCGGGAGGTCGCGGTCGAGGACGACCACGTCGTAGTCGTTGACGCCGATGCGCTCCAGGGCGGCCGCACCGTCGTACACGACGTCGACGGCCATGGCCTCCCGGCGCAGTCCGGTGGCCACCGCATCGGCGAGCAGCTGCTCGTCCTCGACGACGAGTACGCGCACGTCGCTTGTCCTTCCTGTGTCTGCCCGCGAGGCGCTCCGTGGGCGCACGCGGGCAGGGGTCTTGGTGAGTGTGTGGTCCCATCCTGCCCTTTTCGGCCATAAGTCGGCGGTAAGGCGGGGGGCCCGGGCCATGAACGACGGGTGAGGGGCCCGGGAATGCGAGATTTTCTCGTCGGGTTGAGGTTTCCGCGGAAGAGAGCTGGGGGAGGACGGCTTTACACCCCGCGATCACGCTCTGCATGTGCCGTAGCACCATGTGGCACTCCGACCGCTTTCCGCAGAGCGGGCGTGGGTGCCCGGCACCGTCGCCGCCCAGCGGGGCAGCGCGCTGGGCATCCGCCGGAGACGTGATCGCCTCTTCCCACCCGGCACACCCCCGTGCCACCGACCCACGACCCAAGGACGAGGGGGCGCAGCATGGACGCATTCACCGCAGGACTTCTGCAGCGCATAAAGGCGACCGAGTCCGACCTGACGCGGGCTCGCGACGAGGGCGACGACTTCCTCGTCGAGGTGGAGCAGGGCGAGCTCGACGACCTGCGCCGCCTCGCCGCCGAGCACGGTGTGGAGGTCGGCGCGTCCGCCGTCTGATGCAGTTCGCGCACGCGAGGGGGCCCCGGCGAATCCAGCGCCGGGGCCCCTTCGCGTGGGCGGCGACCGCCTCAGTCGTGCCAGGCCCCGAAGTCCTCCAGCAGCCGCTGGAGGGGCTCGAAGACGCCCGGGGTACCGGCGACCGCCAGCTCGCGTGAGGGGCGCTCTCCGGGGCGTCCACCGGTCAGCGCGCCCGCTTCCCGGGCGATCAGGTCGCCCGCGGCCAGGTCCCACGGGTGCAGTCCGCGCTCGAAGTAGCCGTCGAGGCGGCCGGCGGCCACGTCGCACAGGTCGGCGGCCGCGGAGCCGCCGCGCCGGATGTCGCGCAGCAGCGGGATCAGCCGTCGCGCGACGTCGGCCTGGTGGGCGCGCACCTCGGTGACGTAGTTGAACCCGGTGGAGACCAGCGCCTGGTCGAGGGGGGCCGTGGGGCGGCAGGCGAGGGTGCGCTCGCCCTCCCAGGCGCCGGTCGCCCGGGCCCCTCCCCCGCGCACCGCGTGGAAGGTCTCGCCGCGCATCGGGATCTCCACGACCCCGACGACCGTCTCGCCGTCCTGTTCGGCGGCGATGGAGACGGCCCAGGTGGGCAGTCCGTAGAGGTAGTTGACCGTGCCGTCGAGCGGGTCGATCACCCAGCGGACGCCGCTGCTGCCCTCGCTGGAGGCGCCCTCCTCGCCGAGGAAGCCGTCGTCGGGGCGGTGCTCCGCGATCAGGCCGGTGATCAGCTTCTCGGCCGCGATGTCCATCTCGGTGACCGCGTCGATGGGGCTGGACTTGGTGGCGGCGACCGCGAGGTCGGCCGGGCGGCCGTCGCGCAGCAGCTCGCCGGCCCGGCGGGCGGCCGTCAGGGCGAGGTCGAGCAGGTCCGTGTGCAGGGGGTCGGTCACGGCGGTCCTCACGCGTAGGGGCTGTCGGCGCCCGCCGCGGCGGGCCGGGGGGCACGGGCCGGGCAGCAGCCGACCGGGCAGAGGTCGTGGCTCGCGCCGAGCGCGCCCAGGGCGCACGGGGTGACCGGCCGGCCGCTCTCGGTGGAGGCGCGCTCCAGGACGAGCTCGCGGACGGCGGCGGCGAAGCGCGGGTCGGCGCCCACGGTGGCCGAGCGGCGCACGGGGAGGCCCAGTTCGCCGGCCTTGGCGGTGGCCTCGGTGTCGAGGTCGTACAGGACCTCCATGTGGTCGGAGACGAAGCCGATGGGGGCCATCACGACCGCCGGGACGCCGGCCGCGTGCCGCTCCTCCAGGTGGTCGCAGATGTCGGGCTCCAGCCACGGGATGTGCGGGGCCCCGGAGCGCGACTGGTAGACGAGCTGCCAGGGGTGGTCCACGCCGGTGCGCTCGCGGACGGCGTCGGCGATCAGCCGGGCGACGTCCAGGTGCTGCCGGACGTACGCGCCGCCGTCGCCGTGGTCCTCCACGGGGCCGGAGGTGTCGGCGGCGGCCGTGGGGATCGAGTGGGTGGTGAAGGCGATGTGCGCGCCGTCCCGGACGTCCTCGGGGAGGTCGGCGAGGGACCGGAGCACACCGTCGGTCATGGGCTCCACGAAGCCCGGGTGGTTGAAGTAGTGCCGCAGCTTGTCGATCTTCGGCAGGGGGAGGCCCTCGGCCTCCAGGGCGGCCAGCGAGTCGGCGAGGTTCTCGCGGTACTGGCGGCAGCCGGAGTAGGAGGCGTAGGCGCTGGTGGCGAGGACGAGGACGCGGCGGCACCCGTCGGTGACCAGCTCGCGCAGGGTGTCCGTCAGGTACGGGGCCCAGTTGCGGTTGCCCCAGTAGATCGGCAGGGCCAGGCCGTGGTCGGCGAAGTCCTTGCGCAGGGCGTCCAGCAGGGCGCGGTTCTGGTCGTTGATGGGGCTGACCCCGCCGAACTGGAAGTAGTGCTGTCCGACTTCCTTGAGGCGTTCCTTGGGGATGCCGCGCCCACGCGTCACGTTCTCCAGGAACGGGACCACGTCGTCCGGGCCTTCCGGTCCGCCGAAGGAGAGCAGGAGCAGGGCGTCGTAGGGGGTGGCATCGAGCGCGTCTGGCATGTCTCGATCCTGCCACCCGGCACTGACAGCCGGAAAACGGCGGGGTGCCGGACAAAAACGACGTCCCCGGCGGCGCGGGTCGAAGCCCCCGCGCCGCCGCGGGCGAGGACGGGACGGCGGACGGCAGCGGGGCGCGGGTCTGCGGCCGGCGGTGAGCCGGGGGGCGGCGGGGCTGCGAGGCGGCGGGGCTGCGTACGGCGGCGGGAGGCGGCCCGCGAAGCCGCGAGGCGGCGGACGGCGAGAGGTGGGCCGGGAAGCGGCAGGAGGCGGACCGAAAGCGGCGGGGCCGCGGACTGCGGCAGGAGGCGTCCCGCGAAGCCGCGAAGCCGCGAGGCTACAGGCGGCAGCGGGAGGCGGACTGGAAAGCGGCGGAGCGGCGGACAGCGGCAGGAAGCGGACCAGGAAGCGGCGGAGCTGCGGACGGCAGCGGGAGGCGGACCACGAAACCGCGAGGCCGCGGACGGCGGCAGGAGGCGGAGCCGTGGTCGGCGGCTCCCCGGCGGGTGGCGCCCGCGTGGAGGGTGTGAAGGGGAGGTGCGTTAGGGTTGCCTAACTCGTAAGCTGTATGGGCCGCGTTCGCGCCTTACCCGCGCGGTCGCGTCCCCCGCATGCCCGACCGAGCCCCGCAGAGCCGCCTTTCCTCGCGCCGTGCCGAGCCGCCCGCACGCGTGACCGGACCCCCGGAGACCTCCGTGCCCAGCCCCTACCGCGCCCTGTTCGCCGCTCCCGGCTCCAAGGGTTTCTCCGCCGCGGGGTTCCTCGGCCGGATGCCGCTGTCGATGATGGGCATCGGCGTGGTCACGATGGTCTCCCAGCTGACCGGGCGCTACGGGCTCGCGGGCGCGCTCTCGGCGACCATCGCCCTGGCGGCCGCGGCGATCGGACCGCAGATCTCACGCATGGTGGACCAGTACGGGCAGCGCAGGGTGCTGCGCCCCGCGACCCTGGTCGCGCTCGCCGCGTCGGCCGGGCTCCTGCTGGCCGCGCACTTCGACTGGCCGGACTGGGTGCTGTTCGTGTGCGCCGCCGGGATCGGCTCCGTGCCGAGCCTCGGCGCCATGATCCGGGCGCGCTGGGCGGCCGTGTACCGGGGGACTCCCCAGCTGCACACGGCGTACTCCTTCGAGTCCGTCGTGGACGAGGTCTGCTTCATCTTCGGGCCGATCATCTCCATCGGGCTGTCCACCGCCTGGTTCCCCGAGGCCGGTCCCCTGCTGGCGGCGGGCTTCCTCGCCGTCGGCGTCTTCTGGCTGACCGCCCAGCGGGCCACCGAACCGGAGCCGCACCCGCGCGCGCGGCAGGGCGGCGGCTCGGCGCTGCGCTCGACGGGTCTTCAGGTCCTGGTGGCGACGTTCGTGGCGACCGGGGCGATCTTCGGCGCGGTCGACGTGGTCACCGTCGCCTTCGCCGACGAGCAGGGCCACAAGGGTGCCGCGAGCCTGGTCCTGGCCCTCTACGCGGCGGGTTCCTGCGTGGCGGGCCTGGTGTTCGGGCTGCTGCGCTTCAAGGGGGCGCCGGAACGGCGCTGGCTGCTGGGCGTGTTCATGATGGCCGTGAGTATGATCCCCCTCCTACTGGTCGGGAACCTGCCGTTCCTGGCCGTGGCGCTGTTCGTTGCGGGTCTGGCCATCGCTCCGACGATGATCACGACCATGTCCCTCATCGAAGAGCACGTACCGCGCGCGCAACTGACCGAGGGCATGACCTGGGTGAGCACCGGGCTCGCCGTCGGCGTCGCGCTCGGCTCCTCCGTAGCCGGCTGGGTCATCGACGCGGCCGGCGCGCGGGCCGGGTACGGGGTGCCGGCGGTGGCCGGTGCCGTCGCGGCCGCGGTCGGTTTCCTGGGGTACCGCCGGCTCGGCAGGCCGGCTCCGGGTCGGGGAGGCACCGTTGAGCAGCACAGCGAGCGGGAAGAACGGCACATGGCGTAACTGGGGCGGTACCGTCGTCGCCCGCCCCGCACGGGAGGTCGCGCCCGCCTCCGCCGACGAACTGGCCGCGGCCGTGCGCCGGGCCGCCGAGGACGGGCTGAAGGTCAAGGCGGTCGGCACCGGGCATTCCTTCACGTCGATCGCCGCGACCGACGGGGTGCTGATCCGCCCTGATCTGCTGACCGGCATCCGTGACGTCGACCGCGAGAACATGACCGTCACGGTCGAGGCGGGCACCCCGCTCAAGCGGCTCAACCTGGCCCTGGCGCGCGAGGGCCTGTCGCTCACCAACATGGGCGACATCATGGAGCAGACCGTCTCCGGGGCCACCAGCACCGGCACCCACGGCACCGGCCGCGCGTCGGGCTCCATCGCCGCCCAGATCACGGCGCTGGAACTGGTCACGGCCGACGGTTCGATCCTCAACTGCTCGCAGGACAGGCACCCCGAGATCTTCGCCGCCGCCCGGATCGGACTGGGCGCGCTCGGCATCGTCACCGCGATCACCTTCGCCGTGGAGCCGGTCTTCCTGCTCACCGCGCGGGAGGAGCCGATGCCGCTCGACGCGGTGCTCGCCGACTTCGACGCCCTCTGGGCGGAGAACGAGCACTTCGAGTTCTACTGGTTCCCGCACACCGGCAGCACCACCACCAAGCGCAACAACCGCAGCGCGGGCCCGCGCAGGCCGGTGGGGCAGCTCGCGGGCTGGTTCGAGGACGAGTTCCTCTCCAACGGTGTCTTCCAGGCCGCCCAGTGGGTCGGCCGGGCGGCACCCGCCACGATCCCGGCGATCGCCCGGATCTCCAGCAGGGCGCTGTCCGCGCGCACCTACACGGACGTGCCGTACAAGGTCTTCACCTCCCCGCGCCGCGTGCGGTTCGTGGAGATGGAGTACGCCGTGCCGCGGGCGGCGGTGACCGGGGCGCTGCGCGAGCTGAAGGCGATGGTGGACCGCTCGCGCCTGCGCGTCAGCTTTCCGGTCGAGGTGCGCACCGCGCCGGCCGACGACATCACGCTGTCCACCGCCTCCGGACGGGACAGCGCCTACATCGCCGTCCACATGGCCAAGGGGACGCCGTACCAGCCGTACTTCACGGCGGCCGAGCGCATCTTCACCGCGCACGACGGGCGGCCGCACTGGGGCAAGGTGCACACGCGGAACGCCGAGGACCTCGCCCGGGTCTACCCGCGGTTCGCGGAGTTCACCGCCCTGCGGGACCGGCTGGACCCCGACCGTCTGTTCGGGAACGACTACCTGAGGAGGGTCCTGGGGGCGTAGGGGCACCGGCCGGTGGCCGGTTCCGTTTCGGACGGTTGGGTGAACTTCGACACGTTCAAGATCGTGAGAATCGGGCAGGGGGCGGTCAAGTCGCACCTCTTGCCAGAAGTTGGGCGGCGCGCCGATCCACGCGCGTGGCCCGAATGGAGTACTGTGGCGAGCCCTGGGCCCGGTCTCCCGCCAGGATGTCCGGGGCCTTCCTGGACCGCCAGAAGGGGACTGGTTGCACAGGGTGACCGAGCCGGTCACTCAGCGTGGTGAAATGGTAACCGTGCCATAACGGCGAACCAGGGCCAGTGCCCGACACGCCGGGCAACTCGGCAAGGTTGTGGCAGGCTGCACCCGGGCAGGCCACACTCGACTAGCGGAAGCAGCGACGCACGTGACGTCGGCAGGCACCACCCGGGAGGTCCCCATGCCCGAACTGCGTGTCGTGGCCGTCTCGAATGACGGCACACGGCTGGTGCTGAAGGCTGCGGACAGCACGGAGTACACGCTTCCGATTGACGAGCGTCTGCGCGCTGCCGTCCGCGGCGACCGTCCCCGCCTCGGCCAGATCGAGATCGAGGTGGAGAGCCATCTCCGCCCCCGCGACATCCAGGCGCGTATACGAGCAGGTGCCACGGCGGAGGAAGTCGCGCAGATGGCGGGCATTCCCGTCGACCGCGTCCGCCGCTTCGAGGGTCCGGTTCTCGCCGAACGCGCCTTCATGGCCGAGCGGGCCCGCAAGACGCCCGTCCGCCGCCCCGGCGAGAACGCGGGACCCCAGCTCGGCGAGGCCGTCCAGGAGCGGCTGCTGCTGCGCGGCGCCGACAAGGACACCGTCCAATGGGACTCCTGGCGCCGGGACGACGGCACGTGGGAGGTCCTCCTCGTCTACCGGGTCGCGGGTGAACCGCACTCGGCGAGCTGGACGTACGACCCGCCGCGCCGGCTCGTCCAGGCCGTCGACGA
This sequence comes from Streptomyces sp. NPDC003247, assembly GCF_042888135.1. NCBI lineage: Bacteria > Bacillati > Actinomycetota > Actinomycetes > Kitasatosporales > Streptomycetaceae > Streptomyces > Streptomyces sp. NPDC003247. Next base: position 848,303 of record NZ_JBIAPF010000003.1, read on the forward strand.
CGAGGCCCGGTCCCTGATCGGCGAGTCCGACGACCTGGCCGCTCCGGAGCCCAGCTTTCCCTTCGTGCCGCGCATCGCCCGGCTGCCGCGCGACCGCTCGATGGACCGTGCTCTCGAACGGCCGAGCCTGCCCGCGCAGGCCTCCGAACCGGCCGAGGAGAGCACCGGCGAGCGGGAACGGGACTCGCTGACCAGCCTGCTGGAGGCGGTCCCGAGCTTCCGCGGCGACCTGGTCGTGCCCGAACGGCCGTCGGAGGAACCGGAGGAGCCCGCCGAGGAACCGGCCGAGGAGGAGCCCCCGGCGCCCGCCGCGTCCGCCGGCTCCGCCTACGCCGACGTCCTCATGCCGCGTTCCGTCACCAGCCATCGCGACCGTCTGATCGGCGCCACCGACCGCCAGGCCGAGGCCGACGGCGTCCGCCCGGGCCGCCGCGCGGCGGTGCCGAGCTGGGACGAGATCGTGTTCGGCACCCGGCGCAAGAAGCAGGAGTAGGCCCCTCAGGACGTCACCGGTTCGCACGAGGAGTCATACGCGAAGGGGGGCCGCGCCGTTCGGCGCGGCCCCCCGAGCGTGCCTCACGTCACTGCGGGTCGGGCCCCACGGCGACCGGCCGGGACGGGTCCGACGACCACTCCGACCACGAGCCGACGTACAGGGCCGCCGGAATGCCCGCCACCGCCAGCGCCAGCACCTCGTGGGCGCCGGAGACACCGGAGCCGCAGTACACGCCCACCGCCGTGCCGTCGACCGCTCCCAGCGCCTTGAACCGGTCCCCGAGCTCCTCGGCGGGCAGGAACCGGCCGTCCGGGCCCAGGTTGTCGTTCGTCGGCGCGGAGACGGCGCCCGGGATGTGCCCGCCGACCGGGTCGATCGGCTCGACCTCACCCCGGTACCGCTCCCCCGCGCGGGCGTCGAACAGCACACCGGAACGGGCGAGCGCCGCGGCGCCGTCCGCGTCGAGGAGGCCGTCGGACGCGGGCACCGGCCGGAAGTCGCCCTCCGCCGGCCCGGGCGCGTCGACCGAGAGGTCCCCCGTCCAGGAGGGCAGCCCGCCGTCCAGGACGCGCACGTCCGGGTGCCCCGTCCAGCGCAGCAGCCACCACGCGCGGGCCGCCGCCCAGCCCTGGCCGCCGTCGTACACGACCACCGGCCGGGCCGCCGACACGCCCGCCCGGCGCATCGCGGCGCCGAACTCCTCGACGTCGGGCAGGGGGTGGCGGCCGCCCGTGCCGGGCGCGCCGGCCAGTTCACGGTCCAGGTCGACGTAGACGGCGCCGGGCAGATGGCCGGAGGCGTACGCGGCCCGGCCGTCGAACGGCGGTTCCCCGGCCGCCTTCGCCACGCCGAGCTGCCAACGGACGTCGAGCACGACCGGCGGGTTCTCCCCCGCCAGGGCGCTCGCGAGTTCGGATGCGGAGATGATGGCGTTCATGGCCCCATCCTTGCGCACGGGGTGGCCCCGCCGCCGAGGTCCGGCTACTCTGCTCCGCCGGACAGGACCGATCACCTGACGTACAGGTTCGGGCACATGCCGTACCACTCGATCGGCACACTCGATCGGCACCTCCCGAAATGGCGCGGAAACGAACCGGCACCTGCATACCGGGCACCTCCCTGCGCGGACCGTGCCGCGGCGGCGCGCCCGGGGCGCGCGGTACCCCGGGTGGTGCGAGCATCGGCACGAGGGCCGGAGGGCGGCAGCGACGCGGCCACCGCGAGGGGCCGAGGAGAGAGCGACGATGACCGAGGCACGTGGATCGGCCGGACGAGACGGCGAGGCACACGCCCGGTACGCGCCCGGCACACCCTGCTGGGTGAGCCTGATGGTGCACGGACTGACCACCACCGAGGAGTTCTACGGCCGCCTGTTCGGCTGGGAGTTCCGGCCCGGCCCGCAGCAACTCGGCCCGTACGTGCGGGCCCTGCTGGACGGCCGTGAGGTGGCCGGCATCGGCCAGCTGCCCCCGGACCGCCGCCTGCCCATCGCCTGGACCCCCTACCTCGCCTCGGACGACGTCGACAGGACGGCCGAAACGGTTCGCCTGTGCGGCGGCACGATCGGGGTGGGCCCGCTGGACGCCGCCGAGGCCGGGCGCATGGCCATCGGCTCCGACTCCTCCGGCGCCGTCTTCGGCATCTGGCAGGCGGCCGCCCACCTCGGCACGAACATCAGCGGCGTGCCCGGCACGCCCGCCTGGAACGAACTGCTGACCTTCGAGTCGGTGAGCGTCGCCAAGTTCTACGAGACGGTGTTCGGCTACGAACGGGAGCGCGCGGTCTCCGGCGACAGCGACTACGTCACCCTGCGCGTCGCCGGCCGCCCGGTCGCCGGCATCCGCGGCCTCGGCCGGACGCTGCCCCGCGACCGGGGACCGCACTGGCTGACGTACTTCGAGGTCGCCGACGTCGAGGAGGCGCTCGGTCTGCTGAGCGACCTGGGCGGGCGGGTCCTCGCACCGGCGCGCGACACGGCGCACGGCAGGGTGGCGACGGTGGCCGACCCGGAGGGCGCGCGGTTCGCGCTGGTCCGCAGCCCGCGCTGACACGGACGGGGACGGCCCGCTCCGCTCCCGCGCGACGGCGCGTACCTACTCGTACTCGGCGTACTCGGCCCAGACGGTCTTGCCCGGTCCGTCCGGGCACGGGTGCCAGTCCCAGCGGGCCGCGAGCTGTGAGACCAGGAGCAGTCCGCGGCCGGTCTCCTCGGTGCCGTCGTCGGCGCCCTCCGGGGCGGCGGGGCGGCGGGGAGGGCGTTCGGTGCGGGTGTCGGTGACCTCGACGCGTACGGTGCGGCCGTCGGGGGTGGCGTGGAGGCGGAGGCGGAAGTCCCGGCCGGGGACATGGCCGTGGCTCACGGCGTTCGCGGTGAGCTCGGCGACGATCAGCACGATCGCGTCGTGCGGTTCGGTGCCGTACGGGATGCCCCACGCGTCCAGGCGGACGGCCGCGAGGCGGCGGGCGAGGCGGGCTCCGCGGGGTGTGGAGGTGAAGCACATCCTGAAGGAGCGGCCCGGTGGCGGGGGCACCTTCAAGGGGGTGCAGGGGGTGGTGGGTTGAGTGGCGGGTTGGGTGGTGGGTTGGGTGGTGTCGGTGGGATTGATGGGTTTCGTCGTCACGCCCCTCACGGTCCCGCCGGTCGCGTAGCGTGACCAGTGGTGACGCAGCGACAGGGGCGGCTGTACGCGCCATGTCCGCGCGGGTACGCGCTGCGCGCCGTGACGGCGTCCCGTGCGGGGGCGTTGGGGCAAGGAGGCGGTGATGGACATGGCGGAGCGCGAGGACGCGGTGGCGGAGGCCGAGGCGGCTTCCGGATCGCACGCGAACGGCGACTCGGGAACGGTCGTGAGTCTCGGGGACGGCTGGGACAACGACGACGGGGCCGGGCGGCGACCGGAGGAGGACGCCGGGCGGGGCGTCGTCGTCGCGTTCGGGCAGACCATGAAGACGCTGCGGCTGCGGGAGGGCCTGGAGCGCGGGGAGTTCGGGCGGCGGCTCGGGTACTCGGCGTCCACGGTCGCGTCGTTCGAGCAGGGGCGGAGGATTCCGTCACCCCGGACGATCGAGCGGGCCGACGAGGTGCTGGGGGCGGGCGGGTTGCTGTGCCTGTGGAAGGAGCAGGTGGAGCGGGCGCAGTATCCGGTGTTCTTCCAGGGGATGGCCGCCTTGGAGAAAGAGGCCATCGAGCTGCTCGCCTACGACACTCTGGTGGTCAAGGGGCTGCTCCAGACCGAGGAGTACATGAGGGCGTTGCTCGCCATGAGGCGTCCACCTCTGGACGAAGAAACCATCGAGCAGCGAGTGACGGCGCGTTTGGCCCGGCAGGACATCTTCGACCGTCGGCCCGCTCCACTCCTGAGCTTCGTGCTCGACGAGGCGATCCTGCGGCGCCCCTACGGAGGCAAGGCCGTGCTGCGCGGGCAGTTGGAGAACCTGCTGCTGATCGGGCAGAGGCGCAACGTCGAGATCCAGGTCATGCCGGTCGACCGCGAGGACAATGCCGGTGTGAACGGACCGTTCACCGTGGTGACACGGAAGGACGGCAAGAAGTTCGTGTATGCCGAGGCACAAGGCATCGGCTCGCTACAGACCGACCCGGAACAAGGGGTCCTGACCGCCGCCCGCTATGGGATTATCCGGTCACAGGCTCTCAGTCCGCGAGAGTCTCTGGAGCTCATCGAAGGGTTGCTGGGATCGCTATGAACAACGCTGAGTCCTCGACCGTCGCCTCCGGCCTCGCCTGGTTCAAGAGCAGCTACAGCGGAACCGAGGGCGGTGATTGTGTAGAGGTCGCGCCTACTACGGCAGTTGTGCACGTCCGGGACTCGAAGGCCGAGGCAGGTCCCATGCTCACGGTCTCGCGTGAGGCCTGGGCGGGGTTCGTCGGGCTGGCCTCGTCGGAGGCGTCCGTCTGACCCTCGTACGGTCGTGAGAGCCCTGCCGGTTCCTTTCGGGCGGCAGGGCTCTCGTGCGCACGGGTAGACCGTGGAAAAGCGGATCACACCGTGAGCTTGACCGCTTCGATCCACGAGTCGTTGTCCCAGGTGCCGGCGTAGCTGAAGTTGTACGTGGTGGAGCCGGGGTCGCTGCACACCGAGCTGGTCCAGCCGTCGTCCTTGACGTAGGCGGACTGGCAGACGGTGCTGGCGCCGCCATCGACGGTGATGATGTGTCCCAGCATGTTCGGGGCGTCCTTCTCGGTGCTTCCGACGTAGTTGTCGACGCCGTCGTCGGCACTCGTCCAGGGACCGGGGTAGTACCCCTTGCCATCGGTCGACGCGGAGTTATAAACGTAGGCGTTGCCGGATGTGCCGTTGGTTCCGGACACGGCGACGTTGACGGCCTTGAGCGGTGTCCCCGAGCCCGCCGAGCCCGCCGTCACGCCGTCGCACACGGCGTCGGACCAGCCCTGGTCCGACGTATAGACGCGGTAGCAGATGTGCCGTGCGCTCGGGTCCTTCGCGGCCAGTCGCAGGACCGCGGTCGCCGCGGTCTCCTCCTGTGCCTCGGTCTCCTCCTCCTCGGAACCACCACCCCCCGCCCCGTCTCCGGCTCCCTCTCCGTCTCCGGCTTCGCCGGCCTGCTGTGTCTCGGTCGCGGCCGGGGCCTCGACCTCGGCGGACGGGGCCTTCGGCGCCTCGGGGGTCGGTGAGGCGGAAGGCGGCAGCGTGCTGATGGCGGCTTGCTCGAGCCTTTCGGTGGCGACGCTGCGGACCTGGGGCTTGTAGGCGATCCACAGCATCACGGCCGTGATCGCCAGCGCCATGGAGAAACTGAGGAAGACCGCCAGCCAGCGCGGCAGGAAACCCCGCTGCACGTACGTGCCCTCCACGGCCAGCGGCGTCACACCCGACCGCTGCACCGCCAGGGTGTAGGGCCGCTGCTCCGCCGACCCGAACCAGATGATCCGCCGCGGCTTCAGCGTCGTCTCCACGAACGCCGCGCGGCCCGGCTCGATCTGCACATTGCTCGGACGTATCTCGTACGACAGCTGATCACCGTTGTCGCTGCCGCTCACCGACGCCGTCAGCTTCGTGTTGCCCAGGTTGTCCACGGCCAGTCTCGGACGGCCACGGAAACGGCCCTTCACCGTCGGCGGCACCAACTCCGCCCGCATCTCCGTGAACGGAGTGATGGTGAGGTTCCCCTCGGGAACCGTCGTCGCCTCCGGATGCTCCGTCGGCGTGATCCGCACCGCGTACGGATTCGGCCCCGCCGTCGCATCCGGCGTACGCGGCGGCGCGAACGTCAGCTCCACCGTCCCCGTCGTCCCCGGATACAACCGCAGCGACTGCGGCTCCACGACGGTGTAAGGGGCGACGGAGCCCACCGCCTCGAAGCGGTACTCGTCCACCACGTCACCGGTGTTGCGCAGACGCAGCCGTACCGTCGTACTGTCACCCGGGTCCACGGTCGCGGAGGCGGGTTCGAGGGAAGTCCAGAGGCTCACTCCCGGACGTTAAACGCAGAAAAGGCGCCGAGTCAGGAAGCAATCGGGCACGATGAGTGCCCAAAGAGGCGAGACCGCTGCCCCGCTCTGGTGCGTCGTGGTCGCGGTCGTGCACGATGGCGCACCGCTACCCGGGAGAGCCGGCGGGGATGCGTACGGTCTCCACCCAGCCCGGGGGCTGGGGTGCCTCGGCGCCGATCAGGGCGGCGATGAGGCGGCAGGACGGAGTCTCGTCGGGCCAGGGCGTGTACCCGTCGGTGAGGACGACGACGATGCTCGGGCGGTCCCGGGCGGCGAGGGCGGCGGCGATACCGACGCGCATGTCCGTGCCGCCACCGCCGCCCAGGGCGATCTGCTCGGTGGCCGTCACCCGGGAGACGGCGTGCACGTCGGCGTCGCAGGCGAGGACGGTGACGCGGTTGCCCCGTACGCCGACCTCGCGCAGGACGCCCGTGACCTCGCCCAGGGCCGCGGCGAGTTCCGCGTCGCCCATCGAGCCCGAGGTGTCGACGACGACGGCCACCCGGGGCAGCGGACGGCGCAGGCTCGGCAGGACGACGCCGCGCAGCGCCGGTGTGCGGCGCGACGGGCGGCGGTAGGTGTAGTCGACGGCCCCGCCGGCCCAGGCGGCGGCCTCCCGGACGGCGCCGGACAGCGCCTGCCGCCAGTCCACCGTGGGTTCGAGGACCTCCTCGGCCCAGCGCTGCCAGCCCGCGGGCAGGGTGCCGCGGCTGCGCTGGTGGGCGCGCATCGCCTCGGCGGTGTGCCGGCGCAGCGCCTGGGCCTCGACCTCGCCGAGCGGGGTGGGACCGGCGGATCCCGGAAGGTCCCAGGGCGTCGGGCAGCCGTGGGCGCCCGATCCGCAGTCGTGTCCGCGTACGTGCGCCGGCAGCCGTTCCAGGTACGCCTCGAACAACTGCCCGGTGGGCAGGCCGAAGAGGCGGGGTTCGACGCGCCCGTCGGGCAGGCGCAGGCCGTCGGCGAGGAGGTCGTCGTTGATCTCGCAGTCCTGGGCGACGTTGACGCGGTGCCGGTCGCGCTGGTCGGCGGCGGGCAGCCGGTCGGCGCGGCCGTGGTGGTCACGCAGCAGGTGCGCCACCTCGTGCACCCACACGCCCGCGAGCTCCTCGACGGGGGTCGCGTCGACGAAGGCGGGTGACACGTAGCAGCGCCAGTGCCGGTCGACGCCCATCGTCGGCACCTCGGGGCTGGGCACGAGGGTCAGGGCGTACAGGGCCGACGCGAGATACGGCCGGTCGCTCGCCGCCCGGTAGCGGGCGGCGAGCAACTTCGTCATGTCCAGGTCCCCGCGGGATGCCGGCATGCCCGTGCGCCTCACCGGCCGCCGGGCAGGGCCCCGGACATGTGCAGCAGGTCCAGGAAGCCGTCGATGCCGGGCGGCACGGGCCAGTCGAGCCGGCGCATCGCCGCGAGGTCGGTGGCGGCCCGGGCGGCGACGTCCGGCACGCCCGCGTCCACCGCCTTGGCCAGGACCGTCCAGCCCGCCTCCCAGCGGGGCCGGGTGAGGTCGCTCTGGATGGCGGCGACCACCGCGATCAGGAAGGCCAGTTGGCGGTCGCCGCGCTCGGGCAGCGCGAACGCCTCGGGGTGGGCGAGGACGCGCTCGGGGTCCGGCAGGTCGAGGTTCTCCAGGTACGACAGCAGTTCGATGCCCGCGCCGTGCCCGACGGCGCCGGTGAGCGCGGCGGCCAGCGCCTCGCGGCCGGCGCCGGTCGCGTACCCCGTCGCGAGCAGCCGCAGCGCCATCTCCCAGGTGCGCGGGGACGGCCATGAGCGGCCCCGGCTCTCGGCGTCGGCGGGGATGTGGTGGACCAGGCCGGGCCGGGCGGTGAGGAAGCCGGAGACGGCACCGCGGGCCCGCGCGACGGCGCCGGGCACCTTGGCCGGGTCGACCGCGGGGACGGCCACCTCCGGCCAGGTCCCCGCCATGCCGCGCGCGACGGTGCGGGGGTCGTGGGTCCAGTCGAGGTGGACGAAGCGGTTGGCGAGCGGCGGGCTCAGGTGCCAGCCGTCCGCGGCGCTGGACGGCGGGTTGGCGGCGGCGACGATGCGCACCGCGTCGGGCAGGACGAGGCTGCCGACCCGGCGTTCGAGGACGACCCGCAGCAGCGCGGCCTGCACGGCCGGAGGCGCCGAGGACAGTTCGTCGAAGAAGAGCAGGCCCTGTCCGGCGCGGGTGAGCCGGACCGCCCAGTCGGGCGGGGCCATCGGCACACCGGTCACGGCGGGGTCGTCCCCGACGATCGGCAGCCCTGCGAAGTCCGACGGCTCGTGCACGCTGGCGATGACCGTCTCCAGCGGAAGGCCGAGCCCCGCGGCGAGCTGCTCCAGACCGGCCGACTTGCCGATGCCCGGTTCGCCCCACAGCAGGACGGGCTGATTGGCGGTCACGGCCAGTGCGAGGGCCTCCAGTTGGGGGTTGGCGGCGGGTTCGGTGCGCCGGGTGCGCAGCCTGCTGACCAGGTCGTCAGCGGCGGCCAGCGGGTTCGCCCCGGTCCGGGCGGTGGGGGCGGTGGGGGCGGTGCTCACAGGTCCTCGTCCTCGCCGTCGTCGTCTTCCACTTCCTCGCCGTCGCCGTCTTCCTCTTCCTCTTCCCTCTCGTCCATCCACTCGTCCCACCAGTCGGCGCCGATGCCCGGGTGTTCCTCCTGGACGCGCTCCTGGAGGAAGGCCAGGTCGTGGCGCTTGTACCGGCGGACGGTCTGGGCCAGCGAGAGCTCCGACTGGTCGACCACGTCGATCCGGGCGCCGACGGCGAGGAACGCCTCCACGAGGGCCCTGGAACCGCCGTCGTTGACCGCCACGTACAGCGGTGTGCGGTACCGGTGGTCCTGCGCCTCGAGGTCGAGTCCCTCGGCGAGCAGCCGGGGCAGGAGCGGCTCGTGGTCGAGCTGGTGCAGCACGTGGAGCAGCGTGCGCCCGCCGGCGTCGCGCACCCGGGGGTCCACGCCCGCGTCCAGGAGGGCGAGCACGCCGTGGGTGTCGCCGTGCTGGGCGCGCAGGAAGAGGTCCTGCCGCTGGGCGCGCAGCGCCTTCGGCAGCCGGCCTTCGCCGGACGTCCACGTCTGCTGGACGGCGAAGCATCCGGCGACGGCGCCGCCGAACGCGCGCAGGGCCTGCTCGCGCCGCTGTTCGTCGTCGCTGTGCGGCATGTGGAGCAGACCGCCGGGGCGGAAGCCCACTTCGTGCCAGGCGCCGCGGCACCTGACCCGGACGGGGGCGGGCGCGGCGGGACCGGGCGGGCCGACGGGACCGCCGGTGACGTCGAGGGCGGGGAACAGCGCCTCGCGGACCAGTGGGTGCAGGTGCCGCGGCTCGACTCCGCCGGCCCGCATGAGGTCGAGGTCGGGGAGCCTGCGCCAGAGGGCCTCGGCCAGGAAGGGCACGTTCTCGGTGTCGTCCTGGTTGGCGGCCCTGGCCCGCAGTCCGGCGCCGGGAGCGGACTCCGTCGGCTCCAGCAGGACGTTGGTCCGCCAGTCGCCGGCGATGACGAAGCGGTCGCCGAGGCCCTGGTCCGACAGTCGGCGGATCTCCGGCGCCAGGCGGGTGTGGTCGAGCGCGAGTGCGCCGATGAGCTGCTCGGGGTCGGCGCGGTACCAGCCGGGGCCGGTCGGGGGTGTCAGGTCGAGTTCGATCCCGGCCGCGGTGAAGGCCGCCCGGACGTCGCCCTTCTGGTGCAGCAGGGTGGCCCATTCGGCGCGGGCCGCCGGGTCGGCGGGGCCGGGGTCGGCGGTGGGCAGTTCGTCGGCGGTGCGCGGCCTGCCGTCGGGGTGGAAGAACGGCGGCCGTTCGCCGCCGCCGTACCGCGAGGCCAGGTCGGCGGTGTGCCGGGCGTCCCACAGGTGCCGGGCGTGGCGCCAGTCCTCGGTCGACCGCCCGAAGACGCCTACGGCCGTCTCGGCGACGACCGTCCGGAACTCCAGGGTGATCCGCTGCGGGCCTTCGAGCATCGCGGGTGTGGTGAGGTGGAGGTACGGCGTGGAGCGGCGGCGTTCGGCCGCTTCCACCGGCCGGTAGCGGGCGAGGACCACGGTCCGGTCGGTGTCCAGTGTGGTCCGCCCGCCGAGCACCCTGGGCAGGTGCCAGCGCACCAGGTCCGGTACCAGGTGGCGAAGGTCGTCCTCCAGGGCCTCGGCCACGTCGGAGCCGAAGTGTTCGGCGACCTCGGCCAGGTCGACGGCGACGTCCACGCCGGCCGCCGCGCACGCCCCGCGCCAGTCGCCGGCCGCACGGCGTTCGGCCGCGCGCTCGATCATGTCCCGGGGCACCGCGTAGCGGCGGATCCGCCGTCGGCTCGCCGCCTCCTCGGAGGAGAAGCTCAGGAGTTCGGGGCGGGGGCTCAACGGTAGACACTTCCTATCGCGCGCAGGTCCGGGTGGGCCCCGGCCGCGGGCCGCAGGCGCCGGCCGAAGGACCGCTTGACCTTCCGGGGCAGGCCGGGGCCCAGACCGACGTACTCCAGCGGCGAGTCGTCCGGTACGGCCGCCAGCAGGGACTTCGCGCCCCGCCCGGTGAGCCCGGTGTGGCACAGCTCCAGTCGGCGCAGGGGGCTGCCCGGGAGCGCGGCGGCCAGCGCGCGGGCGCCGTCGTCGCCGGTGGAGTTGGTGGTGGCGCCGAGGCTCCGTTCGGACATCGGCCGGCCGAGGTCGAGCGCCTCGATCCCGGCCAGGGCGCCTGCGAGGGCGCGCGCGCCGGCGGGGCCGATGCCGTTGCCGCCCAGTCCGAGACGTACGGGCCGCGTGGAGTCGGCCGCGGCCGCGAGGACGGCGGCGCCTTCGTCGCCGAGGTGGTTGGCGGGCAGGTACAGCTCGCGCACCCCCGCGTCGCGGATCAGTGCCGCCAGCAGCCCGGCGGCGTCGGCGGTCAGGCCGTTCCCGCCGAGGAAGAGGCGTTCCACCGGGCGGGGGCGGCTGGTGAGGGCGTCGAGCAGGGCGCGCAGCCCCTCGGTGGTGAGGCCGGTGTTGACCAGGTCGAGGGTGCGCAGCGCGGTGTTGCGGCGGAGCATCGCGGCGAGGGCGAGGGCGCCGTCGTCACCCACCGGATTGCGCTTGAGCCAGAGCGCGCGGACCGTGTCGTCCGTCGACAGCGCGGCGGCGAGCGCGTCGGCTCCTGCCGGGCCGATGCGGTTGCAGCCGAGGTAGAGCGTGCGCAGGCCGTGGCCGTCGACGAGCGCCCGCGCGACCGTCGAGGCTCCCTCGTCCCCGATGGAGTTGGTGCCGAGCAGGACGTGCGCGGCGTGCGGGGAGGAGGCGGCGACGGGCATCAGGCGGGCGGCGCCGGCCGGGCCCAGCCCCTGCTTGCACAGGTCGACCCGTCCGTCGGCGCGCACGGTGCCCAGCGGGAAGGTCTCGTCGGTGTCGACCGCCCGCGCCGACCTCAGCCGGGCCAGCAACGGGTCAAGCCGGGTGGGATCGACGACCGGGATGTCCGGGTGTTCGATCGCCGGGCAGCGTACGGGTGTCGGCTGCGTCATCACCACTCCACCGGTCCGTCGCCGGTGCCCGGCTCGCCGAGGGCGGCATCGCCCCCCGCCCGCCCAGGACGGACCGACGCCTATCGAGTTCCTCCACGACAAGGGCGGCAAGGCTGGTCGGATTCGAACCGACGTCCTCCAGCTCGATGCTAGGGCGCGACGACCTCTGCGCTACAGCCTTGCCTGGGATGATCATAGCCATATTCGTTGCGGTGGCGAGGAGTTGTCGGCGACTTCGGCGCCCGGGGGAATGGGCGTCCGGGCAACCGGCGTCCGGAGCACCGGCCGCCGGGCAACCAGCGTCTGGGGCACCGGCATCGGCATCCCGGCGGTGCGGGCCTCGGGCGACGGTGCGCGACGCGCCGTCGCGCCGTCGCGGTGCACGCGCGCCGGCTGAGCGGCATGGTGCGGGCGTGCCCGCCGAGCGGCACGGTGCGCGGGTGCAGGCCGAGCGGCACGGTGCGCGCGTCCAGGCCGAGCGGCACGGTGCGCGCGTGCCCGCTGAGCGGCATGGTGCGCGCGCGTGCCGACCGAGCGGGGATCAGGCCGGTGTGACCGGCAGCACGTCGGGGGACAGTGCCGCGGCGCGGGCCGTCGCCGCCGTCATACGGCGGCGGTGGTGGCGGCGGCAGAGCACCTCGTACCCGACGGTGTCGGCCTGGTCGACGTCGCCGACGACGACCTGGGCCCCCTCGACGACCATCACGCCGCCGACCGTGCGGGCGTTGTGGGTGGCGCGGTTGCCGCACCAGCACAGCGCCTCGACCTGGAGGACCTCGACCCGGTCGGCGAGTTCGACGAGCCGCTGGGAGCCGGGGAACAGCTTGGATCGGAAGTCGGTCGTGATGCCGAAGGCGTAGACGTCGATGCCGAGGTCGTCGACCACCCGCGCGAGCTGGTCGATCTGCTCCTCGGCGAGGAACTGCGCCTCGTCCGCGATCACGTAGTCCGCCCGGCCGCCGTGGGAGAGGTGGTCGACGAGGTGGGCGTACAGGTCCTGTCCGTCCTCGACCTCGACGGCGTCGGTGACCAGGCCGAGGCGGGAGGAGAGTTTGCCCTCGCCCGCGCGGTCGTCGCGGGTGAGGATCATGCCCTGGAGACCGCGCGCGGAGCGGTTGTGCTCGATCTGGAGAGCCAGCGTCGACTTCCCGCAGTCCATGGTTCCGGAGAAGAAGACCAGCTCGGGCATGGGGGGACGAGCACCTTTCGGCAAGGGGGAAGAGAGGGGTGGCGGCGCTTCAGGAGCGTACTTCGAGCAGTGGGACGAGCTGCTCGGCAGGGGTCATCGAGCCGTGGTTGCCGACCATGGCCGACTCGTTCGGCTCCCGCTGGGAGGCGATGAGCAGGACGTCGTCCCGGGCGGCGGCGATCACGTCGCCCAGGCGGGCGTACACCCGCTCGTCGATCCCGGCGGGCGGTCCGAACCAGCCCGCGTCGATCGCCTCGTCCCGCGAGGCCACCCAGAACTGCTCGCCGAGCACCTCGCGCCAGCAGGTCAGGACGTCGTTCTCGGCGCCGGGTACGGCGTAGACGTGCCGGGCGCGGCCCTCGCCGCCCAGCAGGGCGACTCCCGCGCGCAGCTCCCAGTCCTCGTCGAAGTCGATGCGGTGCTCTTCGTCGAAGGGCACGTCGACCATGCCGTGGTCGGCGGTGACGTAGAGCACGCTACGCGGCGGGAGCTGCTCGGCGAGGCGCCGGACGAGCCGGTCGACGGTCATGAGCTGGCCGCGCCAGGTGTCGGAGGCGACGCCGTAGCGGTGACCGGCGCCGTCGAGTTCGGCGTAGTACGTGTAGACGAGGGAGCGGTCGCCGGCCGCGAGGCGGGCGGCCGCCAGGTCCATCCGCTCCTCGCCGGTCAGGCGCCCGAGGAACGTTCCGCCGCTGAGCGCGACCTTGGTCAGGGGGGTGTTCTCGAAGGTGGGCGAGGACACCTGCGCGGCGTGCACACCGGCCGCGGCCGCCAGCTGGAACACCGTGGGGTGCGGCTGCCAGGCGCGCGGCTCGGTCCACGGCTGCCAGCGCAGCTGGTTCATCAGCTCGCCGGTGGCGGGATCGCGCACGGTGTAGCCGGGCAGGCCGTGGGCGCCCGGCGGGAGACCGGTGCCGACGGAGGCCAGGGAGGTGGCGGTGGTCGCCGGGAAGCCGGCGGTGAGCGGGCGGCCGGTGCCGCCGCGCGAGCTGCCGAGCAGTGCGTGCAGGTAGGGCGCCTCGTCCGGGTGGGCCTTGATCTGTTCCCAGCCGAGGCCGTCGATCAGGAAGACGCAGGCGCGGTCGGCCGGGGCCAGTTCGGGGATCGCCGCGGTCATACCGGGTACGCCCATGCCGGCGGCCAGCGTGGGCAGCAGGTCGGCGAGGGAGCCGGTGCCGTACTCGGGGACGGGGGCGGAGGAGAGGGCGAGGGGTTCCGGGTGGTCCCAGACGGGCTGAGCCATCAGCGGGTGAGGTCCGCGGTCGCCTCGGAGAGCGCCTGGGCGAACACGAGGGCCTGGCGCACCGTCTCCGGTCCGTCCCCGGCCTCGCTGACGCGCAGGCTGAGGTCGTCCGCCGTCGAGTTGCCGGTGTAGCCGTGGTCGGCGTCGCAGTTCGGGTCGCCGCAGGCGGCGGGCTCCAGGTCGATGCGCGACACGGCGCCCCAGCCGATGGTCAGCACGACCTCGCGGGGCAGGGTGCCGGGCGTGTACGACTCGGGGTTGGCGACCACGCGGCTGACCACGACGGACGAGATCCGGCCGAGCTTCACGGACTCGGTGGACGTGGTGGCGTAGGGCGTCGGGGAGGTGGTGTCGGCGGCCTGCTCGTCGGTGTGGCTGACGATGAAGCGGTTGCCGGTGAGGACCAGCACGGTCACGTGCCGGCGCACCTCGTTCTGGTCGAAGGTGGTCTCCTGGTGGACCAGGTACGACCGGATGGGCTCGCCGCCCACGGCGGCCTCCACCGCCTCGGCCACGAGGGCCGGGTAGTAGCCGCTGCGCTCGATCGCCGCACGCAGCCCCTGGGTCGTCGTACTGGTCTTGGCCATGCGGTCCATCCTACGGGGACCCACTGACTGCGAGGGACCTCTGACGACCGCGGGGAACCTCACGCCCGCCGGGAGCGTGCGGGGCGCGGGGGGGACTCGTGGCACCGGGAGCACGCGCACGGGGGGGACCGCCGAAGGCACCAGGAGCACGCGCGCGTGGGGACTGCCGGAGGCATCACCGGAGGCATCGGGAGCACGCGCGCGTGGGGAACACCAGAGGCACCGGGTGCCGTCGGAGGCGAGAGCGACGCGAGAACGACCCGAGAACCCGAGGGCGCCGGGAACCGCGCGGCGGCGGGGCTTCGCCGGGGCCGCCGGGGAGCGTTCGCGGCCGTCAGTACGTCGGGAGGGTCCGCGGGCCCAGGTCGTCGCGGGCGGGTGGGGGCGCGAGACGGACGGAGGCGCCGAGGACGCTCAGGCCGTGCGGGGCGACGACGACCGGTTCCAGCGTGACGGCGACGACCTCGGGGTGGTCGTCGACCAGCCGGGAGACGCGGATCAGCAGCTCTTCGAGGGCGGGTGTGTCGACGGGGGTCGAGCCGCGCCAGCCGAACAGGAGCGGTGCCGTCCGGATCGAGCGGACCAGGGAGGTCGCGTCACGGTCGGTGACCGGGATCAGGCGGTGCGCCATGTCGCCGAGCAGCTGGGAGGCGGCACCGGCCAGTCCGAACGAGAGCACGGCTCCGGCCGCCGGGTCGATGACGGCCCGGACGACGGTGTCGACGCCGCGCGGGGCCATGGCCTGGACGACCGGACGCACCTCCTGCGGCCTGCCGAAGAGGCCGGTCAGCTCGGCGTAGGCCCGGCGCAGCTGCTCCTCGTCCGCGAGGTCGAGCCGGACGCCTCCGAGGTCGGCGCGGTGGCGCAGGTGGGGGGCGGTGGCCTTGAGGGCGACGGGGTAGCCGAGGGCGCGGGCGGCCCGCGCGGCCTCGTCCGGGGTCGGGGCCGGGGTCGCCCGGCGTACGTCGATGCCGTACCGGCCGAGCAGCGCGCGGGTCTCGTCGGTGCCGAGGGTGAGGCCCTGCCCGCGTGCGAGGAGGCCGCCGATCAGCTCGGCGGCGCCCTTCTCGTCGATGTCGTCGTACTCGGGCACCTTGCCGGGGTCGGCGGCCTCGCGGCGCCACTGCGCGTACTTCACGGCCTCGGCGAGGGCGCGGACCGCGCGTTCGGCGGCCGGGTAGGCGGGGATGAGGTGGGCGTCCTCGGGGGCCTCGGTCGCGGGGGCCTCGGTCGCGGGGGCTCCGGTCGCGGGGACCTCCGTCGCAGGGGCCTCCGTCGCGGGGGCTCCGGTCACGGGGACCTCCGTCGCAGGGGCCCCGGTCTCGGGGGCTCCGGTCACGGGGACCTCCGTCGCAGGGGCCCCGGTCTCGGGGGCGGGGGCCGGGCCAGCGGCGTCCGGGGGTCCCGGCTCCGCCGTCCCCGGGGCGGGCGTCGCGGTCCGCGGGCGGGGGGCGGTGCTCGTGGCGGCCGACAGCGCCTCCGCGAGGCCGCCGAGCTCCACGTGCACCACGAGGACCGGTTTGGCGGGGCCGGTGGCCGCCGCCGAGCGCAGCGCCTGCGCCAGCTCCGCGTCAGCGGGTGACGCCTCGCCGATCGCGGGGATGGCCGTCACCACGACCGCGTCGCAGGTCTCGTCGGCCAGGGCGCGGGTCAGCGCCGTGTGGAAGTCCTCCGCCGACGCCTCCGTGGTCAGGTCCCGCGGCGGCAGCGGGCGCAGCCCCTCGGCGAGGCACGCGTCGTACGTCAGCAGGCCGAGCGACTCGGAGTTGCCCAGGATGGCCACCCGTGGGCCGCTCGGCAGCGGCTGGCGGGCGAGCAGCAGGCCGGCGTCGACCAGTTCGGTGATGGTGTCGACGCGGATCACGCCGGCCTGCCGCAGCAGCGCCGACACCGTGGCGTGCGGCAGCCGGGTGGCGCGCACGGCGTGCCCCTGGGGGGCGGATCCGGCGCCCTGCACCACCACCAGCGGCTTCGCCGCCGCCGTACGCCGGGCCAGGCGGGTGAACTTGCGGGGGTTGCCGATGGACTCCAGGTACATGAGGGCGACGTCGGTGTCGGGGTCGTCGTACCAGTACTGGAGGACGTCGTTGCCGGAGACGTCGGCGCGGTTGCCGGAGGAGACGAACGTGGACACGCCGGTGACGCCGGTGACGCCTCCGCCCCGGCGGTGCAGGCGGGAGAGGAGGGCGATGCCGATGGCGCCGGACTGGGCGAACAGGCCGATGCGGCCGGTGCGGGGCATCTCCGGGGCCAGCGAGGCGTTCAGCCGCACCTCGGGTGAGGTG
This sequence comes from Streptomyces sp. NPDC003247, assembly GCF_042888135.1. Lineage (NCBI taxonomy): Bacteria > Bacillati > Actinomycetota > Actinomycetes > Kitasatosporales > Streptomycetaceae > Streptomyces > Streptomyces sp. NPDC003247. The sequence goes on from NZ_JBIAPF010000003.1 coordinate 865,049, forward strand.
TTGATGACGCCGAAGGCGTTGGGGCCGATGATCCGCATGCCGTACGCGCGCGCGTGCCGCACGAGTTGGCGCTGGCGCTCGCGTCCGTCGGGACCGCTCTCGGCGTAGCCGGCGGAGAGGACGACGAGTCCCTGCACGCCGTGTTCGCCGCACTCGGCGACGACCTCGGGCACCTGCTCGGCGGGGACGGCGACGACCGCGAGGTCCACGGGACCGTCGACCTCGCGCACCGAGCGGTGCGCGGGTATCCCGTCGAGCTCCTTCAGGTCCTCGGGGAACGCCTTGTTCACGGCGTACAGACGGCCGGTGAAGCCGGCCTGCCGCAGGTTGCCGAGAACGCTGCGGCCGACGCCGCCGGGGGCGCGGCCGGTGCCGACGACGGCGACCGAGCCGGGCACCAGCAGCCGGCGTACGGAGCGGGCCTCGGCGCGCTGCTCCCGCGCACGCTGGACGGCCAGGGACCGCTCGGTGGGTTCGAGGTCGAACTCCAGGCGGACGACGCCGTCCTCGAAGCTGCGTTTCTGGGTGTACCCGGCGTCCGTGAACACCTTGATCATCTTGGTGTTGGCGGGGAGCACCTCGGCGGCGAACCGGCGGATGCCGCGCTCGCGCGCCACGGCCCCGATGTGCTCCAGGAGCGCGGAGGCCACTCCCCTGCCCTGGTGGGCGTCCTGCACGAGGAAGGCGACCTCGGCCTCGTCGGCCGGGGCGGAGGCGGGCATGCCGTCGGCGCCGATGCGGTCGTAGCGTACGGTGGCGATGAACTCGCCGCCGACCGTGGCCGCGAGTCCCACCCGGTCCACGAAGTCGTGGTGCGTGAAGCGGTGGACGTCCTTGGCGGACAGACGCGGGTAGGGCGCGAAGAAGCGGTAGTACTTCGACTCGTCCGAGACCTGCTCGTAGAAGCTGACCAGGCGCTCGGCGTCATCGACGGTGATGGGGCGGACGCGCGCGGTGCCGCCGTCGCGCAGCACCACGTCGGCTTCCCAGTGGGCGGGGTACTCGTGCCGGTCCGGCGCGCTCTGCATGGGGCCCAGAGTACGGCTCGCGTACGACAACGGCGCGGGGCACTCTGTGGAGGACGGAACGTCGGGCCGAGGCCGCGGCCCGGCGACCACGGCGGCACGGGACAGAGCACCGTTCCGGGCCTGCTTCACGTGTGGAACACTGGTCTAGACAACCCTGAACACCGAAGGGCAGCAACACATGGCTGAGCGCCGCGTCAACGTCGGCTGGGCCGAGGGCCTCCACGCCCGCCCCGCCTCCATCTTCGTCCGAGCCGCCACGGCCGCAGGCGTCCCGGTGACGATCGCCAAGGCGGGGGGCAACCCCGTCAACGCGGCCTCCATGCTGGCCGTCCTCGGCCTGGGCGCCCAGGGCGGCGAGGAGATCGTCCTGGCCTCCGAGGCCGAGGGCGCGGACATCGCCCTCGACCGGCTGGCCAAGCTGGTCTCCGAGGGGCTCGAGGAGCTTCCCGAGACCGTCTGACCGTCTGAGCCCCGCTCGCCGCGCGCACGCAGCCGCGCCACCCTCACCGGGCGGCGCGGCTCCGCCGTTTTCGGAGGCCTGGCGGGGGATTCGGAGGCCCGCCGGGGGCGCGGAGGTCTGCCGGGGGGCGCGGAGGCCCGTCGGGGGCGCGGAAGTCTGCCGGGAGATTCCGGGGCTTGCCGGGGGATTCGGAGGCTCACCGGGGGATTCGGAGGCTTGCCGGGGGAAATTGCCGGAAGCATGCCGAATCAAGCGCCCACGCATGCGAACGACGCGCCGTCGGAAATTCCGGGCGCGCCGAAAAATGGGCAGCGGAAATACACCTCCGCCGAATATCACTTCTTTGTATACGGCTCTCGTGTTAATGACGCGGGCCCGACATGTTTACGACGTGTTGCGAAGTCCTCACACGGTCCTGGCGTTCTCCGCCCCCGAAGCGCAGCCGGTGCGCGGTGGAGGAGCGCTCGGTGTGGAGCGCCGTGAGCGACCGCGCGCGATCGCCGTCCCCGCGCGCCACCGCGTCCACGATCGCGCCGTGCTCCGCCCAGGACTCCACCGGGTTGGCCGGCGCCTCCACCGCGTACATCCAGGCGATCTTGTGCCGGAGCTGGGTGAGCGTCGAGGTCAGGGCATGGCTGCCGGAGGCCTGGGCGAGCGTCTCGTGGAACCAGCCGCCCAGGGAGCGCAGATCCTCGCTGCTGCCCCTCCTGGCGCGCTCCTGGCCCAGCCGGACGAGGCCGCGCAACACCTTGAGGTGCGCCTCGGTGCGCCGCTGGGCGGCCCGGGAGGCGCCGAGCGGCTCCAGGAGCATCCGCATCTCCAGCAGGTCGGCGGCCTCCTGCTCGGTCGGTTCGGCGACGCACGCGCCCGCGTGCCGCCGCGTGACGACGAATCCCTCCGCCTCCAGCGTGCGCAGCGCCTCCCGGACGGGGACGCGGGAGACGCCGTAGCGGCGGGCGAGGAGTTCCTCGGTGAGGCGGCTGCCGCGCTCGTAGACACCCGCGACGATGTCGTCCCGGATGGCCGTGCACACCGAGTGCGCCGGAATACGCATGACCGACCTCCGCCTTAATCCCCGTGAAACGTCGACGAATGACGTGTGTTCAGTGACTCTATTGCAGTGAGCCGCACATTCCGACGGCGGGCCGGAATCCAGGGATATTTTTTGGACAACGAGGCGCATGAAAACGGCGAAAGCCCCGGCCGCGGGGGCCGGGGCGGGAGGATGTGTCGCCGGGTGCCGTCACAGGCGGGGACGCGTCGCCGGGTGGTGCCGGCGGTTCGCGTGCGTCACCGGGTGTCGCCGGAGGCCGGGCCCCTGACGTCGTTCAGGAGATCGGCCCCCGACGTGGTCAGAGGCTCACACCGTGCTTGCGGAGGTAGGCGACCGGGTCGATGTCCGAGCCGTACTCGGCGCTCGTGCGGGCCTCGAAGTGCAGGTGCGGGCCGGTGACGTTGCCGGTCGCGCCGGAGAGGGCTATCCGCTGGCCGGCGGTGACCTTCTGGCCCACCGAGACGCTGATCGACGACAGGTGGCCGTACTGGGTGTACGTGCCGTCGCTCATCCGGAGCACGACCTGGTTGCCGTAGGCACCGCCCCAGCCGGCCTCGACGACGGTGCCGGTGCCGACCGCGTGCACGGTGGTGCCGGTCGAGGCGTGGAAGTCGATGCCGGTGTGGCTCCCGGACGACCACAGGGAGCTGCTCGCCCGGTAGGCGGTGGAGACGTAGGAGCCGGTGATCGGCGCCACGAAGGCGTTGAGGCGCTTGCGCTCGGCCTCACGGGCGGCGCGGGCACGTGCCTCGCGCTCCTCCTTGACCCTCTCGGCGGCCTCGGCGGCGGCCTCCTTGCGCGCGGCCTCCGCCTGCGCGGCCTGCTTCTGCGCGGCGGCCTGCTCGTCGATCCGCTCGGCGACCGTGTCACCGATGGCGACGACGGGGATGAGCCCGGTCTGCTCGGCGGAGGGCTCCGCGGCGAGGGCGGGACCGGAGGCGGCGGTGCCGATGACGCCGGTGGTGGTGAGCGCCGCGATGCCCGCCGCGCGGGCGGAGGTGCGCTTCATCCGGCCGGGACGACGGTGCTTCCCGGTGGCGCAGGTGAACGCCATGAAGTTGAGCGGTCCTTTCCTTCCCTCTCGCCTACCGGGTTAGCTGACGGGTTCGGAGCAGGAAGGTCTCCTACGGACCCCCTCGCGACACGCGCGGGCGTCCGATTCACCCCAGGGACTTCATCGTTGGGTCCCCGGCTCCCCTGGCTCGCGCCGTACGGGGACTCGGCGATGGCTGTCCGGTGCCGCGGACGCGGCGCACTGCCCGACGAACAGCCCGGACGAACCTAGACGCGCCCGTGATCGATCCCCAAACGTGCCGGGGTTTTTGTAGCGCATGCCACAGGGCAGACAGGCAGCCTCTCCCTCAATTCGGACATCCCTTTCAGACGTCGAAGGGCCCTGGCGACCGGCCGGTCGCCAGGGCCCCGCACGCGTCCCTGCCACCTCGGGGCGCGCACCTCGCCGCAGGGGGACCCCCGTCGCTACTCGGCCGGGACGACCTTCACCTCACCGATGCCCAGGGCCTCGACCGCGTCCTTGATCCGGCCGGCGTCACCGACGAGCACGGTCACCAGGCGGTCCACCGGGAAGGCGCTGACGACCGCCGCGGTGGCCTCCACGGTGCCGGTCGCGGCGAGCTGCTGATACAGCGTCGCCTGGTAGTCGTCGGACAGGTGCTGCTCGACCTGGTCGGCCAGGGTGCCGGCCACGGCCGCGGCGGTCTCGTACTTCAGCGGCGCGACACCGACCAGGTTCTGCACGGCGACGTCCCGCTCGGCGTCGGTGAGCCCCTCGGCGGCGAGGGTGCGCAGCACCTTCCAGAGGTCCTCCAGCGCGGGGCCGGTGTTGGGGGTGTCCACGGAGCCGCTGATGGCGAGCATCGCGGCGCCCGTGCCGTCCGGCGCGGAGCGCAGCACCTGGCCGAAGGAGCGCACGCCGTAGGTGTAGCCCTTCTCCTCGCGCAGGACGCGGTCCAGGCGGGAGGTGAGGGTGCCGCCGAGGCAGTACGTGCCGAGCACCTGCGCGGGCCACACGCGCGCGTGCCGGTCGGGACCGATGCGGCCGATCAGCAGCTGCGTCTGGACGGCGCCGGGGCGGTCCACGATGACGACCCGGCCGGTGTCGTCGGCGGTCACCGGCGGCACCGGCCGCGGCTGGGCCGAGGAGCCCGTCCAGGCGCCCAGGGTGTCGCCGAGGAGCGCGTCGAGGTCGATGTCCGTCAGATCGCCGACGACCACCGCGGTGGCCGTGGCGGGGCGGACGTGCTTCTCGTAGAAGGCCCGGACGGCCCCGGAGTCGATCTTCTCGACCGTGTCGGCGGTGCCCTGGCGCGGACGCGACATGCGCGTGCCGGCCGGGAAGAGCTCCTTGGAGAGCTCCTTGGCGGCACGCCGGGAGGGGTTGGCCAGCTCGTGCGGGATCTCGTCGAGGCGGTTGCGCACCAGGCGCTCGACCTCGCTGTCGGCGAACGCGGGTGCCCGCAGGGCGTCGGCGATCAGACCGAGGGCCTTGGCCAGGCGGGAGGCCGGGACCTCCAGGCTCAGCCGGACGCCGGGGTGGTCGGCGTGCGCGTCGAGGGTCGCGCCGCAGCGCTCCAGCTCGGCGGCGAACTCCTCGGCGGAGTGCTTGTCGGTGCCCTCCGAGAAGGCCCGCGCCATGATCGTGGCGACACCGTCGAGACCGGCCGGCTCGGCGTCCAGGGGCGCGTCGAGGATGATCTCGACGGCGATCACCTGCTGCCCCGGGCGGTGGCAGTGCAGGACGGTCAGGCCGTTGTCGAGCGCCCCGCGCGCGGGGGCCGGGAACGCCCACGGCCTGGCGTCGCCCGCCTGCGGCTGGGGGTGGAAGTCCATCGTGGCGAGCTCGGTCACTTGGCCGCCTCCTCGTTCTCGTCCGCGTCGGTGGTGTCGTCGGCGCCCTCGGCGCCCTCGGCGCCTTCTTCAGCGCCCTCGACGGGCTCGTAGACCAGCACGGCCCGGTTGTCGGGACGCAGACGGGCCTCGGCGACCTCCCGCACCTCCTCCGCCGTGACCTCCAGCACGCGCTGGACGGCGGTCAGGGCGAGCTGCGGGTCGCCGAAGAGCACGGCGAACCGGCACAGTTCGTCGGCGCGGCCGGCGACCGTGCCGAGACGGTCCAGCCACTCGCGCTCCAGCTGGGCCTGGGCCCGCTCCATCTCCTCCGGCGTGGGGCCCTCCTCGGCGAACCGGGCGAGCTCCTCGTCGATGGCGGCCTCGATGACGGGCACCTCCACGTCGCCGGAGGTCTTCACGTCCAGCCAGGCCAGGGAGGGCGCGCCGGCGAGCCGCAGCAGGCCGAAGCCGGCCGCCACCGCCGTACGGTCGCGGCGGACGAGGCGGTTGTAGAGGCGGGAGGACTCGCCGCCGCCGAGGACGGTGAGCGCCAGGTCGACGGCGTCGCACGCGCGCGTGCCGTCGTGCGGCACACGGTAGGCGGCCATCAGGGCGCGGGCCGGGACCTCCTCCTCGACGACCTCGCGCAGCTGCTCGCCGATGGTGTCGGGCAGGGAGCCGTCACGGGGTGCGGGCTTGCCGTCGTGGGCGGGGATGGAGCCGAAGTACTTCTCGATCCAGGCGAGCGTCCGCTCCGGGTCGATGTCGCCGACGACCGACAGGACAGCGTTGTTGGGCGCGTAGTAGGTGCGGAAGAACGCGCGCGCGTCCTCCAGCGTCGCCGCGTCCAGGTCGGCCATCGAGCCGATCGGGGTGTGGTGGTAGGGGTGGCCGTCCGGGTAGGCGAGGGCGGTCAGCTTCTCGAAGGCCGTGCCGTAGGGGACGTTGTCGTAGCGCTGGCGGCGCTCGTTCTTGACGACGTCCCGCTGGTTCTCCATGGACTCGTCGTCCAGGGCGGTCAGCAGGGAGCCCATGCGGTCGGCCTCCAGCCAGAGCGCGAGCTCCAGCTGGTGGGTGGGCATGGTCTCGAAGTAGTTGGTGCGCTCGAAGCTCGTGGTGCCGTTGAGCGAGCCGCCCGCACCCTGGACCAGCTCGAAGTGGCCGTTGCCCTTGACCTGGGCGGAGCCCTGGAACATCAGGTGCTCGAAAAGGTGAGCAAGACCGGTACGCCCCTTGACTTCGTGGCGCGAACCGACGTCGTACCAGAGGCACACCGCCGCGACAGGGGTCAGGTGGTCCTCTGAGAGCACCACGCGCAGGCCGTTGGCCAGGCGGTGCTCGGTCGCTGTCAGGCCCCCGGAGCCTGCCTGGGCTGTGGCCGTGTGACCCATGGGCATGTACGTCCCTTCCGATCGCGGACGCGGTCGTCGAAACCGCGCTTTTCCTGCCGGTCCTGCCACTGTATGCAAGCGCGCGGAGCGTCGGCGAAGTTCCCGGACGACGTACGCCCAGAGCGAGATCGCGTAGCCTGCGGGCAGCCGTGCGGGAGACACCCCTCCGGCCGGGCCGGGCGCCGACGCCCGGGCCCCGGCCCGCGCTGTCAGTGCCACGGTCCACAATGGTCCGCATCAGATCTCGTCACACGCTTCAGCAAGAGTGAGCCGAAGGGCCGCGAGCGTCCCGTAGGCGAGCGCCCAGGAAACAGGAGGAGCCGGCAGCGATGGCCCGCCGCAGCACGAAGACCCCGCCGCCCGACGACTCGTACGAGGAGAAGATCCTCGACATCGACGTCGTGGACGAGATGCAGGGCTCCTTCCTCGAGTACGCGTACTCGGTCATCTACTCCCGCGCCCTGCCGGACGCACGCGACGGTCTCAAGCCGGTGCACCGCCGCATCGTCTACCAGATGAACGAGATGGGCCTGCGCCCCGAGCGCGGCTACGTCAAGTGCGCCCGTGTCGTCGGCGAGGTGATGGGCAAGCTCCACCCGCACGGCGACGCGTCGATCTACGACGCCCTGGTGCGCATGGCCCAGCCCTTCTCCATGCGCGTGCCCCTGGTCGACGGCCACGGCAACTTCGGCTCGCTGGGCAACGACGACCCGCCGGCCGCCATGCGGTACACCGAGTGCCGTCAGACCACGGCGACGAGCCTGATGACGGAGTCGATCGACGAGGACACGGTCGACTTCACACCCAACTACGACGGCCAGGAGCAGGAGCCGGTGGCGCTGCCCGCCGCCTTCCCGAACCTCCTGGTCAACGGCTCCTCCGGCATCGCGGTCGGCATGGCCACCAACATGCCGCCGCACAACCTGGGCGAGGTCATCGCCGCCGCCCGCCACCTGATCCGCTACCCGAACGCGGACCTGGACGCCCTGATGCGGCACGTCCCCGGTCCCGACCTGCCCACCGGCGGCCGTATCGTCGGCCTCTCCGGCATCAGGGACGCGTACGAGACGGGCCGCGGCACCTTCAAGATCCGCGCCACCGTGTCGGTGGAGACCGTGACCGCCCGCCGCAAGGGGCTGGTCGTCACGGAGCTGCCCTTCGCGGTCGGCCCCGAGAAGGTCATCGCCAAGATCAAGGACCTGGTCGGCTCGAAGAAGATCCAGGGCATCGCCGACGTCAAGGACCTCACCGACCGCGAGCACGGCCTGCGCCTGGTCATCGAGATCAAGAACGGCTTCGTGCCGGAGGCGGTCCTGGAACAGCTCTACAAGCTGACGCCGATGGAGGAGTCCTTCGGCATCAACAACGTGGCGCTGGTGGACGGCCAGCCGCTCACGCTGGGCCTGAAGGAGCTGCTCGAGGTCTACCTCGACCACCGCTTCGAGGTCGTCCGGCGCCGCAGCGAGTTCCGCCGGAGCAAGCGGCGCGACCGCCTCCACCTGGTGGAGGGCCTGCTCACGGCACTCGTCGACATCGACGAGGTGATCCGCCTCATCCGCTCCAGCGAGAACAGCGCGCAGGCCAAGGAGCGCCTGATCGAGCGCTTCTCACTGTCGGAGATCCAGACCCAGTACATCCTGGACACACCGCTGCGCCGGCTGACCAAGTACGACCGCATCGAGCTGGAGGCGGAGAAGGAGAAGCTCAACGAGGAGATCGCCGAGCTGACCCGGATCCTGGAGTCCGACGCGGAGCTGCGCAAGCTGGTCTCGGGCGAACTGGCCGCGGTGGCCAAGAAGTTCGGCACCGAGCGCCGTACGGTCCTGCTGGAGTCGGCGGGCACCACTGCCGCCGCCGTACCGCTCCAGGTCGCCGACGACCCCTGCCGGGTGCTGCTCTCCTCGACGGAACTGCTGGCCCGCACGGCCAACGCCGAGCCCTTCGCCGAGGACGCGGACGGCAGGCGCACCAAGCACGACGTGATCGTCTCGGCGGTGCCGGCCACCGCCCGCGGGGAGATCGGCGCGGTCACCTCGGCGGGCCGGCTGCTGCGGATCAACGTCGTCGACCTGCCGCAGCTCCCGGACACGGCGTCGGCGCCGAACCTCTCGGGCGGTGCCCCGCTGGCGGAGTTCGTCTCCCTGGAGGGCGACGAGACGGTGGTCTGCCTGACCACCCTCGACGAGTCGTCCCCGGGCCTGGCGATCGGCACGGAGCAGGGCGTCGTCAAGCGTGTGGTGCCCGACTACCCGTCCAACAAGGACGAGTTGGAGGTCATCACCCTCAAGGAGGGCGACCGGATCGTCGGCGCGATCGAGCTGCGCACGGGTGAGGAGGACCTGGTCTTCATCACCGACGACGCCCAGCTGCTGCGCTACCAGGCCTCGCAGGTGCGCCCGCAGGGCCGCCCGGCCGGCGGCATGGCGGGCATCAAGCTCCTCGACGGCGCCAAGGTGATCTCGTTCACGGCGGTGGACCCGGCGGTGGACGCGGTGGTCTTCTCCGTGGCGGGCTCGCGCGGCACCCTGGACGACTCCGTCCAGACGACCGCCAAGCTGACACCGTTCGACCAGTACCCGCGCAAGGGCCGCGCCACGGGCGGTGTGCGCTGCCACCGGTTCCTCAAGGGCGAGGACTGCCTGGCCCTGGCCTGGGCGGGTGCCGCCCCGGCGCGAGCCGCGCAGAAGAACGGCACTCCCGCCGAGCTCCCGGAGATCGACCCGCGCCGCGACGGCTCGGGCGTGTCGCTGGCGAAGACGGTGTCGGTGGTGGCGGGACCGGTCTAGGGCTCCGTGGAGGGCTCCTCCTGGGAGCCCTCCAGATCCTCACGGTCCTCGGCAGTCGTCCGGATCCTCATGTTCCTCGGCAGTCGTGCAGATCCTCAAGGTCCTCGAAGGTCGTCCAGATCCTCCAGGTCCTCCGGGGCGCCGGGGTCGTCGAGGCAGTGAGGGTCGTCGAGGCCGTCACGGTCCTCGGAGGCCTCGGGGTCGTCAGGGGCCCGGGAATCTCCGGGACGCGCAGGGCCCTCCGGGTCCTCCGGGTCCTGTACGTAGCGCAGGACGCCCCACATGCCGTGCTCGTCGGCGTGCGGGGCGTCGCTCGCGCAGGCCTCCAGTTCCTTGCCGAGGGCGTCCGCGTCGATGCCGGAGCCGATGAGGACGAGCTGGGTGAGGCGCTCCTCCCCGGCTCCCCAGGGCTCGGGGTAGAAGCGCAGGAAGGGGCCGACGGCGTGGACGGCGTACCGGTTGCCGGGGTCGTGCGGGCCGAAGTCGACGTACCCCTTGATCCGGTACAAGCCCTCGGGGCGGCTGTCCAGGAACGGCATCAGCCGGCGCGGGTCGAGGGGGACCGCGGAGACGAAGGACAGGCTGTCGTACGCGGTGTGCAGGTGGTCGTCGTGGTCCTCGCGCTCCGGGTCGTCCTGGAGGTGCAGATCGTCGAAGGAGAGCTGTCCGACGCGCTCCTCGCTCGGCCGGCAGTCGAAGAGGAACTCGGGGTCGACCCGGCCGTAGGTGGCGGGGACGACGGCGGCATGGTCGGTGAGCGAGTGGACGAGGCCGAGGACCCGGTCGGCGTCGGGCGCCCGGTCGAGCTTGTTCACGACGACGAGGTCGGCGAGGGCGAGATGCCGGTCGAGCTCGGGGTGCCGGGAACGGGTCGCGTCGAACTCGGCACCGTCGACGACCTCGACGAGCCCGCCGTACACGATCCCCGGCTGTTCGCTGGCCAGCACCATCCGGACGAGTTCCTGGGGCTCGGCGAGCCCGCTGGCCTCGATCACGATGACGTCGACGCCGACAGCGGGGCGGGCCAGCCGTTCGAGGTAGACGTCCAGCTCACCGCCGTCGACGGCGCAGCACAGGCAGCCGTTGCCGAGGGAGACGGTGGAGTCGCCGAGCGCGCCGGCCACGGCCAGGGCGTCGATCTCGATGGCGCCGAAGTCGTTGACGATCGCGCCGATCCGGCTGCCGCCGCTGCGGTGGAGCAGGTGGTTGAGCAGTGTCGTCTTGCCGGAGCCGAGGAATCCGGCGAGGACGACGACCTGGATCTGATGCGGGCTGCGGCTCTGTGTCACCGTGCGACCTCTCTGTGACCTGCCCGTGCACCGGCTCGCAGCCCGGCGCACGGTCGAGGACGGGCATGCGGACCCAGGATACGAGCCGGGAAGATCACCGCGAAGTGACCGACGGCCGGCAGTACCCAACGGGGCGGACGCCGGACGAGGCGCTGTCGTGCCGTGAGCCACCCGGGCCGGGCGGCGCGGCCCTCACACCCACCTCTGCCCTCCTGACCTCCGCCTCCCCGCCGATGTCGGCGTTCCGGCGCGGCTCCGCGCGCGTGGGCCGGAGAGGGGACATCTGCGCGCCCCGCGCGCGACACCCTGTCAGGTCAGGTTAGGCTCACCTTTGTGAGTACCTGCACGGCCGACTCGCGGAATCTCGGCGAGCCCCTGTCCGGAACCGCGCCCACGGCGAGTACCTGGCTCCTGCTGGAACAGCCCGGCCCCTGGGGAGCCGACGCGCTGGTCTCGAGCCACCTGGACCCCGCGGTCGGCCGCGCCCTGGAAGCGGCCGCCCGGGGCACCGGCGTCCGCGTGGCCCTCATCCGGCGCCCCGGACGCCACTCCGACCCCGGCGCGCCGTCGCTGCGCCGCGTGTACGCGGCCCACACGGTGCCGGGACGGATCTGGCTGCGCTCAGCCGTGACGGACGACCCGAGCCGACTGCTGGACATCGACTTCGCCGCGCTCGGCCGGGGCGACCACCACGGCTTCGACACCGCGCTCCGGGGCCGCCCCCACACCGGCGATCCGCTCGCCCTCGTCTGCACCAACGGAAAGCGCGACCGCTGCTGCGCGCTGCTGGGCCGCCCCCTCGCGGCCGAACTCACCGCCTCGGGCGCGAACGGCGTGTGGGAGGTCACCCACCTGGGCGGTCACCGCTTCTCCCCGACCGTGCTCGTCCTGCCGTACGGCTACGCCTACGGCCGGGCCGAGGCACACACCGTCAAGGAGGTGCTGCACGGTGTCCGGGAGGGGCGGATCGTCCTGGAGGGCTGCCGGGGCGGTTCGGCCTGGGAGCGGCCCGGCCAGGCAGCGGAACTGGCCGTGCGCGCGGCGACCGGCGAGTACGCGGCGGAGGCCCTCCGTGTCGTCCGGACGCAGGGCCGTGCGCCGCGCTGGGAGGTCACCGTCGAGCACAGCGACGGACGGCACTGGAACGTGGTCGTGGCGCAGGGCGCGTCGCTGCCGCCCCGCCCGGAGAGCTGCGGGGCGTCGGTCCTCGGATCACCGGCGCGGATGGACGTGGTCGCGCTGCGCGAGCGGGCCCCGGCACTGGCGGGCTGAACTGCGGGGCATGGGGTTCCCGGCCCACCCGCGCGGAGGGACATGGTCACGGTGCGCGAGCGAGTCCCGGCGCCGACGGGCCGAACTGCGGGACATCGGTCCCCGCACCACCCGCACGGATGGACACGGTCGCGCTGCGCGAGCGAGCCCCGGCGCCGCCGGGCTGAGCGGCTGACGGGCTGTGAGCGGGACGCGGGGCGGTCGGCGGACGACCGTGGTCTCCACTGCCGGCGCCCGCGTCGGCACCTCCGCTCGTGTGAACGAACCGGCTCGTGTGAACCGGCCCGAGGGAACCCGCTCGAGCCGATCAGGAGATCCCCGCCACACACCCCTACGGCTCGACCGGACCGTCCACGTACCGTCGAGGCATGAGCCCCACTCCCCCCGTCCGACGCCTGCGCCTCGGGATGCCCCGGCGCGTGTTCTCGCAGGTGCTGCTCATGCAGCTGGCGATCGCCGCCGGAGTCGTGGTGCTCGCGACGGGGCTGTTCCTCGCCCCGCTCGGCGACCAGCTGGACGACCAGGCGATGCGCCGCGCGCTCGCCATCGCCCAGACCACCGCGGCGGTGCCGCAGATCGCCGAGGACCTGCGCGACACCCCGCCCGCCGCGGACGGGCCGGTGCAGCGGGAGGCGGAGCGGATCCGCCGGGCCAGCGGCGCCGAGTACGTCGTGGTGATGGACGTCCACGGCACGCGCTGGTCCCACACCGACCCCGAAGCGGTCGGTGGCCACGTCTCCACGGACCCCAGTCAGGCGCTGGCCGGCCAGGACGTCATGGAGATCGACGACGGCACCCTGGGCCGCTCCGCCCGCGGCAAGGTGCCCCTGCGCGACAGCGAGGGCGAGATCGTCGGGGCGGTCTCGGTCGGCATCGAGTACGACAGTGTGCGCGCCCGGCTCGTCCACGCGATCCCGGGACTGTTCGCGTACGCCGGCGGCGCGCTCGCCGTGGGCGCCCTGGCCGCCTGGCTGATCTCGCGACGGGTCCAGCGGCAGACCCGCGACCTGGCCTTCTCCGACATCTCGGCGCTGCTCGCGGAGCGCGAGGCCATGCTGCACGGCATCCGGGAGGGCGTCGTCGCCCTCGACCGCGCGGGGCGCATCCGGCTGCTCAACGACGAGGCACAGCGTCTGCTGGGCATCGGGGACGAGACGGTGGGGCGCTCGCCCGACGCGGCGCTCGGCGAGGGCCGTACGGCCGACGTCCTGGCCGGCCGCGTGACCGGCCGGGACCTGCTCACCGTGCGCGGGCAGCGCGTCCTGGTCGCCAACCGGATGCCCACCGGCGACGGGGGCGCCGTGGCGACCCTGCGCGACCGCACCGAGCTCGAACAGCTGGGCCGCGAGCTGGACTCCACCCGCGGTCTGATCGACGCCCTGCGCGCCCAGGACCACGAGCACGCCAATCGCATGCACACCGTACTGGGCCTGCTCGAACTGGAGATGTACGACGACGCCGTGGAGTTCGTGGGCGAGGTCGTCGGCGACCACCGGGCGACCGCGGAACAGGTGACCGAGAAGATCGCGGACCCGCTGCTGGCGGCCCTGCTCGTCGGCAAGGCGACGGTCGCGGCCGAGCGCGGTGTCGCTCTGCGGATCTCCGACGGCACCCTGCTCCCCGACCGGCTGGTTGATCCGCGCGGGCTGGTCACGGTCGTCGGCAACCTGGTGGACAACGCCCTCGACGCCGTCGCGGGCACGCCGCACGCGCGCGTGGAGGTCGAACTGCGCGCCGAGGGCGGCACCGCCGTCCTGCGGGTCCGCGACACGGGGCCCGGGGTCCCGGCCGAACACCGCGAGTCGGTCTTCACCGAGGGCTGGTCCACGAAGGAGCCGCCGGCGCACGGCGGGCGCGGTATCGGTCTCTCCCTGGTGCGCCGGCTCGCCGAGCGGCAGGGCGGCAGCGCCCGGGTCGGTCCGGCACGCGGCGGCGGGGCCGAGTTCACCGTGGTCCTGCCCGAGGCGCTGACCGGGTCCGGCCCGGAGACCGTCCCGGCCGGCAGCGCGCGGAGCACGGACGGAGAGGAGTCCCGATGATCGAGGTCCTGGTCGTGGACGACGACACGAGGGTCGCCCGGGTGAACGCCGCGTACGTCGAGAAGGTGCCGGGCTTCCACGTCACGGGCGTGGCACACGGCGCGGCCGAGGCGCTGCGCCGGTTGGAGTCGTCGCCCTGTCCGGATCTGGTCCTGCTGGACCACTACCTCCCCGACGGGACGGGTCTGGAGGTCGTCCAGGAGATGCGCCGCCGTGGCCACCCGGCGGACGTGATCATGGTGACGGCCGCACGGGACGTCTCCACGGTGCGGGCGGCGATGCGGCAGGGCGCCCTGCAGTACCTGGTCAAGCCGTTCGCCTTCGCGGGCCTGCGCGCCAAGCTGGAGGCGTACGCACAGCTGCGCCGTACGCTCGACGGCGGCGGCGAGGCCGAACAGGCCGACGTCGACCGGATCTTCGGCGCGCTGTCCGCTCCGTCGGAGCCGGAACTCCCCAAAGGGCACTCCCCCACGACCGCCGAGCTCGTACGTCAGTCCCTGATGACCGCGCCGGGCCCGCTGTCGGCCCAGGAGATCGCCGACCGGACCGGCGTGAGCCGCCAGACCGCCCAGCGCTACCTGAAGCTCCTGGAGCGCACCGGCAGGGCCCGCCTGACCCTGAAATACGGCGACGCGGGCCGCCCGGAGCACCGATACGCGTGGGCGACCCGCGCCTGAGAGCACGGCCCGGGTCGACGGCGCGCGTCCGCCCCTGGCCGCCTCTAGGCAGCCCCCGCCCCGGTCAGCGACCGCACCTCGGTCTCCGCGTGCTTGGCCTCGTCGGCGGCCTCGGCCGAGGTGACCGTGCCGAGCCAGCCCGCGAGGAAGCCCGACGGGATCGAGACCAGGCCGGGGTTGTCGAGCGGGAAGAGCTGGAAGTCGAGGTGGGGGAAGAGCGACGCGGGGCCGCCCGACACCACCGGCGACAGCAGGACCAGGCCCAGCGCCGGGACGAGACCGCCGTACACCGCCCATACGGCGCCCCGGGTGGTGAAGCCCCGCCAGAACAGCGAGTAGAGCAGGACCGGGAGGTTCGCGGAGGCGGCGACCGCGAAGGCGAGCCCCACCAGGAAGGCCACGTTCAGGTCGCGGGCGAGCAGGCCGAGGCCGATGGCGACGGCGCCGATCCCGACGGCGGCGACCCGGGCCACCGCCACTTCGCCGCGCGGCTCGGCGCGCTTGCGCCGCAGGGAGGCGTAGAGGTCATGGGCCACCGACGCCGAGGAGGCGAGCGTGATCCCGGCGACCACCGCGAGGATCGTGGCGAAGGCGATGGCCGCCACGAGGGCGAACAGGACCGTGCCGCCCGTGGAGCCGGCCCCGCCGCCCAGGTCGAGCGCCAGCAGCGGCACCGCCGTGTTCCCCGCCGCGTTGGACGCGCGGACGGCATCGGGCCCGACGATCGCCGCCGCCCCGAACCCGAGGACGATCGTCATCAGGTAGAAGCCGCCGATGAGCCCGATCGACCAGACGACGGAGCGCCGGGCGGACCGTGCGGTCGGCACGGTGTAGAAGCGGGAGAGGATGTGCGGCAGCCCGGCCGTGCCCAGCACCAGCGCGAGGCCCAGGCTCATGAAGTCCAGGCGCGCGGTCCAGTCCCCGCCGTACCTCAGCCCGGGCGCCAGGAACGCGGCGCCGTGGCCGCTGCGTTCCGCCGCCGTGTGCAGCAGCCGGTCGACGTCACCGTGGAAGCGGACCAGGACCAGCACGGTGAGGGCGACGGTGCCGCCGAGCAGCAGGACCGCCTTGACGATCTGGATCCATGTGGTGGCCCGCATCCCTCCCATCGACACGTAGATCACCATCAGGGCGCCGACACCGATGACGGTCCAGGCCTGGGCCGCCTCACCGGTCTCGCCGAGGAGCAGCGCGACGAGACTGCCCGCGCCCACCATCTGCGCCACCAGATAGAGAACGGACACGGTGACCGAGGAGGTTCCCGCCGCGATCCGCACCGGTCGCTCGGCCATCCGCGCGGCCACCACGTCGGCGAGCGTGAACCTCCCGCAGTTGCGCACCAGTTCGGCGACGAGGAACAGCACCACCAGCCACGCCACCAGGAAGCCCACCGAGTACAGCAGCCCGTCGTAGCCGAAGAGCGCGATGAGTCCGGAGATGCCCAGGAAGGAGGCGGCCGACATGTAGTCGCCCGCGATGGCAAAACCGTTCTCCATGGGGGAGAACAGCCGCCCGCCGACGTAGAACTCCTCCGCGGAGCCGTGCCGTTTCCGGCTCACCCACGTCGTGATGCCCAGCGTGACCGCGATGAACGCGCCGAACAGCAGCAGTCCCAGCGTCTGGTGGTCGCCGGTCATGACGCACCGCCCCCCGCCTCGCGCGTCAGCTCCTGTGTCTCCCAGCGCACCTCGAGCGCCGCGCGGTCCCTGCGCAGGCGCGCGTGCCGGGAGTAGGCCCAGGTGAGCAGGAAGGTGCTGAGGAACTGTCCGAGGCCCGCGAGCAGCGCCACGTTCACCGCCCCGGCGACGGGCCGTGCCATCAGCGAGGGGGCGGTCGTGGCGGCCACGACGTACCCCACGTACCAGAGGAAGAAGCCGACGGTCGCCGGAACCACGAACCGCCGGTACCGGCTGCGCACCTCCTGGAAGGCCGCGCTGCGCTGCACCTCCAGGTAGACCCGGGCCGCCGTCGCGGTGGCGTCCTCCTGCCGGCGCCGTGCCGGCGGGACCTCGGTGACGGGCCTGCTCAGGGCGTCCGACTCGCCCCAGCCCGAGGCGAGCGCGTCGTACCACGGATCCTCGTACCGCACGTCTCCGGCGGTCCGGGCGAACACCGGTCCGTGGTCGTGTTCATGATCGCCCGATCTTGCGGAACCGTGCCCGATGCCACGGGCACGGCCGTTGCTTGACTGCATGCCCAAGGATGGACAGAACGGGAAGATCGCCGACTCTCGTTCCCCCCGCTCTTCACCCCATCAGGTGATGGGGACGCCCGCACTCCCCCTCTTCCGTGTGATCGTCCTCCTGCCGACCCGCCGCCGACTCCTGTCGGCCTAGGCGTCGATGCGCGAGCGGTCCAGCGTGGCCGCCGAGCTGGAGATGAACTCCTTGCGCGGTGCCACGTCGTTGCCCATGAGGAGGTCGAACACCTGCTCCGCCGCCTCCAGGTCGGAGAGGTTGATGCGGCGCAGGGTGCGGTGGCGCGGG
Source organism: Streptomyces sp. NPDC003247 (assembly GCF_042888135.1). Taxonomy (NCBI): domain Bacteria; kingdom Bacillati; phylum Actinomycetota; class Actinomycetes; order Kitasatosporales; family Streptomycetaceae; genus Streptomyces; species Streptomyces sp. NPDC003247. The sequence goes on from NZ_JBIAPF010000003.1 coordinate 882,381, forward strand.
TCCATCGTGGTCTCCGCCAGCTGGTCGGCGTCCATCTCGCCGAGGCCCTTGTAGCGCTGGATGGTGTCCTTGTACCGGACGTTCTTGGTCTGAAACTCCATCAGCTTGTCGCGCAGTTCACGGTCCGAGTACGTGTACACGTACTTGTCCTGGCCCTTCTTGGGCTGGACGAGTTCGATGCGGTGCAGCGGCGGTACGGCCGCGAAGACCCGTCCGGCCTCCACCATGGGCCGCATGTAGCGCTGGAAGAGGGTCAGCAGCAGGCAGCGGATGTGAGAGCCGTCGACATCGGCGTCGGTCATCATGATGATCTTGCCGTAGCGGGCCGCGTCGATGTCGAAGGTGCGACCGGAACCCGCTCCTATGACCTGGATGATCGCGCCGCACTCGGCGTTCTTGAGCATGTCGGTCACGGAGGACTTCTGGACGTTGAGGATCTTGCCGCGGATCGGCAGCAGCGCCTGGAACTCGGAGTTGCGGGCGAGCTTGGCGGTACCGAGGGCGGAGTCCCCCTCGACGATGAACAGCTCGCTGCGGTCGACGTCGTCGCTGCGGCAGTCGGCGAGCTTGGCCGGCAGCGAGGAGGACTCCAGGGCCGTCTTGCGGCGCTGTGCGTCCTTGTGCTGGCGGGCCGCGATGCGGGTGCGCGCGGCGGCGACCGCCTTCTCCATGACGACCCGGGCCTGGGCCGCGGCGTCCCGCTTCGTGGACGTCAGGAACGCCTTGAGCTCCCGGCTGATCACGGTGTTCACGATCCGGCGGGCCGCCGAGGTGCCGAGCACCTCCTTGGTCTGCCCCTCGAACTGCGGCTCGGCGAGACGGACGGTGACGACCGCGGTCAGGCCCTCGAGAGCGTCGTCCTTGACGATGTCGTCCTCGGCGACGCGCAGCAGCTTCTTGGCGCGCAGGACCTCGTTCATCGTCTTGGCCACGGCCTGCTCGAAGCCGGCCACGTGGGTGCCGCCCTTGGGGGTAGCGATGATGTTGACGAACGAGCGCAGCGTGGTGTCGTAGCCCGTGCCCCAGCGCAGCGCCACGTCGACGCCGAGTTCGCGGGTGACCTCGGTCGGGGTCATCTGGCCGTGGTCGTCCAGGACGGGAACGGTCTCCTTGAAGGTCCCCTGACCGGTGAAGCGGAGGACGTCGCAGACGGGCTTGTCGGTGGCCAGGTACTCGCAGAACTCGCTGATGCCGCCGTCGAAGCGGAAGGACTCCTCGCCCTTGCTGCCGCCCTCGCCGAGGCCGTACTCGTCGCGGACGACGATGGTCAGACCGGGCACCAGGAACGCCGTCTGGCGGGCGCGCTGGTGCAGGTTCTCCAGGGAGAGCTTGGCGTCCTTGAGGAAGATCTGGCGGTCGGCCCAGTACCGCACGCGCGTGCCGGTGCGGGTCCGGGGGATCTTCTTGGCCTTGCGCAGGCCGCCCTCGGCCTCGAACCGGGCGTCCGGGCCGTCGGCCGTGAACGCGCCGGGGACACCGCGGCGGAAGCTGATCGCGTGCGTGTGCCCGCCGCGGTCGACCTCGACGTCGAGGCGGGCGGACAGGGCGTTCACCACGGAGGCGCCCACGCCGTGCAGACCGCCGGAGGCCGCGTAGGAGCCGCCTCCGAACTTGCCGCCGGCGTGCAGCTTGGTCATGACGACCTCGACGCCGGACAGGCCGGTCTTGGGTTCGACGTCGACGGGGATGCCCCGGCCGTTGTCGCGGACCTCCACCGAGCCGTCGTCGTGGAGGATCACCTCGATGTGGTCGCAGTAACCACCGAGGGCCTCGTCGACGGAGTTGTCGATGATCTCCCAGAGGCAGTGCATCAGGCCACGACTGTCGGTCGAGCCGATGTACATACCGGGGCGCTTGCGTACGGCCTCGAGGCCCTCGAGGACGAGCAGGTGCCGCGCGGTGTAGTTGGAACCGTCCCTGTCTGCTCCTGCCAGCAGCGCAGTGGACGGCACGGACGTCTCGGCGGTCACGCGGTTCGCTCCTCGCTGAATTTCAAGTGGGCCCTCATGGGGAAGGGCGCGGCATCGGTCGCCGCCAAGAGGGTACCGAGGCCTGGTAGAGCCGTTGTAACGCCACCCTCGTCTGAACGCAGACTAGTCCAGAGTCGTATGAGTGTTCGATCCCTCGATGGAGTGAAGTACATATCACGTTCCCTTCGAGGCATGAACCATTTAGGCTCCGGGCACGTCCTCCTGAACAAACCGGCAATCCAGCCGGGAGGACGCGACCATGACCGACAGCGCGAAACCGTAAGACACACAGACACGCAATACGGCACATTCGCCGCCAAACCGGCAGCAGACGGCCACCTCGGAAGATTTTTTCGAGGAGAAGCCACGAGCGGGAACGTTTTGGGGCTGGTTGGATGTTGACCCTGGTACGACAGCTCGTCGAGCTAGAGAAGAGGCGACGTGACTACTGTTCTGACCCCCGCGAGCCCGCTGACGGCCGCTGACCGCTGCGACCGCTGCGGCGCCCAGGCGTACGTGCGCGTCGTCCTGCTCAGCGGCGGAGAACTGCTCTTCTGCGCCCACCACGGCCGCAAGTTCGAGCCGGAACTCAAGAAGATCGCCGCTGAGATACAGGACGAGACGGAGCGGCTGACGGCCGTTCCCGCTACCGCCTCCGAAGAAGAACGCTGACCGTTCGCGTTCCACGCGTTCCACGACGAGCAGCTCCGGCGCAGGCCGGCACGTGGGCGGCCGCCCCTGCATCCCAGGGGCGGCCGCCCGCATGTCGTTGCCCGGAGCCTTCCGCCCGGCCGCGTCAGGCGGTCCTGGGCAGCTTCCGGGAGCCGGTGCTCCAGCCCAGGGTCCGGACCAGGTCGGACACCCGTGTGTAGACGCCCGGGCTCCCGGCCCGGCCGCAGCCGCTCCCCCAGGACACGAGCCCGACGAGCCGGCCCTTCGCCACCAGCGGTCCGCCGCTGTCGCCCTGACAGGCGTCGCGGCCGCCCCGCGCCTCGCCTGCGCACACCATGGTCCGTGCCACGTACCTGCCGTCGGTCGGGCCGGGATACGCCGCCTCGCAGAGGCTGTCGGCCAGTACATGGACGCGGGCGGCCCTCAGGCTGTGCGCGTAGGACCCGATGCCCGTGGTGTCGCCCCAGCCGTAGACCAGGGCCTCCGTCGCGGGCGCGTAGGCCGGATCGCCCGCCGCGGCCATGCCGATGACCGAGGACCGCGGGAGCGGCTCGGTGAGCTTGAGCACGGCGAAGTCCCCCGAGTTGGTCGAGGTGTCGTAGGCGGGGTTGACCCAGACCTCCCCCACGGGGATCTCACGGCCCGTGTCCGAGTAGAGGTCCGTACGGCCCGCGACGACCTTCAGATCGGTCGCCCTCGGCGCCCCCAGGACTTCCTCCCCCATGCAGTGGGCCGCCGTGAGCACGGTGGACGGCCCGACCACCACACCCCCGCAGAACTGTCCCGACCGCATACCGCCGAACCGGTCACGGCTGGACAGCGCGACGGCCCAGGGGCTGGTGGAGACATCGACCGGGAAGCCACCCACGACGACGCCGTCCGACGGCGCCGGAGCGGCGGGTACAGCCGCGACCAGCGGTATCGCCATGGCCGCGGCTGTCAGGACCAACGGCCGGGCCAGGGCCCGGACAAAGGAACGACGCATGAACGCTCCTCACTCTGGAGTGATCGATGAACACCCAGGGTGAGGCAGCTCGTGACACCGCGCACCCGCGCGGCCACGCCGACGGCCCGGCCCCCGCCGGGGGGAAGCCGACGGCCCGGCCCCCCGAGCGGGGGAACCGGGCCGTCGCTGTCGTCGTGGCCGAGCCGCGTCTCAGTCGAGGTAGTCGCGCAGCACCTGCGAACGGGACGGGTGGCGCAGCTTCGACATCGTCTTGGACTCGATCTGGCGGATCCGCTCGCGCGTGACGCCGTACACCTTGCCGATCTCGTCGAGGGTCTTCGGCTGACCGTCGGTGAGACCGAAGCGCATGGAGACGACGCCCGCCTCGCGCTCCGAGAGCGTGTCGAGGACCGAGTGCAGCTGCTCCTGGAGGAGCGTGAAGCTGACCGCGTCGGCCGGGACGACGGCCTCGGAGTCCTCGATGAGGTCACCGAACTCGCTGTCGCCGTCCTCACCGAGGGGAGTGTGCAGCGAGATGGGCTCGCGGCCGTACTTCTGGACCTCGATGACCTTCTCCGGGGTCATGTCGAGTTCCTTGGCCAGCTCCTCCGGGGTGGGCTCGCGGCCCAGGTCCTGGAGCATCTGGCGCTGGACGCGCGCGAGCTTGTTGATGACCTCGACCATGTGCACCGGGATACGGATGGTGCGGGCCTGGTCGGCCATGGCGCGCGTGATCGCCTGACGGATCCACCAGGTGGCGTACGTGGAGAACTTGTAGCCCTTGGTGTAGTCGAACTTCTCGACCGCGCGGATCAGACCGAGGTTGCCCTCCTGGATGAGGTCCAGGAAGAGCATGCCGCGGCCGGTGTAGCGCTTGGCCAGGGAGACCACGAGGCGGAGGTTGGCCTCCAGGAGGTGGTTCTTGGCGCGGCGGCCGTCCTCGGCGATGATCTCCAGCTCACGCTTGAGCTTCGGGGCGAGCTTGTCGGCGTTGGCCAGCTTGTCCTCGGCGAAGAGACCGGCCTCGATGCGTTTGGCGAGTTCGACCTCCTGCTCGGCGTTGAGCAGGGGGACCTTGCCGATCTGCTTGAGGTAGTCCTTGACCGGGTCGGCGGTGGCGCCGGCGGCCGCGACCTGCTGCGCGGGGGCGTCGTCCTCGTCCTCGTCGGAGAGCACGAAGCCGGCGCTCTCGGCGCCCTCGGGCTCGTCGCCCGCCTTGGGCGCCTCCTCCAGCACCTCGTCCTCGAGGAGCTCGACGTCGTCCTTCTTGGCGGAGGTCTTCTTGGCCGCCGTCTTCTTGGCGGGGGCGGCCTTCTTCGCGGCCGCCTTCTTGGCGACCGTCTTCTTGGCGACCGCCTTCTTCGCGGGGGCGGATTCGTCTGCGGGGTCGTCCGCAGCGGGCGCGACCGGGGCGGCGGGGGTGGCCTTCCTGGTGGTCACCGTCTTGGCCGCGACCGTCTTGGTCGCGGTGCGCTTGGCCGGACTCTTCGCTGCGACGCTCTTTCGGGTGCGCTTGGGCTCCGCGGCACTGACCATCAGCGTCACACCCTCTTCCTCGAGGATCTGGTTGAGGCTGCGCAGTACGTTCTTCCACTGAGTGGCCGGAATCTGGTCAGCTTCGAAGGCCCGACGCACATCGTCGCCGGCGATCTGCCCCTCAGCCTTTCCCCGCTCAATGAGCGCCATGACAGAGACGGACTCGGCGATCTCCGGCGGGAGCGTACGGGATGTGCTGGCCGACACGAACAACCTCTCGGAACGTTGGAAAACGGCTTCCGGCCCCGTCCGGTGTGGACAGGAGCCGACCACCGGCCTGGGGATGGGCCGACGGTGCGGGCGGGGGCCGGGGAGTTCCACAGCGCCTTGAACGGCGTCCGTATTCCCTCCGCGGCTGTCACCTCTTAGGTCATCGCGTTGTTTCCACGAGCGTTACGCCCAATCTTCGTGGCCCGAGTCACACCCCGTAAGCGCTCAAAAACGGTCAGACGCGGGCGTAAAAGGTCACCAGCGACGTCTACCCATGCCGCGGCGGCCCAATCCGCCCCGTCGCACCGTCGGACCCCGCAGGCCCGTGATCGGGTCCTGCGGGGTCCGACGGAGGGCGGGGCGGCGACTGAGGGTGACACGGTGGGAGGGGGCTCACCGACCCTGCCGCCCGCGGTGCGTGCTCAGTGCTCGCGCGGAGCCGGAACGACGCGTTCCACCTCGGGGTGGACGGTGAGCAGCTGGCGCATGGCGGCCTCCGCCCCGGCGCCGTCGCCCGCGGCGAGGGCGTCGACGATCCTGCCGTGGTGCGTCAGGGACGTCTCGGTCGGCCGGTCACAGCCCGTGACGGGACCTCCCGACACCTGCAGGGCGGCCGACACGATCCCGGAAAGGTGCTCCAGCATGCGGTTGCCCGCGATCTGGATGAGCAGCGAGTGGAACTCGGCGTCGGCGCGGGAGTAGGTGAGCGCGTCGCCCTGCCCCATGGCGTGCCCCATGATCTCGACCATGTCGGCCAGCCGCTGCTGGACCTCCTCGCGCCCGTGTCCGGCGGCGAGGCGGGCGGCGAGCGGCTCGATCGTCCACCGCAGCTCGCTCAGCTCGCGCCGCTGGTCGTCGCGCTGCGGACCGAAGGCCCGCCATTCGATGATGTCCGGATCGAGGAGGTTCCAGTCGCTCACGGGGCGCACGCGTGTGCCCACGTTCGGCCGGGCGCTGACCAGGCCCTTGGCCTCGAGGACGCGGAGCGACTCGCGCACGACGGTGCGGGAGACCTCGAAGCGCTGGCCGATCTCCTCGGGCACGAGCGGGCGGTCGGCGCCCAGATCGCCGGACACGATCATCTGGCCCAACTGCTGGACGAGTTGGCCGTGCAGCCCGCGTCCGCGGCTGCCCGCGGCACGTCGGCCCACACGGCCCAGCTCGGGGTCCGCGCTCTCCCAGACGGGGGCTCCGACGCGGTCCGCGGCGGGAGCCTCGGCGTAGGGGTAGCGGTCGAGATCGCCCGGGCCGGCCAGACCGGAGTCGGCGGAGCGGGCGGCGGTCATCATGGTGTGCGCAAGGGTACTCACGGATCCTTTGTCGGCGTCGCCTCCAACTCCCTTGAGGTCTTTGGTGAAAAGCACACGAAAGGGTGATCGCTCACGACGCCGTAATTGACGCCTTATCGGAAAGAAACGGGCTTTCTGCGGGGAGTTGTGCACATGCGGAGTCCGGATGCGCACGGACGGTCGTCATCGGACCCGGCTGCGCAGGGTCGTGAGCACATACGTGCACAGCAAGGCGGCCAAGGCCAACGCCAGCGCTCCGCCCACGGGTTGACCGACCACCCGACCCGCCGCGGTCAGGTAGCGTTCCCCGCCGAAGGGCCACTGCAACAGGAACACCTCGCGCGCACGGACCGAAACTCCTGCCGCGGTGCGCACGGACGCGCTCTCCACCGCTTTCTGCACGAGGGGTACACCGACCACGGGCACGGCGAGGACCGCGGCGAGCCCGGCCGTGGTGGACCGGAAGACACCCGCCGCCAGGACACCGGCCCAGGCACAGCCGACGACGAGTGCGACCCAGCTCGCGCTGAGCGCCGGCCAGTCCTCGGGAACCTTCGCGAACTCCCGTCCGTGGACGAGATAGAGCACTTCGGCGTCACAGCCCACGGTGAGGAAGGCCATCATCACCGCGGTGACCGCGGTGACGACGAGCTTCGCGGTCAGCAGGCCCAGTCTGCGGGGCACGGTGCCGCGGTCCGCGGCGAGGGCGGGGTGGCGGAACTCGTCGCCGAAGGCGAGCGCGCCGACCAGGCCGGCGCCGAGCGCCGCCGGGGGCAGCGGCAGGTGCGCGGGCCAGGCGGCCAGCAGCCGAGGGTGGGGGGTGTGGCCGATACGGGCCAGCAGGAGGGCGGTGACAGCGGAGACGATCAGTACGGCGGCCGTGGTGAGGAAGCCGGTGCTGATGCCGGAGGCACGGCGCACCTCGTAGCGCAGGGGGCGCAGGGGGCTGGGGGCGGGGCGGACGGAGATGGGAGGCGGGAGGGCTGGCAGGGCCTCGCCGGTGCGCGTGGGTGACGCTTCACCTGCGCTCGCGGCCGACACCTCGGCGCCCAGGGGCGGCTGTACGTTGCGCGAGGCGGGCGGTGGCATCTCACCTGCGGCGACGGGCAGCACCTCGCCGGTGACGGCGGATGGCGCATCGCCGGTGACGGCGGGCGATGCCTCACGGGCGGTGGCGGGCGATGCCTCACGGGTGGCAGAGGGCGGCGCCTCGTCGGTGATGGCCGCCGGTGCCTCATCCGTGGCGGGCCGAGGTGCGGTGGCGGATGCCCGGGCTCCGGTGGCAGTGGTGGTGGGGACGGGGACGGGGGCCGCGTCGGCCGTGCCGGGGGGCGTGGCCTTGGCGGCGGCCGGAGCGGAGGGCTCGGTCCGGCCCCTCTTGCGGGGCGTGCCCGTGCCACGGGAGGCCGCCCGGTTCACCGGCTGGTGCGGCACCGGCGAAGGCCGCCGCTCGCCACCGACCGCGGTGAGGGCCGGGCCAGGGGCCGGGGCTTGCACGGCCGGCGTTTGCGCGGCTGGCGTTTGTGCGGCCGAGGCTCGCGCGGCCTCGCCCGGCGGGCGGTCGTCCTCCCGGACCTCCGGGCACTTCTCTGCGGCGCCGGGCCCCATGTCCCCTGTCTCGTCCGCGAGTTGATGCACGAGGATGCCGTGCCGGAACGCCGTCTCTCCCACGTCGGCGCACGTACTGCCGTACACGGAGAGCCGGTTGCCGCCTTCCTGCACGACCTCGACGGAACGCCTCCCGGTGCGGGCCTCTTTGGCGAGCAGGGCGGCGAGGCGGGCGGCGTGGGGACTGCGGACGGCGACACGGGGGCGCAGCCGGGTGCGGGCGAAGTCGCGGGCTTCCTGGTCGGCCACGAGTCTGCCCTGGTCCAGGGTGACGACCCGGTCGGCGATGCGCGTGGCCTCCTTGGAGTCCGCCGTGGTCGACAGGACCGTGCCCCCCTGGGCGGCGTGCGCGCGCAGCATGCCGTGCAGCCACCGGCTCTCGCGCTCGGAGAGCCCCTCGGCGGGGTTGTCGAGCACGAGCGTGTGGGGGTCGGCGAGAAGGGCGCAGGCCAGACCGAGCCGGCGGTCCATGCCGCGGGAGAGTGTGCCGAGACGCTCCTCGCGGAGGCTGACGATGCCGACCACCTCGAGGACTTCGTCGGCCCGGCGGGCCGGAACGCCCGCGGCCGCGCACAGCATGCGCAGATGGCCGCGGACCGTACGGGCGGGATGTCCCGGCACGTCACCCAGGAGCACGCCGACCTCGCGCGAGGGATGGGCGATGCGGTGCAGGGGGCGTCCCCTGAAGTAGGTGACGCCACGGCCCTGTTGGAGTTCGAGCATGAGCCTCAGCGCCGTGGTCTTGCCCGCGCCCGGCGCACCGAGCAGCACGGTGACGCGACCGGCCCGCGCCTCGAAGGAGACGTCGTCGAGAGCGGGCGGAAGCTCGTTGCGGGGATTGCTGGTCAGTCCGAAGGCCTGGATCACCCGTAGCAAGGTAGCGCAGCATGTCCCATTTTCTGGTATCGCGCGCCTGTATGTGTAGTTAGTGATACGCGCCTGTCACACCTCGGGGCGCAGCATCGGCGGGTTGAGCAGGGTCGCGCCGCCGGCCCGGAAGAGCTGGGCGGGGCGGCCGCCCTGCCGTGTGGTGGTGCCGCCCGTCGGAACCAGGAAGCCGGGGGTGCCCGTCACCTTGCGGTGGAAGTTGCGCGGGTCCAGCGCCACCCCCCATACCGCTTCGTAGACGCGGCGCAGCTCACCGACGGTGAACTCGGTGGGGCAGAACGCGGTCGCCAGCGACGAATACTCGATCTTGGAGCGGGCACGTTCCACACCGTCCGCCAGGATCTGGGCATGGTCGAAGGCCAGCGGTACGGCCGGTTCACCCTCGCGGCCGTAACCGCCCGGTTCCAGCAGTTCCTCGACCGGTGCCCAGCGCGCGTTGCTGGCGTCGCCGCCGGCCCGGGGGGCGGGCAGGTCCGGGGCGAGCGCCAGGTGGGCGACGCTGACGACACGCATCCGGGGATCACGCTCGGGGTCGCCGTAGGTGGCGAGCTGTTCCAGATGGGCGCCGTAGTCCTGGGCGGGGGCGGAAGGGTCGTGGGCGTGCAGTCCGGTCTCCTCCGCCAGTTCGCGCGCCGCGGCCTGGGAGAGGTTCTCGTCGGCCCGTACGAAGCCGCCCGGCAGGGCCCACCGGCCTTGGTACGGCGGCTCGCCCCGGCGCACCGCCAGCGCACACAGGGCATGGCGGCGCACGGTCAGCACGACCAGGTCCACGGTGACGGCGAAGGGCGGAAAGGCTGACGGGTCGTAGGGCATGCGGTGATCATAGTCGTCTCCCTGACGATAAACACTCCCTTCGCCGGTCGCTTCGGTGGCTGATCGACTCCGGTCCGGCACGACTGCCGGCGTCCGGTCCCCGCTGCTGTCGAAGCCGGGCGTCATTCCAGGTCACACCCCCAATTGCAGTCCGTCGGCCGCTTCCTCCACCAGGGCGAGTCCGAGCCTGCTGACCCGTACGGAGAACGGAGCGCCCGCGACCCGCAGGCCCGTCAGCGCGATCTCCCCGAGGGGTGCGCTGCGCATGGGACGCAGGGTGACGGTCCCCGACGGCGCGTCGGGGCGGATGCCCACCACGGTGGCCAGCATCAGGATCCCGGCTGCGGCCGCGGTGGCCGCCGGACGGCACGCGGCCGGGTGGGGCAGCGGCACGCTCCCCTCGGTGCGCTGCTCCCCCGCGTACATCTCGGGGAGGCGGTGTCCGAAGGCCTCGGCCGCGGACAGGACGCCGCGCAGCAGGGAGCCAGCCTCCTTCTCGTAGCCCGCGGCGGTCAGGCCCGCGACGGCGACCGCCGTCTCGTGCACCCGCACGGCGCCGCTGCGGTGCCCGAAGGGGTTGTGGCCCGTCTCCCTCGCGCCCAGTCCGCGCAGCCCCCAGCCCGAGTCCATGACCGGGCTGCCGAGGAGCCGGGCGAGCTGCCCGGTCCGCACCTTGTCCAGCAGCCCGGGGGCGTGCTCGCCGCCCCCCAGCAGCCCCGTGTCCAGCAGGTGGGCGGCGGTCGCGCCCAGGTACGGCACCGGGCGCCCGTCCGGCGTGCGGGCGGCGGCGGGCCGGCCGCCGCCCGGGTCGTCGATCCAGAAGTCACGCCGGAACGCGGCCCGCAGCGCCCCCGCCCAGTCCCGCAGCCCGCTCCCACCCGGTCTGCCGCAGGCGTCGAGGAGGTCGGCGCCGAGCAGTGCCGCGCGGTGGGCGTGGGCCTGCGTCTCGCAGCGGACGGGGCCGCCGGGCTGAGGATCGGGCAGGTGGGTTCCCTCCCCCACGGCGGCCCGTAGCCAGGTGAGGCAGCGTTCGGCCGTCGGCAGCAGCTCCTCGGTCTCCCGGTCGGGCAGTCCCCAACGGCGGGCCTCCGCGAGGAGCACCGGGAACATCAGGGTGGCCTCGGTGCCCGTGCAGCCCGGCGGCAGGTGCGGCCCCGCGTCGCGCCGGGGGCCGGGGATCAGGCCCGCTCTCGGTCCCCGGCCGGTGATCTGGGTGCGGGCGAGGGTGCGGAGCGTGCCCGCGGCAAGCCGGGTACCGAGAGGCAGCGCCATACGGGCCGCGGCGAGCGCTTCGGCCGGGGCGAGCCCGCAGCGCCACGGGGCTCCCGCCGCCAGGTGCGTGTCCACGGGGTGTGCGGGGTCGCGCACCAGCAGGGCCCCCAGGTCCTCGACGCTCCTGCTCAGCAGTACGGGGACACGCGGGTCGTCCGCCGTCGCCCGCGCGGCGGCCAGCGGATTGGTCGCGGCGCGGGCCACGGCTCGCACCGGCCCGGCGCCCTCCAGGCGGACCCTCAGCTCCACGGTGACGCTGCCGCCGGGCGGCACGTCGACCTCCCATCGAAGGAGCCCCGCGGAGGCGAGCGCGTCGGCGGGCGGCGGGTCGGCGGTGACGGACGACGTCCCGCCGTCACCGGTCCAGCGCAGGCCGGAGTCATGGACGCTGGCCGGCAGCTCGGGACCGACGGCACCGGCCGCGATCGCCCCGAGGCCGGCGAGATCCGTACCGAGGGACACCTCGACCGGCAGGCGCAGCGGACGCGTGGCAGCGCTGTGCAGGGTGATCCGCTCCGTCCCGTCCGCAGTGCGGGTCCGTTCGACCACGATGTCCGGGTCCGGGCCCCCGTGCGGGGTGGCCCGCAGCGTGCCGACGAAGCGGGCCCGGTCGGCCGAGGTCATCCGTGCCTGCACCCCGAGCGGTTCGCGTCCGGCCACCCGGACCTCGCAGCGGGCCAGGATGCGCCGCCCCGACCGGTAGTACCCCTCCAGCCCGTGTCCGGTCAGCTGCCCCCGCTCGGTGGAGACGGCGAGTCCCGGCAGGGCGACGCAGATCATCGCCGTGTGCGCGGCGGGCAGGTCGGTGGAGCGGCGCGGCACCGAGGCGGCCGCCCCTGCCACCCCCCGGGGCGCGGCGGGGGCGGGCGGACGTGCTGTGCCGGGCGGCGGGAGGGGCCCGTCCGTGAACGGCGGTTCGGCGCCCGGGGAGCGGAAAGGCTCGTAGCTGTCGGAGGCGGGACGTGGGTCGACGGCGGAGGGCGGAGTCGGCTGATGCATACGGTGGCTTCTTCTGCTCTCTGTGCGCCTCGGGCATGGTCGGCGCCGGTGGAAGGCTCCGGCACGAAGGGTGCGCTGTGGCGGCACGCCCCGCACGGGCGTTCCGCCACTCAGGTGAACGGGGCGGGGCTCGCCCAGGTCACGCCCGAGGCGGAGGCCACCACCGAATGGCGGCCGCGGGCGGGTTGGCAGTCGGCTGCCAGCTGCCGGCTGCCGCAGGTCACCGGCGGCAGGTCACCGGCCGCCGGTCGCCGGCCGCAGGTCGGTTCCTCGGCGGGGCGGTTCGCAGGAGGGACGGCCGCCCGACGGCCAGGCGCCGGACGGCTGCTCAGCGAACGGGCGCCGGATGGCTGCTCGCCGAACGGGTACTGGACGGGTGCTCGCCGAACGGATGCCGGACGGGTGCTCGGCGAACGGGTGCCGATGGCCGAGCAACCGTGTGTCGGCTTCGCCCGGCGCGGTACCGACGGAGCCTCACCCCATCTCTTTGGTCTCACCTCCGTCGGTCTGCACGCCGTCCGTGCAGGCGCCTCGAGGCCGGCCTGGGGTTCGGATCGCGCCCCGGGAACGGGGTCGGGACTCGCCCCGTGCGGGTGCGGCGGGACCGGTGCCACGGGCAGGGGTGCGGGGGCGGAGCGTGTCGGCTCGTGGCTCGGGACGTTGCCCTGCCTCCGACCGCGGGTGGCCGCCGGCGGCCCCCGAGGAGCGCGTACGGCGACGGCGACGGCCCGTCGCCGACCCGGTCGCCGCCGGAGCCGTCCCCGCCGACTCGGCCACCGGTGCGCTCACGTGCGACGGCTCGGGCGCGGTGACATCCTCCGCCACACCGGGAACATCGGGGCCATCGGCCTCACCGTCCGCGTGGCCGCCACACCACCCGTCGGCCTTCTCCCCTCCCGTGTCCTCGATCGAAGGGTCGGCCCGTTCCGTCACGCTCCTGCCGCGCTCCGCGCGTTCCGACCGCAGGCAGCGCCGGACGGACTCCGGGTCGAGGCCCTCGTTGCAGGCCTGGTGCAGCAGGCGTGCGAAGAGGTAGTCGGGGTCCGCTCCCAGGGCCATGGCGAGGGCCTCCCGGGCCTCCAACTCGTCACCGCTGGACCAGGCGACCCACCCCGCGAGCGTGAGCGGCGCCGCCGCGTGTTCCGCGTAGGACCCGACGCAACGGCGTGCGAGCGCGCGCCACAGCCGTAGAGCGGGTGCTGCCTCGTCCCCCTCCATCCACTCGGCCGCGCGGTCGCGCGTCACTCGGTCCTGGAGGCCGAGAATGAGCGTCGCCGCCTCGTCCGGGGCCAGCAGTTCGTCGTCCCGGTGATCCGCCACGAGGGCCCCGGTCACGGGCGGCGCCTCGGTGAGGCGCCGCATGACGCGGGCGGCCAACGCGATCGTCTCCTCCCTCACGGCCGCGCGGCTCTCGTCCTCGAGGATCCGGGGCACCAGCCCCCTGCCGGCGGCGTCGAGCGCGAGTTCCTGTTCCAGCGCCGCACCGTTCTCCAGAGGGAGCAGACGGGCCCTCAGCTCCCTCAGCGTGCCGCGGACCTGGATGCCGGCGTAGGTGGCCGCCGCCGCCATGACGGACGTGCCGGGCAGGCCCATCGGCGCCCCCTCCACCGGGCAGCAGCCCTGGCCCGCGCAGCAGTAGGACCAGAAGCGGCCCTCGGAGATGCACAGAGCCTCGATGACGGGGATGTCGAGCCGGCCGCATTCGATGCGGAGTTGCTGGGCCAGCGGTCGGAGCCGCTCCATGACCTGGCGGCCCGTCCCGCCCTTCGCCGGTTCCTGGCAGAGATAGGCGACCATCTGGGCGGGACGGGCACCCCTGCGTTCGCTGCCCGTCACCAGTCCCTGCGCCAACTGCCTGGCCACGGCGGCCCAGTCGTCCGGGCTCGTGGGAATGCCGAGCCGGGCGCGCCCTCCGAACCGGCCCCGCCCGTCCCGGTCGTGCAGGGCGACCAGGACGATGCTGTCCTCGGGCCGGTATCCGAGGAGGTAGGGAAGGGCGTCGGCGAGTTCCGCCGGGGTGCGCAGGGTCACTTGGTGTGCGGGGCCCGGGTCGTAGGACGGTTGCCGCCCTTCGTACGGGGCTCGCCCTTCGTACGGGGCTCGCCCGTCGCACGGGTCATGGCCGTCGTACGGGACACCGTCGTTCCCGACCCGGCCGTCATGCGTAGGTCCATCCTGGACGTCGTATCCGTCAGCGCCGATGATGTCGCCGTTCTCGGAGGATCCCGTGGTTTCGCTGTGGTTCGTCATGCGCCGACGATCTCGCGGATCGCCATCCTCCGCTTTGCCCTGTGGATAAGTCCGATCAGGGACACGTCACTCAGGTGGCCGTTGGTCATGGCGCCCCCTCACGCCACCGTCCCGGACCGCCGGGGCGGCCCACGTCCGCCGGCTGGGTGGCGTCCGGAACACGGCCGTGAGCGGCACGCGCCGTCGCCCTGGGTGGCCTACGTCCCGTCCGGTCCACGTCAGCGAGCACCACCGGAGTCCGAGCCGCCGGTCCAGGCGGCTCAGGGCCGGGATCACGCTGCGCAGGTCATCGTCGTCGGACGAGGGTGCCGTCGACGTCGAAGAACACGACACCCTTGGGATCGGTCAGGAGCACCACCCAAGGATGTCAGCAGACTCGGACAGGCTCAGCCCGCCGCGGCGAGCACCAGGGGAAGGACCTGTTCGCTGCCCGCCCGGCGCAGCAGACGGGCGGCGACCGCGAGGGTCCAGCCGGAGTCGGTGTAGTCGTCCACGAGCAGGACGGGGCCCGGGGAGCGGGTCAGGGCGGCGGCCAGGTCCTCGGAGACGGCGAAGGCGCCGGACAGTGCCCTGAGGCGTTGGGCGGAGTTGCTGCGGCGTGCAGCGTGGGCGCCGTCCGGGCCGGTGTACGCCAGTGTCCCCAGAAACGGGATCCGGCCGACGGACGCGATGCCCTGGGCGAGCGAGCCGACGAGGTGCGGGCGGGCCAGAGACGGCACGGCGACGACTCCGACCGGCCGGGCCGAGGCGTCCGGAACGTCCGGCGCCCAGCCACCGGGCGACCGCGCCCAGTCGGCGAGGACCGCCACCGCCGCCCGCAGGACGTCGTCGGGGACGGGCCCGTCGGGGGCGTTCTCGGCCAGCAGCGGACGGAGCCGGTTGCCCCAGCCGATGTCCGAGAGCCGTCCCAGCGCGCGCCCGGTGGCACACTGCTCCGTGGCCGGGATGCGCCCCTTGAGGTCGATGCCCAGTGCGGGCATTCCCGTCGGCCACATCCGGCGCGGCTCGATCTCCACCCCCGGGCGGTCCAGCTCCTTCGCCGCCCCGGTCAGCGTCTCCGCCGAGACGGATGCGTCGGCCCAGGCTCCCGCGCAGTTGTCACAGCGGCCGCACGGTGTCGCCCCCTCGTCGTCCAGCTGCCGGCGCAGGAACTCCATCCGGCATCCGTCCGTGCTCACGTAATCGCGCATGGCCTGCTGCTCCGCCGCGCGCTGCCGGGCGACCCAGGCATACCGGTCGGCGTCGTACACCCACCGCTCACCGGTGGAGATCCAGCCGCCCTTCACGCGTTTGACCGCGCCGTCGACGTCCAGCACCTTCAGCATCGTCTCCAGCCGGCTGCGCCGCAGGTCCACCGACGCCTCCAGGGCCGGCACGGACAGCGGCCGTCCCGCCCCCGCGAGGGCCGACAGCGTCTGCCGGACCTGCGCCTCGGGCGGGAAGGCGGTGTCGGCGAAGTAGCGCCAGATGGCCTCGTCCTCCTTGCCCGGCAGCAGCAGCACATCGGCGTGGGCCACACCGCGGCCCGCACGCCCCACCTGCTGGTAATAGGCGATCGGCGAGGAGGGCGAGCCGAGGTGGACCACGAAGCCCAGGTCCGGCTTGTCGAAGCCCATGCCCAGCGCCGACGTGGCGACGAGCGCCTTGACCCGGTTCTCCAGCAGGTCGGCCTCGGCCTGCAACCGGTCGGCGTTCTCCGTGCGCCCCGTGTAGGAGGCCACGCGGAAGCCGCGCTGCCGCAGGAAGGCGGTGGTCTCCTCCGCCGCCGCCACCGTCAGCGCGTAGATGATCCCGGACCCCGGCAGCTCGTCCAGGTGCTCGGCGAGCCAGGCCATCCGGTGCGCGGCATCCGGCAGCTGGACCACACCCAGTCTCAGGCTTTCCCGGTCGAGCGGGCCGCGCAGCACCAGTGCCTCGCCGGCACCGGTCCCCAGCTGCTCGGCCACGTCCGCCGTGACCCGCGCGTTGGCCGTCGCCGTCGTGGCCAGTACCGGTACGCCGGGCGCAAGCTCGGCGAGCATCGCCCGCAGCCGCCGGTAGTCCGGCCGGAAGTCGTGTCCCCAGTCGGAGATGCAGTGCGCCTCGTCGACCACCAGCAGACCGGTCGTGGCCGCGAGCTTGGGCAGCATCTGTTCGCGGAAGTCCACGGAATTGAGACGTTCCGGACTCACCAGGAGGACATCGGTCTCGCCGCGCTCGACCTCCTCGTGGATGGTGTCCCACTCCTCCGGATTGGCCGAGTTGATGGTGCGCGCCCGGATACCGGCCCGCGCCGCCGACTCGACCTGGTTGCGCATCAGCGCCAGCAGTGGCGAGACGATGACCGTGGGGCCGGAGCCGCGCCGGCGCAGCAGGGCGGTGGCGACGAAGTACACCGCCGACTTTCCCCAGCCGGTGCGCTGCACCACCAGCGCTCGCCGGCGCTCACGCACCAGGGCAGCCACCGCCTGCCACTGGTCCTCCCGCAGCCGAGCGGAACCCGCCGGGTCACCGACGAGCTCGGCGAGGATGGTGTCGGCTTCGGTGCGCAGCTCCAGGTCGTCCATGCCTCCATGCAACCCGATGGCACTGACAATCGGCCACCTCACGCCAAGTGACACCCGGCTCACCAACGGTCCACGGGCCTCGCACCGATCGACCTGCGGCCTGCCGCCCCCACCACCCGACCGCTCTGGCATGCTGATGCGACGCGGGCATCCTCCTCTCCCCGGATGCGGATCTTCGCAGCTGCACTGCTGGACCGCACGCTCCACTTCCACGCCGACGGAGAAGACGACAATCCGACAGGTACGGTGTCCGCCGGGGAGGACCGGGCCGCGTCGGACGGCGGCCGGCTGTTGTGGTCCGCCGCCCGGCAGCTCGCTCTCATCACGATCGCCGTCCTGATCGCGGGACCGCTCGGGCGGAACCGGCTCCCAGGCTTCCGCCTCGCCGGACGATCGCCGGACGTCCGTGACCAGGTGCTGCCCGGACCGGCTGCCACGCCCGCACCGCGGCCGCCCGACGACGCGAGGTCTCCACCTGCCGACGGCGCGCCATCGGGAACACCACCACGACGATGGGTGAACCAGACGTGTACGGCGGGCGGACGCGTCATGGCACACCCAGTGGGTAGGGATATAAGACCCGCACCGCCATATAACGGCCGGTGGCCCCAATTGCTCGTTGCCGCATCCCAGTTCGACAGGAAGAATTGAGTTCCGCTCCCCCCGCATGGCTCGCCCGTGGTCCGGTAGGGCTTTGCCGTGGTGTGCGCTCCCCCGAAACCGACCCGCCCGCAGTGTGGGCCGTAGCCGAAGGGAGGCTCGTGACCCTCGGATTTGCTCCGTCCTCGGCGGCATCGTTGTCGACGTCCACGTCCGCCGCTTCCGCCAACCGCTTGCT
Organism: Streptomyces sp. NPDC003247; assembly: GCF_042888135.1. Taxonomy (NCBI): domain Bacteria; kingdom Bacillati; phylum Actinomycetota; class Actinomycetes; order Kitasatosporales; family Streptomycetaceae; genus Streptomyces; species Streptomyces sp. NPDC003247. Next base: position 900,218 of record NZ_JBIAPF010000003.1, read on the forward strand.
CGAGCCTGCCGAGTGGGCCGCGGCCGGCATTCCGCTGCTGCGCAGTCCGCGGGAGGTCGTCAGCGGGCTGCACGCACGCCATCGGCCCAGGCCGTCCACCGCCGTGGTGGCCGTACTGGATCCCGACGAGCGGCTGCTGGCCAGCGCCTCCTTCACCCGGCGTCAGGCGTCCGCCGACGGCTGGATGTTCCGCAACGCGCTGCTCGCACAGTTGCGCCGGGTCATCCCGCACGACTTGCGGCGCCGCACACCGGTGCGCACCGCCGTGCTGCTCTACTGCCGCGACGGCGACGCACGCTGGACGGAGGAGGACGGCGCCTGGATGTGGGGGCTGCGCGACGCCTGCACCCTGCACGGCCTGCGCTGTGGGGCGTACATCACGCTGACGCGGGACGGCTGGCAGGTCCTGGGTGAGGGCCGGGGCGGCCGCCGGCCCAACGCGGATTCGGCTCCGGAGCCCTTCGGGCTGTCGGAGGCCCCGCCTCCGCTGCCCCGCACCGGTGGCGTCGCCTCGGAGGTTCTGCGCCGCGCGGCCGCCCGCTGAGGCCCTTCGGCCGGACACAGGAGCCGCAGCGGAACCCGCCCGTCCTTTCGATCCCCTTCCGAGGGACGAGGAGCCCGGGCCGACCGCCGTATGTGCCGCCGCCGCGGAAGCGGACACCGCCCGCGGCGGCGGCACATACGGCGGTCTCCTTGCGAGCACCGCCCGGCACGCCTGTCCGACGCGCCGTCGGCGCACATCTCCCGCGGCATGCCGAGACGTACGCGCCGAGACTCACGTCATCCGCGCACACCGAGGACGACCGTGGAGGTACCGCAGCCGCGACACCTCCACCGGTTTGGTGCCGTCCCAGGTGACCGGGACGGGATCAGACGCCCGCGCCCAGCACCGCGTTGATCTGCTGCGGGTCGCCGCAGACGATCAGCAGGGCACCGGCCCGCTTGTGGGCCAACGGCAGGACGGTGGCCGCCGTGACTTCGGAACCGCCGTTGACGGCGACCACGACCACGGGACGCACTCCTGCCCGGTCCACGACGGCGGCGTCCGCGTAGAAGACGTCGTCCCCCGCCTCGTGCTGCGCCCAGTAGGACGCCTCACCGAAGGACAGCTCGTGGGCGGCCCAGGGGTGCTGCTCACCGGTGGTGATCACCAGCACCTCCCCCGGGGCGCGACCCGCGTCCAGGAGCAGGTCCAGGGCCTCCTCAGCCGCATCCAGCGCGCCCTCGGCCGAAGCCGGGATCAACTGGATCTGGGGAGCCGCGGAGGCAGCCGCGGAGGGGACAGGGACGGCCGGGGCCGGGGGCCCGGGCTTGGCGGCGACGTCGCGCGGTACGCGTTGCACCGGCGGCGCGGGCCGCTGAGGTCCGGGACGCCCGGGACGCGACGGAGCCGCGGGACGGGGACCGGGTACGGGACGAGGGGTCGGCGCGGTGCGGCCGCTGGCCGGAGTGGCGCGGGGACCCTGGGCACTCTCGTGAATCTGAGGCTCCTCGGGAATGAGAGGCATGAGCTGTTATTTATCAAACGTTGGTGCGGCTCGCGCCAGCGGGTGGCACATACGTGCGAGCGGAATCGTCAGAAGTCGAAGCCGAGCTGACCCTCGATCTCCGGAACGCGTCCGTCCGCCCAGCTTCGGGCCTTCTTGAGATGCCGCCACTGGGGCAGCGCATCAAGATACGCCCACGACAAGCGGTGGTACGGGGTGGGGCCCCGCTCCTCCAGTGCGGCCTTGTGCACGGGCGACGGATACCCGGCGTTGTCCGCAAATCCGAAGTCTGCATGGTCGATACCCAGTTCGGCCATCATTTTGTCGCGCTGGACCTTGGCGATCACCGAAGCCGCCGCGACCGCCACACACGACCGGTCGCCCTTGATCACCGTGCGGACCTTCCAGGGAGCACCGAGGTAGTCGTGCTTCCCGTCGAGGATCACCGCATCGGGACGGATCGGAAGAGCGTCCAGAGCGCGTACGGCGGCGAGCCGCAGCGCGGCCGTCATCCCCAGGTCGTCGATCTCCTCGTGCGAGGCGTGACCCAGAGCGTACGAGGTCACCCATTTCTCCAGTTCCGCGGCGAGCGCGGTGCGGCGCTTGACGGAGAGGAGCTTGGAGTCGGTGAGCCCCACGGGAGGACGGCGGAGTCCGGTGACCGCCGCGCAGACGCTGACGGGACCGGCCCACGCACCCCGGCCCACCTCGTCGACACCGGCAATGACCTTCGCTCCGGTCGTGGCGCGAAGGGAGCGCTCGACGGTGTGAGTAGGCGGTTCGTACGGCATGGCGCCCTTAGGGTACGCCGCCTGGATCCTCTCGCGACACCCAGGTTTCCCTGTGCGGCTCCCCTGCCCGCGGCGAGCGCGTCCGGGCTCCCCTCACCCTGCGCCGGGTCGCAGCAACGGCAGCATGAGCTGGTCGACCAACTCCTCCAGATCCCGATCATTCCATTCGCTCGTGCACATCTTCGATCGGTACATCATCATGGCCGGAATGACGTCCAGGACGTAACCGTTCGCCGCCCCGGATCGCACCTCCCCCCGCTCCACTCCACGGCCGATGATCTCACGCAGGACCTTGACCGTCGGCTCCACCACCCCTTTCACGATCAGCGCATGGAAGCGCTCCACCTGCGATGGATCGCATTCGTGAATGATCGACCTCACCGCCAGCCCCGGTCTGGACATCATCGCGTCACGCGCCGTCCTACACAGCACGATCAGGTCCTCACGCACACCGCCCCGGTCGGGGACGGTGTCCAGCCGGGGCAGCCCGGCACGCAGGGCGTCCGCGACCAGATCCTCCTTGGAGGGCCACCGGCGGTACACGGCAGCCTTGCCGGTCTGCGCCTCGGACGCGACCCCCTCCATCGTGAGGCCGTTCCAGCCGACGGTACTCAGCTGCTCCAGAGCGGCATCGAGGATCGCGCGTTCGAGTACGGCGCCACGCCGGCGCGAGGAGGCCGCCCGAGCGGGGGCGGCAGTCCAGCGCGAAGTAACCATCTGAGTGTCTCCAGCGAGCAGAGGAAGGAAGGGGAGGGGGATCGCGGGGAGAGAGGCGCCAGGCGGCAGTGACGAGGGCAGGTCGGGGGACGGCCCCTCAAGTGAACGCTTGCGTTCACTACTGGGGACTCACTACCGTTGGCGCAACAGTGAACGCCAGCGTTCACTAACGCCTTTGTGGGGGACCCATAGTGACGACCTCTCAGTTAGTCGGAAATCAGAAACCAGGTGCGGGTGCAGCCCGTCGGCAAGGACACCCGGGCATCGCGCTCACCGTCATCGCCGCGTGCCAACTCATGGTGGTACTCGACGCGACGATTGTGAACATCGCGCTCCCGCACATTCAAGACGCGCTCAGGTTCAGCACCACCGATCTCACTTGGGTGGTCAGCGCCTACACGCTCACCTTCGGCGGTCTGCTGCTGCTCGGCGCCCGAGCCGGTGACATCCTCGGCCGTCGCCGGGTCTTCCTGGCCGGCATCCTGCTCTTCACGTTCGCCTCGCTCCTGGGCGGAGTGGCACAGGAGCCCTGGCAGTTGCTGGCCGCCCGCGCCCTGCAAGGCATCGGAGGTGCCATCGCCTCGCCCACCTCGCTGGCGCTCATCACCACCACCTTCCCAGAGGGTCCGGAACGGAACCGGGCCTTCGGCGTGTTCGCCGCGGTGTCCGCGGGCGGCGGCGCCATCGGGCTGCTCGCCGGCGGCATGCTCACCGAGTGGCTCGACTGGCGCTGGGTGCTGTTCGTCAACGTGCCGATCGGCGTCCTCATCGCCGTGCTCACCCCGCTGTACATCAGCGAGTCCGAACGTCACCCCGGCCGCTTCGACATCGCGGGCGCGCTGACCTCGACGGTCGGTATGGCCTCCCTGGTGTATGCCTTCATCCGCGCGGCGGAGGAAGGGTGGGACGACGGCCTGACCCTTGGGGCCTTCGGTCTCGCCCTGGTCCTGCTGGTCGCGTTCGTCTTCACGGAGATGCGGGCGACGGATCCGATCACGCCGTTGAAGATGTTCGCCGACCGCAACCGCTCCGGCACGTACGTGATCATGCTGAGTCTCGCCGCGGCCATGTTCGGCATGTTCTTCTACATCGTTCTCTTCGTACAGAACGTGCTGGGCTACAGCCCGATCAAGGCAGGGCTCGCCTTCCTTCCGGTCACCCTCGCGATAGCGGTCGGGGCGGGCCTGTCGCAGCGGCTCCTGCCCGTCCTGGGGCCCAAGCCGTTCATGCTCGGCGGCTCCGCCCTCGTGGTGATCGGCCTCACCTGGCAGACGTTCATCAGCCCCGACAGCTCGTACACGGGTGGGGTGCTCGGACCGATGGTCACCTTCGGGTTCGGCATGGGTCTGAACTTCGTGACGGCGACGGTCACAGCGGTGTCGGGTGTCGCCCAGCACGAGGCGGGTGCCGCGTCCGGCCTGCTCAATGCGACGCAGCAGGTGGGCGGGTCGCTGGGACTGGCCATCCTGACGACCGTCTTCGGCTCGGCGAGCAAGGACGAGGCGGAGAGGCAGCTGCCGGACTTCCTCGCGCACGGGTCGGCGGAACAGAAGGCCGCTTTCGCCACCCAGCACCAGCTTCCCGCGCCCTGGGGGCACGAGGTCCTCGCGCAGGGCATCTCTACGGCCTTCGTACCGGCCGCCGCGATGGCCGCGCTCGCCCTGGTGACGGCATGGCTGGTGATCCGGGTCCGCAAGAGCGACCTGGAGGCCCTGTCCGGCACGGCGGGACCCATGGCCGGCTGACGACACACAGGGCTCACGGGCCGGCTTCGGGCCGTCGCCGACGCACGTCAGGACGAACGTCGTGCGCACGCGCTCGGAGCCGGGCGGTCCCCCCGCCCCGGCGGTCGGCGGAACCGCGCCTCGCCGCACCGTCGGAGTCGGCGCCCGCCGGGCTCTCACCGACCACGCCGACCCCACAGACCAGAGACCGGTCACGAACAGCACGACCAGCACCACCGCCGGCACGAACCGCATGCCCCACCCCCGACCCTTCAGCCGTCCCCACTTCTCCCGGACGCCCTCCTGTGCGCAGATCTCGCACAGCGGACACCCGAAGAACGAGCGCGCGGTCACGCTGAGTTCCCACCGGGCACAGACAGTTTCTACCGGAGGACCCGGCCGCGCCTCAGGGCACCGTCACACAGCCGTCGGCACCCATGCCGGGAACGCCTCGACCCGCTCCGCCCAGGACTTCGGAGGTGCCCCCGCCTTCCCCGATGCCAGCACGCCGCCCACGATGGCGCAGGTCGTGTCCACGTCTCCGCCCACCTGGGCCGTGGTCCAGAACGCCTTCTCGAAGTCGCCCAGCGACCGGGCGGCGGACCAGAGAGCGAAGGGCACGGTGTCGTGGGCCGTCGTGCGCCGCCCGCACCCCAGGACCGCCGCGACGGTGGCGGCGTCGCCGTAGTCGAGCATGTCCCGGGCCCGGCGAAGGCCGGCCCCTACGGCGCTCTTCGGGACGAGGGCGATGACGCCGTCCAGGAGTGCCTCGGGGCTGGGCGGCCCGTCGGGCGAGCCGGCCAGCGCGGCGGCCACGGCGACGGCCATGGCCCCGACCACGGCCTCCCGGTGCTGGTGCGTGGGATAGGCGGAGATCTCCGCCTGGTGGGTCGCCTGCTCGGGGTCGTCGGCGTACCAGGCGCCCAGGGGGGCGATGCGCATGGCCGCGCCGTTGCCCCAGGACCCCTGACCGTTGAACAGTGCGGCCGACAGTTCACGCCAGTCGCCGCCCTCCCGGACCAGCCGCAGCAGCCGGTTGACCGCCGGGCCGTAGCCGCGGTCGAAGTCGTGGTGCTCCGCGAAGGAGTGGGCCAGTGCGTCCTGGTCGATGCGGTGGTGGGCGGCCAGGACGGCGACGACGGAGCAGGCCATCTCCGTGTCGTCCGTCCACTGCCAGGGGCCGGGCGGCAGCTCGCGGCGCTTCAGCAGCGGGTAGTTCGCCGGCACGAAGAACTGCGAGCCCAGCGCGTCCCCCACCGCGAGTCCGCGCAGGCCGGCCAGGGCACGCTCCAGGCGCCCTTCGGGAGAGGAGTCAGCGGTCATCTTCCTGCCACTCTATCCGCTGATCCCGTACGGCTCCGGGTCTCGCCACCGGGCGAACGGCCGGTCAAGGAGGTACTTGCCGTCGTCTCCGAGAAGGAGCACGCGCATCTCGGCGTTCCCCGGGTTCGACAGCGACTCGAACTCGGCGACCGTCCAGTGGAACCAGCGCATGCAGAACAGGCGCATGGCGAGGCCGTGGGTCACGATGAGGACGTTCGGCGGGTGGTCCGGGGCCTCGAAGCTGCGGAAGAGGCTCTCCAGGAAGCCGCCGACCCGGTCGTAGACGTCGGCCCCGCTCTCCCCCTGGGCGAAGCGGTAGAAGAAGTGCCCGTAGGCGTCACGGTAGGTCTTCTGCAGGCGGACGTCGTCGCGGTCCTGCCAGTTGCCCCAGTCCTGCTCGCGCAGCCGGGGCTCCTCGCGCACCCGTATCAGGTCGGGGTCGAGGTGGAACGCGCGGAGGGTTTCGTGTGTCCGCCGGTAGGGCGAGACGTACACGCTGACGTGCTCGGAGCCGAACAGCTCCCGGAGGGTCTTCCCCGTCTCCTCCGCCTGCCGCCAGCCCCGCTCGGTCAGAGCCAGTGCGTGGTCCGGTTCACGCTCGTACACGGTGTCATCAACATTGCCCGTTGACTCCCCGTGTCGGACAAGGACGATGCGCCGTGGTCGTGCCATGCCGAAACACTAGATCGGGTGGCGGCCGATCGGGCAATCGAACGGTCCCTGTACGGCGTACGTCACATGGATCCCACGTCGGAACGCCCGCGAGGCCGCACCCACCGCGAGTCCGGTTCTCAAACCGTCCAGGTCGGTTCGAGGGGCACGATGTCACCGGTGAGGGAGGAGATGTCCGCCTCGATCTGGGCACGCAGTGCGAGCCGCTCGACACGCTCGGCGCGGTACTTGCCGTGCTCGGCCTCCGAGCGCCACATCGACAGCACCAGGAACTCGTGGCCCGGCGCCTCCGCGAACAGGCCGCGGATCATCCCCGGGGATCCGGCCATGGCGGGGTTCCACACCTTCTCCTGCATGAGCGTGAAGTGCTCGGCGCGCTCCTCGCGCACCCGGCACAGGGCGACCCGCAGCAGGTCGGAATCGGTGAAGCGGGGTTCGAAGCCCGTCTTCACGTCGAAGCGGTGGTCGAACAGCCGGACCTGGGCATCCGTGAAGGTGCCCGCCTGGGCGGCCGCGAGCCGGTCGTGGGAGCGCGCCATGAAGGAGTCGTAGAAGGCACGGCTCTCCCAGAAGGAGAAGACATGCGCGACGGAGGTCCGTGTCCTGCTCCAGCCCCCGCCCTGTCCCCGAAATCCCGGCTCCCCCAGAAGCCCCGCCCACTTCCGCTGCCCCCGCTCGAAACCGCGGCGGTCGACCACGGTGCAGCGAATCCACTTGACCAGCACCGCGCCATCGTACGGCCACCGGGCGTGGTGCCGGTCTCCTCGGGCACCGAGCGGTCCTGCGCGGGCGTACACGCGCGTGGCAGGATGGACAACCGGCCCTGACGATCCGGCAGTTCGGGGCGAAGACAGACGGGGAACGGGGAGGGCAGTCCGGTGAACGGCCTCAACAAGGGGATCGGCAAGGTCGAGATAGCGCTGAAGTGGGACCCCAGTCCGGCGGGACAGCCGCCCACCGATCTGGACCTGGTGGCCGCGGCCTACCTGGCGGACGATCCGCAGGGCGCCCCCGCCTACGTGGTGCACTTCGACAGCCGCTCCCCCGACGGCACCGTCCATCTCAACCGGGACAGCAAGGACGGCAAGGGCTTCGGCTGGGACGAGGTCATGGTGGTGGAGCTGAACCGGCTGGATGTCCGGTACGCGCGCGTGGTGGTCGGTGTGGTCATCCAGCAGCAGCCCGCCCATCGGACCTTCGTCAGCGTGCTCAACCCCGCCGTCCGCATCCGCGAGGGCTACACCGACCTGGCCGTGGACGACTTCGGCGGCGTCCTCGGCGCGACGGCGGCGACGGTCGCGGAGTTCAGGCGTGTCTCGGCCGACGGATGGGCGTTCGACGCCGGTGTCCGGGGTTTCGAGGACAACCCGGCGACGTTCACGCAGATCATGGGCCGACTGCACCAGAACTGATCCGCGCGCGCGAGCCGCGCACGCATGCATCAGGGCGGTGGCGCCGGGTAACCGGCTCCACCGCCCTGATCAGTAGGTCACGCCACGACGGCGCCCGGTATCAGCTGCAGCCGCTGGTCGAGCCGCAGCCCTCGCAGATGTAGCAGGAACCGGCCCGCTGCATCTTCGTGCCGCAGGAGAAGCACAGCGGGGCGTCGGCCTGGATGCCCAGCTGCATCTCCACCAGCTCGGCGCTGGTGTGGGCCTGCTTCGGGGCGGGCGCGGCCGCCTCGACCTCCGCCTTCGGCGTGGCCACGGCCTTCAGGTCCGTCTGGCGCGGAGCCGACTGGGCCAGACCCTCGACGTCGACGTCCTCATCGGCCGGCTCGTAGGAGCCGGTCTCCAGGTGCCGCTGGCGCTCCTCGGCGGAGTGGATGCCGAGCGCGGACCGCGTCTCGAAGGGCAGGAAGTCGAGCGCCAGGCGGCGGAAGATGTAGTCGACGATCGACTGGGCCATCCGCACGTCCGGGTCGTCCGTCATACCGGCCGGCTCGAAGCGCATGTTGGTGAACTTCGAGACGTACGTCTCCAGCGGAACGCCGTACTGAAGGCCGACGGAGACCGCGATGGAGAAGGCGTCCATCATGCCCGCGAGCGTGGAACCCTGCTTCGACATCTTCAGGAAGACCTCGCCGAGACCGTCGTCCGGGTAGGAGTTGGCGGTCATGTAGCCCTCGGCGCCGCCGACCGTGAAGGAGGTGGTGATGCCGGGACGGCCCTTGGGGAGGCGCTTGCGGACCGGGCGGTACTCGACGACCTTCTCGACCGCGGTACGGATCGTGTCCTCGGCCTTCTCCGTGATCTCGGCCTTCTCCTTCTCCTTGGTCTTCGCGGAGAGCGGCTGGCCGACCTTGCAGTTGTCGCGGTAGATCGCGAGCGCCTTGACGCCCAGCTTCCAGGCCTCGTAGTAGATCTCCTCGACCTCCTCGACGGTCGCCGTCTCCGGCATGTTGACCGTCTTGGAGATGGCGCCGGAGATCCACGGCTGGATCGCGGCCATCATGCGGACGTGGCCCATCGGGGAGATGGCGCGCTCGCCCATGGCGCAGTCGAAGACCTCGTAGTGCTCCTGCTTGAGGCCGGGGGCGTCGATCACGTTGCCGTTCTCGGCGATGTGGGCGACGATCGCCTCGATCTGCTCCTCCTGGTAGCCCAGGCGGCGCAGGGCCTGCGGGACGGTGCCGTTGACGATCTGCATCGAACCGCCGCCGACCAGCTTCTTGAACTTGACCAGGGCGAGGTCGGGCTCGACGCCGGTGGTGTCGCAGGACATCGCGAGACCGATGGTGCCGGTCGGGGCGAGCACGGACGCCTGGGCGTTACGGAAACCGTTCTTCTCACCGAGGCGCAGCACGTCCTGCCAGGCCTCCGTGGCGGCGGCCCAGACCGGGTTGTCCAGGTCGTCCATGCGGACGGCCGTGCCGTTGGCGTCGGCGTGCTGCTTCATGACGCGCTTGTGGGCGTCGGCGTTGCGGGCGTAGCCGTCGTACGGGCCGACGACCGAGGCCAGCTCGGCGGAGCGGCGGTAGGCCGTGCCGGTCATCAGGGAGGTGATGGCACCGGCCAGGGCGCGGCCGCCGTCGGAGTCGTACGCGTGGCCGGTCGCCATGAGCAGGGCGCCGAGGTTGGCGTAGCCGATGCCGAGCTGGCGGAACGCGCGCGTGTTCTCGCCGATCTTCTGGGTCGGGAAGTCCGCGAAGCAGATGGAGATGTCCATCGCGGTGATGACCAGCTCGACGACCTTCTGGAAACGCTCGGCCTCGAAGGACTGGTTGCCCTGGCCGTCGTCCTTCAGGAACTTCATCAGGTTCAGCGAGGCGAGGTTGCAGGACGTGTTGTCCAGGTGCATGTACTCGCTGCACGGGTTCGACGCGGTGATCCGGCCGGATTCGGGGCAGGTGTGCCAGTTGTTGATGACACCGTCGTACTGGATGCCGGGGTCGGCACAGGCCCAGGCGGCCTCGGCGATCTTGCGGAAGAGCGACTTGGCGTCGACCTTCTCGATCACCTCGCCGGTCATCCGCGCCCGCAGGCCGAACTGACCGCCCTGCTCGACGGCCTGCATGAACTCGTCGTTCACGCGGACCGAGTTGTTCGCGTTCTGGTACTGGACGGACGTGATGTCGTCGCCGCCCAGGTCCATGTCGAAGCCCGCGTCGCGCAGGACGCGGATCTTCTCCTCCTCCTTGACCTTGGTCTCGATGAAGTCCTCGATGTCGGGGTGGTCCACGTCGAGGACGACCATCTTGGCGGCGCGGCGGGTGGCGCCGCCGGACTTGATGGTGCCGGCGGAGGCGTCGGCGCCGCGCATGAAGGAGACCGGGCCGGAGGCGTTGCCACCGGAGGAGAGCAGTTCCTTGGAGGAACGGATGCGGGAGAGGTTCAGGCCGGCGCCGGAGCCGCCCTTGAAGATCATGCCCTCTTCCTTGTACCAGTCGAGGATCGACTCCATGGAGTCGTCGACGGACAGGATGAAGCAGGCGGAGACCTGCTGGGGCTGCGGGGTGCCGACGTTGAACCAGACGGGGCTGTTGAAGCTGAAGATCTGGTGCAGGAGGGCGTAGGCGAGCTCGTGCTCGAAGATCTCGGCGTCGGCGGGCGAGGCGAAGTAGTGGTGCTCCTCTCCAGCCTTCCGATAGGTCTTCACGATGCGGTCGATCAGCTGCTTGAGGCTGACCTCGCGCTGCGGGGTGCCCACGGCGCCCCGGAAGTACTTGCTGGTGACGATGTTGACCGCGTTCACCGACCAGAAGTCGGGGAACTCGACGCCGCGCTGCTCGAAATTGACCGAGCCGTCGCGCCAGTTGGTCATGACGACGTCACGGCGCTCCCAGGCCACCTCGTCGTACGGGTGCACGCCGGGAGTGGTGTGGATGCGCTCGATACGCAGCCCCTTGGTGGCCTTGGTGCCCTTCGCTCGGGAACCTCGTGCCGGACCGCTCGCCGTCTCTGTCATGCCGCCTCCCTGTACAGGCAAAAACGCCCTGAAATGCCACGATGTTCCGTGGCACGGTGTTGTGTCTGGTACTGCGGGCAACCACACGCCTGCGCCCGCAGCAAGTCTTCTTCGCCGCCGCCCGGCCGGATCCGGGGGTCCTGGCCCCGTCCCGGCCCGCCGGTCAGTCGGCGGCGTGGGCGGGCTCGGGGACCTGCACGGTCCCTCCGCGCCCGCCGTCGTCTTCCCGGCCCCCCGCGACAGCGCCTTCGGCGTCCTCGCGGTCGTCGTCGTCCGCGGCGGGGTGTCCCGTCTGCTCCCTGAGTTCCGCGATAGCGGCCTCGAAGTCCTCGAGCGAGTCGAACGCCCGGTAGACGGAGGCGAACCGCAGATAGGCGACGAGGTCGAGCTCCTGCAACGGTCCGAGTATGGCCAGCCCGACGTCGTGGGTGGTCAGCTCGGCGCTTCCGGTGGCCCGCACCGCCTCCTCGACCCGCTGGCCGAGCTGGGCGAGGGCGTCCTCGGTGACGGGCCGGCCCTGGCAGGCCTTGCGCACGCCGTTGATGACCTTGGTGCGACTGAAGGGCTCGGTGACGCCGGACCGCTTCACCACCATGAGCGAGCACGTCTCCACGGTCGTGAAGCGACGGGAGCAGTCAGGACACTGGCGGCGCCTGCGGATCGACGTGCCGTCGTCGGTCGTACGACTGTCGACGACGCGGCTGTCGGGGTGCCTGCAGAAGGGGCAGTGCATGAATTCCCAACCCTCCTCACAGCAGACTCTTGCGCCTCAGGGACCTCATGGGCCCCTCGAAGCAGCCCCAAGCATAGGCGATCCATCAGCATGCGATGACCCGGGGGACCACAACTTGTGGGCCGCTGCCGCCATCCAACCACTAGATATGGGGCTTGACCCATTCGCCCAGGCTGTTTCGCGTGTCGCACCCACAGCCCTCACGCACCGCTGTTCGGGCGTCACACCGGGCACACGAAAGCCACGCTCACGCGCGCGTGCACAGGCGCCGCACCGCCGCACCCACGGGGATACGGTGAGCACCACAAGGAGGACCGGTAGGACTCTCGCGCAGAGCTGGGCCCGGTCCCCGGACGAGGGGAGGGCGGATGGCAGACTGGGGCGACACCCCGCAAGGCCATCGGCCCCGGCGGGGAAGAGTACAACAATGAGCTCCCCCGTCCGCCGGTCAGCGCGTTAGCCATACACCCAAACACATGATCAAGTCAGGCAATACACGCTTTTTCACTCGAACGTGTGTTTGGCGCAACCTTTCGAAAGCAACTACCGTTGTCCAGCAGGGAGACCATCGAGAGGGGCCGACGTGACCACCACCGCAGACAGTGCCACCATCACCGCCCAGGACCGCTCCCAGGGCCGACTCGAGCCGGTGCATGCGATGAACGAAGCCACGAATCCCGAGGGACACAAGCGCTCCCTGCCGGGCCGACCTCCAGGCATCCGGGCGGACAGCTCGGGGCTCACGGATCGGCAACGGCGGGTGATCGAGGTCATTCGGGACTCCGTGCAGCGGCGCGGTTACCCGCCGTCCATGCGGGAGATCGGCCAGGCGGTCGGCCTGTCCAGCACCTCCTCGGTCGCGCATCAGCTGATGGCGCTGGAGCGGAAGGGCTTCCTCCGTCGGGACCCGCACCGCCCGCGCGCGTACGAGGTGCGGGGCTCCGACCAGGCGGCTGCCGTGCAGCCCACGGACACCGCCGGAAAGCCCGCCGCGTCATACGTTCCACTGGTGGGCCGGATCGCCGCCGGTGGCCCCATCCTCGCCGAGGAGTCGGTCGAGGACGTGTTCCCGCTGCCCCGGCAGCTGGTCGGTGACGGTGAGCTGTTCGTGCTGAAGGTCGTGGGCGACTCGATGATCGAGGCCGCGATCTGTGACGGCGACTGGGTGACCGTCCGCCGCCAGCCGGTCGCCGAGAACGGCGACATCGTGGCCGCGATGCTCGACGGCGAGGCCACCGTCAAGCGCTTCAAGCGTGAGGACGGCCATGTGTGGCTGCTCCCGCACAACGCGGCGTACGAGCCGATCCCCGGCGACGACGCGACCATCCTCGGCAAGGTGGTGGCCGTTCTGCGCCGCGTCTGACACCGGCGACGGACGGGCCTTCTCGACCCGCCCCCCTGACTGGGCCCCGGGATCCCTGCGCCGGTTCCGGGGCCCTGTGCTGCGCTCGGCCGGATGCCGTGCCCCATCAGTTCCCGACCGAGCACCGCCCTGCCCTGGCCTGCCTGCCGTATCCGGCCTGTCCGACCAGTCTGTATCGGGGCTGTCCGATCAGCCCCTGCCCGGCCCGATCGACCACCCGGCGTGAGCCTGCCCCGGAGCCGGGGCAGGCCTCCCTCACCGCGCCGTCGCCGCTACGACTTCGCCTTCCGCCTTCTTGGCCACCGCGTCGATCGCCGCCAGCGACTTCCGGACCTGGTTGCGGTCCGTGGTGTACCAGAAGTCCGGCATGGACGCCTTCAGGTAGCTGCCGTAGCGGGCTGTCGCCAGGCGTTGGTCCAGTACGGCGACGACACCGCGGTCACCCGACGCGCGCACGAGCCGGCCCGCGCCCTGCGCCATCAGCAGCGCGGCATGTGTGGCGGCGACGGCCATGAAGCCGTTGCCGCCCGCGTCCTCCACCGCCTTCTGGCGGGCGCTCATCAGCGGATCATCGGGGCGCGGGAACGGAATCTTGTCCATGACCACCAGCTGACAGCTCGGTCCTGGTACGTCGACCCCCTGCCAGAGCGACAGCGTGCCGAAGAGGCAGGTCCTCGGGTCCGCCGCGAAGTTCTTGATCAGCTCACCGAGGGTTTCCTCGCCCTGCAGCAGGACCGGGAACTCGGGGATGCGCGTGCGCAGCTCCTCGGCGGCGAGCTGGGCGGCCCGCATGGAAGAGAAGAGGCCGAGAGTGCGGCCGCCGGCCGCCTGGATCAGTTCCGTCAGCTCGTCCAGCATGTCCGTCCGGTCGCCGTCGCGCGCGGGGCGGGCCAGATGCTTGGCGACGTACAGAATGCCCTGTTTGCGATAGTCGAAGGGCGAGCCGACGTCGATGCCCTTCCACTGGGGGACGTCGTCACCCTGTGTGCCCTCCGGGGCGAGGCCCAGTGAGGCGCCCACGCCGTTGAAGTCCCCGCCCAGTTTCAGGGTCGCCGAGGCCAGCACCACGGAGCGGTCCGTGAAGAGCTTCTCCCTCAGCAGGCCGGACACGTTGAGGGGGGCGACGCGCAGGGAAGCGCCGAAGCGGTCGTGGCGTTCGTACCAGACGACGTCGTACTCGGAGCCGTTCACGATGCGCTCCGCCACGTCGTGCACCGTCTCCACGGAGGCGAGTGCCTGCTTGCGAATGGCGTCCTCGTCCTGGACGGACTTGTCACGGGTCGCACCGATCGCCGAGATGACGGTGCGTGCGGCGTCGCGCAGCGCCATGAGGGCGTACCCGAGGTCTTCGGGGACCTCTTCCAAGCGGCCGGGCAGCGCCAGCTCCATCAGCCGTTCGAAACCTTCGGCGGCGGTCTGGAGCTGGTCGGCGGCCTTCTCGTTGACCAGCTTCGCCGCGCGGCGCACCGCGCGGTTGACCTGGCCCGGGGTGAGCTCGCCGGTGGCGACTCCGGTGACCCGCGAGACCAGCTCGTGCGCCTCGTCGACGATGAGCACCTCGTGCTGCGGGAGGACCGGGGCGCCCTCGATGGCGTCGATGGCGAGGAGGGCGTGATTGGTGACGACGACCTCGGACAGCTTGGCGCGCTCGCGGGCCATCTCCGCGAAGCACTCCGCGCCGTACGCGCACTTCGAGGCGCCCAGGCACTCCCGGGAGGAGACCGACACCTGGCTCCAGGCACGGTCGGAGACGCCGGGGGTCAGGTCGTCGCGGTCACCGTCCTCCGTCTCGTCGGCCCAGTCGCGCAGCCGCAGCAGGTCCTGACCGAGCTTGCTGGTGGGTGCGGCCGCCTCGAACTGGTCGAAGAGGCCCTCTTCCTCGTCCTGCGGCATGCCTTCGTGCAGACGGTGCAGGCAGAGGTAGTTCGACCGGCCTTTGAGCATGGCGAACTCCGGGCGGCGGCGCAGCAGCGGATGCAGCGCGTCGACCGTGCGCGGCAGGTCGCGTTCCACGAGCTGACGCTGAAGGGCCAGGGTGGCGGTCGCCACGACGACTCTCTCCCCGTGGGCGAGCGCGGGCACGAGGTACCCCAGCGACTTACCGGTACCGGTGCCGGCTTGGACCAGCAGATGGGAGCCGTCGTCGATGGCCTCTGCGACGGCTTCGGCCATGGCCACCTGGCCGGGGCGCTCCGTACCGCCGACTGCGGCGACGGCGGCATGGAGGAGTTCGGGGAGTGAGGGCTTCGTCATAGCGCGACCACCCTACGGCCCGGCACTGACAAACGGGTGGCCATACAGGTGACCGGTGGCGAGAACGGAGACGTGATCACTGTTCGGACGCTTCTCGGGTCGGGCGCGGGCCCGAGAGAGGGAAGGAGCCGACGGGACTGGAGGCCGATAGGACTGCAAGAGCCGAAGGGGCCGGAGGAGCTGAGGACAGCGAAAAGGGGGCGGGGGGCGGAAAAAAGTTCGGACGGCGGGGAACCGGCCCGCGGGCCGGTCCGTTCCATGTGTGACGACTTGATTGCGGAGAGTCATGACAGGAAGGATGGATTCCGGTCTCGGAGCATGAGGGCGGCTCGCTTGGCGGGCAGGTCGATCTCGGCGGAGAGCCGGAAGCCGGCGTTGAGGAAGGCGGCTACGGAGGCGATGTTGCGAAGGTCGGGTTCAGCGATGACGCGTGCGCAGGCGGGTCTGCCGCCGAAGACGAGGTCGGCGACGGCTGCGATCAGAACGCCGCCGAGTCCGCGCCCACGGTCGGCGTTCCCGCCGATGAGGAGGTGGATACCGGTGTCGTGAGGCAAAGCCGGATAGTGACCGGCCAGCGGATCGAGATCTGCCCGGTAGATCTCCCAGTAGCTCATCGGTGAGCCCTCCAGCAGGCCGATGCAGGGAACGCTGTGGCCGTCGCCGTCCAGTTGGCGCCGCAGGTGTTCCTCGGTCACGGACGCCGGGCCGGCCAGGTCCCAGAACGCGGCGACAGCGGGGTCGTTCATCCAGCCGACGATGCGGAGCAGGTCCCTCTTGATCCGCACCGACGCCAGGCGGAAGGCGCCGGCCGCAGTGGTGACCGGCCTCTCGTGGTCGAGACGGTCCAGCAGGTCGTCGGCGGGCGGACGCTCGGTCCGAACGTCCTCGACGGTTGTGGGGGCCATGGTGAGGCTCCTCTCTGAAGGCAGGAGGGGGCTGGGCCGGATGGAAGGAGGAAGGAAGGGGGCTGGCTCCCCGGGGCGGTGAAAGCGGTGGTCAGGGGAATGAACGTGTCAGGGGTGCAGGGGGTTGGCGATGGAGACGTACACGGACTGGGTGTCGACCGGGCCGACGAGTTCGTCGAGGCCGTGGAGTCGGGTCAGCAGATTGGCCTTGCACCGCAGGACGGGTGAGTCGAGCAGACGGGTGGGGAGTGGGCTGCGCGTCCGGTCCTGGCCGTGGGCCGCGTCGGTGAGGAACCGGCGGAAGGCGGCGAGCAGCACGTTCTCGTCGGCGAGTCTCTGGGAGCCGAACGCGCCGATGAGCCCGAAGACGTTGTTGATCCCGAGGTAGTAGGCGAAGCGCTCGTCGGTGATCTCGTCGGAGACGAAAGTGTCGCTGCGTTCGCCGATCCCCGGCAGTCGGGCGTCGAGTCCCGCGCGACGGGACGTGCGGAAGTAGTAGCCCTGGTTGTCGCGGTAGCGGCCTCCGCCGGGCCAGCCGTCCGGATCCAGCAGAAGAAGCGTGTTCTGCTGGTGTGCTTCGAGGGCGACGCCCGCCTCGCCGTCGAGCCACAGCACCGGACGGACGACCTGCTCCAGGTAGCGCAGGAACCACTCGGTGGCCACGGCCCCGAGCGGGCGGCCCGTCTTCCGGGCGAGGCGCGTGACGAGCGTGGCGAGACGGGACGACAGACGGGGAGCCGGGTCCTGGACCGGCCGGCCCGCCTCGGCACAGGGGTGCTCCGGTCCGGCGTTCCGCTGGACGTGCGGGCGGGGCGCGACGAGGGCCGCGACACAGGTGACGTCGTCGAACGGCGTGAACGGGTTGTGCCGGATGACGACGTCGAGCCCGGTCACCGGAAGGCCGTCGGGTCCGTCGACCGCGAGCCATGCGGGGTCGCGGACGATGTCGAAGCACGAATGGGACGCTTGCCAGTGCCTGGACAGGCCGGTACGCAGCAGGCGGTGCACTTCGACACCACGGTGGAGTTCCTTGCGCAGGTTCTCACGACGGGAGTTGGTGATACGCAGCCCCAGTGACAGCTTGAGCATCGCCGGGGCGCCGGAACGGTAGACGGTTCGGACGGAGGAGGTGGGATGCCAGGGGAGGCCGTGGACACCGAGGTCCCGGAGCAGTCCGGCGTCGAGCAGGGCCGCGACCTCGGGTCGGTGGCGGACTTCGCGCATCTGCCACGGATGCAGCGGCAGGGCCGCGTGGTCTTCGGGCAGCGGCAGCCCGGCACCGGCGAGGAGGCGCGTCAGCCGGTCCGCGGGCACACGGCGACCGCGCTCGGTCCAGGCGGAGTCGGAAGCGATCAGGGACGGGGCGACGGCCAGCCAGTGCACCGGGAAAGAGCCGCCCGCCTCGGGTGAGTACAACGCCGCTTCGGCGTCGGTGAGGCCTTCGCGGCTCTTCGGGGTCGGATGGAGGGGATGCCCGAGCGTGAGCGCCTGTTCGGCGGAGAGGAACAGGTCGGGCCGGTCGGCCGGGCGTTTCCGGTGGGCGCTGATGAACGTCGCGGTGCGGCGGACGGAGTCGGCGACGCGGGCGACCAGGTCGGCGCTGCCGAGGGCGTCGTGCGCGGACGGCGTGGGGCGGCGTGCCGGGATCCCGGAGGTGGGTGCGTCCTGACGCGAGCCGGGGTGTGGCCCCCGGCCGACGGCTCGCTCGGCGGGTTCCGCGGCCGCGGTGCGGGGGCGGAGCGCTTCGCGGGCCAGTAGGGCCACGACCGTGACCGCGTCCACGGGTGGGCTGTGCTCAGGGGCGGCCACCAGGCGCGGGAGGCCGAAGCGGTGCCAGCCGGTCGGGGACCAGTAGTGGACGGGGGTGAGCAGCGCGGTGCCGGTGGCGGGCAGCGGAATGCGCAGGAGGTTGTCGTCGGGGGCGGTCAGGCCACTCTCGCGGACCCAGCAGCGCAGCAGGTTCTCCACGGAGGCCGTCTGGGCCGCCGTCGGCGGATCGGGGTCGTGCAGGGGATCGGTGGCACTCAAGGGACTGGCGTCGGCGGAGCCCTGCGGTTCGGCGTGCTCGGTGCGGTGCCCGTGGTCGGCGCGGCCGGTGTCCTCCGGTTGGCGGGGGACGGGGAGAGCGGGAGAGGAAGAGGGAGAGGGAGCGGAGAACGATGAGGGGACGAAAGGGGTCGACGCGGATGCGGGGGAAGGGGCAGGTGTCCGGGGTGCGGAACCGGCGGACTGGGGGGACGTGGTCAAGGTCGTTCCTCGTCGGATGGGAGCGGCTCGGTCGGCGACGAAACGAGGTGCGAGGGTGCGTGTGTTCGTCGGAAGACGCGGGGATGCGCGTCGAGGCCGGGAGGTGGGTTCTCGGCGGGAGGGACCCGGAGTGGCCGGCCCGAGGTGACGGGGGTGGCCGCGGGTGGTCGGTGGGGCTGCTCCGTCACGGGTCGCGGGAGCGTCGCGGTACACGGGCCGCCGGTGGGCTCGGCCTTCGTGGCAGGTCTGTGCGGGCGTGGGCCGGTTCAGCTGTCGCCTTCGGCATCGGCGGCCCCTGGTGGCGGGGGTGGACCGGTCGTCTGTTGCGGTGGGCCGGGCCGGTGGTGGCGGGTGTGGCCCGTGCGGCCGATGTGGCCAGGTCGTCCGGCGTGACCCGGGTGACCGGCCTGGCACGGTCGGTCGGCGTGGGTGCGGGCCACCGCCTCCATCGCGTCCGCCAGCCGGTCGAGTACGGCGGCCGCCTGCTCGTCGGTGATCGTCAGGGGCGGCAGCAGGCGGACGACGCTTCCGTGCCGCCCGCCGAGTTCGACGATCAGGCCGCGGCGCAGGCACTCGCGCTGGACGGCCACGGCCAGGCCGGGAGCGGCGGGGTGAGCGCCATGGGCGGCTTCCGCCGCGGCACTCGTCGC
The DNA here is from genome assembly GCF_042888135.1 of Streptomyces sp. NPDC003247. NCBI lineage: Bacteria > Bacillati > Actinomycetota > Actinomycetes > Kitasatosporales > Streptomycetaceae > Streptomyces > Streptomyces sp. NPDC003247. The sequence continues at coordinate 919,490 of NZ_JBIAPF010000003.1, forward strand.
ACCGGCCGGCAGGTGCGGCGTGGAGGGGACGGCTCCGGCCGGGCCGCTCGCCCGGTCGCACGCGCCCTCGGGGTCCTCCATCTCGATCCCGATCATCAGCCCTCTTCCTCGCACGTCGCCCATGTACGGGAGGTGCTGGGCGAGTTGCCGGAGCTGGGAGAGCATGCGGGTGCCCAGGCGGGCGGCGCGGTCGGCGAGGCCGTTGGCACGGACGTAGGCGAGGGTCGCCGTTCCGGCGGCCATGGCGAGCTGGTTGCCGCGGAACGTACCCGTGTGGGCGCCGGGTTCCCAGACGTCGAGGCTGTCGCGGTAGACGATGACGGCGAGGGGAAGGCTGCCGCCGATCGCCTTGGAGAGGACCATGACATCGGGGGTGACCCCGCTGTGCTCCACCGCCCAGAAGGCGCCGGTCCGGCCCACGCCCGTCTGGACCTCGTCGGCGATCAGCGGGATGGACCGTTCGGCCGTGATGTGCCGCATGCGCTGCATCCAGGCGTCCGGTGCCGGAATCACCCCGCCCTCGCCCTGGACGGGTTCGAGGATCATCCCGGCGGGCGTTCCCACGCCGGACTTGGGATCGTCGAGTACCGACTCCGTCCAGCGGGCGGCGAGTTCGGCGCCCCGCTCGCCGCCGACGCCGAACGGGCAGCGGTAGTCCTGCGGATAGGGCAGGCGCGTCACCCGTACGTCGACGGCACCACCGGATACTTCGAGGGAGCCGGCGGTCATGCCGTGGTAGGCGCCGGTGAACGCCAGGACTCCCGTCCGGCCGGTGGCGGCCCGCACCAGCTTCAGCGCGGCCTCCACCGCGTCCGTGCCGGCCGGTCCGCAGAACTGCACGCGCGCGGTGTCGGCGAGTCCGGACGGCAGACTGCGGAACAGTTCGGTGGTGAAGGCGTCCTTGACGGGGGTGGCCAGGTCGAGGACGTGCAGGGGTGCGCCGGAGTCCAGGACCTTGCGGATGGCCTCCAGCACGACGGGGTGGTTGTGGCCGAGCGCCAGGGAGCCGGCGCCCGACAGGCAGTCGAGGTAGCGGCGGCCGTCAGCGCCCTCGATGGTCAGCCCGCGGGCCCGCACGGGGACGATCGGCAGGGAGCGCGCGTAGGTGCGCGCCGCCGACTCTCGCAGGGACTGCCGCCGCAGGATCCCCTCATGGGCCGGGCGTCCCCTTGCCGGGGCTGTCCTCAGGGCGACGTCTCCGTCGTCGCCGGAGCGCCTCGAAGGCACCTCCCCCGGTACAGGCTCGGTCACGGCCACGGCTCCTGTTCCTCCCGCTGTGCAGAGGCGAGTCGGTGCGTGGCGGAACCTCGGGGGCCGGTGTAGGGGTCGTCAGCCTCGGGAGAGGGCGTTCCCCACCCTCGGTGAAGTTCCGCACGCGGGGCAGCACACAGGCGGCAGGCCCCATGGCTACCAACCCCGGTGGGTCCAGCGGGTTACGGGTTGCGTCGAGACTCGTGCGGTGACGCCGTCGAGTCTCATCACGTCACTGTTGTCAGCCCCGGCCGCGCAGGCGGAACCTGCGGTCGCCCGCCTCACCGGCACCCTGGACGACGGCGCCACCTGGATCGCCGACGTACCCGCCGACTGGAACGGCACCCTCGTCCTGTACAGCCACGGCTTCGGCTCGCTCGCCGCGCAGAACGCGCCCTCCGAAGCCGTGCGCGCGGAACTGCTCGCCGAGGGCTACGCGCTGGCCGGCTCCTCCTACGACCCCAACGGCTCGAAGTGGGCGCTGGCCAGTGCGGAACGCGACCAGTTCGCCACGCTGGACGCGGTCACGGCGAAGATCGGGGAGCCCGAGCACACCCTCACCGTCGGGCAGTCCATGGGAGGACTCGTCAACGCTCAGCTCGCGCGGGACGGAGCCGGCCGGATCGACGGCGCGCTGGGGCTCTGCGGGCTGGTGGCGGGCGGCACCGACCTGGACAACTATCAGCTCGACGCCGAGTACACGCTCGCCCGGCTGCTGCTGCCCGGCGAGCAGGTCGAGCTGGTGGGCTTCGGCTCGGCCGCCGAGGCGGCCGACACCGCCCGTGTGCTCACCGACGCCGTCACAGCGGCGCAGGCCACTGCGCAGGGGCGGGCCCGCATCGCGCTGGCCGCGGCCTTCCTCAACCTCCCGGCATGGGCCCCGGACCAGGCCCGGCCCGCGGCGGACGACTGGGCGGGCCAGGAGGAACAGCAGTACGCGTGGTTCGCGAGCGGTGTCCTGTCGTTCATCGAAGGAGGGCGGTACGCGGTCGAACAGTCGGTCGGAGGGAACAACTCCTGGAACCGGGGCGTCGACTACGCCCGCCTGCTGGCCCGCTCCGTGCACGCGCCGCAGGTGCGTGCCCTGTACCGGAGTGCCGGGCTGGATCTGGGCGCCGATCTGGAGGCGCTGACGGACGGTGCGGAGATCACCGCGGATCCGGCCGCGGTGCGCACCGCCGAGCGCACCTCGTCGGCGGGTCAGGGGCTGGCCGTGCCGCTGCTGAACGTCCACACCACGGCCGACGCGCTCGTGCCGGTGGAGCAGGAGCGCCGGTTCGGCGACCGGGTGCGCGCGGCGGGTGCCGGCGCCTTGTTGCGCCAGGCGTACGTCGAGCGACAGGGGCACTGCACCTTCACCGCCGCGGAGACGGTGGCCGCCCTGCGCGCCCTGGAGCACCGCGTCACCACCGGGCACTGGGGCAGCGCCGCGACGCCGGCGGCGCTCCAGCGGGCGGCCACCGCGCTCGGTCTGGGCGAGGCGGCCTACGTCGTGTACCGGCCCGCGCCCCTGACGGTCGGCCGTGACCGTCAGGGCGGTGGTCGCTGACGGTGTCTCGGCGGTGGGGGCGCGCCGGGTCGCGTCCTCACCCTCGCCCCACCGTCGTCGGCAGCACCGGGAACCGTCCCTCCCCACAGGGACGATGAGCAGGTCAGGCGGCTTGTAGCCGAACCGTTGCCGTTACGGCGGAAGTCCCCCGCGGCGAGCGCATATCGTGTGAGGCCGTTCCACAGGGCCGTGAGGCTCATATGAACTAGGCGTGAGATCACCATGAGTTCCGCGCCGGGAACGGCCACCGCTCCAAGTTCGTTGACAGCAGGGGGAGTCAGACCATGCGATCCATACGGCCGTCGTCGACCGTTCGTCGGGGGAGGGACGCCCGCCGCGGAACTTCCCCCTTGCTGGGCGCTGTTGCTCTCGCCTCGGTGCTTGTGCTCACCGCGACCGCGTGCGACTCGGGCAGCGCCGACGCGGGAGGCGAGGCCACCGCGTCCGCCTCGGCGGGTGGCGACGGCAAGATCACGATCCCGGACGACATCAAGGACCGGCTCAAGGAGCACGGGATCGACCTCGACAAGTGGAAGAACGGCGCCTGGAAGGACTGGGACCGGGACGACTGGCTGCGCGAGGCGCAGGACTACATCAACCCGATCATCGAGGGTCTGTGGGACGAGGACCGGATGCGTGAGGCCGAGGACCCGGAGCGGGCGGTCGACGACAGCGACCTCACGGACGACCAGGGCGTGACCGACCCGACGCCCGCGGTGGTGGAGGCGACGGCCGTGTCGCCCGCCTACCACGCCAACGCTCCCGAGGCGGGCAAGGTGTTCTTCGACTCCCCCGAGGGCACGATGGTCTGCTCGGCGACGGTCGTCCAGGACCCGGCACACCCGGGCAAGTCCAACCTGGTGTGGACGGCGGGCCACTGCGTGCACGCCGGCAAGGAGGGCGGCTGGTACCGCAACATCGCGTTCGTGCCGTCGTACAACGACTCGGGCATGACGGACGCGGAGTTGCAGACGGCCACCAAGGAGCAGGTGGCGCCGTACGGCGTCTGGTGGGGTGACTGGGCGCAGACCTCGGACCAGTGGATCGCGCAGGGCGGGCAGACCGGCGGTGACGGTGCCTCGTACGACTTCGCGGTGATCCATGTGACGCCCGAGGCGGGTGGTTCGGGCAAGTCGCTGGAGGAGACGATCGGTTCGGCCCTGCCGGTGGACTTCGCGGCGCCGGCCGTGGCGAAGGTGGGCAGTGTGACCGCCACGGGTTACCCTGCGGCGGCGCCGTACGACGGGCAGAAGCTGTACCAGTGCCAGGATGCGCCGGGGCGGCTGTCGCTGAACGCCACGGACCCGACGATGTACCGCATCGGCTGCACGATGACCGGCGGCGCGTCCGGCGGCGGCTGGGTGGCGACCGGCTCGGACGGCGAGCCGGCACTGGTGTCCAACACCTCGATCGGCCCGGTGAAGGCCGGTTGGCTCGCGGGGCCGCGGCTGGGTGAGGTGGCCGAGAGCGTGTACGACTCGGTGAGCGGAAAGTTCGCCGGGCAGTGATGCACGCGGCGGGCGCCGGGGGCTGCCCGGCATCTGCCGCCGTAGCCCGGCGCAGAGCGGGCTGAGGACGGTCGTGTGCGTCGACCGGCTCGGCGACGACCGGGGCCGGTCACGACGATCGCACTCCCCGAGCAGAGCAGAACCCGTGCACGCCGACGGCCCGCCTCCTGCACCGGGCAGGGGGCGGGCCGTCGTGGTGGAGGGTGTCAGGCGAGCGACGCCGGGACGTACGGCGCGAGGTCCGCGGCGAGTTCCTCGTGCACGCGCGCCTTCAGCAGGGTGCCCTCCGCCGTGTGCTCCGCGGAGATCACCTCGCCCTCGGTGTGGGCACGGGCGACCAGCTTGCCCAGCGTGTACGGCACGAGCGCCTCGATCTCGACCGACGGGCGTGGCAGCTCGTCGTCGATGAGCGCGAGCAGTTCGTCGATGCCCTGGCCGGTGCGGGCCGAGACCGCGATGGAACGCTTCTCGATCCGCATGAGCCGCTGGAGCGTCAGCGGGTCGGCCGCGTCCGCCTTGTTGATCACGACGATCTCGGGCACGTCGGTGGCGCCGACGTCCCGGACCACCTCGCGGACGGCGGCCAGCTGCTCCTCCGGGTTCGGGTGCGAGCCGTCCACCACGTGGAGGATCAGGTCGGACTCGCCGACCTCCTCCATGGTGGAGCGGAACGCCTCGACCAGGTGGTGCGGCAGGTGCCGGACGAAGCCGACGGTGTCCGCCAGCGTGTACAGCCGACCGCTCGGGGTCTCGGCCCGGCGCACGGTCGGGTCGAGGGTGGCGAACAGGGCGTTCTCGACCAGGACACCGGCGCCCGTGAGACGGTTGAGCAGCGAGGACTTGCCGGCGTTGGTGTAGCCCGCGATGGCCACGGACGGCACCTTGTGGCGCTTGCGCTCCTGACGCTTGATCTCGCGGCCGGTCTTCATCTCCGCGATCTCACGGCGCATCTTCGCCATCTTCTCGCGGATCCGGCGCCGGTCCGTCTCGATCTTGGTCTCACCGGGACCTCGGGTGGCGAGGCCGCCGCCCTTGCCGCCGCCCATCTGCCGGGACAGCGACTGACCCCAGCCTCGCAGCCTCGGCAGCATGTACTGCATCTGCGCGAGCGCGACCTGCGCCTTGCCCTCCCGGGACTTGGCGTGCTGGGCGAAGATGTCGAGGATCAGGGCCGTACGGTCGATGACCTTGACCTTGACGACGTCCTCGAGGTGGATCAGCTGACCCGGGCTGAGTTCACCGTCGCAGATGACCGTGTCGGCGCCCGTCTCGAGCACGATGTCCCGCAGTTCGTCGGCCTTGCCGGAGCCGATGTAGGTGGCCGCGTCGGGCTTGTCGCGGCGCTGGATCACGCCGTCGAGCACCAGCGCGCCCGCGGTCTCCGCGAGGGCGGCCAGCTCCGCGAGGGAGTTCTCCGAGTCCTGCACGGTCCCCGAGGTCCAGACGCCGACGAGTACGACCCGCTCCAGGCGGAGCTGCCGGTACTCGACCTCGGTGACGTCCTCGAGTTCGGTGGAGAGGCCCGCGACACGGCGCAGGGCCGCGCGCTCGGAGCGGTCGTACTGGTCGCCGTCCCGCTCTCCGTCGATCTCGTGGCTCCAGGCGACGTCCTCTTCCATCAGGGCATCGGCCCGAAGACCTTCGGGGTAGGCGTGCGCGAAGCGCTTGGTGTCCTGGGAAGGGGAAGAAGAGGAGGTCATTGGGTCCTTACGTCGTTGGGGATGCCGATTCGGTGGTCTTCATGGTCAACGCACGAGTACCCCGGGAGATTCCCGTCGTCCCCTGCCGCGCCGACCTGACGATGGTCGCACGGTACGGCCCGTCTCGTCACCGTCTTATTCCGCGGCCTCCGCGGTGGCTGCGGGCGCCGCCGACGTCCACTCCGGGTGTCCGGGCATCGGCGGGGTCTTCTTTCCGTACAGCCAGCCCCGGAAGAAGGCCCCGAGGTCGCGTCCGGAGGTCTTTTCGGCGAGGCGCAGGAAGTCGGCGGTGCCCGCCGTGGCGTCCCGGTGGTCGCGCACCCAGGCACGCTCCACCTGCTCGAACGCGCGCGTGCCGATCTTCTGGCGCAGGGCGTACAGCACGAGGGCGGCGCCGTCGTAGACGTTCGGGCGGAAGATGCCGATCTTCTGGCCGGGCACCGGCGGCTTGGGAGCGGCGGGCGGACCGCCGGCCGCCCGCCAGCGGTCGGAGGCGCCGTACGCCGCCTTCATGCGGGCCTCCAGGGTGCGGCCCGCCTTCTCCTCCGCGTGGAGGGCCTCGTACCAGGTGGCGTGTCCCTCGTTGAGCCACAGGTCGGACCAGGTGCGGGGGGTGACGCTGTCGCCGAACCACTGGTGGGCCAGCTCGTGCACCATGATCGACTCGATGTACCAGCGGGGGTAGGCGGGTTCGGTGAACAGGTCCTTCTCGAAGAGGGAGAGGGTCTGCGTCTCGAGCTCGAATCCGGTGGCGGCGTCGGCCATGAGCAGGCCGTACGTCTCGAAGGGGTAGCGGCCGACCTTTTTCTCCATCCAGGTGATCTGGTCGGGGGTCTTCTTCAGCCACGGTTCGAGGCGCTCGCGGTCCCCGGTGGGCACGACGTCCCGGACGGGCAGTCCGTGCGGGCCCTTGCGGTGCAGGACGGTGGAGCGGCCGATGGACACCTGGGCGAGCTCGGTGGCCATGGGGTGGTGCGTGCGGTACGTCCAGGTGGTCGTGCGGCCGGACCTGTGGACGTCGGCCGGAAGACCGTTGGCGACGGCCGTGTAGCCGGCGGGCGCGGTGACCCGGATCGTGAACCTGGCCTTGTCGGAGGGGTGGTCGTTGCAGGGGAACACCAGGTGGGCGGCGTCCGCCTGGTTGGCCATGGCCAGGCCGTCCGTGGTCCGCACCCAGCCGCCGTCCCGTCCGGCGACGCTCACCGGATCGCTGGTGTGCCGCACGGTGACGTGCATCCGGTCGCCCGCGCGCAGCGGCTCCTCCGGTGTGATCACCAGGTCCTCGCCGGCTCCGGCGAAGGCGGCGGGCTCTCCGTCGACCTCGACGGACTCGACCGTGCCGTGGGCGAAGTCGAGGTTGATCCGGTCCAGGGCGGTGGTGGTCCGGCCGTCGATGGTGGTGACCGCCCGGAGCGGCCGGCTGTTGTCACCGGAGTACGTGAAGGACAGGTTGTAGGCGGTCACGTCGTACCCGGGGTTGCCCAGGTGCGGGAAGAGGCGGTCGCCGATGCCGAGCGGGGTCGCGGGTGCGCCCGCGGCGACGAGACAGACCGAGACGGCCGAGGCGAGGAGCGCGGAGGTGAGGCGTCGCGGGGAGGCGGTCCGGGGGCGGTCGGGGCGGAGGGTGAGAGGGATGCCGGTGGTGATGGTGGTGCCGCTGGGGGTGGGAGTGCCGGTGAGGCCGATCTGGCCGATCTGGCCGATCTGGCCGATCTGGCCGGTGAGGCTGGTGGGGCTGGAGGTGATGGGGGCGCGGGGGGTGTGGGGCATGCACCACCGCTACCAGCGCGCGCGTGCGGCTCCGCGACGGCGCGCGACCGGCCCACTCGAACGGACTGCCCGGGTGCGGGTGGTGGGTGACGGGCGGACGCCGCGTCGGCGGCCGCGGCTGCCTCCCAGCCCGGCCACCTCGCCGGCCGGGCTGGGGCGCCGACCGCGCGGGGTCGGCGGCCGGGCGGGGTCAGCGACCGGGCGGGGTCGCCGGCGGGCGGGGCGCGTTTCAGGGGGCCGGTGCGTGGTGCTGTGCCCGGGTCACGTCGTACACGCCGGGCACGTTCCGCATGGCGCGCATCAGAGCGGGCAGGTGGGCCGCGTCGGGGAGCTGGAGCGTGTAGGTGTGGCGTACGCGCTGCTGGCTCGGGGGTTCGACGGTCGCGGAGACGATCTCCGCGCCCTCCAGTGCCATCGCCTCGGTGAGGTCGGCGAGCAGATGGGGGCGGCCGAACGATTCAGCGACCAGGGTGACCCGGCACTCGGTGGTGTCTCCCCAGCGCACGTCGACCCGCGCGCGCCCCGCGTTCGTCATACGCGCCACGGCGGCGCACTCCACACGGTGCACGGTCACCGCTCCCCCGCGCACGGCGAAACCGGTCACCTCGTCGGAGGGCACGGGCGTGCAGCAGCCGGCGAGCCGGACGCTCGCCCGGGGCCGGTCCACGGCGGTGATCGCGTCGCCGGGCCGGGAGAACGGCCCCTCGGAGGCGGGTCGCGCGGAGACACCCTCGGCGGCTCCCCCCACGCCCGTCGCCCCGGCGGTCGTGTCTCCCCCGGTGTCCCCGCCGAACCCGCCGAACCCGACGTGCCCACCGCGCCTGCCATGCCCGCCGGGCCTGCCGTGCCCGCCGGGCCGAGGCCGTCCACCGGATCCGCCGTCAGATCCGCCGTCGGATGCGCCGCCGAGTCCGCCGTCAGATCCGTCGCCGGGCTCCTCCGCCCCGCCGTCGGGCGCGGGATGCGTGGCCAGCCACCGTTGGATGGCGATGCGGGCGGCCGGGGTGTGGGCGTGCTCCAGCCACTCCCTGGAGGGCTCGGAGGCCGGGTCCTGGCCCATGAGGAGCTGGACGGTGTCTCCGTCCCGCAGCACGGTGCTGAGGGTCGCGAGGCGGCCGTTGACACGGGCGCCGATGCAGGCGTGGGCGTCCTCGCCGTACTGCGCGTACGCGGCGTCCACGCAGGTGGCGCCCTCGGGGAGGCCGAGGGTGCCGCCGTCGGGACGGAAGACGGTGATCTCGCGGTCCTGGGCGAGGTCCTCGCGCAGGGTCGACCAGAAGGTGTCCGGGTCGGGGGCGGCTTCCTGCCAGTCGAGGAGGCGGGAGAGCCAGCCGGGCCGGGTGGGGTCGATCCGTTCGCCGTCGCCCGAGAGGTTCTGTTCCTCCGCGGGGGCGGCGTAGGGGTTGCCGAGTGCGACGACACCGGCCTCGGCGACCTTGTGCATCTGGTGGGTGCGGATGAGGACTTCGACGACCTGGCCGTCCGCGCGGGCGACGGCGGTGTGCAGCGACTGGTACAGGTTGAACTTGGGGACGGCGATGAAGTCCTTGAACTCCGAGACGACCGGTGTCATACAGGTGTGCAGTTCGCCGAGGACCGCGTAACAGTCGGCGTCCTCGTTGACGAGGACGAGCAGGCGGCCGAAGTCGCAGCCGCGCAGCCGGCCGCGTTTGCGGGAGACGCGGTGGACGGAGACGAAGTGCCGGGGCCGGATGAGCACGTCGGCCTGGATGTCGGCCTCGCGCAGCACGCCGCGCATCGCGTCGGCGAACTCGGCGAGCGGGTCGTCGGCGCGGGTGGCGTTCTCGGCGATCAGCTCGCGTGTGTGCGCGTACTCCTCGGGGTGGAGGATCGCGAAGACGAGGTCCTCCAACTCGGTCTTGAGGGCCTGGACTCCGAGGCGTTCGGCGAGCGGGATGAGGACGTCGCGGGTGACCTTGGCGATGCGGGCCTGTTTCTCGGGGCGCATCACGCCGAGGGTGCGCATGTTGTGCAGCCGGTCGGCGAGTTTGATCGACATCACGCGGACGTCGTTGCCGGTGGCGACGAGCATCTTGCGGAAGGTCTCGGGCTCGGCGGCGGCGCCGTAGTCGACCTTCTCCAGCTTCGTGACGCCGTCGACGAGGTAGCGCACCTCCTCGCCGAACTCCTCGCGGACCTGCTCCAGCGTCACATCGGTGTCCTCGACGGTGTCGTGCAGCAGGGAGGCCGTCAACGTCGTGGTCTCGGCGCCCAGTTCGGCGAGGATGAGGGTCACGGCGAGGGGGTGCGTGATGTACGGCTCACCGCTCTTGCGCATCTGGCCGCGGTGCGAGGACTCGGCGAGCACATAGGCGCGGCGCAGCGGGTCCAGGTCGGCGTCGGGGTGGTGGGCCCGGTGCGCCTCGACGACATGGCCGATCGCGTCGGGCAGCCGGCCGCGCGAGGCGGGGCCGAGCAACGCGGCCCGGCCCAGCCGCCGCAGGTCGATCCGGGGGCGACTGCGCCTGCGGGAAGCGACAGGCACCACCGGGCCTGGGGTCGCGGGGTTCGTGGCCTCCGCACTCATGGGCACCTCCGGCTGCTGGACCGGCGGACGGAGTGCCCCGGGGCGGACACGGCTCAGGGGCCTGGCAACGGTCTCCCGTCCGGGCCGGTGCTTGATGCTACCGAGCCCACCACGCCCGACCGACCGCCTCTCCCCGAGCGTGAAACGGATCACCCATTCGAGCGACCGTCCGGAGGTTTACGGTTTTGCGCCGCCTGACCTGCGGCAGGTCGCGAAGTCGAAGACGCGGACCTGGTCCCGGCGGCACACCTGTGCGCCACCGGGCCGTGTCGGCCTCCGATGCCAAGTCGGCGAACCCGTCAGCGGGCGGCGGTTTCCAGCCACTCCGGGTCGATCGCGCCTTCGGCGACGATGACCGCCGGGCCGGTCATCTCGATCTCCCCATCGGGGCGCTCGGTGATGACGAGGCGGCCGCCGGGGACGTCCACCGTGTACGTGGCCGGTGTGCCGGTGACGGCCGGGTCGGCGCCGTCCCGGCGTGCGGTCGCCACGGCGACGGCGCACGCGCCCGTGCCGCACGAGCGGGTCTCGCCGGATCCGCGCTCGTGCACGCGCAGCGCGACGTGCCGCGGGCCGCGGTCGACGACGAACTCGACGTTGACGCCGTCGGGGTAGGCGGACGCGGGGCTGAAGGGCGGCGGGGCGAGCAGGTCGCCGGCGTGCGTGAGGTCGTCGACGAAGGCGACGGCGTGCGGGTTGCCCATGTTCACGTTCCGGGCGGGCCAGGTGCGCTCGCCGACGGTCACCGTGACGTCCCCCTCGGGCAGGCGGGCCCGGCCCATGCCGACGGTGACGTCCCCGTCCTTGGCAAGGTGCACCGTCCGTACGCCCGCGCGCGTGGCGACCGTGAGGTCGCCCTCGGTGGCGAGTCCGGCGTGCTGGAGGTAGCGCGCGAAGACGCGGACGCCGTTGCCGCACATCTCGGCGACGGAGCCGTCGCCGTTGCGGTAGTCCATGAACCACTCCGCCTCGGCCGCCATGGTCTGTGCCTCGGGGTGGGCGGCGGACCGCACGACGTGCAGCAGCCCGTCGCCGCCGATGCCCGCGCGCCGGTCGCACAGGGCGGCGACGGCGGCCGGGGGGAGATCGATGGCGTTCTCGGGGTCGGGAACGATCACGAAGTCGTTCTCCGTGCCGTGACCCTTGAGGAAGGCGATCCGCGTGCTCATTCCTCGATCGTACGGGGTGGCTCCGACACCGGGCCCGCGTCGGCGCGGCGCCCGGGGAGCCCGGCCGTGCACGCGCGCGTACGGGGGTGCGTTCCGCGGGGTGCGGGAGACCGCGGCGCCCGGGCCCTGTCGGCCCTAGCGGAGCCGGGCGACCCGCCACACGGCCAGGACCACGACCGCGGCCACGAGCAGGACGTACGCGAGGACGACCCGCCAGTCGGGGCGGCGGCCGGAGCCGCGCTGGGGCAGGCCGGGCCAGGTGTGTCCGACGCGGCGCGCGGCCATCATGCCCCAGCCTGCCGCGCAGGAGCAGATCAGCAGCCCCAGCATCGCGATCACGGCGCCGCTGTCGCCGAAGTCGAAGGCGAGGGGGAACGCGAACATCAGGGAGCCTGTGGCGGCCAGGCCCACGATGGGGGCGAGGTGCCAGATCCGCAGCCGGCGCTGGGGCCGCAGCTCGACCTCGACCTCGGGGCCGCCGGCGAACATCTCCTCGGGTTCGGGCCCGTCGGCGGTCACGCCGTCCTGCGTGTCGTCGGCGTCCGGCCCGTCCGGGCTCAGACGTCCTTCCTCCGGCTCCGGTTCACCCCGTTCGGTGGTGAGGTGCTCGGTGCCTTGTGCGGTGTCGCGAGGGCCGGCCTCCATCGCCACGCGCCCTCCCAACTCGGACTCCACTTGGTCGATCGAAGCTCGATGATGGCACGGGGCCGGAGGCCCGGATGACGGCCTGAGCGTCCCGATGCCATGACGTGATCAGGCTGTAACCGGTCGTTCGACCAACGCCAACGCGAGCCGCGGAAGTTCCGTGAGGTCCGCCGCGGCCCCACTCAACCAGTGCACCCGCGGGTCGCGCCTGAACCATGAATCCTGACGGCGCGCGAAGCGCTTGGTGGCACGGACGGTCTCCGCGCGCGCCTCGTCCTGGGTGCACTCACCGGCGAGTGCGGCAAGGACCTGCTGGTAGCCCAGCGCGCGCGAGGCCGTACGCCCCTCGCGCAGGCCTTGCGCCTCCAGCGCGCGCACCTCGTCCACGAGACCCGCGTCCCACATCCGGTCCACGCGGCGGGTGATGCGGTCGTCGAGTTCGGGGCGCGCCACGTCGACGCCGATCTGGACGGTGTCGTAGACGGAGTCATGGCCCGGCAGGTTGGCGGTGAAGGGCTTGCCGGTGATTTCGATCACTTCGAGGGCGCGCACGATACGGCGGCCGTTGCTGGGCAGGATCGCCTGCGCCGCCTCGGGGTCGGCGGCGGCCAGCCGGGCGTGCAGGGCGCCGGAGCCGCGCAGGGTGAGCTCTTCCTCCAGACGGGCGCGGACCTCGGGGTCGGTGCCGGGGAACTCCAGGTTGTCGACGGCGCCGCGGACGTACAGCCCGGAGCCACCGACCAGGATCGGCCAGCGGCCCTCGGCGAGCAGTGCGTCGATCCGGGCGCGGGCCAGTCTCTGGTACTCGGCGACGGAGGCGGTGACCGTGACGTCCCAGATGTCCAGGAGGTGGTGCGGGATGCCGCCGCGTTCCTCGGGCGTCAGCTTGGCGGTGCCGATGTCCATCCCTCGGTAGAGCTGCATGGAGTCGGCGTTGACGACCTCGCCGCCGAGGCGCCGGGCCAGGAAGACGCCCAGATCGGACTTTCCGGCCGCGGTCGGTCCGACGACGGCGATGACGCGGGGGGCGAGGGGTGCGCTGCTCACGGCACCAGTTTCGCAAACCTCTCACCCGGCTCTCGAACGAGTTACGTGACGGGGCCGCCGCGGTGTCGTTGCCCGTTGCGAGATTCCCGTCGCCCGTTCACGGGGCGGCACATCCCGGCGGCGCAAACGGACGCACCGGGCAACGCGGGATTTCGCCCGCACGAGTACCGTATGGAGTGGATATGGGCGTTTTGGCGCGGCTTTTCCGGAGGTCGAAGACCACGGAGGAGACGGCTGCGGAGGAGACGGCTGCGGCGGAGACGGCTGCGAAGGAGACGGTCACGGAGGAGGTGACCGCGCGGGAGACGGAGATCACCGCCGAGACGTCGGCCGACACGCCGGCGGAGGACGCGGAAGCGGCGTCGGCCGTGGGGGACACGCCGGGGCGGGACTCCGCCGGGGCCGGTGGCGCCGGGGAGACGGTGGCGTCGGCCGACGAGAGCCCGGCCGCCGACGGCGTCGAGATCCCCCGGCAGCAGTCCTCCGAGGAGACCGTCGGCAGCGAGGCCGGCGAGGGCGCCCGCAGGTAACGGACCCGCCAGGGAAGGTGACCCATGGGTCTCTTGAAGAATCTCAAGGCCAAGCTCGCTCCGGCCAAGGGGAAGGTCTCCGGCCTCGCGCACCAGCACGGGGACAGGATCCAGCACGGGATCGACAAGGCCGCCAAGGTCGTCGACGACAGGACCAAGGGCAAGTACAGCGACAGGATCCACACGGGCACCGACAAGGCCAAGGGCGCCATGGACCGGCTCGCGCACCGGCACGAGCCGGGGGCGGGCGGCGACACGTTCACGCCGCCGAAGACGCCCCCGCCATCCTCCTGAGCAGCGGTCCACGGCAGGAACAGCAGTACGGCAACGCAGCAGTACAGCAGTACGGCAACGCAGCAGTACAGCAGTACAGCAGCACAGCTGCAACACGGCAGTACAGCAGCAGTACAGCGACATCAGCGGACAGACCGGCGGACGGCCGCGGAGCGACGACGCACGCGGCCGTCCGCCGTCCGACCGTCCGCCGTCCGACCGTCCGCCGTCCGAGCGTTCGGGGACGACCGACACGCAAGGGACGTCACGACCAGGCCGCGACCACGTAGCCGACGCCGTACGGCGCGTCCTCGTACAGCAGGGTGCCCTCGAGGCCCGCGCCCTCGGCCGCGCCCGCGAGCACCTGCCAGGGGGCCCGGCCCGCGGCCTTCAGCTCGCGCGCCAGTCCGGCGTCGAGCGCCATGAGCGCCGGGAGGTCCGCGGCGCCGAGGGCCCGCGCGACCTCCGCGTCGTAGGGCGCCGCGCGTTCGTCGAGATAGCCCGGCGCCTTCAGCGTGCGGCACGCGCTGGCGTCGCCCAGCACCAGGAGCGCGGTCCGCCCCGGGTGGGCGCCGATCTCCCGGCCCGTCGCGGCGCACCGTTCGGGTGCGAGCTGCGGTGCGACGCCGAGTCCCTCGACGGGGGTCTTCGGCCACCCGTGCCGCGCCAGCAGCCAGGCGCCGACGGCGAGGGAGGCCGGCAGTTCGCGCTCGGCCACGCCCTCGCCGCTGCCGCGTCCCAGCCGTACGGCGAGGTCCACGCCGTAACCCCGGAACGAGCCGCGTGTGCCCTCCGGGTAGGTGCCCCGCCCCGACTCGTCAGCGGGTCCGACGACCAGGAGCCGGTCCGGCCGTGCCGCGGCGAGCACGCCGAGGGCTTCGGAGCAGGCGGCACGCGCGGCGTCCAGCTCGGGTGCGGCACCCGCGGCGACCTCGGGCACGAGCAGCGGCGGGCAGGGGCAGACTGCGGCGGCGACAAGCATGATCGGCAGCGTAGTCCCCGCCCGTCGTCACCCCGCGGTCAGCACGTCCGGACGTATGGACGTACGGCTGTACGGCTGTACGGCTGTACGTCGGCCGACGGGTCGCACGACACGTCCGCCGCGCCGGCCGGCATCGCGTCCGTCGGCCCGCCCGGCCACCCGTCAGTCGGCAGCGTCCGTCGGCACGTCCGTCGGCGTCTTCGGCCGGCAGGCGTTCACGTCGCCCGAGCGGGCGGCGCGGCGGTCGGGAGCCGTGGTGGGTGGGCCGTTTCCGGGCCCCGGGTGGGCGGGCTCCGTCAGTCGCAGCCGCAGCCGGTGCCGGTGGCCACCGGGAGCGGGGCCGGGGCGCCGATCCGGGGCAGGCCGAGCATGACGCCCGCCGGCTTGGCCGCCTTCTCCGCGGTGCGCTTCTCCCAGGCGTCCCCCGCGCGGGTGCGGCGCACGCCGAGGACGGCGCCCTCGGCGAGGAGGTGGTGCGGGGCGGCGTAGGTGACCTCGACGGTGACCACGTCGCCGGGGCGCACCTCCTGCTCCGGCTTGGTGAAGTGGACCAGCCGGTTGTCGGGGGCCCGCCCGGAGAGGCGGTGGGTGGCGCCGTCCTTGCGGCCCTCGCCCTCGGCGACCATCAGCTCCAGGGTGCGGCCGACCTGCTTCTTGTTCTCCTCCCAGGAGATCTCCTCCTGGAGGGCGACGAGACGCTCGTAGCGCGCCTGGACGACCGCCTTGGGGATCTGGTTCTCCATGGTCGCGGCGGGGGTGCCGGGGCGCTTGGAGTACTGGAAGGTGAACGCCTGCGAGAAGCGGGCCTCGCGCACGACGTGCAGGGTCTGCTCGAAGTCCTCCTCGGTCTCGCCGGGGAAGCCCACGATGATGTCGGTGGTGATCGCCGCGTGCGGGATGGCGGCGCGGACCTTCTCGATGATCCCGAGGTAGCGCTCCTGGCGGTAGGAGCGGCGCATCGACTTCAGGACGGTGTCCGAGCCGGACTGGAGCGGCATGTGCAGCTGCGGCATCACGTTGGGCGTCTCGGCCATGGCGGCGATCACGTCGTCGGTGAAGTCGCGCGGGTGCGGGGAGGTGAAGCGGACGCGCTCCAGGCCGTCGATGCTCCCGCAGGCGCGCAGCAGCTTGCTGAAGGCCTCGCGGTCGCCGATGTCGGAGCCGTACGCGTTGACGTTCTGGCCGAGGAGGGTGATCTCGGAGACGCCCTCGGAGACCAGGGCCTCGACCTCGGCGAGGACGTCGCCGGGGCGGCGGTCCTTCTCCTTGCCGCGCAGCGCCGGCACGATGCAGAAGGTACAGGTGTTGTTGCAGCCGACGGAGATCGAGACCCAGGCGGCGTACGCGCTCTCGCGGCGGGTCGGCAGGGTCGACGGGAACGCCTCCAGCGACTCGGCGATCTCGACCTGCGCCTCCTCCTGCACGCGCGCGCGTTCCAGCAGGACCGGCAGCTTGCCGATGTTGTGCGTGCCGAAGACGACGTCCACCCAGGGCGCCTTCTTCACGATGGTGTCGCGGTCCTTCTGCGCGAGGCACCCGCCGACCGCGATCTGCATGCCCGGCCGGCCCGCCTTCTTCGGCGCCAGCCGGCCGAGGTTGCCGTACAGCCGGTTGTCGGCGTTCTCGCGGACGGCGCAGGTGTTGAAGACGACGACGTCCGCGTCGCCGTCCGAGCCCTCGGGGGCGCGGACGTAGCCGGCCTCCTCCAGCAGTCCGGACAACCGCTCGGAGTCGTGGACGTTCATCTGGCACCCGTAGGTGCGGATCTCGTAGCTCTTGGGTGCGGGAACGTCCACTGCCGGGCTCCGGTCGCTGCTGCTGGTCATGGCTCAAGGGTAGGCGTTCCGGAGAGCGGGCCCGCTGCCGAGCGGGGACCCACGCGGCGCACCCTCGGGCGTCCGGCCGGGCGTTCAGCCGCTCAGGGCGTCGACGGCGTCCTGGACGGCCGGGTGGAGGGGGAACAGCTCGTCGAGTCCCGCGATGCGGAAGAGCCGGTCCAGGGCGGGGGTCAGCGCCGCGACCGAGAAAGCCGTGCCCGCCGCCTCGGCGCGGTGGAATGCCCTGATGATCTCGGTCAGTCCGGTGGAGTCGCAGTAGTCCAGGCCCGACAGATCGGCGACGACGCCCGTGCCCGGGTTGCGCAGCGCCTCGTCCACGGCCCGGCGTAGGTCGGGGCCCGTGTAGTGGTCCAGATCACCGGTGACGCGCAGCACCACCGGTCCCGCGGAGCCGGGCTGCGGAGTGATCTCCACGGCCAGCGGGCCCTCTTCCTCAGTCACCCTGTCTCCTGCCCGGCCGCCGCGATGGGGTATGCCGGGGGGGCGGGTCCGGTGGCCGGGGTGCCGGCGCACGGTCCGGGGAGCGTGTGTCCCCGGTTCCCTGCGGATCGGTCGTCCCCCCCTTGACGCGCACCGGGTTCCCCGACCGGCTGGAATACTCTATCGGTCGTCAACAGCCCGCACAGAGCCTCGCCGAGATCTCCGGCAGCACGACGTCCGGGGTCACGGTGACGGTGCGGGCCCGGGCCGGGGCGAGGAGCCGTCGGCCGGGCGGAGGGGCGGGGTGGCCCTCCGTCAGCGGCGGGACGCGGAGATGCGGCGGTCCGTCGCGTGCCGGCCGGGGCGGGCGCGGTCGGGGCGGGCGCGGTCGGGGTCCCCGAGCGGTCGGGGCGGGCGCGGTCGGGATCCTGCGCGGTCGGGGTCCCGCGCGGTCGGTACGGCGAGGGTGCCGGAGGTGGACCGGCAGGACGGGAGGGTGTCGCGTGGCACGTTCGGACGACGCTGGGCCCAGGCCGCCGACAGCGGCCGGAGGCGATGTGTTCGCGGCCGACCGGGAGGTCGGCGAGGACCTCGCCCGGGTGGACTGGGCGGCGACTCCGCTCGGCCCGCCCGCCGGGTGGCAGCAGAGCCTGCGGACCGCGGTGAGCATCCTGCTCTCCTCCCGGTTCCCGATGTGGATGGCCTGGGGCGAGCGGCTGACGTTCTTCTGCAACGCCGCCTACCGGCGCGACACGCTGGGCAGCAAGTACCCGTGGGCGCTGGGACGTCCGGCGAACGAGGTGTGGGCGGAGATCTGGGACGACATCGGCCCGCGCATCGACTCGGTGCTCGGTACGGGCGAGGCCACCTGGGACGAGGGGCTGCTGCTGTTCCTGGAGCGGTCCGGCTACCCGGAGGAGACCTACCACACGTTCTCCTACAGTCCGCTGTGGGACGACTCCGGTGACGTGGTCGGCATGCTGTGCGTGGTCAGCGAGGACACCGAACGGGTGATCGGCGAGCGGCGGATGGCCACGCTGCGCGACCTGGGGTCCGACCCGAGCGTCATCCGCACCGAGCAGGAGGTGCTGGCCTTCGTCGACCGGCAGCTGGCCCGCAACCGGCGGGACCTGCCCTTCACCCTGACCTACCTGTTCGACGAGGGGACCGCCCGGCTCGCCGGCGCGGCCGGTGTCCCGGCCGGCCACCCGGCCGCGCCGGCGGTCCTCGCCGCCGACGCCCCGGACGCGGTGTGGCCGGTCGCGGCCCTGGCCGAGAGCGGGACGAGACTCGTGCCGCTGGCCGGTGACGCGTTCGCCGGCCTGCCCCGCGGGGACTGGCCCGAACCGCCCGTCCAGGCGCTCGTGGTGCCGCTGATCCAGCAGGGCGGCACGCCCTACGGCTTCCTGGTCGCGGCGCTCAACCGCTACCGCGAACTGGACGCGGGCTACCGCAGCTTCGTCGAGCTGACCGCCGGTCACATCGCGTCCGGCATCGGCAGCGCCCGCAGCTACGAGGCGCAGCAGCGGCGGGCGGAGGAACTGGCCGAGCTGGACCGGGCGAAGACCGCCTTCTTCTCCAACATCAGCCACGAGTTCCGCACCCCGCTCACGCTGATCATGGGGCCGGTCGAGGAACTGCGCGGCCGGCTGGCCGACACGGCCGACGGGCCGGTGCGGCAGGAGCTCGACGTCGTCCACCGCAACGGGCTGCGGCTGGGCAAGCTGGTCAACACGCTGCTGGACTTCTCCCGCATAGAGGCCGGCCGGATGCAGGCCCGGTACGAGCCGGTCGACCTGGCCGCGGTGACGGCCGAGCTGGCCAGTGTCTTCCGCTCGGCGGTCGAGAGGGCCGGGCTGGACTACGACGTCGACTGCCGGTCGCCTGCCGAGCCGGTGTACCTCGACCGCGGCATGTGGGAGAAGGTGGTCCTCAATCTGCTCAGCAACGCCCTGAAGTTCACCTTCGACGGCGGGATACGGGTCGGTGTGCGGGGTGAGGGCGCGCAGGCCGTGGTCACCGTGGCCGACAGCGGCACGGGGGTGCCGGAGGCGGAGATGCCCCGGCTGTTCGAGCGGTTCCACCGCATCGAGAACGCCCGGTCCCGTTCCGACGAGGGCAGTGGCATCGGGCTGGCCCTGGTGCAGGAGCTGGTGGGTCTGCACGGCGGCACCATCACCGCCGAGAGCACCGAGGGCGCGGGCACCCGCTTCACCATCCGGCTGCCGTTCGGCAGCGCCCATCTGCCGGCCGAGTCGGTGGTGCGGGGGACGGGGGGTGCCGTCGGCTCCGGGACCGTCAAGTCCGGGACCGTCGACTCCGGGACCGTCGACTCCGGTGCCACTGGTTCCGGGGTCGCTGAATCCGGTGCCACTGAATCCGGGACCATCGGCTCCGGTGCCACTGAATCCGGGACCATCGGCTCCGGTGCCATCGATTCCGGTACCGCCGCTCCGTATGTGCAGGAGGCGCTGCGCTGGCTGCCCGGTCACGGCTCCGGCACTCACTCCGGCGGGCCGGCCGGCAGCGCGGCGGAGGCGGAGGCCGGGGGAAGTGCCGGCGCGCCGCGGGCCGTGGGGCCGGGGGGCCGGGCCCGGGTGCTCGTCGCCGACGACAACGCGGACATGCGCGAGTACCTGACGCGGATGCTCACCGGGGCGGGCTACGACGTCACCACCGTCACCGACGGTCTGGAGGCGTTCCGGTCCGTCCGCCGCGACGCCCCCGATCTCGTCGTCAGCGACGTGATGATGCCGGTGCTGGACGGCCTGGGGCTGGTGGGCCGGCTGCGCGCCGATCCGCGCACGGCCTCCGTGCCGGTACTGCTGCTGTCGGCCCGGGCCGGGCAGGAGGCGTCGATCGAGGGCCTGCGGGCGGGCGCGGACGACTACCTGGTCAAGCCGTTCGCCGCCGCGGAGCTCCTCGCGCGGGTGCGGGCCAACGTCGAACTGGCGCGGCTGCGCACCCATCACGCCCGCTGGCGGACCGCGCTCGTCGACTCCCTCCAGGAGGCGTTCTTCGTCTGCGACGAGGCCGGGGCCGTCGTGGAGATCAACAGCGCGTTCGCCGACATCCTCGGCTACGGCCCGGAGGGCCTGCCGTACCCGCCGGTCCCCCCGTGGTGGCCGGACGCCGCCGCCGATCCCGAGGCGCACCGGCGGACCCGGGAGGCGTTCGCCGGACTGCTGGAACGCACCCGGGGCTCCTGCACCGTCCCGGTCAGCCACCGCGACGGCCACCGGCTGTGGGTGACCGTCACCTTCGCCCGGGTCGACGACCCCGACTCCGGGCGCGGCGTCACCGTCGGCACCTTCCGCGACGTCACCGCCCAGCACTACGCCGTCCAGCGCGAGACGGCGCTGGCCGCGCTGAGCACCTCCCTGTCCCTGGCGTCGAGCCTGCCGCAGGCGCTGTCGGGTGCACTGGAGGAGCTGAAGGGGCTGTGGCGGGCCCGGGGTGCCGTGGCCGCGGTCTTCGGCAAGGGGGCCGTACCGGCGCTGACGGCGACGGACCCGCCGCCGCGGTGGGAGGACCTGCCGGCCGCGCGGCGGGAGGCGCTGGCCGGTCTGCGCGACCGGACCCCGCTCACCCCCGTCGCCGAGGGCACCGGGGCCGGCGTCCTGCTGGAACACCCCGACGGCCCGCTGGCCCTCTGGATCGACCTGGACGAACACCGGCCCTTCACCCGTGAGGACCACCTGCTGCTGTCGCTGCTGGCCGGCCGCCTCGCGCAGGGGCTGGTGCGGGCGCACCAGATCGACCAGCAGCGGGAGACCGCGATCGCCCTGCAACGCGCCATCCTCGGTCCGTCCCGGCTCCCCGACGGCTTCGCGGTCCGCTACGAGCCCGCGACTCCGCCCCTGGAGGTGGGCGGCGACTGGTACGACACCGTCACACTGCCGGACGGACGGATCGGCATCGTCGTCGGCGACTGCGTCGGACGCGGTCTGGAGGCGGCGACCGTCATGGGCCAGCTGCGCAGCGCCTGCCGTGCCCTCGTGCTCCAGTACTCCAGCCCCTCCCGGACGCTGATGGCCCTCGACCAGTTCGCCGCGGGCATCACGGGCGCGATGTGCACCACCGTCTTCTGCGGCGTGCTCTCCCCCGAGACCGGGCTGCTGACCTACTCCAGTGCGGGGCACCCGCCGGGCATCCTCACCCACCCCGACGGCACGATCCGGCTGCTGGACGACGGGCGTTCCCTCCCCCTCGCCGTACGTCCGGGCCGGCAGCGTCCGGAAGGCGCCTGCACGCTGCCGGCGCGGGCCACGCTGCTGCTGTACACCGACGGGCTCGTCGAACGCCGCCGGCGCTCGCTCAACGTCGGCATCGACCTGGCCGGCCAGGCGGTGCAGCAGGGCCGCAACGTGCCCGTCGACGAACTGGCCACGCAGGTGATGGCACAGCTCGCGCCGGCCGGGGGCTACGACGACGACGTGGCCCTGCTGCTCTACCGTCACCCGTCGCCGCTGGAGATGACCTTCCCGGCCGAGTCGTCGCAGCTCGCGCCGGTCCGCAAGGCGTTGCGCGGCTGGCTCGCCCAGTGCGGCCTGCCGCCGAACACCGTGCAGAACGTCCTCGTCGCCGCCGGGGAGGCGTGTGCCAACGCCATCGAGCACGGCCACCGGCACACCCCGGGGGAGGCGGTGCGCCTGCGCGCCGAGGCCTTCGGCGACGACCTGCGTCTGACGGTCGCCGACAGCGGCCGGTGGAAGACCCCGCGGCCCGAGCTCAACCCCCACCGCGGCCGTGGTGTCTCCCTGATGCGCGCCATGATGCAGCACGTCACCATCACTCCCGGCCCGTCCGGCACCACCGTCGACATGCAGATGAGGATCGCCTGATGACCACCCCGCTGATCCTCACTCCCGGCCGGAACCCGGACGGCACCGCCCGGCTCGTGGCCGCCGGGGAGATCGACATGAGCAACATCGGTTCCCTGGCGGACGCCCTCGACGCGACCTCCGGCCCCCTCGTCCTGGACCTGACCGGGGTGGAGTACCTGGACAGCGCCGGGCTGAGCGTGCTCTTCGCGCACGCGGACCGCCTGGTGCTCGTCGTCACGCCGCTGCTGGAGCCCGTCCTGACCGTCTCGGGTCTCGCCGGGCTGACCACCGTCCGGGGCCCGGACCCGGACGGCGCGCCGCCGCGGTGACCGGGGGACGGGCGCGGTGCGGCGCGGCTGCGGGCGCGCTGGACGGACCGGGCCGGGCGTCCGGGACGAGCGCGCCCCGGGACGAACGCGCCCGGACCGCGGCGGTGCGCCGCCACGACGTCCTCGGCACCCCGTCGGACGGCGCCACGCTCGCCGATCCGGCCGCGCCCCTGAGGGACCAGCCGGAGCTGCGGCACGAACGGCGGTGCCGGAAGGCCGGGAGCCGGGACGCCGGGACGGAGCCCGACGTCGCCCCGCCGGCCCTGTCCGTCCCCTCGGCCGAGGCCCCCGCCGACGACGGCACCACCGGCACCGCCCACCCCACCGCAGCGCCCACGCACCTCGCCCGGGAGTGATGACCGACACCCTTCAGGTGACCGTCCAGCACCTCGACGAAGGCCTCGCCGTCCTCTCCGTCACCGGAGACGTCGACCTGCACACGGCCTCGACGCTGCGCTCGCACGCCCTGGCCCTCTTCGAACGGGGCACCGTGCACCTCGTCCTGGACCTGGCGCGGGTCGACTTCTTCGACTCCACCGGTCTCAGCACGCTCATCGGGCTGTGGCACGCGGCCCAGGGGGCGGGCGGCTCGCTCGTCCTGGCCGCGGTGCCCGACCGCCTGGAGCGCATGATCAACATGACCGGTCTCTCCCTGATCCTGCCGGTCCGCGCCACGGTGGCCGACGCACTGGCCGGGCGCGGCGCCGACGGTTCACCCGGCGGCGCGGACAGCGGGGGCGGAACCTCCTGACGGCGCTCACCGCCACCGGCAGCGCCGGGGCGGCCGGTGGCGGTGAACGCCGCCGACGCGGCGGCCGCACCCGCGCGTCGCGGGTCGGCCCAGCGCCGTCGCCTCCAGCCGCCGCCTGAGGTCGGCGACGCCGATGCCTTCGCCCCGGACGACCTGGCCGATCTCGTCCCGGTCGAGGCCCGGGGCCTGGGCGAGCACGGCGGTGAGGGCGTCGGCCGTGAGGTCGTCGGGGCGGACCTCGGCGAGGGATCCGTCGAAGCGGCCGAAGGGGGTGCGGGCCGCGGCGGAGAGGAAGGCGTCGCTCAGCGGGCGCCTCCCGCGACCGGTTCGGCGGCTGAGGCCGTCCCGGCCCCGGCCCCGGCGCCGAGGTCGGCGGAGGCGGCCCCGGACACCGGGCCGAGGTCGGCGGAGGCGAGCGGGATCGGCGTGAACATGGCCGGCTCCTCGTCGGGGGTGAGGGCGGTCGGGCCGTACACCCAGTCGGTGAAGCCGTAGTCGTAGGTGTCGCGCTCCGCCATGATCGCGTTGCGCTGGAGGCGCTCGGTGCCGTCGAGGTGCCACAGCTTGCCCCAGGCGCGGGCGGTCTCCACCACGCGGCGGCAGTGCTCGACGCGGACCGCCTCGTACGCGGCGAGGGCGGCGTCCCAGTCGGGCGGGGCGGTGGCCTCGGCGCCGGACTCCGCGCGCAGCCGGGCGACGTGCCGGGCGAGCACCCAGCCGTCCTCGATGGCCATGATCGCGCCTTGGGCCATGTACTGGAGCGGCGGGTGGGCGGCGTCGCCGAGCAGCGCGATCCGGCCGTGCACCCAGGTGTCGACGGGGTTGCGGTCCAGCATCTGCCACCAGCGGTCGCGCCACATCAGCGGGATGCCCTTGCGCACGGTGTCGCAGGTCGGGGCGAACGCGGCGTCCAGCTCGTCCGGTGTGCCCCAGTCGTCCCGGCCGGCCAGCGCCTTCGGCGACTCGAACACGGCGACCTGGTTGAACATGTCGCCGCCGCGCAGGGCGTACTGCACGAAGTGGCAGCGGGGGCCGACGTAGACGGTGACGTCCTTCTCGGCGATGCCGTTGTCGCGCACCTTCTCGATGGGGACGGCGGCGCGGTAGGCGACGTAGTCGGAGCTGACGACGTCGTCGCCGACGAGCTGCCGGCGGGCGACGGAGTGCAGGCCGTCGGCGGCGACGACCAGCGGGGCGGACTCGCTGGTGCCGTCCTCCAGCCGGACCAGGGCGCCGCCCTCGGTGTGCTCGTAGCCGGTGACCGTCTTGTCGGTGACCAGCTCGACACCGGCCCGGCGGCAGGCGCGCAGGAAGATGCCGTGCAGGTCGCTGCGGTGGATGACCATGTACGGGAACCCGTAGCGGCGTTCCAGGTCGCGCAGGTCGAGGCGGGTCAGCTCGCGGGCGTCGACGGCGTCGCGCATGACCATGTTCTCGGGGAGCACCCCGAGGTCCTTGGCCTCGTCGAGCAGGCCGTACTCGTGGAGGATGCGGGTGCAGTTGGGGGCGATCTGGATGCCGGCGCCGACCTCGCCGAACTCCTTGGCCCGTTCGAGGACGCGCACGCGCAGCCCCTGGCGGGCGAGGGCGAACGCGGAGCTGAGACCGCCGATGCCGCCGCCGACGATGAGGACGTCGGGCTGGTCGCCGGTGGAAGGGGTGGCAGGGTTCATCGTCTTTCCTCGATCGAGTCGCGTGGGTCATCGGCGGCGTTGCCGTCGACTCGGGGTGCCCGTCGGGCGGCGGGCGCGTCGAAGGGCGGGGCCGTCGGAGCGGGGAGGCGTACGACGGCGCGGGGGCCGGCGCCGGTGCGCGGGCGCGGCACGGCGCGGCGGGCTGTCGCCGGGCGGGTCCGGTGCCCCCGGGTGACCGGCGGTGGGTGGGCGGGCGGCCGGTTCTCCGGTGGCCGGCCGTGGGCGGGCAGGTGGGTTCCGGGGGCGGCCGGCGGTCCGTCAGGAGGTCGCCGGGCGGTCCGCGCGGGCCATGGTGGAGTCCGCGCCGGGCTCGGTCCGGACGTCCCGGGCCGGCGGGGAGCCGGCCCGGACGCGGCGGGTCAGAGCCAGGGGCCGATCTCCGGCGCGGGCGCGCCGGCGGCGGTGGTCAGGGCGTGGGCCCGTCCGGTGAGGTAGGCCGTGACCTGGAACAGGGGTCCGGCCAGCACGGTCGGGGTGCCCTCGCCGGGCAGTTCCCAGCTGTCCGCGGTGTCGGTGGCGTCCAGCCGCAGGGCCGGCCCGGCGGTGTTCTGGGAACGCTTGCCGACGACGTCGTCGCAGAGGGCGGCGAGGAAGCCGTCCGGCAGGTCGGCGAAGGAGAGGCCGGTGCCGAGGTCGACCGCGTGGACGCACACCTCGCGCGAGCGCATCCAGGGCAGCTCGGTCGCGGGGACGGTGCGGCCCTGGACGGTGACGACCTCGTTGTCCCACTGCTCGTCGTCGAGGTCGGCGGTGGACGCGGCCAGCTCGCCGGCGGAGCGGCGCAGCCATTCGGTCAGCTCGGCGGCCGGGAGGACGGAGCCCTTCTCGATCCCGGCGGCGCGCTCGTCGGGGGAGGCGTACATCGGGGTCGGCTCGCCGGTGGCGGCCCAGTGGACCAGGTTGCCCAGGGCGTCGGCGTTGGCGGCGACGTGGGCGATCACGTTGCCCCGGCTCCAGCCGGGCAGCGCGCTGGGCGCGGCGATCGCGGCGTCGTCCACGCCAGCGGCGCTGAGGAACAGCTCGGTGCCGAGGCGTTCCCAGGCGCGGGCGTCGTCGAAGGTGCGGGCGGGGCGGCCCATCAGACCGCACTCTCCTTGACGACCTTGTTCTCCAGGCGGCCGATGCCCTCGACCTCGGTGACGACGGTCTCGCCGCCGAGCAGGTAGCGCGAGGGCTTGCGGGCGTGGCCGACGCCGCCGGGGGTGCCGGTGGCGATGACGTCGCCGGGGTTCAGGCGGATGACCGTCGACACGTACTCGACCAGCGCGACCGGGTCGAAGAGCAGGTCGCCGGTGTTGTCGGACTGCATGACCTCACCGTCGACGGTCAGCCTGACGTCAAGGGCGGGGCGGACGCCGCCGGGCAGGTCGTCCGGGGTGACCAGGTAGGGGCCGACGGGGGTGGAGGAGTCCCACATCTTGCCCTGGAGCCACTCACGGGTGCGGAACTGCCAGTCGCGGCAGGTGATGTCGTTCAGGACGGTGAAGCCGGCGATGGCCGCCTCGGCCTCGGCGCCCCGGGCGCGGCGCACCTGCTTGCCGACGACGACCGCGAGCTCGACCTCCCAGTCGAACTCCTCCGTCTCGTCGGGGCGCAGGATGTCGTCGCCCGCGCCGATCAGGCAGTCGGCGAACTTGGCGAACAGGGTGGGGTGCTCGGGCAGGTCGCGGCCCATCTCCTGGATGTGGTTGCGGTAGTTGAGACCGACGCACACCACCTTGGAGGGGGCCGGCACGACCGGCGCGAAGTCGGCGTCCGCGACGGCGTAGGTGGCGGCGCCCCCGGCGGTGACGGCGGCGGCGCGCTCGGCCCAGCCGTCCTCGGCCAGCAGTGCGCCCACGTCGGGGACCCCGAGGTCGACCAGGACGTCACCGTCGAGCCGGACGGCCCGGGTGGTGCCTTCGGTACGGATGGTGGCGAGCTTCATCGGGTGGTTCCTTCCACGTGGGTGCGGTCGAGGCGCAGCGCTTCGAAGATCGGGGAGTCACTGAAGCGGAACAGGTCCAGCGCTCCGGAGTCGGAGTCGGTGGCGCCCGCCTCGGAGCGGACCGAGAACGGCTGCCAGGACGGCACGACGAACAGGTCGCCCCGGGTGACCGACCAGGAGGTGTCACCGACAGTGACCGTGCCGGAGCCGTCGAACACCTGGTAGACCGAGGAGCCGGTCTCCTTCGCCGGGGCGGTCTCGGTGCCGCGGGCGACGCGGTGCATCTCGGCGCGGATCGTGGGCAGCACGTCGGCGCCGGTCGACGGGTCGGTGAACCGGACGGCGGCGTGACCGCGCTCGACGGTGCCGCCGAAGCCCTCGGCCTCCAGGGCGAGCTGGTCGGCCAGGGCGCGGTCGGTGTGCTCCCAGCGGTACGCCAGCAGCGGGGAGCCGGGGGTGGGTTCGCCGGCGGCGACGGGACGCAGGCCGGGGTGGCCCCACAGGCGCTCGGCGCGCGACCGGTCGGGGGTGATGCGCTCGGCGTCGCTGATCTCGTCGCGGCCGAACTCGAAGAACTGGGCCTCGGAGGCGTACTGGAAGGGGATGTCCAGGCCGTCGATCCAGGCCATGGGCTCGGCGGTGGCGTTGTGGTGGGCGTGCCAGTTCCAGCCCGCCTGCGGCAGGAAGTCGCCGCGCCGCATGGCGACCGGGTCGCCGCCGACGACCGTCCATACGCCCTCGCCCTCGACGACGAAGCGGAAGGCGTGCTGGGTGTGCCGGTGCTCGGGCGCGTCCTCGCCGGGCATCAGGTACTGGATGGCGGTCCAGAGGGTCGGGGTGGCGAAGGGCCGGCCGCCGAGCGACGGGTTGGCGAGGGCGATGGCGCGGCGCTCGCCGCCCCGGCCCACCGGGACCAGCTCGCCGGCCTGGGCGGCGAGCGCGCGCAGCTGCTCCCAGCGCCACAGGTGCGGCACGGCTCGCGAGCGCGGGTGGGCGGGCATCAGGTCGCCGATCTCGGTCCACAGCGGGACGAGGAGTTCCTGTTCGAAGCCCCGGTACAGGTCTTCCAGTGCCGGGGTGACCTCGGGCTGGCCCGGCGCCGAGACGGCTTCCAGGCGGACGGGGGAGCCCGTGGCGATGTCGGGTGCGAGGGAGGTTTCGGTCACGGGCTCAGAGTGCGCCGCGTTCACCTGGAAGACATGTAGATTCTGGAGGACAGAACAGTGCGGGGGGTGAGCGGAACCGGGAGGCCGCGTTGGACAAGCCGCTGAAGAACCCGCCGCCATACGCCATCAGCAGCGTCGACCACGCCCTGCGGGCCGCGGCGATGCTCCAGCTGGAGGGCGGGCTGACCGTGTCGCAGGTCGCCGAGCGCCTCGGGGTGGCCCGGTCGACCGCGCACCGGCTGCTGGCGATGCTCGTATACCGGGACTTCGCCGTGCAGGACGAGCAGCGGGTCTACCGCGCGGGTCCGGTCCTGGAGCTGGCCGCGCACTCGCAGTCGCAGGTGTCCCGGCTGCGCGCGGTCGCCCTGCCGCATCTGCACCGGCTGGTCGGCCTGCTGGAGGAGACCGCCAACCTGACGATCCGCACCGGGGACACCGCCCGGTTCATCGCCAGCGTGGAGTGCGCGCAGGCGCTGCGGGTGGGGTCCCGCGAGGGCATGGTCTTCCCCGCGCACCGCACGACCGCCGGACTGCTGCTGCTCGCCGAGCTGGCCGAGGACGAGCTCCGGGAGGTGTACGCCGTCGAGCGCTACCACGACCGGCCCGGCGAGCGGCCCGACCTCACGGCGCTCGCCACGGACCTGGAGCGGGCGCGCCGCGGCGGCTTCATGGTGAACCAGGACCGCTCCGAACGGGGTCTGGTGGCCGTCGGCATACCGGTGCGCGGCACGGACGGGGTCGCCCTGGCGGGGGTGTCGGTGTCGATGCCGGGCGTGCGCTACGACCCGGGCCGGCTCCAGTCCCTGGTCGCGACCCTGAACGCGGCCGCCCGCGGCATCGAGGCCGACCTGGCCGCGGGCTGACCGGAGACCCGAACGGATCGCGCAGGCGGCCGGGCGACCCGTGCCACCAACGACAGGCCCCCGCGGGTCGCCGTCCGGCAGCCCGTGAGGCAGTGCGGGATGCCCGCCGACGACGTCCTGAAGCCGACGGTCGTCCCGCATCCCGCAGTCCGCCCAGCCGGCGTCGACGCCGACGCGCACGGCCCGTACGACGGTGCGGGCGGAGGCGGGGCCGCGAGCCAGGGCCCAGGGTGCGAGCCAGGGCCCGGGCCGGGGGCCAGAGCCCGGGCCGGGGGCCAGAGCCCGGGCCGGGGGCCAGAGCCCGGGCCGGGGGCCAGAGCCCGGGCCGGGGGCCAGAGCCCGGGCCGGGGGGCAGAGCCCGGGGCGCGAGCGGGCCCCCGCCCGCCCCGCCCTGTTCCCCTGGCCCCCCGCATCCCTCACCATGGAGGTCCCGATCGGGCACGGCGACGGTCGGGGGTGAGGCGGCCGGGGGGAACGGCCGGCGACGGGGGGACTGCCTGTGGATGACGACGACGTCGACGCGTTCGTGCTGACCGCCGTCGAGCCGGAGTTCCGGGCCGTCGTCGGGCATCTCGAACCCGGCCGGAGCAGACGGAGCGCCGACGGCGCCGCGTACGAGGTGGGGCACTTCCACGGGGAGCGGGGCCGCCTCAGGGTCGCCGTGCAACTGGGCGGCGCCGGGAACGAGCTGGCCGCGGCGCTGGCCGAGCGCGCGGTCGCCCGCCTGCGCCCCTCCGTGCTGCTGTTCGTGGGCGTCGCGGGCGGCCGCAAGGACGTCCGGCTGGGGGACGTGGTGGCCGCCGACACGGTCTACGGCTACGAGAGCGGCCGGGACGAGGCCGACGGCTTCCGGCCCCGGATCAAGTCCTGGCCGTCGTCGTTCGCGCTGGTGCAGAGGGCGCGCCTGGTCGCGGCCGACGGCCGGTGGCGGCGCCGTATCCGGCCGTCTCCCCCGCGGCCCCCGGCGGCATACGTCGGGGCGCTGGCCGCGGGCGCGAAGGTGGTCGCCGACACCGGGTCGGCGTCCGGCCGGCTGCTGCGCGAGGTGACGGGCGACGCGCTGGCCGTCGAGATGGAGGGGCTCGGCCTGCTCACCGCGGCCCGGATCAACCCCCGGGTGCAGGCACTGGTCGTCCGGGGCGTCTCCGATCTCCTGGGCGACAAGGACGAGGGGCACGACGCCCACTGGCAGCCGGTGGCCGCCCGGCACGCCGCCGCGTTCGCCTTCGAGCTGCTCGCCCAGACCGAGGCGCGCGCCCCCGCCACCCCGCCGCAGGGGCTGACCGCCCGTCAGACGGGCGAGCTGGCCACGCTGCTGCTGCGCGTGCCCGGCATCGCCGCTCCGGCGTCCTGGCAGATGCTCCTCGACCAGCTGCCGCGCGTAGGCGTCATGACGAGCCGCCAGCAGAACCCACGCCTGGAGGCGGTGTCCTTGGTGCGGACCTGTGAGGACCTGGACGGGTGGCAGTCGCTGCTGGACGCGCTCGAGGTGCTGTGGCCCGACACGCCCGCCGTGCGGCAGGTACGCCACTACCTGGACGAGCACCGGCTCGTCTGACACCGGGGGCGCCGGACCTTCCCCGTGCGCGGACCCGGTCCCCACATGACGCTCGAAGGAGTGAGGGATGACTGCCTACGGGGGCGGCGGTCTCGGACTCGTGAAGGAGTTCGCGGACGCCCTGGGCAAGTGCGGCGGATTGCAGGAGCGCGGCTCGCGGGCCCTGTGCCTGCGGCTCATGGCCAAGGAGCTCGGCACTCCGCCCGCGGTGCGGGAGTACGACGTGACCCAGTACTTCCTACTCGACCTGGCAGCCGTCTGCCTGGAGAACCCGCGCACCATGCGGGCCCTGCTGGAGGCGCTGTCGGCCCTCAACGAGGACGTCGAGGAAGTACGGGCGCTCACCGACAGCCTGCTGGCCGACCCCGTCCTCCCGCCCGACGACGTCCTCACCCTGCGGCCGCTCCTGGACGGCTTCGCCCTGCCCAACCTGCCCGCGCTGTGCCGCAGGGCCGTCGCCGACCTGCGTCCCGTCCCCCCGTACGGCGACGCCTGGAGCGCCTTCGAGAGCCTCAGCCGGTTCAACGCCCGCCCCGACGGGCTGCCGCCCACCCTCGCCTTCGTCGAGTACGTGGCGGCCGAGGCCCCCTACGAGCGCGGTATCGCCCTGCGGGCCTGGAACGACGCCCGGGCCCACGCCCTGTCGCTGCTGACCGAGCTGCGCAGCCTCCGGCAGCAGGTGGCCTACGCCCACACCCCCGAACCCGGCAACGCCTACCTGGTCATCCGGCTGCTGCGACGCGAGGAGCCGGGCCGCTACCAGCTCACCTCGTGGCGGCACTACGACCCCGACGAACCGACCTCCTGGCGTCCCCGGCAGGAGGGCAGTGTGGAGGTGTCGCTGGCCGAGGTGGAGCGGGTGGTCGAGCGGTTGGTGTTCGAGGCCGACGAGGACTGGGCCCGGGACGCCAACCGCCTCCACGTCGAGTTCGTGCTCGGACCGGAGGACCTGAACCTGCCGGTGCACCGCTTCCGCACCGAACTCGACAGCGACCCGCCGTCCTCGCTGAGCGTCGGCTACTGCGTGGTCGTCCGCAGTCTGCAACGCTGCCGCACCCCGCGGTGGCACCGGGCGTGGCGGCAGCGCTGGGCGGCCGTCACGGACACGCCCGAACTGGCCCGGCCGCTCGTGGTGGGGGGCGGCCGGCCGGAGGACCCCCGGCACGGGGACGTCTCCGGGCTCGACGCCCGCCTGAAAGGCGACCGGTCGATCGGCTGCCTCGTCCTGTCGCAGCCTCCGGAGGGCTCGACCGATGGGGCGCAGGAAGCACTCGTGGGACTTCGGTGCGGGATACCCGCACTGGTGTGGGACGCCCGTAACTCCGCGACCCGCAAGGGAGTTGAGAAAACGGACGAGACCGTATACGGCTTGCTCCGCAACCTTTCAGGGCTCCGTGAGGCCGTGACAGAATTACGCATCGAAGCCCACGGGGGTTCCTTGAACGGCCGCGACGATCATCCGGGGCACCACACCGTCCTCCTGTGGGACGACCCGACCAGGCCGATCGAGAACCCCCAGCCGCTGACCGGACCGGACCAGGGGGTGGACGGTCGATGACCGGCACGGCACGATCCGAGGGGAACGGCACGGGTGCCCCGTCCGCACGTGTTCCGCGGTCCTGGTGGGTGTACAGGGGCACCGGATTGCCGCTGCACGATATCGAGCTGACCGACCTGCTGCCCCCGGCGCCGCCCTGGCGGACGTTCACCGGCAGCTCCCCGTCCCCCTCCGCGCACCGGGACGCGGAAGGAGGCGCTCCGGCCGGATCCGCGGAAGGAGCCGGGCCCGCCGGATCCGCGGAAGGAGCCGGACCGGCCGGATCCGTCGAACCGCCGCCGCCCCAGGAGGACGAGGCGGAACTGCGGCGCCGGCTCGGCGCGAGCCCCGTGGGCACACCGGCCGACGCCGCGGAGACCGACCTGGTCAACGCCGCGCTGATCCTGCGCCGCCCGCTCCTGGTGACGGGCCGGCCCGGTACGGGCAAGTCGGCCCTGGCGTACCGCATCAGCCGGGAGTTACGGCTGGGACGGGTGCTGCGCTGGCCGGTCACCTCGAAGACGACGCTGAAGTCCGCCCTGTACCGGTACGACGCCGTCAGCCGGATCCACGCCGCCGCCACCTCTGACGGCTTCGGGGAGGCCGGCAAGGAGGACGCGGCCGGCCCCACGACGGACATCGGCTCGTTCCTCGCGCTCGGCCCGCTGGGCACGGCGCTGCTGCCGTACCGGCTCCCGCGCGTGCTCCTCGTGGACGAATTCGACAAGAGCGACATGGACCTGCCGAACGACCTGCTCGACGTCTTCGAGGCGGGCGAGTTCGTCGTCCCCGAGCTGGCGCGGATGCGCAGCCGCCGGCCGGTGGTGGAGGTCCAGTCCGACGACCCCGGCCGCACCGCCCTGATCCGCGACGGCCGGGTGCGGTGCCGGGAGTTCCCCCTGGTCGTCATCACGAGCAACGGCGAGCGCGAGTTCCCTCCCGCCTTCCTGCGCCGGTGTCTCCACCTGCACGTCGAGGAGCCGAGGCTGGACCGGCTGGCCGGCATCGTGGCCGCCCATCTCGGCCCCCAGGACGCGGACCCCCGGGTCGCCGAGCTGGTACGGCTGTTCGCGGAACGCAGCGCGCAGGAGAGCGGACTGGCCACGGACCAGCTGCTCAACTCGATCTGGCTCGCG
Source organism: Streptomyces sp. NPDC003247 (assembly GCF_042888135.1). NCBI lineage: Bacteria > Bacillati > Actinomycetota > Actinomycetes > Kitasatosporales > Streptomycetaceae > Streptomyces > Streptomyces sp. NPDC003247. The sequence continues at coordinate 952,507 of NZ_JBIAPF010000003.1, forward strand.
ACGTCGGGAGCGTACTCCCGTGGCGCCGACTGGGAGGCACTGCTGCGCGCCGTCTGGCACCGGCTCGACGGCGTGACAGAGACGTGACGCGCGAGGGCGGCGGCGAGGGAGTCGGGAAGGAGCCGTTCGGCGCCTCGTGGTCGGAGATAGCCGACGCGCTGATCCTGCTCACCGCCGGGGCCGGGGACGAGGACCGTGACGGATACGGCGGCGGCGCGGAACCGGTGGCGGGGCGGCCGGACGAGCCGCCGCCGGCCGACCCCGCGCCGGGCGACGCGGACGGCCTCCCGGACCCCCCTCCCCCGTCGGCGGACCCCGGCGCCGACGGCCCGGAGGAGCCGCCCGGCCCGGAATCGCACATCAGGGCTCCGGAGGGCTCGGCGCCGGGCGCCGAGCCGCCCGGCGGGACGCCCACGCCGGGCGCCGCGCCGACGGGCGATCCGGGCATGTCCGCGCACCGGGCGCACCGGGCACCCCGGGCGTTCCGGGCGCCGGGGCGGACCCGGGAACTCACGCGCGCGTTACGGCCGTTCAAGAGGACGGTCGACTCGGCGACCGAGGAGGAACTGGACGAGGAGAGGACCGCGGACGCCGCGGCGCTCAGCCGCCGTTGGATCCCGCGGTTCCGCCCGGTGCGCGAGCGCTGGATGGACGCCGTCCTCGTCGCCGACGTGAGCTCGTCGATGGCGATCTGGCGGCGGACCGTGGCGGAGTTCGAGCAGGCCGTCCGGCACACCGGGGCCTTCCGGGACATCCGGGTGCACACCGTCGACGGGGACCGGCCGGCGGAGACGGATCCGCCCTGGCACCCCGGGCGCCCGCACCCGGCCGGGCGGCGGCCGGACCGGGGGTGGCCGGACCGGGGGCGGCTGGTGGTCCTGGTGCTGACGGACGGCGTGGGCCCCGGCTGGCGCGGCGGACGGGCGGCCCGGTTGCTCGACGACTGGACACCGCACGCCTCGGTGGCCGTGGTGCACGTCCTCGCCCAGGCGGTCTGGCACCGCACCGGACTGGCCGCCCACCTGGCCCGAGTGCGCGTTCCGGGCCCCGGAGCGCCCAACGGCACCTGGCGGGTGCGGGGCGCCGGCCCGCACGACCGGCCGGTGGTGCCGGTGCTGGAGCTGTCCCCGGCGTGGCTGGGGCGCTGGGCCCGGCTGGCGACGGGGGCGACGGCGGGCGACCACGACGTCTGGGTGACGACGCCCCCGGAGCAGGGCGTCCCGGCGGAGGACGCCGGGTGGGAGACCGGATTCCCCGACCCGATGGAGCGCGTGACCCGATTCCGGGCCGACGCCAGCCCCGCCGCCTGGGAACTCGCCGCCCGATTGGCGGCGATTCCGCTCAACGTGCCGACGATGGAATACGTGCTGCACCACAGCGGCACCGGAGCCGGGCCCGGCGAATTGGCCGAGGTCATGCTGGGCGGCCTGCTGCGCAAGGTCGGCAGTGATCCGCTCGACGAACTGGAAATCGCCTACGAATTCCACGACGGCGTCCGTGAACTGATGCTGTCCGCGGCCGGATCCCGGGACGAGACCCGGTACATGCTGCGCAGCACGCTGGAGCGCCTCGGGCGGCGCTGGCAGCCGCTGCGCGATCTCGGAGCGCTGCTCGACGACCCCGAGGCGCAGGCGACGACCCTTCCGCTACCCGAACAGCTCATTCCGTACGCACACGTTCAGGTGAAAGTGGCGAAGGCCCTCAGTGGCCCGTACCTGGCGTCCTCCCGGTCCTTGCGCAGCCGTCTGGAGCAGTTCACGCCCACCCCCTCGGCCTCGGGCACGGGACAGGAGGGGTCAAACAGTCAATCCGAGGTGACACACGTGACTTACGGTCACAAGCCCGGTTCCGGACCGCCCGAGGCCGGGGCCTCGGGCGGCCACACACCTGAGAACGAACTTATCGACACATCGACGAAAGGAGCCTTTGTGCCAGTCCCCCTCGTCGGGAGCTCTCCCCCCATGGAGGAGCGCCGGGCCGGAGATCTGCCCCCGGCGTGGAACGCCCCGCCCCGGAATCCGGCCTTCACCGGGCGAGGCAAGGAATTGGATGCCCTTCACCAGAGGCTCACCACCGAAGGATCGGCCGCGGTTCTTCCCGAGGCTCTGCACGGTCTGGGCGGTGTGGGGAAAACACAGATCGCCGTCGAGTACGTATACCGGCATTCGGACGAATACGACGTCGTCTGGTGGATCTCGGCCGAACACCCCGAGCAGATCCGGCAGTCCCTCGCCCGACTGGGAGCCGTTCTCGGTGTCGAGACCGGCGGTGAGCAGAAGATCACCATCGCGGCGGTCCTCGGCGCCCTGCGCATGGGCCGCCCCTACCGGAGGTGGCTGCTGGTGTTCGACAACGCCGAGCATCCCGAGACCGTGCGCCAGTTCTTCCCCACCGGGGGCACCGGAAGGATCCTCGTGACCTCGCGCAACGCGCAGTGGGGCAGGATCGCCCAGACCGTGGACATCGACGTGTTCACCCCCGAGGAGAGCATCGAGCTGCTGGCCCGGCGCGGGCCGGAGCTCGAACACCCCCAGGCCGCCCGGGTGGCCGAGGCCCTGGGCAATCTGCCGCTGGCCCTGGAGCAGGCCGCCGCGTGGCTGTCCGAAACCGGTATGCCCGTGGACGAGTACCTCCAGATTTTCGAGGACGAACGGGCGGACCTGGACTCGCAGCGCGGCGAACTCCTCGCCGCGGGCGTCCCCGTCGACTACCCGGAGCCGGTCGCCGCCGCCTGGAACATGTCCCTCGGACGGCTGGCCGAGCGCCACGCGGGGGCCCACCAGCTGCTCCAGGTGTGCTCGTTCTTCGCACCCGAGCCGATCGCACGGCGCATCTTCACCGGCGTGCGCGGTGTCGAACTGCCCGCGGAACTGACCGAGGTGCTCCGGGACCCGGTCAAACTGGGGCAGGCCATCCGGGAGATCAACCGGTTCTCCCTCATCAGGATCAACCACCGGGACAACACCATCCAGATGCACCGACTGGTGCGGGCCGTGCTGGTCGGCCGGATGTCCCCGCAGGAGCAGGCCGACATGCGGCACGCCGCCCACGTCCTGCTCGCCAACTACGACCCGGGCGACGTGGTCTCGGTCAACTGGCCGCGGTACTCGGAGCTCATGGTGCACGCCCGGTTCTCGCGCGCCCAGGAGTGCGACGACGGCTGGGTGCGGGACATGGTCCGCAACATCATCCGCTACCTGCACGGCTCGGGCGACCACCTGACCTGCGTGGAGTACGGCCGTGAGGTCGTCCAGGCGTGGACCGAACGGCTCGGCGAGAACGACCTGCAGACCCTCACCGTGGCCGCCACCCTGGGACACGCGCTGCGCACCCTGGGCGACTACCGGGAAGCCTCGGAGCTGAACGACAACAGCCTGCGCCTGCTGCGCGAGAGCGTCGGCGAGGACCACCCCAACACGCTCGCCGCGGTCGGTGCCGTCTCGGAGAACGCCCAGATCCGCGGCGACTTCGCCCGGTCGGTGGAACTGGAGGAGGACCGCTGGCGCCGGGCCGTGCGCGAGTTCGGGGACAACGACCCCACCACCCTGGCCGCGGCCAACGACTACGCCCTCGCCCTGCGCCTGGTCGGCGACTACGCGGAGGCGCTGCGCATCGACACCCAGGCCCGGGACGCCGCCGTCCAGCTCCTCGGCTACGACGCCCTGCTGCCGCTGCTCCTCACCAACAACCTCTCCATCGACATCCGCGAGAACGGCGACTACATCGGCAGCCGGCGCATGCAGGAGGAGACCCTGCAACTCGTCCGGCAGGTCACCAGGGACCGTACGGCGCCTCTCAGCCTGATCGCGGCCCGCACCCTCGCCGTGCACCGCCGCAAGGCCGGCGACCACGCGGGAGCGCTGGAGCTGAACGACGAGACCCTGCGGCTCTACCGCAGCAGGTTCGGTGAGCGCAACCTCAACGTGGCGGCCACCGTGCTCAACCTCTCCATGGACCTCCGGCAGAACGGCGAGCTGGAGGAAGCCCGCGCGGTGGGCGGCGACTGCCTGCGGACACTGCAGGAGCTGCTCGGCCCACGGCACCCGTACACGCTGGCCGCGGCCGCGGACCTCGCGGTGACCGTCCGCGCGCTCGGTGATCCGCAGGAAGCCCTGACCATGGACCAGAAGACCTACCGGCTGCACTGCGAGGCGCTGGGCGAGGACCATCCCGGTTCGCTGTCCATCGCCGTCAACCTGGCCAGCGACCACTACGGGGTCGCCGACTACACCGAAGCCGCCGAGATCAACGAGCGCACACTGCCCCTGTGCCGCGCGCGTCTGGGGGAGAACCATCCCGGCACGCTGGCCTGCCTGACGAACCTCTCCCTGGACCTGCGGGCGCTCGGGCGGGGTGAGGAGGCCTCCCGGCTGCGGGTCGACGCCCTGGAGCGCTACAGCCAGGTGCTCGGCGGCAACCACCCGGCCACCACCGGCTGCTCGCGCGGCATCCGGGCGGACTGTGACGTGGAGGCGCACCGCTGATCCGGCCGTCCGGGACGGCCGGGCACCGGGTCAGCCTCCCCCGGGCCCGCTCCGGGCCCGGGCGCCGGCCTCCCCGATCCAGGCGGCGACCGCCTCCGGGGTGCGCCCGCTCCCCCGGCGCAGCAGTTCCCGGTGGACGGAGGCGACCAGTTCGGGATGGTGCAGGAGCGCCTCACGGGCCTGCCCCTCGGGCAGGCTCAGCCCCAGCCCGGCCCAGGCGGCCGGGGCGTCGGGGTCCTCCGCGACCAGGTGCCGGTAGCCGGCCAGGGCGGCGGCCCGGTCGCCCGCCGCCCAGGCGTAGTCCGTCGCCGAGGCTCCGGCCCCCGCCACCGGATCCGCCCGCAGCCGCGCGAAGCGCTCCGGGTCGCCGAGGCGCACGCGCACGAGCCGCGTCCGGACGTCGGGCACCACGGGCCCGGTCCGCCGGCGCACCTCGGGGAAGCGGCGGGGCGCCGGCTCCCCGCGGACCAGGGCGTCCGCCCAGGCGCTCACCCGCGCGGAGTCGCAGCGCGAGTGGGACAGCCGGAACACCGTCCGGTGGTCGTCGCGCGCCTCCTGGGCCGCCCGGGCCGGCTCCCGGGGAACGGGCTGCTCCAGCAACGCGGCGAGCGTGTCCCCGACCTCCCGGAGATACAGCTCCCCCATGCCGGTCAGCGTCCCCTCGGCCCACAGGGTGCCCAGCGCTTCCTCCACCTGCCCCCTGCTCAACGCGAACTCGAAATCCGCCCGGGCGAGTTCGGCGTCCCCGAGCCCGCCCTGCTCACGGCGGGCCTGCCAGAAGGACGCCACGCCGAGGAACGCGTGGACGCCGTGCAGCATCCCCCTCAACGGCCGGGGGTCGGCGCGCCAGGGCGCGTAGTGCACCTCCTCCAGTCCACCGCTCAGCAGGGTCACCATGTCCATGAGCGCGCTGAGCTTGATGTGCTGCGCCTCGTGGACGAGCGCCGCGGCCAGTTCGGCGGGCTCGGCGGGCCTGGTCATCAGCACGCCCCCGTACGCCTCGGGGGCACTGCCGCTGAACAGTTCCGCGGGGCTGCGGTCGGGCAGGGGGGTGAGGGCGAGCAGGCAGTCCGCGACACCGGCGGGGTCGATGCGCCGCTGCCCGGCCACGAGCCGCCAGGCCGCCCGGTAGAGACGCTGCCAGGTGGCCGCCTCCGTGTCGTCCAGCCGCTCGACGGGCAGCCGGCGCAGGTAGTGCCGCCAGGGGTCGAGATCGTCCAGCACCAGGGAGCCGGGGGGCCGCTCACCGGTCGAGCGTAGCCGTCGCAGGGCCCACCAGCCGGGCGCGTCCTCGGTGAGGTCGTCGGGCAGGGGCACGGTGCCCGAGGGCCATCGCACCCCGGCGCCCCTCGCGTCCCGGTAGACCTCGACCGCCGGTGCGGACGTCGGGCGCGGGAGCGGGGCGCCGCCCAGCGACGGCAGCAGCACTCCGGCTTCCAGGACGGGCACGCGGGCGGTGAACCGCAGGCGGGCGCTGAGGGCTGCCGCGGCGGCCAGGGCGTGCACCTGCCGGGCGTCGGCCAGGGCGTCGTGCGGAGCCGGGGAGCCGGCGCCGGGACGCAGGGCGCGCAGGGTGCGGGCGAGCCAGCTGCCCACGCTCGGATGGAGCAGGACCGCCTCCACGGCCGGCCGGTTCGCGGTCTCCGCCGCGGCGAGGAGGTCCCAGGCGTGTTGTGCCGCCGGTAAGGAGGCGTCCGGCGGGGGGTGCCCGTCGAGCGTCTCGACCAGGGCCCGCAGCAGGACCAGCCGTCGGCTGCGCTGGCCGGACCGCAGCACCGCGACGGTGTCCCGGCCGCCGCCCCGGGCGAGGTCCACGAGATGCTCCGTCGTCAGCCGGTGACGGGCCGGAGCGGGGGGTGACGGGCCGGGGTCGGGCGCGGTTCCCCCGGTTCCCCCCACGGAGGAGGTGGCTCCCTGGTCCGACATGGTTCTCCTCACCACGGACCGGCCCGGGGCACACGGGCCACGTCAGCAACCGACCGACGAGTTGCCCAGCGTCGGCGGTTCGTCGACGAGCGCGAGCAGACGACGGGCCTCCTCGACGAGCCCGGCGGACGCGAGGGAGCCGACGGCTGCCAGCGGCACTTCCGAGAGATCCACCAGCTCGGTCTCGACATCGGGTGCCGACAGATCCACAGCTCGTCCCCCTTGTCAGACCGGCGGCACAGGCGTCCCCCTTCATGGTTACGCATTCCAGGGGCTCGCGAAAGATGGTGGCCCGCCGGGAGCACCACAAATGGCCAATGCCGGCGCCGGGAGGGGCTCCGGGTCCTCCCGGGCGGGTGGCACGAGCCGTCAGGGGTCGATGAGGCCCGCCCGGATGGCGTAGCGGGTGAGTTCGAGACGGTCGCGCATGCCCAGCTTCTGGAGGAGGTTGGCGCGGTGCCGCTCGACCGTCTTCGCGCTGATGAAGAGGAGCACGCCGATCTCCTTCGACGTGTGGCCCTCGGCGACGAGCTTGAGGATCTCCTCCTCGCGTTCGGTGATGGGCCGCTCGGGCAGCCCCTCGATGCCGTCCCCCCGGTGCAGCCGCTCGAGGTAGGAGCGTACGAGCGCCCGTTCCGCGCCCGGGTAGATGAACGGCTCGTCGCGCATGACCGCCCGGCACGCCTCGACGAGGTCCCGGTCGGCGACCGACTTCAGGACGTAGCCGCCGGCGCCGGCCCTGAGGGCCTCGAAGAAGTACTGCTCGTTGTCGTACATGGTGAGGATGAGGATGCGCAGGCCGGGGAGGCGGCGGGAGAGTTCCCGGGCCGCCTGGAGCCCGGTGGTGCGGGGCATCGCGATGTCGAGGACGGCCAGGTCGATGTCCCCGGCCCGGGCCCGCTCCACGGCCTCGGCCCCGTCCCCGGCCTCGGCCACGACCGTCAGGTCCGGTTCACCGTCGAGGATGAGCCGCACGCCCCGGCGTACGAGTGTGTGGTCGTCGGCGAGCAGCACACGGACCGGCGGGGCTGGGGGTGCGGGCGAGACGGGAGGGGCGGACGCGGTCAGGGGAGTGGGCAAGGCCGCAGAAGCGGGCACGGCCAGAGAAGCGGGCGCGGCCAGAGAAGCGGGCGCGGCCAGAGAAGCGGGCGCGGCCAGAGAAGCGGGCGCGGCCAGAGAAGCGGGCGAGACGGGAGGGGCGGGCGCGGCCGGAGAAGCGGGCGAGACGGGAGGGGCGGGCGCGGCCGGAGAAGCGGGCGAGACGGGAGGGGCGGGCGCGGCCGGAGATACCGGCGGGGCCGGCCGGGCCGGAGATGCCGACGCGGCGGGAGGAGACGACGCGGCCGGCGGAGCGGACGTACGCGGCGGAGCGGACGTACGCGGCGGAGCGGACGCGGTCGGCGGAGCGGGCGGGAGCGGGGGCGTCTCGTGGGTCATCGGCGGCCGCCGGGGGTGGCCGCGGGGCGGTCACGCAAGGCGGCGGCTCGGAACCGGCCCGCCCCCCGGCCGACGGCTCGGGTGCCGCAGGCCGCGTCGGCGGGAAGCCACCCCTCGGTGCCGGTCCGCGGGCCCTCCCCGAGCTCTGCTCCCGCGCCCGCCCCGGTCACGGCTCCCGGCCCCTCCCCGGTCACCGCCCCTGAGCCCTGCCCGGTCACTGCCCCCGGGCCCGCCCCGGTCACGGCTCCCGGCCCCTCCCCGGTCACCGCCCCTGAGCCCTGCCCGGTCACTGCCCCCGGGCCCTCCCCGGTCACTGCCCCCGAGCCCTCCCCGGTCACTGCCCCAGGGCCCTCCCCGCTCCGGGTCCGTCCGATCCGCAGCCGTACGTCCGTCCCTCCCTCGGCGCCGGGTGTGAGGGTGAGCGTGGCTCCGACCAGCAGGGCCCGTTCGCGCATGCCGCGGATGCCGGCGCCCTCGGCCGCGGGGCCGAGACCGGTGCCGTTGTCCCGGACGAGGAGTTCCACGCCGCCGGCGACCGGGCGGAGGCTGAGGTCGGCGCGGTCGGCGCCGGAGTGCCGGGCGGTGTTGGTGAGGGCCTCCTGGGCGACGCGGTACAGCACCAGTTCCGTCTCCTCGGTCAGCGGGGGCAGACCGCCGCGCAGGTCGCGCCGGACCGTCAGCCCGTGGGTGGTGAACTCGGCCGCGAGCGAGCGCAGGGCGCTCGTCAGGCCGAGCTCGTCGAGGACGCCGGGGCGCAGGCGCCGGGCGATACGGCGGATCTCGTCGAGGCCGGCGCGGGTGGCCTCCTGCGCCTGGCCCACCTCCTCGCGCAGTCCCTCCGGGACGCGGTCGGCGACACGCTTGAGCTGGAGGAGCACGGCGGTGAGGGTCTGGCCGACCTCGTCGTGGAGTTCCCGGGCGATGCGGTGGCGCTCACGTTCCTGCGCGGACAGGGCGCGCGCGGCGCTGGTGGCGCGCTCGGCCTCCAGCCGGTCGAGCATGGCGTTGTAGGTCGTGATCAGTTCGGCCGTCTCCACCGGCCCGGAGACGACGGCCCGGGCCCCGGGGTGCAGCAGGTCGGCGCCGGCCATGGCCCGGCCCAGCCGCCCCAGCGGGGCCAGACCGACGCGCAGGACGACCGCGTTGACGGCGAGCAGCGCGGCCAGGCCCGCCACCACGACGAGCACCTCGCCGGGCAGCACGGGCGTGGAGACGGTGATCGGCCCGAGGAGCAGCGCGGTGGCCACGACGAGGCCGGCGGCGTTGAGGGCGAAGATCCGCCAGAACAGCGACACGTGCGCGGATCCTCCTCTCCCGGGCCCAGCAGTCCGCCGGGTCCTCGTCCATGGCACCGCCGTGACCAGCCTCTCCGTCCTGCACCGATCCTGTCCATCCGTCGCGACACCCATGTCGCCACCGTACGGGGGGATGGCAGCATGGCTGCTCCGGGCACCCGTGGGCGGTCGGCCGCGACGGGATCCCGGCCCCGGGAACACGACCCCACCGGCACCACGTCGACCACGACGTCGGCCCTCACTTCCACAAGGAGAAGAAACGTGTCTGCTCCGCGTCTTCGCACGACCCCGCTGCCAGGGATCGGCGTCCAGTACGACCTCGTGACGCGGGAGCAACGGCACCTGTCCGTGGTGGCGCACCGCGACGGCAACCGGACGGTGAGCGTGTACCGCGCCGACGACCCGGACTCCTGCGCCCAGTCCCTGCGGCTGACCGGCTCCGAGGCGGGCGCGCTGATCGACGCGCTCAAGCCCTCCCACCACAGCGCGAGCCTGCTGTACACCACGGACCTGGGACTGGTCGCCGAGCGCGTGGAGGTGACCACGACCTCGCGCTGGAACGGGCGGCTGCTGGGCGACACCCGGATGCGCACGGAGACCGGCGCCTCGATCGTGGCGGTGCTGCGGCGGGCCGAGGCCATCCCGTCACCGGCGCCGGACTTCCGGCTGGCGGGAGGCGACATCCTCATCGTCATCGGCACCCGTGAGGGCGTGGACGCGGCCGCGGCGATACTCGGGCGGGGGTGAACCGGTGCATTCCTCCGCCGTCCTGCTGATCGAGTTCGGTTCCATCATCCTGGGCCTCGGCCTGCTCGGCCGGTTCGCGGCCCGTTTCCAGTTCTCGCCCATCCCCCTGTACCTGCTGGCCGGTCTGGCCTTCGGTGAGGGCGGGCTGCTGCCGCTCGGCGCGAGCGAGGAGTTCGTGGCCATCGGCGCCGAGATCGGCGTCATCCTGCTGCTGCTCATGCTCGGCCTGGAGTACACGGCGAGCGATCTGGTCTCCAACCTCAAGGCGCACTACCCGTCCGGTCTCGTGGACTGCGCCCTGAACGCCCTGCCGGGTGCGGCCGCCGCGCTGCTGCTCGGCTGGGGGCCGGTGGCCGCCGTGGTCCTCGCCGGCGTCACCTGGATCTCGTCGTCCGGGGTGATCGCCAAGGTCCTGGGCGACCTGGGCCGGGTCGGGAACCGGGAGACCCCGGTGATCCTGAGCGTCCTCGTGCTGGAGGACCTGGCGATGGCGGTCTACCTGCCGATCGTCACCGCGCTGGTCGCGGGGGTCGGTTTCGCGGCCGGCAGCGTGACCCTGGCGATCGCGCTGGGCGTCGCGGGTCTCGTGCTGTTCGCGGCGGTGCGCTACGGCCGGGTCATCTCCCGGTTCGTGTCGAGCGACGACCCGGAGAAGCTGCTGCTCGTCGTCCTCGGCCTGACGATCCTGGTCGCCGGTGTGGCGCAGCAGCTCCAGGTGTCGGCGGCGGTGGGCGCCTTCCTGGTGGGCATCGCGCTGTCCGGGGAGGTCGCCGAGGGCGCGCACACCCTGCTGAGCCCGCTGCGGGACCTGTTCGCCGCCGTCTTCTTCGTCTTCTTCGGGCTGCACACGGACCCGGCGAGCATCCCGCCGGTCCTGCTGCCGGCCCTCGCGCTGGCCGTCGTCACCGCGGCGACGAAGATCGCCACCGGCTACTGGGCGGCCCGGCGTGCCGGGATCTCGGTCCGGGGCCGCTGGCGCGCGGGCGGGGCGCTGGTGGCGCGCGGCGAGTTCTCGATCGTCATCGCCGGGCTGGCGGTCACCGCCGGCATCGAGCCCTCGCTGGGCCCGCTGGCGACGGCGTACGTCCTGATCCTGGTCGTCGTGGGACCGCTCACCGCCCGCTACACGGAACCGCTGGCGTCGTGGTGGACACGGCGGCGGGGCACGCCCCAGAGCCCGGCACGGCCGCCGGCCGAGGTACGGGCCGGATCCCGCGTCGGTGACTGACGGCAGGCGGGCCCGTCCGGACGCCGGGCGGGCCCGCGCCGGCACCTCCGGTGGGCGCGGTGGGCGCCGTGGGCGCGGTTGGGCGCGGTGGGCGCGTCCCCGCCCCTCAGTCCGCCCCGCCCGCGACCCACCCCTGGCGCCGCAGCACCGCCGACACGTCCGGGGCCTCGTAGTGCTCGCCCTTGAGGACCTTGCCGTCGGCGCGGCGGGCGATCCGGCCGTCGGGGCCCCGCTTGGTCATGTTGGAACGGTGGATCTCGGCTATCACCGCGTCGAGGTCGATGCCGTGCACCAGGGCCGTCCCATAGGCGACGTACACCACGTCGGCCAGCTCGTGCGCCAGCCGGTCCAGCGGGCCGCTCACCGAGACCTCGGCGACCTCGGCGGCCTCCTCGGCGAGCAGCTCCCCGCGGTGCGCGGCGAGCCGGGGCGACACCTCCGTGGGCGTACTGCGGACGTCGAGCCCGCAGGCTCGGTGGAACTCACGGACCAGGTCGGCGGGCGAGGAACTCATGCACCGACTGTAGCGACGCCCACTGACACCCCCGCCCCCCGACCGCCCGCCGCCTTCCGCCACGGGGTGTGAGCCGCGCCCTTGCCAGTCCGCAGGGTACGAACCCGCCCCCGTTGGACCTCACCATGTGAACCCCCGCCCGGCCGGTCCGCACCGTGTGAACCCCCGCCCCGGCCGGCCCGCCGGGTGTGAGCCCCGTCTGGTCGGTCCGGGCCGAGTGCACCCCGCCCGGCCGGTCCCGGGCGAGTGCACCCCACCCAGCCGGTCCGCCGGATATGAGCCCCGTCTGGTCGGTCCGGGCCGAGTGCACCCCACCCGGCCGGTCCCGGGCGAGTGCACCCCACCCGGCCGGTCCCGGGCGAGTGCACCCCGCCCTGGCCAGTCCCCGTCCCGGCCTGGCAGGATCGCGCTCATGTCCACGGTGTTCCCCCCTGTCGGCAGGCGCCGGGCCCTCCAGGGCGCGGCCGCCGGCGCCGTCGTGCTCGGGCTGCTGCTGTGGTGGCTGCTGCCCCTGGGCGAGGATCCGCCGAGCGGATCGATCACCTTCAGCACGGGCACGACGAGCGGCGTCTACTACGAGTACGGCAGCCGTCTGCGCACCGAGCTCGCCGAGGACATGCCCGGCCTCGACGTGAACCTGACGACGAGCAACGGCTCGCAGGAGAACGTCGCGCGCGTGGCGGAGGGCCGCGCGGACTTCACCATCGCCGCGGCCGACGCGGTCGCCGCGTACGAGGCGCAGTACCCCGGCTCGGCCGCCCGGCTGCGCGGTGTGGCGCGGCTGTACGACGACTACGTCCAGCTCGTCGTGCCGCGCGACTCGGACGTCCGGTCCGTCGCCGACCTGAAGGGCAGGACGGTCGCGACGGGCCTGCCCCGCTCGGGTGTGCGGCTGATCGCCAACCGGGTGCTCAAGGCGGCGGGCCTGGACCCGGCGAAGGACCTCAGTGCGGTGTCGGAGGGCATCGACACCGGGCCGGAGCAGCTGAAGCAGGGCACGATCGACGCGTTCTTCTGGTCCGGCGGGGTGCCGACGGCCGGGCTGGAGAAGCTGGCGGACGGATTCAGCTTCCGGTTCGTGCCGATCGACGCCGCGCTGGTCGCCAAGATGCACGAGCAGGACGACACCGCGGGCTACTACCGTGCCACGAACATGCCCGAGTCGGCCTACCCCACCGTCCAGAACGGCGCCACCGTGGCGACGATCGCGGTGTCCAACCTGCTGATGACCCGCACGGACACCGATGCCCGGCTCACCGAGTGGCTGACCCGGACCGTGATCAAGAGCCGGGACGGCATCGGTGCGCACGTCCACTCCGCCCAGCTGGTCGACCTGCGCACCGCCATCTACACCGACCCGCTCCCCCTGCACGAGGGCGCACGACGCTACTACCGGTCCGTCAAGCCGTAGATAGACCGGTCCGTCAAGCCGCAGACCGGCCGTCACGCCGTAGACCGGCCGTCACGCCGTAGACCGGCCGTCACGCCGCAGACCGGTCCGTCAGCCGTAGGACGAGCCTCTCTCCTCGACGCCGTGGACGCGCCCGTCTCCGGGGCCGTGCCGTGGCCGGACCCGGCCCCCGGCGGGCTCAGGCCAGGGGCCGCGACCGCGGCACCGACACCGTCACCCTGAGCCCGGTGGGCTCGTGGCGGTCGTAGGACAGCGAACCGCCGCCGGCCGCGAGCAGGGCCCGGGAGATGGACAGGCCGAGGCCGGAGCCCTTGATGTTCTGGTGGCGGCCGCTGCGCCAGAACCGGTCGCCGACGCGCGCGAGTTCCTCGTCGTTCAGACCGGGTCCGTTGTCCGTGACGACGACGGTGGAGGTCTCGCCGTCGGCCGCGACCGCCACCTCCACGCTCTCTCCCTCCGGGGTGAACTTCACCGCGTTGTCGATCACCGCGTCCAGGGCGCTGGACAGGGTGACCGGGTCGGCCCAGGCCGTGGTGGGCGGGCAGTCGCCCAGCAGGCGGACGCCCTTGGCCTCGGCCGTGGGCGCCCAGGCCGCGACGCGCTCGGCGGCCAGCGCGCCGATGTCGGTGACCCGCAGGTCGGCCTCGCTGTGCTCGGCCAGGGCGAGGTCGAGCAGGTCGTCCAGGACCTGGGCGAGACGCTTTCCCTCGTTCTGGACGGAGGCGATCTCCTCGTTGCCCTCCGGGAGTTCGTAGGCGAGCAGTTCGATGCGCAGCAGCAGCGCCGCGAGCGGGTTGCGCAACTGGTGGGAGGCGTCGGCGACGAAGGCGCGCTGCTGCTCCAGCACGTCCTCGACGTTGTCCGCCATCTCGTTGAACGACCGGGCCAGGCGTCTGAGTTCCGGCGGGCCGCTGGCGACCGCGACCCGGGACTTCAGACGGCCGCTCGCGATGGCGTGGGTGGTGGTGTCCAGGACGCGTACGGGCTTGAGCACCCAGCCGGTCAGCTGGAGGGCCGCTCCTATGGCGAGCAGCATCGCGGCGATCTCGCCCGCGCCGATCACCAGCCACCCGTGCAGGATCCGCGACCGCATCGCGCCGGTGGGCGAGTCGGTCACGACGACGGCGACGACGTCACCGTCGCGGATCACCGGGGACGCCACCACCAGGCGGTTGCGCTGCCACGGCCACACCTGCCGCGGGTCGTGGCTCCGGCGGCTGAGGAAGGCCTCCTCGTACGCGTCCCTGACCTCACCCGTCTCGGGGAGGTACCAGTCCCTCGGCGCATGGGCCATGGGGGTGTCGCTGCGGTAGAAGACCCCGGCGCGAATGCCGTAGACCTCGTAGTAGCTGGTCAGCTCGCGGCCGAGGGTCGCGCGCCGCTCGTCGTTGGACGTGGACGCCTCGCCGGAGCCGGCGGGCGGGGTGGTGACGAACTGGGCGAGGGCCGCGAACCGCGCGGTGTCGTCGATACGGTCCACGACGACCTTCTGCTGCTGTGCGCCGGCCACGCTGACGGCCAGGGGCACGCCGAGCGCGAGCAGCACGGCCGCCATCAGCACGATGAGCAGCGGCAGGAGACGTGTGCGCAACGGTCCCCGCTACCCGGCCGGGGCGACGAGCCGGTAGCCGACGCCGCGTACGGTCTCGATCAGCGCGGGCATGCGCAGCTTGGCCCGCAGGGAGGCGACGTGCACCTCCAGGGTGCGTCCCGTCCCCTCCCAGCTGGTGCGCCACACCTCGCTGATGATCTGCTCCCGGCGGAAGACGACGCCGGGGCGCTGCGCGAGCAGGGCCAGGAGGTCGAACTCCTTGCGGGTGAGCTGGACCACCGTCCCGTCCACGGTGACGCGTCGGGTGGGCAGTTCGATCCGCACCGGCCCGAGGCTGAGCGCGCCCTCGCCGGCCTCGGCCGGGTCCTCGGGGACGGTGCGCCGGCTGACGGCGTGGATCCGGGCGAGGAGCTCCCCGGTGTCGTAGGGCTTCACCACGTAGTCGTCGGCGCCGAGGTTGAGGCCGTGGATGCGCGAGCGCACGTCGGAGCGGGCCGTCACCATGATGACCGGGGTGGAGGTGCGTTTGCGGATCTTGCCGCAGACCTCGTAGCCGTCCTGGTCGGGCAGGCCGAGGTCGAGCAGGACGACACCGAAACCGGGGCCTTCCGGGACCAGCGCGCGGAGCGCCTCCTCGCCGCTGCGCGCGTGGGTGACGTCGAAACCGTGCCGCCTCAGGACCGCGGACAGCGCGGCGGCGACATGGTTGTCGTCCTCGACGAGCAGCAGCCGCATCCCGGCCCCCTTCGGTTCATCGGTCGTACGGCCCCGCCCGGTGGACCCGGTCGTGCACCCGGGGCGTTCGGTTCCGCGCGCGACAGCGGTGCGCACCCCCGTGCGCACCATGGCAGTCACGCTGATGGACGAGGACGCCGTCAAGTGCGTTCCGGTTGCGCGCGGCTTCCGTTACCCGGCCGATACGCGCGCTGATCTCGAGTGCTACGACACGTGTCCGATTGCTATCGGATCGTGATGCTCAGATCTTTCTCAGATGTAATGACGCTGGTCGAGACTGGTTACTACTGTCCTCCGAAACCGAGGAGGACGGAGCCTGAGAGCGATGACCGAAGTATCGGTGGCCAAGGAAGACGCGGCCGCGCCCGGCGAACTGGTCGTCCTGAAGAGCGTCAACAAGCACTACGGCGCGTTGCACGTTCTCCAGGACATCGATCTGACGATCGAGCGCGGTGAGGTCGTCGTGGTCATCGGACCCTCCGGGTCCGGGAAGTCCACCCTGTGCCGCACCATCAACCGCCTGGAGACGATCGACGCGGGGACGATCACCATCGACGGGAAGCCGCTGCCCCAGGAGGGCAAGGCGCTGGCCCGGCTGCGCGCCGACGTCGGCATGGTCTTCCAGTCCTTCAACCTGTTCGCGCACAAGACGGTGCTCGAGAACGTGATGCTGGGCCAGATCAAGGTCCGCAGGACCGACAAGAAGCAGGCCGCGGAGAAGGCCCGCGAGCTGCTGGACCGGGTCGGCGTGGGCACCCAGGCCGACAAGTACCCCGCACAGCTCTCCGGCGGCCAGCAGCAGCGCGTGGCGATCGCGCGGGCGCTGGCCATGAATCCGAAGGTCATGCTCTTCGACGAGCCGACCTCCGCCCTGGACCCGGAGATGATCAACGAGGTGCTGGAGGTCATGCAGCAGCTCGCCCGGGACGGCATGACCATGATCGTCGTGACCCATGAGATGGGCTTCGCCCGGTCGGCCGCGAACCGCGTGGTGTTCATGGCGGACGGCCGCATCGTCGAACAGGCCGCGCCCGACCAGTTCTTCAGCAACCCGCGCAGCGACCGCGCCAAGGACTTCCTGTCGAAGATCCTGCACCACTGACGCGCCCCGGCGCGCCCGACGACCTGCGTCACCCGCCTTTCGACGGCCCGTATCCCTTCGTCATCCGAAGGCACCACCCAAAGGAAGTTCACCATGAAGCTTCGCAAGGTCACCGCCGCCTCGGCCGCCGTCCTCGCCCTCGCCCTGTCCGCCACCGCGTGCGGCGGCGACGACAAGGACGCCTCCAGCGGCTCCGGGTCCAGCGGCGGCGAGAAGATCAAGATCGGTATCAAGTACGACCAGCCCGGTATCGGCCTGAAGGAGCCGGACGGTTCCTTCTCCGGTTTCGACGTCGACGTGGCGACCTACGTGGCGAAGCAGCTCGGCTACGACGCGGACCAGATCGAGTTCGTCGAGACCAAGAGCGCCGACCGCGAGAACGCGCTCGCCCGTGGCGACGTGAAGTTCATCGTGGCCTCGTACTCGATCAACGACGAGCGCAAGCAGAAGGTCGACTTCGCCGGCCCGTACCTGCTGGCCCACCAGGACCTGCTGGTCAAGGCCGACGCCGACATCGCCAAGGGCGCGGACCTCAACGGCAAGAACCTGTGTTCGGTGACCGGGTCGACCTCGGCGCAGAACGTCAAGGACAAGATCGCGCCGAAGGCCAACCTGCGCGAGTACAGCGGCTACTCGGAGTGCGTCGCCGGTCTCCAGAGCGGCGCGGTCGACGCGCTGACCACGGACGACTCGATCCTCGCGGGCTTCGCCGCGCAGGACAAGTACAAGGGCCAGTTCAAGCTGGTGGGCGAGAAGCTCAGCAACGAGAACTACGGCATCGGCGTCAAGAAGGGCGACACCGCCACCGTCGACAAGATCAACACCGCGCTGGAGAAGATGGTCTCCGACGGCTCCTGGGAGAAGGCGGTCGACGCCAACTTCGGCCCGGCGAACTACGAGAACGAGCCGGCGCCGAAGATCGGTGTCGTCGTCAAGTAAGGCGTCGTCACGCAAGGCGTCCTCCGCACGCCATACGGCATTCGCTGCCGTAGGTCCCGCCGGCGCCCTCCCGTCGTCCGCCCGAAGCGCGGGCCGACGGGAGGACGCCGACCGGACCCGGAATCCCGCGGCCGACGTGGGGTTCCGCGGGCGCGCCGCCGTCCGCCGCGATCACGGCGGTGCGCGTCCGCCCTCCCTCCACGTACGCCACACACCCGGAAGCGCGGGAGATCGTGTTCGACTTTCTTGAAGGCTACGACGTCCTCGCGGCGTTCTGGATGACGGTCAAGCTGACCCTCCTCTCCGCCGTCGGCTCCCTGGTCTGGGGCACCCTGCTGGCCGCGATGCGGGTCAGCCCGGTCCCGCTGATGCGCGGGTTCGGCACCGCCTACGTCAACATCGTCCGGAACATCCCCCTGACCGTCATCATCGTGTTCACCTCGCTCGGCCTCGCCGACATCTTCGGCATGACGATGGGCGCGGCCGACGACTTCAAACTCCAGGGCTTCCGTCTCGCGGTGCTCGGTCTGGTCGCCTACACCGCGGCCTTCGTCTGCGAGGCGATCCGGTCCGGCATCAACACCGTGCCCCTCGGCCAGGCCGAGGCGGCGCGCGCGATCGGACTGAGCTTCACCCAGACGCTGTCGCTCATCGTGCTGCCCCAGGCGTTCCGCTCGGTCATCGGCCCCCTGGCCAACGTCCTGATCGCCCTGACCAAGAACACCACGGTGGCGGCCGCGATCGGCGTGGCCGAAGCCGCCTACCTGATGAAGGAGATGATCGAGAACGAGGCCCAGACGGTGGCCATCGGCGCGGTCTTCGCCTTCGGTTTCGTGGTCCTGACCCTTCCCACCGGCCTGCTGCTCGGCTGGCTCGGCAAGCGACTGGCGGTGAAGCGATGAGCTCGGTCCTCTACGACACCCCCGGACCGCGCGCCCAGCGGCGCAACGTCCTCCTCTCGGTCCTCTTCGTGGTCCTCCTCGTCCTGGCGCTGTGGTGGATCTGGCAGAAGATGGACGAGAAGAACCAGCTCGAATGGGCGCTGTGGGAGCCGTTCACCACCTCCCAGGCGTGGACGACCTACCTGCTGCCCGGCCTCGGCGACACCCTGAAGGCCGCGGCGCTCTCCATGGTCATCGCGCTCCCGCTGGGCGCGTTCTTCGGCATCGCCCGCATGTCCGACCACCGCTGGGTGCGCGTCCCGGCCGGCGTGGTGGTCGAGTTCTTCCGGGCCATCCCGGTACTGCTGCTGATGCTGTTCGCCAACGAGTTCTACGTCCGCTCCACGGGCGTCAGCAGCGAGGAACGGCCCCTGTACGCCGTCGTCACCGGCCTGGTGCTGTACAACGCCTCGGTCCTCGCCGAGGTCGTCCGGGCCGGCATCCTCGCCCTGCCCAGGGGCCAGACGGAGGCCGCGTACGCGATCGGTCTGCGCAAGGGCCAGACGATGACCAGCATCCTGCTGCCGCAGGCGGTCACCGCGATGCTGCCGGCCATCGTCAGCCAGCTCGTGGTCATCGTGAAGGACACCGCGCTGGGCGGCGTGATGCTCGGGTTCACCGAACTGCTGAACGCGCGCAGCACGCTGGCGGCCAACTACGCCAACGTCATCCCCAGCTTCATCGTCGTGGCGATCATCTTCATCGTCCTGAACTTCCTCCTCACCTCCTTCGCCTCCTGGCTGGAGGGCCGGCTGCGGCGCAGCAAGCGCGGCACGGGCGCGGTGCTCGGCGCCGAGGACGTCGACGACATCAACGCGGCGGAGGTAGGCGGTCTCCACGGGGCGGCCCCGGTCGACAAGGCCTGACGCGCACTCAGGCGGTGTGACCTGTACGGAGGCAGTGGCGTGCTCGCCACTGCCTCCGTCGCTTGACGCAAGCGGTGGCAATGGGTTGCATACGTTCTGTGATCGTGCACCCTGCTCCAACCTCTTGTTCACCCACGTCCCTGAGGACACCGTCGCGGGCAGGGGGCGCCACGCCGTGGAACCGGTGATCATCGTCGGAGCGGGGCCCGTGGGGCTCACGCTCGCCCTGGCACTGGCACGTCAGGAGGTTCCCTCGATCGTCCTCGACGAGGGCCCGGGCAAGGACGAGCCGCGCCTCGCGCGCACCGTCGTCCTGCGCCAGGACACCACGGCCCTCGTCGAGCGGCTCACCGGAACGTCCCTGGCCGGGGCCGGGCTGCGCTGGACCGGATGGCGGGCGATGCGGCGCCGGCAGGTGACGCGCGAGATCACCTTCGAGGACGGCGGACCGGCCCCGCTGCACCTGGCCCAGCACGTGCTGACGGGCGCGTTGCGCGCGGCCCTCGCGCGCGAGCGGCTGGTGCGGATCGCCGTGGACAGCCGCCTGGACACCCTGGAGCAGGAACCTTCCGGCGTCACGGCCCACACCCGGGGCCCCCGGGGCACGTGGTGGCGCGGGAGTTACCTGGTCGGCTGCGACGGCCCCCGCTCCACGGTCCGCAAGCTCCAGGACATCCGCTTCCCCGGCCGTACGGCGGTGGAACGGCACGCCGTCGCCGCGCTGCGCACGGAACTCCCCTGGACCGGTGAGGCGGTGCTCCACCGGATGCCGCCCTGGCGGACGTCCGGGCCGTCCGTCGGGGAAGTCACCGGACGTCCGCTGCCGGACGGCGTCTGGCGGCTGGACTGGCTGCTGCCGCCCGGCAAGGACCTCGTCACGCCCGAGCTGCTGGTCGGCCGGATCCGCGAGACCCTCACGGGCTGGAGCGGCGAGACGGCCCCCGTGTACGAACTGCTCGACACCGGGGTGCACACGGTCCACCACCGGCTGGCCCGCCGCTGGCGCGCGGGACGGGTCTTCCTCGCCGGGGACGCCGCCCACCTGCTCGGCGCGCTCGGCACCCAGGGCCTCGACGAGGGCCTGCGGGACGCCGACAACCTCGCCTGGAAGCTGGCCCTCGCCTGGCACCACGGGCCGCACGAGGGACTGCTCGACAGCTACCAGACGGAACGCCGCGCGGTGGTCGCCGCCCGGCTGCGCGCCGCCGACCAGGCACTGCCGCTGCTGCGGAGCGGCGGCGGCATAAGGGCGTACGTCCCCGGCTCCGGCCGCGGTCACGACGCGCTGCTCACGGACGGTCATCTGGGCCGCGGCCCGCTGGGCGCGCCGGGCACCTACGCCGCCTCCCCCCTCGCGCCCGGGCGGCTGGAGTCGGAGGTCTCCGTGGACACGCTCCCCGGCTCGCCGGTGGAGGACGTACGGGTGACGGCGGAGGACGGCTCCTCCGTACGGCTGGAGGACCGGCTGGGCCGGGGCGCCCTGCTCGTCCTGCTGATCGCACCGGGCACGGGGGTGTGGGAGCGCAAGCACTGGGTGGGCGCCGGGGTCATGCCCCGGCTCGCCGCCGCCGTGACCGCGCTGCCCTGTCCGGCCGAGCTGCTGGTGGCCGAGAGCTACCCGGGAGCGGCCGCCCACACGGTCCTGCTGATCCGGCCCGACGGCCATCTCGTCGCGGCGCTGGGCGGGGTGCGCCCGGCCGACCTGTACGCGGCGGCGGAGGCGGCGGTGGGCGGCCCGGCCGGCGCGCAGGACGGAGCCGGGGCCGACGCCGGGGCGGGCGCCGGGGCCGGGGCGGGGGCGAAGTAGCGGTACGAGCGACGGCCTCCGCGATCGACGGCCTCCGCGATCGACGGCCTCCGCGATCGACGGCCTCCGCGATCGAGGGCTTCCGCGATCGACGGCCGACCGCCGGCACGCACCGTCACCGTGCGGTCCGCATGGTGA
The DNA here is from genome assembly GCF_042888135.1 of Streptomyces sp. NPDC003247. Classification (NCBI taxonomy): domain Bacteria; kingdom Bacillati; phylum Actinomycetota; class Actinomycetes; order Kitasatosporales; family Streptomycetaceae; genus Streptomyces; species Streptomyces sp. NPDC003247. The sequence continues at coordinate 973,629 of NZ_JBIAPF010000003.1, forward strand.
CAGCGAGTTGACCGGTGTGCACCGGCATGGTGTACTCCGGATCGTGACCGACACCGACGTGCGCCTGTGGCGGAGGGTCCATATGGACCTCGTCCGCTACGCGGGCTGCGTGTGTCGTCCGTCCTGCTGAATTCGCGTCTTTCTCCCCCTGCGCGCCCCGCCGAGCGCTCCCGCGCCGCCGCGCGCTCCTCCGCGAACGTTCCCAGGACGGTACACGTGTCTGTCTCCCCTTCAGTCGACCCTGCCTCCGCCCCTGCCGCCGCGCCCGTCGCCGCTCCCACGCAGGCGGACCTCCTCGACTTCGTCCGGCGGACGGCCGCCGACACCGATCTGATCGCCTCGCTCCCCCTCGACCCCGAGGGCCGCACCTGGGTGCGCCTGGAGGGACCCGGCGGCAGCGAGGCCTGGCTGATCGGATGGCCGCCCGGCACCGGCACCGGCTGGCACGACCACGCCGACTCGCTGGGCGCCTTCCTCACCGCGCGGGGCGAGCTGAAGGAGCACTCGCTCGCCGCGCGACTGCCCACCGACGGCTGGAAGACCCTGGAGCTGACGGAGGGCGTGGACCGGGAGCGCCGGCTTCCGGCCGGAAAGGGCCGCGCCTTCGGACACCACCACGTCCACGAAGTGCTCAACGAGTCCACGGAGGAACACGCGATCTCCGTGCACGCCTACTACCCGCCGCTGCCCCGCATCCGCCGCTACAGCCGCACCGGACAGGTCCTGCGCCTGGAGCAGGTCGAGCGCCCGGAGGACTGGCAGTGAGCGATGAGCGGCCCCCGGGCATCGACGAGCTGCTCGAACAGGTGCGTTCCGGGTACGCGCGCGTGGAGGCCCGGGAGGCGTACGAGGCCGCCCACGCGGGCGAGGCGCTGCTCGTGGACATCCGGTACGCCGCCCTGCGCGAGCGGGACGGTCTGATCCCCGGAGCCCTGGTCGTCGAACGCAACGAACTGGAGTGGCGCCTCGACCCGCAGGGCAGTCACCGCGCCCCCGAGGCCACCGGCCACGACCTGCGGATCGTCGTGGTCTGCAACGAGGGCTACGCGTCGAGCCTCGCCGCCGCCTCCCTGCACCGGCTGGGGCTGCACCGGGCCACCGACCTGGTGGGCGGGTTCCAGGCGTGGCGGGCGGCGGGGCTGCCGGTGACGCCGTAGAGCGGGGCGAGCGGGGCCCCACGCGCGCGTGGGGCTCAGCCGGCCGGCGGGCAGTACAGCGGGGCCGTGTCCGCGTTGTCCGCGGTGACGAGGCGGACGGGTGTGGCCTCGATCTTGTCGGCCCGCTCGTTGCGGAGCAGGGAGATGACGTTCTCCACCGCCAGCTCGCCCGTGTCGGCGGCCGAGTTGGAGACGGTGGCGGAGAACCGGCCGTCCTTGAGCGCCGCCAGCGCCTCGTCGGTGCCGTTGACCGTAACGATCCGGACGTCCTGCGCGCCGGCCGCGTCGAAGGCCTTCCGGGCGGCGAACGCCATCTCCTCGTTGGCGATGAACGCGTAGTCCAGGTCGGGATGGGCCCGCACCATGTCCGCGGCCACGGTCCGCGCCGTGTCGGGGTCGTACATGCCGGGCCGGCTGGCGACGACCTCGGCGCTGTCCGGCAGGCCGTCGGTGAAGGCGTCGACGAGAACGTCGGAGGCGGCGCCGGGGGCTCCCGCGATCACCCCGACCGACACCGCGCGGCCGCCGGCGTCCTTCTCGATCCACCCGGCGTCCAGCTTCCCCACCTCCTCCAGGTCGACGACGACGGCACCGAGGATGTCGGAGGTGTCGTCGGGAGTGACCGAGGTGAGGAAGATCGGCACGCCCGCCTTCCTGGCCTCGGCGATGTCGCCCTTGAGGGCGTCCACGTCGACGGTCTGCACGATCAGGGCGTCGACGTCCGAGGCGATCAGATCCTCGATGTTGGCGGCCTCCGTCTCGGCGTCCTGACGCGAGTTCGCCGTGAGCAGCTCCACGTTGTTGTTGCGGGCCGTGAGCCGGACGGACTCCTGCAGACAGGTGTGGAACTCGGAGGTGCCGCCGTTGACGAAGCCGAGCGTGATCTGCCCGGTGACCCCGCCCGTGGACTCCTGCGGCGCCCACACTCCGCAACCACTCAACAGGCAGATGCCGAGGGCGGAGGCGACCAGCGGTCTTCGGGAGCGGACGGACACGGGCATGGCTGGGCGCCTTTCGGACGTGCGGGTGTAGTGGGAGGGACGTGCCGGGGGGAGGGGAGGAACGTGCGGGGGGTGAAGTCGGACGTGCGGGTGGAGTGGGGCGTGCGAGGTGGATGGGATGTGCGGGTGGCGTGGCAGGTGCGATGTGCGAGGGGGACGTGCGAGTGAAGTGGGGCGTGCGAGGTGGAGTCGGATGCGCGAGGTGAAGTGGGATGTGCGGGTCGCGGCGGCTGTGTGGGCAGGAGGGTCGTACGAGGCCGGGGGTTCGCACGGGACCGAGGGCTCCCTGCGGCGGCGCGACGGAGGCAGACGGTACAACCGGGCCGTCGGGACCTCACCCTCCCGGGAGCGCAAGGTAATCCTGCGCTCCGCAGGGGGCTCGTCCGGCGCGGCATCACCTAGCCTCGAACGCTCGACGGTCGGGGCGGGCCGCTCCGCCCGGGTCGCTCCTCGGCCCTGGCCACCGTCACCGCGGGGATCCTGAGCGCCACACGGCCGGGCAGCGCGGTCGCGACGAGCGCGGCCCCGGCGACGACGGTGACGTAGGCGAGGGGTGTGACCGGGGGCGCCGCCCGGCCCGTCATGCCGACGCTGAACGCCGTCAGGACGGACAGGGCGACGGCGCTGCCCAGGGCCGTGGCGAGGAGCAGCAGGGACAGGGCCTCGATGCGGAGCATGCCCAGCACCTGACGGCGGGGCGCCCCGGCGAGACGCAGCAGCGCGAACTCCCTCACCCGTTCGGAGACGGACATGGCCAGCGTGTCGACGACGGGGAGGGTGGAGTCATCAGCCCGGGAACGGCGAACCGCGGCCCGACGCCCCCGTCTGGGCCCAGTGCCGGGGCCAGAGCCGGATCGGGACCCAAGGTCGGATCGGGGCCAGGGCCGGATCGGGGCCAGGGCCCAGTGCCGGGCCAGGGCCGGGCCAAGGCCTCAGAAGTCCCCGTCCTCGAGGAACTCCGTGTCCTCGCCCTCCTCCTCCAGCGCCTGCCGGACCACGCGCAGGGCCATGCCCTGGGAGTAGCCCTTGCGTGCGAGCATCCCGGCGAGACGGCGGAGCCGTTTGTCGCGGTCGAGGCCGCGGGTCGAGCGCAGTTTGCGGTCGACGAGTTCACGGGCGGTCGCTTCCTCACGCTCGGAGTCGAGCTGGGAGACCGCCTCGTCGATCAGCGTGGAGTCGACACCCTTGGTCCGCAGTTCCTGCGCCAGTGCGCGCCGGGCCAGTCCACGGCCGTGGTGCCGGGATTCCACCCAGGCGTCCGCGAAGGCGCTGTCGTTGATGAGCCCGACCTCCTCGAAGCGGGAGAGCACCTCCTCGGCCACGTCGTCCGGAATCTCCCGCTTGCTCAGCGCGTCGGCGAGTTGTTTCCGCGTGCGCGGGGTCCCGGTGAGCAGGCGCAGGCAGATCGCCCGTGCCCGCTCAGCCGGGTCCCCAGAAGGCTCCCCCTTCCCGGCCCTCGACGAGGTGAAGGTGCCTTCGTCCTCGGTGGACGGTTCCCCGAAACCGCGCCGACGGCGTCCCCGCTCGCCGCGTGCACCGCCCCGGCCGCCGTCACCGCCGCGCTCGGCCCGGCCGCCGCCCCACCCGCTCCTGCCGTCACGGCGCCGGCCGTCGTCGTCGGTTCCGGCCGGGCCGGTTCCGTCGCGGTGGGTTCCGTCGCTCCCGTAGCGGCGGCCGTCGGCCGGCCGGTCGTCGCCGCCCCGGGCGAGGCCGGCGCCGTCCCGGCTCCCCGGCTCCCGGGGGACGCCGGGGTGGGCGTCGTACTCGGCCCAGTCCGTTCGTCGTGTCACGGGTCAGCTCTTGGCAGCCGTGGCCTTGGTCTTGGCGGCCTTGGCGGCGGGAGCGGGAACCGTCTTGGCGTCGTCGGCGGCCGTGCCCGTGGCGGCCGCCGCGTCCGCGCCCGGCTCGGCGGCGGGCTCCTCCGGGCGCACACCGACGCCCAGCTTCTCCTTGATCTTCTTCTCGATCTCGTTGGCGAGGTCGGGGTTGTCCTTCAGGAAGTTGCGGGCGTTCTCCTTGCCCTGGCCGAGCTGGTCGCCCTCGTACGTGTACCAGGCGCCGGCCTTGCGGACGAAGCCGTGCTCCACGCCCATGTCGATCAAACCGCCCTCGCGGCTGATGCCCTGGCCGTAGAGGATGTCGAACTCGGCCTGCTTGAAGGGCGGCGCGACCTTGTTCTTGACGACCTTGCAGCGGGTGCGGTTGCCGACCGCCTCCGTGCCGTCCTTCAGGGTCTCGATGCGGCGGATGTCGATGCGCACCGAGGCGTAGAACTTCAGCGCCCGGCCACCGGTCGTGGTCTCGGGGGAGCCGAACATCACACCGATCTTCTCGCGGAGCTGGTTGATGAAGATCGCGGTGGTCTTGGACTGGTTGAGCGCACTGGTGATCTTCCGCAGGGCCTGGCTCATCAGGCGGGCCTGCAGACCGACGTGGCTGTCACCCATCTCGCCCTCGATCTCCGCGCGCGGGACGAGCGCCGCGACGGAGTCGATGACGATCAGGTCGAGGGCACCGGAGCGGACCAGCATGTCCACGATCTCCAGGGCCTGCTCGCCGTTGTCGGGCTGGGAGAGGATGAGGTTGTCGATGTCGACGCCGAGCTTGCGCGCGTACTCGGGGTCGAGGGCGTGCTCCGCGTCCACGAACGCGACCTGGCCGCCGGCCTTCTGGGCGTTGGCCACGGCGTGCAGGGTCAGCGTGGTCTTACCGGAGGACTCCGGTCCGTAGATCTCCACGACGCGGCCACGCGGCAGACCGCCGACGCCGAGGGCCACGTCGAGCGCGGTCGACCCGGTCGAGATGACCTCGATGGGCTCCTTGGACCGCTCGCCCATGCGCATGACCGCGCCCTTGCCGAATTGCCGTTCAATCTGTGCGAGTGCGGCGTCCAGGGCCTTCTCGCGGTCGGTTCCTGCCATGGGTTCCACCCGGTTTGCTTGAGTCGATCGCTTCACGTCAAAGACGCTAACGCCTGCCACTGACAATGCGCCCCGACGCCGGTCCGGCCTGTGGATAACTCGGTTGCCTTCCTACCCAAACCAGGACGAAATCCCCACCGAGAGCCCTGCCGGAACCCCAATAAGAATGGATGTTCGATTTTCGTGTCAAGCGCACCGCGCGGCACACCGAGCACTGCCCGGACACGTACGCCCCGCCGGATGTCACAGATCCGCGGCTCGCGGCAACGTGGCCGGGAAGCCCCGAGGCCGGGAAGCCCCGAGGCCGCGAGGCCGCGAGGCCGCGAGGCCGCGAGGCCGCGAGGCCGCGAGGCCGCGAGGCCGTCAGCCGGACTTCCGCCGCCGTCCCGCGATGCGCTCCCGCGACCTGGACCACAGCTGTCGCGCCCGCGCGAGCGGCCCCGGCCCCTCGCCCCGTCTGCGGTGACCGTGCACCCGGGGGTCGTCCGTGACGGCGTACCGCTTCACGTACGCGCCCAGGAACGCCTGCAGTGTGGCGACCGCGGGGATGGCGATCAGCGCGCCGACCGCGCCGAGGAGGGCGGTGCCGGCGACGACCGAGCCGAAGGCCACGGCAGGGTGGATGTCGACGGTCTTCGAGGTCAGCTTGGGCTGGAGCATGTAGTTCTCGAACTGCTGGTAGACCACGACGAAGATCAGCACCCACACCGCGTACAGCGGGCTGACCGTGAAGGCGATCAGCATGGGGAGCGCGCCCGCGAGATACGTGCCGATGGTCGGGATGAACTGCGACACCACCCCCACCCACACCGCGAGGACCGGCGCGTACGGGATGCCGAGCGCCTCCAGCAGGACGTAGTGGGCCACTCCGGAGATCAGCGCCATCAGTCCGCGCGAGTACAGGTAGCCGCCGGTCTTGTCGACGGCGATCTCCCATGCGCGCAGCACCTCGGCCTGCCGTGCGGGCGGCAGGACGGAGCAGAGCGCGCGGCGCAGCCGGGGTCCGTCGGCGGCGAAGTAGAACGAGAACAGCCCGATCGTCAGCAGTTGGAAGAGGCCGCCGAGGACCTGCGTGGACACGTCCAGGACACCGGCTGCGCTGTTCTGCGCGTACCTCTTCAGCCAGTCCGAGTGGAGCAGTCCCTCCTGGATGTCCACGCGTCTGAGCTCGGTGTGGAACGTCGTGTTGATCCAGTTGATCACGGAGTCGAGGTACTCCGGGAAGCCCTCGATCATCCTGATGATCTGTCCCGCGAGCATCGAGCCGAGCAGGGTGAAGAAGCCCGCGACCACGATCAGCAGGCCGAGGAAGACCAGGAAGGTGGCGAGCCCCCTGCGTATGCCGTGGGTGGCCATCCGGCTCACCGCGGGTTCTATGGCCAGGGCCAGGAAGAACGCGATGAGGATGTTGATCAGCAGGCCTATGACCTGGTGGAAGGCCCAGGTGCCCAGCTGGAACACGCCGAAGAGGGCGAGCGCGAGCACCATCGCGCGCGGGAGCCATCGGGGCATGCGCGCGCCCGACGCGGCCACGCCGCCGTCCGGAGGCAGGGCGGGCGACGTCGTGTCCGACGGGGAGGTGTGCGGGCCGGCCTGCCCGGACTCGTCAGTGGGTGCCACGGCTCAAGTCTCGCCCACCGCACCGACAATCGGAGAGCCCTCCGCGATCTTCACCGCTGATCAGTGCTTCTCCCGCGGAACGTTCATCACCGCGCACACCACGCGCCACACGTCCTTCGCGTCCCAGCCGGCCGCCAGCGCCTCGTGCACCGTCCGCCCGCCGAGCTCGGCCATCACGTGATCGCGCGCGAAGGTGTCGGCGTAGCCCGTACCGAAGTGCTCCGCCATCCGCTGCCAGAAGACCGTCAACCGCATGACACCAGTATCCCGCCCCCGGGGGTGGCCCCGGCCGTGACCGCCTGCCGACACCGCTTTCCGTCCTACGGTCTGCTCCATGGCCGAAACCGGAGCAGCCCCACTCCCCCCGGCGCCCCCGGCGCCCACCCCGCTCTTCCGCGCCGAGCACTTCGTCTGGCTCACCGCGCGCGTGCTGGAGCAGCGCCTCTTCGCCCACCACTTCCTGCACGGCGGCGCCGACCCCGCGGAGACCGCACTCGACGCCTACCGCAACGACGACGGCGGATACGGCCACGCGCTGGAGCCCGATCTGCGCGGGCCCGTCAGCCAGCCCCTGCACGTGGTGCGCGCCCTGCGCGTCCTGGACTCGCTGGGCCGCTGCGCGGGCCGGCGCGTGGAACAGGTGTGCCGCTACCTCACCTCCGTCTCCAACCCCGACGGCGCGCTCCCGGCGATCCGCCCCAGCCAGCGCGGCTATCCCACCGCTCCGTTCGTCCCGATCGTGGACGCCCCGCCCAGTGAGCTGCTGGCCACCGGTCCGGCGGTGGGCGTCCTGCACGGCAACGAGGTCTGGCACGCCTGGCTCTTCAGGGCCACCGACTTCTGCTGGCAGGCGGTGGACTCCCTGGAGACGTCCCACCCCTATGAGATCCAGGCCGCCGTGGCGTTCCTCGACTCCGCGCCCGACCGCCCGCGCGCGGAGGCGGCCGCCGACCGTCTCGGCCGCCTGGTCCGGGCCCACCGGCTCGCCGTACTGGACCCGGACCGTCGCGACACGCCCCCGGTCCCGCCCGGCTACGCCCCCGGCGAGCACCACTTCCCCCACGACTACGCCCGCACGCCCGGCTCTCTCGCGCGCGCGTGGTTCACCGACGACGAGATGGAGCGGTCCCTGGACTTCCTCGCCGCCGACCAGCAGCAGGACGGCGGCTGGCCGATCCGATGGCGCCGCTGGGCACCGGGAACCGACCTGGAGTCACGTCCCGTGGCGACCATTGAGGCCCTGCGCACCCTGAGGTCGTACGGACGCCCCATCGGCTGACGCCGGACCACATCCGCACCGCGGCCGGCCGCCCCGACCGCCCCCGCCACCTCCACCACCCGGCCGCCACCACCCCCGCCGTCCGTCCGGCCGCCCCGCCACCTCCACCACCCGACCGTCGCCACCCCCGCCGTCCGGCCGCCTCCGCCGCCGTACCGTCACCACCGTCCTCCGAGGGCCGGCATCCCGGCCGTCTCCCTCCCTCCTTCAGCCGTCCCGCCCCTCGCTCCCGGCCGCCCTCATCCCCCCACGGCCCGCACCCCGGCCGTCACCACCACGGCCGCCGCGACGACGAGCAGGAACGGCGCCCGCAGGGCGAGCGCCACGGCTGCCGCGGCGAGCCCCGCCGTCCTCGCGTCCAGCACCAGCGCCCGCCCGTCGGCGAACGTCTGCTGGGCCGTGAGGGCGGCGAGCAGGGCCACGGGCAGCAGGGCCGCGAGCCTCCGCACCAGGGGCCGCTCGAGCAGCCCGGCGGGAACGAGCAGTCCGGCGAGCTTGACGGCGTAGCAGCCGAGGGCGGTCGCCACGATCGCGATCCAGATGTTCATCGTCCGTCCTCCTGACGGTTCCGCGGACGCCCCGCGCGACGGCCCTCGCCCCAGAGGGCGAGCGGTGCGGCGAGCGCGGCCACCAGGACCGGCACGCCGCCGGGCAGGACGGGCAGCAGACCGAGCCCCAGCACGACCGCGAGAGCGGCCGCGGCCCGGTCGGTGCGGGTCTTCAGCATGGGGGCGAGAAGCGCCAGGAACACGGCCGGGCCGGCCGCGTCGAGCCCCCAGGCGTCGGTGTCCCCGAGTGCCTCGGCCCCCAGGGCGCCCAGCAGCGTGGTGAGGTTCCACAGCACATAGAGGCTGAGCCCGGTGACCGCGAAGCCGATCCGCGCACCCCGCCGGTCGCGCTGTGCCAGCGAGACGGCCGTCGTCTCGTCGATCACCCACTGGGCGGCGAACGGACGCACCGCGCGCGGCAGGGCCAGCACCTGCGACAGGCGCAGGCCGTAGAACGCGTTGCGCACGCCCAGGAAGAAGGCGCCGGCGGCCGCCGTGAGGGGGCTGCCGCCCGCCGCGAGCGCCCCGACGAGCGCGAACTGGGACGCGCCCGTGAACACCAGCAGGCTGAGCGCACAGCTCTGCCACACGGTGAGGCTGCTGCCCGCCGAGGTCACCCCGAAGGCGAACCCGGAGAGGCCGACGGCGACCCCGACGCCGAGGGCGTCCCGTACGACGGCGGCGTCGGGCCTGCCGTACCGGCGGCCGTCGCCGGTGTCCGAGCGAGCTGTCTGTCGTGCTTTTTCTGCCTGTTCTGCCACACGTCGGACGGTAGGAGCGGTCACCGTCGCGCGTCTTGTACGTTCTTGCGCTCACGCTGGTAGGCGCCCGGCGGCACTCCCACGATGCGGGCGAAGTGACGGTTGAGGTGCGGCTGGTCCGTGAACCCCACCGCGAGGGCGGCCTCCGCGGGTGCCCTGCCCGCGTCCAGCAGTCGCCGCGCCCGACGGACCCGCGCGTCGGTGAGCCAGGTGTGGGGCGGCATCCCGTAGGTGTCGCGGAACGCGCGCAGCAGCGCGAACGGACCGGTCTCCAGCTCCCGCGCGAGCTGCTCCAACGTCGGCGGGTCGGCCATCCGCTCCTCCAGCACGGCACGCGCGCGTACGGCGACCAAGCCCCCGGCCGTACGCACCCGCCGAACGGGCAGCGACCCGCCGTTCGACCGCAGCAGCCGCGTCACGGCCACCCGCAGCAGCGTGTCGGCGGCCAGCGCGTTGCCCTCGTCGGCGGCCCGCAGCACCTGGAGCACCAGCCGCACGGCCTGTGGGTCGTCGAGCACCGGGCGCACGAAGCCCGGCGTGCCGCGCAGGCCGGTCGTCTCGGCGGCGATCCCGGCCACGACCTCCACGGAGGGGTACACGGCCCCGTACCGCCACCCCTCGGGGACCCCCGCCCGTCCGGTGTGCGGCGTATCGGGGTTGACCAGCGCGAGCGCGCCGGCTCCCGCGTACTGATCACTCCCACCGTGGTGGAAGACCTCCACGCCCTCGGCGATCCCGGCGATCACGAAGTGCTCGTGGGTGTGCCGCACGAAGTTCTTCCGCACGTACCGGGCGCGCAGCAGGTCGACCCCGGGCAGCTCGGCGTACCGCCAGTGCCGCGCCACCTCACCCGATCCCGCCATACCCCCATTCTGCGCACCGTTCCGCACCCCCTCCGCCCGACCCCACCCCGCCCGGCGCCCCTCTCCCGAACGCTCGGTGCCCTCACCCCGGCCCGAAGCGCTCCTGCCGGACTCCTCCCGGTCCGGCCACCCGACACCTCCCGGTCCGGGCCGCCCGACACCCCCGGTTCCGGCCGCCCGGCGCGCCGCCGCCCCACCCCCGCGGCCCGGCCCGGCCCGGCGCACCCCCGCCCGCCGCCCCGCGCCGCACCCCCGCCCCGGCCGCATTGTCAGACCCCGGGTGCACGATGGACGCATGGTCAGCAACGCGCACCGAGCCCTGGACGGCTTCTCCCCCGCGACCCGCGCCTGGTTCACGGGGGCGTTCTCCGCGCCCACCGCGGCCCAGGCGGGCGCGTGGCAGGCCCTCCACGAGGGCTCGGACGTGCTGGTGGTGGCCCCGACCGGCTCCGGCAAGACCCTCGCCGCGTTCCTCGCCGCCCTGGACCAGCTGGCCTCGACGCCCCCGCCGGCCGACCCGAAGAAGCGCTGCCGCGTGCTGTACGTCTCCCCGCTCAAGGCCCTGGCCGTGGACGTGGAGCGCAACCTCCGCAGCCCTCTGACCGGCATCCGCCAGGAGGCCGTGCGCTTGGAGCTGCCCGAGCCCGAGGTCAAGGTCGGCATCCGCTCCGGCGACACCCCCGCCGCCGAGCGCCGCGCCCTGTCCACCCGCCCCCCGGACATCCTGATCACCACCCCGGAGTCCCTGTTCCTGATGCTGACGTCGGCCGCCCGTGACGCGCTGACCGGCATCGAGACGGTGATCCTGGATGAGGTGCACGCCGTGGCCGGCACCAAGCGCGGCGCCCACCTGGCGCTCTCGCTGGAGCGCCTGGACGAGCTGCTGCCGAGGCCGGCCCGCCGCATCGGCCTCTCGGCGACCGTCCGTCCGGTCGACGAGGTGGCCCGCTATCTCTCCCCGCGGCGGAAGGTGGAGATCGTCCAGCCCGAGTCCGGCAAGGAGTTCGACCTCTCGGTCGTCGTCCCGGTCGAGGACCTGGGCGAACTGGGCGGTTCCCCGGTCGCGGACGGCTCCGAGGGGGCGGAGCGCCCCTCGATCTGGCCGCACGTCGAGGAGCGGATCGCCGACCTCGTCCAGGCGCACCGCTCCACCATCGTCTTCGCGAACTCCCGCCGCCTCGCCGAGCGCCTGTGCAACCGCCTCAACGAGATCGCCTACGAGCGGGCCACCGGCGAGCCGCTCGACGAGCACCACGCCCCGGCGGAGCTGATGGGCGGCTCCGGCGCGGCCCAGGGCGCCCCGCCGGTCATCGCACGCGCCCACCACGGCTCGGTCTCCAAGGAGCAGCGCGCGCTCGTGGAGGAGGACCTCAAGGCGGGCCGCCTCCCCGCCGTCGTGGCGACCTCCAGCCTGGAGCTGGGCATCGACATGGGCGCGGTCGACCTGGTCGTCCAGGTCGAGTCCCCGCCCTCCGTCGCCTCGGGCCTCCAGCGCGTCGGCCGGGCCGGCCACCAGGTGGGAGCCGTCTCCACGGGCGTGGTCTTCCCCAAGTACCGCGGCGACCTCGTCCAGGCCGCGGTGGTCACCGAGCGCATGCGCACCGGCGCCATCGAGTCCCTCAGGATTCCCGCGAACCCGCTGGACGTCCTCGCCCAGCAACTGGTCGCCATGACGGCGATGGACGCCTGGCCGTTCGACGACCTGCTCGCCACGGTCCGGCGTGCCGCGCCCTTCGCCGCACTGCCGGAATCCGCCTTCACGGCCGTCCTCGACATGCTCGCCGGCCGCTACCCCTCCGACGCCTTCGCGGAGCTCCGCCCGCGCGTGGTGTGGGACCGCGTCACCGGCACGATCACCGGCCGCCCGGGGGCGCAGCGGCTCGCGGTGACCTCCGGGGGCACCATCCCCGACCGCGGCCTGTTCGGCGTCTTCCTCGCCGGCGCCGACCCGAAGAAGGGCGGCGGCCGGGTCGGCGAGCTCGACGAGGAGATGGTCTACGAGTCCCGGGTCGGCGACGTCTTCACCCTGGGCACGAGCTCCTGGCGCATCGAGGACATCACCCGCGACCGCGTCCTGGTCTCCCCCGCCCCCGGGGTCCCCGGCCGTCTCCCGTTCTGGAAGGGCGACCAGCTGGGCCGCCCGCTGGAGCTGGGCCGCGCGCTGGGCGCCTTCCTGCGCGAGGTCGGCTCCCTGCCCGAGGACGACGCCCGCCTGCGCCTGCTCACCGCCGGTCTGGACGCCTGGGCGGCCGACAACGTGCTCTCCTATCTGAGCGAACAGCGCCAGGCCTGCGGCCACGTCCCGGACGACCGCACGATCGTCGTGGAGCGCTTCCGCGACGAACTCGGCGACTGGCGGGTCGTCGTGCACTCCCCCTTCGGCGCCCAGGTCCACGCCCCCTGGGCCCTCGCCCTCGGCGCCCGGCTCTCCGAGCGGTACGGCATGGACGCCCAGGTCATGCACGCCGACGACGGCATCGTGCTGCGCCTGCCGGACGCCGACCTCATGGGGCTGGAACTGCTCGACCAGGAGCCGCTGAAGGCGGGCGCGGAGTACGACGCCGCGCAGGCGCCGGTCGGTGCGGCGGACGTCGTCTTCGACAAGGGCGAGGTCGACCAGGTCGTCACCGACCAGGTCGGCGGCTCCGCCCTGTTCGCGGCCCGCTTCCGCGAGTGCGCCGCCCGCGCCCTGCTGCTGCCGCGCCGCAACCCCGGCAAGCGGACCCCGCTGTGGCAGCAGCGCCAGCGCGCCGCCCAGTTGCTCCAGGTGGCGAGCGAGTTCGGCTCGTTCCCCATCGTCCTGGAGGCGGTCCGCGAGTGTCTCCAGGACGTGTTCGACGTCCCGGGGCTCGTCGAGCTGATGGGCGACCTGGAGTCCCGCAGGGTGCGTCTGGTGGAGGTCACCACCCCGGAGCCGTCCCCCTTCGCCCGCTCCCTGCTGTTCGGCTACGTCGCCCAGTTCCTCTACGAGGGTGACTCCCCGCTCGCCGAGCGCCGCGCGGCAGCCCTCTCCCTGGACTCGCGTCTGCTGGCCGAACTGCTCGGTCAGGCGGAGCTGCGCGAGCTGCTGGACGCGGAGGTGCTCACCGAACTGGAGCGGGAGCTCCAGTGGCTGACCGAGGACCGCCGGGTGAAGGACGCCGAAGGCGTCGCGGACGTGCTGCGCCTGCTCGGCCCGCTCACCGACGCCGAGCTGGCCGAGCGCGGTGCGGAACCCGACTGGGCCCGGGAGCTGGCGGCCGCCCGCCGCGCCATCCGGGTCCGTGTCGCCGGCGCCGACCACTGGGCGACGATCGAGGACGCGGGCCGGCTGCGCGACGCCCTCGGCACCGCCCTCCCGGTCGGGGTGCCGGAGGCCTTCACCGAGCCGGTGAAGGACCCGCTGGGCGACCTTCTGGCACGGTACGCCCGCACCCACGGCCCGTTCACGTCGGCCACCGCCGCCGGCCGCTTCGGCCTGGGCGTCGCGGTCACCGAGGGCGCCCTCCAGCGCCTCGCCGCGGGGGGCCGGGTGGTCCAGGGGGAGTTCCACCCGGCCGGCATCGGCCAGGAGTGGTGCGACGCGGCCGTCCTGCGCAGGCTGCGCCGCCGCTCCCTGGCCGCCCTGCGGCACGAACTCGAACCCGTACCGCCCGCCGCCTTCGCCCAGTTCCTGCCCCAGTGGCAGCACATCGGCAAGGGCCACGCCCTGCGCGGCGTCGACGGCCTGGTGCGCGCGGTCGAGCAGCTCCAGGGGGCGTCCGTGCCGGCCTCCGCCCTGGAGAAGCTCGTCCTGCCGTCCCGTATGACCGACTACGCCCCGGCGATGCTCGACGAACTCACCGCCTCCGGGGAGGTGCTCTGGGCCGGCGCGGGCGCGCTCCCCGGCAAGGACGGCTGGGTCTCCCTGTACCTGGCGGACGCGGCCCCCCTGCTCCTGCCCGCGCCCCATCCGCTGGAGCTGACGGCACTGCACCAGTCCGTCCTGGACGCCCTGGCCGGCGGCTACGGCCTGTTCTTCCGCCAGATCGCCGACCAGGTCCGCGCCACCACGCACCCCGAGGCGACCGACCCGCAACTCGCCGACGCCGTCTGGGACCTGGCCTGGTCGGGCCGGCTCACCAACGACACGCTCGCGCCGATGCGCGCCCTGCTGGGCTCGGGCCGCACCGCCGGGTCCACGGCCCACCGTGCCAAGCGCGCGGTCCCGCGCGGGCGCTACGGCTCACTGACGGCCGCCGCGCGGTCGGCCTCCCGCAACGGCCCTCCGACCGTCGCCGGCCGCTGGTCGCTCCTGCCCGCCCATGAACCCGATCCCACCGTCCGCGCCCACGCCGTCGCCCGCGCCCTGCTCGACCGCCACGGCGTGGTGACCCGGGGCGCGGTCTCGGCCGAGGGCATCGAGGGCGGGTTCTCGGCGACGTACCGCGTCCTGTCCGTCTTCGAGGAGAGCGGCCAGGCCCGCCGCGGCTACGTGGTGGAGGGCCTCGGCGCGGCACAGTTCGCCATGGACGGCGCCGTGGACCGGGTCCGCGCCGTCGCCAACGCCCGCGACCGGGACGAGACGCTGCCCGCCCCGGCCGGGGAGAGCGACGCCCCCGACGGCTTCGCCTTCCCCGACACCGCCCCCTCCGACGATCTCGGCTGGGACGTCCCCGGCCTCGACGGAGCCTTCGACTCCCCGGCGGCCCCCACCGCACCGGGCGGCCGCCTCTCCCCGCGCGACCTCGCCGCCCCCGGCGCCGGCGGCCCCCGCGGCGGCAACGGCTTCCCGTACGCCTCGGGATTCTCCGACCGCCACCGCCGTACGCCCTCCCCCGCGTCGCGCGCCGTGGTGCTCGCCGCGGCCGATCCCGCGAACGCGTACGGCGCCGCCCTGTCCTGGCCCGAGCCGCCCACCGGCGCCGGGCACAAGCCCGGCCGCAAGGCGGGTTCCCTGGTGGTGCTCGTGGACGGCGAGCTGACCCTCTACATGGAGCGCGGCGGCAAGACCCTGCTGGCCTGGCCCGCCACCGCGGACGGCGAGGGCGCCGTCGGCGACGACCCGCGCCTGCACGCGGCGGCGGAAGCCCTCGCCGCCGCCGCCCGCGCGGGCTCCCTGGGCACGGTCACCGTGGAACGCGTCAACGGCGCCTCGGCCCTGACCGCCCCGCTGGGCACCCTGCTGGAGGGCGCCGGCTTCATCGCGACCCCCCGCGGCCTCAGACTGAGAGCCTGACGCCGCCCGGCCGCGTCTCTCCGTGCCACCCTTGACCCATGCCCGAAGGCGACACGGTCTGGCAGGCCGCGAGGCGGCTGCACACCGCCCTCGCGGGGAAGGTGCTGACCCGTTCCGACCTGCGCGTGCCGAAGTACGCCACCGCCGACCTCACCGGCCGTACCGTCCTGGACGTCACCCCGCGCGGCAAGCACCTCCTCACCCGCGTCGAGGGCGGCCTGACGCTCCACTCCCACCTGCGGATGGACGGCTCCTGGAAGGTGTACGCGAACGACCAGCGCTGGACGGGCGGTCCGGCCCACCAGATCCGGGCCGTCCTCGGCACCGACGACCGCACCGCGGTCGGCTACCGCCTCCCCGTCCTGGAACTCCTGCGCACCTGCGAGGAGGAGCGGGCCGTCGGCCACCTCGGCCCCGACCTGCTGGGTCCCGACTGGGATCCGGAGCGGGCCCTCGCCAACCTCCTCGCCGCCCCGGACCGCCCCCTCGGCGAGGCCCTCCTCGACCAGCGCAACCTCGCCGGCATCGGCAATGTCTACAAGTGCGAGCTCTGCTTCCTCCTCGGCGCCACTCCCTGGCTGCCCGTCGGGAAGCTCCCCGCCGACCGCACGGCGAAACTGCCCGTCCTCGCGCAGCGGCTCCTGGAGGTGAACCGCGACCGCCCCACCCGCGTCACCACGGGCCGGCGCGGCCAGGACCTCTTCGTCTACGGCCGCGCACGCCGCCCCTGTCTGCGCTGCGGGACACCGGTGCGGGTGGCCGACCAGGGCGACGGCTCCCGCGAACGTCCGACGTACTGGTGCCCGAGCTGTCAGACGGGACCCGCCCCGGCCCCGGGCTCCCCGGCCACCCGCCGGGTCCGCTCACACCCGGCCGTCTGACGCCCCACCGGTCAACGAGAAACAGTCGCGCGCGAGCGCGAGGCTGCGCGACCATACGCCCCGCCACCGGACGCACCGCACCCGTCACCGGCGCCGCATACGGCCGAGGCCGCGCCTGCACCGCCACCCACGCCCGCTCCCGCTCCCGCTCCCGCTCCCACTCGCGCTCCCCCTCGCCGGCACCCCCCGACCACCCCGCGTCCCCCGCCAGGCAGCCGCCCACCGCCCGTCGGCGACCGCCCCCACCGCCCGCCCCTTGGCCACACAGTGGACCGGCAGCAGACTCAGGCCCCACCCCCCGGCGGCGACGGCCCCTTCCAGCACCCCGGCCTCGGGCACCACGGCGAGCCGCAGCACGGCCCACCACCACAGCACCCCGAGCCCGAGGAAGGCCGCCCGGCCCACTGTCCGGCCCGCCACGGCCGTCACCTCCTCCCACCCGCCCCCACCGGCCCGCCGCAGGCGAGCCACTGCCTTCGCACGGCAGGACGACAGGACGGCGGAACGGCGGGACGGCGGGACGGCGGGACGACAGGACGGCGAAGCGCCCACCCGTACCACCGAGAGGGCGCACCACCGTCGCGCGGACCACTCTTCACCCCTCACATCACACGTTCTCCGCCTGGAACATCCAGTGATGCTTCTCCAGATCGGCGGTGATCCCGATGAGGAGGTCCTGGCTCACCGGATCGGGGTCCTCGGTGGCCGCGACCCGCTCCCTCATCCGGGTGATCACCGCACCGAGGGCCGCCACCAAGGCGCCCACCGCGTCCGCGTCCTTGATCCATCCGGGGGAGACCGTGTCGATGCCGCTGCCGGAGGCGACCGTCGCCGCCCGGCCGTCGGGCGACACGCCCAGCGCCGAGGAGCGCTCCGCCACCGCGTCGGTGTGTGTGCGGGCGCTGGCCACGACGTCGTCGAGCTGGAGGTGGATGGACCGGAAACGGGGCCCGACGACGTTCCAGTGGACCTGTTTGGCGACGAGCGAGAGGTCGACCAGATCGACCAGCGCCCCCTGCAGGGCTTCGGCGACGGTCTTGAGATCGGCGTCGGGCAGCGGGCTCTTCACGGCGTTCATCCATACCTCCGGGTGGGTCGGCTCCCGTCATGCCCCTCCACGATGACCGCAGCACGCATGACCGGCAAACGGACCCGAATCAGCCCAAGCTCACCCGAACCGGCACACAGCACCTGAACCGGCAGAAGAAACCCCCGGACAGACAAGAACCCCACGCAAAAACCCCGACCGCTCCCCTCCGGCCTGATCCGGAGGAGCCCCGGCCGGGGCCTCACACACACAGTGAGCGACTCACCCGCACTCGTGCCGTACGCCTCGCGCACACCCGCCGGCCGGCACGGCCGCCGAGGGGCGTCTCACGCGGCGACCACGTCCACTGCCTCGGCGGGCGCCTTGATGGTCACCCGCTCCGGTGGCACACCGGTCACCGACACGGAACCCAGCATCGGACGGACCGGCGTGGGCACAGGCTCACTGGGGGTGGCCGCAGCGGACTGGGCCAGCTCGGCGAGGGCGAGCTCGTCGCTCACTTCCCGCATGAGCTCGGACATCCGTACGTCCAGCGCGTCGCAGATGGCGGCGAGCAGCTCGGAGGAAGCCTCCTTCTGCCCCCGCTCCACCTCGGAGAGATAGCCGAGTGAGACTCGGGCGGACGAGGAGACTTCGCGCAGAGTACGGCCCTGGCGCTGGCGCTGCCGACGCAGCACGTCACCCAGCAGGCGACGGAGCAGAATCATCGGTGGCTCCCTCCTCGGACCGCGTAGCCGCATCCTTCACGCCCCACCGTACCGCCTTGCGCTGCGGCCGTGCGGGGAGCGATGTCGTGTTCACTCAGGGCTGCAAACATCAAAACCCCCCGTTCTGTTCCGTATCCTGTGCCCGCTCATTCCCGGTCTGTTCGCCCGCGAGCTCCTTCAGAAGCACTGCGAGTACGCTCCGTACACTCTCTCTACGAATTTCCGCACGGTCGCCGTTCAACCGCAGGGCCTCCACTTTTCCGCCAGAGGCAGAACCGGGGTCCGCCCCCGACGGCCCGTCCACGGCGACGTAGACCGTCCCGACCGGCTGCCCGTCCTGGGGGTCCGGACCTGCGACGCCGGTCGTCGCGATGCCCCAGTCGGCGCCCAGCGCCCTGCGCACCCCGGCCGCCATCTGGGCCGCGACCTGCGGGTCCACCGCTCCCCGGGCGGCCAGCAGATCCCCGTCGACTCCGAGCAGCTCCTGCTTCAGGGCGGTGGCGTAGGCCGTCACGGACCCCCGGAAGACCTTGGACGCGCCGGGGACCGAGGTGATCTCCGCGGCCACCAGGCCACCGGTCAGCGACTCCGCGACGGCCAGCGTCTGGCCTGTCACGGTCAGTAGTCGGACCACGTCGGCGGCCGTGGAGCTCACCCTTCCGTCTCCTGCGCCACCGTGTTGCGCTCGGCGATCCCCTGCCGGCGCAGCAGGATGGCCTGTCTCACATAGTCGAGCCCGGTCACCACGGTCAGCACGACCGCCGCGGCCATCACCCAGAACCGCAGGGTGGCCAGCCAGCCCGTCAGCGCCAGGACGTACATACCGACGGCGACGCCCTGGGTGAGCGTCTTCAGCTTGCCGCCCCGGCTCGCCGGGATGACGCCGTACCGGATGACGAGGAAACGCAGCAGGGTGATCCCGAGTTCCCGGCCCAGGATCACGATCGTCACCCACCACGGCAGATCACCGAGCGCGGAGAGACAGATCAGGGCCGCCCCCATGATCGCCTTGTCGGCGATGGGGTCGGCGATCTTCCCGAAGTCGGTGACGAGGTTGTACGTCCGCGCCAGATGACCGTCGAACAGGTCGGTGATCATGGCGACGGCGAAGGCCGCCCAGGCGAGCGCACGCCACGCCGGGTCGTAGCCGCCGTCGGCCAGCATCAGCGCGACGAAGCCCGGCACGAGGACCAGGCGGAGCATCGTCAGCAGATTGGCGACGTTCCAGACGCTCGCCTGGTTGACGGCCGCGGCCGCCAGCTTGCCGCCCCGCGGCGCCTTGCCGGCACCCGGGGCCTCGTCGTCGGCGGACGCGCCCGCAGCGGCCGCGGCGCCCTTCGCCGGTGAGGCGCCGCCCGCGGCCGATGCCGGGACACCCGTCATCTGTCCGCCTCCTCACGACACCCGATCGAGCCCGGCAGGGGCTCGGCCACCAGGTCGACACCTTCCGTACCGACCACTTTCGCCTCGACCATACGGCCGACGACGAGTCCCTCGCCCGACGTGAGCAGCACCTGGCCGTCCGTCTCCGGCGCCTGGTGCGCCCCGCGGCCGTGGACGCCCTCGTCGTCCACCGACTCCACGAGTACGCGCACGGTTTCCCCGAGGCGCTCCTCGGCGCGCTGCGAGACGAGTTCCTCGGCCAGCCGGGAGACCCGGGCGAGCCGCTCGGCGACCACGTCCTCGTCGAGCTTGTTGTCGTACGTCGCGGCCTCGGTGCCCTCCTCGTCGGAGTAGCCGAAGACGCCGATGGCGTCCAGCCGCGCGTGGTTCAGGAACCGCTCCAGCTCCGCCAGGTCGGCCTCGGACTCGCCGGGGAAGCCGACGATGAAGTTGGAGCGGACGCCGGCCTCGGGCGCCTTGCTCCGGATGGTGTCGAGCAGTTCCAGGAAGCGGTCGGTGTCGCCGAAGCGGCGCATCGCGCGCAGCACGTCGGGCGCGGAGTGCTGGAAGGACAGGTCGAAGTAGGGGGCGACCTTGGGGGTCGAGGTCAGCACGTCGATGAGGCCGGGCCGCATCTCGGCCGGCTGGAGGTAGCTGACGCGCACCCGCTCGAGGCCGTCGACCTCCGCCAGCTCGGGCAGCAGCGACTCCAGCAGGCGGATGTCGCCGAGGTCCTTGCCGTAGGAGGTGTTGTTCTCGGAGACCAGCATGATCTCCTTGACGCCCTGCTCGGCCAGCCACCGCGTCTCGTTCAGCACGTCGCTCGGGCGGCGGGAGATGAAGGAGCCGCGGAAGGAGGGGATGGCGCAGAAGGTGCAGCGCCGGTCGCAGCCGGAGGCGAGCTTGACCGAGGCGACCGGGGCGCCGTCGAGACGGCGGCGCAGGGGCGCGCGGGGGCCGGAGGCCGGGGCGAGCCCGTCGGGGAGGTCCGCCGGAGCGTGCCCGGGGAGCGCGACACCGGCGGCCGAGTCCTGCCGCTCGGCCGGGCTGATCGGCAGCAGCTTGCGCCGGTCGCGCGGGGTGTGGGCGGCGTGGATGCCGCCGGACAGGATGGTCTGGAGGCGGTCGGAGATGTCGGCGTAGTCGTCGAAGCCCAGGACGCCGTCGGCCTCCGGGAGCGCCTCGGCGAGGTCCTTGCCGTACCGCTCGGCCATGCAGCCCACCGCCACGACGGCCTGGGTTCTGCCGTGTCCCTTGAGATCGTTCGCCTCGAGGAGGGCGTCGACGGAGTCCTTCTTGGCGGCGTCGACGAAACCGCAGGTGTTGACGACGGCGACGTCCGCGTCCGCGGCGTCCTCCACGAGGTGCCAGCCGTCCGCCTCCAAACGGCCTGCGAGCTCCTCCGAGTCCACCTCGTTACGGGCGCAGCCAAGGGTGACGAGTGCGACGGTACGGCGTTCAGGCATGGGCTCAAGACTACTTCGTCCGGCTGACAGCCCCCGCCGACGGGGTTGGCGATCTTCCTGCGTGCGGGGCCGGCGGGTGTCGACGGCCCCGCACGCGGTGGGTAGGGCGCTTCTGACGGATCGCCGAGGGGGCGTGCCGGGCGTCGCGACGCCGCGGAGATCCGTCAGAAGCGCCCTGAGCCCGTCACCCGGCCTCCGGGTCGCCCTTCGTGTACGTCAGCCGCTCCACGGCACCCGGCCGGAAGTCGTCGTCGATCTTCTTGCCGTTGACGTACAGCTGGATCGCGCCGGCGTCCCCGAGGACCAGGTTGATCTTCTCGCTGTCCTGGAAGGTCTTGGTGTCCCCCTGCTTGAGCAGTCCGTCGAAGAGCAGTCGGCCGTTGTGGTCCTTGGCGGAGATCCAGCTCTTGCCGTCGGTGGCGCTGACCTGGACGGTCACCTTGTCCTGAGGGGCGGCGGCGATGGCGCTGTCGGAGGGCTCGGGCGTCTCGTCGATGCTCTTGTCGCTCTTGGGGGTGGGCGGGGCGGGGGCACTGGTGGTGGGCGCGGCGCCGCCGGCGACGTCCTGGGTGCCCTCGTCGCCGCCCTTGAACGCGGTGAAGCCGACGAACCCGATCACGGCGACGATCGCGGCGACCATGGCCGCGGTCCAGTTCGGCCCGCGCCGCTCGGGCCGGATGCGCTCCGCCTCGAACAGGGGTGCGGCCGGCGTCGGCGCCGGACGGCCGCCATGGGTGGCGTCGAACTGTTCGATCAGCGGGGCCGGGTCCAGCCGGACGGCCCTGGCCAGGGTACGGATGTGCCCGCGCGCGTAGACGTCCCCGCCGCAGGGGGCGAAGTCGTCCGACTCGATGGCATGGACGATGGCGATACGGACTCGGGTGGCGGTACTGACGTCGTCGACGGTCAGTGCGGCCGCGATGCGCGCCTGCTGCAGGGCGCGGCCGATGGAGGGGCGGGCATCCTCAGGAACGTCTTCGAACGGACGCTCGTCTTCAGGAGAGTTGCCGAGGGACACGGGGGCGCCTTTCGAGCGTGTAGCCACCTGTGCTGGAGGTTCAGTCTAGGAGGGGGGCAAAAGGGAGGGGCAACCGGTCGGTGGGGCATTTACGCCATCGGAATGGCCGGACACCCCGACGACGGGCCAGGTGCGGAGCCCAGGGTGAACGCCACGCCTGTCCAGTCGCTCAACTTGACGTACGCCGAGGGGAAACGGTTGCCCACAGCTCCCTAACGGGTGCGTCACGAACGCCCGCTGCCCCCGCGAAGAAACGACTATCCTTCAGTTTCCCCTCGGATCACCGCTAGCACGCCGTCCAACTCGTCGGGTTTCACAAGAACGTCACGAGCCTTCGAACCTTCACTCGGCCCGACCACACCCCGCGACTCCATGAGGTCCATCAGCCGGCCCGCCTTGGCGAAGCCGACGCGCAGCTTGCGCTGGAGCATGGACGTCGACCCGAACTGGGTCGAGACGACCAGCTCGGCCGCCTGGCACAGCAGGTCGAGGTCGTCGCCGATGTCCTCGTCGATCTCCTTCTTCTGCTTGCTGCCCACGGTGACGTCGTCCCGGAAGACGGGCGCCATCTGGTCCTTGCAGTGCTGCACGATCGCCGCGACCTCGGCCTCGGTGACGAACGCGCCCTGCATCCGGGTCGGCTTGTTCGCCCCCATCGGCAGGAACAGCCCGTCGCCCTTGCCGATCAGCTTCTCGGCACCGGGCTGGTCGAGGATGACGCGCGAGTCGGCGAGCGAGGAGGTGGCGAACGCGAGCCGCGAGGGCACGTTCGCCTTGATCAGACCGGTGACGACGTCGACGGACGGCCGCTGCGTGGCGAGCACCAGATGGATGCCGGCCGCGCGCGCGAGCTGGGTGATCCGCACGATCGCGTCCTCGACGTCCCGCGGCGCGACCATCATCAGGTCGGCCAGCTCGTCGACGATCACCAGCAGGTACGGGTACGGCTGGAGCTCGCGCTCACTGCCCTCCGGCGGCTTGACGGTGCCCTCGCGCACGGCACGGTTGAAGTCGTCGATGTGCCGGTAGCCGTACGCCGCCAGGTCGTCGTAGCGCAGGTCCATCTCGCGAACGACCCACTGGAGCGCCTCGGCGGCCCGCTTGGGGTTGGTGATGATCGGCGTGATCAGGTGCGGGATGCCCTCGTAGGCGGTCAGCTCGACGCGCTTGGGGTCGACGAGGATCATCCGGACGTCCTCGGGGGTCGCCCGCATCATGACCGACGTGATCAGGCAGTTGATGCAGGACGACTTGCCCGAGCCGGTCGCGCCGGCCACCAGCATGTGCGGCATCTTCGCCAGCGAGTGCATGACGTACCCGCCCTCGACGTCCTTGCCGAAGGCGACCAGCATCGGGTCGTCGTCCTCCGCGGACTCCGCCAGCCGGAGCACGTCACCGAGGTTGACCATCTCCCGGTCGGTGTTCGGGATCTCGATGCCGACCGCCGACTTGCCGGGGATCGGGCTGATGATCCGCACGTCGGGGCTGGCGACGGCGTAGGCGATGTTCTTCGTCAGCGCGGTGATCCGCTCGACCTTCACGGCGGGGCCGAGCTCGACCTCGTAGCGCGTGACCGTCGGGCCGCGGGTGAAGCCGGTGACGGCGGCGTCGACCTTGAACTCGGTGAAGACGTTCGTCAGGGAGGCGACGATCGCGTCGTTGGCCGCGCTGCGCGACTTGCCCGGGCCCCCGCGCGTGAGGAGGTCGAGCGAGGGCAGCGCGTAGGTGATGTCGCCGGAGAGCTGGAGCTGCTCGGCGCGCGGCGGCAGGTCGCGCGGCTCCTCGGGGGCGGACTTGGTGAGGTCGGGCACCGCCCCGGTCCTCGGCTTCTCCTGCCGGGGACGCGCGGCCGGGGCCGGAACCGGGACCGGTGCGGTCGGCTCGCGGTCGCCCGTGCTCACGCCCTGGGTGAGGTCGGCGACGACCGGCGAGGGCGGCATGCCGTGCAGCACGGCGCCGTCGAGGTCGGCCGCGGCGGCCGCGGCGATGTCCACCGCGTCCGGCTGACGGTCCATCGCGGGCTGCGGCACCGCCGAGCGCCGGGGGCGGCCGCGCCGCCGCGAGAGGGCCTCCTGCTCGGCGCCCTCGGGGTCGTACGCCTGCGGGGCGCCCGAGCGCCGACGGGGGCGCGCGGGCAGCGCCTCGCGCCACTGCTCGTCGTAGCGCGCGTCGTCGTCCTCGAACGCGCCGTACGCGTCCGCCTCGGGATCGCGCAGCAGGCCCAGCCGCACCCCGAGCTGCCGCAGCCGCTGCGGGACGGCGTTGACGGGCGTGGCGGTGACCACCAGCAGCCCGAAGACCGTGAGCAGCACCAGCAGCGGTACGGCGAGGATCTCGCCCATGGCGTACGTCAGCGGGGTCGCCGCGCCCCACCCGATCAGACCGCCCGCGTCCCGTATCGCCTGCATGCCCCCGCTGCGGGCGGGCGAGCCGCACGCCACGTGGACCTGGCCGAGGACACCGATGACGAGCGCGGACAGACCGATCACGATGCGCCCGTTGGCCTCGGGCTTCTCGGGGTGGCGGATGAAGCGCACCGCGATGACCGCGAGCAGGATCGGCACGAGCAGGTCGAGGCGGCCGAAGGCACCGGTCACCAGGATCTCGACCAGATCGCCGACCGGCCCGCGCAGATCGGCCCAGGTCCCCGCGGCGACGATCAGGGCCACGCCGAGCAGCAGCAGCGCCACGCCGTCCTTGCGGTGGGCGGGGTCGAGGTTCTTGGCGCCGTTCCCTATGCCGCGGAACACGGCGCCCACGGCGTGCGCCAAGCCCAGCCAGACGGCGCGTACGAGCCGGTACACGCCCCCGGTGGGACTGGGCGCCGGTTTGGGCGCGACCTTCTTCGCCGCGGCCTTCTTCGCGGGCGCCCTCTTCGCCGGGGCCTTCTTCGCGGCGGCCTTCCTCACCGCGGCCTTCGCGGGAGCGGCCGCCTTCTTCGCGGGCTGCTTCTTGGCTGCGGAGGGACGTGAGGCCATGGAGGTGAGATTACCGGGGGAGACGACAGCGGACACGCGTGCACACTGCTTCACCCGTTCGTGTCGTCCCGGCGGGGGCGCGAAGCTGACGCGCGCTCAGGCGGGAGGCCGGATCCCGCTCATCCGCAACTCCCGGCACCCCGCCCGCCGATGGGATTCAGGTCTGCGAGGGCACCGACGGCGCACCGCCGCCCGTACCCGGCTCCAGGGCGTCCAGGGCCCGCCGCAGGCCGGTGAGTTTGCGCTCCAGGTGCGCCGCCGTGGCCACCGCGGCCGCGTCCGCCGACTCGTCGTCCAGCTGCTTGGACAGGGCCTCGGCCTGCTCCTCCACGGCGGCGAGCCGCGCGGACAGCTCCGCGAGCAGCCCCGGCGACTCCTTGGCACCGCCGACCGGCGCCTTGGCGCCACCGCCCTCCAACTGGAGCCGCAGCAGAGCCGCCTGCTCCCGCAGCTGGCAGTTCTTCATGTACAGCTCGACGAACACCGAGACCTTCGCACGCAGCACCCACGGGTCGAACGGCTTGGAGATGTAGTCCACCGCGCCCGCCGCGTACCCGCGGAAGGTGTGGTGGGGACCGTGGTTGATCGCGGTGAGGAAGATGATCGGGATGTCCCTCGTCCGCTCCCGCCGCTTGATGTGGGCGGCTGTCTCGAAACCATCCATTCCCGGCATCTGGACGTCCAGCAGAATGACCGCGAAGTCGTCCGTCAGCAGTGCTTTGAGCGCCTCTTCCCCGGACGATGCCCGCACCAGCGTCTGATCGAGCGCCGAGAGGATCGCCTCCAGCGCCAGCAGATTCTCCGGCCGGTCATCGACCAGGAGGATCTTGGCCTTCTGCACCATGGCCCGCCCTCCTCGCCCCGGCAGTGCACCGGGCGCCGCCCCTGGGGACGACTCCTTTGCGCCGCCCTTCCTTGTGCCGGTCATCGTAGCCCCACCCCGACCGTCGCCACACCCTGTCACCGTGATGTCACTGTGCACGTTGCAGGAACGCGGCAGGAGACCCGAAGGTTCCCGGATCCCGCCGCGCCACACGACCGTGACCACCCCGGGCGCCGGCGACTTCCCGCCTCCCCGGAAGGCTCCCGTCACTCCTGCCGCATCCACTGCCGCATCACCGTCAGCAGATGATCGGGATCGACCGGCTTCGTCACGTAGTCGGAGGCACCCGACTCGATCGCCTTCTCCCGGTCGCCCTTCATCGCCTTCGCCGTCAGCGCGATGATCGGCAGCCCGGAGAACTGCGGCATCCGGCGGATCGCCGTGGTCGTCGCGTACCCGTCCATCTCGGGCATCATGATGTCCATCAGGACGACCGCCACGTCGTCGTGCTGCTCCAGCACCTCGATGCCCTCGCGGCCGTTCTCCGCGTAGAGCACCGACAGTCCGTGCTGCTCCAGGACGCTGGTCAGCGCGAACACGTTGCGGATGTCGTCGTCGACGATCAGCACCTTCTCACCGGTGAACCGGATCCCCCGGTGCCCCTGCGACGCCGCCTCGTGCCCCACGGGCGCCCACTGCTCCGGCCGACCCACCGTCGGCTCTCTCCCGGCCACCGAGCGGCGCCGGCGCCGGAACAGCGCGGCCGGACCGTTCTGCGTCTCGCGGTACGACTTCACCTCGGCCGGCGTCTCGATCTCCACGTCGGACAGCTCCGACAGCTCGCGCACGCCGCTCTCCGACGCCACCAGGTCCCCGGCCTCCAGCGCGGGCACCACCTGCTGGTACCCCTGCGGCGGCAGCTCGCTCGGGTGCAGCGGCAGGTACAGCGTGAACGTCGAGCCACGCCCCGGCTCGCTCTGCGCGTGGATCTCGCCGCCCAGCAGCTGCGCGATCTCCCGCGAGATCGACAGCCCCAGGCCCGTACCGCCGTACTTGCGACTGGTGGTCCCGTCGGCCTGCTTGAACGCCTCGAAGATCACCCGCATCTTGCTGGCCGCGATCCCGATACCGGTGTCGGTCACCGAGAACGCGATCAGCGGGGCGTCCGGATCGTTCAGCGAACCCGCCTCCAGCAACTGCTCCCGGATCGCCACCGGCACCTCCGTCCCGGCGGGCCGGATGACCAGCTCGACCGCTCCGGAGTCGGTGAACTTCACCGCGTTGGAGAGCAGATTGCGCAGCACCTGCAACAGCCGCTGCTCGTCGGTGTGCAGCGTCGCCGGCAGCTCCGGCGACACCCGCACCGACAGGTCCAGGCCCTTTTCCGCGGTCAGCGGCCGGAACGTGGCCTCCACGTAGTCGACGAGCTGGACCAGCGCGATACGCGTCGGCGAGACGTCCATCTTGCCCGCCTCGACCTTCGACAGGTCCAGGATGTCGTTGATCAGCTGGAGCAGGTCGGACCCGGCGCCGTGGATGGTCTCGGCGAACTCGACCTGCTTGGGCGTCAGGTTGGAGTCCGCGTTGTCGGCGAGCAGCTTGGCCAGGATCAGCAGCGAGTTGAGCGGCGTGCGCAGCTCGTGCGACATGTTGGCGAGGAACTCGCTCTTGTAGCGCATCGACACGGCGAGCTGCTCGGCGCGCTCCTCCAGGACCTGCCGCGCCTCCTCGATCTCGGTGTTCTTCACCTCGATGTCGCGGTTCTGCCGGGCCAGCAGCTCGGCCTTCTCCTCCAGTTCGGCGTTGGACGCCTGGAGGGCCTTCTGCCGCTGCTCCAACTCGGCCGACCGCTCACGCAGTTGTTCGGTCAGCTCCTGCGACTGCTTCAGCAGCTGCTCCGTCTTGGTGTTCACGGAGATGGTGTTGACGCTCGTCGCGATCATCTCGGCGAGCTGGTTGAGGAAGTCCTTCTGGATCTGCGTGAACGGCGTGAACGACGCCAGCTCGATCACCCCGAGCACCTTGCCCTCGAACAGCACCGGCAGCACGATCACCTGCGCGGGCGGCGCCTCGCCCAGCCCGGAGGAGATCTTCAGATAGCCGCTCGGCGCGTTGGAGACGAGGATCGTCCGCTTCTCCTCGGCCGCCGTCCCCACCAGCGCCTCACCCGGCCGGAACGATGTCGGCATGGACCCCATCGAATAGCCGTACGAACCCAGCATCCGCAGCTCGTACTGGTCCCCGCTGCTGTCGGCCGGCGGCATCGCCAGGAAGAACGCACCGTGCTGCGCGGCCACCAGCGGCGGCAGCTCGCTCATGATGAGCGACGCCACGTCCTCCAGGTCGCGCCGCCCCTGCATCAGCGCGGACACGCGCGCGAGGTTGCCCTTCAGCCAGTCCTGCTCCTTGTTCGCGATCGTGGTGTCGCGCAGGTTGGCGATCATCTTGTTGATGTAGTCCTGGAGCTCCTGGATCTCCCCGGACGCGTCCACGTCGATCTTCAGGTTCAGGTCGCCACGGGTCACCGCGGTCGCCACGCGCGCGATGGCCCGCACCTGCCGGGTCAGGTTCCCGGCCATCTCGTTCACCGACTCCGTCAGGTCCCGCCAGGTGCCGTCGACGTCACGCACGCGTGCCTGCCCGCCGAGCTGCCCCTCGGTGCCCACCTCACGGGCCACCCGGGTGACCTCCTCGGCGAACGACGACAGCTGGTCGACCATCGTGTTGATGGTCGTCTTCAGCTCCAGGATCTCCCCACGCGCATCGATGTCGATCTTCTTCGTCAGATCGCCCTTGGCGATGGCCGTCGTCACCATGGCGATGTTGCGCACCTGACCGGTCAGGTTGGACGCCATCTGGTTCACCGACTCGGTGAGGTCCTTCCACGTCCCCGCCACACCCGGCACATGCGCCTGCCCGCCCAGGATGCCGTCGGTCCCCACCTCCCGGGCCACCTTGGTGACCTGGTCGGCGAAGGAACTCAGCGTCTTCACCATCGTGTTGAAGGTGTCCGCGAGCTGCGCCACCTCACCGCGCGCCTCGATCGTCACCGTCCGCGTCAGGTCACCGTTGGCGACGGCCGCGGCCACCTGGGAGATGTTGCGCACCTGCATGGTCAGGTTCTTGGCCATCAGGTTGACGTTGTCGGTGAGGTCCTTCCAGATGCCCGTGACGCCCGACGCGTGCGCCTGGCCGCCCAGGATGCCCTCGGTGCCCACCTCCCGGGCCACCCGCGTCACCTGCTCGGCGAACGACGACAGCTGGTCCACCATCGTGTTGACGGTGGTGACCAGTTCGAGGATCTCGCCCTTGGCGTCCACGGTGATCTTCTTCGACAGGTCGCCCTTGGCGACCGCGGTCGTGACCTCGGCGATCTGACGCACCTGGATGGTCAGGTTGTTCGCCATGAAGTTCACCGACTGCGTGAGGTCCTTCCAGGTGCCCGAGACGCCCTGCACCTCGGCCTGACCGCCGAGCTGCCCCTCCGTACCCACCTCACGGGCCACCCGCGTGACCTCCTGGGCGAACGACGACAGCTGGTCGACCATCGTGTTCAGGGTGTTCTTCAGCTCCAGGATCTCCCCGCGCGCGTCCACGGTGATCTTCTGGGACAGGTCACCCCGGGCCACCGCGGTGGCGACCTGCGCGATGTTGCGCACCTGGGCCGTGAGGTTGCCGGCCATGCCGTTCACCGAGTCGGTCAGGTCCCGCCACACACCGGCCACACCGGGCACCTGCGCCTGACCGCCGAGCCGCCCGTCCGTCCCCACCTCGCGCGCGACCCGCGTCACCTGGTCGGCGAACGCGGAGAGCTGGTCGACCATCGTGTTGATGGTGTTCTTCAGCTCCAAGATCTCCCCGCGCGCGTCCACGTCGATCTTCTGCGAGAGGTCACCGCGGGCGACCGCCGTCGTCACCTGCGCGATGTTCCTCACCTGGGAGGTGAGGTTCCCCGCCATCGAGTTGACGGAGTCCGTCAGTTCCTTCCACGTGCCCGACACGCCGTCCACCCGGGCCTGACCGCCCAGCCGGCCCTCCGTGCCCACGTCCCGCGCCATCCGCGTCACCTGGTCGGCGAACGACGACAGCTGGTCCACCATCGTGTTCACGGTGTTCTTCAGCTGCGCCATCTCACCGGACACGTCGACGGTGACCTTCTGCGACAGATCACCGTTGGCCACCGCCGTCGTCACCTGGGCGATGTTCCTCACCTGTCCGGTGAGATTCCTGAACGCCGTGTTGACGGAGTCCGTCAGGTCCTTCCACGTCCCGGCCGCGCCCGACACCTGCGCCTGACCGCCCAGTTCACCCTCGACACCGATCTCCCGGGCCACCCGCGTGACCTCGGCACCGAAGGCGGACAGCTGGTCCACCATCCCGTTGACGGTGTTCTTCAGCTCCAGCATCTCGCCGGCCACGTCGACGGTGACCTTCTGCGACAGATCACCGTTGGCCACCGCCGTCGTCACGGCCGCGATGTCCCGCACCTGCGTGGTCAGGTTCCGGAAGACGGTGTTGACCGAGTCGGTCAGGTCCTTCCACGTCCCGGCGGCCCCCGGCACGTTCGCCTGCCCGCCCAGCCGCCCCTCGCCACCGACCTCGTTGGCCACGCGCGTGACCTCGTCCGCGAAGATCCGCAGCGTCTCGGTCATCTGGTTGATCGTCTCGGCGAGCTGCGCGACCTCGCCGCGCGCCGGCACGGTCACCTTCCGCGACAGGTCACCGTTGGCGACCGCCGTCGTGACCTCCGCGATCCCCCGCACCTGGGCCGTGAGGTTCCCGGCCATGGTGTTCACGGAATCGGTCAGCTCTTTCCACACCCCGTCGACACCGGACACCCGCGCCTGACCGCCCAGGATGCCCTCGGTGCCGACCTCCCGGGCCACCCGCGTCACCTCGGACGAGAACGCCGAGAGCTGGTCCACCATCGTGTTGACGGTGTTCTTCAGCTCCAGCATCTCGCCCTCGACGTGCACGGTGACCTTGCGCGACAGGTCGCCCTTGGCCACCGCGGTCGTCACCAGCGCGATGTCGCGCACCTGCGCGGTCAGCCGCTCCGCCATCGTGTTGACGGACTCCGTGAGGTCCTTCCACGAACCCGACATCCCGCGCACCTGGGCCTGCCCGCCCAGCTTGCCCTCGGTTCCCACCTCGCTGGCCACCCGCGTGACCTCGTCGGTGAACGTCGACAGCTGGTCGACCAGGTTGTTGACCGTCCGCCCGACCTTCAGGAACTCCCCGCGCAGCGGATGCCCGCTCCCCTCCGGGGTGTGGGTCCGCAGCTCCATCCGCGGCGACAGATCACCCTCGGCGACGGCCGACAGCACCCGCCCGACCTCGGAGACGGGCCGTACGAGGTCGTCGACCAGCGCGTTCGAGTTGTCGACGGCCGCCGCCCAGGACCCCTCGCAGGGACCCGTCTCCAGCCGTTCGGTGAGCTTGCCCTCGCGTCCGACCATCCGCCGCACCCGCGACAGTTCACCCGTCAGATGCAGGTTGCGGTCGGCCACCTCGTTGAACACGGCCGCGATCTCCGACATCACGCCGTCGCCGGAAACCGTGAGCCGCTTGCGGAAGTTCCCGTCGCGCATGGACCCGAGAGCGGCCAGCAGACGGTTCAGGGCCGCCGTGTCCACCGTCGTCGTCCCGCCCCGGGACGCCCGCCGCCTGCTCAGGGACTGTCCGCCTTTCGCGCGCGTCTCCGTGCCCCGCGTCGCTGCGCCAGACTCCACTTGTCCCTCCCGCAGGGGTCGTCCGTCCTAGTGCCCGATGAAATCAGGCAGGCCCGAGGCACTGCTGCCCACCGTCCACTCAAGACACCCAGTCTGCCCGACCTTCACAAGAAGCCTGCCCAGTGTTTCACCCTCCCCGAACCAGGCCATAACAGTTCGGCAGCTTCGCACATCGTCCGCACAACCCGTGGGGCGGAATCACAGCGGACCGGCATCCGCGAGGACGGGGAAGGTAAGTAACCTTGCATGCGGCTGTCCAGCCGCGCCGGTCCGTCCGGTCTGGGCGGTGGCACGAGCACGAGCGGGCATCGGAGGGGCGGCCGCACCATGACCACCGGACTGATCCCGGGGGGACAGCCCCCGGACCCCCGGCCGTCGGACGGGCTCCCGCAGCAGCGGCGGGAGCAGGACGGCCGGGCAGCCCTGCACGTCGACAACCGGCCGAGGAGTTCTGTGATCACCGCGCGCGCGGCCGCCAGCTTCGAGCCCCTGGGGCGGTCGGTCGCCACCGCCCGCTCCTTCGTCCGCGACACCCTTCAGGGCTGGGGGTTCGCCGACATCGTCGACGACGCCGTCGTCCTCACCAGTGAACTGGTGACCAACGCGGTCGTCCACGCGGGCACCCACGCCGACGTCCTGTGCCTGCGCACCGACGACGGCGTCCGCATCGAGGTCGCCGACCGTTATCCCGAGCGCGAGGTGCCCCTCCAGGGCTCCCCCGCCTCCATGGGCAGTCCGGACCGTGAGGGCGGCCGCGGCCTCCAGCTGTGCGCGGCCATCGCCGGCCGCTGGGGCGTGGAGTACACCCCGACGCACAAGAACGTGTGGTTCCAGCTCGCCGTGCCCGAGCGTCCGGTCGGCACCCGCGCGGCCGGCCCGTCCCTGCCCGCGGACCTCCTGCCGCTCGCGGACGGCCGGGTCCGCGTCGCCGTCGTCCAGATCGACCGTACGGGCAGCATCTCGTCCTGGAACGAGGACGCGGAGGATCTCTTCGGCTATCCGGCCGACCTGGTCACCGGCAAGCCCCTCACCGACCTCGCCGCCTGGCCGCACACCCCCGGCACCAGCACCGGCATCGCCGAGGCCCTCCGGCTCTCCCGCTGGGAGGGCAGTTACGGCATTCGCGGCGCCCACGGCCGCGTGATCCCGGTGTACGCCTCCCACCTGCGCGTCCGCGACACCGACGGCGACCCGTCCACGGTGTGCCTCCTGGTCCGCGACCACGAACGCGCGGTGTTGCAGACGCCGTCGCGCATCCCGGCCTCCGCCGACGCGGCGCCCGCCGGGGACGGCCAGAACACCGACCCCTTCGAGGTGTTCATCGGCTCCCCCGCCCCGGACGACCTCGACGGTCTCCTCCAGCGGACGGTGGAGCGCGCCCGCGACATGCTCGACGGCGACTCGGCGTTCCTCCTCCTCGCGACCGACGACGAGACGGAGCTGGAGGTCCGCGCCTCCACCGGCCTGCCCTCGGCACGCCAGCGCTTCGCGCGGGTGCCCGTCGAGGCGGGGCCCGGCCGCTACGGCTCGGCCCGTATGCCGGC
The DNA here is from genome assembly GCF_042888135.1 of Streptomyces sp. NPDC003247. Lineage (NCBI taxonomy): Bacteria > Bacillati > Actinomycetota > Actinomycetes > Kitasatosporales > Streptomycetaceae > Streptomyces > Streptomyces sp. NPDC003247. The sequence continues at coordinate 1,006,556 of NZ_JBIAPF010000003.1, forward strand.
CGTCCACGAGGACCTCCTCGCCGTTCCGGGCGCCGTGCCCCTGCTGAACGGCACGGGCATGCGCTCGGTGGTGACGGTTCCGCTGAAGGTCGAGGGCCGTCTCACCGGCTCCCTGGGTGTCGCGGCGGAGTCCCCGGGCAGGTACTCCAACGAGGAGGCGCTGCGCCTTCAGTTCGCCGCCGACCGGATCGCGCTGGCCGTCGAGTCGGCCCGCCTGGGCGAGCTGGAGCGGCTGCGCCGCGGCTCGCTGAGCTTCCTCGTCGAGGCCTCCGATCTGCTGGCGGGGACGCTGGACCGCGACCAGACCCTCGCCCTGATGGCCCAGATGACGGTTCCCACCCTCGCCACCTGGTGCGCCGTCTACACGATCGCCGACCAGGCCTCGGATCCGTACCTGTCCTACGTCCTGCACGAGGACGAGGAACTCATCGACGGCATCAAGTCGTTGCTCTCGAAGATCGCCCCGCCGGATCCGGTGCCCACTCCGGGCGCCCGGGTCTGGTCGGCCCCCGGCGAGGCCGCGCACGAGGCGGCCCTGCGCAGTTCCATGCGCAGTCTGGGGCTGTCCGGCGGCCCGACGCACCAGGTGGCGTCGGGCATCGGCCCGACCTTGGCGACGGCTGCGGCGGTGGGCGGCGAGACGGTCGTCCTGCCGCTGGTCGCCCGCAACCGTGTGATCGGCATGCTCACCCTCGGCAAGCCGACCGACGAACACTTCCGCCAGGAGATCCTGGAACTGGCCGAGGACCTGAGCCGCCGAGCGGCGCTCGCCCTGGACAACGCCCGGCTGTACTCGGAGCGCACGGCCATCAGCCAGTCCCTCCAGCGCAGCCTGCTGCCGCCGGAGCTGCCCGAGATCGACGGCGTCGAGGTCGAGGTCATCTACCGCGCGGCCGGCGAGGGCAACGAGGTCGGCGGCGACTTCTACGACATCTTCCCCATCAGTGACGGCGCCTACGGTTTCGCCATCGGCGACGTGTGCGGTACGGGCCCGAACGCGGCGGCGGTGACGGGCCTCGCCCGGCACGCGCTGCGGCTGCTGGCACGGGAGGGCCTCAGCGGCCCGGCGGTCCTGGAGCGCCTGAACTCCGCGATCCTCGACGAGGGAGCCCGCAGCCGCTTCCTCACGCTCCTCTACGGCGAGATGCGCCCGCAGGAGGACGGCAGCGCGGAACTGAAGGTGGTCTGTGCCGGTCATCCGCTGCCCCTGCGCCTCCGCCAGGACGGCACGGTCGAGGCGGCCGCCGAGCCCCAGCCGCTGCTCGGGGTGATGGAGGACCTGGAGCTCTACGAGCAGTCGGTCACGCTGGACCCGGGTGATGTGCTGCTGTGCGTGACGGACGGTGTCACGGAGCGCCGCGAGGGCACCCGGATGCTCGGCGACGACGGTCTGGCCGACGTTCTGACGACGTGTACGGGTCTGACGGCCGGCGCGGTAGCGGCCCGCATCATGCGCGCGGTGGAGCGCTTCGCGTCGGACGCCCCGTCCGACGACATGGCCATTCTGGCGATGCGGGTGGCGTGAGGGAGAGAGCACGAAAAATCCCCCCGCCCGGATGGGCGGGGGGATTTTTTTCGAGCCCCCAAACGGAATCGAACCGTTGACCTTCTCCTTACCATGGAGACGCTCTGCCGACTGAGCTATAGGGGCCGGTTGCTTTGCGAGGTTTCCCTTGCGGCAACGGAATAGATCATACCCCGAACGAAGCCGTACTCCCAAATTCGCTCAGAGAGCGGCTTGGAGCAGTCCGCCGAGTGCGTTGCAGGCGCCGACGATCCGCTGCATGTCCCGTTTGGTCAGCGACGCGTCCACCGGCAGTGCGAGTGTCTCGTCGGCGGCCAGTTCGGTCTGCGGCAGCGTGACGCACCGCCGGAACTCGGGCAGCCGGTGCAGGGGTGTCTTCACCGGCACCCGGCACTCCACGCCCTTCGTCCGCAGGGCGCGTGCGAACGCGTCCCGGTCGGGCCTGCCATTGCCCGGAACCCGCACGACGTACTGCTGGTAGGTGTGCCCGTCGCCGCCGTCGGGCGTCCGCACTCCCCGCAGTCGCGCGTCCAGGAAGGCGGCCCGTTCCCTGCGCCGCGCGACCTCGTCGTACGGCGCCTCGGACTCTCCTTGTTGCAGCACGAGGAGTCCGTGCCGCTGCCCCACCGTGTGCAGCCGGGTGACGTCCGCCGGCCGCCCGAACCGGTGCACGACGACGACGGCCGCGGTGCGCTGGGTGACGGCGTGTTCGACGGCTTCCGCATCGAGGCAGTACGTCACCGGGTCCACGTCGGCGAACACCGGGAACGCGCCTGCCAGGGTCACCGCCTCGGCCACTTCGACGTTCCCGAAGGCCGGCACGACGACCTCGTCTCCGATTCCGACACCTGCGGCCCTGAGCATTGCTGCAGTACCCATGCGGTGGATGCTGGGCGCGGAACATGAACGTCAAGTGACGGGAAACAAAAAAGGGTTGGGCCCTGAACCGAAGTTCAGGGCCCAACCCTTTGAATGATTGTTCGGCGGCGTCCTACTCTCCCACAGGGTCCCCCCTGCAGTACCATCGGCGCTGTAAGGCTTAGCTTCCGGGTTCGGAATGTAACCGGGCG
>NZ_JBIAPF010000004.1:0-351092 GCF_042888135.1 Streptomyces sp. NPDC003247
AGACCCACCAGCCCACCCACCGCGTTCACCAGCACATCCACCCCCTCACCGAACTCCTCCTCCGCCCGCGCCGCCAACACCGCAGCACCCTCCACCCCGGCCAGATCCACCTCCACCGACGACGCACCCGACTCCTTCAACGCCGCCGACACCTCCACATCCGCCCCCAGCACCCGCGCACCCTCACCCAACAACGCACGCACCACCGCCAGCCCGATCCCCCGACCCGCGGCCGTCACCACCACCGACTTCCCCGCATACTCCAGATCCACGACCCATACCTCCTGTTTGTCCGTTGATTGTCCGTTGATTGTCCGTTGACGTATCGAGCGGTCCGGGCCTTTCGGACGGCCCGGGTGAAAGGGCTGATCTTCGGCCCGGGTGAAAGGATTGATCTCCGATGGCGCCGCGCCGTACCGGAGCGCGGACGGCCGCCGGTGGCGCCGTGTCAGAGCGTCGCGGCGACCCGCTCCTGGATCTCCGGGCCCAGGAGCGCGGCCGGCGGGTCGACGAGGCCGAACACCTTCAGGCAGGCGACGGCCAGTTCGTCGTCGAGGGTGGCCGCGGCCTGGGTCCGCCCGACGAGTTCGAGCACCTGCATCAGCTCCGGGGGGCGCTCGCCCTCGACGCCGGGGATGCTGAGGTCGCTGAGCACGGTCATGTCCCAGACGGGCCCCACGACCTGTTCGGTGAGCTGTGCGAAGAACTCCGCGGGGTCCGGCTGTGCGCCGTCCGCGGCCCGCAGCCGGTCCCGCAGCACCGTCGTCTGGAGGGCGGCGAGCGTCATGCCCTGGCCGTAGCGCGGGTTGAGGCTGCACACGGCGTCGCCGAGCACCAGCAGTCCGCGCGGGAAGCGGGCCAGCCGCTCGTAGTGCCGGCGCAGGCCGGCCGGGAAGCGGTAGCGCCGCGGCTCGGACAGCGGCTCGGACACCTCCAGGATCTCGTGGATGTCGGGCGCCGCCAGCGACTTGGCGAAGGCGAGGAAGCCGTCGTGGTCGAGCGGCGGGTGGTCGCCGAGCAGCCCGTAGAGCGTGACCACGGTCCGCTCGCCGTCCACCCGCTGGCAGGCTCCCCCGCGGGGCGAGTCGGCGGAGGCGACGATGTTGACGGAGATGTCCCCGGCGAAGGCCCCGGGCGGGGTGCGGACGTAGCGGGTGACGTATCCGATGTCGACCTTGAGCCGGGTCTCCTCCACCCTCCCGTACCCGAGTTCCTCCAGCCGGACGGGGGTGCGGGAACCGCGGCCGGTGGTGTCCACGACGAGGTCCGCGGGCAGGTGCTCGGCCCCGGTGCCGTCCCGCCGGGTCACCGTCACGCCGACGACGGCGTCCCCGTCGCCGGCCGTGGTGAACCCGGTGACGTCCCGGTCGCCGTGCACGGTCACGCCGGGCAGCGCCCGGACGCGCCGGCGCAGGTGGAACTCCCGGAAGGGGCGCGAGGCGGTCACCGTGCCGAGTCCCGCGACCGGCTTCCTCAGGGGGTGGCCGCCCACGATCCAGCGCATGGCGCCGGCGATGTCACCGGCGTGGGCGCCGGCGGCGGCCAGTTCGTCGCCGAGCCCGGGGAAGAGCTCCTCGGAGATCTGGTGGCCGCGGGCCAGGAAGTCGTGGGCGTGTCCGCTCTGCGGCACGCCGCGGCGCGGCTCGTGCGGCGCACCGGCCAGGTCGTCCCGGTCCAGTACGGTCACGCGCCCGTAGAACTCGGACAGGACGCGGGCGGTGAAGAGTCCGGCGATCCCCGCTCCGAGGACGATCGCATGCGCTTCGGCGCGAGGTGTCATGACCTGCCGCTCCCTGTGGTCGGCTTCCGTTGGCGTCGGTGGGTGGTGCGCAGAGCGCACCGGGTGGCTGTCCCGTGCGCCGTGCTTCGGCACGAGTGCGTGCGGCGTGCTTCGGCACAAGCTAGCGGCGGCCCGCCCATCGCCCGCCCACCGCACGGCCATCGCGGCACCATCCGGGAGCGGCGTTACCGGCCGATGACCCTCGGCTGAGATCCCTCACACCGCGCTTGCCTAGGCTCGCCCGCGACCCCGACGACGGAGGAGAGCCATGGAATCCGAAACCAGCCGAGCGGAGCTCACCGAGCCGTATCTGACCGGGATGCTGGCCGGTATCGGCCTCGCTGTCGAATACGTCCGGGCCGAGGGGAACACGCTCCACCACCTCGGCGACGACGGGTCCGAGATCCCGGTGGTCGACTACTGCGGCGGTTACGCGTCCCTGTTCCTCGGCCACAACAACCCGGAGATCGTCGCGCACGCGCAGCGGGTCCTGTCCGCGGGCACGCCCGTTCTCACGCAGTTCTCCCCGCACTCCACGGCCAACGACGTCGCGTTGAAACTCAACGAGATCCTGCGCCGCGAGACGGGCGCCACCGAACCGTACTTCGCGCATTTCGCGAGCACGGGTGCGGAGGCCGTCGAAACCGCGGTCAAGCAGGCGGAGTTCGACCGGGTGCTGAAGGTGTCGGCGCTGCTGGCCGAGATCGGCGAGCACGTCGAGCAGGCCCGCGCCCTGGCGGCTGCGGGTGGCGTCACCGTGGCGGACGGCGCGTGGGCCACGGCCGGCCTGGAGCGGGCCGGCGCCGCCTCCTTCGAGGACCTCGCCGCCGCCGTCGTACGCCACAACACCGCGGTGTCGGCCCGGCCGCCGGTGCTGCTGGCGCTGGAGGGTTCCTTCCACGGCAAGCTGATGGGGAGCGTGCAGTTCACCCACAACACCGGGTTCCGGTCGGCGTTCGCGGCGCTGGGCGCCCAGGCCCGGTTCGTCCCCCTCGACCAGCCGGACGTCCTGGCGAAGACGGTGGACGAGGCGCGGGCCCGGGTGCTGGACGTCGTGGTCGAGGAGGGGACCGTACGGCTGGTGGAGCGGGACTTCCCCGTGTTCTGCGCGTTCCTGGTCGAGCCGATCCAGGGCGAGGGCGGCATCAGGATGCTCGGCGAGGAGTTCGCGGCGGAGGTGCAGCGGGTCTGCGCCGAGGCCGGCTGTCCGTTGATCATCGACGAGATCCAGACCGGCGTGGGACGCACCGGTTCCTTCTTCGCCAGCGCGCAGGTGGGGCTGCGCGGTGACTACTACGTCCTGGCCAAGAGCCTCGGCGGTGGCATCGCCAAGTGCTCGGTCGCGCTGGTGGGCCAGGCGCGCTACCGCCAGGAGTTCGAGCTGGTGCACAGTTCGACGTTCGCCAAGGACGGCTTCTCGTGCGCGATCGCGCTGAAGGTGCTCGAACTGCTGGAGGCGGACGACGGGGCCGCGTACCGCACGGCCGCGGAACGCGGGGCGCGGCTGCGGGAGATGCTCGACCGTGTCCGTGCGGACCACCCCGACGTCGTGGAGGAGGTCCGCGGCAAGGGGCTGTTGCAGGGCCTGGAGTTCCGTGACCAGTCGCAGGCGCCTTCCGAGCTGATCGGGTCGCTGGCCCGGCAGGGCGTCTTCGGCTACGCCGTGGCCGGCTTCCTGCTGCGCCGGCACCGCATCCGGGTGCTGCCGACGGCGAGCGCCCCGAACACCCTGCGGTTCGCGCCGTCCGTCCAGCTCACCGACGCCGAGATCGACCAGCTGGAGGCGGGCCTCAGGGACCTGTGCACGCTGCTGCACGACCAGGACGAGCAGCGCCTGATGGGCTGAGGACGCCGAGGGCCGGCCGCCGCGGAGGGGGAACCTCGCGGCGGCCGGCCACGGCGGGCGCCCGGAGACCGGGGCTGCCGACGGACCGGTGCCGGACGCGTGCGGGGGTTCACGCGTCCGGCACCGGAGTGTGTAGGGGTTGCCCGTCCGGCACCGGAGTGTGTAGGGGTTACCCGTCCGGCACCGGAGTCTGCGGGGGGCACCCGTCCGGCACCGGAATGTGCGGGGCTCAGGCAGCCGGCTGTTGCCAGGGTGAGTGCCGCTCGTAGCGGGGACGCCACACGGCGCGGTACACCAGGCGCAGCGGCGGGGGCAGCCGGGCGAGCACGTCCCGCCGGTCGGCTTCCGGCACCCCGTCGAGCAGCCAGGGGAAGAACGTCGCCGCGCCCTTGAGGCCGACCTGGCTGCGCTGTTCGGCCACGAAGCCGTTCCACTCGGCGGCCGTCAGCTCGCTCTCCAGCAGGGGCAGCGCCTGGGCCTCCTCGTGGTCGAGGTGGTCGGACAGGCAGGCGGCGACCTCCCGCATGAGGTCCGGCAGCGCCCGCTCGCCGCCCTTCTCGGCGAGGGCCGCGTCGACCTTCTCGGCGGCCCGGTCCAGGAGGGCGTGTTCGGCCTCCATGGCTTCCAGCATGGCCAGCGCCTCCGGCCGCCCGGCCAGTCTGTTCCGCAGGACGGGCCAGAGCGAGTGGTCCTCGGCGACGTGGTGGATCGTCAGGTAGCGCTCGAAGAGCTGCCATCCGTCCCTGAAGGCGGCGATGTCGTCGTGCTGGGCCGCGGTCAGCAGCCGCAGATCCCGCCGGAGGGCCCGGTGGATCGCGTACATCATGGTCAGGTCGACGCCGGACGCGGTGCCGGACTGCGCTCGGGCGCTCATGGTGGACTCCTCCTGGTCGGGAGCGGCGGGCGGGCGGGGGGTTCGGCGGTGGCCGGAGCGGCTCAGACGACGACGCCGATCTCGGCGTTCTCCGCGTCCGCGGAGGAGACCCGGATGACCAGGACGGCGAGGAGGAACGCGCCCAGCAGGACGAAGCCCGTGACGAGGAACGCCGTGCCGTATCCGTGCGCGAGCGAGTCGAACACCGCCTTGCGGACCTCCGGCGGCATGTGCGCCGCGTCCGCGGGCCCGTAGCTCTCGGCGGACTCGGCGGCGGCCGCGCCCATCAGCTCCGTGAGCCGGTCCTTGGTGACGGTGACCGCGACCGTCCCGAGGGCCGCGAGGCCCAGTGCCGCTCCGACCTGCTGTCCCGCGTTGAGGAGCGCCGAGGAGACGCCGGCCTGGGCCTTGCGCACCCCGGCCACCGCCGCGAGGGTCAGCGGCACGAAGCACAGGCCCACGCTGCACCCGGCGAGGACCAGCGGGCCGAGCAGGTCGCCGCCGTAGCTGCCGTCCTCGCTGATCCGCGAGAACCAGAAGAAGGCGACCGCCGCCAGCACCGTCCCGGCGCCGAGCAGGACCCGTGGGCCGACCCGCCCCACCACCTGGCTGCTGATCGTCGCGAAGACGGCCGCGCCCACGGCGAACGGCAGGAAGGCGAAGCCGGTCTTCAGCGGGCTGAAGCCGAGCACGATCTGCATGAAGAGGGTCAGGAAGTAGAAGAGGACGATCATTGCGGCGCCGAGCGTCAGCATGATCGCGTACGCGCCGGAGCGGTTGCGGTTGCGGAAGATGCTCAGCGGCATCAGCGGGGAGCCGCTGCGCGCCTCGATGACGACGAAGGCGGCGAGCAGCGCCGCGCCGACGGCGAGCGGGGTCACCGTACCCGCGCTGCCCCAGTCCTCGGTGGCGGCGTGGATCAGCCCGTAGACGACGAGGGACATGCCGGCCGTCGAGGTGACGGCGCCCGGCAGGTCCAGTCGCCGGCCGGCGGCGTCGGCCCGCTCGGCGGGGAACGCCCGGACCGCGGCCAGCAGCAGGAGGACCCCGATGGGCACGTTGACGAACAGCACCCAGCGCCAGCTCAGCGCGTCGGTGAAGACCCCGCCGAGCACGTTGCCGAGCGCGCCGCCGGCACCGCCCATGGCGGCGTAGATGCCCATGGCCTTGTTGCGTTCGGCGCCCTCGGAGAACGTGCTGGCGATCAGGGCCAGCGCGGCGGGCGCCACGAGCGCCCCGGCCAGGCCCTGCACGGCCCGGGCCGCGATCAGCCAGCCCTGGTGGGGCGCCATGCCGCCGAGCAGCGAGGCCACCGTCAGGACGCCGACGCCGACGAGGAACGTACGGCGCTGGCCGTACAGGTCCGCGATCCGCCCGCCCAGCAGCAGGAGTCCGCCGAATGCGAGCGCGTAGGCGTTGACCACCCACTCCAGGTCGGTCGCGGAGAAGTCGAGGGCCGACTGGATGGACGGCAACGCGACGTTCACGATCGAGACGTCGAGGACGACCATCAGCTGGGCCACCGCGATGGCGGCCAGCGCCAGTCCCTTGTTGGGGGAGCGGGAGCCCGCCACCGCGCCGTTCCGCGGCACGGCGGGCGCGGTCACGGGAGGCTGCCCCACGGATCGTTCGGACACCAGATCTCTCCTGCCGGTGGGCGATGGGAAAGGGAAAAGGAGAAAGGCAAGGGAAAGGGCGGAGGCAGGCCATCCGCCAACTTCGGAACAACTTGCCCCACAACTATGGAGCATCATGCCCCACACTCAGCTCCGGTGCAAGCTGTTCCACAGTGGGATCCGGCCACTTCGCAGGTCTCTCCACCAGGCCTCTTCGCCAGGCCTCTCCACCAGGTCTCTCCGCCGGCCCTCTTCCCCGCGGCCACCCCCGCACCTGCGCCCCTCCAGCGGAACGGCGGATCGTGAGGACCGCTCGCGCTCCGCACCACCGCCTCGGGAAGGAACCCCGGATGACCCAGCCCACGGCCGGGCCGCGCCCCAGCACCCCGCTCCCGCCCGCCCCTCCCCGCCTCGAAGAGCTGGCGCCCGGCGTGCACGCCTACATCCAGCCGGACGGCGGCTGGTGCCTGAACAACGCCGGCGTGCTCATCGGCGAGGACGCCGTGGCCCTGGTGGACACCGCCGCCACCGAACGGCGGGCCCGTGCGCTGCGCGCGGCCGTCGCCTCGCTCACCCCGCTGGAGGTGGGCACCGTCGTCACCACCCACCACCACGGCGACCACCACTTCGGCAACGCGGTGGCCGCCCCGCACGCCACCGTGGTGTCCCACGAGGTCACCCGGGCCGAGATGGCCCGGCGCGGTCTGGCGATGCGGGAGGTCTGGCCGGCCACCGACTGGGGCGACGTCCGCCTCTCGCTGCCGACGCTCACCTTCCGCGACCGCGCCACGCTCCATGTCGGCTCCCTGACCGCCGAGTTGATCCACGTCGGCCCCGCCCACACCACCGGCGACATCGTGGTCTGGCTGCCGGAGCAGCGGGTCCTGTTCGCCGGGGACGTCCTGCTGCCCGGCTGCACCCCGTTCGTCCTCATGGGCTCGTTGAGCGGCACCCTGGAGGCGATCGCGCGGCTGCGGGCCCTGGACCCGGCCGTCGTGGTGGGCGGGCACGGCCCGGTGGCGGGGCCGGAGGTGCTCGACGCGACGCGGGACTACCTGCTGTGGGTCCGCGACACCGCCCGCGAGGGCCTGGCCGCCGGCCTCTCCCCCCTGCGGACCGCGCTCCGCACGGACCTGGGCGCGTACGCCCGGCTGCGCGACCCCGAACGGCTGGTGGCCAACCTGCACCGCGCCTACGCCGAGGAGTCGCGGCTGCCGCGCGACACCGAGATCCGGTCGGCACCGGTCTTCGCCGAGATGGCGCGGTTCAACGGCGGCCGCCCGGTCGCCTGCCACGCCTGAGGCGGCGGTGCCGCGGCCCCGGCGCACGCCATCGGGACGGCCCGCCGGATCCACGGCACCGCCCCGGTGCCGGTGCAGGGCGGGAGGGGCGGCTCCGGGCGGCGGGACCGCCCCTCGCACGGGTGGGCGGTCCCCGGGGGGTGGGACCGCCCACCCGTGCACATGGGCGACTCCGGGCGGCGGACCGCCCCTCGCACGGGCGGGGTGTCAGCCGACGGGGTTGCGCTCGGTGAACTCCTTGGCGTGCCGGAGCGTCGCCAGGCTGTTCGTGCCCAGCGCGTCCCGTACGAAGGCCCGCGCGTCGGCGACGGTGGCGTCCGGGCCGAGCAGGTGGACGGAGGACGGGTTGACGACGACGGTGTGCCGGGCCACGGCCGTCGTCACCCCGTCCGCCTCCTCCAGCAGCCAGGCCCCCACGTGCGCGGTGAGCAACGGCGGCACGCGGAGCTGCTTGTACACGATGCGGGAGGGGCCGAGGCTCACGCGCACCGACTCGGTGGTGTGCCGGGAGCCGTCCCGGGCGATCGTGTCCATCTCCAGGATCTGGATGTCCGTGCCCGGCTCCCTCAGTCCCACCCGGGCCACGTGCGGAAGCAGGTCCTCCCACGCCTCGGCCCGCCACAGGAAGGCGTGGACATCGGCGCTCGGGGCCTCGATGCGCACCCGGTCCTCGAAGGTGCACAGCAGTTCCCCGAGCCGGTCGGCGGACTCGGCGGTGGCCTTCATCCGGCTCAGTTCGGCCTCGCTGTTGCGGTCCAGCGCCTGGTTGATCCACGCGACGTTCTCGGGGGCGTCGTCCACGGCCGTGAAGTCGTGCAGCAGCACCACCTCGCACCGGGCGTCGGACAACGGGCGGATGCGCCACTCGCCCCCCATCGACGCCGCCGGCGCCTGGGTCCTCTCCTGACGGAAGCCGATCACCAGGCCGTCCGGGTCGAGCCGGCGCCGGGACCGCCACGCCTTGACCTCGCCGTTGGCCGTGGCCCAGACGCGCAGCACCTCCTCGCCGTCGCCGAGCGGCGTCTGCTCCACGTGCACCGACGGAGGGAAGACGCGTGGCCAGTCGGCGGCGTCCGCGATGATTGCGTACACGGTCGGCGCCGGAGCGTCGACGGTGATCGTGTGCCGGGCGCGATGCGTCACTGCCATGGCGGAACAGGGCCTCCTTGGGTCGGGGCCGGGGCGGGCCCTCGTACGGACATCAGCGGTACACCCGTCGGGCGTCAGTAGTTTCCGAGGCCGCCGCAGACGTTGAGGGCCTGGGCGGTGATCGAGGCGGCGGCGGGGGTGACCAGGTAGCCGACCAGGGCGGCCACCTCCTCCGGAGCGGTGTACCGGCCCAGCGGGATCTTGGCCTCGAACCGCTCGAGCACCTCTTCCACCGCGATGTCCCAGTGGCCCGCGTATCCCTCCCGCACCGACCTGGCCATCGGGGTCTCCACGTACCCCGGGCAGACGGCGTTGACGGTGATCCCGGTCTTCGCCAGTTCCAGCCCGAGCGACTTGGTGAAGCCGACGACCGCGTGCTTGGAGGCGCTGTACGGCGCCCCGAGCACCACGCCCTGCTTTCCGCCGGTGGAGGCGATGTTGATGATCCGTCCGACCGGTCCGGCCGCCATCCCGCCCGCGTTGAGCACCTCACGGGTCATGCGGAAGACGCTGGTCAGGTTGGTCTCGATGACGTCGTTCCACAGCTCGTCGGGGATCTGCGCGGTCACTCCGCCGCCGCTGCGGCCCGCGTTGTTGACCAGGATGCCGATGGGCCCGAAGCGGTCGACCGCGGCCGCCACGGACCGCGCCACGTCCTCGCCCCGCCGTACGTCGGCGGCGACGCCGTCGACGGTGATCCCGCTCTCGGTCAGCTCCTTCACCGTCGCCGCCACGTCGTCGGCGTTGCGCGAGGTGATGAAGACGTTGATGCCGGCCCCGCCCAGCGTCTCGGCCACCGCGCGGCCGATGCCCCGCGTGGCCCCGGTGACCAACGCGACCCGCTGCTCCTCGGTCTGCGACTCCGCCGTCATGGCGCTCCTTCCCCACGTGTCCGTCGCTGCCTGTGCAAGGCGAGCCTGACGGGGAGCCCTGGAGTACGGCTGAAGGGCTGGGCGAGCGAGGGGGGTCATCCGCCGGACGCGCGCTCCTCGACCAGCTCGGCCACCAGCGCGGCGGCTTCGTCCGCGGGGACTCCGGCCGCGCTCAGGAACGTGATCGGGGCGGCACGGCTGGCTTCCCCGCTGTCCAGGAGGCCGTCGTTCACGGCTTCCATCAGGCTGAAGATGATCTGTTCGAGGACGTAGACGAGCACGCGGTCCGACAGCGGCGTACGGAATCTGCCCTCGTCCAGACCGCGTCGCAGGACCTGGGCACCCGACTCGTGCACGAGGGCGAGGCGCTCGCGGATGCCCTGCATCGTGACGGCGCTCTGGGCGAGCGAGAGCAGCAGGCGGTAGCGGTCGGTCACACGCCATACGGAGAGCATGGCGCTGGCGACGGCACGGGCCGGGTCGTCGATGCCGGCGATACCGGCGAGGTGCGCGGCCTGCACCGCCTCGACCGCCTCCTCCACGATCGCGGTGACCAGGGTCTCCCGGTTGGAGAAATGGCCGTAGATGGTCCGCCTGACCACTCCTGCGGCGCGCGCGATCTGCTCCATGGAGGCGTCGGGATCGCGCAGCAGCTCCACGACGGCGACGTCCAGGATGCGCCGCCGGTTGGCGTCGGCGCGCTGCTGGGCGGCCGAGGGAGAGGTCGGTCGCGTACGGCTCGTACGTCCACCGTTCAGGGCGGTGCGGCCCGGCTGAGTGCCCGTCATGGGCCCATTCTGCACGGGAAACACCGTCGTTGCACAACCGCGTGCATCAACAGTCCTCGACGGGATACATTGCACAGTGCTGCGCAATTGCACACCCGCGCGCAATCCCTTCAAGGAGCTTTCGCATGCCCTTATTCATCAATGAGCCGGTCGCACGCATGCCGCAGCCCTACGCCCGCCGCTGGTGGGCCCTGCTCGTCCTGTGCCTGAGCCTGCTGATCGCCGTCATGGCGAACACCGCGCTGACCGTCGCGGCCCCCGACATGACCGGCGACCTCGATCTGAGCAGCTCCGAACTGCAATGGGTCATCGACGCCTACACCGTGCCGTACGCCGCCCTGATGCTGCTGCTCGGCGCCATGGGCGACAAGTGGAGCCGCCGGGGCGCGCTCGTGCTCGGCCTGGTGATCCTGGCGGCGGGAGCGGGGGCGGGCGCGCTCGCGGACAGTCCGACGGGCGTCATCGCCGCCCGCGCGGTGATGGGCGTGGGCGCGGCCATGATCATGCCGGCCACGCTCTCCCTGCTGGCGGCGACCTTCCCGCGCGAGGAGCGGGCCAAGGCGATCACCCTGTGGGCGGCGACGTCCGGCGTGGCCATCGCGGCGGGCCCGCTGATCGCCGGAGCGCTGCTGACCGACCACGGCTGGGCGTCGACGTTCCTGATCGACATCCCGGTCCCCGTCCTCGCGATCGTCGGCGCGTTCGTCCTCGTCCCGCCGTCGAAGGCCGGTGACCAGGGCAGCGTCGACTACGTCGGCGGCCTGCTGTCCGTCCTGTGGATCAGCGCCCTGATCTACATGATCATCGAGGGGCCGGGGTTCGGCTGGGGCACGCGTCCGATCGCGGCGGCGGTCGTCGCGGCCGTGGGCCTGGCGGCGTTCGTGGCCTGGGAGCTGAAGCACCCGCGGCCCGTCCTCGACGTCCGCAAGTTCGCGCACCGCGGGTTCTCGGGGGCGAACCTGGCCGTAACCCTCTTCTTCCTGGCGGTCTTCGGCGCGTTCTACTTCCTCACCCTGCACCTCCAGTTCGTCCTGGCGTACGACCCGCTGGAGACGGGCCTGCGCATGCTCCCGCTGGCGGGGGCGGTCTTCGTCGGCTCGGCGCTCACCGGTGTCCTCACCCCGCGCCTCGGCGCCAGGGTCATGGTCACGGCGGGCATGGTCGGCGGTACGACGGCACTGGCGCTCATGGCGGCGACCGGGTCGGCGTCGACGTACGGGGACTTCGTCCCGGCCCTGATCGTGCTCGGTCTGTCGCTCGGCTTCGCGGTCTCCCCGTGCACCGACGCGATCATGGGCGCGTTCCCCGAGTCCGAACTGGGGGTGGGCGGTGCCGTCAACGACACGTCCCTGGAGCTCGGCGGCTCGCTCGGCATCGCGGTGCTCGGCTCGATCCTCGCCGGTTCGTACGCCTCCGGGGTGGAGGACGGGACGGCTGGCGGCGGGCTGCCCCCTGCCGCCCTCGACCAGGCACAGGACTCGGTGGGCGCGGGCGGGGGCGTGGCCCGGGCACTCGGAGAGCAGGCACGTCGGCTCGCCGAGCAGGCCGCCGGGGCGGGCTCGTCACCGGAGGCCGCCGCGCTGAAGGCGCAGTCGGACGAGCTCGCGCGGAACGCCGGGCAACTGCGGCACACGGTCGGGGCGGCGTTCTCGGACGCGGTGGCGCACACCAGCCTGGTCGGCGCGGTGATCCTGGGCGTCGGGACGGTCGTGGTGGCGGCGCTGCTGCCCGGCAGGCGGAAGGCCGCCACGACGGTCACGGCCGCGTCGGGCGATTCGGACCGCGCGGAGGAGCAGCCGCGTCCCGTCGAACGGGCGGCCCGCTGAGGCGGTACCCGCGGTCACCGGGGCCGGGCGGCGTCGGCGCGTGTGAACGGCGGGGAGGCCGGGCGGTCGCCATCGGCGCGCGTGTGAACGGCGGGGAGGCCGGGCGGACGCCATCGGCGCGCTTGTGACCGGCGAGGAGGCCGGGCGGTCGCCATCGGCGCGCTTGTGACCGGCGGGGAGGTCGGACACCCGCCTGCCCAGCCGACCGGCCGGCCGGCCGGGGGGACACATGCCCCACCGGTCCGTGCCCCGCCAGTCTGTCCCCCACCGGCCCGTGCCCCGCCGGCCCGGACCTGCGGCCGTCCGGACCGGCGGCCGTCGTCCGGGTCCTCACAGCGCGAACAGTCCGTCCGCCAGGGCTTCCGTGAGCGGTGCCGGGGTGAGTGACACCTCGGTCCAGATGGTCTTGCCCGTCGGTGTGTAGCGGGTTCCCCAGCGCCGCGTCAGCTGTGCCACCAGGAACAGGCCCCGGCCGCCCTCGTCCTCCATGGCGGCCCGCCGGAGGTGGGGGGAGGTGTGGCCGCCGTCGGAGACCTCGACGATGAGGCCGCGCTCCCGGATGAGCCGCAGGGTCACCGGAGCGCCGCCGTACCGGAGGGCGTTGGTGACCAGCTCGCTGACGACGAGCTCGACCACGAACGACGCCGCCTCGTCGACCCCCCACGCGCTCAGCCGGTCACGGGCCAGCGAGCGCGCCCTCGCCACCTCTCCGGCGTCGAGCGGGATGTCCCAGGTCGCCACCAGGTTCTCGGCCAGGGCGTGGACGCGGAGCAGCAGCAGGGCGGCGTCGTCCTCGGGTGCCTGGGGCAGGAGCCTCCCGATGACGCCGTCGCACGTCTCGTCCAGCGGGGCGTGCCGGGGACCGGAGAGCGCGGCGCACAGGGAGCGGACCCCCCGGTCGATGTCCGTCTCGCGGCTCTCGACGAGTCCGTCGGTGTACAGGGCGAGCGTCGCGGCTTCCGGCAGCTCGATGTCGGCGCTCTCGAACGGCAGGCCGCCCAGTCCGAGGGGCGGTCCGGGGGGAAGGTCCACCAACTCGGCGTGGCCGTCGGGGGTGACGAGCACCGGGGGAAGATGCCCCGCACGGGCCATGACGCAGTGCCGGGAGACCGGATCGTAGATCGCGTACAGACAGGTGACGCCCAACGCCTGGTCCTCGGCCTCGGCGGCCCCGGACGGCAGGGTGGTGCCGGTCCGCGCCACGAGGTCGTCGAGACGGGCGAGCACCTCGTCGGGGGCCAGGTCCAACGCCGCCAGGGCCGCCACCGTCGTGCGCACCCGGCCCATGGTGGCGGCCGCGCCCATGCCGTGACCGGCGACGTCCCCCACCACCATGCCCACGCGCGCTCCGGACAGCGGGATGACGTCGTACCAGTCCCCGCCGACGCCGGCGGGCCCGGCCGCGGGCAGATAGCGGTGGGCGATCTCGACGCCCGGCGGCTCGGGCAGCGCCCGCGGCAGCAGATCACGCTGGAGCATGAGTGCGGTCGCGTGTTCGCGGGTGTAGCGACGGGCGTTGTCCACGCACACCGCGGTGCGGGAGACGAGCTCCTCGGCGAGCAGGATCTCCTCGGGTTCGAAGGGGCTCCTCGGCCAGGACCGTACGAGGGCGACGACGCCCAGGAGGGCGCCCCGGGCCGTGAGCGGAACGGCGACCGCTCCGGCGGCCGGGTCGGCGACCGGTCCGTTCTCGTCCAGACAGCGCAGGCGGAGGGCGTCCAGCGCGTCGGACGCGATGTCGCCGGACGCGATGTCGCCGGACGCGTCGTCGCTGGGGCGCCGCGCCGCTCGGCGAAGGGGGGAGCGGGTGTCGCCGCGCGGCGGCTCCTGTCCGCTCAGGACCGGTTCGAAGATGTCGACCACGGCGGCGTCGGCGAAGTCGGGGACCACGAGCTCCGCCAGGTCGCCCGCCGTGCGCCGGATGTCCAGGGTCCGGCCGATGCTGCCGCTGGCCCGGCTGAGCAGGGCGAGACGCTGCCGCGCCACATAACGGTCGGTGATGTCGAGGCTCGCCTCGCAGACCCCGATCGGCCGGCCCTCCTCGTCCTGGAGGCGGAAGTAGGAGCACGACCAGACGCGCTCGCGATAGGGGTCGAGGCGGGTGGAGCTCCGGTAGCGCACATCGGCCACGGGCGTGCCGGTGCGGATCACGCGCTCGACGATCTCCTCGACCCCCGAGACCTTCCGGTCGTCGTGTCCGAGCACGCGGCCCTGCGGAAGGAGGTCCTTCACGAACCGTCCGGCCGCCTCCCGCAGCGGCACTCCGAACTGCTTCTCGACGGCGGCGTTGATCCAGCGCAGCCGGGCGCCCGTGTCGTACACGACCAGATGGACGGGCGACTCCCGGTCGAGTCCGGCGAGCACGCTCCGGCCGACGGCCTCCCAGTGCGCCTGCTCCGCGCCCGCGGCCATGAGGATCCACCCGGACGCGCCGTCCCCGTGGGCGAGCGGAGTGAGGGACAGCACCACCTCCAGCGGGCGTCCGTCACCGCGGCGGACGACCCGGGCGCCGAGCAGCCGTGTCGTGTCGGGGTCGCCGGCGAGGGGTGCGTCCGCTCCGGTCCCCGCAGCGGCCAGGACCGCGTCGGCGGACCGGCCGAGGACGTCGTCGGCCCGCAGACCGAACAGTTCCTCGGCCTCCGGGCTCCATCCGGTGAACCGCATGCGGTCGTCCAGCACCGCAGTGGCGCTGCCGGGTGGCGAGGTCTTCGAGAACGACCTGCCGTGCAGCCACGCTCCCGCGTCGTGCGCGTCGGGGAGACCCGTCATCGCTGCTCCTGAGGGTGGTGGAGTCAGTCCTCCAGCTCGTTCAATTTACCGTGGGACGTCCTGCCCGACGCCTGCGCGCGACACGGCGCCGGGCCCCGCCCGGCACCGGCCGGTCAGCGGAACGCCTCCCGGCCCGACCCGTCCCCGGTAGGGGTCCGGACGCAGCGTGCCCACGCCCCGCGAGGCGTCGGGCCGGGGGTCGACCCGCTGCTCCTCAGCTGTCGAAGTCGACGGTCAGGGTGTCGGAGACGGGGAAGGTCTGGCAGGTCAGGACGTAGCCGGCGTCGACCTCGGCGGGTTCCAGCGCGTAGTTGCGGCGCATGTCCGCCGTGCCGTCGGTGACCCGGGCGCGGCAGGTGCCGCAGACGCCGCCCTTGCAGGCGAAGGGCAGGTCGGGGCGGACCCGGGAGGCCGAGTCGAGGAGGGTGGCGTCGCGGGAGAGCGCGGAGGTGGTGGAGCGGCCGTCGAGGACGACGGTGACCTGGCTGACCGGCCCGTCGGGCCGCTCCTCCTCCCGGCGCACGGCCCCTGCCGGTTCCTCGCCGGCGAAGAACAGCTCCTGATGGATCCGGTCGGCCGGCACCCCGAGTCCGGCCAGGACCTTCCGGGCGTCGCGGACCATGCCGTGCGGGCCGCACAGCCACCAGTGGTCGGCCCGGGGGACGTCGACCAGGCCGTCGACGAGCGCCGTGAGCCGGTCGGCGTCCAGGCGGCCGGTCAGCAGCTCCGCCTCCCGGGGCTCGCGGGAGAGCACGTGGGCGAGCTGGAACCGGGCGGGGTAGAGGTCCTTGAGGTCGGCGAGGTCGTCGGCGAACATCACCGAGTCGGTACGCCGGTTGCCGTAGAAGAGGGTGACGCGGGAGCGGTCGTCGGCGGCGAGGACGGACTCGGCGATGGAGAGCATGGGGGTGATGCCCGAACCGGCCGCGACGAGCACATGGTGTCCGGGCACGGTCAGGTCCGGGGTGAAGGCGCCGGTCGGGGCCATCACCTCGACGACGTCGCCCGAGCGGACCTCGTTCACCAGCCAGGAGGAGAACAGCCCGCCGGGCACCACGCGCACCCCGATCCGGGGCTGCGAGCCGGCCGGGGAGCAGATCGAGTACGAGCGTCGTTCGTCCCGTCCGTCGACCACGCGGCGCAGGGTCAGCGACTGGCCCGGCGCGAAGGCGAACTCCTCCGCCAGGTGGGCGGGGATGTCGAAACCCACGGCGACGGCGTCCTCGCACAGCCGCCGTACGTCCGCCACCTTCAGGGTGTGGAAGGCCGGGCGGCGGCGTGTGCGCCGCGCCGGGGCCGAGGTGGTGGCGCCGGGGGCCGGCCGCTCCTCCATCAGATCTCCTTGACGTACTCGAACGGTTCGAGGCAGGCGCGGCAGCGCCACAGCGCCTTGCAGGAGGTGGCGCCGAAGCGGGACGTCTCCTCCGTGTCGGTCGCGCCGCAGCGGGGGCAGGGCACCGTGCGGCGGGTGGCGGACAGGATCAGCGGCACCGGTCCGGACGCCGTGGACGGCGCCGGTCCGGGCGGGGCGATGCCGTGCGAAGCGAGCTTGCGGCGCCCCTCGGGGGTGATCCAGTCGGTGGTCCACGGCGGGTCGAGGACCGTGCGGACCTCCACCCGCTCGTAGCCGGCGTCCGTCAGCCGTGCGGTGACCGCGGCGCGCATCTCGGCCATGGCCGGGCAGCCGGAGTAGGTCGGGGTGAGGGCGGCGACGACCGTGCCGTCGGCGGTCACCGTCACGTCCCGCAGCACGCCGAGGTCGGCCAGGGTGAGCATGGGCAGTTCCGGGTCGGGCACCTGCTCGGCGATGTGCCGGGCCCTGCGGGTGTCGGTGAGCACGGTCACCATGTCGCCTCCGGGTGGGCGCGGGCCACCGACTGGAGCTCGGCCAGCAGGGGCGCGAGGTGTTCGGTGTGGTCACCGTCGCGGCCCGAGCCGGCCGTCCCCGCGGTTCCGTCCGGCAGCGGCAGGCCCGCGGCCTCCGTGACGTGCCCCAGGACGGCGAGGACCTCGTCTCGTGCGTCGTGCGCCGCGAACAGCTCGCCCAGGTGGACGGCCACCTCGGCGAGGCCGGTGCGCATGCGCCGGTGGGACTCCGCGGTGCCGTCGCCGAGCCGGACGACCCACTCGGCCGCGTACTGCCGGTGGTACGCCAGTTCCTTCACGCCCTTGGCGGCGACGGCGGCCAGCACCGGATCGGCCGAGGAGGCCAAGCGGTCGAAGTGGGCCAGTCGCCAGGTGGCGAACACCAGCAGCCGTGCCATGGTGAACGCGAAGTCGCCGTTGGGCAGTTCGGCCAGGGTGACGTTGCGGAAGTCCCCGGCGTCGCGGAAGTAGGCGTAGGCGTCCTCGTCGCGGCCGGTGCCGTCGACCTGGCCGCAGCGCGCGTACAGCAGACGGGCCTGGCCGAGGAGGTCGAGGCCCAGGTTGGCCAGCGCCACCTCCTCCTCCAGTTCCGGTGCCCGGGTGGTCCACTCCGCCAGGCGCTGGGCCATGACGAGGGCGTCGTCGCCGAGCGCCAGGCAGAGCGCGGCCAGTGCGGTCCGGTCGACGCCGTCGGGCACGGCGGTGCTCACACCGTGCAGGGGGTCCTCGAAGCCGGTGCCGTAGGCCCACCGGCTGTCGTCCTCGTGCCCCTGGGCGAGGGTCATGTAGACGTGGTCGTCGTTCAAACCCTGCTCCTAGATGTGCGGGACGTCGTCGGGGATGTCGTAGAAGGTCGGGTGCCGGTACACCTTGTCCGCGCTGGGCGCGAAGAAGGGGTCCTTCTCGTCGCGCGTCGAGGCGGCGATGTGCTCCGAGCGCACCACCCAGATGCTCACGCCTTCGTTGCGGCGGGTGTAGAGGTCGCGGGCGTGGGTGAGCGCCATCGCGTCGTCGGCGGCGTGCAGCGAGCCGACGTGGACGTGGTTGAGGCCGCGCTTGCCGCGCACGAACACCTCGTACAAGGGCCAGCCCTGCTGGTCGGGGGTCATGCCGCCGCTCCCTTCCGCGCGCGGGCCGCCTGCTTGGCCGCGTGGGCGGTGGCCGCCTCGCGCACCCAGGCGCCGTCCTCGTGAGCGGCCCGTCGCCGCTCGATCCGTTCGGTGTTGCACGGCCCGTCGCCCTTGATGACACGCATCAGCTCGTCCCAGTCGGGGGTGCCGAAGTCGTGGCGGCCCCGCCCCTCGTTCCAGCGCAGCTCCGGGTCGGGCAGGGTGACACCGAGCTTCTCCGCCTGCGGGACGGTCATGTCGACGAACCTCTGGCGCAGCTCGTCGTTGCTGTGCCGCTTGATCTTCCAGGCCATGGACGCGGCCGAGTTGGGGGAGTTGTCGTCGGGCGGGCCGAACATCATCAGGGACGGCCACCACCAGCGGTTCACCGCGTCCTGGACCATCTCGCGCTGGGCTCCGGTGCCGCGCATCATCGTCATCAGCAGCTCGTAACCCTGCCGCTGGTGGAACGACTCCTCCTTGCAGATGCGCACCATGGCGCGGGCGTAGGGGCCGTAGGAGCTGCGGCACAGGGGCACCTGGTTGCAGATCGCGGCGCCGTCCACGAACCAGCCGATCACGCCGACGTCGGCGAAGGTCGGCGTCGGGTAGTTGAAGATCGACGAGTACTTCTGCCGCCCTTCGATCAGCCGCTCGGTGAGGTCCGTGCGGTCGGCCCCCAGGGTCTCGGCGGCCGAGTACAGGTAGAGCCCGTGGCCGGCCTCGTCCTGCACCTTGGCGAACAGGATCGCCTTGCGCCGCAGCGACGGGGCGCGCGTGATCCACTCCCCCTCCGGCTGCATGCCGATGATCTCCGAGTGCGCGTGCTGCGCCACCTGCCGGATCAGCGTCCTGCGGTAGCCGTCCGGCATCCAGTCCCGCGGCTCGATCCGCTGGTCGCGCGCGATCGTCGCGTCGAAGTGAGCCTGGAGCTCGGGCGGAACACCGTTCGCGGCCGATGAGCCGGGGTGCTGTGCCGTCATCCGTACCACCTTCCCAACCGACCATTCGTTCGGTCAATGATACGACGAGCTTCCTGGGTTCCGGCAAGTGCCGGAGAGGGCCAGTTCTCCGTGGAGGAGGGCCGCCGGCCGTCGGGGACGGCACGGACGGCGGCGCGGCGGTCCCGGGGGCGAGGCCCCGCCCGAGGGCGTCCAGGTCGCCGGTCTGCCGATCCGCTCGCGGAAGGCCGCCTCGCCTAGCTTCGGGGCGTCTTCGCCGTAGACCGTCCTGCTGGGCGATTCGGGGTACGGCGTCCAGTGCCCACGGCTCTCCGGCGCGGCGACCGCCCGGTCCGGCAACGTGCGGTGGCGCGTGAAGAAGCCGGGCGCCTCAGGGGCTGCGGGCCGCCTGTGACGCGCCCCTTGACAGGCCGGGGCGTGGCTTGATTACTTGGCCGTGCCGCACGCTAACCGAATGTTCGGTCGGGACACAAGGTGGTGCACACCATGACGGAAGCGACGGAGGCGACGCCCGCGATGCCGGGGCCCGCGGCGCGCATGTTCGCCGCGGACAGGGCCTCGCGGCTGCTGGGCATCGAACTGCTGGAGCACGGCGAGGGGACCGCGGTGCTCCGCATGACGGTGACGGCGTCCATGGTCAACGGCCACGGGATCGCCCACGGCGGTTATCTGTTCCTCTTCGCCGACACCGCCTTCGCCTGCGCCTGCGACAGCCACGGCCCCGTCACCGTCGCGTCCGGGGCGGACGTCACCTTCGTGGCGCCCGCCCATGAGGGCGACGTCCTGGTGGCCACCGCCCGGGAAGTGACCCGGTTCGGCCGCAGCGGCATCTACGACGTGAGCGTCGCACGCGGCGACGCGGTGATCGCGGAGTTCCGCGGTCGCAGCCGCAGCATCCGGAGCACGCAATGCGAGGAGCCGCAATGACCACCGAACCGACAGCACCGGCGGACGCGCGCCCCCGCCGCGGCGAACCCCTTCCGGCGGACCTGTGGGACGACGCCGAGCGGCTGCCGCGCGAGGA
Organism: Streptomyces sp. NPDC003247; assembly: GCF_042888135.1. Lineage (NCBI taxonomy): Bacteria > Bacillati > Actinomycetota > Actinomycetes > Kitasatosporales > Streptomycetaceae > Streptomyces > Streptomyces sp. NPDC003247. Next base: position 19,783 of record NZ_JBIAPF010000004.1, read on the forward strand.
GGTGCGCGACCTCCAGCTGCGCCGTCTCCGGCGGACACTGCGGCACGCCTACGACAACGTCGAGCTCTACCGCGAGAAGTTCGACCGGGCCGGTGTGACGCCCGGTGACTGCCGGACGCTGGAGGACCTGGCCCGCTTCCCGTTCACGACGAAGGCGGACCTGCGCGAGACGTACCCGTTCGGCATGTTCGCCGTGCCCATGTCGGAGGTGCGGCGCATCCACGCCTCCAGCGGCACCACCGGCCGCCCGACGGTCGTCGGGTACACGGAGCGGGACCTGTCCACCTGGGCGGATCTCGTCGCCCGCTCCATCCGCGCCGCCGGCGGCCGCCCCGGCCACAAGGTCCACATCAGCTACGGTTACGGCCTGTTCACCGGCGGACTCGGCGCCCACTACGGCGCGGAGCGGGCCGGCTGTACGGTGATCCCCGCCTCGGGCGGTATGACCGCACGCCAGGTACAGATCATCCAGGACTTCCAGCCCGAGATCATCATGGTCACCCCGTCCTACATGCTCACCCTGCTCGACGAGTTCGGGAAACAGGGCGTGGATCCGCGCGCCACCTCCCTGAAGGTGGGCATCTTCGGCGCCGAGCCGTGGACGGAGGAGATGCGCCACGAGATCGAGGAGCGCATGGACATCCACGCGGTCGACATCTACGGCCTCTCCGAGGTGATGGGCCCCGGCGTCGCCCAGGAGTGCGTGGACACCAAGGACGGCCTGCACGTGTGGGAGGACCACTTCCTCCCCGAGGTCGTCGATCCCTTCACGGACGAGGTCCTCGCCGACGGCGAGAGCGGTGAGCTGGTGTTCACCTCGCTCACCAAGGAGGCGCTGCCCGTCATCCGCTACCGCACCCGGGACCTGACCCGTCTCCTGCCCGGCACGGCCCGGACCGGGTTCCGCCGCATCGAGAAGATCACCGGCCGCTGCGACGACATGATCATCCTGCGTGGGGTGAACGTCTTCCCGACCCAGATCGAGGAGATCGTGCTGCGTACCTCCGGCGTCGCCCCGCACTTCCAGATCGACCTCAGCAGACGCGGACGGATGGACCACATGACCGTCCGGGTGGAAGCGCGGCCGGACGCCGGACCGGAGCAGCGCGAGAGCGCGGCCCGCGCCATCGCCCAGGGCGTCAAGGACGGTGTCGGCATCAGCGTGGAGGTGGCCGTCGTGGACCCGGAGACCCTGGAGCGTTCCGTCGGCAAGCTCCGAAGGGTGAGGGACCGGCGCGGGGCGTGATCCGATGCCTCGCCGCCACGGCCGGGTGAGCACCACGCCCGTGTGACGTCCTGCCCGACGCGCGGAACGGCCCGCCTACGCACCGCGACTCCCTCCTGGACGTCGTCTGCTTTCCGCGTTGAAGCCGGCGGGCACCGCCAGGGTCGGGGCGCCGAGCAGGGTACCGATCGTGGCGACTTCCATCCATCGGTGGTAGGAGGACATCCGCACGCCGTCGACGGTCTTGGGCCAGTCAAGGGTGGCGTCGAACGGCATGACCTGCGCCGTGGGAAGAACGACGTAGTCGTACTTCGTGAACAGGGCGTGGAAGGCTCGGTACAGGTCGCTGCGCTTGACGGAGTTCGCGCAGACGTCGATGCGGACCGTTGCCGTCGGCGCCGGTGGCGAGGCCTTCGTACTCGTAGAGGGCTTCGGGCTTGAGCAGATGGCCCAGGCCGGCGTCGATGGCGGTCTTGACGGACATTCCCGCCTGCACGTGGCGGTAGGTCAGCCAGGTCGGCCACAGGTCCTGGTTGCCGCGGAACGTGCCCGCAGCAGGTAGGTCCTCGACAGGGGTGACGTGCATGCCGAGGCGGGTGAAGTGCTTCAGGGCGTCGTGGGTGACGTCGAGAACGGCCTTCTCCATGGGCAGATAGCCGCCCAGATCCCCGAGCCAGGCGATCTTCCTGCCGTGTTGACGGCCGGTCGGGTCGGTCAGCGGGGCGGGATCCTCGGTGAGGGACAGGGGCGCCCGGTCGTCGTACCCGGACATGGTGCGCAGCAGCAGGGCGAGGTCGACGGCGGTACGGGCTATGGGGCCGTCGACTCCGCCCTGGGCGATGAACACGTCTCCGCCGTGCGAAGGGACGCGCCCGTACGAAGGGCGCAGGCCGTAGACGTTGTTCCAGCCGGGTGGGTTGCGCAGGGACCCCATGAAGTCGCTGCCGTCTCCGGAGTGTTGGTCTTGCCGATGAAGACGGCGCCTGCTGCCCGCAGGCGCGCGACGAACAGGGAGTCGGTGTCGGGCAGGCGGCACTGCCGTGAGGGAGGAGGCCGTAGGTGGTCGGCAGGCCCTTGACGTCGGCGAGGTCCTTGACCGCATGTGGGAAGCCGTGCATCCAGCCCTGGTGGACGCCTCGTGCCAGCAGGCAGTCCTTTTCCTCCGCCTCGGCGAGGAGTTCGGCGCGCGGGCGCAGGGCGACGATGGCGTTGACCTTGGGGTTGACGGCGGCGATGTGGTCGAGGTGAGCCCGCATCACCTCCTCGCAGGAAACGACGCGGCGACGAATGGCGACGGACAACTCGGCCGCGTCCCGGTACGGGATGCGGGCCAGGTCGCGGGGGCGCCGGACGTCGGGACGGTCGATGCCGGGGGTGGCATGGGCCGACGGGCTCTCCAGGGCGTTCGCGGCTGTGGCGGACACGGCGGCTCCAGCGAGAGGCCCACGGTGTGAGGCGGTAGGTGAGGTGACGTGCGGGGAGGGGTCGGAGGGGATTACGTCCGTCATGTTCGCGTCCATTGCAGCGCCCGGAAGAGGTGAGGGGTCAGCCCCCTGAGAATGCCGCCGCCGGGCCCTCGTGATGGGACCGACGGCACGGCCGCCGGGGATTTCACAGTGTGGGGTGCATGGTGCACCAGTCGGTGGCCCGCTCGTAGCGGGCGGCAGCAGAGACGACGGCCGCATCCGCATGCCGAGGTCGAAGTCGGCGAACACCTTCGGGTAGGCGAGGTAGATCTTCGTGGCGCGTCCCACCCGCGCGATCTCTGCGGGCGACAGGGCCGCCGCCCGTTCGGCGACGTCGGTGATGAGCGGCCACACGTCCAGGCCGTTCGCCCGCATATCGGCAGCGTGGGAGATGTACTCGGGGCCCCCAGTAGGCGACGAAGAACTCCAGCGGGTCGGGGAGTTCGACCTGGAGTTCCTCCACGACCGCCCCGGCGGCCCTCGGGTCCCGCAGGGCAGCGGCGAACACGCGCTGGGGCTCCCTGTCCACCGGTCCGTGCTGCAGGCCCGGGTCGGCCGCGATGCGGAGTCCGCCGGGGTCGCCCTCGGCCAGGGCGGCTTCCGCGCAGCGTTCACCGGTGGCCGGCAGGGAGAAGCGGTCGAGTGGGTGCGGTCCGACGGTGACGTCGAGGAGCAGCGCGGCGTCCACGACGTGGCGGGTTATCGGGCCCTCGGTGCTGTCCGGTTCGGTGTTCTCCCGGAGGGGGTGCGGCCGGTCGAGGGCTTGACTCCGACTGCTCCGCACAGGGACGAGGGGACCCGGATGGAGCCTGCGCCGTCGGAGCCCCAGGCCACCGGAGCGATTCCGGCGACGGCCGAGGCAGCGGCCCCGCCGCTGGAGCGACGGCGAAGTGCTGATCGGCGTTCAGAGCGACCAGGGCTGGCGCACCTCTTTGGTCGAGGTCATCGAGCGGGCCGACCTCGCACGGTCGACGCTCTTCTGCCGCCGGCGACGTTCGCCGACGTCGAGGCGCCGATGGGCCCCGTGCCTGCGCTCGGCGAGCACACCGTCGCCGTCCTGTGCGAGGGCGGACTCCACGAACATCAGATCGCTCAGCTCATGGAGACCGGGGCCGCGGTTCAGCACCAGCAGACCGACCGACAGACCGAAGGTGTGATCGTATGAAGCCACTGCTCGACAACAAGGTCGCCGTCGTGACCGGCGCCGCCCAGGGGATCGGGGAAGCCATCGCTCGCCTTTTCGTGGGCAACGGCGCCCGTGTGGTGATCGCCGACCCCGACCGCGTCCGCGGCTTCCACTGCGACGTCGTCGACGGCGAGCAGGTCCGCGCGCTGCTCGGCCTCGTCCAGCGGGAGTTCGGTGGCGTCGACGTGATGGTCAATAACGCCGGCATCACCCGCGACGCCACGCTCAAGAAAAGTCTCAGGCAAGGTCGGCTTCTTCGGCCAGACCAACTACTCCGCGGCGAAGGCCGGGGTCGTGGGCCTCACCAAGGCCGCGACCGAAGAGCTCGCGAAGGACGGCATCCGCGCCAACGCCATCCAGCCCGGATTCATCGCGACCGACATGACCCGAGCCATGCCCGAGCACATCTGGGAGGCCAAGTCGGCCGAGATCCCGATGCGCCGCGCCGGCGAACCGGCCGAGATCGCCAAGGTCGCCCTCTTCCTGGCGAGTGATCTGTCGTCGTACATGACGGGGACGGTGCTCGAGGTGACCGGCGGGAGGCTGATGTGACCGCGAGGACGAGCGGGTCGTCCGACATCGTCGTCCGCGAGCCGCTGCGCACCGCGATCGGCCGGGACGGAGGCAGCCTCGAGCCGCTCGGGGCAGCCGACCTCGGCGCCCAGTTCCTCCCAGCGCCGGTCGACCGCGGCACGTCGAGTCCCTCGTTCACCTCCGCGGTCGTCACAGGTGACCTTCGTTGCCGCAAGGTCGATACTGCCGGTAGGAGTGCTCCGGTCATCTCGCGTCCGCCCGTCCGAGTTCCCTGATTACTCATCAGTAACAAGCAGTAGCAGTACCGCCGGACACCACTTCCGACCGTCGCGGACCGCCAGGACCGACAGCAGTCCGTACACCACCTGACCAGCCACAACGCAGGCCAGGAGCCCACCTGCTAGCCTAGCCGGGAGGTACCCATGAGGATGCTCATCAACGTTCCCGAGACCGTCGTCGCGGACGCCCTGCGCGGGATGGCCGCCGCCCACCCCGAGCTGACCGTCGACGTCGAGAACCGGGTGATCGTGCGGCGGGACGCGCCGGTGGCCGGGCAAGTGGGGCTGGTGTCGGGGGGCGGCTCGGGGCACGAACCCCTGCACGGGGGATTCGTGGGACCGGGGATGCTCTCGGCGGCCTGCCCGGGGGAGGTCTTCACCTCGCCGGTGCCGGACCAGATGGTGCGCGCGGCCGCCGCCGTCGACAGCGGGGCCGGGGTGCTGTTCATCGTGAAGAACTACACCGGCGACGTGCTCAACTTCGACATGGCCGCGGAACTGGCCGAGGACGAGGGCATCCAGATCGCGAAAGTGCTGGTCAACGATGACGTCGCGGTGACCGACAGCCTGTACACGGCGGGGCGGCGCGGCACCGGCGCGACACTGTTCGTGGAGAAGATCGCCGGCGCCGCCGCCGACGAGGGCCTGCCGCTGGAGCGTGTCGAGGCGATCGCGCGGAAGGTCAACGAGAGCGCGCGCAGCTTCGGCGTGGCGCTCAGCGCGTGCACCACCCCCGCCAAGGGCAGTCCGACCTTCGACCTGCCGCCCGGCGAGCTGGAGTTGGGCATCGGCATCCACGGCGAGCCGGGGCGCGAGCGGCGCGCGATGATGACCGCCGGGGAGATCGCCGACTTCGCGGTCGACGCCCTCCTGGAGGACCTGTCACCGCGCAACCCGGTCCTCGTCCTCGTCAACGGCATGGGCGCCACCCCGCTGCTGGAGCTGTACGGCTTCAACGCCGAGGTGCAGCGCGTCCTGACCCGGCGCGGGGTCGCCGTCGCCCGTACGCTCGTCGGCAACTACGTGACGTCCCTCGACATGGCCGGCGCCTCGGTCACCCTGTGCCAGGTGGACGAGGAACTGCTGCGGCTGTGGGACGCGCCGGTGAGCACGCCGGGGCTGCGCTGGGGCAGGTGACCCGCGGGCCCGCCCGCCGGGAGGCCACGACGCCCGGCCCACCTACCAGGCAAGGAGATCCAGTGCTCGACGCCGATTTCTTCCGCCGTTGGATGACGGCCACCGCCGCGTCCGTCGACCGCGAGGCGGAACGGCTCACCGCCCTCGACTCCCCCATCGGGGACGCCGACCACGGCAGCAACCTGCACCGCGGGTTCAGCGCCGTCACCGCCGCCCTGGAGAAGGAGGCGCCGGCGACGCCCGGGGCCGTCCTCGTGCTCGCCGGGCGTCAGCTCATCTCGACCGTCGGCGGGGCGTCGGGGCCCCTGTACGGCACGCTCCTGCGGCGGACGGGCAAGGCGCTCGGGGACGGGTCCGAGGTGAGCGAGGAGCAGCTCGCCGAGGCGCTGCGCGCCGGCGTGGACGCGGTGATGCAGCTCGGCGGGGCCGCGCCGGGCGACAAGACGATGATCGACGCGCTGGTGCCCGCCGTGGAGGCGCTGGGCGCCGGGTTCGGCGCGGCGCGGGACGCCGCGGAGCGGGGGGCCGTCGCCACCGTCCCCCTCCAGGCGCGCAAGGGCCGGGCGAGCTATCTGGGCGAGCGCAGCATCGGGCACCAGGACCCGGGCGCCACCTCGGCCGCCCTGCTCGTCGCGGGACTCGTGGAGGCCTCCGGTGAGTGAGAGCCGACGGGTCGGGATCGTGCTCGTCTCGCACAGCGCCCAGGTCGCCGCCGCCGTCGCGGAGCTGGCCCGGGGTCTCGCGGGCGGCGGCACGGACGTGCCCGTCGCCCCGGCGGGCGGCACCGAGGGCGGCGGGCTCGGGACGAGCGCGGAGTTGATCAGCGCTGCCGCGGCCTCGGTGGACCGCGGTGCCGGGATCGCCGTCCTCACCGACCTCGGAAGCGCCGTGCTCACCGTGAAGGCGCTGCTCGCCGAGGGCGACGAGCTGCCCGACGGCACCCGCCTCGTGGACGCGCCGTTCGTGGAGGGCGCGGTCGCCGCCGTCGTCACGGCGGCCACGGGAGCCGACCTCGACGCGGTGGAGGCGGCGGCCGCCGAGGCGTACTCCTACCGGAAGGTGTGACCGGGCCCCTTCGCGCGCCCGGCCCTGCCGGTCACGGGGCCCCGCGGTCCTCGGCGAGCGGCTGCCCGGCCCCGGTGGCGCCCGGCCGCCGCGCCGCGTCCCGGGTGCCCCGGACGAACGAACGCGCGAGCCGTTCGCCCACCTCGACGGCGGCCGCGTGGCTCTCGACGGGGGTCGCCCGGGAGTCCTCGAAGAGGATGTAGGTGACGCCGGAGGCGGTTCCGCCGCCGTGCGGGTCGGGGCGGATGCCCAGGGCCGCGGCGGTGGCGTACGAGGCCTCGCCGATGATCGCGGACGGTCCGACGTCCCCGACGACGGCGTACTGGACCCGGCCCTGGTGGACGACGGCCGCCACGGTTCCGCCGCGCACCCCGTGGGCGCGGTAGTCCCAGAGGGTGCTCGGGGCGGGCACGACGACGTACGGCAGGCTCTCGGCGCTCAGATAGCGGCCGTCGGACTGGGTGAAGGCGGTGGCCGGCGAGAACGTGGGGTCGGTGGTGGCGTTGCAGCGGGTGCCGGGGCGGCCGTCGCAGTCGATGTCCATGTCGGCCGTCCAGAAGACGGCGCCCTCGGTGCCGCAGACCGGGATCGTGGCGGGAGCGGCGGCATCGCTGCGGTAGAGGCCGCGGGAGACGCGGGTGCAGTTCCGCACGCGGGCCAGCAGGTCGGCGGCGGACACGGCGCCCTCCCGCGGCGCGGCCGGTCTCCGGGGGACGTCGGAGGCCGGCCGCGCCACGGCGGGGGCGGCGGTCGGGGCGAGCAGGACGAGGCCGGCCGCGGCCAGCGTCAGGGGCGCCCTCCGCCTCACCCGGTGCGGCAACTGGACAGGCACGGTGCGGGACCCTCTCGTGGGGGACGGGGGAGAACTCCCAGCCCAATCTGGGGCCGGCCGTCTCCGGGGGCCACCCGAGGGGGCCGTACGGTGCACGCGCCCCTCGCGACGCGGGCCCCAGGGCCGGGGACGAGGGACGGGGTCGAGGGCCGGGGACCGGTGCCGTCTCGGTACCGGTCCCCGGCCGCCCCGCCGGCGTGGGATCAGCGACGACAGCGTTCCACGCCGACGGCGCGAACTCCCCCGGATCAGAGGGAAGTTCAGCCGTGGAAACCTCAGCATACGGAACTGTCCCGGCCGCCCACCAACACCGGCCCCGCACCGCCCTCTTGATGTGCTCGCGCCCCCGCGCCATATTGGTCCGGACCATTGCCGCCGTGTCGGGCCGGGAGGCGACGCCGTGCGACGTGTAGTGCTGTGCGGGTGGGTCCTGGCGGTGTGCTGCGGATGCGCGGCGCCGGGCGACGGGGACGGGGAGCGGGCGCCCGGCGTTCCGACCGGGGTCACGGCCGAGGCGGGAAGCGCGACCAGCGTGCACGTGATGTGGAACGCGGTCGCCGGGGCCCGCGCGTACGAGGTGTACCGGGGCACCACGAAGGTCGGTGAGGTGCCCGGCTCCGCCCACATGCTCGACGTCACCCGGCTCGCCCCGGCCACCGGCTACGTCTTCACCGTGCGGGCGCGGGACGCCGGGGGACGGCTCGGCCCGCGCAGCCGGGAGGTACGGGCGAAGACCCCGGCGGCGGTCGCGGCGGACCGGACGGCCCCGACCCGGCCGGCCGGCACCGTGGGCCGGGCCGCGGGGAGCCGGGCGGCCCAGCTGTCCTGGTCGGCCTCCACGGACGACCGCGGGGTGGTGTCGTACGACGTCTACCAGGGCGGGGTCAAGATCCACAGTGTCGGCGGGAGCCAGACGGCGACGGTGGTCACGGGGCTGCGGCCGGGCACCCGGTACTCCTTCACCGTGCGGGCGCGGGACGCGGCCGACAACCTCTCGCCGGCCGGCGCGGTCGTACGCCTGACCACCGGGCCCGGCACGGACGAGGGGCGGGACACCGCGCCGACGGACCTGCGGGCGACGGTCCGCGCGGCGGACGGGGCGTTCTCCGTCGAGCTCACCTGGGTGCCACCGCGCGTGGACGGCGTGGTCACGGAGTACCAGATCCAGCTCGACGGGCAGCCGGCCACCTCCCTCGTATGGGGCGGGAACCCCCCGCAGGGGAAGGCCTCCTACAGCTTCTACGTGGGGCGCGAGGCGGGGGTCGGGCACCGGGTGCGGCTGCGGGCACGGCTGCCGGACGGGACGTGGGGGGCGTTCTCCGAGGAGCGGACGGTGACGACGGGCGGCCACCGGGGCTGAGCCGTCCGGGGGACCACGTCACCCGGACGGAGGCGGCCGGAGTGCGGCACGGGCAGGGGGCACATTGGCTGCCCCTGAGGCAGCACGGGCGTACCCGATCCTCGGCGGCGCAAGGGATGTACCGCCAACCGTGCCGCCGGAGGACATCCGATGCGCACTTCCCGTCTCCTCGCCCGCTCCGGACTGACCGTGGCAGCCGCCGCCGCGCTCCCGCTCACGGTGACCGCCCAGCCGGCCGCGGGGATCTCCGGCATCTCCGTCAGCACGACCGGTTCCACGGTGTCCGTGGTGACCAGCGCCTGCACCCAGGCCAACGGCAGCTGGGGCACGGCGGCGCTGCTCACCAGCGGCCAGGCGAACTTCTCCCAGGGCCGGCAGGTGGCCCTGTCGGGCACCAGCGTCAGCCAGTCCGCCGCCTGGTCGGGCATCACCCCCGGCACGTACACGGTCGTCGTCATGTGCGCGAACGGCACCACCGCCGGCACCCAGTCGGTGATCGTCGCGGCCGCGTCCGTCCCGACGATCTCCACGACGTCCTCGCCCACCCGGGGCGTCCTGGGCGGCACGGGCGGCACGGTCCGCGACTACGGCGCGGTCACCATGGCGGTCGGCGGCGCCCTGGTCGGGTCCGGCGCCGTCGCGGCGGTCTGGTACCTGCGCCGCCGCTCGAGGCCGCACCGCTACTAGCCCCGGGCCACTCTTGCCCGGCCGGTCCCGGTACGCCTGCCCGGCCGGTGGGAGGGCCGGCGGGAGGCTCCCACCCGGGCCGGAACAGATGGTCCCGTGACACCGCCTCAGCGGCTCCCGGGACACCGCCTCGACCGATGCCGGGACACCGCCTCAGCCGGTCCCGGGACACCGCCTCGACCGGTGCCAGGACGCCGCATCAGCCGGTCCGAGCTAGGACGCCTGCTCGGCCGGGCCCCCGGGCGGTACCCCGGGAAGTTCCTCCAGTGCCTCGGTCAGCCACTGTGTCCAGAAGGTCTCCATCTGGATGCCCGCGCGCAGGATCAGATGCTGAAGCCTGGCCTGTGCGCTGTCGCTGCCGGGCGGGAAGTCGCGCTGTTCGATCTCCTCGTACTCGGCCAGCTGCCGCCGGTGCAGGTCCAGATGGCGGCGCAGGTCGGCCTCCAGGCCGGCGGTGCCGACGACGGCGGCGGCGCGCAGCCGCAGCAGCAGCGCGTCCCGGTGCGGCTTGGGGTCCTGCGCCGCGGCGGTCCAGCGTTCGAGTTCGGCGCGGCCCGCGGGCAGGACCTCGTAGCTCTTGCGCTGCCCGCGCGTCGGCCCTTCGGCGGGCAGGGCCCGGATGTGGCCCCCGGCCTCCAGCCGCCCCAGCTCACGGTAGATCTGCTGGTGCGTCGCCGACCAGAAGTAGCCGATCGACTTGTCGAACCGGCGGGTCAGATCCAGTCCCGACGACGGCTTCTCGAGCAGGGCGGTGAGGATCGCGTGCGGGAGTGACATGGGGCCATCCTAGGGACGCGCCCTACGCGCCCTACAGCGCCGCCGCCAGCTCGGTGCCCTGCTTGACGGCCCGTTTGGCGTCCAGTTCGGCGGCCACGTCGGCGCCGCCGATGAGGTGGGCCTTCACCCCGGCGGCGACCAGTTCCTCGTAGAGGTCCCGGCGCGGTTCCTGGCCGGTGCACAGCACGATGGTGTCGACGGGGAGAACCGTGCTCTCCTCGCCGACGGTGATGTGGAGTCCGGCGTCGTCGATGCGGTCGTAGCGCACGCCCGGGACCATGGTGACGCCGCGGTGCTTGAGCTCGGTGCGGTGGATCCAGCCGGTGGTCTTCCCGAGTCCGGCGCCGACCTTGGTGGTCTTGCGCTGGAGCAGGTGGACGGTGCGCGGCGGGGCGGGCCGCTCGGGCTCGGCGAGGCCGCCGGGGGCCCGGTAGTCCATGTCCACGCCCCAGTGGCGGAAGTACGTCGCGGGGTCCTCGTTCGCCCGGTCGCCGCCGTCGGTGAGGAACTCGGCGACGTCGAAGCCGATGCCGCCGGCGCCCAGGACGGCGACGCGCTCGCCCACGGGGACGCGGTCGCGCAGGACGTCCAGGTAGCCGACGACGCTCGGGTGGTCGACGCCGGGGATGTCGGGGGTGCGCGGGGTCACGCCGGTGGCGACGACGACCTCGTCGTAGCCGGACAGGTCCCCGGCGGTCACCCAGGTGTTCAGGCGTACGTCCACGCCGTGCGCGTCGATCTGGTGGCGGAAGTAGCGCAGCGTCTCGTCGAACTCCTGCTTGCCGGGGACCTGGCGGGCCACGTTGAGCTGGCCGCCGACCTCGCTCGCGGCGTCGAACAGCGTGACCCGGTGGCCGCGTTCGGCCGCCGACACCGCGCAGGCGAGGCCCGCCGGTCCGGCGCCGACGACGGCGACGCGCTTGCGCACCCGGGTCGGGGCGAGCACCAGCTCGGTCTCGTGGCAGGCGCGCGGGTTGACCAGGCAGGAGGTGATCCGCCCGCCGAAGGTGTGGTCGAGGCAGGCCTGGTTGCAGCCGATGCAGGTGTTGACGGCCTCGGGCGTGCCGGCCGCGGCCTTGGCGACGAAGTCGGGGTCGGCGAGCATGGGGCGGGCCATGGACACCAGGTCGGCGCAGCCGTCGGCGAGCAGTTGCTCGGCGAGTTCCGGGGTGTTGATGCGGTTGGTGGTGACGAGGGGGACGGACACCTTCCCCATGAGCTTCCTCGTCACCCAGGTGTAGGCGCCGCGCGGCACGGAGGTGGCGATGGTGGGGATGCGGGCCTCGTGCCAGCCGATGCCGGTGTTGATGATCGTCGCCCCGGCCTCCTCGACGGCCCGCGCGAGGGTGACGACCTCGTCGAGCGTCGAGCCGCCGGGCACCAGGTCCAGCATCGACAGCCGGTAGATGACGACGAAGTCCTCGCCGACGGCCTCGCGCACCCGCCGGACGATCTCCACGGGGAAGCGCATCCGGTTCTCGTAGGAGCCGCCCCAGCGGTCGGTGCGCCGGTTGGTCCGCGCGGCGGTGAACTCGTTGATCAGGTAGCCCTCGGAGCCCATGATCTCGACGCCGTCGTAGCCGGCCCGCCGGGCGAGGCGGGCGGCGCGGGCGTAGTCGTCGACGGTGCGCTCGACGTCGGCGTCGGTGAGCTCGCGCGGCGGGAAGGGGCTGATCGGGGCCTGGAGGGGGCTGGGGGCCACCAGGTCGCGGTGGTAGGCGTAGCGGCCGAAGTGCAGGATCTGCATCGCGATGCGGCCGCCCTCGCGGTGGACGGCCTCGGTGATCACCCGGTGCCGTTCGGCCTCCGCGTCCGTGGTCAGCTTGGCACCGCCCTCGCGCGGCCGCCCCTCGTCGTTGGGGGCGATGCCGCCGGTGACGATGAGGCCCACTCCCCCGCGCGCACGGGCGGCGTAGAAGGCCGCCATGCGCTCGAAGCCGCCCTCGGCCTCTTCCAGGCCGATGTGCATCGAGCCCATCAGGACGCGGTTGGGCAGGGTGGTGAAGCCCAGGTCCAGCGGGCTCAGCAGATGCGGGTAACGGCTCAAGGCAGGCCTCCGTGCGCGGTGTCGTCACCTCCAGTTCTAGAGGACCGCGCACGGGTTGTGCAACTAGTTGCACAATAGGGGGTGAGGGGTGTGCCGCAGGTCACCGGCTTTCGAGCAGGACGTGCAGTTCCCGCTCCTGGTCCCCGGAGGCCGAGGACAGGTCGCGCACGGCGAACAGGGAGTCGAGCGTCGTGCGGAGCCGGTCGATCGCCCAGTAGCCGCCCTGCGCGTCGGCCTCCACGGAGGACGACAACCGGGGTGGGGTCGCGCACTCCTGGGCCTCGCTGACCTCGAAGGTGCCGAGCCAGACCATCGGGCGTGTCTCGTGGAGCTGTTCGGGCACGTCCTCGGCGCACCGGTCGGACTCGTAGCACGCGCACAGCGCGTCGAACACGATCCGGGCGTCTTCCTTGCTGCATCCGCTGATCTCGACGGAGACGGACTCCTCGTGCGTTCGCTCGCGGTCCATCGTGATCGCTCCTCTCGTGGCGGTGGCGCGACAGCGCGGGTTCCCCGCGAACCGCGCCACATCCCTAGAAAAGCACCACTTTCCCGGGCGGGCACCACCTGCCGTACGCCCGTCGGCGCCCGTCCGCGCCCGCCCGGTGCCGTGCTCAGCCGCTGGTGAAGCGGTAGTTCTTGCTGTCCGTCAGCACGCAGACGCCGGGCGAGACGACGATCACCCGCAGGGTGCCGGTACGGCGGTCGTAGTCGATGCCCTCCGTCTCGAACGCGCCCGAGCAGGAGCTGCGCAACGGCAGCGCGCGCAGCGCGGTGACGTGCCCGGTGACGTCGGAGGTACCGGGTTCGGCGGACAGGTCGACACGCAGGAGCGGCTTGGTGATGCCGAACAGGGTCCCCTCGGGGTCGTCCGAGGAGCACAGCAGGGTGACCGGGCCGGTGAAGTCGCAGCCCTGGACGTCGCGCACGGCGTGGTCGAGGCGGACGGTGGACACCTGGGGCAGGTCCGCCGAGGGCGAGGTGGCCGGGTTGACGCCGGGGGTGGGGAGGACCAGCAAGCGGGTCATCGTGCCCCACTCGCCGGTCAGCATCCACTGGCCGCCGGGCGTGATCGCCACCCAGGAGTTGTTGAGGGCCTCGCCGGAGCCGAGCGTGTGGACGTACTCCGACCAGGCGCCGCCGGGGGCCTGCACCCGGAACATCTTCGAGGTGCCCGAGTCCCGCTGGTAGGGCTCGACGTAGTGGCCGTCGTAGGAGGCGTCGGGGTCGCCGACGTGGTTCCAGCCGCGGATGCTCACACCGAGGGGGATGGTGCCGATGCCGGTGTAGCGGTTGGCGCTGCCGGCCGGCACCTCGACGGAGGTCAGGCCCTGGCTCTCGGTCAGCGGGTCGGCGCGGTCGGAGCCGATCTCGGTCCAGGTGTCGGCGGCCGCGGCGGGCGGGGCGGCGCCGAGGGCCGCCGCCGTCGCGGTGGCCAGCGCGACTAAGGCAGCACGTACGGCACGCATGGGGCGTGTGGCACGGACCGGACGTGCGGCGCGGGCCGGGCGTCCGCGTCTGCGAGCCGGGCGGGTGCGTCTGCGGGTGGGGCGCAGGGGCATGGGTCTCCTCCGGGGCGGGGGGTGGGGTGCGCGCTCGGCGGACAGTGTGGCCCCACCGGGTGGTCATGTACAGACCAATCGCATGGACGGGGGGAGGCCGTGCGGAGAACGGCGCGCCGCGCCGTACTGGAGGAGCATGGAAGACGGTCGGTGCCGCAGGCGTGGGCGAGAGAGGTTGTGCGCGGTGGAACCAGGAGAGTCGGCACGGGGGGCTGTGCGCCGAGTCGGCCTTGCGGGGCGGTGCGTGGCATGAGTGGTGACGTCGGGGCGGCCGCGGCCGCCGAGAGCGGCCCCGTCGGGCCCAGTGGCCTGCTGGACGTGCTGAACATGGCCTCGGTGGTGCTCGACACCGACGGCCGGATCGTGCTGTGGAGCCCGCAGGCGGAGGAGCTGTTCGGCTACTCCGCGCACGAGGCGCTGGGCCGGTACGCCGCACACGTGATGGTGCACGAGCACCACGTCGAACTGGTGGTGAAACTCTTCGCCGACGTGATGTCCACGGGCCGCAGCTGGGCGGGCGCGTTCCCCATCCGGCGCAAGGACGGCAGCACGCGTCTGGTGGAGTTCCGCAACATGCGCCTGGTGGACGACCGGGGCGACGTGTACGCCCTGGGCCTGGCCGCCGACCAGTCGACCGTACGGCGGCTGGAGCGGGACGTGGCCCTGTCGGCGCGGATGGTCACGCAGTCGCCCATCGGCTTCGCCGTCCTGGACACCGGGCTGCGCTACGTCACCGTCAATCCCGCGCTGGAACGCATCCACGGCCTCCCCGCACGCAAGCTCGTGGGCCGGACGATGCGCGAGGTGCTGCCCCGAGTGGACACCGAGGCCCTGGAGTCGGAGGCCCGCGACGTGCTGCGCACCGGTGTGCCGCTCGTCGACCGGTCCGTCGTCGGACGCGCCCCCGCCGACCCCGACGAGGACCACGCCTGGGCGGTGTCCCTGTACCGCCTGGAGGACGCCCGCGGCACCGTCCTGGGCGTCGCCCTGTCGGTCGTCGACGTCACCGACCGGTACCGGGCGGGCCTCGAGGCCGAGGCCGCGCGCCACCGGCTCGCCCTGATCGCCGACGCCTCGGCCAGGATCGGCACCACCCTGGACCTGGAGCGGACCTCCTGCGAACTGGCCGACTTCGCCGTGCCGGAGCTCGCCGACGTGGCCACGGTGACCCTGCTCGACGCGGTGGTCGAGGGCCGGCGCACCGTCCTGGGCCCCTCCGAACCGGCCGTGATCCGCGCGCTGGCCTTCCGGGCGGCCGACGGGTCGCGTGTGCGCGCCGCGGCGGATCCTCCCGGCCGGGTCACGAGCTACGCGCCCGACCTCATCGTCACGGAGTGCCTGCGCACCGGCCGGCCGGTCATGGTGGCGCGGGTCAAGGACGAGGACATGGCCCGCATCGCCCGCTCCCCGGAGACGGCCGCGCTGCTGGAACGGGCCGGCTTCCACTCCTATCTGGCGGTGCCGCTCATCGCGCGCGGCGAGGTGCTGGGCGTGCTCGACCTCGCCCGGACGCGCCACCCCGTGCCGTTCGGTCGGGACGACCTGCTGCTCGCCGGGGAGCTGGCCGCCCGCGCGGCCGTGCAGATCGACAACGCCCGCTGGTACCAGAACACCCGCACCGCCGCCCTCACCCTCCAGCGCAGCCTGCTGCCGAGCCATCCGCGGGTCACCGGCGGCCTGGAGGTGGCCTCCCGTTACCAGCCCGCCGGGGCCGGCACCGAGGTGGGCGGCGACTGGTTCGACGTGATCCCGCTGGAGGGCGGCAAGACCGCGCTCGTCGTCGGCGACGTGATGGGCAGCGGCATCGACGCCGCCGCCACCATGGGCCGGCTGCGCACCGCCACCACCACGCTGGCCTCCCTCGACCTCGATCCGGCGGTGCTGCTGGAGCACCTCGACCGGATCACGTCCGGTCTGCCCCACTCCATCGCCACCTGCGTGTACGCCGTGCACGACCCCCGTCTCGGCCGGTGCCGGATCGCCAACGCCGGGCACCTGCCGCCCGCGCGCGTACGCCCCGGGCGCCCGCCGGAGCTGCTCGACCTGCCCACCGGGGTGCCGCTGGGCGTGGGCGGGGTGGCGTTCTCCACGACCGATGTCGAGTTCACCCCTGGCGACCAGCTCGTCCTGTACACCGACGGGCTGGTCGAGACCCGCCGGCACTCCCTCGACGAACGGCTGGACGCCCTGCTCGCCCTCCTCGACGACCCGGCGCGCCCGCTGGAGGACCTGTGCGACCTGCTGCTGCGCGCCCTGCACCACCCCGACAACCACGACGACGTCGCCCTGCTCGTGGCCCGGGCACGGGCCATGGAGTGACCCGGTCCCGGTCCCGGTCCCGGTCCTCGGTCCCCGGTCACTCCGGGTACGAGGGCTGCCGGGGCCGGTCCGCCACTCCGAGGGCACGCACCTGACGCCGTCGGGCCCGCCGTCAGGGCCCGGCGCGGCGAGCGGAGGCACCGCCCCACGCCGTTCGGGCAGTGGGGGGAGCACGCAGGGCGCCGCCGGGCCGTCGGGAGTCCGACCGGAGTCCGACGGCAATCCGACGGGAGTCCGACGGGAGTCCGACGGGAGTCCGCAGGCAGGGCCTACGCCCCGACGGCCCTGGTCCCGATCACCACGTGGGCGTGCAGCTCCTCGTCCACGGCCAGGCGGGTCGTCAGGCCGCCGCGGTGGAACGCCTCGACCGCCGCGGCGGCCTGGCGTTCGCTCGTCTCGACGAGGAGGCTGCCGCCGGGGGCGAGCCACTCCCCCGCGCCGGCGGCGACCCGGCGCAGCACGTCGAGCCCGTCGGCGCCGCCGTCGAGGGCGGTGAGGGGTTCGTGGTCACGGGCCTCGGCGGGCAGCAGGGCGACCTCGCCGGTGGGGACGTACGGCACGTTGGCGGCCAGGATGTCCACGCGGCCCCGCAGGGCGGCGGGGAGCGCCTCGAACAGGTCGCCCCCGTGGACGTGTCCGCCGACGCCGGCGACGTTGCGGCGGGCGCAGCGCACGGCGGCCGGGTCGATGTCGGCGGCGTGCAGTTCGACCGGGCCGAGGGCCGAGGCGAGGGCCGCGCCCACCGCGCCCGAGCCGCAGCACAGGTCCACGACCACGCGGGCGTGCGGGGCGCCGGCGAGTGCCTGGGCGACGAGGAACTCGGTACGGCGGCGGGGCACGAAGACGCCCGGTTCGACGTCGATGCGCAGACCGTGGAACTCGGCCCAGCCGACCACGAGTTCGAGGGGGAGGCCCGCGACGCGGCGCTCCACCAGGCCGGCGAGCCCCTCCGGTGTGCGGGCGGCCGCGAGGATCAGCTCCGCCTCGTCCTCCGCGAAGACGCACCCGGCGGCGCGCAGCGCACCGACGACGGCGTCACGGGGAGGGAAGCGGGAGGGGGAACGGGACGGGTCCACGAAGGACTCCGTGGAGGAATGCGTAGGGGAATCCGTAGGGGATTCCGTAGGGGATTCGGTGCGGGAGTCCGTGACGGCGGCCGCGGAGGGAGCCGCGGAGCAGGGCGGCCCGGACGAGGAAGCGGACGGGGACGGGGACGGGGTCGACAGAGAGGGCATGGAAGCCGAGAGACCTTTCGGAAGCCGAAGAGCGCTCTCGCGTCGCCGATGGACCTAGCGGCGGTCCGCGCCGTCGCGAGGTGAGAGCACCCGACCTGACACTGCGGTAATGGGTCTCACCTCCTCGGTCGCTCACGGCCGGGGAACGTCCGCAGCCGAGTCGTCACCCTACCCCAACGGGCGGGCCCGGAGGCCGTGCTGCCCCCTCGTCGATCCGGTTGTACGGTACAACTGGAACGGCGAGGGAGGTCCCATGGAAACAGCACGAGCCGTGGAGACCATCCAGCGCGAGATGACGGTCTTCGCGCGGCGCGCGCGTGCCTCGGCGGGCCGGCTGCACCCCGAGCTGTCGCTCGTGTCGTACACCCTGCTCGGTCATCTCGAGGAGAGCGGCGGCTGCCGGGCCACCGACCTCGCCGCGCACTACGCGCTGGACAAGTCCACCGTCAGCCGCCAGGTGGCCGCTCTGGAGCGGGCCGCCCTGATCGAGCGGCGCGAGGACCCGGCGGACCACCGTGTCCACCTCCTCCATCTCACCGGCTCCGGCCGCCGTGTCCTCGCCCAGGTCACCGACAGGCGGCGCGCCGCCTTCCGGGAGCGGCTCGCCCGCTGGCCCGAGGAGGACCTGGAGCGCTTCGCCGCGTATCTGACGCGGTACAACGCGGTGGCCGGGGACGGGGGCGGCCCCCGGCCGGAGCACGGCCGGGCCGCGCCCGCGGCGGAGGGAACGACCGACCGCCGACCATGACACCGGAACCCTGTGGCCGTCGTGAACGATCCGGCCCATACGGGGTATCCCCTCCCTGTGGGCACTCGTCCGCGTGACGGCGAGGAGGTCGACATGCGAACCCGGGTGCGGGCCTGGCGACGGCGGGGCAACCCGCTGCTGCGCCGGTCGGACGTGGTGGAGGCGTGGACGGCCCTGCTGGTGGCCGTACTGCTGCTGGTGGGCGCACCCCTAACGGGGGCCGTGGTGGGCCGGTGGGCCCACCAGGAGGCGACGGCGACGGCGGCCGAGCAACGGGCGGAACGGCACCGGGTGCGGGCCGAGGTGATCGGCCGGCCGCCCGACGCGCTGCCGACGGCGAGCGGCGGCCGGGCGGACTCCTACCGGGTCGACGTGCGCTGGACGGAGCCCGGGCAGGGAACCCGGACGGCCGTCGCGCGCGTGCCGGCGGGCACCCGGCACGGTGACGTGGTCGAGGTGTGGTTCGACGCGCGGGGGCGGAGCGTCGGTCCGCCGGCGGACGGTACGGCGGTATGGCAGCACACCCTCTCCCTGGGCGTCTCCGCGGCGGGCTGTACGGCCGGCGTCGTCCTGCTCGGGCACGCGGTGGTGCGCCGGGTGGCGATGCGGCACCGGCTGGAGGAGTGGGACCGGGAGTGGGCCCGGACGGGTCCGGAGTGGAGCGGGCGCAGCGCCTGAGGACACCGGGGACGGAGGACGGGCGGACGACGGACGGGGGTCGGGCACGGCCGGGGCGTGGGTCTAGAAAGCGCTACCACCCGCCACGTACGGTGTGATCATTCGTACGGCCACTTATTACACAAGGCGGTTGTTCATGGCCCAGTTCGACCTGTCCCTGGAGGAGCTCCAGGAGTACCGCAGCGCGTCCACCGAACCGGAGGACTTCGACGCCTTCTGGTCCAAGACCCTCCAGGAGGCCCGGGAGCACGACCTGGACGCGCGCTTCGACCCGGTCGACACGGGGCTGACCACGGTGCGGGTGTTCGACGTGACGTTCGCCGGGTTCGGCGGACACCCGGTGAAGGGCTGGCTGACGCTGCCCGCCGCGGCCGAGGAGCCGCTGCCGCTGGTGGTGGAGTTCGTCGGCTACGGCGGCGGCCGGGGCCTGCCGCACGAGCACCTGCTGTGGGCGTCGACGGGCCGTGCGCACTTCATCATGGACACCCGCGGCCAGGGCAGCGCCTGGGGCGGCGGCGGCGCCACCGCCGATCCGGTGGGCGGCGCGCCGGCGTACCCCGGCTTCATGACACGCGGCATCGACGCCCCGGAGAACTACTACTACCGCCGGGTGATCACCGACGCGGTACGCGCCGTCGAGGCGGCCCGCTCGCATCCGCTGACCGACGCGGCGCGCACGGTGGCGCTCGGCGCGAGCCAGGGCGGCGGTCTGGCGATCGCCGTCGGCGGCCTGGTGCCGGACCTGGTGGCGGTCTCCCCGGACGTACCGTTCCTGTGCGACTACCCGCGCGCCGCGGTGCTGACGGACCGTCACCCCTACCGGGAGATCGGCCTGTACCTCAAGACGCACCGCGGCCGCACCGAGGACGCACTGCGCACCCTGGCCTACTTCGACGGCGTGCACTTCGCCGCGCGCGCCACGGCCCCCACGCTCTTCTCGGTGGCCCTGGAGGACCAGACCTGCCCGCCGTCGACGGTGTACGCCGCCTTCCACGCCTGGGCGCACGAGGACAAGGCGATCGAGGTGTACGACTTCAACGACCACGAGGGCGGCGGCCCCTTTCACCAGGCGGCCAAGCTGCGCTGGCTGCGGTCGTACGCCTGAGACGGCCCCCTCCCCCTCCCCAGTCCGACCAGTCGGTATGTGCCGGGGGTCCGGGTTCGCGCACGAGACGGGGATCGGGCTCGGCCTGTGGCTCAGCGGCCCGAACGGCTCGTACGGACCCAGCCCGCGGGCCTTCGGTCACGACGGCTTCGGCGGCTCCTGCGGCCTCGCCGACCCGGAGGCCGGGCTGTCGCCGGGATACGTGATGAACCGGATGGGGCCGCACATCGCGGACGACCCGCGGAAGATGCCCCTGGCGGAGGCGGTGTACGGCGCGCCGTGAGGCGCGCCGGAGGTCCGGTGCCGGTCGCTGGGCGGTGGGCATTCCGGCCGCCCGCACAGTCCCGTCCCGGCCGCCCGGACGGCCCCGCGTCCGTCGCCGGACGGCCGGGGCGCGCCGGTCAGGGGAGGCGGCGCGCCTCGACCAGACGTACGCGGGGGCTCCCGTCGCTCCTGGTCCCGAACTCGGGCAGGGCGCGCAGGTCCACCTGGAAGCCGGCGCGCTCCAGTTCACGGCGCACCTCGCCGAGCCGGAAGGCCCGGTAGTACATCACGAACGGCGGCCGCCACAGCGCGTTGCGCACCCGCATCACGGTGTCGAAGCCGAGGAGCGTCCAGAAGGCGGCGGAGGACGGACGGGGCGGGGCGAGCACCGGGAAGGCGAAGCGGCCGCCCGGCCGCAGCACCGTGTGCACCTGGGCGAAGAGGCCCGGCAGTTCGCGGGGCAGGAAGTGGCCGAACGCGCCGAAGCTGACGACGAGGTCGAAGGCGGACGTGAACGGCAGCGCGCGGGCGTCCGCGCGCACCCAGGACACCCGGGGGCCCGTCGGACGCGTCCGCGCACGGGCCACGTCGAGCATGCCCGCGCTGAAGTCGACCCCGGTGACGCTGCGCCGGCACACCGCCGCCAGCGCGCCGACGCCGGCGCCGGTGCCGCAGCACAGGTCGAGCCCGTCGTCGTGGGGGCCGGTCCCGTGCAGCGCGGAGGCGACGGCGTCCAGGACGGAGTCGGGTGTGCGGAACGGCGTGTGGTCGAACTTCGGCGCGAGCAGGTCGTAGCCGTGCTCGACGGACGACAGCGCCTGGACGGCGAGTTCGCGCAGCGTGGGACCCTCGGGGCTGAACATCGGCGTCACCCTATCCCGGTCGCCGTCCCGGTCGCCGTCATCCCTGCCGGGTGACGGAGGCTCGGCGCTCCAGCAGGGCCAGGACGCGTGCGCACCAGCGCAGGTTCTCCTCCTCGAAGGCGATGCCGCCCATCAGGGTCAGATAGGGGCCGATCCGGTCGGCGGCGGTGAGGTACTCGTCCTCGGTCCGCCCGTCCAGGAGCCGTTCGCGCACCCGCTCGTAGCGGGCGAGCTTGCCGCGCGCCCAGGTCATGCGCTCCTCGATCTGCGCCCGCGTGACCCCGGGGTCCACGCCGTCCATCGCCTGGATCTTGATCAGGAGTTCGTCGCGGACGGCGGTGGGCCGGCGGGGCGGGGCGGCGGCGAAGGCGCGCAGGTCGTCCCGGCCGGCTTCGGTGAGCGTGAACATCCTCTTGTCGGGACGCCGTTCCTGCCGTACGACCCGTGCCTGGATCAGGCCGGCCTGCGCGAGCCGCTCCAGCTCGCGGTAGAGCTGCTGCGGGGTCGCGGGCCAGAAGTTCGCGAGCGAGACGTCGAAGGTCTTGGACAGCTCGTAGCCCGAGGCCTCGCCCTCCAGGAGGGCGGCCAGCACGGCGTACTTGAGGGACATGTGGACATGGTACGGGCCGACGGATACTGTCATCCGCACCTAATCAAAAAATTGCCTATGAGGTGATCCGATGCGCGCGTTCCGTGAGGCGGTCGAGGCCCGCGACCTCGACGCGGTGGAAGCCCTGCTGGCCGAGGACGTGGTGTTCACCAGTCCGGTGGTGTTCCGGCCGTACCCCGGCAAGGCGATCACGGCGGCAATCGTGCGGGCCGTGGCACAGGTCTTCGAGGACTTCCGGTACGAGCGGGAGCTGGCCGGGGCGGACGGCCGCGACCACGCCCTGGTGTTCACCGCCCGGGTGGGCGAACGGCAGCTCACGGGCTGCGACTTCATCCATGTGAACGAGGAGGGTCTCATCGACGGACTGACCGTGATGGTGCGGCCGTTGTCCGGCGCGCAGGCGCTGGCGGCGGCGATGGGGGCGCGGGCCGAGGAGATCGCGAAGGAGGTGGAGGCGCGGTCCGCGTGAGGGAGCGCGCCTCCCGGACGGGGGCGGCGGGGGGACGTCAGCCCTTGAGCTCCTCCAGGCTGGCTTCGGCGTCCTTCTTGAGCCAGTCGGTCACCTCGTCGAGCGTCGGCGGGTCCTGGTCCTCGTCGTAGGAGGTGAGGTAGATGTTGAAGTTCATGGTGTACGTCACCCAGCCGTCCCGCACCGCGATCGTGACGTCCATGGAGCCGCTGTCGGAGCTGTCCGTGCTGTCCTGGCTGATGAGGTACGCCTCGTCGCCGATGCCCGTCACGGTGTCCACGTCGTACTCCGTGTGGCTGCTCCCGTAGTTCTTCCACCGGGCCGTGAACTCCGGTGCGGGATCGGTCTTCTTGTGGAGGCCGAGTTCGAGGGAGAGGTAGGCGTCGGAGTAGGTCGAGCCCGTCTTCTTCAGGCCGAGGCTGCAGTAGCTCTCGTCGAGGGCCTCGTGCTCCAGCTCGTTGTGGACCGGGTCGTCGTCGGCCTCGGGGTACTCGTCCTGGAACGTCGAGTAGTCCGCGCTGGTGCACAGGTTGGACGGCGCCGTGTAGCCGCTCAGCTCCGCGTCGGCTCCCCGACCGGCGATCAGGAACACTCCGGCCGCCCAGGCGGCGGACGCGACCAGCGCTCCGACGACGGCCCACAGCACCGCCCGCCCGGCGCCGCCGGCGCCGCCGCTCGCCGGGGGAACGCCTCCGGGGGCGTACGGGGGCTGCTGGAGGTACGGATTGGCCGACGGGCCCGGCTGCCCCACGAGGGTGGGCTGGGCGTAGAAGGGCTGCCCGCCCGGCGACTGCGGATGCGGATACGGATAGGCGGTCGGCTGGGCGGGCGCGTCGGAGGGCTGCTCCGGCTGCCGCTCGGGCTGCTGCGGAGGCTGCGACGGAGGCTGGGGCGGCGTGGACATGACGTGAAGATAAGCCAGCGACAGCGTTCAAGTCCCTTGTCGTCACGGATCGTTATGGTCCGGGGACATCCGATGCAGGATGACGACACCCCGGTCCGGACCAGGGCCGGACCACCGGGGTAGAGCCGGCGTCACGAGCGGGCCCCGCGACGCACGGAGTCCGTACGCGTACATCGGAACGGACAGGGCCGCCGTCGCGTCGTCCCGGCAGGAGCGCACGCGTCGTCCCGGCAGGAGCGCACGCGTCGTCCCGGCAGGAGCGCACGCGTCGTCCCGGCAGGAGCGCACGCCTTGTTCCGGCAGGAGCGCACGCGGCACTGGCCACGATCACACTCGAGTGCTAAACTCGCGGCAGCATCTGTGTACGCCCTGTTCGGCGCCGATGCCGTTTCTCCTTCAGTTCACTGATCGCCCGCCCGCAGCGGCCGGTGCGACAGTTCCCCCGCAACCTCGTGTGCAGGACTTCTCCGCTGCGCCCGAGTGATGCTCCGCCGCCCCAGGCGCGCGTTCACGCCCCTGGCCGAGCGGCCTCTCTCCCCCCTCACGCAGTCCCGTGTCTTCCGTCCTCGAAAGGACCGACCACCATGACCACCACACTCGAACACCCCCCTCTCCAGCAGCAGGCCCAGCTCGTCACCGGTGTCCTCGACATCGACGGCCACGGGAAGGGCCACCTGCGGGCCGAGAGCTGCCTGCCCTCCCCCACCGACCTCCCCGTCCCGCCCGCGCTGATCCGCCGACTCGGCCTGCGCAAGGGCGACTTCGTCGAAGGGATGCGCTCGGCGGCGCGCGCGCTGACCGACGTGGCGCGCGTCAACGGCCGTACTCCCCAGGAACTGCGCGACCGCCGCCACTTCCACGACCTCACGCCCCTCCACCCGCACGAGCGGCTCCGCCTCGAACACCCCGCGTCCGGCCTGGCCGGACGCGTCACCGATCTGCTCGCGCCCGTCGGCAAGGGGCAGCGCGGGCTGCTCGTCGCCCCGCCCAAGACCGGCAAGACCGTCCTGCTCCAGCAGCTCGCCGCCGCCGTCGCCGGAAACCACCCCGAGGCCCGGCTGATGGTGGTCCTGCTCGACGAACGCCCGGAGGAAGTCACCGACATGCGGCGCTCCGTGCACGGCGAGGTGTACGCCTCGACGTTCGACCGGACGCCCAGGCAGCACATCGCCCTCGCGGAACTCGTCGTCGAACGGGCCAAGCGGCTCGTCGAGGCGGGCGACGACGTCGTCATCCTGCTCGACTCGCTGACCCGGCTGTGCCGGGCCCACAACAACGCGGCCGCCGCGGGAGGCCGCACCCTCAGCGGCGGCGTCGACGCGACCGCGCTGATCGGCCCCAAGCGGTTCTTCGGCGCCGCGCGGGCGGCCGAGGAGGGCGGCTCGCTCACGATCCTCGCCACCGCGCTGGTGGAAACCGGCTCCCGCGCCGACGACTTCTTCTTCGAGGAGCTGAAGAGCACCGGCAACATGGAGCTCCGCCTCGACCGGGAACCCGCCTCCCGCCGCGTCTTCCCCGCCGTCGACATCGACGCCTCCGGCACCCGCCGCGAGGAACTCCTGCTGACTCCGGCCGAGTTGGCCACCGTACGCGGCCTGCGCCGCGCGCTGCGGACCCGGGACGGCCGCGGCAGCCTGGAGACGCTCCTGGAGCGGATGCGGCAGACCCCGGACAACGCGACCTTCCTGCGGCGCATCCAGCCGACGCTCCCGGCCGCGTAGGGCCGCCCCCCTCCCCCGCACAGACGCCTCCCCGCCCTCCGCGCAGGCACCCCCCTCACCTCCGTACAGGCACCCCCTCACCTCCGCACGGGAGCCCCTCACCTCCGGACGGACGAACCTTCGGCCCCGCACACAGTTGACGTGCGGCTCGGACACGCCTGACGTGCGGGCTCGGACACAGCTGACGGTCGGGTGCGAGGGACCCGGCGAGAGATCCGGCGAGGGACCCGGCGAGGAACCCCGCGAGCGATCCGGACCGGCCGCTCCGGAGCGCGGGACGTGCGGCATCCGGGTGCACGCGCGCGGTCCCCGGCACGGGCAGCGCGGGTTGGGCCGGATTCATTTCTACGTTGATCATATGATGATCAGACTTTCTTCCCGAGTCGCCGTGCCGACCTGCGCGCTCTGCGTGGCGGGTCTCCTGGCCCTCGGCCCCGCCACGGTCACCACCCCCGCCCCCGCCGCCACGGACCCCGGACCCCCCGGCGGCCCCCGGACGGCGATGCCATGGCCAGGGCTGCTCTACCACCCCGGCACCCTGGTCCGGCCCCGCCCCGGAGCGCCCGGGCTGCCGGACGTCTCCGCGCTGTCCTGGCTGGTGGCCGACGCCGGCACCGGCGAGGTGCTCGCCGCCTCCGACGCCCATCGCCCGCTGCCGCCCGCCAGCACCCTGAAGACGCTGTTCGCCCTCACGGTCCTGCCCGACCTGCCCGCGGGCGCCCTGCACCAGGTGTCCGACGAGGAACTCACCGGCATCGGGCCCGGCAGCAGCCTCGTCGGCGTCGCCGAGGGGCTCACCTACCAGGTCGCCGACCTGTGGCGCGGGGTGTTCCTCAGCTCCGGCAACGACGCGGTGCACGTCCTCGCCGCCCTCGACGGCGGCTGGCACACCACGGCCGCCCGGATGCAGGCCACGGCACGCTCCCTGGGCGCCCTCGACACCCACGTGCTGTCCCCGGACGGCTACGACGCACCGGGCCAGGTCTCCTCGGCCTACGACCTGGCGGTGTTCGGCCGGGCCGGGCTGCGCAACCCCGACTTCGCGCGGTACTGCGCGACGGCCGAGGCGTGGTTCCCCGGCTACGACGGCAGCACGTACGCCATCGTCAACACCAACCGGCTGCTGACCGGCCGCAGCGGCGTCGAGCCCTATCCGGGGCTGGTCGGCATCAAGAACGGCTACACCAGCGAGGCCGGCCACACGCTCGTCGCCGCCGCCCGCAGGGACGGGCGCACCCTCGTCGTGACGGTGCTCAACCCCCAGGCGGGGGGCGGGTTCACCGTCTACGAGGAGGCGCGCGAGCTGCTCGACTGGGGGTTCGAGGCCGCCGGACACGTCGACCCGGTCGGTTCCCTGGACGCGCTGCGGGCGACCCGGAAACGGCCGGGACCGGACTCGGCGCCGGTGACCGCCGCGGGTCCCTCGGCGTCCCCGGCCTCCGCCGGCAAGGACGACTCCGGGCCCGGCTGGCCGCACGCGGCCGTCGTCACGGGCACCGCCGTGTCCGGCGGCGTGGCCGCGGCGCTCGTGCTGACGGTCGTACGGCGCCGGGTCCGCGGCGGATGACCCACCGGCAGCCGGACGAGCAGGCCGAGCGTGATCCACGTGTACAGGTTGGAGCCCAGGAAGCCGTCGACGCCGGACGCGTCGTCGAACCACATCCACACCACGCTCGTGCACAGCACGGCGTACAGGGCGGCCGCGGTCCTCGGGTGCCCTGCGCGGACCAGCACGGCGAAGGACGGCAGCAGCCACACCAGGTGGTGCACCCAGGTGACGGGACTGACCAGGCAGGCGGTCAGGCCGGTGAGCGCGAACGCCGCCGTCCAGTCGCCCGCGGCCGCCGCCCGCCGCGCCCGCCAGGCCCACCCGCACAGCACCAGTACCACCAGCACCGCCCAGACCGGCCGGCTCTCCACGCCCAGCCGGGCCAGCACGCCCTGGAGCGACTGGTTGGAGACGTAGTCCAAACGGCCCACCCGGGAGGTGTCCCACAGGGCGTGGGTCCAGTAGAAGCGGGAGGCGTCCGGGGCGACGAGGGCCGCGGCCGCCGTCGCCCCGACGGCGACGCCGGTGGCGACGGCCGCCGCGCGCCGGCGGTGGGCGACCAGCAGCAGGCCGATGAAGAGCGCCGGGGTGAGCTTGACCGCCGCCGCCAGCCCGATGCCGACCCCGGCCCAGCGGGACCGCCCCGTCGACAGCAGCAGGCAGTCCGTCAGGACCAGGGCCAGCAGCAGCAGGTTGACCTGGCCGAAGCTGAAGGTGTCCCGCAGCGGTTCGAACAGCGCCAGCGCGCAGGCGGCGAGGGCGGCGCCGTACCAGCCGTGGCGCCGCAGCCGTTCGGGGCCCGCCAGGACGCGGGCGACGGCGGCGAGGGCCGTCAGGTTGAGCAGCAGCGTCACCGCGATCGCGGTGCGCAGCCCGACCAGCGCCATCGGCAGCATGGCGACGGCCGCGAACGGCGGATAGGTGAAGCCGTACGGCGTGCCCGGCACCCGGTAGTCGTAGACGCGGCCGCCGTCGTGGACCCAGGAGTGCACGGTGCCGTGGTAGACCCGCAGGTCGAACCAGTCGCGCAGCAGCGGGACCGTCGCGGTGAAGACGGTCACGGCCGTGGCGAGGGCGAGGACCAGCAGCAGCCGGCCGCGGTCGGTGCGCGGCGCCCGGAGCGGTGTCATGCCGTACGCACCGGCACGGCCGGGGCCGACGCCGCGAGGCGCGCCTGCCACAGCACGACCACCGCGAGCGCGCCCCCGCAGACCGCCAGGACCAGCCGGCCGGGGTCGGCCGGTCCGCCGTCGGGCAGGACGGCGAGGGCGAGGACGCCGGCCACGGCGGCCGTCCGGTGCCGTACGGAGGTGCTGGGCGCCGCGGCGGCGATGAGGAAGAGGCCCCACAGGGCGTACCAGGGGCGGATCGCCGGGCCGAACGCGGCGACCGCGGCGAGGCTCAGACCGAGCGCGTACACCGGGCGGGGGCGCAGCCGCCACCAGATGACGGCGAGGGCGACGGCGGTGACCACCAGGCCCAGCGCGTGCCAGACCGGGACGGCGAGCGGGGCCAGGTCGCTGCCGAGGGTCTCCAGCAGGGCCCGGGTGGCACGGCCGAGCAGGCTGGTGAGGGCCCAGTTCTGCGGGGAGACCGGGGTGTCGAGGGCGGCGATCCAGCCGTATCCGGTGCCCGCGACGGCGGTGGCGGTGACCGTGGTGGCCGCGGAGGCGGCGGCCGTGGTCAGGACCGCGGCGACCGGGCGGCGGCCGGAGCGCAGCTGGAGGACCAGGACGGCGGCCAGACCGAGCGCGGCGGGCGCCTTGACCAGGGCGGCGAGGGTGACCAGGACGGCGGCGAGGACCGGGCGGCGGCCGAGGGCGGCGACCAGGCCGACGCCGAGCAGGCCCAGCATGATCGCGTCGTTGTGGGCTCCGGCCACCAGGTGCAGCAGGACCAGGGGGTTGAGGGCACCCAGCCACAGGGCGGCGGCCGGGTCGGCGCCGCTGTGCCGGGCCAGCCGGGGCAGCGCGGCGGCCATCAGCGCCACCCCGCACAGCGCGACACAGCGCATCCCGATCAGACCGGCGGGCAGTTCGCCGCGGGTCAGGGCGGACAGGGCCGCGGCGACGGCGAGGAACACCGGGCCGTAGGGGGCGCCGGTGTGCTGCCACAGCGGGGCGACCTCCTCGGCGAGCGGACCGCCGAGCCGCGCGGGGCCGTGGGCGTAGACGTCCATGCGGGCGTCGACCATGGCGCCCTGGGCCAGGTAGCTGTAGACGTCCCGGCTGAACAGCGGCGGCGCGATCAGCAGGGGTGCCGCCCACACGGCGAGGACCAGCAGCAGGGCGCGCGGGGTGGGCGGATCGCCGCCGCGCACCAGGCGGCCGAGCAGCACCCAGGCCGCGGTCAGCAGGACGAGCCCGAAGTAGACGCCGACCAGGCCCAGTACGGCTTGCGGAGAGGAGGGGGCGAGGAGCTCGCGGGCGGGCAGCGCGCCGGCCGTCTCACCGCCCAGGGCGAGACAGGAGGTGCCGGCCAGGCCCAGCACCTGACAGCGGCGGAGATCGACGGGAAGAGCCATGGCCAACACTCCGCCAGGGTGTCGGCGCCGGGTGGCCGGTGAGCGACGTCCCGCCTTCCGGGCGGCGGCCTGCGCGTGACCGCCATGTGAGCGCCGCGCCGCGGCCGGGCGGATCGGAACGACCGGCACGATCGGCACGACCGGGACGACCCGCACAATCAGCACGACCGGCACGACCGGCACGACCGGCACGACCGGGACGACCCGCACAATCAGCATGACCGGCGCGACCGGCGCGACCGGCGCGATCAGAAAACGGACAGGCCCGTCAGCGTCGTGAACCGGTCCAGGGCCGCCACGCCGGCCACCGAGTTGCCGCGTTCGTCCAGGCCCGGGCTCCATACGCACAGCGTGCAGCGGCCGGGGACGACGGCGATGATGCCGCCGCCGACGCCGCTCTTGCCGGGCAGGCCGACACGGTAGGCGAAGTCGCCGGCCGCGTCGTAGGTGCCGCAGGTCAGCATGACGGCGTTGACCTGCTTGGCCTGGCTGCGGGTGAGCAGCCGGGTGCCGTCCGCGCGGACGCCGTGCCGGGCGAGGAAGCCGGTGGCCAGGGCGAGGCCGGCGCAGGAGGCGGTGATGGAGCACTGGCGGAAATACTGGTCGAGCAGGAGCGGCACGGGGTTGTCGATGTTGCCGTAGGACGCCATGAAGTGGGCGAGTGCGGCGTTGCGGTCGCCGTGCGCGGTCTCGGAGGCGGCGACCTCCAGGTCGAAGTCGAGGGCGGGGTTGCCGCTCTCGGCCCGCAGGAACGCCAGGAGTTCGCCGGCCGCGTCCGCGGTACGGGTGTGGAGGCGGTCGGTGACGACGAGGGCGCCCGCGTTGATGAAGGGGTTGCGCGGGATGCCGTTCTCGTACTCCAGCTGCACCAGGGAGTTGAAGGGGTTGCCGGAGGGCTCGCGGCCCACGTGCTCCCAGAGTTCGTCGCCCTCGCGGGCGAGGTCCAGGGCGAGCGTGAAGACCTTGGTGATGGACTGCGTGGAGAACGGCTCGCGCCAGTCCCCCACGCCGTACACCGTGCCGTCCAGCTCCGCGACGGCCATGCCGAAGCGGCGCGGGTCGCGGGCGGCGAGCGCCGGGATGTAGTCGGCGGGCCGGCCGCGGCCGGGCGTGCGCTCCATCTCCTCGGCGATGCGCTCCAGGACCGGCTGGAAGGTGAGGGACGACGTCACAGTCATGATCGCCATTGTGCCCCCTGCTGGCCGGGTCCGGGGCTTCGCCGCTGGTCAGGGGTGGGGCGGTGGGTCCCGGGCGGGTGGCCGTGCCCGGCCGCGCCGGCGGGTGCGGCCGTCAGGCGCAGGCCGGCCAGGACGTCGGGTCGAGTGACCGGACCGGGCGGACGCGGCCGACCGGGACGCCGCCGCCGAGCAGGGGCTCGCCCGCGAACTCGGTGAGCAGGGCGGGGTCCACGCCGGCGTGGGCGAGGGCGGCCGCGGCGACCGGGACGCGGGCCCGGTCCGCACCGTCGGCGATCTTGACGGCGATCGCGCGGCCGTCGGGCAGCGCGGCGACCTCGACGCCCTCGAAGCCGTCCTTGGCGAGCAGTCCGGGCACGGCCCGCATCAGCGCGGCCACGTCCCGGCCGGAGCCGGAGGCCGTCTCGGGGTGCCGGCGCACGGCGTCCGCCAGCCGGGCCTCGGGGGTGCCGGGCGCCGCGGTGGTGATGCGGGCGGCGGCGCGGGCCAGGCCGTGCAGGGAGACCGCGAAGAGGGGCGCGCCGCATCCGTCGACGGTGACCCGGGCTGTCCGCTGCCCGGTGAGGTCCTCGACGATCTCGGCGATCGCCTGCTGGAGCGGGTGCTCCGGGTCGAGGTAGCTGTCGAGGGGCCAGCCGTTGAGCCGGCAGGTGTACAGCATGGCCGCGTGCTTGCCGGAGCAGTTCTGGGCGAGGCGGGCGGGCGGCCGGCCCTCCCGCACCCACGCGTCGCGGACCGCCGGACCGAACGGCAGGTCCGGCACGTTGCGCAGGTCGTCCTCGGTGAGGCCGGCCAGCTCCAGGATGCGCCGGGTCCCGGCGAGGTGGCGTTCCTCGCCGGAGTGGCTGGCGGCGGCGAGGGAGAGCAGCTCGCCGTCGAGCGGGAGTCCGGCCCGGACCATGGCGACGGCCTGGACGGGCTTGAGCGCCGAGCGCGGGTAGAAGGCCGCCTCGATGTCACCCAGCCGGAGGCCGACCCGGCCGTCCGCGCCGAGGACGACGACGGAGCCGTGGTGGACGCCCTCGGTCACCCCGCCGCGGACGAGGTGGGCGACGGGTGCGTGCTGGGGTTCGCGGATCGCGGGGGCGTCGGCGAGGAAGCTGGTGTACATCACTGCCTGGGTCGTCGGTGGGGTGGTGTGGGTGGGCGCCGGGTTCACGGCGCCTGCGTGGGGCTGTCGGCGCGCGGGGACCGCACGATGTCGGTGAGGGTCGTCCCGACGCGGTCCAGGTGGTGGGTCATGGCGTCCACGGCGGCGCGTTCGCTGCCGGCGACCAGCGCCTCGACGATGGCCCGGTGTTCGCGGTCGGACTGTTCGCGGCGCCCGCCCAGTTCGTCGAGGAAGGCCGACTGGCGCGCCAGCGCGTCCCGGATCTCCTCGATGACCCGGCGGAAGACCGGGTTCCGGGCGGCCTCGGCCACGGCGAGGTGGAAGAGGGTGTCCATCGCGACCCACGCGGTGGTCTCCGTCTCCCGCTCCATGCGGTCCAGGAGGCGGGCCAGGCGGGCCAGGTCCTCCGGGGTGCGGCGCAGGGCCGCGTAGCCGGCCACCGGGACCTCGACGTGGCGGCGGGCCTCCATCAGGTCGCCGGCCGTGTAGTCGCCGAAGGTGGGGTCCTCGACGGTGTCCGCGATCACGAAGGTGCCCTTGCCGGTGCGGGAGACCGTCAGACCCATGGTCTGGAGGGCGCGCAGGGCCTCCCGCAGGACGGGCCGGGAGACCTCGAGGGTGCGGCAGAGCTCCGCCTCGGAGGGGAGTCTGTCCCCGATGGCGTACCGGCCGTGTTCGATGGCGTCGCGCAGGTGGCCGAGCACCGCCTCCATCGCACTGACGCGACGCGGGGCGACCCGACCACCTGTCTGGCTGTCTGACAGGTTCACGGGAGCGATGGTCCGCGCGAGGAGCGGGCGATGTCAAGTCAGCCCGGCCTCGCCCGACCAGGCCTCGCCCGACCAGGCCTCGCCCGGCCCGATCCGGCCGCCGTGCTCCCGACGGACAGCCGCCCCGGAGCGGCTACCAGCCCTTCTCGAACATCCGGGCCACCTCGGCGATGCGCATCTCGTCACGCCGGTAGTAGGTGCGGCGGCGGATCCGCTTGGCGCGCAGCAGGCCCAGGTCGGCGAGCAGGCTCAGGTGGGTGTCCGCCACCTGGCGGCGCACGCCCAGCTTGGCAGCGACGGCGTCCGCGGTGACCCCGTCCTCGACGGGGTCGCCGTGGCGCTGCGGCGGGAAGTGCCGGGCCGGATCCTTCAGCCACTCCAGGATGTCCAGCCGCCGTTCACTCACGGGTGTCCTCAGCATCGTCGCCCCCTCCGTCCCTTGGTCGGGGCACCCCTCGTACCGCGTCTTCCCACTCTTCCGCAGGGGAAGCCGCCGTGTCCCGGACTCCCGCACGCTTGGCGGGATCGAACACCCTTGCGCTGTAAGGGAGTCGGGGGTGGAGGCGCCGGACCACGGGCAGGGCCCGGCCGCGGGGAAGCGGCCGGGCCCCGGGACGGCCGGTCACGGGGACGGCGTGGCCGGACCGTGCCGTGCCGTGCCGTGCCGTGCCGTGTCGTGCCGTGCCGTGTCGTGCCGTGCTATGGGTCCAGCGGGGTCGGCGACGGCCGGGTCAGCGGTGGCTGAACCACGCCATCGAGGACAGCGCCCGGTCGTCGTAGCCGAAGAGGGCCTGGTTCTCCCAGCCGTTCCCGGACGACGCGTCGGTCGGGTCCCAGCCGTTGCCGGTGACGGCGGTCCAGGTCGCCTCCCAGTAGAAGACGCCCAGGCCGAGGCCGCCCGGCACCGCTTCCACGATGTCGGCCACGGCGTTCGTCCAGGCGAGCTGGCCGGCCTCGGTCGCCGGGTAGCCGGAGACGAGCTCGCTCGACAGGTCGATGATGTTCTCGAGCGTGTCGTCGCTGTCGAGGCGGAACGGATAGGCGGTCTCGGCGACGTAGACCGGCTTGCCGTAGCGGGAGGCGGCGTCGTCCAGCGTGGTCTGGAAGTCCGCCAGGGTGCCGTGCCAGTAGCCGTAGTACGACAGGCCGATCGTGTCGAACTTCACGCCGTTGGCGACGGCGTTGTCGAACCACCAGCGGGTGCCGGACAGGTCGCCGCCCTTGGCGAGGTGCAGGGCGACCGCGGTGGAGGAGCTGACCGCCTTGACCGCGTCGTAGCCGGAGTTGAGCAGACCGGCGAGCTGGGCCCAGTTGTCGGTGGACCCCTCGGACCAGAGCATGCCGCCGTTGATCTCGTTGCCCACCTGGACCATGTCGGCGGTGGTGCCCTGCGCCTTCAGCGCGTTCAGCACGTCGTACGTGTGGTTGTACACGTCCGTCTTGAGCTGGCTGTACGAGTGGCCCGCCCAGGCGGCCGGCTTGGTCTGGGCGCCGGGGTCGGCCCAGGTGTCCGAGTAGTGGAAGTCGACCAGCAGCTTCTGGCCCGCGGCCTTGATGCGCTTGGCCATGGCGAGCACGTGCGCCTTGTCGTTGTAGCCGTCGGCCGGGTTCACCCAGACCTTCAGGCGCGCGTAGTTCATGCCGGCGTTCTTCAGGATGGTGACCGCGTCGCCGGTGGTGCCGGAGGCGGTCTTGTAGACGCCGCCCTTGGCCTCGCTCTTGGCGAGGGAGGAGATGTCGGCGCCCTTGATCGACAGGCCGGACGTGCCGGACGCGAAGGTCAGGTCGTCCACGTTGATCCAGTTGCCCGCGTTGGCGTCGCTGTTGATGCTGACGGTGCACTGGTTGGTCGTCACGGTGACCGGGACGACGATCCGGATCCAGCCGCTCGCCGACACGGGCAGGGCGGTGCGCTGCTCGGTGCCGCCGCAGTTCTTGAGGGCTATGTAGGCGGAGTTCTGGCCGCCGCCGGAGCGGACCCAGGCGGTGAGCTTGTAGGAGCCGTTGGTCAGGCCGGTGAGGGACTGGTAGGTCTCCACCTTGTACGCGGTGGACGCCCAGTGGGTGAGGCGGTAGCTGCCGGCGTGGCCGCCCGCCTCGGTGAAGGAGGCGGAGTTCTGGCCGGCCGCCGAGTACGTGGACCAGCCGGCCGGGGTGGCCGTGCCGGTGCCGTCGGACTCGAAGCCGCCGTTGGTGAGCGTGGCCGCCGCTTGGGCGGTCTGCGCGGGCAGGGCGGCGAGGGAGAGCCCCGCGGCGAGCGGGAGCAGCAGGGCTGCGAGCGTGCGTCTGGGATGGAACATCGTCGTCCGTCGTCCCTTCGACGTGATGGCGGTGTGTGCGGGCCGGTGCGACCCGCCGTCCCCTCGGGGTGAGGGGCCCTCTCCGCCCGCGGCTCGCGGCTCCACGGGCGGAGAGGGAGTCGGTTCAGCCGTCGAGGCGTACGCCCCGGACGGCTGAGTCGGTTCAGCCGTCGAGGCGCACGACCCGGACGGCTCCGGCCGGGACCACGAGGGGGCCCGCGGCGCGTTCGCCCGTCAGCAGTTCGGTGCCGGACGTGTCCAGCGGCACCTTGGCGTCGGTGGCGGTGTGGTTGATCGCGAAGAGGAAGCTGCCCGTCTCGCCGGTGCGGCGTACGACCTCGACGTCACGCGGGAGGTCGGCGCGGGGGGCGACGCGGGCGTCCTCGGCGGCCCGCCCGAGCACGGCGTCGAGGCCGTCGGCGCCGAGGCGGGTGGAGACGTACCAGGCGGTGCCCTCGCCGAGGCGGTGGCGGGTGACGGCGGGCCGGCCGGCGGTGAGTCCGTCGGCGTACGTCCACACCGTCTCGGCGCCGCGCGGCACCACGAACTCCGTCCACAGGTCCGCGCGGAGTTCGGCGCCGTCCGGGCCGGTGAGCCGGGTGCCCTCGCCCGCGAGCAGCGGGGAGAACTCCTCGACGGTCAGGCCCAGGACGTCGCGCAGCGGGCCCGGGTAGGCGCCCTCGTGGACGGCGTCGTGCTCGTCGACGATGCCGGAGAAGTACGACACGACCAGGGTGCCGCCGTTCTCGACGTACGCCTTGAGGTTGTTCCCGGCCGCCTCCGTCATCAGGTACAGGGCGGGCACGACGACCAGGGGGTACGCCGAGAGGTCGGCCTCCGGGTGGGCGAAGTCGACCGTGAGGTGGCGGTCGTAGAGGGCCTCGTAGAAGGCGTCGGCGCGCTCGCGGGCGTCGTGGTCCTGGGAGGGACGCCAGTCGAGGGTCTGCGCCCACCAGGAGTGCCAGTCCCACAGGACGGCCGCGTCGGCCACGGTGCGGGTGCCGCGGATCGGGTTCAGCGTGTCGAGGGAGGCGCCCAGCTCGACGACCTCGCGCCACACGCGGGTGTCGGTGCCGCCGTGCGGAACCATCGACGAGTGGAACTTCTCGGCGCCGCGCCGGGACTGCCGCCACTGGAAGAACATGGCTCCCTCGGAGCCCCGGGCGACGTGCGAGAGGGAGTTGCGGGCCATCTGGCCGGGGGCCTTGGCCGGGTTGCGGGGCTGCCAGTTGACGCCCGAGGTGGAGTGCTCCAGCAGGAGCCAGGGGGCGCCGCCCGCGACGGAGCGGGTCAGGTCGGCGGCCATCGCGAGGTTGACGTGGGTGCGGCGGCCGTCGGTGATCAGGTAGTGGTCGTTGCTGACGAGGTCGACCTCGCGGCCCCAGGCCCAGTAGTCGATCGTGTCGCACTGGCTGAGCGCCGTCATGAAGTTGGTCGTGACGGGGACGCCGGGCGCGAGGCGGTGCAGGATGTCGCGCTCCCGGCAGAAGTTCTCGCGCATGGTGGCGTCGGCGAACCGCCGGTAGTCCAGCGCCTGGCCCGGGTTGCCGACGGTCGGCGTGGCGCGCGGCGGGTCGATGTCCTCGAAGCGGGCGTAGCGCTGGCCCCAGAAGGCGGTGCCCCAGGCCTCGTTGACCGCGTCGACCGTGCCGTACGTGGTTTCCAGCCAGCGGCGGAAGTGGGCGGCACAGGAGTCGCAGTAGCAGGCGGAGACGGGGACGCCGTACTCGTTGTGCACGTGCCACAGGGCCAGCGCCGGGTGGTCCGCGTAGCGCTCGGCGAGCCGCGTGGTGATGTTCGCCGCGGCGGCGCGGTAGTCGGCGTTGCTGTGGCAGATCGCGCCGCGGGAGCCGAACGCCAGGCGGCGGCCGTCGGCGGTGACGGGCAGCGCCTCGGGGTGCTGCCGGTAGAACCAGACGGGCGGGACCACGGTGGGCGTGCCCAGGTCGACGCGGATGCCGTTCTCGTGCAGCAGGTCCACGACGCGGTCGAGCCAGCCGAAGTCGTACTCGCCCGGCGCGGGCTCCAGAAGGGCCCAGGAGAAGATCCCGACGCTCACCATGGTGACGCCGGCCTCCCGCATCAGCCGGACGTCCTCCTGCCAGACGCTCTCCGGCCACTGCTCTGGGTTGTAGTCCCCACCGAAGGCGAGCCTGGTGAGGCCCTTGGGGGTGGTCTCCGGCATGGGTGTCTCCCGTGTAATCGATCATTTGGGAACGTGCACACACTCGATCTGCGGTGCGATCCCAACATAACCGCACAGCAACAACCATTGACAAGTGTCCGGGATGTTTCTCTACTGTGAACGCTCACAGAAGCATGGCAGGTCCTCGCAGCAGGCGGGGACCCCAGGTCAGGGGAGTAATCCATGCCCATCACGAAGCGCCGTCGCCTCGTGGCCACCGCCCTCGCCATCACGCTGGGCGGCACCGCCCTCGCCGCTTGCGGCTCGTCCGACGACAGTGAGACCGAGTCGGGTCCGGTCTCACTGACGTACTGGACCTGGACGCCCGGCATGGACAAGGTCGTCGACCTGTGGAACAAGGGCCAAGGCAAGAAGGACCAGATCACGGTCACGGTGAAGAAGCAGGCCTCCGGCGACTCGCTGATCACCAAGATCCTCACCGCGCACAAGGCCGGCAAGGCGCCCGACCTGGTCCAGGTGGAGTACCAGTCGGTGCCGACGCTGGTCAGCAACGACGCGCTCGCCGACATATCGGGTGACGTGGGCGACGCGAAGGACAAGTTCGCCGAGGGCGTGTGGCAGCAGACCACGCTGGGCACCGACGCCGTCTACGCGGTGCCGCAGGACATCGGCCCGATGATGTTCTACTACCGCGAGGACCTCTTCAAGAAGTACGGCCTGACGGTCCCGACGACCTGGGAGCAGTTCGCCGAGACGGCCCGCGCGCTGAAGAAGAAGGCGCCCGACGTCGACCTCACCACCTTCTCCGCCAACGACTCCGGTCTCTTCGCGGGCCTCGCCCAGCAGGCGGGCGCCCAGTGGTGGACCACCTCCGGCGACAAGTGGCAGGTCGGCATCAACGACGCGGCCAGCAAGAAGGTCGCCGACTTCTGGGGCGGCCTGGTCAAGGAGGGCGCCATCGACAACCAGCCGATGTACACCCCGGCCTGGAACAAGGCGCTCAACACCGGACAGCAGATCGCCTGGGTCTCCGCCGTGTGGGCGCCGGGCACGCTGACCACCGCCGCGCCCGACACCGCGGGCAAGTGGGCCATGGCCCCGCTCCCCCAGTGGTCGCAGAGCGAGAACGTCACCGGCAGCTGGGGCGGTTCCTCCATCGGTGTCACCACCGACTCGAAGCACAGGGAAGCCGCGGCGAAGTTCGCCGCCTGGCTGAACACCGACGGTGACGCGCTCAACGCGCTGGCCAAGGAGAGCGGCATCTACCCGGCCTCCACCTCCGCCCAGCTCAGCGGCGCCTTCACCACCCCGCCGGCCTACTTCTCCAACCAGGCGGACTTCTACACCGTGGCCGCCGACATCGCGAAGACCACGGCCCCCTCGGCCTGGGGCCCGAACGTGAACGTCGCCTACACCACCTTCAAGGACGCCTTCGGCGCCGCCGCGAAGAACAAGTCGGACTTCTCCGCCGCCCTCGACGAGATGCAGGCGGACACCGTCGCCGACCTGAAGAAGCAGGGCTTCGAGGTCTCCGAGTGATCAGCGCACACCGGAAGTCGTACGGGGTCAAGGGCGCCCCGTACGCCTTCCTCCTCCCCGCCACGCTGCTCTTCGCCCTCTTCTTCGCGCTGCCCATCGGTTACGCGGTCTGGCTCAGCTTCCACAAGGTGAAGGTCTCCGGGCTCGGCCTGGGCTCCAACGCCAGGAAGGAGGTCTGGGCCGGCCTGGAGAACTACACCGCCGCCTTCACCGACAGCGAGCTGCTGGACGGCGCGCTGCGGGTGCTGGGCTACGGCTGCATCGTCGTCCCGGTGATGCTGGGCCTCGCCCTGGTGTTCGCGCTGATGCTCGACTCCGAGAAGGTGCGGCTCACCCCGTTCACCCGGCTCGCGATCTTCCTGCCGTACGCCATCCCCGGCGTGGTGGCGGCACTGCTGTGGGGCTTCCTGTACCTGCCGGACGTCAGCCCCTTCTACTTCGTGCTCGACAAGCTCGGCCTGCCGCAGCCGGACCTGCTGGACGGCGGTCCGCTCTACCTCGCCCTGTCGAACATCGCGGTCTGGGGCGGCACCGGCTTCAACATGATCGTCATCTACACCTCGCTGCGGGCCATCCCGGCCGAGGTGTACGAGGCGGCGAAGCTGGACGGCGCCACACCGCTCCAGGTCGCGCTGCGGATCAAGATCCCGATGGTGGCGCCCTCGCTGGTGCTCACCTTCTTCTTCTCGATCATCGCGACCCTCCAGGTGTTCAACGAGCCGACCACCCTCAAGCCACTCACCAACTCCGTGTCGACGACCTGGAGTCCGCTGATGAAGGTGTACCGGGACGCGTTCGCCACCGGTGACGTCTACGCGGCGGCCGCCCAGGCCGTGATCATCGCGCTCGCGACGCTGCTGCTCTCCTTCGGGTTCCTGCGCGCCGCGAACCGCCGCAACAAGCAGGAGGCAGCACGATGAGTTCTCTTGCCGTACGGAAGGTCCCCTCGGCGACCGGCACGACCGGCGCCGCCCAGGGCCGCCCGCCGCTGCGCCGCCGCATCGCGCTCGTCCCGACGATCACGCTGCTGCTGGGCGCGCTCTACTGCCTGCTGCCGGTGGCGTGGGTGGTGATCGCGTCCACCAAGTCGGGGCGTGAGCTGTTCTCCACCTTCACCTTCCTGCCGGGCACCGGCTTCGCCGACAACCTCAAGGACCTCAACGCCTACCGCGACGGCGTCTACTGGGAGTGGATGGGCAACTCCGCCCTCTACGCCGGCCTCGGCGCCCTGTTGTCGACGTGCGTGTCCGCGCTGAGCGGCTACGCACTGGCGACCTACCGCTTCCGCGGCCGCGAGACGATCTTCAACGTGCTGCTCGCGGGTGTGCTGATGCCTCCCGTCATCCTCGCCGTCCCGCAGTACCTGCTGCTGGCGCAGGCGGACCTGACGGACTCCTACTGGTCCGTGCTGCTGCCGCAGATCCTCTCCCCCTACGGCGTCTACCTCGCGCGCATCTACGCGGCCGCGGCGGTGCCGGGCGACGTGGTGGAGGCCGGCCGGATGGACGGCGCGAGCGAGTGGCGGATCTTCACCCGGATCGCGCTGCCGATGATGGTCCCCGGACTGGTGACGGTGTTCCTGTTCCAGTTCGTGGCGGTGTGGAACAACTTCCTGCTGCCGTACATCATGCTGGCCGACGACGAGAAGTTCCCGATCACGCTCGGTCTGTTCACGCTGCTGGAACAGGGCTCGAACCAGCCCGCGCTGTACACGCTGGTGATCACCGGCGCGTTCCTCGCGGTGTTGCCGCTGGTGGCGCTGTTCCTGGTGGTCCAGAGGTTCTGGAGCCTGGATCTGCTGTCCGGGGCCGTAAAGTCATGACCATGAGCAATACGGGGGGCCGGCGCAGACCGCCGACGATCCATGACGTGGCGCGCGAGGCGGGCGTCTCACGAGGCACCGTCTCGCGCGTCCTCAACGGCGGCCACTACGTCAGTCCTTCCGCGCAGGAGGCGGTCAACGCCGCGATCCGCAAGACGGGTTACGTGGTGAACCGGCACGCGCGCTCGCTGATCACCGGGCGCTCGGACTCGATCGGCTTCCTGCTGACGGAACCGCAGGAGCGGTTCTTCGAGGACCCCAACTTCAACGTCCTGCTGCGCGGTTGCACCCAGGCGCTGGCCGCGCACGACATCCCGCTGCTGCTGATGCTGGCCGGGACCGAGGACGAGCGGCGGCGCATCACGCGGTACATCACCGCGGGGCACGTCGACGGGGTGCTGCTGGTCTCCAGCCACTCAGGGGACCCGGTCGCCACCGAGCTGCGCGAGGCGGGCGTGCCGCTGGTGGCGTGCGGCAAGCCCATCGGGCTCGGGTCGAAGGTGAGTTACGTGGCCGCCGACGACCGGGACGGCGCCCGTGACATGGTGCGCCATCTGGTCGCGCTCGGCCGCCGCCGGATCGGCGTCGTCACCGGCCCGCAGGACACCCCGGGCGGTGTGGAGCGACTCGCCGGCTACCGGGAGGTGCTCGCCGAGGCGGACATCGCCTTCGACGAGCGGTTGGTCGTCCCCGGCGACTACAGCCGGGCCAGCGGGGAGGCCGGGGCCGAACGGTTGCTGGCCCGGGTCCCCGACCTGGACGCGGTGTTCGTCGCCTCCGACCTGATGGCGCAGGGCGTGCTGGCCGCGCTGCGGCGGGCCGGCCGGCGGGTGCCGGAGGACGTCGCGGTCGGCGGCTTCGACGACTCGCCCGCCGCGACCGCCGCCAGCCCGGCCCTCACCACCATCCGCCAGCCCTGGGACCGGATCAGCAGCGAGATGGTCCGCGTGCTGCTCGCCCAGATAGGCGGCGAGGACCCCGCCGCGGTGATCCTGCCGACGGAACTGGTCCAGCGCGAGTCGACCTGAGCGGTCCGCCGCACGGTCGGTGATCCCACGCCACAGCACCGCTCTGGCCGCGGTCAGGGCCGGCCGGTGGCGGACACCTTCTGCCGGCAGGCACCTCCTGCCGGCAGACGCCTTCTGATGGCGGACACCTTCTGATGGCGGACACCTTCTGATGGCGGACACCTCGATACACCGGTACGGCGAGGACGAGCCGGTCCCGCTCCGCGCGGGCGCGGCGACGGCCGGCCGTCGGCGCGCCCGCGGGTCACCGCGCCCGCGGCCTGTTCCGCCTTGGCGGTTTCCGCCGTCAGGGGCAGCGCCTCCCGTACGTCCTTGCGCCCGCACTAGTTGCACGGTAAACGAACAGCGGCTTCGGTGTTACCGTGCGGGTATGGCAGCGAAGACGGCCGGGGCGGGCCTCGAGGAGCGGTGGCGGGACATCCTGGGGGTGCACGCGCGCACGACGTGCGAGATCGACCGCGTGCTGCATCCGTACGGTCTCGGCGCGAGCGACTTCGAGGTGCTCGACCTCCTCGCCGCGAAGGCGCCCCGACAGGGTGACCAGTGCCGTGTGCAGGACCTGCTGGAACAAGTGCACCTCAGCCAGAGCGCCCTGTCCCGCCTCATCGGCCGGCTGGAGAAGGACGGCCTGGTGGAACGCTCCGTCTGCGTGGAGGACCGGCGCGGGGTGTGGGTCGCCCTCACCCGCAAGGGCCGCGACCTGCACACCGAGGTGCTGCCGCTCCAGCGGGAGGTGCTGGAGCGCATGCTGGGCGACTGAGCACCCGCGGCCGGACGGCGATCCCGTGACGTCCGCGTCGGCGCGAGCAGGCGGGCACGCTTGAGCGGCCGCGGTCGGCCGAAGGGCGGCGCACCCCCGTACGACCGTCCGCGGCCGGTGCGCGGTCCGCGGGGACGCCCGGCCTCGGCAGGGCCCGCGGCTCACCGCGCCAGCAGGGTGCGCACTCCCTCCGAGGTGAGCGTCAGCGGGTGGTCGCCGGCCGCGTCGATGGAGAGCGACAGCTCCCCGTCCGGCCACTGCGCGGCGAGCGCGCCGAGCGGTACCAGACGGTAGCGGTCGATCCCGGGCAGCAGGTCGGCCATCTCCGGCTCGGAGGTGAACACGGGCACGACGGGCGTGCCGCCGGGCTGCTCCAGCACGGGCAGCGCCAGCGTGCTGGGGTTGGTGACGTCCTCGTCGGTGGCGTCGTCCGGCACGGGCACGAGCACGTCGCAGTGCGCGAGGGTGTCCAGCGCGGTGGCGTCCCCGGTGTCCCGGGCCAGGGCGTCCAGCGCCTGCGCGGCGGGAGTGGCGTCGGGCTCGTGGGCGGGTGTCTGC
The DNA here is from genome assembly GCF_042888135.1 of Streptomyces sp. NPDC003247. NCBI lineage: Bacteria > Bacillati > Actinomycetota > Actinomycetes > Kitasatosporales > Streptomycetaceae > Streptomyces > Streptomyces sp. NPDC003247. The sequence goes on from NZ_JBIAPF010000004.1 coordinate 62,158, forward strand.
ATGACAGCTCCCCGGATAGCGGCGGTCGGACGGCCGGGTACGGGCGGACATGCGTGCGGACCCGGTCCGGCCTCGCGTACCCGGCCCGCGGGAGCTCAACCGTGGCGACGCCCTGTCGGTGCCCGGGGATCCGGGCGCGGGCTCACCCCGTCCGCAGCAGTTCCGCGATCGTCGTGACCCGGACCAGCGGCCCGTAGAGGTCCATGACGTGCAGGGCCTCGGCGTGCGAGGCGTCGTCGACGCCCGCGCAGGCGTCGGCGACGACCAGCACCTCGGTCCCGGCGTCGGCGGCGGCGAGGGCCGTGGACAGCACGCAGCGGTCGGTGCTGACGCCGGCCAGGACGAGCCGTCCCTCGTGCGCCGTGCGCGCGGCGAGACGCGCGGTCCACTTCCCGAACGTGGGGGCGTCCAGCACGTCACGGGCCAGGGGCGCGAACTCGTCGACGAGGCGCCACAGGGGCGCGTTCGGGGGCTGCCGGGCGAACGGCCAGCGCTCGTAGTAGGCGCGCCAGGCGCCGGTGGGCTCCCGGGGCGCGACGAAGCGGGTGAAGACGACGCGGTCGCCGAAGGACCGCAGCAGCCGTCGTACGCCTGCCGCCGCCCCGGCGAACCGGGGGACCGCCCAGGGGCTCGCAGGGTCGGCGAAGACGTGCTGCATGTCGATGGCGGTGAGCAGGCCGGCCGGGGTCATCCGCATGTCGCCACCTCCCTGGCCGGACCCGCGCCCCGGCCTCCCGCGGACGGACGCCGCCACCGGCCGGTGCGGGGGTGCCGAGGTGCGCCGGTGGGGGTGTCGGCGTGGGGGTCGTCCGTCATCGTCGGCCTGTCTGTTCGGTCCTGTCGGTCGCCGGTCCTGTCGGTCGTACGGTCCGTCGAGCCTGCCGGTCCGCCGGTCGTGTCGATCCGTCCCGTCGGGTGAGGGGCGCGAGGGGTCGTGGTCACCCGTGACACTCCTACCCGGCACGGCCCGCCGTCGATCCATGCCGCGGGCCGCCCGGGCGAGGGGCCACCGACGACGCCAGGAGCGCTGTGAGTCCGGTCGCACTCCGTCCCCGCACCACCGCGATCTCCCGCAGAGGCCAACTCCCTGCGAAATCAGAGCAGTTGAGCAAGGAGCAGCTCCGCCGTCGGCTCCGCACCCGCACCCGACCGCGTGGCCGTGCGGTCGGGCGCTTGAAGGGCCGGATCATCAGCGGGTTAGCATATGAGCGCCACCTAGCTCGAAAGAGATACCTGTGACTGTCAACGAGGACTCGTTCACCAACTGGAAGAACCGCGAGGAGATCGCGGAGTCGATGATCCCGATGATCGGCAAGCTCCACCGGGAGCGGGACGTCACGGTCCTGCTGCACAGCCGCTCCCTGGTGAACAAGTCGGTGGTCAGCATCCTGAAGACCCACCGCTTCGCCCGGCAGATCGCCGGCGAGGAACTCTCGGTCACCGAGACGATGCCCTTCCTGCGGGCCCTCACCACGCTCGACCTCGGCCCCTCGCAGATCGACATCGGCATGCTCGCCGCGACCCACCGGGCCGACGACCGCGGTCTGTCGGTGGAGGAGTTCACCGCCGAGGCCGTCGCCGGCGCCACGGGCGCCGAGAAGATCGACCGGCGCGAGCCGCGCGACGTCGTCCTCTACGGCTTCGGCCGCATCGGCCGCCTCGTCGCCCGCCTGCTCATCGAGAAGTCCGGCTCCGGCAACGGTCTGCGGCTGCGTGCCATCGTCGTGCGCGGCGACGCCGGGCGGGCCTCCGAGGACCTCGTCAAGCGCGCCTCGCTGCTGCGCCGCGACTCCGTCCACGGCCAGTTCCAGGGCACGATCACCGTCGACGAGGCGAACAACAAGATCGTCGCCAACGGCAACGAGATCAAGGTCATCTACGCCGACGACCCGACCACGGTCGACTACACGGCGTACGGCATCAAGAACGCCATCCTCATCGACAACACCGGCAAGTGGCGCGACCGCGAGGGCCTGTCCAAGCACCTGCGTCCCGGCATCGACAAGGTCGTGCTGACCGCGCCCGGCAAGGGCGACGTCCCGAACATCGTCCACGGCGTCAACCACGACACCATCAAGCCGGACGAGCGGATCCTGTCCTGCGCGTCCTGCACCACCAACGCGATCGTCCCGCCGCTGAAGGCGATGGCGGACGAGTACGGCGTGCAGCGCGGCCACGTGGAGACCGTGCACTCGTTCACCAACGACCAGAACCTGCTGGACAACTACCACAAGTCCGACCGCCGGGGCCGGTCCGCGCCGCTGAACATGGTCATCACCGAGACCGGCGCCGCCTCCGCCGTCGCCAAGGCGCTGCCCGACCTGAAGGCGCGGATCACCGGCAGCTCGATCCGGGTCCCGGTGCCGGACGTGTCGATCGCGATCCTCAACCTCCAGCTCGCCCGGGAGGCCACCCGCGAGGAGGTGCTGGACCACCTCCGCGAGGTGTCCCTGACCTCGCCGCTCAAGCGCCAGATCGACTTCATCACCGCGCCCGACGCCGTCTCCAGCGACTTCATCGGCTCGCGCCACGCGTCGATCGTCGACGCCGGTGCCCTGAAGGTCGAGGGCGACAACGCGATCCTCTACCTCTGGTACGACAACGAGTTCGGCTACTCCTGCCAGGTCGTCCGCGTCGTCCAGCACGTCTCCGGGGTGGAGTACCCCACCTACCCGGCGCCGAGCGCCTGACCGACGGTCCGGCCCGCCCGGTCGGGGGCGGGCCGGACACGGCCCCTCAGGCCGACTCCGTCTCCGGGCGCCCCGGCGCCGACCAGTGGGTGTGGAAGACACCGGGACGGTCGGTACGGCGGTAGGTGTGGGCGCCGAAGTAGTCGCGCTGCCCCTGGAGCAGCGCGGCGGGCAGGCGGTCGGCGCGCAGCGTGTCGTAGTGCGCGAGGGCCGCGGAGAACGCGGGGACCGGGATGCCCCGCCGGGCGGCGGAGGCGACGGTCTCCCGCCACGGCACCTGCGCCTCGGCGATCTCGGTGGCGAACCGCTCCTCCGCGAGGAGGCTCACCAACTCCGGGTCGGCGGCGTACGCGGTGCGGATGCGGTCCAGGAAGGACGCGCGGATGATGCAGCCGCCGCGCCAGATCCCGGCCACGGCGCCCAGGTCGATCTTCCAGCCGTACTCGCCCGCCGCGTCCTGGATCATCTTCCAGCCCTGGTCGTAGGCGATGACCTTCGACGCGTACAGGGCGTGCTCCACCTGAGAGGTGAAGCGCGCGGCCTCCGTCCGGCTGAGCGGGGACGCGGTGCCGCCGGGCAGTCCGGCGTAGGCGGCCCGCAGGTCGCCCTGGCCGGAGGCGGCGCGGGCGAAGGTGGCCTGGGCGATGGCGGTGACCGGCGAGGCCAGGTCCAGCGCCGTCTGCACGGTCCAGCGGCCGGTGCCCTTCTGCCCGGCGGCGTCCGCCACCACGTCCACGAACGGGGCGCCGGTGGCGGCGTCGGTGTGGGCGAGGACCTCGGCGGTGATCTCGATCAGGTAGGAGCCGAGCCGGCCCTCGTTCCAGGTACGGAAGACGCCGGCGATCTCGGCGGGGGTGTATCCGGCGACCTGGCGCAGCAGGTCGTACGCCTCGGCGATGAGCTGCATGTCGGCGTACTCGATGCCGTTGTGCACCATCTTGACGAAGTGCCCCGCCCCGTCGGTGCCGACATGGGCGGCGCAGGGCTCGCCGCCGACCCGCGCGCTGACGGACTCGACGATCGGCCCGAGCACGGCGTAGGACTCGGCGGAGCCGCCGACCATGATCGACGGTCCGTTGAGCGCTCCCTCCTCGCCGCCGGAGACGCCGGCGCCGACGAAGTGGAGGCCGCGCTCCCGCAGGGCCTCCTCGCGGCGGCGGGTGTCGGCGAAGTGCGCGTTGCCCCCGTCGATGATCATGTCGCCGGGCTCCAGCAGCGGGGCGAACTCGTCGATGACCGCGTCCGTGACGGCACCCGCCTGCACCATGATCATCACACGGCGGGGGCGTTCCAGCGCGGCCACGAACTCCTCGGCCGACTCGGCCGGGACGAACGCGCCCTCGTGCCCGAACTCCTCGACCAGCGCGCGCGTGCGGCCCACGCTGCGGTTGTGCACGGCGACCGTGTGGCCGTGGCGGGCGAAGTTGCGCGCGAGGTTGCGGCCCATCACGCCGAGGCCGGTGACGCCGATGGCAGCGGTTGCGTTCATGAGGTACGTCCCTTGTATCGGTGGCGCGGTCGGGGCGGGCGGCCCCTCGTGCCACCAGGTACGGCCCGCGGGCCGGTTCTTCTCGATACCGGGGCGGTTCTTCTCGATGCCGACGACGTGTGCGCCGTCGGCCGCGGCGGCTTCCTCGGCTTCGGCGAGCGCCCGCGCGTGCGTGGATGAGCTGGGGATTCGTCGTGGAGTGCGGGCAGGCAGGGAGCGCGGGCAGGCAGGGACCCGTGAACCTGCGGACACTCCGAAGTCTCGTGCGCCTGACGAACGCCAGGACCCGCTCACCCGCCTCCCCGGCTTCCCCGCCTGCTCCCCCGCCGCCGTCCGGGCTGAGGCAGGTCGCCGGTGTTGAGGAGAAACCGCCGTTCGGGGGCGGTCGGGCCGGGGCATGCTCGCCTGCGGGGGTGGCCGTCCCCGTGCGGTGACGCACCGCGCACCGGGCAGGCGGCTCTGGAACGAGGGGGAAGATTCCGTGGCGTGGACGAGTGAGGAGTTCGGTTCGTCCCACGAGGGCATCGCCGGCGCGGTCCTCGCCGACGGCAGCGAGCCCAAGGCGGTGCTCCTGGACTTCGGCAGCGGCGCCGACGGCGGGCTGGAGACCAGTGAGTGGTGGGCGTACGACGGACGGTTGCGCCGTCCGAGGGCGGCCGGCTACCGCGCGGCGTGCGCGTGCGGCTGGCGCGGCGAGACCCGGCCGATCGACTGGGAGCGGGTGCCGGAGGACCGGCCGTACGACCTGGACACCGGGCCCGCCCACGGCGACTGGGTCGAGCACCTGCGCGCCGTGGAGCGTCGGACCGTACCGCTCCCCGACGAGCTCACCGACCTGATCGAACGGTTGGAGCACCATCTGGTCACGCTGGTGGACCAGGCGCCGGTGGCCGCCCTGAGAGCGGTGACCGCGCTGGAGCGCCTCCTTCCCGGCATCGGGCGGGAGGCGGCCCAGGCGGTCCGGGACGACGAGCTGTCCTGGGACTCGGTCGGCACCGCGCTGGGGATCGGCCCGGAGCGGGCCCGTTCCCTCCTCACCCGCTATCTGCTGCATCGCTGAGGCCATGGGCGGGCGGGGCGGTGATGCCCACCCCGGTGTGCCGGGGGCGGGGGCGGTGCTGGAGGCGGTGCCGGAGGTGTCGGTGCCGGGGGGAAGCCGTCGGGGGCCGCCGCCGGTGGCCCCGCGGTCGTGTCCGGCCGGATGTGGCCGAAGCCACGCCTTCGATGAGGGTTCGGCCATGTCCGTCCGCGGGGGCCGCGGGCTACCGTTTTTCTCCAGCCTTTCCCCGTACCCGTTCGGACGGCCTTCAGTGCGCGCAGACCTCTCCCCCCTCATCGCGGCGACCTCCCAGTGGCTGACGCGGGCCTATCCGGCCTCCGGCGGAGCGCTGGCCTCCGCCCTGTGCGAGGTGCAGGCGCGCCAGGCGGTGACCGTCGCCGCGTGGCTGCGGTACCCGACCGTGATGGACGCGGCGCTGGTCGGCATGGCGGGCCCCGGGGGATCGGGCCGGCTGGACTGGATCAGCGGGACGGACGGCCGGGACGGCGAGGAGGGGGAGGAGGCCTGGCGCAGCTGGGTCGACGAGGTCGTGGCGAGCTGGGCGGCCTGTCTCCTCACCGACCCGGACCTGGCCGCGCTGGCCGTGGCCGGCCTCGACGGCGGTGACCACACGACCGGCATCCCGATGGAGTTCCGCCGTCTGGTCGCGCCCGACGCCCGCGACCGCCAGGCGGCGGCCCTGCTCCGCCACCCCGACCTCCTCGCCCCGGTCGCCCACCTGCACCGGGACCAGCTGCTGCACCTCCTGGGCCCTGGCCAGGCCCTCATCGCCTGAGCCACGGCGGCCCGACAAGGCCGGTGCCGACAAGACGGCACGCTCGCCGTCCCCCACGAGGCGGCCGTGCCGGTCGCAGCCGTCGACGAGCGGCTGTGACCAGCACGGCTACGACCAACACGGCTGCGAAGCACGCCTACGACTGGCCGGAGGGAACCGTCGCGACCAGCGACTTGAACAAGTGCACGTCTGCATGTCCTCCGGGGATGCCGAGGGTCCGACCGGTCTCGACATAGCCGTGGCGTCGGTAGAAGCCAGGCGCCTGGAACGTGAAGGACGACACGGCGACTCGATCACAGCCCCGTCGTCGTGCCTCGGCCTCGGCCGCCCGCAGGATCCTGCTGCCCCACCCTTCCTCGCGGCTGTCGTCGCGCACCCACAGAAGATCGATGCCGCACAGGCCGCCCCAGGTCCAGGCGGCCAGTCCACCGACGAGCTCACCCGCCTCATCGGCGACCTTGACCGAGAAGCTGCCGCGGTCGGCCGCACCGGTGGCGACCGTGTTGAAGGCGATCAGTTCCTCGGTCAGCCGGTCGTTGAGCTCGGTGTCGCGTTCGCCGATGATCAGGGTCGGGCCGAAGTCGTCAGTCGTCACGGCGCGGAGTATGTCAGTCGGGCCGGCTCCGCAGCGAACGAGAACGACTCGACCCCGGTAGCCAACCGCCCCGTTAGCCAACCGCCCCGTTAGCCACCTGCCTCGGTAGCCACCTACCCCGGTAGCCACCTGCCTCGGTGGTCACCCACCCCCCACCCCGACAGACACCCGGCCCCGGAAGCGAAGCACCCGGCCCCGATGGCACCGGCGTGCTCAGGCCGCCGCCCCCAAGGCTTCGCGGCGTGTCGTCTCCTCGCCCGGTGCCGGGAGGGTCACCGTTCGGGGGGTGCGGCGGGTGCGCAGCAGGAAGCCCGATCCGATCGTGCCGGCGATGAGGAGACCGCCCGCGGCGAGGGCGCCGCGGGCGCCGGCCAGTTCCATGAGGAGGCCGAGGGCCGGCAGACCGCCCAGGCTCCACACCGTACCGATGCTGCTCCACACACCGAGCACGCGTCCCCGCAGGTGGGGCGGCGGGTCGGTCTGCAGGACGGCCGTACCGGCGGTGTCGGAGACGGACTCCACCACGGCCATGGGCAGAACCATGATCAGCAGAATGGTCAGGGACGGCGACAGACCCGCCACCACCTGGAGCAGCCCTCCCGCGGCGGCCAGCGCGCCCACCACCCGGACCGAGGGTTTGCGCAGCCGGGCGCCCAGGACCGCGCCGAGGATGCCGCCGACGGCGAGCACGGTGGAGACCGTGCCGAAGGCACCCGGCCCGCCCGCGAGCGGCCCGGTGACGAGGACGGCGAGGGTGAGCCCGTAGTTCCGTCCGAAGACGCCGCTGATCCCGGTGATGGAGGCGAGGGCGACCAGGCGGGGCCGGGTGGCGAAGAAGCGCAGGCCCTCCCGCACGGTCAGGTCGGCACGGCGGCCCGTGCCGGAGTCCACGCGGCCGGCGGCACGCCGGTCACGCTGGGACGGGACGACTAGCCGGCCGGCGTCCGTGCCGCCGGCCGCGCCGGGCGCCGGGCGCAGGAAGGGGATGACCGCCGTCACGAAGAGGAACGACAGCCCGTTGGCCCCGTACGCGGCCGCCGTGCCGAGGAAGCCCACCGTCACACCGGCCAGCGCCGTGCCGGCGAGCCGCCCCGCGTTGTAGACCAGCGCCCCGACGCCGATGGCGGACGGCACGTCCTCCCGGGGCACGAGGTCGTTGCCCAGCAGGGAGCAGGCCGGTCCGTCGACGGTGGCGATGGTGCCGGTCAGAGCGGCCAGCACCATCAGGGACGTCATGTCGAGCCGGTCCAGCGCGACGAGCACGGCCGTGGTGAAGGCCACGGCACCCAGGAGCGCCTGGCTGACCGCGGCCGTGAGCTTGCGCGGCCAGCGGTCGACGGCCGCGCCGCCCAGCAGGCTCATGAAGAGGGCGGGGGCGGCCTGGACGGACATGGACAGGCCGGTCGCGGCGGCGGAACCCGTGATCTGGAGGACGAGCAGGTTCTGGACCGTGAGCTGCATCCAGGTGCCGGCGTTCGACATGAAGTTCGCCACCGACCACCAGCGCATGCTGCGGTACCTCAGGGACCGCCACGGCGAGCGCGACGCCTTCCCGGCGGAGCCGGGGGCAGAGGCGAGGGCGGAGGCGGGAGTGGTGTGCGGGGCAGGGGAGGGCGCGGAGGCGGAAGACACAGAGCGGTACCCGAGGGGCGAGGCGGTGGTCACAGGGGCGGCGGAACCGGGGAACGCCGGCTGCGCTGCGCGGCCACTCCACCTAGTCGGTTACGGCGCGGACCATCGTGGCAGACGGGGCGGGTCGGACGGCGCCGGCACCTCCCGCGGCACTCCCGCCGGGAACCCCAAGTCGCCCCGGTCGCGGGGCGGTTGCCGGGTCGAGTGTGGTTGCTCACAAGCCCGTGGGCGCGCCCCTCGCACGGGACGGTCACCGCGCCACGGGTCGGTCACCGCGCCCCAGCACACATGCGGGCGCGGCCCCGTCCGCCACCCCACCGACGGGTCCGCCATCGCGCCGCCCCGTCCCCGCCATCGCGTCAACCCATCCGCCACCCCGCCGACGGGTCCGTCGCCACGGCGACGGACCCGGGACGTCTGCGCGCGCTCGGGGGCCGGTCTCAGCTCTTCTTGCCCCGCCCGGTCAGCGCGTCGCGCATCCGGTCGACGAGGCCGAGGCCCGGCGCCAGCATCTTGTTGGCCGGCGGCTTGTCCGGGGCGGCCGGGTGGGGCCGCGTCGGCGCCGTCTTCTTCGCCTGGCGGACCTTGTCGCCCAGCTCGTCGAGGGCGTCAGGAGGGCACGCGGCGCGCAGCCGGGGGAAGAGGTTGCCCTCCTCGTCGGCCACGTGGTCGCGGATCTCGGTCATCAGCATCCTGATCAGCCGGTCGAACTCGGGGTCGTCCGCGTCGCAGCCCTCGAGGTCCTTCATGATCTGCTCGGCCTTGGCGTGGTCCTCCAGCTCCTTGTCGGCGATGGCGTCCCCGCCGGGCACGTGCTCGCGCACGGCCGGGTAGAGGTAGGCCTCCTCCGCCACCGAGTGCCGGACCAGCTCCATCGTGACCTGGTCCGCCCGCAGCTTGCGGTCCTTGTGTCCGGACGGCAGCGCCTCGATCTTGCCGAAGAGCTCCTCGACCTCACGGTGATCGGTCACCAGCTCGTCGACGACGTTCCCACCATGACCCATGTCCTTCACCTCCAGCCTGGGCACGACGGCTCCGGTCGCACCCACCTCGGGCCCGAGTGCCCCGCGGTGCCGGGCCGACACCCGGGACGGGACCGGTTCGCCCGGGCGGACCGGCCGTGGTGCCGGCTGGTGCAGGTCGGAGCCGGTCGGAGCCGGAGCCGGTCGGTGCCGGTCGGTGCCGGTCGGTGCCGGTCGGTGCCGGAGCCGCTGGGTCAGGAGTCGCGCACCGGCGGTGCGTGAGCACAATAGGAGTCAACGTGTGAAAGCTACTGGCACGGAGACTCCGTGCCGGTGCCGTCGGGAAAACGGCGGTCGGGCCGGGACGGTGCTGCGATCGGCGGCAGGAACCGTCCGGCCCGTGCCCTCCCTGTCCTCCCTGTCGTCACTGCGTCGCGTGCCGCACCGGACCCCGCCGCGCTGCTCAGCGTCTTCCGGATGCGGCTGAAGGGTGTCCCCCATGACCGAAGCCACCTCATCCCTGCCCTGGCGTCGCGCCGTGGTCACGGGCGGTGCCGGCTTCCTCGGCAGCCACCTGTGCGAGCGGCTGCTGGGTTCGGGAGTCGAAGTCGACTGCGCGGACAACCTCGTGTCGGGTTCACGTGTGAACGTCGCCCACCTCCAGGACCACCCCGGCTTCCGGTTCGTGGAGTGCGACGTCTCCGCGCCGGACTGCGCCGACCGCCTGGCCGGGCCGTACGACCTGGTCCTGCACTTCGCCTGTCCCGCCTCCCCCGCCGACTACCTACGGCTGCCCCTGGAGACGCTCGACGTGGGCAGCCTGGGCACCCGCGCCATGCTGGCCGTGGCGGAGCGCGACGGGGCCCGCTTCCTGCTCGCGTCGACGTCCGAGGTGTACGGCGATCCGCTCGTGCACCCGCAGCGCGAGGACTACTGGGGCAACGTCAACCCGGTCGGGCCGCGCAGCGTGTACGACGAGGCCAAGCGGTTCTCCGAGGCCCTGGTCACCGCCCATGTGCGGGTCCGGGACGCCGACGCCGGGATCGTCCGCCTGTTCAACACCTACGGGCCGCGGATGCGGGCCCACGACGGCCGCGCCGTGCCGACCTTCGTCTGCCAGGCGCTGGCCGGCGAGCCCCTCACGGTGGCGGGCGACGGCAGCCAGACGCGGTCCCTGTGCTACGTCGACGACACGGTGGACGGAATCCTGCTGGTCGCCGCGAGCCACTCGGTGCGGCCCGTGAACATCGGCGGCACCGACGAGGTCACGGTCCGTGACCTGGCCCGCCGGGTGGTGGAGCTGACCGGGTCGTCGTCCCGCATCGAGTTCGTCGACCGTCCCGTCGACGACCCCCAGCGGCGCCGCCCGGACACCACCCTCGCCCGGGAACTGCTGGGCTGGGCGCCGAAGGTGCCCTGGGAGGAGGGGATCAAGCACACGATCGCCCACTTCGCCGCGACGCGGCCGCCGGCCCGGGAGCCGGCACCACAGGTCTGACGTCGTCCCCCCGACGCCTTCCCCCACGCCGCCACGGAGGCACTGCATGCGTGTCCTGGGTATCAACGCCCTCTTCCACGATCCCGCCGCCGCCCTCGTCATGGACGGCAGGATCGTGGCCGCGACGGAGGAGGAGCGCTTCAGCCGTCGCAAGCACGGCAAGCGGCCGCTGCCCTTCTCCGCCTGGGAGCTGCCCGAGCTGTCCGCCCGCTGGTGCCTGGACCGGGCCGGGCTCGACCCGTCCGAACTGGACGCGGTCGCCTACTCCTACGACCCCGAACTCGCCCGTCCCGCCGACCTGCTGGGACTGCACGACCCGTGGGACCACCTGCGCCAGGACTACGCGCGGCGCGCCCCGGAGTTCCTCGCCGAGGCCCTGCCCGGACTCGACCCGGCCAAGGTCCGCTTCGTCCCCCACCACGTCGCCCACGCCGCCTCGGCCGGCCAGGCCTCCCCCTACCCGGACTGCGCCGTCCTGGTGCTCGACGGCCGCGGCGAGTGCGGCTCCCATCTCGCGGGCCGCTACGCGAACCGTGAACTCACCGTCCTGGACGCGCAGTCGCTGCCGGACTCGATGGGCCTGTTCTACGAGGACCTCACCCAGCACCTCGGATTCCTGCGCAGCAGCGACGAGTTCAAGGTGATGGCCCTCGCCTCCTACGGGAAGCCGCGCTTCCTCGACGCGTTGCGCGCGTACGTCGGGCTGGACGGCGGGGGCGGCTTCCGGGCCCGTACCGTGCCGTGGGCCTCGCTGGTGGCGCCGCGTCCGGCGGACGCCCCGTGGACGCGGGACCACGCCGACCTCGCCGCCAGCGCCCAGGCGTGCCTGGAGGAGGTGCTGCTCGGACTGGCGCGCCGACTGCACGAGCGGACCGGTGAGGCCGTCCTGACGCTGGCGGGCGGGGTGGCGCTCAACTGCGTGGCGAACACCCGGCTGTACCGGGAGGGGCCGTTCGAGCGGGTCTGGGTGCAGCCGGCGGCCGGCGACGCGGGCACGGCGCTCGGCGCCGCCCTGCACGTCGCCCACCAGAAGGAGACGGTGGAGGCCATGCCGACGGCCGCCCTGGGCCGCGGCTGGAGCGACGCCGAGCTGCGCGCCTGGCTGGAGCGGGCGGCCGTCCCCTACGAGGAGCCCGACGACATCGCCGAGACCGTCGCCGAGGAGCTGGCCCGGGACGGTGTCGTGGCCTGGTTCCAGGGCCGCAGCGAGTACGGCCCCCGGGCGCTCGGTCACCGGTCGCTGCTGGCCCATCCCGGGCGGGCGGAGAACCTGGAGCGCCTCAACGCGGTCAAGGGGCGGGAGGAGTTCCGCCCGGTCGCCCCCATGGTGCTGGCGGAGCGGGCGGCGGAGCTCTTCGACGGGCCGCTGCCCAGCCCGTACATGCTCTTCGTGCACGACGTCGCCGCCGAGTGGCGGGGGCGGATCCCGGCCGTCGTCCACGTGGACGGCACGGCGCGGATCCAGACCGTGGACCGGGCCGAGGAGCCGCTGGTGGCCCGGATGATCGAGGGCTTCGAGCGGCGGACGGGTCTGCCGGTGGTGGTCAACACCAGCCTGAACACCGCGGGCCGGCCGATGGTCGACGATCCGCGGGACGCCCTGGAGTGCTTCGGGTCGGCGCCGGTGGACCTGCTGGCGCTGGGGCCGTTCGCCGTCCGGCGGAAGAAGGTGTTCGCATGAGGGACGCGTCCGGGGTGCCGGGCGCCCCCGTGCCCGGCGCCCCCGTGCCCGGCGCCCCCGTGCCCGGCGCCCCCGCGTACTCGGTGGTCGTGCCGACGGTCGGGCGGCCGTGCCTCGCCGACTGCCTGCGCGCGCTGGCCGCGGCCGCCGGTCATCCGCCCGAGGAGGTCGTCGTGGTCGACGACCGCCCGGAGCCCGACGGCGGGCTGCCGCTGGAGGCGGCCGGCGTCCTGCGCGAGCGGGTCCGCGCCCTGCGTACGGGCGGACGTGGTCCGGCGGCCGCCCGGAACGCGGGCTGGCACACGGTGGGCACCCCGTGGACGGTCTTCCTCGACGACGACGTGCGGGTGCTGCCGGACTGGTCCCGCCGCCTCGCCGAGGACCTCCGGGCGGCCGGCGCGACGACCGGCGGCATCCAGGGGCGGCTGACCGTGCCCCTGCCCGGGGACCGCAGGCCGACCGACTGGGAGCGGGGCACGGCCGGGCTGGAGCGGGCCGCCTGGGCCACCGCCGACATGGCCTACCGTACGGCCGCGCTGACCGCCGTCGGGGGCTTCGACGAGCGGTTCCGGCGGGCCTTCCGTGAGGACGCCGACCTGGCGCTGCGGATGCGGGGGGCCGGCTGGACCCTGCGGCGCGGCAGCCGCACGACCCGGCACCCGGTCCGCCCGGCCGACCGCTGGGTGTCGGTGCGGGCCCAGCGCGGCAACGCCGACGACGCCCTGATGAACCGGCTGCACGGCCGCGACTGGTGGAGCCGCGCCGAGGCCCCGCGCGGGCGGCTCCCCCGGCACGTGCTGGTGACGGCCGCCGCGCTCGCCGCGACCGCGTGCGCGGCGGCCGGCCGCCACCGTGCCGCGGGCCTGGCCGGCGCCCTGTGGACGCTCGGCACGGCCGAGTTCGCCCTGGCCCGGATCGGCCCGGGGCCCCGCACCCGCCACGAGATCGGCACCATGCTCGCCACGAGCGTGGTCATCCCGCCGCTCGCGGTCGGCCACTGGCTGCACGGCACGGTGCGGCACCGCGGGGCCGTGCCGGTGGGAGGCCGGCCGTGAAGCGGGCGGCGGCCGTCCCCGCGGCGGGGCCCGGCGCGCGCCGCCCGGTGCGGCTGCGCCCGGTCCGTGGCCGCGTCCCCGTGGGCGCCGTCCTCTTCGACCGGGACGGCACCCTCGTCGAGGACGTCCCCTACAACGGCGATCCCGGCCTGGTGCGCCCGATGCCCGGCGCCCGGGAGGCCCTCGGCCTGCTGCGGGCGCGGGGCGTCCCGACCGCGGTGGTCAGCAACCAGTCGGGCATCGGCCGCGGGCTGCTCACGGACGCCGACGTCCGGCGGGTCAACGAACGGGCGGACGCTCTGCTCGGCGGCCTGGACGCCTGGGTGTACTGCCCGCACCTCCCCGACGACGACTGCGCCTGCCGCAAGCCCCGGCCGGGTCTGGTGATCGAGGCGGCGCGGCGGCTGGGCGTGGCCCCCGGCGCCTGCGTGGTGATCGGCGACATCGGGGCCGACGTCCTGGCCGCCCGTGCAGCGGGTGCCCGCGCCGTCCTCGTCCCCACCCCGGCGACCCTGCCCGCGGAGATCCGCACGGCCCCCCTCACCGCCCCCGACCTGCTGACGGCGGTCCACCTGATCCTGACGTCCGGTGCCCGGACGGACGCCCCCGCCCGCGCTCCGACGGCAACGGGGACCCCACTGACCGAGCCCCCCGGCGACCGGCCACCCCGGACCGCCGGGGCGCGGGACCACACCCCGGCCGAACCGACCGAGGCACCCGGCCACTGGCCACTCCGCACCACCAAGACGCGGGACCACACCCCCACCGACCCCACCCAGCCGCTCCAGGCTGCCCGAACCCGGGACCACACCCCCGCCGAACCGACCGAGGCACCCGGCGACCGGCCACGCCAGACCGCCGGGGCGCGGGAGGACACTGCGGCCAGGGCTACGAGGGCGCGGGAGGACACCGCGGCCAAGGCGACCGGGGCGTGGGGAGGCCGGTCGTGAAGGCACTGGTCGTGCGCCTCGACAGCTTCGGCGACGTGCTGCTCGCCGGGCCGGCCGTCCGCGCGGTCGCGGCGCGCTGCTCCCGGGTGGCGATGCTCTGCGGTCCGCAGGGCGCGCCGGCGGCGCGGCTGCTGCCCGGCGTCGACGAGGTGATCGTGTGGGAGGCGCCGTGGGAGGGCGTGCGGCCGCCCACGGTCCGGGAGGCCGACGTCGAGGGTCTGGTGCGGCGGCTGCGGGAGGGCGCGTTCGGCGTCGCGCTCGTCCTCACGTCGTTCCACCAGAGCCCCCTGCCCACGGCCCTGGTGCTGCGCCTGGCGGGCGTCGGGCGGATCGGCGCCGACAGCGTCGACCACCCGGGCAGTCTGCTGGACGTACGGCACCGGCGGCTGCCCGGCCGGCACGAGGCGCAGGCCGCGCTCGACACGGCCGCGGCGATGGGCTTCCCGCCGCACGCCGGGGACGACGGCCGGCTGCGGGTGCTGCCGCCGCCCGATACCGTCGCGCTGACCGGCAACGGGCCCTACGTCGTCGTCCACCCCGGGGCGAGCGCGCCCGCCCGTGCCTGGAGTCCCGGACGCTGTGCCGAGGCGGTGGCCCTGCTCGCCGAGGCCGGGCACCGGGTGGTCGTCACCGGCGGTCCCGGCGAGGCGGACCTCACCCGGCGGGTGAGCGGGGACACGGCGGTGGACCTCGGCGGCCGGACGGATCCGCGCACCCTGGCGGGCGTGCTGCGCACCGCCGACGTCGTGGTGTGCGGCAACACCGGCCCCGCCCATCTGGCGGCGGCCGTCGGCACGCCGGTGGTGTCGCTGTTCGCGCCCGTCGTACCGGCCGAGCGGTGGGCGCCGTACGGCGTGCCGAGCGTGCTGCTCGGCGATCAGCGGGCGCCCTGCGCGGACAGCCGGGCCCGGCACTGTCCCGTGCCCGGCCATCCGTGCCTGGAGGAGGTCACGGGCCGGGACGTGGTGCAGGCGGTGCGGAAACTCGTCGAGGAGCGCGCATGAACATTCTCGTCTGGCATGTACACGGCTCATGGCTGACGTCGTTCGTCCAGGGCCCGTACGACTTCCTCGTCCCGGTGACACCGGAGCGCGGACCGGACGGGCTGGGGCGGGCCAGGACGTGGGACTGGCCGCCGTCGGTGCGCGAGGTGGGCCCGGCCGGGCTGCGCGAGGCCGGCATCGACCTCATGGTGCTGCAACGCCCGCACGAGCTCGGCCTGGCCGAGCAGTGGACGGGCCGCCGGCCCGGCGTCGACGTGCCCGCCGTCTACGTCGAGCACAACAGCCCGCACGGGTCGGCCGACAGCACCCGTCACCCCCTCGCCGACCGCACCGACATCCCGCTCGTGCACGTCACCCACTTCAACCGGCTGATGTGGGACAACGGCCGCGCGCCGACCACCGTCATCGAGCACGGCGTCATCGACCCCGGCCATCTGTGGACGGGCGAGCGGCCCCGGGCCGCCGTCGTCGTCAACGACCCGGTCCGGCGCGGCCGTACCACCGGGACGGACCTGCTGCCCCGGTTCGCCCGCACCGTGCCGCTGGACGTCTTCGGCATGCGCACCGAAGGCCTCGGCGGCCGGCTGGGCCTGCCGCCCGACCGCTGCCGCTGCCGGGACCTGCCGCAGGGCGACCTGCACCCGGCGATGGCCCGCTGCCGCCTGTACCTGCATCCGGTGCGGTGGACGTCGCTCGGGCTCTCCCTGCTGGAGGCCATGTTCCTGGGGATGCCCGTGGTCGCGCTCGACACCACCGAGGTGCGGGAGGCCGTGCCCGCGGGAGCCGGGGTGGTCTCCAACCGGTTCGACGTGCTGGAGGACGCCGTCCGCCGCTTCACCGCGGACCCGGCGTACGCCCGCGCGACGGGGGAGGCCGCCCGGGCCGCGGTACAGGCCCGCTACGGAGAACGGCGTTTCCGCGACGACTGGGAGCGCCTGATCAAGGAGGTCACCCGATGAGCCCCAGCCACCCGACGGCCGGCCGCGTCGCCATGGTCTCCGAGCACGCCAGCCCCCTGGCCGAGCTCGGCGGCCCGGACGCGGGCGGGCAGAACGTGTACGTGGCCCGCCTCGCCGGCCGGCTGGCCCGCAGGGGCCACGAGGTCGCCGTCTACACGCGGCGTGACGACCCCCGGCTGCCGGCCCGGGTCACCACGCCGGACGGGGTGAAGGTGGTGCATGTGCCCGCCGGACCGCCGGCTCCGATACCCAAGGACGAACTCCTGCCCTACATGCCGGAGTTCGGGGCGTGGCTGGCGCGGGAGTGGGGGGCGGAGCCACCCGATGTGGTGCACGCCCACTTCTGGATGTCGGGGATGGCGGCGCTGGCCGGGGCGCGCGCCCTGGGCGTTCCCGTGGTGCAGACGTACCACGCGCTCGGCACGGTGAAGAAGCGGCACCAGGGCGCCGCCGACACCAGTCCGCCGCAGCGCGTCGCGATCGAGACGGCGGTCGGCCGGGAGTGCGCCGGCATCGTCGCCACCTGTGCGGACGAGGTGTCCGAGCTGGTCGCCATGGGCCTGCCCCGCGACCGCATCTCCGTCGTCCCCTGCGGGGTGGACCCCACGCTGTTCGCGCCGGTCGCCGGCGCCCGCCGGCCCGCCTCCGCGCCGCGCCGGCTGCTGTCGGTCGGCCGGCTCGTCCCGCGCAAGGGCTTCGACCGGGCGATCCGCGCCCTGGCCGACGTGCCCGACGCCGAGCTGTTCGTCGCGGGCGGGCCGGAACCGGCGCTGCTGGGCGCCGAACCGGAGGCGGAGCGGCTGCTCGCCCTCGCCGAGGAGTGCGGGGTCGCCGACCGGGTGACGCTGCTGGGCGGGGTGCGCCCGGACCGGATGCCCGGGCTGATGTCCGCGGCGGACGTCGTGCTGTCGCTGCCGCGCTACGAGCCGTTCGGGATCGTGCCGGTCGAGGCGATGGCCTGCTGCGCGCCCGTCGTCGCCTCCGCCGTCGGCGGCCAGCTCGACACCGTGGTGGACGACCTCACCGGCGTCCTGGTGCCCCCGGACGACGACCACCACCTCGGCGCGACCGTCCGTGCCCTCCTCGACGACCCGCCCCGGCTCGCCCGGTACGGCGCCGCCGGCCGGCGCCGTGTCCTCGCCCGCTACACCTGGGACCGCGTCGCCGACGGCGTGGCCCGGGTCTACGGCGCCGTGTCCTCCGTCCCCTCGCTCTCGGGAGTCGTCCGATGAAGAGCGTCACCGATGTCCCCCACTGCGACGACCTGATGAAGGCGCTCGAAGGGTTCCGCGAGTACGCCTCCCCGGTGCTGCGGCGGTGGGGTGCCGGCCTCGCCGGCCGGCTGGCGGCGGGGGCCCGGCTGCTGGTCGCGGGCAACGGCGGCAGCGCCGCCCAGGCCCAGCACCTCTCCGCCGAGCTGGTCGGCCGCTACCGCGACGACCGCCCGCCGTTCTCCGCGCTCGCCCTGCACGCCGACACCTCCGCCACGACCGCGATCGCCAACGACTACGGCGTCCAGGAGATCTTCGCCCGGCAGGTCACCGCGCACGGACGGGCCGGGGACGTGCTGATGCTGCTGTCCACCAGCGGCGCCAGCGAGAACCTGCTCGTCGCCGCGGAGGAGGCCCGTCGTCTCGGCCTGACCGTGTGGGCGTTGACCGGTCCGGCGCCCAACCCGCTGGAGGGGGCCGCGGACGGGGCGGTGTGCGTGGCGGCGGCGGCCGCCGCCACCGTGCAGGAACTGCACCTGGTGGCCGTCCACATGCTCTGCGAGTCCTTCGACCTGACGATCGAGCGGCGCGCCGCGGTGGAAGGACGGCACCCGGCCGTCGACCGGCGGCGCGCCGCCGTCGAGAGGCAGCGCCCGGCCGCCGGGCAGTGGCCGGCCGCGGCGGGGAAGGACGGCGCATGAGTGCCCCGGCCCCGCTGCTCGTCGTGGGGGACGCGCTGCTCGACCACGACCTGTGCGGGCGGGCGGACCGGCTGGCTCCCGACGCGCCCGTCCCGGTCGTCAGCGGGGCGCGGCGCGCCTCCCGGCCCGGAGGGGCCGCCCTCACGGCCGTCCTCGCGGCGGCCGACGGCCGGCCCGTCACCCTGGTCACCGCGCTCGGTGACGACGAGGCGAGCGGGACGCTGGTGGCGCTGCTGGCCGACCGGGTGCGCCTGGTGCGGCTGCCGCTGACCGGGACCCTGTCCAGCAAGACCCGGGTCCTCGCGGAGGGCACGCCGCTGCTGCGCCTGGACGACGGGGAGGGCCGGGCCCTGGAGGCGACGGAGGAGGCGCGGCGGGCGGTCGAGGGGGCCGGTGCCGTCCTCGTCGCGGACTACGGCCGGGGCGCCGCCGGGGTCCTGCGCGAGGCGCTGGCGGCCGTGGCCGCGCGGGTGCCCGTCGTCTGGGACCCGCACCCGCGCGGGGAGCGGCCGGTGCCCGGCGTGCGGCTCGTCACCCCGTCCGCGAGCGAGGCGCGGGCCTTCGCCGGCGGTGAACCGCCCGCCGGCGCGAGTGCCCTGCGCACGGCGGCGCGGGACGCCGAGACCCTGGTCCGCACCTGGCGGGCGGCGTCCGTGGCGGTCACCCTGGGCGGGCGGGGCGCGCTGGTGTCGCACGGCGGGACGCCGCTGCTGGTGCCGTCGCCGGTCACGGCCGAGGGCGACGCGTGCGGGGCGGGCGACCGCTTCGCCGCCACCGCCGCCGGATGCCTGGCGGACGGCGGGCTCACCGAGACCGCCGTGCGGGAAGCCGTGCACGCGGCGACCCGGTACGTCGCCGAAGGGGGCGTCCGCTCCCTCGCAACGGCCCCGGACCCCTCCCCGCCCACACCCGTGCCGGCCGACGGCGGACCGACGCGGGACGCCGACGGCGGACCGACGCGGGACGCCCTGCGCACGGCCGCCCGGGTCCGGGCCGCGGGCGGGACCGTGGTCGCCGCCGGCGGCTGCTTCGACCTCCTGCACGCCGGCCACGTCGCACTGCTCCAGGCCGCCCGCCGCACCGGGGACTGCCTGGTGGTGTGCGTCAACTCGGACGCGTCCGTGCGCCGCCGCAAGGGCGGCGGACGGCCGCTCGTGCCGGTGGCGGACCGGATCCGGGTGCTGCGCGCGCTGGAGTGCGTGGACGCGGTCGCCGTGTTCGACGAGGACACCCCGGAACGGCTGCTCGCCGAGCTGCGCCCGCACATCTGGGCGAAGGGCGGCGACTACGCCCTGGAACGACTGCCGGAGGCGCCGCTCGTGGAGAGCTGGGGCGGGCAGGTCGTCCTCCTCCCCTACCTGGACGGCCGTTCCACCACGGGCATCGCCGCGAGGGCGGCCCGGTCGCCGCGGCCGTCCGGCCCGGCCCCGGAACGGGAGCGCGGGTGACGACGCGACCGCGGCTGCTGGTGCTGCGCGCGCTGGGCCTCGGCGACCTGCTCGCCGGGGTGCCCGCGCTGCGGGGCGTGCGCCGGGCCTTCCCCGGGCACCGGGTCGTCCTGGCGGTGCCCCCGGCCCTGCGCGAGGCCGCCCTGGCCACCGGGGCGGTGGACGACGTCCTGCCGGCCGAGGCCCCGCACCGGGGTGTGCCGTCGCTGGACCACTGGCCGGGACCGCCCCCGGACGTCGCGATCGACCTGCACGGCAACGGCCCCGCCAGCCGTGACGCGCTCGCCGCCCTCGCCCCGGGCCGGCTGCTGGCCTTCGCCCAGCCCGACCCCCCGCCCCCGGTGTGGCGGCCGGACGAGCACGAGCGCGCCCGGTGGTGCCGGTTCCTGCGGTCCTACGGCATCGCCGCCGACCCCGACGACGTACGGCTGCCCGCCCCGGCCGGGGCCTCCCCGGCGCCGGGTGCGGTGGTCGTCCACCCGGGCGCGGAGTCCGCCGCCCGCCGCTGGCCGGCCGAGCGGTACGCCGCCGTCGTGGGCGCGCTGCGCGCCGCCGGCCACCGTGTCGTGGTCACCGGCGGTCCGAAGGAGGACGCGCTGGTCCTGGACGTCGCCGCGCGCGCGGGGCTGCCGGGGCGGGAGGTGCTGCGCGGCGGGCTGCCGTTCGGCGCGCTGTCGGCGCTGGTGGCGCGCGCCGCGCTGGTCGTCAGCGGTGACACGGGGCTCGCGCATCTCGCGGTGGCCCACGCGACGCCGTCGGTGACGCTCTTCGGACCGGTCTCCCCGCGTCTGTGGGGCCCGCCCCGCCGCGCCCGCCACATCGCCCTGTGGAAGCCAGGACCGCCCGGGGACCCGCACGGCGCCGTGCCCGATCCCCGGCTCCTGCGCATCCGGGCCGACGAGGCGACAGCCGCCGCCCTGGCGCTGCTGGCTCCCGGCCGGCCGGCCGCCCCGCCGCACCAGGAGGAGGAAGCCCGTGTCCGCTGAGCCCCTGTCCGTCGAACCCGTCCGCGAGGGGGCGCCGGACGACCGGATCACGGTGGCGGTGATCACCCGCGACCGGCGGGCCGGCGTCCTGCGGACCCTCGACGCCCTGGCCGCGCTGCCCGAGCGCCCGCCCGTCATCGTCGTCGACAACGGTTCCGACGACGCCACCGTCGAGGCGATCCGGCACCACCCGGCGGCCCCCCTCGTCCTCAGGCCGCACCGCAACACCGGCGCGGTGGGCCGCAACCTGGCCGTACGGCACGCCACCACCCCGTACGTCGCGTTCAGCGACGACGACTCCTGGTGGACGCCGGGCGCGCTGCGGCGGGCCGCGGACCTGCTCGACGCCCACCCCCGGCTGGGTCTGGTGGCCGCCCGCACCGTGGTCGGCC
Organism: Streptomyces sp. NPDC003247; assembly: GCF_042888135.1. NCBI lineage: Bacteria > Bacillati > Actinomycetota > Actinomycetes > Kitasatosporales > Streptomycetaceae > Streptomyces > Streptomyces sp. NPDC003247. Next base: position 83,246 of record NZ_JBIAPF010000004.1, read on the forward strand.
CGGGCCGGGCGGAGGACCCGCTCAACGCCGTGCTCGCCGCGTCGCCGCTGCCGTACGAGGCCGATCTGCCGGGGCGTCCGGTGCTCGGTTTCCTGGGATGTGCCTGTGTGGTGCGCCGGGAGGCCTTCCTGGGGGCCGGCGGCTACCATCCGCTGCTTTTCTTCGGCGGCGAGGAGACCCTGCTCGCCTACGATCTCGCGGCGGCCGGCTGGGGGGTGACGTACGAGCCCGCCCTGACGGCCTGTCACCACCCGGAGCCGGGCGGCCGCGCCGGGCGGCTCGCCCGCGTGCGCCGCAACCATGTGCTGACCCTCTGGCTCCGCCGACCCCTCGGGGTGGCGCTGCGCGCCACCGCGCGCCTCGCGGCCGCCGCGGCCGCCGGTGAGCCGGGGGCCCGCCGCGCCCTGGGGGAGGTGGCCGTGCGGCTGCCCGCCGCGCTCGCCCGGCGCAGACCGCTGCCCCCGGCGGTGGAGCGGGCGGCCCGGCTGCTGGACCGGCCCGGCGCACCCGGCGGGCCGGCGTGAACGCGGGCGCGGAGGACGCCCGGACGACGGTGGTGGTCATCACCCACAACCGGCGCGCGGAACTCCTGCGCACCCTCGCGCGCCTGCGGGAACTGCCCGAGCGGCCCTCGGTGATCGTCACCGACAACGGCTCGACCGACGGCACGGCCGCGGCGGTCCGGAGCGCCTTCCCCGGGTTCACGCTGCTGGAGCCGGGCCGCAACCTGGGCGCGGTCGGACGCAACCTCGCGGTGCGCCGGGTCCGGACGCCGTACGTCGCCTTCTGCGACGACGACACCTGGTGGGAGCCGGGCAGCCTGCGGCGGGCGGCCGACCTGCTCGACGAGCGGCCGCGCCTGGCCGGCGTCACGGCCCGCATCGTCGTGGAGCCCGGCGGCACCGAGGACCCCGTCGTCAAGGAGCTGCGCGAGTCGCCCCTGACCGGGCCGGACTCCCTGCCGGGGCCGACCCTCGGCTCCTTCCTCGCCGCCGCCACCGTCCTGCGCACCGACGCCTTCCGGGCCGCGGGCGGCTTCCATCCCGGGCTGTGGCTCGGCGGCGAGGAGGAACTGCTGGCCACCGATCTGCTGCGGCAGGGCTGGTGGCTGAGCTACGTCGAGGAACTGACGGTCCATCACCAGGCGTCGGTGCTCCGCGACAGCACGGCACGCCGGATCCTGGGCATCCGCAACACCCTCTGGTTCACCTGGCTGCGCCGCCCGCTCGTGCCGGCCCTGCGGCGCACGGCCCACCTGATGGCCACCGTCCCCCGCGACGCGGCGTCGGTGCGCGCCTTCGCGTACGCGGCCGCGGGTCTGCCCTGGGTGCTGCGGCAGCGTTCCCCGGTGCCGCCGGAGATCGAGCGCCGGCTGGCGGCGCTGCAACGGGCCCGCCGGTCGTCGACGGCCCGCCGGTACGTGGGGTGAGGCGGTACGGGGGGGGTGGGGTGAGGCGGTACGGGGGGGTGGGGCGGTACGTGCGGTGAGGCCAGCCGGCGTCGCGGGCGCGGGACGTGCCGGTGGCCCACGCCGTGACAGCGCGTGGGCCACCGGCAGGGCACCACGGCCCCGAGGGGACCGCGATCGTCCGGAACCTCTGTCGTCCGGGCGGCCGGGGCGGTACTCAGGAACCGCTGCCGCCGCCCGCGCCCGCGTCTTCGTCGTCGCGCTCGCCCTCCGCCTGGGAGGGTGTCGTCTGCGGCTCGGGAACCGCGTCTCCGGACGCCTCGCGGGTGTCGACCTCTTCCGGCTCCTCCGGTTCGCCCTCGGCCTGGGACGGGGTGGTGTGCTCGTTGTGCTCGTTCATGGTGGTCACCTCTCCTGACGTGTGGCGGCCCGCTCACTCCTCGGTGGTCCGCTGGGTCCAGGTCCAGGCGTACTGCAGCCAGTCCGCCAGCGTGACGGCGCCCAGGCCCGCGCAGACCAGGCGGGTGGCCCTGGGCGTCCAGGCGTAGGCCGCGACCAGGCCGCCCGCCACCCACACGGACGAGCAGAACGGGCAGGACACCAGGTCGCCGACGGCCCGCCGCACCCCGTCGCCCCGGGGCTCGTCCATGACCTCCGCGCCCAGGGCGTGGCCCTTGCGGCGGGTGAACGGCGCCCGGACGAAACTGGTGATCTTGTCTCTGGTGAGCAGCCGGGACGCCTTGTAGGTGGCCGCGCCCAGCAGGACCACGTCCCACGGCGGCACCTGGTCGGGCAGCCGCACCCCCTGCCGCCGCGCCACGCCGGCGAGCACGGCGGCAGCGGCCGTGAACGTACCGGCGAGCACGGCGTAGCCGCCGAGCGGCACGTCCTCCTCGCCGTCGCTCCGCTCCTCGTACCGCTCGGCATCAGCGGTCATGGCACCTCCTGGGACGGTCCGGGTCTCCACGGGCGCCCGAGTTCCCTCCCCCGAAGGCGGCACACGCCCGCCGACCGTCCTCCCGGACGGCGCCGTCGGGGGCGGGACGCACCACCGGGCCGCGCCCCCGGTCGCGGGGCGCACGGGCCACCCACCCGGCCCGCGGCACGGACCGGGCCCTGCAAGCGGCCCGCGGGGGGAGGCTCACTGGACCGCGCCCCTGCCCCAATGGGTCACACCAGGCCGTGCACGCGGCCCGTGAGGGAACACCGGCCCGCGCCCCGATCCCTGGACACGCCGAACCGCGCCCCCAACCTATGAGGCGTACTGGGCCATGCCCCGGCCCGTGGGGGCGCACCGGACCACGCCCCCTCGGGGCTCACCGGACCGCGCCCCGCTCCACGGGGCGCACCAGACCGCACCCCCGCCCCGCCCCCGCCCCCGCCGGCCGGAAGCGCCCCGTGGTCGTCCGGTTTGTGTCGGCGGGCAGCGGGAAGCCGGGGCGCAGGAGCCGCTCGGTGGAGGGAGACCGCATGCCCTCGCGTACGACGACCACGGCCGCGCCGCCGTCCGACGAGCGGCCGTGAGGACGACCGGGCCGGGTGCCACCGGCCCCCGGGAGCGGCTGGGCAACGGTCTCTTCGCCCGCGTCGCCGGGCCGGACGGTCCGCGCAACCGCGCCCTGATCCACGGCACGCCCGGCCCCCGCTGGTTCGGTCCGGAGCGTCCCGTGCGCCGGGTGCACGCCGACGCGTCGATGTTCATCGGCGGGCTCTCCGCCCTGCTGCTTCAGTCGCTGCACCCGCTCGCCATGGCGGCCGTGGCCGCCCACTCCGGCTTCCGCGGCGACCCGTGGGGCCGGCTCCAGCGCACGAGCACCTTCCTGGCCACGACGACGTACGGCACCGCCGGGCACGCGCAGCAGGCCTGCGACCAGGTCAGGGCGGTCCACGCACGCATCCACGGGGTGACCGCGGACGGAGAGGCCTACCGTGCCTCGGACCCGCACCTGCTGGGCTGGGTCCACGTCGCCGAGATCGACAGCTTCCTCCGGGCCCACCAGCGCTACGGCCGGCACCCCCTGTCGGACGCCGAGTGCGACGGCTACGTGGCGGACACGGCCCGGATCGCGCAGGCGCTCGGGGTCCCCGACCCGCCGCGCACCCGCGACGAACTGGCCGCGCGGCTGGCGTCGTACCGCCCGGAGCTCAGGGCCACCGCGGCGGCCCTGGACACCACGCGTTTCCTGCTGCTGAGCCCGCCCGTCCCGCTCGCCGCGCGCCTGCCCTACGGCGTACTGGCCGCCAACGCCGTGTCGCTGCTGCCCGGCTGGGCCGCCGACGAACTGCGCCTGCCGCGGCTGCCGTTGGTGGACGCCCTCTGCGTACGGCCCCTCGGGACCGCCGTCACGGTGGCGATCCGCTGGGCCCTGGCACCGGCCCGGCGCGCGCCGGTCGTGCCGCCGGGCACCCCGTGACCGCGAGGGTGCGCCGCCGCCCGAGTACACCTGCTCGCTCCCCCGTGCCCGGGCACCCGCCGGGACGGTGGGCGGGGAACCCGGGCGGACGGACGGACGTTCCCCGTCGGGGCGGGGCGACGGGCCCGCCCGCCGGTGGACGGAGCGGGGGAGACACGATGAGCGAGAAGGCCCGGAAGCTGTTCGAGGCGCTCGACCTCAACAGGGACGGGACGCTGACCCGCGAAGAGGTCATCACCGCCCTGCGGACGAAGGGCCCGTCGCTGGCCGCGTCGGGCGATCTGCCGTTCTGGGGGGTGGGGGACGGCGACGCCTCCTCGGCGCTGTTCGACGCCGCCGACCAGAACGGGGACGCGGTGCTGACCCTGGAGGAGTTCGCGGCGGTCGTGGACCGGCGTTTCGGCTGGCGCTGACAGGGCCGGCGCGGGAGCGGGCGGTCGGCGGGACGCCCGCCAGACAGTCGGTGGGCGGTCGCCGGGCGGTCGGCGGAGGGGTCCGCTACCGGCCGTTCGGCCGGGCCTCGGCCCGCGTGGTGGGGGCCGCCCGGTGGTGCGACGCTTGAGGCAGGGGGTCCGAGGAGGGCGACCGGGAGGGCCGATGGGACGGGACGTCCCGGCGATGGTCTTCACCCGCGAGGACCGCCGCCGGTACCGGATCAAGATGCAGGGGTGCCTCGACGCGTTCGCCCAGATGCTGCGCGAGGCACGGTTCGAGTCCGAACGGCCCCAGGTGGGGCTGGAGATCGAGCTGAACCTGGTGAACGGGGACGCCGAGCCGGCGATGCGCAACAGCGATGTGCTGGAGGCGATCGCGGACCCCGCCTGGTCGACCGAGCTGGGCCGGTTCAACCTCGAGATCAACGTTCCGCCGCGCCGGCTGACGGAGGGCGGGCCCGACGCGTGGGAGTCCGAGATCCGCGCGGCGCTGAACCACGCCGACCAGCGCGCCCGGTCGGTCGGCGCCCATCTGATCATGATCGGCATCCTGCCCACCCTGCGGCAGGAGGACATCGGTGAGGACTCGTTGTCCGAGAACCCGCGCTACCGCCTGCTCAACGACCAGGTGTTCGCGGCCCGGGGCGAGGACCTGCGCATCGAGGTGGACGGCGTCGACCGGCTGCGGACCTACGCGGACACGATCACTCCCGAAGCCGCCTGCACCAGTACCCAGTTCCACCTCCAGGTCTCCCCGGAGGAGTTCCCCGGCTACTGGAACGCGGCGCAGGCGATCGCCGGGATCCAGGTGGCGCTGGCGGCCAACTCGCCCTTCCTGTTCGGCAAGGAGCTGTGGCACGAGACGCGGATCCCGCTGTTCGAGCAGGCGACCGACACCCGCCCGCAGGAGATCAAGGTCCAGGGGGTCCGGCCCCGGGTGTGGTTCGGGGAGCGGTGGATCAACAGCGTCTTCGACCTGTTCGAGGAGAACCTGCGCTACTTCCCGGCGCTGCTGCCCCTGTGCGACGAGCAGGACCCCCAGCAGACCCTGGACCAGGGCGACGTCCCCGAACTCGCCGAGCTCACCCTGCACAACGGCACCATCTACCGCTGGAACCGCCCGGTCTACGCCATCGCCCACGACACCCCGCACCTGCGGGTGGAGAACCGGGTGCTGCCCGCCGGACCGACCGTCGCCGACACCCTCGCCAACGGCGCCTTCTACTACGGCCTCACCCGCGCCCTGGTGGAGGAGGAGCGGCCGGTGTGGTCGCGGATGTCCTTCTCGGCCGCCGCGGACAACCTGCACACGGCGGCCCGTCAGGGCATCGAGGCACGGCTGTACTGGCCCGGGATGGGCGAGGTGCCGGTGCCCGAGCTGGTCCTGCGGCGGCTGCTGCCGCTGGCGCACCGCGGGCTGGAGCACTCCGGCATGGACGACGCCTGGCGGGAGCCGCTGCTCGGCATCATCGAGCAGCGGTGCGTCACCGGCCGCAACGGGGCGCTGTGGCAGAAGGAGATGTTCCGTCACCTGTCCGCCGCCGCGCGCCCCGGACGCCACGAGGCGCTGCGCAGGATGACGCAGCTCTACATCGACTACATGCACCTCAACGCCCCCGTGCACACCTGGCCGGTCGACTGAGCCCCGGTCGCCCGCAACCGGACCGGCCCGAGCCGGTGTCTCAGTCCGCGTGTCCCGGCGGTCCGGCACGGCGGACCGGCGGCCTGCCGCGGCTGGGGGGACGGCGATGAGCGCATGGGCGGTACCGGGGTACTCCGAATCGTGCGAGCTCGGCTCCGGCGCGGGCGGCCGCGTGGTCTCGGCCGTGCACGACCGGACCGGTGTGCCGGTCGCCGTGAAGTACCTCGGCGAGTCGCTGCGGACGCGCCCCGACTTCGTGCGCGGCTTCCGCACGGAGGCGGAACTCCTCGGCGGGCTGCACAGTCCGTACGTGGCCGGTCTCTACGAGTACGTCGAGGCGGCCGAGGGCGCGGCCATCGTGATGGAGCTGGTGGACGGCGTCTCCCTGCGGACCGTGCTCGTCCGGGAGGGTGCCCTGTCGCCCGAGACCGCGCTGGTCGTCCTCAAGGGCTCCCTGCTGGGTCTGGCCGACGCGCACCGGGTCGGTGTGGTGCACCGGGACTACAAGCCGGAGAACGTCCTGGTCTCCCCGGAGGGGCTGTCCAAGCTCGTCGACTTCGGTATCGCCGTGGAGACGGGCCTGCGGGCGGGTGTCTCCGGGACCCCCGCCTACATGGCGCCGGAGCAGTGGACCGGCGCGCCGGCCTCGCCCGCCACCGACGTGTACGCCGCGACCGCCACCTTCGTCGAGTGCCTGACGGGCCACAAGCCGTTCTCCGGCGGCAACCTGGCCGAGCTGGCGCTCCAGCACGTGCGGGGCGCCGTGCCCGTCGAGGACGTGCCCGAGGCGGTGCGCCCGCTGGTCCGGCGGGGGCTCGCCAAGTCGGCGGCGGACCGTCCCCGGGACGCGGCGTCGTTCGTCGCGGACCTGGAGGCGGTGGCCGTCGCGTCGTACGGCGGGGACTGGGAGGAGCGCGGGCGCGGGCGTCTGGCCGCCGTCGTGGCGCTGCTGCTGTTCCTGCTGCCGTCCGCCCGGGAGGCGCCCCGCTCCACCGCCGACACGGCCCGTACGGTGCTCGGCGGGGACGCGTCCCGGGGCCGGCTCCGTCCGTGGCGGCCGACGTGGCCGGGGGTCGCGGTGTCGGCGGCCGCCGCGCTCCTCGCGGTGCTGCTGGCCGAGGACATCGGCCAGGGCGGTGTGGTGGGTGCCGGGCCGGCGGCACGGGCCGTGGCCACCACGAGCGCCACTCCGGACGCCGGCGGAGGCCCCGGCGCGGGCTCGGTGCCGTCGAGCCCGGCGCCCTCGCCCCCGTCGTCGGCCGGGACCGCTCCCCCGGCCTCCGCCGGCCCGTCGTCCGACGCCCCCGGCCCCTCCCCGGAGCCCGCCGTCTCCTCGGCGTCTCCGTCCCCGGCGGCACCCGGCACCGGGACGACGACCGGGGCGCCCACGACGCCCGGCTCCCCGACCGCCACGACGGGCACCTCCGCCCCGCCCTCGTCACCCGCGCCGCCCGCGGTCGAGGACATCGCGGTCTCCGACTTCCGGCAGACGGGTCCCACCACGGCGACGGCGACGATCACCGTCTCCACGGACGGTCCCGGGCCGGTCTCCGTGACGGTCGGCTGGTTCACGGCGGACACCGGCGGTCAGCCGGGCGCCGCCGACGGGCAGACCACGACGGTGCGGCGCGACGGCGCCATGCGCTACACGCTCACCGTCGACCACGTCTTCCAGGGCACCGGCTGCTACTGGACCGTCCGGGCCACGAGCAGCCCCGCCTCCGCCGACGGCGGCGCCACCCAGCAGCTCCCGACACGGCAATGCGAGATCCGATGACCACACCACCCCACGACCCGCCCCACGACCCCCGAGCCACACCCACGCCCGCACCCGCACCCGCACCCGCACCCGCACCCGCACCCGCACCCGCACCCGGCGCCATGCCCATGGCTGCCGCCGCCGACGACGACGGCTACAGCGCCACCGTGCTGGCCGGCCACTGGTTCCAAGGGCCAGGACCGGACACAGAGACCCGCACGGGGATCCACACAGAGACCCGCACGGGGATCCACACGGGGACCCCCACGGGGACCCCCACGGCGGCGCCGACGCCGCGGGCCGGTCCGACGGCGCCCGGGGACGCCGACCGGACCCTCCTGCGCTTCGGCCCGGGGGTGACCGCCGCCCTGGCCCGTCACCCGCGGGCGGCGCCTCCCGCGACGCCGCTCCCGCCGCCCGCACCGCCGGGCCGGCGCCTGCGCCGCCACGCCCTGCCCGCTCTCGTCCTGGCCGCCGCCCTGGCCTTCGTGTTCTGGCGGCAGCACTCGGCGGGTCCCGTCGCCGTGCGCGAGGTGACGGTGTCGGTGGCCCGGCAGGACACGGGCTGCGACGGGACCGCCGACGTCGTCGCGGTCGTCCGCACGGACGGCGGGCCCGGCACGTTCTCCTACCGGTGGGTGCGCAACGACGGCACGGCCTCGGACCTGCTCCACGCCACCGTCACCGGCGGCCCCCGGCACACCCGGCTGCACCTGCTCTGGGCCTTCGCGGGGCAGGGCCGCTTCACCGCCGCGGCGGAGTTGCGCGTCCTGTCCCCCGTCCGGCGCGCGGCCGAGGTCCGGTTCTCCTACGACTGCCCCTGACGGCGCTCGTACGACCGCCTCCCCGGCCGCCTCCGACCGCCCCGGCCGCCTCCGGCCGCTCCCCGGCCGCCCGTCGGCCGGTCAGGCGATGCCCCCGTTGGCGAACAGGACCTGGCCGTTGACCCAGCGTCCCGGGCCGGCCAGGAAGGCGACGGTCTCGGCGATGTCCTCCGGCCGGCCGAGGCGCTCCAGCGGGGGCTGCGCGGCGAGGCGGTCGACGGCCTCCTGGTCCTTGCCCTCCAGGAAGAGGGGCGTCGCCGTGGGCCCGGGCGCGACGGCGTTCACGGTGATGTCGCGGCCGCGCATCTCGCGGGCGAGCACCATCGTCATGGCCTCGACGGCGCCCTTGGTCGCGGCGTAGGCCGCGTAGGCGGGGAAGGCGAGCCGGGTCACCGAGGTGGAGAAGGTGACGACGGCGCCGCCGTCGCGGACCCGGCGGGCCGCCTGCTGGGTGACGACGAACGTGCCGCGGATGTTGGTCCGGGACATCCGGTCGAAGGTGTCGAGATCGAACTCGGCGACCTGCCCCAGCAGCATGACGCCCGCGGTGTGGACCACGACGTCGATCCCGCCGAAGGCCTTCTCCACCTGGTCGAAGGCCTCGTTCATGGCGGTCTCGTCGGCGACGTCGCCGGTGACCGCGACCGCCCGGCCGCCGCTCCGCTCGATCGCGGCGACGGTCTCCTCGGCGGCGGTCCGGTTGCCCGCGTAGTGCACCCCGACGGCCATGCCGTCGGCGGCCAGACGGTGGGCCACGGCGCGGCCGATGCCGCCGGAGGCCCCGGTGACGAGTGCGACTCGGGTGGTGTCGGACATGGTGCTGCCTCGCATTCTTATGGACGTTCCGTCCATATAACCACTTTGTGAACGCGACGTCCATATGTAGGGTGGAGAAACGGTCCTCACCACCACAGCAGGAGGACCGCACGCTCACCACGGGAAGGCCGACACATGCCGGAGCGGACGGGACGACGGACGGAGCCACTGGAGCGAACCGAGTCCCCGCAGCGGACGGAGTCCCCGCAGCGGGCGGAGCGGGAGGACGCCCCGCGGGTCCGGCGCGGCCGGGGCCGGCGCCCGGCCGCCGAGGTGCGGGCCGCCACCCTGGACGCGGCCGGGACCCTGCTCCTGCGCGCGGGCATGGGCGCCTTCACGATCGAGGCGGTCGCCGCGGAGGCCGGCGTCAGCAAGACGACGATCTACAAGTGGTGGCCCTCCAAGGGGGCGCTCGCCCTCGACGGCTACTTCCACGCGGTGGAGTCCGCGCTGACGTTCCCGGACACCGGGGACATCGAGGCCGATCTGACGGCGCAGCTCCGCGCGTTCGTCCACGTCGTCACCGGGACGCCCGCCGGGCAGGTGATCGCCGAGCTCATCGGGCAGGCGCAGACCGACCCCGACCTGTCCGCCGCCCTGCTGGAGCGCTACTCCGGCCCGCGCCGCGAGCTGGCGGTCCGCACGATAGGCAGGGCGCAGTCACGGGGCCAGGTGCGCGCGGACGTCGATCCCGAGGTCCTGGTCGACCAGCTCTGGGGCGCCTGCTACCACCGGCTGCTGATGCCCAGCCTGCCGGTGACGGAGGAGTTCGCCGTGCACCTGGTGGCCAACCTCATGCGGGGCGTACGCGCCTGAGCGGCCGGCTCCCGAGAGGGGGCCGCCGCCGTCACCGTCCCCGTCACAGGATCTCCTGCTCCGCCCAGATGATCTTTCCCTCGGCCGTGTACCGGGCGCCCCACCGATGGGCGAGCTGCGCCACCAGGAACAGGCCGCGGCCCCCCTCGTCCGTGCTGCGGGCGTGCCTCAGGCGCGGGGCGGTGCTGCTGGCGTCGGCGACCTCGCAGGTCAGGTGCCCGTCGCGGAGCAGGCGCAGCCGTATGGGGGGTGCGGCGTGGCGGATGGCGTTGGTGACCAGCTCGCTCACGACGAGCTCCGTCGTCATGGCCAGCTCGTCCAGCCCCCAGGCCGCCACCTGACGGGTGGCGCAGGCCCGGACGTCGCCGACGGCGGCCGGGTCCACGGGCACGTCCCAGCAGGCGATCCGGTCGGTGCCCAGCGCGTGGGTGCGGGCCAGGAGCAGGGCGATGTCGTCGGGCTGCGGCCGGGGCACGAGGTGCCGCACCGCGGTGGAGCACAGGCCGCCGAGGTCGGTGTCGGAGCGGGCCAGCACCTCGCCGAGCCGGGCCAGGCCCCGCTCGACGTCGCCGTCGCTCCCCCGCACGAGCCCGTCCGTGTACAGGCCGATCAGGCTGTTCTCGGCGAGTTCGATCTCGCCGGCCTCGAACGCCATCCCGCCCAGCCCCAGGGGAGGGCCGGCCGGAAGCTCCGGGAACGACACCCGCCCGTCGGGGGCGACGACGACGGGCGGCGGGTGTCCGGCCCGGGCCATCGTGCACCGCCGGGTGACGGGGTCGTAGACGGCGTACAGACAGGTCGCCCCGAGGAAGGCGACCGTGGTGTTCCGGGCCGTCTCGTCGTCGGTGCGCTCCGCGCTCAGCCGGAGCACGAGGTCGTCGAGGTGGGCCAGGAGTTCGTCGGGGGGCAGCTCCATGTCGGCGAGGGTCTGCACCGCGGTGCGCAGCCGGCCCATGGTCGCCGCGGCGGTGATGCCGTGGCCCACGACGTCGCCGACGACCAGGCCCACCCGCGCCCCGGACAGGGGGATCACGTCGAACCAGTCGCCGCCCACCCCGCCCGTCGCGTCCGCCGGGAGGTACGAGGAGGCCACCTCCAGCGCGGTGCCACCCGACAGGGCGTGGGGCAGCAGGCTGCGCTGGAGGGTGACCGCCGCCGAGTGTTCCCGGGTGTAGCGGCGGGCGTTGTCGACGCACAGGGCCGCCCGCGCCACCAGGTCCTGCGCCAGCAACAAGTCGTCGGGCCGGAACGACACCGGGTTGAGCGACCGTATGAACGTGGTGAGGCCCAGGACGGTGTTCCGTGCCCGCATCGGTACGGAGATGAGGGAGTGCAGACCGAACTCCCGGATGGTCGCCGCCCGTTCGGGCTGCTCGGTGACCCACAGGTCGTCGGACGCGTCGAGGACGGGCAGCAGGAGCGGCTCGCCGTGGACGAGGAAGTCCGCGTCGTACGGCGGGGGGAGGAAGCCCGCCCGCTCACCGACCCGGGCCACGGCCTCCGGGCAGCCCTCGCGCACCGAGCGCATTCCGGCGCGGAGCAGTACCGGCCGGGCGGGGGCCGGTCCGGCGTCCATCAGCCACGCGCCGTGCCCCTCGGTGCTCAGGACCGCCTCCAGCAGGTCGACGACGACGAAGTCGGCGAAGCGGGGAACGGAGAAGTCGGCGAGTTCCTGGGCGGTGCGCAGCACGTCCAGGGTCGTGCCGACGCTGGTGCCGGCCTCGTTGACCAGGGACAGCAGCCGGCGGGCGCTCCACCGCTCGGTGACGTCCAGGACGAGGTAGCAGACACCGGTGACGGTCTCGTCGGCGTCCACCAGGGGGAAGAAGGACATGGAGTAGGCGTGCCGGCGGTGCGGGTCGGCCCAGCTCCACCCGACGAACTCGTGATCGGGGATCGGGGCCTTGGTCCGCAGGACCGTGCGCATGAGTTCTTCGAGGGCGTCGGTCCGCAGCCCGGGCAGGAGGTCGCTCAGCCGGCGTCCCAGACGCTGTTCGCGGGGCACTCCGCCGATGCTTCCAGGGTGTCGTTCACCCATACGAAGCGCAGGTCCCGGTCCATCACCGCCATGCCGACCGGGGAGCGGGTCAGGAAGCCGTCGAGCACGGACCGGCCCACCGTCCACTCCTGCCGCTGCGGGCGCGCCGAGAGCAGGAAGCACTCGTCGTCGCCGATCCGGAAGGACGCGGAGACCCGCAGGTCCACGTCGACGGAGCGGCCGTCGCGGTGCCGCAGGGGGAGCCTGCCGCTCCAGCCCTGTCCGGCGCGGCACCGCTGCGCGACCGCGGCCACCCGGGCCGGGTCGCCGGGCATCGCCACCAGGCGGGCCGCGGATCCGCCGACGGTCTCGGACGCCGGGTGGCCGAGGAGTTCCTCGGCGGCCGGGGTCCAGCCCACCACCCGGCCGTCCGCGGACACCACCGCCGCCGCGTCGGTGGACGCGTCGAGGAGGTCGCGCGGTGCCGCGGGCGCCGGCCCGCCGGAATCCTGGGGCGCAGGTTCCACGGGTGCCGTCCGGTCCGTGCGGGTGCCGTCCTCCACACGACCATGTTCCTGCGTGTCCGGCCGATGTGCACGGTTCCGGCCGGGTACGGACCTCCCGGCGAAGCCTCGCGTTTGGGGACGCCGCCCGTGGGAGGCAGCATGGAGGTACCGGTGGTCGGCACCCGGGCGGGCGCCGATACCGGAGGAGGTCGCTCCGTCCCGCCGAGCGGTGGAGGTCGATGCCGGATGACAGCCGACGACTCCCTCCCGCTGGACGGGGACGCGTACCGTCCGGAGGGGCCCGCGTCCACCGGTCTGCTGGACGTGCTGAGCGTGGCCGCGATGGTCCTCGACACCGAGGGCCGCATCGTGTTCTGGACTCCGCAGGCGGAGGAACTGATCGGCTACAGCGCCGAGGAGGCGCTCGGCCAGTACGCGGCCCGGCTGATCATCCACCCCGAGCATCTGAAGGCCGTGGTGAAGCTGTTCACGGAGGTGCTGGAGACGGGCCGGAGCTGGGCCGGTGCCTTCCCCGTCCGGCACAAGGACGGCAGCAGCCGTCTGATGGAGTTCCGCAACATGCGGCTCCAGGACGATCTCGGTGACGTGTACGCCCTGGGCATCGCGGCCGACCACTCCCTGCTCCAGCGGGTGGAGACCGATCTGGCGCTGTGCGAGCGGCTGATCGACCAGTCCCCGATCGGGCTGGCGCTGCTCGACCCCGACCTGCGGTACCTGCTGGTCAACCCGGCGCTGGAGCGCATCGACGGCATCCCCGCCGAGGAGCACGTCGGCCGTCTGCTCCGGGAGACGCTGCCGCTGTCCGACGTCCAGACCATCGAGTCGGCGCTGCGGCAGGTCCTCACCACCGGCATGCCGCTCCTCGACCAGTACCACGTGGGCCGTCCCCCGACCGACCCGGACCAGGAGCACGCCTGGTCGCTGTCGTTCTACCGGCTGGAGGACCCCGGCGGGCGGGTCCTGGGCGCGGCCCTGTCGGTCGTCGACGTCACGGAACGGCACCGCGCGGCCGCCGAGGCCGACCGGGCCCGGCGCCGCCTCGCGCTCATCGCCGACGCCTCCGCTCGCGTCGGCACCACGCTGGAGGTGGAGGAGACCGCCCGCGAACTGGCCGACATCGCGGTGCCCCAGCTCGCCGACGTGGCCGCCGTGGACGTCCTCGACTCGGCCCTGGCCTGCCGGCGCGCGCGCCGTCCGGACAACGGCCCCGAGCTCTTCCGCGCCCTCGCGCTCAAGGCGGACCAGCCGACGGTGGCCCTGCGCGCCGCCGACCCTCCCGGCGACCTGACGGCCTACGACGGCGACCGTCTGGTCACCCTGTGCGTCCACACCGGCCGGCCGGTCCTGGTGCGCCACGTCGGCGAGCGGGACCTGCCGCGCATCGCCCGGGACGCCGAGGCCGGTTCCCTGCTGGCCCGCGCCGGTGTCCACTCGTACCTGGTCGTGCCGTTGACCGCCCATGGCGAGGTGCTCGGCGCCCTCGATCTCAAGCGCACCCGCAATCCGCTGCCGTTCGACGAGGACGACGTCGTGCTCGCCGCCGAGCTGGCCGGGCGTGCCGCCGTGGCGATCGACAACGCCCGCTGGTTCCAGAGCGTGCGCAACACCTCCCTCACCCTCCAGCGCAGCCTGCTGCCCGACCATGCGCCCCGGCACACCGGTCTGGAGCTCGCCTCCCGCTATCAGCCCGCGCAGGCCACCAGCGAGGTCGGCGGCGACTGGTACGACGTGATCCCCCTGACCGGCGACAAGACCGCGCTGGTCGTCGGGGACGTCATGGGCAACGGCATCGACGCCGCCGCCACGATGGGCCGGCTGCGGACCGCCACCTGCGCCTACGCCGACCTCGACCTCGCTCCGGCCTCCGTGCTCCAGCACCTGGACAAGATCACCTGTGATCTGGAGCACTACATCGTCACCTGCCTGTACGCGGTGTTCGATCCGCGCACCCGGGAGTGCCGCGTCGCCAACGCCGGCCACATGCCGCCCGCGCTGTCCGGGCCCGGCCGTGAACCCCGGCTGCTCGACCTGCCCTCCGGCGCCCCGCTGGGCGTCGGAGGCATCGCCTTCGAGACGACGACGGTCGTCCTCGACCCCGGCGATCTGCTGGTCCTCTACACCGACGGCCTCGTCGAGACCCGCAGCCATCCCCTCGACGACCGCCTCGACACGCTGCTCGGGTTCCTCGACGAACCGCACCGGCGGCTGGAGGAGACCTGCGACCTCCTGCTCTACGGCCTGCGCCACCCCGACGACCACGACGACGTCGCCCTGCTCGTCGCCCGGGCCCTGTGATCCGGCCACGCCTCGTGATCCGGGCGCACTCGGCGATCCAGCCGCAGTCGGTGAACCGGCCGCGCTCGGTGAACCGGCCGCACTCGGTGAACCGGGTGCCGGGGACGCGGCGCCGCTCGTCGTGCGCCGCGGGCCGGGTCCACCGGGAGCGGCCGTCAGGCTCTGTAGGGGGCCGGGGGGAAGGACGGAGGGCCCGGTGTGATGACACGTGCCAGATCGCGGTGGATCCGCTCGGCGTCGCGGCGCACCTGGTCGGGCACGTCACCCCGTTCGGTGATGAGGCGGGCGTAGATCGGGGTCTCCTGGAACATGGCCGGTGACTTCCTCACGGTGCGGGAACGGTGTCCGTGGTCCGGCCCCGGTCGCCGCACCTGCGGTGGCGGCGGCACCGGACCACCCCCTACACCTTAAAGATCTCCACTGACACCCGGTGCCCCGGCTACCTCCGCTGGGCGGCGAGGCGGACCGGGGCGTTGGCGGCGCCGTAGCCGCCGTAGCCGCCGGTGCGCTGTACGAGTTCGAGGAAGACGTGGCCGACGGTCGCGGTGTAGCAGTGCCGGAACTCGCCGCCCCGCTCGTCGCGGTCGTACAGGATGCCGAGGTCGCGGTACGTCTCCAGTTCGTCCGCGGGGAGCTCGTACCGTGCCTGGAGGTCGTCGTAGTAGTTCGCCGGGATCCGCAGGAGTTCGGCGCCCTCCTCCCGGACGCGGCGCGCCGTCGTCACGATGTCCTCGACGGCGAAGGCGACGTGCTGGGGGCGGCTTCCGCTCGCGTCGTCGGGGCCGGGCGCGAGGTTGAGGACGATCCTGGGTCCGCCGTGCGGGGCGGTCAGGGCGCGGCTGCGGAAGAGGCCGTAGGGGTCGGCGAGGTCGACGCTGTCGTGCGGTCGCAGGCCCAGGACGGCGCGGTGGAAGAGGACCGCCTCGTCGAAGTGGTGCCAGGGCTGGGTGAGGGCGAGGTGGTCGATGCCGGTGATGCCGCCGGCCGGGCTCGGGGCGTCGTGGAGCGGCTCGAAGTCGTCGGTCCAGCTGGGCAGTCCGGGCCGGTCGGTCGCGCAGTGGAGCAGTTCGGTGCCGTCCGGTGCGGCGATGGCCTCCAGGGGGACGTCGTGGACCGCGCGCCGCTTGGGGAGCGCGGGCGCGAGGAGGGCCTCGGCACGCCGTGCCGCGGCCGCCGGGTCGGGGGTCTCCAGTCCGATGGCCGCGAGGGTGGTTCCCGAGCGGCGCGTCGAGGTGCCGGTGTTCACCAGGACGCGGGCGGCGCCCTGCTGCCACAGCTCGACGGGTTTGCCGCGGTGGCGGCCGGTGCGGGCGAAGCCGAGCGCGGTGAGCAGCGTGCCGACGGGCTCGGGGTCGCCGGTGGCCAGCTCCGCGAAGGCCACTCCCGAGGGGACGACGGGGGCGGGCAGGGGGGAGACGCCGGCGTTCTCCTCCAGGGCGAGCAGCGACCGCAGTCCGTCCACCGCGGTGCGGCCCGCGTCGGCCTGGCGGAAGACGTCGTTGAAGACCTCCAGGGAGAGCGGGCCGTCGTAGCCGGCGTTCAGGACGTGGCGGACGAGACCGGTGACGTCGAAGCCGCCCTGGCCGGGGAAGCAGCGGTAGTGGCGGCTCCACTGGAGGACGTCCATCGCCATCAGCGGGGCGTCGGCGAGTTGCAGGAAGAAGATCTTCTCGCCGGGGATGTCCTCGATGCCCCGGGGGTCGGAGCCCCGGGAGAGGATGTGGAAGCTGTCCAGGCACACGCCGAGTGCGGGGTGGTCGGCCTGTTCGACGATGCGCCAGGCGTGGTCGTACGTGCTGACGTGCCGTCCCCAGGCGAGCGCCTCGTAGGCGACGCGGATGCCGTGGTCCTGGGCGAGGTCGGCGAGCCGGGCGAGCTGCCGGGCGGCCAGGGAGTCGTCGGCGAGGGTCTGCGGGGAGACGTTGGAGCAGACCAGGACGGTGTCGGCGCCGAGCCTGCGCATCAGGTCGAACTTGTGCCGGGCGCGTCGCAGGTTGCGGTCGAAGAGTTCCTCGGGGACGCCCTCGATGTCACGCATCGGCTGGTAGAGGTCGATGCTCAGGCCGAGGTCGGCGCAGCGGGCGCGGATCTCCTCGGGGCTGAGGGGGGCGGCGACCAGGTCGTTCTCGAAGATCTCGACCCCGTCGAAGCCGGCCCGTGCGGCGGCCGTGAGCTTCTCGGTGAGCGTGCCGCTGAGGCAGACGGTGGCGATCGACTTACGCATGCGTCCTCCCGACGCTGGTCCGGGTCCGGCCGACGCTGGTCCGGGTCCGGTCCGCGCGTCCGGCCGGGCCGGCGCTCGCCCCGCGTCCGGGCGCCGCCGGCCCGGCCGTCGTCGTGAGAACTGCTGCTGTCACTGGAACTCCAAGCTGACCACTAGGTGGATCGACAGGTCCACTGTACGGTCACAGTAGAGGAGGGTGGGGCACCGGACAAGGAAGCGCCGCCCGCGACGGACCTCCGCCGGTCAGCGTCCAGGCGGCACCGACACCCCTGCCCTCCCCTTGCCCACCGGCCTGGCGCCGCTCTGGCAAGGGTGACGTCCTACCGCCGCGCTCCATCCGCGGAGCGGACCACGAAGACCGGCACACGGCACCCGGGAGGGGGTGGAGGCCGCCTTCCCGGATCCCGGTACGGCGCCCGCGTCGTTGCGGTTACCGTGGTCCGCAGAGCGGACTGCCGTTGTGGCCGACGGGGGTCCGCGACGGGCGGCACGAAGCAGGGAGACGACGGGTGGACGGCGGCGAGACGGCGCGGGCCGAGGACGAACGGGAGCAGCCGGGCACCGGCGTGCGCAGTGTGCGCCGGGCCGTCGACATCCTCAACCTGCTGAGGGAGGACCGGCCGGTCGTCACCCTGCGCGAGATCACGGAGGCCACGGGGCTGGCGAAGACCACCGCGCTGCGCCTGGTGCAGACCCTGGAGGAGACCGGGCTGCTCGGCTCGCACCCCTCCGGTTACACGGCGGGCCCCGGGCTGTGGCGCTGGGCCTACCTCGCCCGCGGCCGGTGGGAGGTGCCGCGGGAGACCCGCAAGGTGATGCGCGACCTCGCCGACCGGCTCGGCGAGACCGTGAACATCTTCGTCGCCCGGGACGTCCAGCGCGTCTGCGTCGCGCACGAGGAGAGCCCCCACCCCCTGCGCCACGTCGTCGACGTCGGCGACGAACAGCCGCTGTGGGCGGGCGCCTCCTCCAAGGTCCTGCTGCGCGACGCCTCCGACGCCGTCCTGCGCCGGGTCGCCCTCGCCTCACCGTACGGCGAGGCGCACACCGACCGGCTGCGCGCCGGGGCCGCCGAGACGGCCCAGCGCGGCTACGCCGTCAGCAGCAGCGAGTTCGACGAGGGGCTCACCGCCGTCGCCGTGCCGGTCACCGGCCGCTCGGGGGCGGTCGTCGCCTCCCTCTCCGTGAGCGGGCCCAGCCACCGCTTCCCGTACGAGGCCGTGGAGCGCTTCGCCGCCGAACTCGCCGGAGCCGCCCGCCTCATCTCCGCCCAGGGCTTCAGCCACCCGCTGAGCAGCGGTCACTGACCCCGGCACGGAGCTTCCTCCGACCGCCGGCGCGACGCGCGGCGCAGGAAGCGGATCACCGGACGGCCGTGCGCGGTGGTGACCTCGGCGCGGACGCCGTACACCTCCTCGATCAGCTCCGCGGTCAGGACGTCGCCCGGGGTCCCCTCGGCGACGGCGCGTCCCTCCCGGAGCACCAGCAGCCGGTCGCCGTACATGGCGGCGAGGTTGAGGTCGTGCAGGGCGATCACGGTGGTGACCGGGAGACCGGCGACGAGGTCCAGCAGGTCGAGCTGGTGCTGGATGTCGAGGTGGTTGGTCGGCTCGTCGAGCAGCAGTTCGCGGGGTTCCTGGGCGAGGGCGCGGGCGATCTGGGCGCGCTGGCGTTCGCCGCCGGACAGGGTGTGCCAGGACTGGGCGGCCCGGTCGGCCAGGCCCGTGCGCTCCAGTGCCTCGGTGACGGCCCGCGCGTCCGCCGCCGTGGCGGCCGTCCAGGCCCGGCGGTGGGGGATGCGGCCGAGGGCGACGACGTCGCGGACGGTCAGCTCGGTCTGGGTGTGGGCGTGCTGCTCGACGGTGGCGACACGGCGGGCGGTGGCGCGACGGCCCACCTGCGCCAGGGGCCGCCCGTCCAGGGTGACGACGCCGGCCGTGGGAGCGAGGACGCCGGCGAGCAGCCGCAGCAGGGTCGACTTGCCCGACCCGTTGGGGCCGATGAGGCCCACCGTCTCGCCGGGGCGGAGGGCGAGGGTCAGGCCGTCGAGGATGAGCCGGCCGTCGGCACGACGGGTGACACGGCTCGCGCGGAGCCCGGCCGCCGTGTCCGCCGTGTGCACCGTGTGCGCCGTGTGCGCCGTATCAGCCCTGTCCGCCACGGTCCCTGCGTCCGCCCCGCTCCCGGCTCCGGCTCGGGCTCCGGCTCCGGCTCGGGCTCCGGCTCCGGCTCCGGCTCCGGCTCCGGCGTGAGTGTCCTTCACGCCTTCCTCCTCCCGCGGTGGAGCACTGCCACGAAGACGGGGACGCCGATCAGGGACGTCACGACGCCCACGGGCACCTCCTGCGGGTCGAGGACGGTACGGGCGGCGGTGTCCACCCAGACCAGGAAGACGGCCCCGGCCAGTGCGGTGACCGGGAGCAGGCGGGCGTGGCCGGAGCCGGTGAGGGCGCGCGTCACGTGCGGGAGGACCAGGCCGACGAAGCCGATCGCCCCGGCGCAGCTGACCAGGACGGCCGTGAGCAGCGCGGTCGCGCACAGCAGGACCAGCCGGGCGCGGCCGACGCGCACGCCGAGCGAGGCCGCGGCCTCCTCCCCGAAGGCGAACGCGTCCAGGGTGCGGGCGTGTCCGAGGCAGACGCCGAGCACGGCCGCCAGGACGCCCGCGCACAGCAGTACGTCGGTCCAGTCGGCGCCGGAGAGCGAGCCGAGCAGCCAGAACAGCACGCCGCGGGTCGTCTCGGCGTCGGCCGAGGTGAGCACGGTGAAGGAGGTCAGCGCGGAGAACAGCTGCATCGCCGCGACGCCGGAGAGGACGACGCGGTCGGTGCTGCCGCCGAGGCTGTGGCTCAGCAGCAGGACGAGCCCGAAGGACACCAGCGCCCCGGCGAACGCGCCCCCCGACAGGGACACCGCGCCGCCGCCCACGCCGAGCACGACCACGGCGACCGCGCCGGTGGAGGCCCCCGAGGACACCCCGAGCACGAAGGGGTCCGCGAGCGGGTTGCGCAGCAGCGACTGCATCACCGCCCCGCACAGCGCGAGTCCCGCCCCGCAGACGGCGGCGAGCATCGTGCGGGGCATGCGCAGGTTCCAGACGATGCCGTCGCGCAGCGGCGCCAGCCGGCTCTCCCCCGCCCCGAGACGGGCGGCGACCGACGCCCACACGTCCGAGGCGGAGATGTCGGCCGGGCCGATCGTCACGGCGACGGCGACCGAGGCGGCGAGGACGAGCAGGCCGCAGGCCGTCACGAGCGTGTCGCGCAGCCTCACCCGGCGAGCCCGAACGAGCGCAGTCCGGCGGCGACCTGTTCGATGCCCTCGACCGTGCGGATCGACGGGTTCATGGCCTGGCCGCTGAGCAGGATGTACCGCTTCTTCTTCACGGCGGTGAGGTTGCGGGTGGCGGCGTCGGTCTCCAGGAAGCGGATCTTGGCCTCGGCGGTCTCCGCCGTCTGCGACCTGCGGCTCAGGTCGCCCAGGACGATGACGTCGGGGTCACGGTCGGCGACCGTCTCCCAGTTGATCTGCGGCCATTCGTCGTGTGTGTCGGAGAAGGCGTTCTCCGCGCCGACGGCCCGGGTGATGGCGCCGGGGGCGCCGCAGCAGCCGGCGAGGTAGGGCGACTCGGAGTTGGCGAACCAGTACATGAGGGAGACGCCGGAGGCGTCCAGTGCGGCGGTGGCCTCGCGCACCCGTTCCTGGAGGCTCGCCACGAGCTTCTCGCCGCGCGCCTCGACGTCGAAGGCGCGGGCCAGGTCGCGTATCTCGCCGTACACGGCGTCGAGGGTGAGCGGCTCGCTGCGGGAGCCGTCGCCGCCGCTGTCGTTGTCCTTGCCCTCCGAGCAGTCGGACGGCGAGACGTAGGTGGGCACGCCCAGCTCCTCGAACTGCTCGCGCGTGGCGACGCCGCCCTTGCCGAGGGTGGAGACGAACGAGGCGGTGACGAAGTCCGGTTCGGCGTCCAGCACCTTCTCGAAGGACGGGTTGTTCTCGGCCAGCCGCGGCACGGACGCGCTGGCCTTCTCCAGTCCCTTCATCACCGGGTCGGTCCAGGTGGCGGTGCCGGCCATGCGGTCCTGGAGGCCGAGGGAGAGCAGGATCTCGGTGGTGCCCTGGTTGAGGGAGACGGCCCGCCGGGGTGCCGACTCCAGCGTGACGCGGTGCCCGCAGTCGACGATCGTGCGCGGGTAACCGGCGGTGGCCTTCTCCCCTCCTGCGGCGGATCCGCCGGAGCCTCCGCAGGCGGTGAGCAGGAGGGCGGGGGCGAGCAGGAGGGCTACGGTGCGCGGGGCGCGCGGCGGTGTGGAACGGAGCACGGGCATGCCTCGGGTGTCGGGGCTCGTACGCGGAGCCTGGCCTGCGGACGTCCGCCACGCCCTGGGGCGTGGCGGTGCCAGCAGGTCTTCGGACTCGGGTTCGTCCGCGCGGGGCGCCTTCCCGGTGCGGTGCCGCACCGGCCCGCCGGCCGGCCCGTCCCCTTCCCAGTGGCACGCGTGCCCCGCCCGTCCCCCTCACCGCTGCGCGTCAGTTCCGGATTCGCACCGGATTCCCTGGCCTCGGATGTGGCTCGACTGGCCTCGGCAGGCTATCAAGCCACCGGTACGGCCAGATCACGGCGTCGGCCGCGGGCAGGGTCCGGGAGCAGGCGTCCTCTGCGGGCACGGTCCGGGAGCAGGCGCCCGGTGCGCGGGCGGTCCGGAAGCAGGCGCCCGGTTCACGGCCAGATCACGGGCGTCGGCCACGGGCACGGGCACGGTCCGGGAGCAGGCGTCCGCTGCGGACACGGTCCGGAAGCAAGCGCCCGGTGCACAGGCAGTCCGGCGTCCGCTGCGGGCGCGGCCCCGGCACCCGGCGCGCGCGGGCGGTCCGGGACCCGGCGCGCGGGCGGTCCTGGCCCCGGCGTCCGCCGCCTGTACGGCCCGACGGCTCCTCAGGGTCGGCCGGAGATCGCGGCAGCGGCCCGGTCGATAGGGTCGCCCCATGACTGTCGCCCGTTCCGTCGCCCTGTTCGTCGTCGCCGCCCTGTTCGAGATCGGCGGGGCCTGGCTCGTCTGGCAGGGCGTCCGCGAGCACCGGGGCTGGGTCTGGGCCGGGGCGGGCGTGATCGCGCTGGGCCTGTACGGCGTCGTGGCCACCTTCCAGACCGACGAGAACTTCGGCCGCATCCTCGCCGCCTACGGCGGTGTCTTCGTCGCCGGATCGATCGCCTGGGGCATGGTCGCCGACGGCTACCGTCCCGACCGCTACGACGTCGTCGGCGCCCTGGTCTGCCTCGCCGGCATGGCCGTAATCATGTACGCGCCACGGGCGCGGTGAGCCGGCCCGCCGTCGTCGGCCGGGCGAGCCGGCGGGGGCGGTGCCGCCGCGGCTCGCGCCGGACGCACGTGTGTCACCGGCCGCCGTGGGGTCGGATGTGCGGGTGCGGGGTGACCAGGCCGCTCTGGTAGGCGATGACGACGAACTGGGCGCGGTCGCGGGCGTGGAGTCGATGCCGGGCATGAAGGACGTGCCGTCGTCGGAGGCGGCGGGTGCCGTGGCGGCGCCCGCCCCGACGGCGCAGAGCAGCACCGCCCACAACAACGTCACGAGCCGGCGCCGCCGGAAGGCGGTCCGGCCCCACCGGTAGAGCGAGGTGGCCACGGGAAACGGATCTCCAGATCTGGTGTCGGGTGGACGACCAGCCTGGCGTGGCGGGGGGCGCCGGGGCATCGTGCCGGTGCGGGCACTGTGGCCTGGTGGCAGGGCACGAGCCGGCGCGCCCGGGTCCTCCCGCAGGAGGAGGACCCGGTACTCCCCGGGGACGACGGCGGGCCCGTCAGCCGGAGAGGAAGCTCGCGAAGAAGTCGAGCGACCGGTCGACCTCCTTGAGGGAGGGGCCGCGGTTCAGGTGGCCGTGCGTCATGCCCGCCGCGAGGTACGTCCGGACCGGGACACCGCGCTCGTCCAGTTGCCGGGCGAGGAGTTCGCCGGACGGCCGGAGGTCGTCGAACTCGGAGAGGACGACACCGGTCGGGGGCAGGTCGTCCAGGTTCGCCGCCCCGGGCATCGCGTCCGCCGGCAGGTCGGTCAGGCGGCCGACGTAGTTGCGCACCATGCCCTCGATCGACTCGGTGGTGAACCGCAGGAGCGACGGCAGTTCCCGCATCGCCGCCGCCGTCTCGTCGTCCAGGGCCGGGGTCGGGAAGTGGGCGAACGGATAGGCCAGCAGCAGGGTGTCCGGGCGGGGTTCGTGCCGGTCGCGCAGCCGGATCGCCGTGGACAGGGCGAGGGCGGCGCCCGCGCTCGCGCCGCCCAGGGCGACGGGGCCGCGCACCTGGCCGGGTCCGTGGAGCCAGAGCCACGCGGCGTGCGCGTCGTCGACGGGGACGGGGTGGCGGATGCCGTCCACCGCCAGCCGGTACCCGACGGAGACCACCAGGGCCCCGGCGCGGGCGGCCAGCTCGGCGGAGACCGTGTGCGCTTCCGGCATGTCGAGATCGCCGGCCGCGAAGCCGCCGCCGTGCAGCCACAGCAGCGCGCGGCGGGGCTCGTCGCGCGGGGCGTAGACACGGACGGGCACCTCGCCGTGCGGTCCGGGGACCACGAGGTCCTCGACCGAGACGTCCGGCAGGCTCCACTCGCCGGGATCGCGGTAGTACTCCGCGAGCCGGGCGCCCGCCTCCGGGTCGGACGCGGCGCCCTCCCGGCTGAGGCCGTCGAGCAGGTGCAGCTTCCCGGCGAGGAAGGGATCTATCGGCATGGGCGCTCCCAGGGTGTCGGGTCGGTGGTGCGGGCGGCGCGCCCCGGGACGGGGGCGGTGTCGGGCGAGGACGCCGGTCCCGGGGCTCCTTGTCGGGACCAGTGTGATCGCCCGGCGGCCGTTCCCGGCAGGCGGCGCCGCCCGCCTGCCGGGAACGGGCGCCGCGGAGGTCCCTCAGAAACGCCCTGTGGCAGGCGTGAACCCTGGACCGGTGCCGTTCGTTACTCCTCGGAAGCATCCACGCACTCCACGGCACGAGGGGTTGTCCATGACGGGTCTCACGGAATCGATCGAATCGATGGAGCAACTCGCCACGGTCTGGCGCGCCTTGGTCCTCGACCGGGAACCGCGCGCGGACGTGCGGGACCTGCCGGGCGTCGCCGTGCGCTGGGCCGACTGCCGGTTCGCGTTCTGGAACTGCGTCACGCTGACCGACGTGGGGGCGGACGCGGTGCTCCTGGAGAGGCGTCTGACGCAGGCGGCGGACATCATGCGCGCGAAAAAGCACCCGGGCTTTCTGTGGCTCTTCGAGGACCTCCTCGACGGCGGGGCGCGCGCGGGCCTGGCGGAGGCGGCCGAACGGGCCGGTCTCCAGCACGCCTTCGCCGGCACCGGCATGGCCGGGAACCTGCTCCCCGTGCCCGACCCGGTCCACCCGGACCTGACGTTCGCGCGGGTGAGCACCGACGAACAGCTGCGGGCGTACGCGGACCTCAACGCGCGCGCCTACGGATTCCCGCTGGAGGACGGCCGCGACGGGCTCCTCGGCTCCGCGCTGTGGAAGACCGGCGTGCACGCCTACCTCGGCCTGCGGGACGGTGTCCCGGTGACGTGCGCCGCGACGCTGGAGGCGGAGGGACGCCTCTTCGTCGTGCTCGTCGCCACGGACCCCGCGTGGGAACGCCGGGGCTACGGCGAGGCGGTGACCCGGAAGGCGCTGCACGAAGGCGGCCGAGCGACCGGACTGACCCGCGCCACTCTGCACGCGACCGCCGCCGGGGCACCCGTGTACCCCCGCATCGGTTTCGAGCCGAACTCACCGGTGCACTTCTACGGATCGAAGAGCTGACCCTCCGTCGGTCGAGGGCCGGCTCCGTGCCCCCGGGGCGTCGCCGGTGCCGTCGCGCCCGGTATCGTGCATCGACTTCGCGGACCTGCGTTCCCGGACCGCTCCGGCGCCCCGACCGCGCCGGGGCGTGTCCCCCGACGACGGGAGTACGGCATGGCGCACGCCCCCAGCACCCGGCACGCCTTCACCCTGGAAGTGGAGCTGGCTCCTCCGATCGACGTGGGCGAGACCCCGCACGGCCGGCGCCGGGTGATCCCCATCACCGGCGGCACGTTCAGCGGGCCGGACGCCCGCGGCCAGGTCCTGCCGGGCGGCGCCGACTGGAACCTCGTCCGCCCGGACGGTGTCACCCACCTGTGGGCGCGCTACACCCTGCGCACCGACGACGGTCACCACCTCATGGTCACCAACGAGGGCTGGGGCACCCGGGACGAGGCGTCCGTGCGACGGATCTCCGCGGGCGGCGGAGGTGAGCCGGACGGCTGGTACTGCCGCACCAACCCTCGCTTCGAGGTGGGTGAGGGGCCCTACGCGTGGATGAACCACACCCTCTTCATCGGCGACCTGCGTCCCCCGGTCGGCCTCGACCGCGTGACCATCGTCGTCCACCGCGTGACCTGACGCGTCAGAACCCGCTCCCGCAGGAGAAGTCGCGTCGAAAATATTGACGTGCCCCGGACAGGGCTCTACTTTCTGACCGCCTGACCGAACCACGTTCGAGATATCGGCCATGCGGAAGGTGCCGAGCCGCCGTTCCTTTCCCACGGTCCACGCGTCCTGCCGCCGTTCGCCCGTCCGCCGCCGTGAGCTCACCCGACCCGCACACACCCGGAGAGCCGATGAGCGCACCATCCCGCCCCCAGGCCATGCCGTCGCGCAGACTGTTCCTGGGCTCCGCCGCGGCCGGTTCCCTGGCCCTGGCCGCCGATCTGACGCTGGGGACCGGACCCGCCCACGCCGCCGACTCCGCCTACGTCATGGGCTACTTCACCGAATCGCCCCAGGGCGTCGGCACCGACTACGGCCTGCACCTCGCCGTCAGCACGGACTCCCTGAACTGGATGCCGCTGAACCAGAACAACCCCGTGGTCACCCCCACCGCCGGAGCCGGCGGCCTGCGCGACCCGTTCATCCTGCGCAAGCAGGACGGCACCTTCGTCGTGCTCGCCACCGACCTCAAGGGCACCGACTGGACCTACAACAGCCAGACCATCCACGTCTGGGACTCCACCGACCTGCGCACCTTCACCAACTACCGCCGCCCCCACCTGCACGACCTGGTCACCCACAGCTGGGCCCCGGAAGCCTTCTGGGACGCCTCCCGCGGCCAGTACGCCATCATCTACTCGTCCGTGAACTCCTCCGGCCACAACGTCCTCATGGTCAACCACACCACCGACTTCACGACCGTCTCCGCCCCCCAGGTGTTCTTCGACCCGGGCTACGACGTCATCGACGGCGACATGGCCGTCGGCGTGAACGGCGTCAACTACCTCTACTTCAAGAGCAGCAGCACCGGCGGCCTGGTCGGCGCCCGGTCCACCTCGCTGAACCCCGGCAGCTTCACGCCCTTCAGCACCTCGGTCGCCCACGGCGGCACCGAGGCACCCACCCTCGTGAAGTCCCTGACCACCGGCACCTGGTACCTCTGGGGAGACACCTACACCCCCAACGGCGTCTTCTACGCCTGGCAGAGCACCGACCTCGCCGCCGGCACCTGGACCCCGGTCGACCAGAAGCTCTACACCCACCCGGTCAACGCCAAGCACTGCACCATCGCCACCATCACCAGCACCCAGTACGCCGACCTCGTCACCCGCTGGGGCGCACCCACCTGGAACCGGCTCAAGTCGTACAACTACCCCGACCGCTACGTACGCCACGCCGACTTCACCGCACGGATCGACACCTACCCGTTCGACCCGTACACCGACTCCCAGTGGCGCCTCGTCCCCGGCCTGGCCGACACCTCGGGCATCTCCTTCCAGTCGGTCAACTACCCCACCCGCTACCTGCGCCACTACGACTACCAGCTCCGGCTGGACACCGACGACAGCACCACCACCTTCGCCCAGGACGCCACCTTCCACCGGGTCAACGGCCTGGCCGACGCCTCCTGGGCCTCCTTCCGCTCCCACAACCAGCCCACCCGCTACATCCGGCACTCCGCCTACGCACTGCGCATCGACCCGATCTCGACCACCACGGACCAGGCCGACGCCACCTTCTCGGTCGGCTACTGACGGAGTGCCGGGCAGCAGACGAACGGGTCACCGGGCGGCCGGTCCGCCGGGTGGCCCGTTCAGGTGCCGGGCCGGACGGCCGCCGGGATCAGTGAGGCGTGCTGGTGACTGCCGTCGGCCATCGTCCGACAGCCGTGCACGTGCCGGCCGTGGATGCGCGGGTCGTCGCCCGGCGGGACAGTGCGGTCCAGGCGCCGCACGTCAGCGGGGTGCGGACAGCGGTCTCGCCGTCACGCGCAGGCAGCCCTGTTCCGGGTCGGCCACGACCGCCGTGCCGAGCCCCTGGTACAGCCGGCGCCAAGCGCGCAGCCCGGTCCACAGCGCACGCTCCCAGTCGGCTGCCGCGAGGTGCGGAGCCGTACGGGTGTTCAGGTGGGCGGCCGCGGTGACCAGGTCGGGATCCAGCAGGTCCTCGACGTCCGTGCCGAGCCGGTCGAGGGCGAAGACGTGGGCGAGAGCGGCGGCGGCGTGCTCGGCGGACTCCTCGCGGGCGGTCGCCGGACGATCGGGCAGGAACACCCCGGGGCAGAGGCGCTGAAGGGTGGGTGACCAGCCGAGGCAGACCGCGTTGGCCAGGAAGAACACCGGGAGGTAGCGGTACCCCGGGACCGCCGCCGCGGTCTCCGTGCAGGGAGGGCCGAGCGGGCGCCCCGCGTGGCGCAGCTCGGTCACACGGTTGCCGGAGGGGTCCAGGGACTCGTGGAACTCGATGCGGTACATGGGGGCGGTGCTCCTCACCGAGGCCGCTCGACCGCTCGGCCGTCCGAACGGCCGGACATCGGCCGCCGACCGTTTTCCTGCGGAACGTCCGTATCGGATTTCTGAGGAACGTCCGTCTCGGATTCGTTCGTTCATGGCGCGTACCGTCCTGCGGCGTGCGCGGCGACGGCGGCCACCAGTTCCCGGTCATGGGCGAGGGCGGGGTCGAGGAAGTCCAGGACGCGGCGGGCGGCCTCGGGGAGCGGGCCCCGGGCGGCGGCCAGCGCGGTGTCCGCGGAGGCGTCCTTCACCGGGGCGCCCGCGCCCCGCAGGTGCAGCAGCCATGCCGCGATCACCTCGGTCGCGGCCCGCGGCATCCGGCCGTGGGCACGTTCGGCGCGCAGGGTCGGCAGGATGCGTACGGGGAGCTTCTGCGAGCCGTCGGCGGCGATCTGCGCCAGGGTGTGCCGTATCCGGGGGTTGGCGAAGCGCGCCAGCAGCGCCTCCTGGTAGGCGGCGAGATCGCGGGCGGGCAGCCGCAGGTGGGGGGAGGCCTCCGCCCACCACCGCGTGAGCCGGTCCCGGCACCGCGGGTCGGCGACCGCGTCGGCCACCGTGGTGTGCCCGAGCGCGGATCCGGCGTAGGCCAGCAGCGAATGGCCGCCGTTGAGCAGCCACAGCTTGCGCTCCTCGTAGCGGCTCACATCGGCCACGACCCGCGCGCCCGCGTCCTCCCAGGCGGGGCGGCCGGCCGGGAAGTCCCCGCCGAGCACCCACTCGGAGAAGGGCTCGGTGACCACCGGCGCGGCATCCGCGCGGCCGGTGGCGGCGCGCACCGCGGTGACGTCCTCGTCGGTGCTGCCGGGAGTGATCCGGTCGACCATCGTGGTCACGTACGCCGCGTGCTCCGCGGCGGCGACGAGTTCGGCCCGCCCGGTGGCCTCGGCCGTCTCCCGCACCACACGGCGGACCACGGCGCCGTTGCCCGGCAGGTTGTCGCAGGACACGACGGCGACGGGCCCGTGGCCGGCCGCTCGGCGCGCGGCCAGGCCGGCCAGCAACCGGGCGGCCGCGGTGACGACGGGGGCCCGCACGTCGCCGCGCAGCGCCGCGAGGTCGGCGGCGACGTCCGGCCGGCCGGTGTCGAGTCCCGGGTCGCCGCCGCCCGCTAGGGCGTACCCGGCCTCGGTGACGGTCAGGGTGACCACCGCGAGCGCGGGCCGCTCCCAGTACTCCAGCCAGGCGGTGTGGTCGCTTCCCGGATGCGCGGCCGTGAGCGAGCCGACCACCTCGCAGCGGTCCTCGCCGGTGTCGCGGGTCACCAGGGTGTAGAGGCCGTCCTGGGCGGCCAGCGCACGGGCGAGTTCCGGGCGGCGGCCGGAGAACGCCGCGATGCCCCACCGGGCGGCGTCCGACGCCCGGTCGGTGTACCAGGCCTGGTGCGCCCGGAAGAAGCCACCCAGCCCCAGGTGGAGGATGCGTACGGGGGCGGCCGGGCGGGTGCCGGGGCCGTGGGCGCGCGTCAGGGGTCGCGCGGGGGCGTCGGATGCCGGGATCACAGCTTGAACGCCTTTCGCGGGTTCACGGTCACCAGGTCGGCGGCGGTCTCGAACGCCTCGTCCTCCGCCAGCCGGTGTTCGGCGACGAGTTCGGCGAGGATTCCGCAGTCCAGCCGGCGGGACATGTCGTGGCGGGCGGGGATGGAGCAGAAGGCGCGTGTGTCGTCGACGAATCCGGAGGTGCGGGTGAAGCCGGCGGTCTCGGTGACCGCGCGCCGGAAGCGGCGGATCGCGTCCGGCGCGTCGAGGAACCACCACGGGGCACCCGCGTAGACGGACGGGTAGAAACCCGCCAGCGGGGCGATCTCCCGGGAGAGGACGCTCTCGTCGAGGGTGAAGAGCACGAGCTGGAAACCGGGATGGGTGCCGTACCGTTCCAGCAGCGGGCGCAGCGCCCTGGTGAACTCGGCCCGCACCGGGATGTCGTGCCCGGTGTCCGGGCCGTGGCGGTCGGACGTGGGGCTGTGGTGGTTGCGCCACACGTGCGGGTGCAAGGTCATCACCAGGCCGTCCTCGCAGGACATCCGCGCCATCTCCAGCAGCATGTGCCGGCGGAACGCCGTGGTCTGCGCCTCGTCCGCCTCGCCGGCCAGCGCCGCACGGAAGATGCGGGCGGCCTCCGCGGGCGGCAGTGGTTCGGCCCGCACGTCCAGGTGGCTGTGGTCGGCCGAGGTGGCGCCGTGCTCGACGAAGTGGCGGCGCCGCTCCTCGATCGCCCGCAGGTAGCCGTCGTACTCACCGGTGTCGATGTCGGCGGCCCGGCCCAGACGCGCCACCGCCCCGGCCCAGTCCGCGCGGGCCGGCTCCAGGTAGCGGTCGGGGCGGAAGGTCGGCACGACCCGGCCGTGCCAGCCGGGATCGGCGGCGAGCGCACGGTGCGCCGCGAGGTCGTCGCAGGGGTCGTCGGTGGTGGCCAGCACCTCGATGCCGAAGCGCTCGAACAGGGCCCGGGGCCGGAAGGCGTCGTCGGCCAGCCGGTCGGCGATCCGGTCGTAGATCCGGTCCGCGCTGTCCGGGCCCGGACGCTCGGTGACACCGAAGATCTCGGCCAGCTCCGACTCGAGCCAGTACCGGACCGGGGTGCCGCGGAAGACGGCCCAGTGCTCGCACAGCCCGCGCCACACGGCCCGCGCCTCCGGCTCCGCCAGCGGCCCGCGGCCCACGCCCAGCTCCGTCAGGGGCACACCGGCGGCGTGCAGCAGCCGTGTCACGTAGTGGTCCGGGGTGATCAGCAGGCTCGCCGGGTCGCTGAACGGTGTGTCGTCGGCGAGCAGGCGCGCGTCGACGTGACCGTGCGGGGAGAGGATCGGCAGCTCACGCACGCTCTCGTAGAGCCGGCGGGCGAGTGCGCGGACTCCCGGATCGGCCGGCAGCAGGCGGTCGGGAGACAGCGGGGAAGAGGCGGTGGGAGCTGGCATGCGGTGAAGTGTGAGTCGGCCCGACAGCACGCAGCAATCGGTTGCCATGAGTTGTCCCGCGTGTTTGCGGCCCGCCCGCCGGCCGTGGTCGTCTTGCCGCCATGACGACCCGCCTCACGCAGAACTCCGACACATCCGGCGCCCGGTCCGCGGCCCTGATCGGGGGCCCGGGCGAGGTCCTGGCCGAGGAACGGCTGGCGCGGTTTGTCCGCGAGCGGCTCGCCGGAGAGGACCTGGACGGCCGCAGCGTCTGCCTGGTGGTGCCCGACGCCACCCGCAGCTGCCCGCTGCCCCTGCTGCTCTCCAGCGTCCACGCCGCCCTCGAGGGGCGGGTGAGCCGGCTGACCGTGCTCATCGCCCTCGGCACGCACGCCCCCATGGGGGAACGGGAACTGGCGGCCCACCTCGGTTACCCGGAGGGCGGCCTGGACCGCGTCTATCCGGGCATGACCGTGATCAACCACCGCTGGTGGGAGCCCGACACCTTCGTGTCGGTGGGCACGGTCCCCGCCTCCCGGGTCGCGGAGCTGTCCGGCGGTCTGCTGCGGCGGCGGGTCGACGTGCGGCTGAACCGGGCGGTGGTCGAGCACGACGTCGCCCTGGTCGTCGGGCCGGTGTTCCCGCACGAGGTGGTGGGCTTCTCCGGCGGAAACAAGTACTTCTTCCCCGGAGTGGCCGGCGCCGAGATCATCGACGTGTCGCACTGGCTGGGGGCGCTCATCACCAGTTCCGAGATCATCGGCACCCTGGGCGTCACGCCCGTGCGGGCGCTGATCGACGAGGCCGCGGCGATGGTCCCGAGCCGGCGGCTGGCCCTGTGCGTCGTCGCCGCGTCCGGTTCGGGCGCACTGCACGCCGCCGCGTTCGGGATCCCCGAGAGCGCGTGGGCCGCGGCGGCCGAGGTCTCCGCCGAGACCCATGTGCGCCACCTCGACGCGCCCGTGCGGCGGGTGCTGTCCCTGATCCCGGCCAAGTACGACGACATCTGGACCGCGGCCAAGGGCTTCTACAAGCTGGAACCGGTGGTCGCCGACGGCGGCGAGGTGATCCTGTACGCCCCGCACATCCGCCGGATCTCCGAGATGCACCCGGAGATCGAACAGGTGGGTTACCACTGCCGTGACTACTTCACCCGGCAGTGGGACCGCTTCAAGGACCTGCACTGGGGCGTGCTCGCCCACTCCACCCACCTGCGGGGGGCGGGGACGTACGACGAGGAGCACGGGGAGCGCTGCCGGGTGACCGTCACCCTGGCCACCGGCATCCCCGAGGACGTCGTCCGCGCGGCGAACCTCGGCCACCTGGACCCGGCCGAGGTGGACGTCGAGGCGTTCGCCGCCGATCCGGACACGCTGGTGGTGCCCGAGGCCGGAGAGGTGCTGTACCGGCTGCGTCCGCCCGCTCAAGGCGGCGGGCGGCCCGGGCCGGGCCGGGGCCGCTGAGATGCGGACGGCATGGCTCGACGTCTCCGCGGGCGTCGCGGGCGACATGCTGCTGGGCGCCCTGGTCGACGCCGGCGCCTCACTGGACGCGGTACGGACCGCGGTGGACGCGGTGGTCCCGGGCACCGTCCGGCTGACGCGCGAGCAGGTGACGCGCGCCGGGATGCGCGCCACGCGGGTGGTGGTCTCCCCGCTCGCCGCGGACCAGCCGCACCGCACCTGGGCCACCGTCCGCGCGCTGCTCGACCGGGCGTCACCGGCTCTCCCGGAGCGGGCGCGGGAGCGTGCCTCGGCCGTGTTCACCCGGCTGGCCGAGGCCGAGGCCCGCGTGCACGGGATCGCACCGGACGACGTCCACTTCCACGAGGTCGGCGCCTGGGACTCCATCGCCGACGTGGTCGGCGTCTGCGCCGCGCTGCACCGGCTCGGCGTGGAACGCGTCACGGCGAGCCCCCTCGCGGTGGGCGCCGGTACGGTGCGGACCGCCCACGGCGAGCTTCCCGTGCCGGTGCCCGCCGTGGTGGAACTCGCCACCGGCTGGCGGATCCACGCCGGAGGCCGGGGCGAGCTGGCCACGCCCACCGGAGCGGCCCTGGTCACCGCGCTGGCCGAGGAGTGCTCGGACGTGCCGTCGATACGTCTGGAGGCCACCGGCG
This sequence comes from Streptomyces sp. NPDC003247, assembly GCF_042888135.1. Lineage (NCBI taxonomy): Bacteria > Bacillati > Actinomycetota > Actinomycetes > Kitasatosporales > Streptomycetaceae > Streptomyces > Streptomyces sp. NPDC003247. The sequence continues at coordinate 116,211 of NZ_JBIAPF010000004.1, forward strand.
TGGGCGCGGGCAGCCGGGACACCCCGCAGCGGCCGAACGTGGTGCGCGTGCTCCTCGGCACCCCCGCCGCGGCGGACGGCGACACCGGCGGCCCCGCGGACGCCGTTCTCCTGGAGGCCAACGTGGACGACCTCGACCCCCGTCTGTGGCCGGGGGCGCTGTCGGCACTGCTGGCGGCGGGCGCCTCGGACGCGTGGCTTGTGCCGGTGCTCATGAAGAAGGGGCGGCCGGCGCACACGCTGTGCGTGCTCGCGCCGCCCGCGCGGGCGGACGTCCTGCGCGAGACGGTGTTCCACCAGACGAGCACCCTCGGCGTGCGCGAACACCGGGTGCGCAAGACGGCCCTGGACCGTGGCTGGGTCGACGTGGACGTGCTGGGCGGCCGGCTGCCCGTCAAGGTCGGTCATCGCGGCGGGACGATCGTGCAGGCCACGCCCGAGTTCGAGGACGCGGCCCGCCTCGCCGCCGACCGGGAGCTGCCGGTGCGGGTGGTGCTCGACGCCGCCGTCGCGGCCGCCGCCGCCCGCGGCCTGGCCCCGGGCGCGCCGCTGCCGCAAGACATCGGGCGCCGCGAAACCCCTGGCAGCATCGCCGAATGAACCGCCGCCCGCCTCGGCGGCGCTCGCGTGCGGGCAGCGTCAAGGCGGGCGGTGCGGACGGACGGCGCCGAGGCGGGCGGTGCGGACGGAGCGGCATGGGGCCGTCCGTCCGCTGCTCCGACCTCCCGTACGGACGGTGGCCGGAGCAGCGGCGGGCGACGGTGAGGTCCGGTGCGCGGGCCGCAACCGCGTCGGTGGCGGCCGCGTCGACAACCACCACGGACGGTCGAGGCAGCCCAACGGGTGCGCCGCTCCCGTCAACACCCCCAGCCCCGACCACCGTGAACGCCCCCGGCTGTGGGTGCCCACGGCGGCCCGCCACCCCCTCGCCCCGGACTCCCCCAGCCACCCGCCACCCCCAGCACCCGGACTCCCCCAGCCACCCGCCACCCTCCGGGCGCGGATTCCCGGGGCGGCCCGTCGCCCGACGGCTCCCGTGCTTCACACGGGTGAGGGCGCCGCGATCTGTGCCGCCAGGTGGCCCGCCCCGTAGCCGTTGTCGATGTTGACCACGGCCACTCCCGGAGAGCAGGAGTTGAGCATCGACAGCAGCGGCGCCAGTCCGCCCAGTGCCGCGCCGTACCCGACGGAGGTGGGCACCGCCACCACCGGGGCCGCGACCAGGCCCGCCACCACGCTGGGCAGCGCGCCGTCCATCCCGGCGGCCACGACCACGACCCGGGCGTCACGGAGCAGGTCGAGGTGGGCCAGGACGCGGTGCAGGCCGGCCACTCCCACGTCGACCACGAGCTCGCACGGCCTGCCCAGGTGGCGGGCGGTCAGCTCCGCCTCACGGGCCACCGGCAGATCGGAGGTACCGGCCGCCAGCACCACGACGCGTCCGCCGGACGGCGCCGGCGGCCGGGGAGGCCAGGCGAGCAGCCGCGCTTCCGGTTCGTGGTGGGCGTCCGGCAGCTCGGCCAGGACGGCGGCGGCGTGGTCCGCCTCCGCGCGGGTGAACAGAGTGGCCGCGCCGCGGGCCCGCACCGCCGCCGCGATGGCCCCCACCTGGTGGGGCGTCTTGCCCTCGCAGTACACCGCTTCCGGGTAGCCGCGCCGCAGCGCCCGGTCGTGGTCCAGCCGGGCGAAGGCCTCCAGCTCCGCCGGCGGCGTCCAGTCGTCAGCCATGGGACACCTCCACCAGCGGCAGGGTGAAGGCGCCGGACCGGATGCCCGCCAGGTCCACCGCCACCGTTCCGAAGCCCGCACCGCGCACCGCGGCGAGCAGTTCCTCGCGCAGCGGACCGGCTGCGGCCCGGGCGATCTCGTCGACCGGCAGCTCGATCCTGGCGGTCTCGCCGTGATGACGTACGCGGCAGTCGCTGAAGCCGAGTCGGCGCAGCGCGCGCTCGGCCCGCTCGATCTGGGCCAGCTTCCGCGGCGACACCTCCTGGTGGTGCGGGATGCGGGAGGCCAGGCAGGGCGCGGCGGGCTTGTCGGCGCACGGCAGCCGCAGGGCACGGGCGATCCGCCGGACGGCGGCCTTGTCCAGTCCCGCGTCGGCGAGCGGCCGCAGCACGTGGTGCAGGACGGCGGCGCGGCTGCCCGGCCGGTCGGGTCGGCGGACGTCGTCGGCGTTCTCGCCGTAGGCGACGGCGGTCAGCGCATGGGCCTCGGCGACCTCGTCGGAGATACGGGTGAACAGTTCGTTCTTGCAGTGGAAGCAGCGGTCGGGGCCGTTGGCCCGGTAGGCCGGCAGTTCTCCCTCGTGGGTGGCGACCTCCACCACGTCGGCGCCGATGTGGGCGGCGACCCGGTGGGCGGCGGAGCGCTCGTCGGCGGGCAGGCTGGGTGAGACGCCCAGCACGGCGACCACCCGGTCGGCGCCCAGCCTGCGTACCGCGAGCGCCAGCAGCACCGAGGAGTCCACTCCTCCGGAGAAGGCCACCCCCAGTCTGCCCGCGGCGGGCAGCAGCGCGCCGACCCGGTCGGCTGCCCGGGCGTCGGCTCCCGTCAGGAGTCCGGTTTCCTCGACTGTCATGCGTGCTTCTTTCCTGTCCGTGGGGGGGTTCGATATCCGTGGGGGGGGACGTGCGGGACTCCCCGTGCGTCCGTTAGGGCACGTGCGGTGACTCCCCGTGCATCGGTGGAGGATGTGCGGGATTCCCCGTGCTTCCGTGAGGGGTGAACGGGATTCCCCGTGCCGGGGCGTTGTCCGCGGGCGGGACCGCCCCGGCGGTGGCGCCCCGGCGGTGGCGCCCCGCACGGCGCACGGTGGCGCCCCGCCGGGGCGCCACCGCTTTCGCGCCGTCGCCGTCGGCGGCGTCAGGCCGGTCCGGGCTCGTCCGTGCGCCGCGCGCGCCGTTCCTCGCCGGCCTTGCGCTCGGCCAGTTCCGCGACGATGTCGTGGAAACGGGCGTCGGTCAGCGGGTAGAACCGCATCGCCACCGCGGCCAGCAGCGCGCAGAGCGCGGGCAGCAGGCCGGCCGCCATGCGGATCGAGGTCAAGGCCTCGTCGCTCTGCACCGTGGCCGACCCGACGTATCCGCCGAAGGCGAGGACGTATCCCAACGCCGCACCTCCCAGCGCCTGGCCGATCTTGCGGGTGAAGGAGAAGACGGAGTAGGCCGCGCCCTCCGTGCGGACGCCGGTGCGCCACTGTCCGTACTCGACGGTGTCCGCCTCGAACGTCATCGTGAGCGTGTTCATCGTGTTCAGGCCCAGGCTCATGACGAGCCAGGCGAGCACGGGGACGACCACCGGATCCGCCGGCACCAGCAGCACCCCGAGCCCGCCGCCGACGCCCAGCACGGCGCCCCACCCGAACAGGGTCTTCTTGCCGAACCGGCGGACCAGCCTCGGCGCCAGCGGCACGATCACGAACAGCGTGGACGCGCTGCTCAGGTTCAGCACCACGTAGAGGCCGGAGTCGCCGAGCACGTCACGCGCGTAGTAGGCCCCGATGCCCAGCTGGGCCGCGTACCCCGTGAGGAAGACCAGCGTGGCGGCCGACAGCAGGAGCAGCGGCCGGTTGCCCCGGAGCATGGTGAGGGTCTGCCGCAGGGTCACGCGCTCCGGCGCGGCCCGGGCGCTCTCGCGGGCCGTGAAGAAGGTCATCAGGTAGAACATCACGCCGATGGGCACGAAGGTCCAGGTCAGCGTGGTGAACGTGCCCTGGAGGTCGCCGCCCTCCAGTTGCGGGGCGACCAGAGCCCCCAGGGCGATGATGATGACCACGGCACCCACGCCGCGGGCCGCCGACAGCCGGGTCCGCTGGTCGGGAAGCTGGGTCATCGCCGTGGCCAGCGCCCCGTAGGGGATGTTGACCAGGCTGTAGGCCAGGCCGATCAGCCCGTAGGTGACGTAGGCGTACAGCAGTTGCAGACCGGAGGAGACGTCGGGGACGTGGAACAGCGCGACGTTGAGCAGCAGCAGGGGGACGCAGCCGAACAGGATGAACGGGCGGAACTTGCCCCAGCGGGTGCGCACCCGGTCCACCAGGCGTCCGGCGATCAGGTCCGCGACCGCGTCCCAGGCCCGGATCACCAGGAACATCGTGCCCACCGCCGCCGGGCTCAGCCCGACCACGTCGGTGTAGTAGAGCAGCAGGAACATCGCGGAGAACTGGAAGGCGACGTTGTTGCCGGCGTCGCCCGCGCCGTACCCGAGGACCTGGAGCCGGCTGAGCCGGGCCGCCGGCGCCGTGGCCTTCGCGCCGGCCGGCGCTTTCGTGCGGGCTGCCATCTCAGACATCGTTCCTCCAGCGGCGGCGGACGGAGAACGCGGCGCTCTTCGGGCGCCGGTCGCGGGTGAACAGGCCCTTCTTGTTGCCGTCGACCCGGCTGACGGCGGGGCGGGTGGCGAAGTCGGCGAAGTTCCAGATGTGTTCGCCGACCACGGCGTCGACCCGGTCGAACACCCGGTGGTACATGTCGAGGAACCGCTCCTGGTACTCCTCGGACCACGGCAGGTCGACCACGCTGTGCAGGCCGGACAGCGTGTCGACGCCGTACTCGGTGACGATGACCGGCTTGCCGTGCAGACGGTCCCAGTCCCTCAGCTCGGCCTCCAGGGCCGCCTCGGCGGCCTCCAGGTCGCCGGTGTGGACGTACCAGCCGTAGTACCGGTTGATCATGACGACGTCGGCCAGCTCCGAGAGGAGGCACTGGCTCGCGGTGTCGTGCATGACGTTGGCGAAGCCCACCGGACGGGTCGGGTCCAGCTTGCGCGCCTCCGCGAACAGGGGGGCGAAGTAGTCCCGGGCGGCGGGTACGGCCGACTCCGGCTCGTTGGCGATGCTCCACAGCACCACGCTCGGGTGGTTGCGGTCCCGTGTGATCAGTTCCCGGACGGCCTGGAGGTGGGTGCGCCGGGTGTCCTGCCCGATGGTCTCCTCCGTGTAGGTGGTTCCCGCCGGACCCGCCCCCGCCATGGCCGCCAGCTTGAGGTTCATGCCGACGGCCGCCGTCTCGTCGATGACCACGACGCCGTGCCGGTCGGCGTAGTCCAGGACCTCCTCGGCGTAGGGGTAGTGGGCGGTGCGGAAGGAGTTGGCGCCGATCCACTCCATCAGCTCGAAGTCGTGGACCATGAGCGCGTCGTCGTGGCCCTTGCCGCGCACCGGCGCGTCCTCGTGCTTGCCGAAGCCCTTGAAGTAGAACGGCTCACCGTTGATCAGGAACTCGGTGCCGCGCACCTCGACCGTCCGTACGCCGACCGGCAGGAGGTAGCTGTCGGCCACCCGCCCGTCGTCGTCGAGCAGCTGGGCCTCGCACTCGTAGAGGTACCCGTCGCCCGGCGCCCAGGGGTGGACGTCGGGCACCCGCAGCAGGCCCTCGGCGCCCTCCGCGGAGGCGACTTCGGCGCCGTCCGCGTCGCGGAGCACGACCCGCGCCCGGGCGGGCTCGTCGGCCCGGTACTCCACGGTGTAGCGCACCGTGCCCGTGGTGCCCTCCAGCCCGGTCTCGACCACGATGTCGCTGATCCGCGCCAGGGGTGTGGTGTAGAGCCAGACGGAACGGTGCAGGCCGGAGTAGTTGAAGAAGTCGTGGAAGTAGTGCTGGCGGCGTCCCCGCGGCGTCTGCTCCACCCGACCGGGCGGTACGGACGCCCAGGTGAGCTCGTTGTTGACGACCACGGTCACCCGCGCCTGGGCGCCGGCCACCACATGCTCGGTGATGTCCGCCTCGAACGGCGTGTAGCCGCCCTCGTGCTCGGCGACCGGGGAGTCGTTCACCCACACGGCGGCGCGGTGGGTGGCGGCGTCGAACCGCAGGACGATCCGCTGCCCCGACCAGCCGGCCGGGATGCGCACCGTCGTCTGGTACCAGGCGTCACCGACGTGGTCGCGCACGGTGAGGTCCGGCACGATGTCGTTGTAGCTGGCGGGCACCGGCATCTCACGGGCCTCGGACAGCCCGGAACGCCACCAGCCCGCGCCGCGCCCGACGCCTTCCGGATCGAGGCGGAAGGCCCACAGACCGTTGAGAGACCTGCGTTCTCGCGTGGAGGTGTCCCGGGGACGAAGCATGCGGGCTCCTTGGGTACGCGGCGACGATGCCGACGTTTCGAGGTGGATACCGGGACATTAAGCTGGTGCGAAATCTCCCTGGCAAGCGGTTGCCACCTGTTGTCGCCAGGCGGAGCATCGACCCAGCGGAGGCGGAGGGGCATGGCACGCACGGCACGGGACCCGGAGGTGCCAGGTACGCGAGAGCCCGAGATATCGGGTCCGCAGGAACCTGAGGTGTCGGGTCCGCAGGAACCTGAGGTGTCCGGTCCGCGAGAACCTGAGGTGTCCGGTCCGCGAGAGCCTGAGGTGTCGAGGACAGGAGACCCGGAGGAGTCAGCGACGCCAGACCCGGAGGTGTCGGCGAAGGACGACGCCAAGGAGTCCGCGAAAGGCGACGGCGAGGAGTCCGCGCAGGGTGACGGCGAGGGCCGGACCTGGACGCGCCCGCCGACGATCTACGACGTCGCCCGGGCCGCGGGCGTCGCGGCCTCCACGGTCTCCCGGGCCTTCTCCCGCCCCGGCCGGGTCAACGCCGAGACGGCGGACCGGATCCGCGCCGTCGCGGCCGAGATGGGCTACCGCACCAACTATCTGGCCCGGGCGCTGCCCACCGGCCGCACCTCGATGCTGGCACTGGTGACCTCCGACGTCACCAACCCCTTCCACGCCGAGATCATCCGCGGCGCCGAAGTCGCGGCCGCCGAGGCGGACTACACGATCCTGCTCATCGACGCCCAGGAGGACGACCGGATCGAGCGCAAGAACATCGAGCGAGCCCTGCCCAGCGTCGAGGGCATCGTGCTGGCCAGCACCCGGATGTCGGACTCGGCGATCCGGATGATCGCCAAACAGCGGCCCACGGTCGTCCTCAACCGGGACATCACCGACGTGTCGAGCATCGTCACCGACAATCTGCACGGCGCGCGGCTGGCGGTGGACCACCTGGCCGGGCTCGGGCACCGGACGGTGGTGTACGCCGCGGGCCCGGAGTCCTCATGGGTGGACGGGATGCGCTGGCGCGGTCTGCGGGAGGCGGCGGGCGCAGGGCTGCGGATGCAGCGCGTGGGGCCCGTTCCGCCGACGATCGCCGGGGGCGGGCAGGCGGCCGCGGACGTCGTCCGCAGTGCGGCCACCGCGGTCGTCGCCTACAACGACCAGGTCGCCATCGGCCTGATGCGACGGCTCCAGGCATCCGGTGTGCGCATCCCGGAGGACCTCAGCGTCGTCGGCTTCGACGACATCTTCGTCGCGGATCTGGTGCAGCCGGGGCTGACCACGGTGGCGGCACCGCTGCGCGCCGAGGGCCACATCGCGGTGCGTACGGTGCTCTCCCTGGCGAACGGTCCGGCCTGCCGCCCCGATCAGCCCAGGACGCTGCCCGTCAAACTGGTCACCCGCGACTCGACGGCCCAGCGCCGTGCGACACGGCGGAACACTTGAGGTCCGTGTGCGGCACCTGCCGAACGCGGCCGGGGAACGATGAATCCGAGAATTGTCACGGCTTGAGAAGTGGACCCCGTCATCACCGGCGCTTCTCAGCACGGGGCGACCGCGCCGCGGGACGGCGGCCGGCTCGCAGCCCGTGCGCATACGCGGGAATTCCGGAACAGCTCGGTATGTCTTTCACCGGGCAACATGTGAAAGCACAACCGAGCGGCCGCCATCGCGGAGGACTCGCCGGCCGGTGAGGGGCGTGGCTGACGTATCGTCACCGATGACCTGCGCAGGAACGGCAATGGAGTTGCCGCGCGATGAGGACGCGAGGAAACTGAAAAAGGGAGGGCAATTTTCCCCAGGCGGCGGGTCCTGGGCCGTGTCGGCACCGGCCATGGACTCCGCGCCGGCATGGAAGAGGCAATGCGATGTCGCGGCAGTACTACCAACGAGGCCGTCTCGTCGAGGCGGAAGAAATCGATGACGTGGTCGCGGTCAAGATGGGACCGGACACCTCCGCCGAATCCGCCTCCGCGTTGGAGTCGGAACTGGGCGGCAGCGCCCGTGGTGACATACGCGAGGCCGGCGTCGACGACGAGACGACCGAGGCCTTCGCCCGCGCGAGCTGGGTGTTCGTCAGACCGAGCCGGCAGACCCTGGAGGCGTTCACCGCCGGCGGGGAGATTCCCGGGGCCGAGGCGACCGGCAAGGTCATCCGGCGGCCCAACGGCAGGATCGGCATCGCGACCGACGCGTTGACCGTCCGGCTCGACCCGGCCCTCTCGCAGGAGGACGCCGAGCGTGAACTCGAAGCGGCCGGCCTGGCCGTCGTCGACAAGCTCGGTTTCGCGACGAACCTGTACGAGGTGCGCGCCCCGGCGTCGCAGGACGCCCTGACGGCCTCGGTCGAGCTCCACGGCAACGACCTCTTCCTCTTCGCCGAACCGTCGTTCGTCGAGCACGTGCCCGCCCGGTTCAGGCCCACCGGCGCCCGCTACCCGCAGCAGTGGCAGTGGCGGAACACCGGTGCCGACGGCGGCACTCCGGACGCCGACGTCCACATCGAGCCGGCCTGGGACCGCACCTTCGGAACCGGCATCCGGGTCGCCGTCATCGACAACGGCTTCGACGCCGACCACCCGGACCTCGCCGCCGGAGTGGATCCCCTGTCGGGTTTCTTCACCGGCGGTGCGGGCGGATCGGTCTTCGTCCGGGGCACCTCGGGAATGCCCGACAGCGATCACGGCACGTTCTGCGCCGGGATGATCGGCGCCCGACTCGGCAACGGGGCGGGCGGTACGGGGGCGGCCCCCGAGTGCAACTTGATGCTGGTGGCCTGCCTGCCGGACCAGGTCGGTACGCAGACGACGCTGGCCCGCGCCGTGGCGTACGCGGCGGTCCCCTCGACCGAGGCGCCCGAGGCGGGCGCCGACGGCGGGGCGGACATCCTGGCCTGCAGCCTCGGACCGAACGGCGCCGACTGGGACCTGACCAGCGCGATGGACCTCGCTCTGGAGTTCGCCGCCACGAACGGCCGGCAGGGCAAGGGGCTGGCGGTCTTCTGGGCGGCGAGCAACGGCAGGAACGTCGACGTCGCCAAGGACGAAGTGGTCTCCCACCCGGATGTGATCGCCGTGGTGCGGTCGACCAACAAGGACCGGGAGGACAACGCGGCACGCGGCCCGGACGTCGAACTGATCGCCCCCGGCGTCAACGTCCTCAGCACCACGTCCGGGGGCGGCTACGGAACCAGCACCGGCACCAGCTTCGCCGCCCCCTGCGCGGCCGGGTGCGCGGCACTGGCCCTGTCCATGAGCCCCCGCCTCACGCGCGACCAGCTGCGTGAGGTGATGCACGAGTCGGCCGACAAGATCGGAGGGCCGGAGGTCCAGTACGACGCGGCCGGCCACAACGACGACTACGGCTTCGGCCGGGTGAACGCCTCCGAGGCCGTCGCGCTCGCCGACGGGATGCGGCCATGAGCGAGGAACCCGCGGTCTTCCGCTGCCATGTCGTCGCCGAGGACGCCGAAACGCTCAGGAAGTTCGTCCACGAGACGCAGCCCGATGTCGGCTGCCGTGCCGTCGCGCGCGGCGGCCGGGCGGGCGTCGGACTGGACCTCTACTTCCGCCAGGACCAGCTCGACCGGGCCAGAGGGGCCCGGTCGGCACCGCTGGTGGACATCACCGCGATCGAGGACGTCACGGAGAACTGGCGCGCCCGGAAGGAAGAGATCGGCGACGGTGACCGCTTCGCCGACCGGGACGCCGTCCCGCACGGTCTCGGCCGGAAGGAGTGACCGTGTATCTCAACGTGGCCGAGATCGAATCGGCGATCACCAGTCTGGGAAGCGCGTACCCCGGTGCGGCGGAGGTCGTCACCGCACCCCACACCACGCACGAGGGCCGGACGACACAGCTGTTGCGGGTCGGGGCGCGGCAGAACGGCGAGGCGCCCGGCATCCTGCTGCTGGGCGGGGTGCACGCCCGGGAATGGGTGCCGCCGGACGCGCTGGTCTCGCTGGCCGCGGACCTGCTGGAGGCACACGACTCGGGCACCGGACTCGGCTACGGGTCGTCGTCGTTCACGGCGGCCCAGGTCGCGCAAGTGGTGGAGAACCTCGATCTGTTCTTCTTCCCCTGTGTCAACCCCGACGGCCGGGCCTTCAGCCAGAGCACGTCCCCGATGTGGCGGAAGAACCGCCGGCCGGCGCCCGCCGGGTCCACGGGTCCGTCGTGCGTGGGGGTGGACCTCAACCGGAACTTCGACTTCCTCTGGGATCACAGGGCGAAGTTCGCTCCCGACGCGGACGTCCACACCTCCGACAGCCCCTGCGATCCGCAGGTCTACCGGGGGCCCGCCGCCGCGTCGGAGCCGGAGACCCGCAACGTGGTCTGGGCGCTCGACCACCACCCGCGGATCCGGTGGATGGTCGACGTCCACAGCGCGGTCCCGGTGATCCTGCACAACTGGGGCTCCGACCAGAACCAGTCCACCACCCCGACCGACAACTTCCGCAACCCCGCCCTCGACGCGGTGCGAGGACGCCCGGACGACGGCATCGGCGAGTTCATCCCCGAAGGGGACCTGAGCATCGCGGTCGAGCTGGCCGGCCGGATGAACGACGCGGCACGAGCGGTACGTGATGTCGACTACGGCGTGGAGGCGGCGTACGGGCTGTACCCGACCTCGGGGACGAGCGACGACTACGCGTACTGCCGGCACCTCGTCGACCCGGCCGCCACGAAGGTGTTCGGCTACACGATCGAGTGCGGAGAAACGTTCCAGCCGGTGTTCGGCGAGGCCGAACAGGTCATCCGCGAAGTCTCGGCGGCGCTGCTGGCCCTCGCGCTCGCCGCTCCCGACGTCACGGACGGCCGGGTGGAGCGGTCGCAGGACCGCGGGACCGCTCCCGGGCGCGTGGCAGGCACCGCTCTCGCACACGACATGTGAACGGCCCGGCCACCGAGCCGTCCGTCGACGGCGGCTGTCGACGCAGCCGCCGCCGGACGCGGCCCGGGCCGTCGGCGTGCCCCCCCGTACGCCGCCTCCTGGGCGAAAGGACAACCCCGTCATGGCCACCGACTCCAAGAAGAAGACGACGCCGGCGAAGACCACCGCGCCGGCCCGGAACACGGCGTTCACCGAGGAGGAACTGATCGCCTCGCTGCGGCGCTACATCCGCACCCGTGGACCCGAACTGCTGGAGGACCCGAACATCACCTCCGTGGGCATCGGCCACAAGGTCACCGCGGGCCGGCGCGGCCGGCAGGTCGCGCTCCAGTTCACGGTGGGCAGCAAGGTCGAGCCGGAGGCGCTGGAGGGCCTGGACACCGCGCCGATCCCCGAGACGGTCACGGTGGACGGTGTCGAGGTGCCCACCGACGTCATCGAGCGCAGCTACCGGCCGCAGTTCCGCACCGTCGCGGAGGTGGAGAGTCCGGCGCGCAAGACGCGCCTGGACCCGATCGCGCCCGGGGTGAGCGTCGGGGCGGTGACGGTCTCGGCGGGCACGATCGGCTGCATCGTGTTCGACCGGGCCGACGGCACCCCCTACGTGCTCAGCAACTGGCATGTGCTGCAAGGCCCCCGCGGCGACCTGGGCGTGGAGGTCGTCCAGCCCGGCCGGCACGACGACAACCGCGTCCGCCGCAACCGCCTGGGCGTGCTGAAGAGGTCCCACCTGGGTGTGGCGGGCGACTGCGCGATCGCCGGCATCGAGGACCGCGCCTTCGTCCAGGAGATCCTGGAGCTGGGCGTGGCGCCCACCGAGCTCGGCGAGCCCGAACTCGACGACAAGGTCGTCAAGAGTGCGCGGACCACCGGCGTCACCTACGGCATCGTCCGCCGCATCGACATCGTCGCCAAGCTCGACTACGGCGGGCAGGTCGGCGTCAAGACCATCGGATGCTTCGAGATAGGCCCCGACCCCGACCGCCTGCCCGACGACGGGGAGATCAGCAGCGGCGGCGACTCCGGTGGGGTGTGGCTGTTCGAGGAGGACGGCAGCCCGGGCGCGGTCATGGCCGGGCTGCACTTCGGCGGTGAGGCCTCGGGCGAGGCGGACGAGCACGCCCTGGCCTGCCTGCCGGCCTCGGTGTTCGAGAAACTCGGGATCAGCCTGGCACCGCCGGCCCCGGAGGACGTCCGGACCCTCGCCGGGTACGACCCCGGCTTCCTCGGCGAGCCGATCGACGTACCGGAGCTGGACCCGGACCTCGCCCGGGACGCGGTCCGCCTCGACGGTTCCGAGGTCATCCCCTACACGCACTTCTCGCTCGCCCTGAGCGAGCGGCGGCGGTTCCCCTTCTGGGTGGGCTGGAACATCGACGGTGGCACCCTGAAGAAGCTCAACCGCACCGGCATACCGTTCGTCAAGGACGCGCGGCTGCCCGCCACGGCGCAGGTGGGCAACGAGCTGTACGAGAACAACCGGCTCGACCGCGGGCACGTCGCCCGCCGCGCCGATCTGCTGTGGGGCAGCCTGCCGGAAGCCGGGAAGGCCAACAAGGACTCCTTCTTCTACACCAACATCACCCCCCAGATGGACGACTTCAACCAGAGCGCCAAGGACGGGGTGTGGGGCCGGCTGGAGGACGCCGTCTTCGAGGACACGGACGTCGACGACCTCAAGGTCAGCGTGTTCGGCGGGCCGGTCTTCCAGGACGACGACCGGACCTTCCGCGGGGTGCGGCTCCCCCGCGAGTTCTGGAAGGTCATCGTCTTCACCGAACACGGCGAGCTGAAGGCCAGGGGTTTCCTCCTCACCCAGAACCTCGACCAGCTCGAGTCGCTCGAACTGGACGAGTTCCGCGTCTTCCAGGTCACCCTCGGCGAACTCCAGAACCGCACCCGGCTCGGCTTCCCGGCCGTCCTGCACAAGGGCGACTCGTCGCACGTCCCGGAATCCGTCGCCGACCGGACCCCGTTGGAGAGCCCGGCCGACATCCGGTGGGACTGACCGCCGGACGCGGGAGCACTCCTGAGCACCCGCCCAGGGCGACCGGCCCGGGCGGGTGGTCAGTGGAGCTGTTCCGTCGTGCTGGCCACCAGCTGGCCGGCCTCGAAGCCGTCGACGCGGGCTGCCCGGGCGGCCGCCGCGCCGGGCACCGTCACGTCGGCCTGGCCGTCGCTGAGATCGACCGACGCGCCCGGTCGCTGGTCGACGTAGACGTCCACGCGGTCGATGTTCGTCGCCTTCACCTTGATCCTCAAGGAGCCGTCGACGGACACGGCGTCCGTGACGGACACGGCGTGCGGCTTGCGCTCCTGAAGCAGCCGGCCCGCCTGGTCGAAGAGATCGGCGTTGTCCTCCAGGAGGTCCCTGCGGGTCATCCGGTGCAGCTCGTCGGGAACGACGCCCAGGTCCTCCACCGGGGTTCCGGACAGGGCACCGACCCGGAGGGTGCGGCGGACGGACACGCGCATGCCTGCTCCCTTCGGCAGCGGAACGTACGGCGTCGCCCGGTCCTCGGCGAGGAGGGCGGAGAGCAGCTCGTGCGTCCAGACGTTGGCACCGCCGGCGCCGGTGTTCTCGTCGGTGCCGAGCACGGGGCCGATCCGGTGGTCCTGGAAACCGGCGGCGAAGATGTCGGTGGCCGAGTAGCAGCGGGCGTTGGTGATGAGGACCACCGGCCCGAAGTACTGCTGCCCGATGGCGTTGGCACCGTCCTCGGGGGTGATCGGGAAGGCGCTGGAGAACGTCGCGCCGATCTCGACGGCCTGCTCCATGGAGGGGACCCAGGCGCCCAGGTCGATGCCGGAGGAGGCGTCCTGGTGCTGACGGCAGATGCGCAGGTTGAGCGGGGTGTTGATGAACTGCACCGGCTCGGGGGCGATCCGGCGGGGGGTGAGGACCTGGAGGGCGAACTCGGCGGCGTGGATGTGGCCGCCGCCGTTGTCCCGGACGTCCACGATGAGCCCGTTCTGCGGCAGCTGTCCGATGAGGCGGACGAACTCCCGGACGAAGGCGACCGGGTCGGTCACGTTGAACGTGAAGACACGGATGTGGCCGAACCGCCCGGAGGACGTCTCCACGGTCCGGGCCGTGAACACCGTGGGCATCGACGTGGCGATCTCGCCCGGGCGCAGCCCGGGCGCCTGCTCGTCGGCCTGGACGGCCCGTTCCTGGGCGACGACCCGGGGGGCGAACAGCAGCACCTTCGCGCGGCCGGTCTCGTCCGCGTCGAGGTCCAGGCCCTGGGCGAGCGCGGCGGTGCTGATCGCGTCCGCGTCCACCATGGGGGGCAGGTTCTCCACGATCCGCCAGTTCTCGCGCAGCTCACGCTGCGTGCCGCTGTCGTCGGTGTAGCTGACGGTCACCCATTCCTCGAAGGGGGGCAGGTGGATGCGCAGCGGCCGCACGGTCAGGGACTGGACGCCCCGGCTGCGCCGGGCGGGGGTGTTGCTGCCGGCGAACCGGGCCGCGTTCAGGTCGACGGCCGCCGAGACGGGGATGCCGCTCCAGTGGGTGATCTCGACGCCGGGCCGGAAGCCGTCGGCGTCGAAGCCCTGGGCCACGTGGGTGACCATGAAGTGGGTGGTGCCCTGCGCGTCCGTGTACGGCTCGACGAGGAACGGCAGGAAGGCGATCTTGCCTGCGAAGGGGGCGGGGAGCAGGTAGTTGGTGTGCAGGTCCCTGACCGAGTGGAAGATCTCCGACACCTCGGCGTGGAAGAGCCACTCCGCGGGCATGGTCGCCTGGGTCTGCCGCTCCAGGCGCCGGCGCAGCACGCGCAGGCGCTGGACCGGGTTCACGGCGTGCATCGCGGTCTTGAGCGGCAGGTGGACGTAGTTCTGGTCCAGCAGGACGAGTGCCTGATCGACGATGAGACGGCGCTCCTCCAGCGTGAGCGTGCCCGCGCCGTCGAGGAAGCTGCGCAACGGTGTCGAGGTGGCCAGGTGGGCGCGGACCGGTTCCGCCGCCTGCTGGATGAACGCGGGTGTCGTGTCGTCAGCCGGGTCCGTCATGGTGTTCCTCGAAGGTGGGGGCCGGGGGTCCCACCTTCGGGCCGTCGGCGGCCCGGACGAGGGCCGTACACGACGTTTTCGCCTGATCGGATGCCGGTGATTGCCCCGGTCGGGCGGGGGCGCGGGCGTCGGCACGCTCACACCCACGGTCGTTCAGCCGGCGAGGCGGCTGCCGATCGAGCGGGCGACGTCGGCGTGGGCGAGGTATTCCACGATGCTGTGGGCCCGGTCGCGGGCGTTGACCACGGCGAGGTCGGTCGGGCCGTCCGCCCAGTCGGGGGCGAGCGGGCATCCGATGGCCACCGCGTCGGTCGGGCACCACGCGTTGAGCCAGTCCGCCACGTTCTCCGGGCTTGTCGGCCCGCCGGCCAGCAGCCGGCGGTACACGCTGTCCATGCCGAGCGGGCTGCCCGCCGTGGTCAGGTGGACGACCTCCACGGCGGGAGACAGCCGGGTGAGGAGGTCCATGCCGACGACCGTGCCCAGACTGTGGCTGACGAGGACCATCTCGCCCGCGTCCGGCACGGTCTCCAGCACACAGCTCAGGACCTCTTCGCGGATCTGCCGGTCGTCGAGGTAGGCGGCCACGTCGCGGAAGACTAGGGAGATGGCCCACGCGTCGAGATCGCTTCTGGCGGCCAGCCAGCCCAGCCGCCGCCACACGGCGCCGACCACGGGGTCCAGGCCCAGTGCTTCGGTGATCTCGGCGGTCTGCTGCGTGTCGAGCGGCACGTACCACTTGGCGGCGGCCTCGCCGAGGATCTCCTCGTACACCGCGCGGGTGGTGGGGGCTTCGGGTCCGACGGCCGTCGGCGCCTCGACGGCCGGGGGAACGGACTCGGTGGCCGGGGGAACGGACTCGTGCGGTGCGAGGGCCCGCACGAGCCGGTCGCCGTAGAACGGGAACCAGATGTCCGCCGGGTCGGCTGTCGGCAGCCCGGCCCGGACGAGCCCCTGGTTGAGCCCGGCGGCCCATTCGCGGCGCAGGGTCTCGGGGTCCTTGCCCTGCTGGGCACGCCCGTGCAGGAAGACCAGATGCCGCCCGCCGCCGAACGCGCCGTCCCGGGCGCGCAGTCCCTTACCGAGCGGGGCGACCGCCTCGACGGACGCCCGCCCGCGGGAAGCGGAAGGGCCGGCCGGACCGGCGGCGGCAACAGGCGTGGCGGGGGCCGCCGACCCTACGACGGCACCCGGAGTGGCAGGGGCCGACCCGACGACGGCACCCGGCATGGCGGGGGCCGGACCGACGACGGCACCCGGCATGGCGGGGGCCGGACCGACGGCGGCATCGGTGGTCCCGACGGCCGATGCCGCCGTGGGCCCGTCCAGCCCCGACTCCGGTCCCATGCCGGCCAGCAGCTCCCGCTGCCCGGCGGTGAGCGGCAGCGACGCGACGTGCTTCAGGATGGAGCTGATGCGCACCCCCTCGTTGGACACCCAGTCGGTGGCGTCGTCGCCGTCGCCGGGCTGCCGGACCCGGCCGTCGCGGCGCAGGATGCGGCCCTGTTCGTCGGTCCGGGGCACGCCGCTGTGGTGGAGGGCGATGACCTCCCACTGGTCGTTGAAGACCGGGGAACCCGAGTTCCCGGGCTCGGTGTCCGTGCGGTAGTGCAGGAAGTCGTCCAGGCGCACTTGCAGGGCGTTGTCGCGTACGGCGATCTCCTTCAGGCGTCCCCTCGGGTGGCCGATGATGTTGACCGGCTCGCCGATCACCAGCTTGCCCAGCTGGGCGCTGAGCCGGTGCCAGCCGAAGGTCTCGCCCGGCGGCCTCCGGTCGGCGCCGGGGGCGACAGGTACCAGGGCGAAGTCGAGGCGCTTGTCCGCCACGAAGAACCCGTTCGGGTCGAACTCCAGCCGTGTCGGGGGCTGCGGTGTGTTGTCGACGTCGACCTGGGCGTCGAACTCGGCGAAGCAGCGCCGGGCGGCGTCCGCGTCGGGGAGGACGTGATGGTTGGTCATCAGCAGGGTCGGCGACACCAGGAAGCCGGTGCCGATCGGCAGTTCGCGGCCGTTCTCCCGTGCCGAGATCCGGGCGACGCAGCGTGCGGCGCGGGCGCCGCGCGGCAGGAAGCTCCAGGCCTGAAGCTCCTTGGACACGCCGAGGATCCGCTCGAAGGCGGAGGCCGCCGTCAGCGGTTCGGCGCGGACGGCCTCCATCACCATGGCGGTCGGCACGGCCTGCCGGTCGAGGAGGCGGGCCGCCCGCGCCGCCAGTGCCTCCGGTGAGTCGGGGAAGCTGACCCCGGCGTCCTGCTGCCGCTCGACCTGGCGACGCTGGTCGCCGGCCTCGTCGTACCGGACTGCGGCCGCCGCCACCTGGTGTTCCCGCTCATCGCGGGTTCTGTCCACGACTTCCATGGCCTTCACCGTCCTTCGAGGGCGCGGAACGACACGGAGGAGTGCACCGGGCCGGGGCAGGGGCGCCCGGCCCGTCCGGCAGGAGGGTCCCGGCTACCAGTTGGGGGGCACGTCGGAGCCGAAGCCGCCCCCGGCCGGTCGCTTCTCGAAGTGGAGATGGGGTCCGGTGGACTTTCCGGTGGAGCCGACCGCTCCGATCTTCTGGCCGGCCCGGACCGAACCCCCGGTCACGGTCCGCTCGGAGAGGTGGCAGTACCAGAAGTCGAAGGAGCCCGCGCGCAGTACGAGGAAGGTGCCGAAGCTCGGGTCGTGCCCGGTGCGGGATATGGAGCCGTTGAGCACCGCCACACAGGGTCTGCCCTGCGGAGCGGCGTAGTCCGCGCCGGTGTGATAGCCGAGGACCCAGTGACTCCCCTTCCTCCGGTGCGGGGTCGTGACCCCGTGTCCCGGCACGGGAGACGTGACGCGGCCCCCGGGAGTCGTGGGCGTCGTGGGCGTCGTGGCCGTCGGGACGCGGAGTCGGTCCCAGGAGGTCCTGCCCGGAATGCCGTTGGCCTCGGCTCCCTTGAACCCGAGCTTGCGCTGCCAGGCGGCGTACGACTGCTGATCGGCGTCGGTCCACGCGGGACCGGGGCCCGTGCGGTACTTCCCGCACTCTTCCGCCACCAGGCGTCTGCCCATCGCGGCGATCACGGGACTGTGTTGTCCCTCGTGGAAGAATGCCGCTCCTGGGAACGGTGCCAGCGCAGGCATGGCCCTGCCTCCTTTCAGGCACGGTGGATCGCTGCCCCCGCGATGCTCGCCACCGGATCGCTCGTCCGGTCGTCCGCGCATCGGTCACGCACGGTCCGGTAAGGAGTGGGCCTGCTGGTCGGCGCGGCAGCGCTGCTGTCCAGTGGCGCGCACCCGCCCCGCCCGTGCGTCGCTCACCTCACCATCGCCCCTGCTTCCACCATGCGCCCGATGCAAGTCGGGCGCAAACCCGGCGGCTTCGGACCCCCGGCTCCGCGGAGGGGTTCAGGCTTTGGGGACCCCCAGCCTGTCCCAGCTGAACCGGCCGGGAACGCCGTCGGCCGCGCCGTCCTCGAAGCCCAGCTTCCGCTGCCAGGCGGTGTAGGACCTCACATCGCCCGGTCCCCACACGTCGGCACCGGTGCCGGACGTGTAGCGGTCGCAGTCCTCGGCGACGAGCCGGGTGTGCATTCTGGCGATGACGGGCGAGGTGCGTCCCGGCCGGAAGAACGACGCACCGGGGAACGGTTCGAACCGGGGCGTCACCGGGGTCGGTCCGGGCGGTGGTGACACGAACACCGGCCAGGTACCGGGGTCGACGTGGTCGTTCTCGGGGACCTGGGCGTGGGCGTACCACCCGCCCTGCGACGTCCACATGGCGGTCGGGCACGTGTTGCTGGACAGGGACGTCGGACGGCCCATGGGCCAGACGTCCGGTACGCCCCAGGAGTTGATCCACGCGTTGAGATCGCCCCAGCCCTCGCACGGAGTGTCGACCAGCCGTGCGAACACGTTGCCGTCGACGCGGCAGTGCGGGAAGAACAGGGCCTCGATCTGGATGACGACCGTGCCGGTCCGGTTGGTGCGGACACCGCCGGGCGCGTCGAACAAGGCCTTGCTCCGGGAAGTGGCGGGGAAGAACTGGGCGAACGACCCGGTGAAAGGGTCCCAGAGGATGTGCGGGGCCCGGTCTTTGCCGCTGCCGGTGAAGAAGCTCTTGAGAGCGGCGAAGGGGACCAGGTCGAGGGGCCCCGAGGCGGTGGCCGTCCTGTCCGCCGTGATGTGCGCGATCGCCCTGGCGGGGAATCTGGGGTCGCACGGTGCGTGGTCGCCGATGTCCGCCACGAGGGCTTGGGGCATCCATGGGTCGGGCATGGTGGACTCCTCCCTCCTCGCACCTCACATGAGCGTGGGGTGCCGTGGGGACGGACACGGTGAGGCGAGCGCCGGGTGGACGGGAGGCCGCGCACATCGGGCCCTTCCCGCTTTCCACGATGCGCCGGAGGGGCATCCGCGGCAAACGGGAAGGACGCGGGAGGCGGTTCCCGCGCCGCGGTCCACCGGCCCGGCGGCCCTGGGTTCGCGTCCCCGGCGCACCGCCCGCGGGGGTGCGGGGCGCTCAGGTGTGCAGGGGTCGGCTCCGGTGTCCGCCTGTCGCCTGTCCGCTTACTGACATCACGGAGGGGCTGTCAGCGGCCCGCGCCAGGGGCTTGGATGACAACTCCAGCCTCGGACCGGTCGATCCGGCCGGTGGGCCGCTGCGTGACGCCTCGGGCGGCCCCGGCGGACGGGGCCACTTCCGGGGTCCGGCAGAGCGGCCGGTCCGACCAGATCGGAGAACTCGATGGTGCACGTCATGGATTCCGCAGCTCCGCGCATCGTCCTGGTCGGTGCGACCGGCGTCCTCGGGACCGCCATCATCGAACTGATCGAGGAACTCGGGATTCGCCACCGGGAGATCCGGCTCGTGGCCTCGGACCGCTCGGCCGGTCGCGAGATCCCGGTCGACGGCCGGCTGGAGACGGTCCACCGACTCGCCGACTTCGACTTCGCGGGCGCCGATCTCGTCCTGTTCTGCACCACGGAGGCGGTCAGCCGCCGCTATGTGCCGGTCGCCAGGGCCCAGGGCGCGCTGGTCGTCGACAGCTCCGGCGCCTACCGCACGGACCCCGACACCCTGCTGCTCGTCCCGCCGGTCAACGGCCATCTGCTCGACCGTCCCCCGTTCGGCGTCCTCGCCGGCCCGGGCGCCCTGACGGTGCCGCTCGTGCGGCTGCTGCACTGCGTCGAGCAGTACCGGGGTGTGCGCCAAGTGGTGATGAGCAGCTATCAGGCGGCCTCGGCGCAGGGCCGGCAGGGCATCGAGGAACTGCTCGAAGGCAGCGAACTCGCGCTCCGGGACCCCGACGCCGAGCTGCCCGCGGACCTGTTCCGCCCCGCACTCGCCTTCAACGTGGTGCCGTTCGCCGGGCGGATGCTGGAGAGCGGCGCCAGCACCGAGGAGCACAGGATCGAGCAGGAGACCCGCCGCATCCTCTCCCTGCCGCATCTGGACATCAGCGCGACCTGCGTCCAGGTGCCCGTGGTGAACGGCCACGCCGCCGCGGTGTTCGTGGAGGCGGCGCTCCCCGTGGAGCGCGCGGAGCTGGCCGCGCTGCTGGCCGGGCTGCCCCGGGTGGTGGTCCACGGGGACCGGCCGGGCGCCTTCCCCACGCCGTTGACGGCGGGCGACCCGGACCGCATCCACGTCGGGCGGATCAGAGTGGTCCCGCACAACCCGCGGGCCTTCTGGCTGTGGCTGATCGTGGACAACCTGCGCGCCGGAGCCGCGCTGAACCTTCTCCAGATCGCGGAGGCGGCGTCGGCGCGACGGCGGCCGGGGGCGGGTGCCCGTCTGCGCTGAGGCGACGCGGGGCGGGGAGCGGGCCGGGGAGCGAGGGAGCGGGTGGGCCTGGTGACCAGGCCCACCCGTCGCTTTCTCAGACCGTGGTCACAGAACCGGGCCGCGCGAAAGACACTCCCCCACCAGATCCCATTTGTCGTCGGCGGCCGCGAAGTCGGCCTGCCCCGCGCCGAACAGGGCGCCGGAGATCACCGCGTCCATGGAACCGGTAATTCCGGCGGAGCGGAGGAGAGCTACGGAAAGGCGGGCCGGGACCCACCGGTTTTTCGCCATCATGACTCCGTCGATTCTGGATTCGACTCAATGTCACGCCCGTTTCCGGACTCATCGAAGCCTGGTCGACAAATGGACTCGGGTCGAGACTCGATCACTGTCCTATGATGGCTTGGCCACAAGTGGATAGCGGCGGACGTCGACCGGAAGGTGTCCTGTGGAGAATCGACCCTTGTTAGACGAGCCGGCCCGGCCCCTGTTGAGCGAGCTGGCCGTCGACGCGTACCGGGCCGCGCTGCGCATCGGCGTGTTCGACGACGAGGAGATCACCGCCGAACTCGGGGTGTCTCCCGTGCGGGTCGTGGAGGCCCGCAAGGCCTTGCAGGATCTGCGCCTGCTCAGCCCGGACGATCACGACAGTCCCGTCGTGCCCCTCGACCCGGCGGTGGTGGAGGCCGAGCTGGTGACCCCGCTGGAGACGATGATCGCCAGCCAGCGGCGGCGGATAGCGGGAATACACCGGCAACTCCACTCCCTCGTCGGCCCTTATCGGACCGCGGAAAGATCACGCTCGGCGGATGTCCCGATCCGCGTTCTTGACAACGCCGACGATGTGCGCCGGGAGATTGATCTGGCGAGACGCCGGTGCACCACGGAACGGATGAGTCTCCAGCCGGGCGGCGGCCGCTCGGCGGACCTTCTCCAGCAAGATCTCGTCCAGACGACGGAATTGTTGAGGCGAGGTGTCCGGATCCGCACTCTCTATCAGCACACGGCCCGGTCGAGCCTCACCACGCGGACCTATGTCGGACATATCTCCGAAGAAGGTGCGGAAGTCCGCACCGCGGAGGAACTCTCCGAGCGCCTCATCATTTATGACCGGACAATTGCCTTTGTTCCCACGGAACGGAGGGGGGACGAGCCGCCCGGCGCGGCCGTCGTCACCGACCCGACCCTGGTGGCCTATCTGTGCCGCTCCTTCGAGGCGGCCTGGCAGACCGGCAGCCCCTTCGGCAGCGGCACGGAGCCGACCGACGACCAGCAGGTGAACGCGGATCTGCGGGCCTCCATCCTGCGGCTGATGTCCCTGGGGCTGAAGGACGAGGTGATCGCGCGCCGTCTCGGCATGGCGACCCGGACCTGCCGCCGTCACATCTCGGCGCTCATGGACGAACTCGGCGCCATGAGCCGCTTCCAGGCCGGGGTGATCATCGGCCGCCGGCAGGCGGCGCCGGAAGCCCCGCCCCGGACCGGACCGGCCGCCGGGACGGACACCGCGGGGACGGCCCCGGAGAGCGCTGTCCAGAAGTAGCCGTGCCAGCACCTGCCACCGGGTATGCCTCGTGCCCATCCTCTCTCCCGTGCGACCTTGGCGGACGGCTGACCGACATCGATGTCGCATGGGAGAGGGCAATGGCACATCTCATCAGCCTCGAAGAGGCCGAGAAGCTGGACGTCGAGGAAGTACACGAGCTCTACCGCACGTACATCAACAAGAGCCAGGTCCGGTTGATGACCTCCTTCGGCTTCGGCCAGGAGCTCGTCGACCACGCCGAGGGGGCCTACGTCCACACGCGGGACGGCCGCAGGATCCTGGACTTCACCGGCGGGATCGGCGTGCTCAACCACGGGCACAACCATCCACGGATCGTCGCGGCCCGCCAACGCTTCCAGGAGCAGCGGCGGATGGAGGTGCACAAGACCTACTTCTCGCCCTACCTGGCCGCCCTGGGCCACAACCTGGCGGCGGTGCTGCCCGGCGACCTGAACCGCTCGTTCCTTCCCAACTCCGGGGCGGAGGCGGTCGAGGGCGCGGTCAAGCTGGCGTACAAGTACCACGGCGGCCGGCGGCGGCAGATCCTGCGGGCGGACATCAGCTTCCACGGCAAGCTGCTCGGCTCCGGCGGGCTCACCGGGGGCGCGCAGAACCACTTCGAGTTCCCGACGATCCCCGGGATCCGCACCTTCGCCTACGACGACCTCGACTCCGTCCGCCGGGTCCTCGCCGAGGCACGGGACGCGCGGGGGCACAGCGACGTGTACGCGCTGCTCATCGAACCGTTCAGCGCGTCCACGATGCGCTGGTGCTCCGAGGAGTTCCTGCGCGGCCTGCGCGAGCTGTGCACCGCCGAGGACATCGTGCTGATCTTCGACGAGATCTACACCGGCTGGGGCAAGACCGGCAGCATGTTCCACTTCACCCGGTACGAGGGGCTCGTGCCGGACGTGGTGACGACCTCGAAGTCCTTCGGCGGCGGCAAGTCGTCCGTCTCCGCGTACGTGGCGCGCGAACCGGTCTTCCGCAAGGCGTACGACAACATGACGGACGCGATGATGCAGAGCACGAGTACGACGTACTACGGCTTCGGCGAGGAGACCGCGACGGCCATCGAGGCGATCTCCGTCGCGGTCGAGGACGACTATCCGGCGCGGGCCCGGGCCATCGAGGCGGTGCTCAAGCCGGGGCTGGAACGCATCCGCAAGACCTACCCGGACGTGATCGACGACGTGCGCGGCTCCGGCGCCCTCTTCGGGATCTTCCTCTCCGGCGGGCCCAAGATCCTGGACCTCATCGGCAAGCTGCCGGCGACCGGCCCGGCCAAGGACCCGCTGATCCGCACGAAGATCATCACCGCCGCGGTCATCGACACGCTGTACCGCAAGCACGACGTCTACACGTACAACACGCTCAACGGCCGCAGTCCGCTGGTGGTGAGTCCCCCGTTGGTGGCGGGTCCGGAGGAGGTCGAGCGGTTCCTCACCGCCCTGGACGCCACGCTCGCCGAGGGCATGAAGCGCCTGCTCGGCCGGTTCGTGCGGGAGCGGGTGAGCTCGCTGTGGTGACCGACGCCTCGCACACGCCGCGCGACGACAGCGCGCACGGGACCGAGCCGCTCACACGGCGGGAGGACCGGCCGCGGCTGCCCGCCCGGGTCGCCGTGACCGGTGCCGCCGGGGTGCTCGGCTCGCACCTGGTGGACCACCTGCTGCGGTCGGGCAGCCGGGTCAGCGCGTTCGATCTGCGCCCGGTGCCCGCGGCCCCCGGGCTGACGCCGTTCACCGGGGACATACGGGACCCGAGAGCCGTCACCGCGGCGCTGGAGGGTGCCGACGCCGTGGTGCACTGCGCGTCCGCGCTGCCCAGCTACCCCGTGGCCGACATCCGGTCGATCGTCGTCGAGGGCACGACGACCGTGCTGGAGGCGGCCCGTGCCATCGCCGTGCCGCGGGTGGTGCACATCTCCTCCACCGCCGTCTACGGGCTGCCCCGGCTGGTGCCGACGCCCGAGGACCACCCGCATGTGCCGGTGGATCCGTACAGCTCGGCGAAGGCGGAGGCGGAGACGGTCGCCGAGCGGTTCCGGGCGGCGGGGATGTGTCTGCCGGTGCTGCGGCCGAAGACGTTCCTCGGGCCGCGCCGGATGGGGCTGTTCGACATGCTCTTCCAGTGGGCCGAGGAGGGCCGCCACTTCCCCGTGCTCGGCCGTGGCGACGTCCGTATCCAGATGCTGGCGCTGGAGGACCTCGTGGAGGCCGTGGCGACCGTGCTGCGCGCTCCGGACGAGGTGGCCTGCGACACGTACAACATCGGCGCCGCCGAGTTCGGCACCCTGCGGCAGGACTTCCAGGCGGTGCTGGACGCGGCCGGGCACGGCCGGCGCGTGGTCTCGGTGCCGGGGCGGCCCGCGGTGGCGGTGCTGCGCGCGCTGGAGCGGACCCGGCTGTCCCCCGTGTACGGCAGGCTGCTGTCCAAGCTGCTCGCCGACTCCTACGTCAGCGTCGACAAGGCGCGGGAACGGCTGGGCTTCCGCCCCCGGCTGTCCAACCAGGAGGCCATCCTCGGGACGTACGAGTGGTGGCGCGCGCAGCGTGCGACGGCGGCACCCGTCACGGCGGGCAAGGGCGGCGGTCAGACCAGCCGGGACCCCTGGAGGCAGGGAGTCCTGGGGCTCGCGAAGGTCTTCTTCTGACATGCCCTCGACAGAAGAGACAGTGGGCGGCGGCCCGTCGGCGGACGTGCCCGCGGGCGGCCGGCCGTCCCGGCCACCCGGCGCCGACGGGCCGCCCCGGACGGACTCCCGGGACGAGCGCGACGCCCCGGACGGGCAGGACACCGGGGCCGCCCGGCGCTGGTGCCTGGGCACCCGGCTGCTGGTGGCGGCCACGGCGGTGTGGGCCCTGCTCCTCGCCCTGCACCTGCTGCTCGCCGGCCGCTGGTGGCTGTGGGTCGTCGTCGAGGCCACCCCGCCGCTGACCCTGGTGGCGGTGCCGCTGCTGCTGCTCGCCCTCGTCCCACTGGCCCGGCCGGTACGCCGCTGGCTGTCCGCGGTCCAGGTCGTCCTCCTCCTGGCCGGGGCCCACCTGGCCGGCTACGGACCCGGGTGGGGCGGCACCACCGACGCCCCGCCGGGCACCGAGGTCAAGGTCTTCTCCTGGTCCACGGACTACTGGCAGATGACCGACGACAAGGACGCCTTCTACGCGTTCCTGCGCCGGCAGGACGCCGATGTGTACCTCCTCCAGGAGTACCTGTACTGGGAGGGGGACCAGCCGGTCCGCATCGACGACTCGGCACGGCTGCGCGCCGAGTTCCCCGGCTACCGCATCTCCGTCGAGGGCGAACTGCTCACCCTGTCCCGGCTGCCCGTCGTCAGGGAGCACCACGACCCCGTGGCCGCCGGCGGTACGGACTGGTACTGGAAGGGAACGAAGGCCCAGCGCACCGACATCCGGGTCGGCGGGAGCGTGGTCTCCTTCTACAACGTGCACCTCGCGGTGCCGTTCCGGGTCGGCGACAACCCCCTGAGCGGTCGTTTCTGGGACTTCACGAAGGACCAGTCCGACTGGCGGAACAGCGAACTGCGCAAGCTGCGCACGGACCTGACGGACAACCCCCACCCGGCCGTGGTGGCCGGGGACTTCAACTCCCCCTGGATGAAGCTGACCCCGCTCGGAGCCGGCACCCGGCTGCACAGTCCGGACGCCTCCCTGCTGCCCGCCCGCTCCTGGCCGGTCTCGGACTACCCGCTGCCCCGGCTGTGGCGGCTGGACTGGCTGTTCACCGACGGCGGCCTGGCGGTGCCCAGCTACCGGTTCGGCGGCGGAGAGGACTTCTCCGACCACGCGGCGCAGGAGATCCGCGTGGTGGTCCCCGACACCACGGACTGACCCGGACCGACCCGGACCGACGGCCCCGCCCGGCCCGGAGCGCACCCGGGACACCCGGCCCGGAGCACACCGGGGACGCCCGGGACGACGTCCGGGACGCCCGGAACGCCCGTGTCACCCCCGTGGAGAAACGAAGCACACCCCCGAAGAGACGTGAGAAGGGACGCAACGTGCTGCAACCCGACAGGTTCGACGTGACGGTGATGCTCGACTACTACGCCCCGTACGTCAGCGGCCTCACCGAGGCCGCGCGACTGACCGCCGAAGGGCTGGCCGCCCGCGGCTGGCGCATCGCGGTGGTCTGCGCCCAGCACGACCCGGCACTGCCCCGCCACGAGGTCGTCAACGGTGTCCACGTCTTCCGGGCACCCGTGCTCGCCCGGATCAGCCGGGGCTTCGTCTCCCCGGCCCTGCCCCTGCTGGCGCGGCGCCTGGCGGCGCGCTCGGACATCGTCCACATGCACCTGCCCAACCCCGAGGCCGCGCTGATCGCCGCCCTCAAGGGACACGCCCGGCTGGTGGTGACCTACCACATCGACGTGTTCCTGCCCGACAGCCCGGTCAACCGCTTCGGGATGCGGGCCGTCGACGAGGTGTGCAAGGCGGCCGTGCGCCGGGCCGACCTGGTCATCACCAACAGCGAGGACCAGGCGCGCGGCTCCCGCATCTGGCCCACGATCCGGCGCCGCCGGCTGGCGCCCATCCCCTCCCCGTGCGTCGACCGCAACGGGGGCTCGCCCCGGCTGCGCGACGGGGACGGGCTGCACATCGGCTTCATGGGCCGGATCACCGTGGACAAGGGCATCGAGTACCTCATACGGGCCTTCAGGTCCCTCGACGACCCGCGGGCCCGTCTGCTGATCGCCGGGGACTACACGACCGTGGCCGGCGGCAGCAACATCGACGAGCTGCGCCGGGAGGCCGCCGGTGATCCGCGGATCCGGTTCACCGGCCTGCTGCGCGGTGACGCCGTACGCGACTTCTACGCGTCCATCGACGTCTTCGCGCTGCCCTCGATCTCGGAGTCCTTCGGCATCGTCCAGGTCGAGGCCATGATGGCGGGCATCCCGCCGGTGTCCACGAACCTGTCCGGCTCCCGGTACCCCGTGGAGGCCACCGGCTTCGGGCGGCTGGTCCCGCCCCGGGACCCGGCCGCGCTGCGCGAGGCGCTGCTGGACCTGGCCGCGCTGCCCGAGGAGGACCGGCGGGCCGGCGCGGAGACGGCGACCAAGCTCTTCGGCGGCGAGGCCTTCCTCGACGCCCACGAAGAGGCGTTCCGGCGGGTCCTGACGGGTGCCCAGCCGTGAAACCGCTGGGCGGAGAAGAGATTCTGGACGACAGGGACCTCCCGGCCGTGACCGCGCTGTCCGGCCCCCAGGGCGTCACGCCCTCTCCGACAACCGCCACGACCCCGCGCGAGCAGCCGCGCACCACCGGCGACGCGCACGGCCCGCTCCGGCAGGCCGTCACCCCCCGTCGGGTCCCCCGCCGTTCGCGACTCCCGGCCTGGCTGGTGCTGCTGCGCCCCCGCCAGTGGGTGAAGAACGTCTTCGTCCTGCTCGTCCCGCTGGCCGTGGAACCGGCGGCCCTGCTGCACCACCTGGGACGGGCACTGCTCACCGTGGCCGCCTTCATGGCGGCCTCCGCGGCGGTCTACGTCCTCAACGACTGGCTGGACCGGGAGCGGGACCGGCTGCACCCGGTCAAACGGCACCGGCCGCTGGCGAGCGGCCGGATCGGTCCGCTCGGCGCCCTGCTGCTGGGCACGGGCTGTCTGGCCGTGCCGGCGGCCGGGGCGGCACTGCTGCCCCCTGAAGTGACGGCCGCCGTCGCGGGATACCTCGTGCTGAACCTGGCGTACTGCCTGGCGCTGAAACACTACTCACTGGTCGACGTCAGCCTGGTGGCGGTCGGCTTCGTCCTCAGGGCGGTCGCCGGCTGCGCGGCGGTGGCGGCGCCCCTCAACCCCGCACTGATCATCTGCGTGTACTGCACGTGCCTGCTGCTGTCGCTCGGCAAGCGGCGGCACGAGCTGGAGGCCGCGAGCCTGCGCGGGGACGCGGCCGAACAACGGCCCGCCCTCGCCGGGTACTCGGTGGCGCTGCTCGACCAGCTCGTGGCCGTACTGCTGGCCGCCACGCTGATCAGCTACGTGCTGTTCACCCTGTCGGCACCGCATCCGCACGCCGCCACGCTGGCCGTCGTCACCACGCCCTTCGCCGTCTTCGCCTCATGCCGCTACGTGCAACTGCTGGCGATGCTGCGCAGCGGCGGGGAACCGGGGCGGGACGTGCTCACGGACACCCCCCTCGTGATCAACGCCGTTCTGTGGCTGGCCTCTCTGGCCGTCGGCCGACTTCTGTGAGGTGCACCGATGCGACCACCCACCGTCTCCGTCATCATCCCCAACTACAACTACGCGCGGACACTGCGACAGTGCCTGGAGTCCGTGGTGGCCCAGACGTATCCGCACGTCGAGATCGTCGTCGTCGACGACGGCAGCACCGACGAATCCCCGCGCATCGCCGAGGAGTACCCGGTCCGGCTGGTGCGCACCGCGAACGGCGGGGTGTCCGCCGCCCGCAACACCGGGGTCCGCAGCAGCACCGGTGAGATCCTGTTCTTCCTCGACTCCGACATCGCGCTGCGCCCCGACGCCGTCCGCATCGCGGTGGACGTCCTGCAATCCGATGCCCGGGTCGGGTTCGTCTGCGGCATCTACGACTCCGTGCCGCTCATCGACGACGGTGCCGTCGAGCGCTACAAGGTGCTCCACGGGCACTACTGGCGCCGGCGCACCGCCGGGCCCATCAAGGCCGCGTACTTCTCGCTGGGCGCGATGCCCCGCACCGCCTACGAACGGGTGGGCCCGCTGGACGAGTCCCTGCGGGACACCGAGGACGTGGAGTACGGCGCACGGCTCGCGGCCGTGTCGTCGGTGCTGCTCGACCCCCGGATCGTGGGGCGCCATGACGACGACGACCGCCTCCGGGTGCTGCTGAGCAAGCAGTACCGGCGCTCGGTGCCCCTGGTGTCGCTGTTCGCCGACCGCAGCCGGGGCCGGGGCCGTCCGCAGCTGTCGGACACCGCCTACCGGCCGACGGCCGTGGCCGGTGTGTCCCTGGTGCTGGCCGGGCTCGCCGCCGTCCCCCTGTGGCCGGTGGCCGGCACCGCGGCGGCCGTCGCCGGTCTGGGCGCGTTCGCCGCGGAGGAACGCGGGCTGCTGCGGTTCCTGCGCACCGCGGCGGGCACGCGCGCGCTGCCGCTGATGGCGGGACTGCACCTGCTGATGACGGCCACCACCGGCGTCGCCGCGGCGGTGGGAGCCGTCCGCTGGCTGGGCTCGGCGTCCTTCCGGCGCCGCTACGGCCGTGCGCCGGCCGTCGCCGGGGCGGGCGGCGGCCCGGCGGGAGCCACCGGGCATGACTAGGCCCGCGGACGCTCCTCCCCCCGGCCGGCGGGGCGGCCGCCCGCCCGCCGAGGGCGGCCCGGAACGCGACCCGGCCGGCCGGGCGCCGGGCCGGCCGGGCCCGCCACCGCGGTGGTGGGCCGGCCCCCTGTCCTTCGCCCGGCGCCCCTGGGTGCGGGGCACGCTCACCGTGACGGTGCTGGCGCTGTGCGCCGGCTTCCTCCTGCGGTCGCTCGCTCAGGACCGGGCGGCCACCGGCGAGGCCCTGGGGCAGCTGGGGCCGCTGTTCCCGCCGGCCCTGGTCCTGGCGGTCGCCGGACTGTGGCTGACCGCGCTGTCCTGGCGCGAACCGCTCCAGGCCCTGTCGGTCCCGATGCGCGGCACGTTCGCGGTCCGGCTCTTCGCCGCCGGCGCGCTGGGCAAGTACGTCCCCGGAGTGATGTGGTCGATCGTGCTCCAGACCCGTCTCGCCGCGGGCTCCGGGATCACCGTGTTCCAGTTCACCGCCGCGTTCGGCCTCTACGCCGCCGTGTCCCTCGGCACCGGCGCCGCGCTCGGACTGCCCGCCCTCGCCGGGTACGCCCACGGCGCCGGGGCCGCGGTGGTGGCGGCGGCGCTGGTCCCGGCGGCACTGGTCGTACTGCCCCGGCTGCTGGTCGTGGCGGTGCGGCTGCTCAGGACGGTCAAGGCGCTGGACCGCAGGCTCGCGCCGGTACCGTCCGGAGTGCTGCGGCGCTCGGTGTGGCTCTGCGCGCTGTCCTGGGCGGTGACCGGCGGCCATCTGTGGCTGTTCGCCGTGGCACTGGGCGCGGATCCGCTCGGCTCGCTGCTGCCCTGTGTCTGCGGGTTCGCGGTGGCCACCTCGCTGAGCAGCCTGGTGGTGGTCGTCCCGGACGGACTGGGGGTGCGCGAGGCGCTGCTCGCGGTGTCCCTGGCGTCCGTGCTCCCCCCGGCCGAGGCGGCCGTCGCGGCGGCGGCCAGCCGGCTGGCGCTCGCCGCGGCGGACGTGCTCGCCTTCGGGTACGGCAGCCTGGCGGCGCGCCGGGCCGGTCCGCCGGCCGGGGCCGCGGGCCCGGCCGGGGGCCGGGTCACGGCGCACGCTTCCGCCGCACCCGTCCCACCTGATATCCCATCGACCTGAACCCCTGTCATCTCCGACCGACACGGCGTTCGGCCCGTTCCCTCCGCGAAAGGACCCGCACATGCTGACGACGGCATACGGAGAATCGGTCATGGACCGGCTCCGTACCACCGAAGTCGCCCTCGGCACCATGTACTTCGGCACCACCATCGACGAGCCGACCTCCCGGGCGCTCCTGGACCGCTTCGTCGAGCGCGGCGGCCGGCTGCTGGACACCGCCAACTGCTACGCCTTCTGGGCCCCCGGCGGCACCGGTGAGGAGTCGGAGCGGGTCATCGGGGGATGGCTGGCCGCCACCGGTGCCCGCGACGAGACACTGATCGCCACCAAGGTGGGCTGTCTGCCCGATCCGCTGGACGGCCCCTTCCCGGAGTCCGCGGAGGGGTTACGCCCGGAAGTCGTGCTCAAGCAGTTCGAGCGCAGCTCGGAGCGGCTGGGCTGCCCCTCGGTCGATCTGTACTTCACCCACGCCGACGACCCGGCGACCCCGCTCGCCGACACCCTGGGCGCCCTCTCCGAACTGGTCGCCTCCCAGCGCGTCGCCGTCGTCGGCGCGAGCAACCCGGACGCGGCCCGGCTGCGGGAGGCGGCCCGCCTGGCGTCCTCGGACGACGCGACCGCGCTGCCCCGCGTCGTTCAGGTGCGCCACTCCTACCTGTGGCCGGACCCGGGGCACGACATCCGCCCCCAGCTGCCGCTGGACCACGCCCTGGCCGGGTACGCCACCGAGCACGGCGCCCTGCTCCAGGGCTACTCACCGCTGCTCCAGGGCGCGCTGACCCGCGCCGACCGGGAGCTGGGCCCCGAGTACCGGTCCCCGGAGAACGAGCGGCGGGTGGCGCTGCTGCGGGAGCTGGCCGCCCGGCTGGGGGTCACCGCGAACCAGCTCGCGCTGGCGTGGATGACGGGCGGCCCGGTGCCGGTCATGCCGGTGCTGGGCGTGAGCAGCGTGGCCCAGCTGGACGAGGCGCTGGACGGGATCGCCCTGGAGCTGCCGGAGGAGATCCGGGCCGAACTCGACGCGCTGGCCCCGCTGGGACGCCTCGCGCCGGCCGCCGACGGCTGACCGGACCCCGCCCCGGCCGCCCCGGCCGCCCCGGTCGGCCGGGGCGGCCCCGGGTCAGGCCGATCCGCGCACCACGAGGCGGGTCGGCCTGACCACCGGGGAGGCGGGGGCGTCGCCTGCGGCCGGTGTGCCGTTCCCGCCGAAGGAGCGGGTGAGCAGCAGCCGGGCCATCAGCCGCCCCATCCCCTCGACGTCCTGGTGCACCGTGGTCAGCGGCGGATCGGTGGTCGGTGCGATGGCGGGGAGGTCGTCGAAGCCGACGACGGCCACGTCCTCGGGCACCCGCCGTCCGCTCTCCCGCAGGACGCGCAGCGCTCCGGCCGCCATGAGGTCCGAGGCGACGAACACGGCGTCCAGACGGGGGCACCCGTCCAGCAGCCGGCGCATCGCCCCGGCGCCTCCCTCCTGGGTGAAGTCGCCCTCGACGACCAGGTGCGGCGCGGCGTCCGGGAGCACGTCGCGGTAGCCGTCCAGCCGGTCCACCGCGGCGGCCTGGTTCAGCGGTCCGGTGACCGTCCCGACGCACCGCCGGCCCAGCCCGACGAGATGGCGCACCGCTTGACGGGCGCCGCCCCGGTTGTCCGCGTCCACGTAGAGGTAGCCGCGGGACCGTTCGGCCGGTCCGGCCACCGGCCGGCCGCCGAAGACGGCGGGCAGCCCGAGCCGGTCCGTCATGGCCGGCAGGGGGTCGTCGGCGTGCAGCGAGAACAGCAGCGCCCCGTCGACGTGGCCGCCGCCGAGGAATTCGCCGACGCCCGCGTAGTCGTCGGGTTCCTCGATGAAGAGCAGCACCGGCTGTGAGCCCTGTTCGACGAGTTCCCGCCGTATGCCGTGCAGTTGCAGGGCGAAGAACGGGTCGACGAAGAGCCGGTTCTGCGGTTCGGTGATCACGACGGCGACCGCGTTGTTGCGCCGGGTGACCAGGCTCCTGGCGATCTGGTTGGGCACGTAGCCGAGCTCGGTCACCACCTCCCGGACCCGCTCGACGACCTCGGCGCGCACCCTCGGCTGCCCGTTGATCACCCTGGAGACGGTGGACCGCGACACTCCCGCCCTGCGGGCCACGGCCTCCAGCGTGGGGCGGGGTGCACCGGTCCGGTCGGTCAACTGACCTCTCCTTTGCGCAGCAGTTCGTCCAGGACCTGCTGGGCCCGGTGCCCGTCGTCGAAGTCGGCCAGTGCCCCGAGGCGTTCGGCACCGGCGACGGTGGCCGTCCAGTCGTGGAGCTGGGCCACGAACGAGTCGGCCCAGCCGGGGATCTCGCCGGGCGGGTCGTCCAGCCGCGAGGCACCGAGGACCTTCACGGGCTCCCATTCGACTCCGGTGCGCACGTGGAGGACGGGGCCGTCCGTCGAGCGGTAGAGGAGTTCGCCGCGGCTGCCGGTGACACGGACGCGGAAGCCGACGTCGTCGGGCGTGGCCGACTTGGACGCGGTCAGGGTGAAGTGCGGGCCGCCCGCCAGCCGGCCG
Source organism: Streptomyces sp. NPDC003247 (assembly GCF_042888135.1). Taxonomy (NCBI): domain Bacteria; kingdom Bacillati; phylum Actinomycetota; class Actinomycetes; order Kitasatosporales; family Streptomycetaceae; genus Streptomyces; species Streptomyces sp. NPDC003247. The sequence goes on from NZ_JBIAPF010000004.1 coordinate 149,407, forward strand.
CTGACGAAGGCGTGGTCGTCCACGCGCACCCGGCGCCCCTCCTTGGCGGCCACCTTGGTGCGGAGCCCGACCTGGCAGCCGGTGGTGTCGACCGGAGCGTCGAAGAGGTGGTGCAGCAGGTCGATGAGGTGCACGCCCAGGTCGCCGAGGGCGCCGCTGGTGAACCGTTCCCCGGCGTCGTCCCGCCAGGTGAAGGTCTTGCGGGTCAGCGCGCTGCCCCGCCGGAACGCGAGGTCGACGTGGAGGACACGGCCCAGTACGCCGTCGTCGAGCTGTCGGCGGATCTCCCGCACCACCCCGAGATAGCGGTAGTTGAAGCCCACGCAGCAGACCACGGCCGCGCCCGCCGCGCGGTCCCGCATGGCGGCGGTCTCCTCCAGGGAGACGGCCATCGGCTTCTCGCACAGCACGTGCCGCCCGCGGTCGACGGCCTCGCAGGCGTACGCGGCGTGGGTGCGGTTGGGGGAGGCGACGACGACCGCGTCGACCGCCTCGTAGAACGCGTCCAGGGAGGTGAAGGCGTGGACGCCCAGGTCGTCGGCGACGGATGCGGCCCTGGCCTCGTCCACGTCGTACAGACCGGCCAGCGTGGTGCCCTCGCCGACCAGGACCGCGTGCGCGTGCGTCCGGCCGATGCCGCCTGCGCCGATGATTCCCACCCGCATCGGTAGAAGCCCTCCCGTGATCGCCGTGGTGGTCGCTGTCACCGTCCTGCTCGCAGCCCCGCGCGCAGCGTGGTGAGGACGGCGTCCGAATGACACCGGTCGGACACCCGGGGATGGCGGCCGCGGGCCTCCTCCGTGCAGTTCCCGACCAGGACTCCGTGGCCGACGGCGGCCAGCATCTCCAGGTCGTTGCCGCTGTCGCCGAAGGCGAACGCGTCCGCGGGGTCGATGCCGTACGTCCGGCAGACGTACCGGACGATCTGTCTCTTCCCGCAGGCGCGCGGGAGGAGGTCGACGTCGTAGCAGTCCGCCGGGTCGCCTACCGCGGGATTGCAGCGGCTCACGTTCACCCCCAGCGCGCCGCGCGCCGCCGCGTCCCTGACGGCGGCCAGGTTCCGGGCGTCGGCCTCGGGGTCACGGGAGCGGTAGTAGTAACTCTTCACCAGGCTGTCCGGGGCACGGCCGGGCTGCGGTTCCAGCCCCACCCCGGCCTCCGACAGTTCGCGTAGGACGGTACCGGCGCTCCGTCCGAGGCTGTCGGCGTCCGGCAGCAGCCGCTGCCAGCCGGGGTCCGGGCGGAGCTCTCCCGCGTCGGACAGCAGCAGTTCGGTGCCGAGCGAGCAGGCGACGAAGTGCGGCAGCGTCCGCAGCCCGTGCGCGCGGGCCTTGCGCAGCACGGAGGACAGTGAGCTGCCCGTCACCCAGCCGAACAGCAGTCCGTGCCGTTCGCCCGCCTCCGCCAGGAAGTCCTCCAGCGCCTCCCGGCAGGCCCTCTCGCCCTCGGTCGGGGAGTGCGCCAGATAGGTCTCGTCGAAGTCGGAGAAGGCCACGGCCCGCACCGGACGGGGCAGCGGGAGAGCGGTGGCCTCGGGCGCGCCCTCAGTGCGCGGTGGCATGGACGGCGGCATGCAGTGCCTCGATCACTCGGTCCTGCTCGGTGGCGGACAGTCCGTTGTGCAGCGGAAGGTGGAACACGGTCGTGTTCAGCTCCTCGGTGCGGGGCAGGGACACGCCCCCGAAGAGCTTCTCGCGCAGCGGGGTCCGTTGGTGATGGGTGAGCACGGGGTAGTAGACGTCCGTCTCCACCCCGGCCGCGTGCAGGCGGGCGCGGAGCGCGTCCCGGGCGGCCTCGCCGGCCGCCGCCCGCACCGGGAAGAGGTGCCAGGCGTGGTCGTCGGTGAAGGCGGGCAGGACCAGTTCCCCGGCCGCGTCGAGGCCGGCCAGGGCGTCGAGGTAGCGGTGGGCGAGGAAGGCCCGGCGGTAGTTGTTCAGCGTGAGCCCCGGCAGGAGTCCCAGCGCCACGGTGGCCGTCGAGTTGTCGATCTTCGCGTTGAGGCCCCATACGTCGGTCTTGACGTTCTTCTCTCCCGGGGCGAAGCCGTGGTAGGCCAGTTGCTCCATACGGGCGTGGAGTTCGCCGTCGCGGGTGAGGACGGCGCCGGCCTTCCCGGTCAGCCCGAAGTTCTTGTACGGGTTGAAGCTCAGCACGGCCGCGTCCGAGTGCCGGCCGACGCCCGTGACCCCGATCGCCTGGCAGGCGTCCTCCACCACGCGCAGCCCGTGGTCCCGGGCGACGCGGTGCACACCGGCGGCATCGGCGAGCCGGCCGTGCAGGTGGACGGGCAGGACCGCCCGGGTCCTCGGGGTGACGGCCGCCTCGACCAGCGCGGGGTCCAGGGTGTGCCGTTCGGGGTCCACGTCGACCAGGACGGGGACCGCTCCGCACGCGAACACGGCGTTCTCGGTCGCCGCGAAGCTGTTGGCGGGCATGATCACCTCGTCGTCGGGGCCCACTCCGACCGCGCGCAGGGCGATGACCAGGGCATCCGTGCCGCTGCTCGTGGCGACGGCGTGGGGCAGCCCGAGGAACTCGGCGAGCGCCTGCTCGAACTCGGCCACGGCGGGCCCGCTCGTCAGCTCGCCCGCCGCCAGCGCACGGGCGAAGCACTCGACGGCGGTCCGTCGCTCCTCCGGTGTCAGCAGCCGTGTCCTGGGCAGGAACGGCACCGTCGGACGCCCCTGTCCGGCCGGCCGGGCTTCCGGGGCGAAGACGGAGTCCGCCGCGGACGGGAGCAGACGCGTGCTGCGTTCGTCGAGCAGCCCGGCCAGGGTGCGGTGGGCGACGGCCGGGGTCGAGGCGTACGCCGGGATCTCGCCGCGCCGCACGTCCAGCACCAGCCGGTGGATGCTGCGGCTGTCTCCGGTGAACGGCTGTGCCGCGGGGCTCGGGGGACGACCCGTCACGGTGGTCACCCCTTCGCCGCGTGGTCGGCGAGGGCCGGGCTTGCGAAGGTCTTCGCCGCCCGCTCCAGCACCTGCCGGCCGGGCCGCTTGAAGTACAGCAGTTCCCGTCCGGTGCGCAGGGTCTGCACGGCGAGCGGCAGATCCCGGTCGTCGGTGGTGTCGACGACGACGAGATCGGCCGCGGCGCCTGCCTCGGCGATCCGCCGCTCGGCTCCGGCCAGCCCGTCCTCGTCGACGACCAGCACCTCGTACGGCTCCCCGAGGGGCAGCCGGCCGGCCAGCGCGCGGCAGGCGAACTCCAGGCGGAGGTAGGCCTCGAACCAGCTGGGGCCGTCGTGGCGGGCGGGGTCGAAGTAGGCGTCGAGGATCCACTGGAGCCGGACGTCGAGCTCCGGGTGCTTCCGGGTGAAGTAGGCGAAGTTCTCCCGCCAGTCGGCGTGGCGCTCGCGCTGGGACTCGGGGTGGTGCTGGTGGTGGACGCGGGCGAACGGGGTGTGGACGAAGGTGAGGCCGTGCCGGTGGAGGCGGTAGCCCAGCTCGACGTCCTCGAAGCTCCATCTCCTGATGTTCACGTCGAACGCGCCGACGGCCAGCAGGTGTTCCTTGCGCACGGAGACGTTGCAGCCGTAGAGGAAGTGCCAGGAGGTCGCCAGATTGGCCAGGTTCTGCGAGAGCAGGTCCGTGACCTCCGCCCGTTCGTCCGGCGCGGTGGACCCGGGGAAGGCCTCCGGGTCGAAGGAGGACCGCAGCCGCTCCAGGTCCACCGGGCCGGGGGCGAGGTAGTCGCGGAACCCGACGGCCACGATCCCGGGCCGGTCGCGGTGGCACCGGATGTGCTCCCGCAGGAAGAGCGGGTCGATGATCTGGTCGCCGTCCGCGAAGACGATCAGTTCGCCGTCCGCCGCCTCGATTCCGGCGTTCCGTGCCGCCGACCGGCAGGATTCCCCGGTGCGCGGGAGATACAGCCTGCGCACCGGATACTTGAGGGGCAGCGCGTCCACCATGTCCCCTGTGCCGTCGGTCGATCCGTCGTCGACCAGGACCACCTCGAATTCGTCGGACGGGTCGAGGTGCTGGTGGTTGAGCGAGATCAGACAGGGGGCGAGGAGTTCCCTGGAATTGTAGGTGGGAACGACCAGGCTTGCTTTCACATTGAGCTCCGCAGAATTCGATGTCGGATCTTTTTCGCGGCGTGACGTCGCCGCATCAGAACTCGGCCACAGGGTCTTTCGCCCGCTGTTCGACGATGCGGTGGGCCCGCTCCGGCGCGGAGAGATGACGCCAGCGGACACTGAGCAGCAGGGCGCGGAGATTCTCGTCCACGGCCATGGCGATCATCACGCCGAGAATCGCCAGCCCGAGCGGCAGGGAGAGCACATAGGCCAGGGGCACGAAGACGCCCCACAGGACGATGATCCCGACCGCGGCCGGATAGGTGACATGGCCGACGGCGCGCAGGGTGCTCGCCGTGGTCATGATCAGAGCGGAACCGGGAAGGTAGAGCAGACCGCACCACAGCAGCAGCTTCCCGGTGTCGACCACCTGCGGATCGCTGGTGAACCGGCCCATGATCCAGTCGCCGCCGAGCGCCGTGGCCAGCGCCAGGACGAGGGCGATCGCCGAGCCGGCCAGACGCGCGTCGCGGGCGCGGCGCCGGATGCCGTCGAGGTCACCGGCGCCGGCGAGATGGCCGAGGGAGATCTGCAGTCCCTGGGAGAGCGCGGACGAGAACATGCCGATCATGTTGGTGATGCTCAGCGTGTACATCCGGGCGGCGAGTTCGTCGGTGCCCACGGCCGCGATGATCCGGGTGGTGGCGATCTGCGCCGCCTGCCAGAAGGCCGGCTCCAGCATGGTCGGCAGCGTGAAGGTCATGAGCAGTGCGCCGTGCGCCCGCAGTTCCCGTGTACCGGCCGGCCGGCGGAACCTGATCCCGATGCGGAAGAACACCAGCCGGACGCTGTAGAGCAGGCCGGCCGCGGTGGCGAGCACGGTGGAGAGCGCGACGCCCTCGACGCCCCAGCGCGGCCCGGAGTGCGACAGCACCAGGACGTAGATCAGCACGATGTTGACGACGTTGGCGAGGACCGCGGCGACCATGGCCTGTCGCGTGAACCCGTTGGCCGCCATCACCCCGCCGAACATCGCCATGACCGAGTGCAGGACGGCCCCCACGGCGACGACCTCCAGGAAGACCGTCCCGTAGGAGAGCAGCCGCCCGTCCAGTCCCATCAGCCGGGCCGCGTCCTCCGCGAAGACGTAGAGCACGACGCCGACGACGGCGCCCAGGGCGATGTGCAGCAACAGGGCGACGAAGTAGTACTCCTGGACCTCCGTGGTCCCGCCCCGGCCGAGTGAGCGGGCGTAGACGAGACTGCCGCCCTGCCCCATGAAGGAGAACATCATCAGAACGAACGTCACCAGCGTGCTGACGGAACCGACCGCTCCCGCGGCATCGTCGGAAATACGGCCCAATGTCCATACGTCGACCAGCCCCATGAAATACGTACAGGTGAGCTGGAGGAAGATCGGCCAACTGAGAGAGAACACACCCAGATTGCTCTTCTGCGGCACGATCACGCCTCCCCGTTCCCTCTCGGCCCATCGGGCCACACGACTCTTCGCGGTGCCGAACACCATCTGAACGGAAGGGCGTGAGAAACGCAGAGATGCCCGGTCCCCCGTTCGAGCACCGTGATGCTAACCGGGACATCGATCTTGGAAAAGAGGTGGCCGAATAAGGAAAGCGCTATTGAGCCACGGGATACGCGCACCGCACGGCCGTCCCGGGAAGTGCGGAACGACGGAGCGTGAGAGACGACGGAGACCGCCTTCGTCGATGTCGCGATAGGGGCGGATGCCCCGGGCCACCGGTGACGGAAGGTGACGCGCGGGCTCGGGCCGGGCCTGGCCGGTGTGGTCGCCCCGGGCGCGCCGTATCAGGCCACTGCGGCTGGTTCCGGCGGGGCGGGCGGTGCGCGGGGCACGCGCCGCGGCCAGTTCCCCGCGCGCTCACAGCCCTGCGTCGGACTCGGATACCGACGTGAGGCCTAGGGCGCGCAGCACGCAGGTCAGCATCGGGAGGGTGAACTCGCCGCGGGCGGTCTCCGGTCCGCTCGCGAGGAACGCGCGGATCCGGCCCAGCGTGGCCGCTCGCTCCTGTTCCGGCATGACCAGGATCCCCGCGCGCGTGGCGAGGGTCGCGACGAGGGAGTCGGCGGTGCGGCGCTGCCCGTGCGGGAACTCGGCCCGCTCCGGCGAGCCGAACCGGGCGGCCACGCCGGTCCTCGGAAGGTGGGCGTCGGCCGTCGCGGCGCGCCGGCCCGCGCGAGCCCGGCGACCCACTCGACCCGGTCGTCCATGACGTTCCACAGGCCGGCCAGGACGCCACCGGGTGCGAGGACCCTGGCGATCTCGGGTCCCGCGACGGCCATGTCGAACCAGTGCAGGGCGTTGCCGGCCAGCACGGCGTCGACGGAAGCGTCCGGCAGCGGTATCGCCTCCGCGCTGCCCGGCAGGGCACGGACAGCCGGCAGCGAGCGGCGCAGCTCGGTCAGCATCGCCGGGTCGGGCTCGACCGCGATGACGTCGGCGCCCAGCGCGACCAGCGTGGCGGTCAGCTTGCCGGTTCCGGCTCCGAGGTCGAGCACGCGCGGGCCGGGCGCGGGTTCGAGCGCCCAGCGCACCGCGGCCCGCGCGTAGTCCGGACGGTGCTCGGCGTACGCGGCCGCCACCGCACCGAACGACGAGGCGTGGCGCAGCCGTTCGTCCTGATCCACCCGGATCACGGTAGCGGTGCCGCCGGCGGTCGGCCATACCTCCTCACCACCTCGGCGACGGGGCCGGTGCGGTGAGCACGCAGGTCCGCCGGGACGGCGGTCGGGCGGTCGGGCGGTCGGACGGGATCTCCCGGCCTGGCTTAAAGTGCCGCTTGGGCTTCGGAGACGAGTGAGGACGCGTGAGCGACGAGCGGGACCCGATCATCGGACGCGACAGGGAACGGGCGCTCGGCGCGGCGTTCACCGGGGCCCGCGACGGGCGGGCGCTCGTCCTGCGCGGGGAAGCCGGTGTCGGCAAGAGCGCGCTCCTCGACGAGGTGGCGGAACGGGCGGCCGGGGCCGGTCACCGCGTGGTGCGGGCGCTGGGTGTGGAGACCGAGTCGGGCCTGCCGTTCGCCGGTCTCCACCAGGTGCTGCACCCGCTGCTCCCCCGTGACGCCTCCCTGGACCGCGACCACCGCGCCGTGCTGGACGTCGTCTTCGGCGGGACCGCCGAGGCCGTGCCCTCGGTCATGGCACTCGGCATCGCCGTGCTCGACGTCCTGGCGCTGGCGTCCTCGGAAGAACCGTTGCTGCTGGTGATCGACGACGGTCACTGGTTCGACGGGCCCAGCGCGGACGTGTGCGCGTTCGTGGCCAGACGGCTGTCCGGGTACCACGTCAAGATCCTCGTCGGGCTGCGCACGGACACCGGGTCCGCGTTCGACGCCGCGGGCCTGCCCGAGGTACCGCTGGAGCCGCTGACGGAGGAGGCCGCGGGCCGGCTCCTCGACCAGCGGTACCCCGGGCTGACCGACGACGTCCGCAGGATCGTGCTGGACAACGCGGACGGCAATCCGCTCGCCCTGGTGGAACTGCCGCGCAGCGTGACGCCCGGTGTGGCGCACACGATCGCCGACGACCTGTCAGGAGGCCGGCGGGGCGTCCCGCTGACCCGGCGTCTGGAGCGCATGTACGCCCGCCGGGTCCACGAGCTGGCACCGGCCGAGCGCGCCGAACTGGTCCGCGGCGCGCTGGACGGCATCGAGGCGGGTTCGGTGCCCCGCCGGGTCGCCGGTGCCCGTTACCGGATGCGTCAGGTGGACGGCGCCGTGGCCCGGGGCCTGCTGACCGTCGACCCGTCGACGGGGGACTTCACCTTCCGACACCCGCTGGTCCGCTCCGCGCTCGTGCAGCTGGCCACGCCGAACGAGCGCCGCACCGCCCATGCCGCCCTGGCCGAACTGCACCGGGGCGACATCGAGCGGCGTGCCGTGCACCTCGCGGCCGCCACCGTCGACCCCGACGCGGAGGTGGCGGACGTCCTGGAGCGGGCCGCGCACTCGGCGACGCGCCGGGGCGGCGCGGCGACGGCCGTCGCATGGCTGACGCGTGCCGCGGAACTGAGCGTGACCGCGGCCGACCGGTCCCGGCGCCTGGGGGACGCGGCGTTCGTCGCGGGCCAGTCCGCCCTGCTCGACCAGGCGGAACGCCTGGTCGACGAGTCGGGTCAGGTGTCCGGGGAGCCGGCGCACACCGGAGCCGTGGTCACCTCGGCCTACGTCGCCCTGTACAAGGACGGTGACGTGCGCTCGACACACCGCCGCGTGGTGTCGGCCGTCGAGGAGGCGCGGCGCTCCGGGGCGGATGCCGAGACGGTGACGCGGCTGCTCAACCTGCTGCTGGCCATCAGCCAGTTCTCCGCCGATCCCGCCGTCTGGTCCCGCACCGACGCCGTCATCGACTCCGTCGGGGACGCCGCGGACCCGCTCACACTGGTCTACCGGGACTCCTGGGGTGACGTGGTCCGCCGGGGCGCCGGGGTGCGCGAGCGCCTGGACGACGCCTTCGCGCGGATGGCGGGCGGTGAGCCGTGGGACGTGATGCGCCTGGCGGTGTCGGCCTTCTACGTGGACGCGCTGGGCGACTTCCGGCCCTCCCTCCAGCGCATGGTCGAGCGGGAGAAGGACGCGGGCGCGGTCACCAACGTGATGACCATGCTGCACCTGGTCATGCTCGACCAGATCTCCTCCGGAGCCTGGGACGACGCCGAGGCCAGCGGCCGTCGCGGGCTGGAACTGACCACCTCGCACGGCTACGAGCTGTTCGCCCACCAGTTCCGGGCGTTCCTCGGCGTCGTGGCCGCCTGCCGCGGGCAGCTCGACCGGGCCCGTGAACTGCAGTCGACGATCGACACCTGGGCCAGGCCGCGGGGCATCGGGTTCCTGACGCAGTACGCCGAGTCGATCGGCGCGCTGGCCGCGCTGAGCGCCGGTGACCACGAGGCGGCCTACGTGTACGCCTCCGGCATCACGGTGCCGGGCGAGTTCACCCCGTACTCCCAGCAGGCGGCCCGTACGCTGCTCGACCTGGTGGAGGCGGCGCTGCACACGGGGCGGACCGAGCAGGCCCGTACCCACGCTCTCGCGGCCCGCGACGCGGGGCTGTCCGCCCTCTCGCCGCGGCTCGGTCTGCTCACCACCGCCGCCCTGGCCATGACCGGCGACGACGCCGACGCGGAGCAGTTGTTCGAGCAGGCCGTCGCCCACCCCGCCGGTCCGTCCTTCCCCTTCGACCTGGCGCGCGTCCGGTTGGCCCAGGGCATGTGGCTCCGTCGCGCGCGCCGGCCGAAGGCGTCCCGCGAGGCCTTCACGCGCGCCGCCGACCTCTTCGAGCGGCTGGGCGCTTCGGCGTGGGAACAACGCGCCAGGCTGGAGCTGCGCGCCGCGGGTCTGCCCGTCCGCAAGCCCGGCGGCGGCGTCGCCGCTCTCACGGCGCAGGAACGGCAGATCGCCGAGCTGGCGGCCGGCGGCCTCAGCAACAAGGAGATCGGCGCCAAGCTGTTCCTCTCCCCCCGGACCGTGGGCGCCCACCTGTACAAGATCTTCCCCAAGCTCGGCATCACCTCCAGGGCCTCGCTGCGCGACGCGCTCGCCAACGAGGAGGAGGACGGCTGAGGCTCCCGGTCCGACGCCTTGTCCCAGCGGCTTAAGTCGTTAGACAGATTCGGCGTCCATGACTGCCGGACGAACCTTGAGACATCGCCGGGCACCACCCACCGCGGAGCCCGAACTCTCAAGGAGGACATCATGGCCGTCAACCGCACCCCCGTCGTCTTCATCCACGGCCTCTGGCTGCACGCCTCCTCGTGGCGCCCCTGGACGGAGCTGTTCGCCTCGCAGGGCTTCGAGCCGGTCGCCCCGGGCTGGCCGGGCGAGGCGCCCACGGTCGAGGAGGCCCGCCGGCAGCCCGAGGCGGTCGCCGGTTTCGGCATCGACGACGTCACCGACCACTACGCCGAGATCATCCGCTCCTTCGACCGGGAGCCCGTGATCGTGGGCCACTCCTTCGGCGGCCTGATCACGCAGAAGCTCCTGGGCATGGGTCTGGGCCGCGCGGGCGTCGCCATCGACCCGGCGCAGATCAAGGGCGTCAAGCCGCTCCCCTTCGCGCAGCTGCGCTCCGGCTTCCCTGTCCTCGGCAACCCGGGCAACAAGAAGAAGGCCGTCTCCCTCACCGCGAAGCAGTTCCGGTACGGCTTCGGCAACGCGATCTCGGAGGACGAGTCCGACCAGCTGTTCGAGAAGTACACGATCCCGTCCCCGGGGCGCCCGCTCTTCGAGGCCGCGTTCGCGAACTTCGCCAAGAACTCGCCGGCGGCCGTGGACACCGCCAACACCACCCGGGGGCCGCTGCTGCTGATCTCCGGCCAGGAGGACCACACCGTCCCGGACGTGGTGACGCGGGCCGCGTACAAGCTGTACGGCGACTCGACGGCGGTCACCGACCTCAAGCAGTTCGCCGACCGCGGCCACTCGCTGACCGTCGACGGCGGCTGGCCCGCGGTCGCCGACCACGCGCTGGGCTGGCTGGCCCGCCGGGGTGTCCGGGCCCGCACCGGGATCACCGGCTGACCCTCGTCACCGGACACCGTCACCGGACACCGTCCGCCGACGGTGTCCCGTCCCGGAAGGCACCGGCGGCGACGGCCCGCACCGGCTCGGCCGGGCGGACCTGCCGTGCCGGACCGGCGTGCCGACCGACAGTCCCCTCCCGAAGCGGCACCGTCACATGACAGCTGCCCGTCGTCACGCGTGCCGCCTACCGTCAGTGACATCCCACCCACCACTCCTCCAACCTGGGAGATCAGCCATGGCTCCGGTCGTACACCACCGCACCGTCGAGATCGACGGACTGAACGTCTTCTACCGGGAAGCCGGACCGAGCGAGGCACCGGTCGTCCTGCTCCTGCACGGCTTCCCGACCAGCTCGCACATGTTCCGCCACCTCATCCCCGCCCTCGCCGACCGCTACCACGTGATCGCCCCCGACCACATCGGCTTCGGCCGGTCGTCGATGCCGGCACTCGGCGACTTCCCGTACACCTTCGACGCGCTGGCCGACGTCACGGAGTCCTTCCTGGAGCGCCTGGGCGTCGACAGGTTCGCGATGTACGTCCAGGACTACGGCGCCCCCATCGGCTGGCGCCTGGCCACCCGCAGGCCCGACCGCGTGACGGCGGTCATCACGCAGAACGGCAACGCCTACGAGGACGGCTTCGTGAGGGCGTTCTGGGACGGCCTGTTCGCCTACGCCGAGGCACCGGGCCCGGACACCGAGCCCACCGTCCGCGGCGCCCTCACCCTCGACAGCACCCGCTGGCAGTACGAGAACGGCGTCGCCGACCCGACCCTGATCAGCCCCGACACCTGGAGCCACGACCAGGCGCTGCTCGACCGCCCCGGCAACGACGAGATCCAGCTCCAGCTCTTCCGGGACTACCCGACCAACGTGACGCTGTACCCGAAGGTGCACGCATACTTCCGCACCAGCCAGGTGCCGCTCCTGGCCGTCTGGGGCCAGGGCGACGAGATCTTCGGCCCCGACGGCGCCCGCGCCTTCCGGCGGGACCTGCCCGAGGCCGAGATCCATCTCCTGGAGTCGGGCCACTTCGCCCTGGAGAGCCACCTCGATGCCATCAGCGGATACATCCGCGGGTTCCTCGGCCGCGTCCTGAAGTGACCGGTGGACACGAGCCCGTGGGGCCGGGTGCCGTCACCCGGCCCCACGGGCCTGCCGGCGTCCCGAAGGCGCGCGGCCGTGTCCTCAGCAAGGACACGACCGGACCGTTCGCCCCGCACGCCTGCACGACCGGCCCCGGCTCCACCGAGCCGGGTCAAGAACCGGGGAGCGCAGCAGCCGCGGTCTCCTGGTCCCGGACGTTGAGGAACGGGCGCAGCCTGAGGGAATGAGCCGGACGGTCCGGGTCCTGGAGTCTTCTGACCAGCAGTCCGACGGCCTCCGCGCCCACCGCGTGCCGGGGCGGCGCCACTCCGGTCAGGGGCGGGGAGGCGAGAGCGGCGAGTTCGTCGTCGTAGGTGACGACCGCGAGGTCCGCGGGGATCCGGACGCCCGCCGCCTGGAGGCGGCTCACCAGGGGGAGGGCGATCGAGTCGTTGTGGACCAGGACGGCGTCGACCTGGCCCTCCTTGACGGCGCGCACCAGCCGCGCGCACTTCTCGTCCAGGTCCGCGAGATCGTTCTCCATGAGCAGGCCCGGGACGTCGGGGGAGCAGGGCCGCAGTTCCAGGGCGGCCGTCGCGTCCTGGTAGCCGACCTGGAGCATGGGGGCGGTGAGGGTGTCGATCTGGAGCAGTGCGATACGGCTGCGCCCTTGTCCGGCCAGATGGCGTACCGCGAGATAGGCGCCGTACTCGTGATCGGTGGCCACGTCCTCGACGAAGCCGGCGGCCGGCCCGGTCCGGCGCTCGGCGAGGACGACGGGGACGGGCAGGTCCCGCAGCCAGGCCTCGGTGCCGGGCGAGGTGCGCGGGTCCTCCACCGTGGTCAGCACCAGACCGTCGATCCCTGACGGTGGTTGCAGCATCCGCGCGACCAGGGCCTGCTCCTCGGCGACGGCGTTGTGCGACACACCGAGGATCAGCTTCACCCCCAGGGCCTCAGCGGCGGCGCGGGCACCGTTGACCACTTCCGGGTAGTAGTACGACGAGTGCGGCACGACCATGCCCAGGTTGTATACCGGAGCCGCCTCGTACGGTGAGCGTTCGGATACCGAGGGCTCCGCCGGATACCCGGCCGGCTTGGACGGCCTCGGAGGCTGTTCCTCCTGCGCGGGCCACACCACTCCTCCGTGCACGCGCCGCACAGTGCCCTGCCGCGCCAGTTCTCGCACATCGCCACGGATGGTAACGGCCGAGGCCCCCAGCTCCTCGGCGAGTTCACGGATCGTGATGGATCCCCGGGCTCTGGTCGTCTCGATGATCGCCCGGTGCCGGTCTTCCGCATGCACGCTACTCCTCTTTCCCCTCGGTCACTTGGAAGTAAACGATATCACTTGCTCGCCCAACCGCTGCGAAAACGACATCGCACCACCGCTTGACAGGCAAGGTTCGATATCAGACAGTCGGCTGACATCAAACGAAAGGCGAATGAAGATGCGCAGTCGGAGATCTGTCGTCGCCCTCACGGCGGCCCTGCTGCTGTCGGTGACGGCGGCGTGTTCGTCCGGGGACAGCACACAGGGCGCGGAGAGCAAGGTGCAGGAAGTCACCTTCTGGTCCTTCCTCCGTGGTTCGGACACCGTGGCCGCCGCCTTCAACGCGTCACACCCGAACATCAAGGTCAAGTTCGTGACACAGCCTGCCAGCACCACGGACTACTACAACAAGCTGTCCAACGCCATCAAGTCCGGCGATGTGCCGGACGTGGCGGTGGCGGAGTACACCAGGCTTCCCGAGATCGTCAGCCTCGGCGGTGCCACCGACCTCAGCGACCAGGCGGGGTCGCTGGTGGACAAGACCTTCCCGGATCCCATCCAGGACCTGGTCCAGCTCGGTGGCAAGACCTGGGCCGTACCGCGGGACGCGTCCCCGATGGTGTACTTCTACCGCAAGGACTTCTTCGACGCGCACCACCTGACCGCGCCCACCACCTGGGCGGAATACAAGGAGCTCGCGGCCAAGGTCAAGTCGGTCGACGGCGACAAGCGGGCCGGCGCCTATCTCACCAACAACTACAACCTGCTCACCGCACTGTCCTGGCAGGCCGGCGGCAACTGGTTCGGCACCGAGGGCGACTCCTGGAAGATCGGCATCGATGACGCGGCGTCCCTGAAGGTCGCCTCGTACTGGCAGGACCTGGTGAGCGACGGCCTCGTCAGCACCCTGCCGGACTACACCGACCAGTTCTGGACGGACGTGCAGAAGGAGAAGCTCGTCGGCTACTTCTGCGCCTCCTGGTGCGCCGGCAACCTGAAGGCGACGGTCCCGGACCAGAGCGGCGACTGGGCCGTGGCCGAGCTTCCCAGCTGGGACGGCACCAGCAGCTCGGCGATGTGGGGCGGATCCTCCTTCATCATCCCCAAGGGCTCCGAGAACTCCGCCGCCGCCCTGGAGTTCATCAAGTGGATCACCACGGACGCCAAGGGCGTCGAAGCCTGGTACGCCAATGACGCCACCAGCATGTACCCGGCGAAGAAGGCTCTGGTGACGACCGCCAAGAGCAAGTTCACCACCGACTACTACGGCGGCCAGGACATCTTCTCGGTGCTCACCGACTCCTACGACTCCGTCGAGCCGGACTGGCGGTGGGGCCCGACGATGGCCACCACCGAGTCGGCCTTCGCCGACCGGCTGGGCAAGGTGACCAGCGGTTCGGCCCGTCTCCCCGACGTCTACCGGCAGGTCCAGGACGCCACGGTGAAGGCGACGAAGGACCGCGGTCTGACCGTCGCCCAGTGATCCGGCCGCCGGCCGGAACGCGCGGGACCCGGCGTGTCCGGCCGGCCGGCAGACAATCCCAGGAGTAACCCCCATGGCGATCCCCATGAGACAACGGCAGCTGCGCGGCGCCGTCCTGTTCCTCTCACCGTTCCTGATCCTCTTCTCCCTCGTCACCCTGGCGCCGCTGTGCTACGCCGCCTGGCTGAGCCTGTTCAGCGAGCAGTCCTCCGGTCTCGGACTCGGCGGAGTGGAAAAGCAGTTCACCGGCATCGGCAACTACGCCAGGGTGCTCGGAGACGCCGAGTTCCTGCACGGTTTCCTCACCATCGCCGCCTACGTGGCCATCTACGTCCCGGTGCTGACGCTCAGTGCCCTGGCCGTGGCGCTGCTGCTGGACTCCGGTCTGGCCGCGGCCAGGCGCGTCACCCAGGTGATCGTGTTCATTCCGCACGCGGTCCCCGGACTGGTGGCGGCCCTCATCTGGCTCTACCTCTACACACCGGGGCTCAGCCCGGTCACCGACTGGCTCGGGCAGTCGTCGGACGCCGCGAGCGTGGCCAGCACCCATCCCCTGCTGTCCGTCGTCAACGTCGCCATGTGGGAATGGCTGGGCTACAACGTCGTCATCTTCTACGCGGCCCTCCAGGCCGTCCCCCAGGAGGTGGTCGAGGCCGCCACCCTGGACGGCGTCAACCGGCTGCAACTCGCCGTGCGGATCAAGGCGCCGCTGATCCGCCCCGCCGTGGCCATGGCGGCCCTCTTCACCGTCATCGGCGGCATCCAGCTGTTCAACGAGCCGAAGATCCTCCTCCAGGCCTCCTCCTCGATCACCAGGACCTGGACGCCGAACCTCTACACCCAGGACGCGGCCTTCAACCGCAACGACTACGGGACCGCTGCCGCCGCCTCGCTGCTGATCGCGGGCTTCGCGGCCGTACTGTCCTTCGTCGTCACGCGGCTGGCCAACCGACGGAGCACCGCATGAACAAGACCCTCGGACCTCCCCGCACGGACCCGGCCGCGGGCGACGACTCCGCCGCGCACCACCCGCCCACGGCGGCGCCGAGCACCGGGCCCACGACCGGGCCCGCCCGCCGGCGGCGCGGGGCGCGCACCCCCGGATCGCTCTCCCGCTTCGGGGTGAACGCGATCCTGCTGCTCGTCGTCGTCTACACCCTCGCGCCTCCCGTCTGGCTGCTGATGGCGTCGACCAAGAACCTGACCGACCTCTTCGGGACCAACGGGTTCGCTCCCGGCCGTCAGTTCCACCTCTTCGAGAACCTCCGCCACCTGTTCGCCGCGGACAACGGCATCTACGTCCGCTGGCTGTGGAACACCCTGCTCTACGCCGGCGGCGGGGCCGTGCTCGCCGCCCTGATCTGCGCGATGGCCGGCTACGCCTTCGACAAGTTCACCTTTCCCGGCAAGGGCGCCGCCTACGGGCTGGTGCTGCTGGGCGTGATGGTCCCCTCCGCCGCCCTGGTCCTGCCGACCTATCTGCTCGCCGCCGAAGTCGGCCTGGTCAACACCTTCTGGGGAGTGTTCCTGCCCGGCCTGGTCTTCCCCTTCGGGGTCTACCTGGCGCGGATCTTCAGCGCTTCCTACGTCCCCGACGAGGTCATCGAGGCGGCCCGCATGGACGGCGCCGGAGAACTGCGGGCCTTCTGGTCGGTCGCCCTGCCCATGATGCGCTCCGGCGTCGTCACCATCGGGCTCTTCCAGTTCACCGCGATCTGGAACAACTTCTTCCTGCCCCTGGTGATGCTGTCGAACCAGCAGCTGTACCCCGTCAACCTGGGCCTGTACGCCTGGAACGCGAGCGCGCTCAGCCAGGGACACCCGGACGACTACCTGCTCGCCATCACCGGCTCGCTCGTGGCCGTGATCCCGCTGATCGCCCTGTTCCTCGCCGTCCAGCGGTCCTGGCGCTCGGGTATGACGGCCGGAGCCGTCAAGTGAGCGTTCACCCGGAAGGAACCACCGCCACGACGGGGACCGCCCCCGGCCGCCGCCCCGTGGCCAGGCTCGCCATGCGCCGGTCCGTGCGGGACTCCCTGTTCACGCCGGACCTGACGGCCCGTCTGGTCCAGCTCGCCGACCTCGACCCCGCCGACGTGGTGGAGGACTTCGGCGAGGCGGCCGATCTCGCCTCCGTCGAGGTGCTCATCACCAGCTGGGGCTGCCCGCCGCTGGAGCGGGACGTCCTGGACCGGGCGCCGCGTCTGCGAGCGGTCATCCACATCGCCGGTTCGGTCAAGCACCACATCACCGAGGCCTGCTGGGAGCGCGGCATCGCGGTCTCCTCGGGTGCCGAGGCGAACGCCGTGCCGGTGGCCGAGTTCACGCTGGCCGCCATCCTCTTCGCCCACAAGCGCGTATGGCAGATCGGCAACCTCTACCGCGAGCACCGCACGTTCCTGCCGTGGACCGACCACTTCCCGGCCGTCGGCAACTACCGCCGGACCGTGGGCATCGTCGGCGCCTCGCTCATCGGCCGCCGGGTGCTGGAACTGCTGAGGCCGTTCGACTTCGACGTCCTGGTCACCGACCCCTACCTGGACGAGCCCGAGGCACGGTCGCTCGGAGCCCGCCTGGTCGACCTCGACACCCTGGTCGCCGCGTCCGACACCGTCTCCCTGCACGCCCCCAGCCTGCCGGAGACCCACCACATGATGGACCGCGGGCGGCTGGCGCTGCTCCGCGACGGAGCCACGCTGATCAACACCGCGCGAGGGGCGCTCGTGGACACCGACGCCCTCACCCGCGAACTGGCCTCCGGGCGTATCCACGCCGTGCTCGACGTGGCGGACCCGGAGCCCCTGCCGGCCTCCTCCGCCCTGTACGAACTGCCCGGAGTGCTGCTGACCCCGCACATCGCCGGCTCGATCGGCGGGGAACTGGAGCGGCTCACCGAACACGCGCTCGCGGAACTGGCCCGCTTCGCCGCGGGACAGCCCTTCGCCCGCCCCGTCCACCACGCCCAGCTCGCCCGCTCCGCCTGACCCGAGACGGGCGACACGTCCAGAAAGGCAGGAAAAGCAATGCCGGACAGTGGAAAGAAAGGTTCCTGTCGACCCCTACTGATCATCCTCGTCACCCTTCAGGCCCTGCTCGTCGGCTTCGCCACCTCCGCCTCCGCGGACGCGGTCATCCGCGCGACCTACGAGACCGGGGACACCTCCTCCGGGATCTCGGGCATCGGCCTGGCGGGCTGCTGCACGTACTCCCTGACCGTCGACAGCTCCCTGGCCCGCACCGGAAGCGACTCCCTGCGCTCCGACCTGAAGTACGGGGACACCTCCGCCGGCGGGCCGCGGGCGGAGAGCGACGCCGAGAGCATCACGGCCACCCGCTTCCAGCCGGGCCAGACGTACTGGTACGGCTTCAGCGTCTACATCCCCTCCACCTGGCAGGCCGACACCGCCGAGGACATCATCTTCCAGTGGCACCACACCAAGTCCTCGTGTGACGACCCCAACCGCTCCCCCTCCATGTTCCTGGAGGTGCTGCCGGCCACCTCGACAGCCGCCTCCCTGCTGCGGCTGCGGGTCAACTCCGACCCGGTGCTCTGCGACTACCAGGACAACGCGAGCGCCGCCCTCAGCAAGACCAGCTACAACCTGGCCACGTTGACGACCGGCGTCTGGCACGACTTCGTCTTCCAGGTGAACTGGCAGTACACGCAGACCGGTTCGATCAAGGCCTGGCACCAGACCAGCAAGGCCACCGGCTGGACCCAGGTCCTGGACGCCGAGAACGTGGCCAACACCTACAACGACGCATCCAGCACCTACGGCTACCTCAAGTGGGGCATCTACAAGCCCGCCTGGCGGGACGGGGCCACCGCCGTCACCGAACGCGTCGTCTGGCACGACAACGTCGCTGCCGCCGCCGACTCCGACAGCGGCTTCGACGACGTCGATCCCACCACCTGAGCCCCACCCACCCCGCCCTTTCCAGGAGACCAGCATGTCCCTCACCCGCAGACACATCCTCCAGGCGATCCTGGCCGGCGCGGCGGCGACGCCCCTGCTGAGCGTCGTCGCGGCCACCGGCGCCGCAGCCGCGACCGTCACCACCGAGATCTCCGACGCCGCATTCTTCGGTGCCTGGAACTCCACCACCGGCACCTGGAGCACCAGCCCGGTGTTCGACTACGACGGTCACCCCGGGATGACGTCCGTCGCCGACGCCGCACGCGCGGGCGACTACCGGACGGCCCGCACCGCCCTCCTCCAGTACATGAAGGGCCGCGACGAGCGCGTCCCGCCCGCCTGGGCGTACAACGGCGTGTACAGCACTTCGCTCGTCCCGCTGTTCCTCGACCACATATGGACCCTGGGCAAGGGGGAGATCTACCAGACCACCCTCACCGTCGGCACCGACTGGACGACGTCGGCCCCCGACGTCACCTCGGCGGTGCAGGGCGCGATCAGCGCCGGTGGGGTGGGGTTCATGCTCATGGCCCGCAACAAGGAGTCCGCCCGTGCCGAGTTCGCGAGTCGGCACGCGGCCGACGGCGCTCCGGAGCTGACGCTCACCTACGAGGACGGCACCGTCCTCACCCTCGCCGCGGACCAGAGCTGTTACATCGCGGCGGGCACCGACGCGGACACCGTCTTCGGTTCCGCCGAGACGATCGAGGTGCACGACGAGGGCACGGGAGCCTTCAGCTCCACCAGCCGCAAGGGCTACCTGTGGTTCGACCTGTCCGGCGTGACCTCCCCGCAGACCGCCACCCTCGGCCTGACCGGCCGCACCAGCGGCACCGCGCAGGACGTCATGCTCTACCAGGTCCAGGTCGGTTTCGACGAGTCGACCCGTACCTGGAACAACACCGTCCAGAACACCTTCTCCTGGCAGGGGGACGCGAAGGGCTTCGACTGGAAGAAGATCACGGGCGCCAACGTCGACAGCGAGTTCTACTACCAGCTGCCCCGGTTCTACTTCGCCGGCCCGCTCGCCGACGCCTACGCCGCCGCGGGCGACGAGGAGATCGCCACCGGACTCATCGGTCTGATGACCGACTTCATCGCCGACACCAACACCAGCGCCTACGGATCGGCGGCCGGGGCCGCGAGCTACCCCCGCAACCTCGACGCGGCGTGGCGCGTCCAGAACTGGTGCTACGTGTACGAGATCCTGCGCTCCAGCCCGTCGCTGACGGCCGACACCAACACCACCCTGCTCAAGGCCCTCTACGCCGCCGGGCCCTTCTTCTCCACCACCACCTCCGCCACCGCCAACTGGATGATCACCATCAAGAGCGCGCTGGTCTACCTCGGCGTGTGCTTCCCCGAGTTCGCCTCGGCGACCCAGTGGCGACAGGACGCGCTGGCCTATCTGGTCCAGCAGCTCGGCAGCTCGCTCTACGCCGACGGCGGCTACATCGAAGCGTCCTCCACCTACGCCATGGGCGTCGCGAACACGTTCGTCGGCACCTCGAACGTGCTGGTCGCCAACAGCTACGACGTCGGCACCATCGCCCCGCTGAGCGGCCTGTCCTGGTTCCTCGCCGACCAGACCTACCCCAACGGCTACGACCCCGCCTACGGCGACTCCAGCTACACAAACCAGCGCTCCTCCCTGGCCAAGCTCGCCGACCTGCTCGGCGACGACCAGCTGAAGTACGTGGCCACCGCGGGCGCCGAGGGCACCGAGCCCGACCACACCTCGGTCACCTACCCGGACACCCGGGTCGCCGTACAGCGCACCGGCTGGACCGACACGGACTGGTACCTGCGGATCGGCGCCGACCGCGGCAACCACGGCCACCCCGACGAACTCGCCGTCCAGGTCTACGCCCACGACCGGCCGCTGCTGCCCGCCATGGGCGCCTACGCCTACGTCACCGACCCCACGGCCGACTGGCTGCGCAAGACCACCCAGTCGCACAACACCATCACCGTCGACGGGGCCGCGCAGGACCCGACCGCCGCCGGGTCGGTCGGCAACGTCGCCACGCCGTGGGCCGACCTCGCCGACGGCTACACCGACGCGACGGCCGGAGTGCGCCACGAACGCTCCGTCCTGTTCCTGCACGACCTGGGCTGGATCGTCTCCGACGCCCTGACTCCCGCCGACTCCGCGGAGCATTCCTACGAGCAGAACTGGCATCTGCTGCCCGACGCCGCCCCCACCCTCGACGGCGCGACGGCGCGGACCGCGTTCGGCAGCGGCACCCAGCTGCACATCATCCCCGCCGACCCGGACGCGGCCACTCCCGCGCTCAAGGACGGTTACTACTCGCCCGTCACCTACCAGGTGGCCCCCGCCGCCTACGTGTCCTACTCGCTGGCCTCGCCGGGCACGGTGAAGCTGGACACGCTGCTGCTGCCGGTGCGGGAGCACACCCGCGCCAAGGCGAGCCTGAGCCTGGTGACAGGCTCGGACAGCGCGCGGGTGCTGGAACTGCGGGCCGACTCGCTCAAGGGGTACTACCTGCGAGCGGCGGACGACGGGACCTCACGCGGCTTCGGGCCGTACCGGTACGACGGCCCCCTGGCCTACGTCGACCAGGACCAGAGCGTGCTGCGCATCCTGCTCACCGGTGGCACCACGCTCCAGCAGGGCAAGAACGACCTGCTCGCCGCCGACCAGGCGCTGAACGGCACTCTGGCGGTGCGGCTGAACACGAGGGACAAGACCATCGAGGTGTCCGGCACCGCCGCCGCGGCCGGCGGCGCGGACCTCTACCTGGCGGCTCCCTGGGCGCGCAGCGCCACCGTCGCCGGGCAGGCCGTGCCCCTGACGCGGAAGCGGGACCTCGTCGTGGTGGCCGCACTGCGGTGACCCGGCGGCGGTGCCCACGTGCTCGACGGCCCCGGACAACTCCGGTCCGGGGCCGTCGAGCACCTGCCGCGTCCGGGACAGGTACGCCCGGAGGCGGTGGCCGGCCCGGCCTCGCCCCCCGCGTCAGGTGCCGGATCAGCTCATACGCGTCCGGCGCCGACGCCGGGATCCGGTGCGGTGGGAGCCGGGGGCTGGAAGAACGCGAGCATTCTCCGGCCGGCGTCCGGCGACGTCAGGATGTCCTGGACGTACGCGGACTGCCGGCCGGCAGCGCTGGTACGTTCGAACATCTCGCGTTCGTACTCTGCGACGGCGGCGGGCACGTCGTCCGGGTGCGCGGCCAGCGCGAGGCCGAGCAGGGCACCGTCGAGCAGCGCCATGTTGGCACCCTGCCCCACCGGCGGCATCAGGTGCGCGGCATCGCCGAGCAGCGTGACGTCCGGCGCGGACGGCCAGGTCAGGCCGACCGGGAGTGCGCTGATCGACCGCGGCAGGACAGTGTCGTCGCAGGCCGCGATCAGTGCGGTGAACCGTGGGTCCCAGCCGGCGAACAGGTCGATCAGCCGCGCCCGGGCGGCGGCCGGGTCGCCGAACGTGATCCCACTGGTCGCGAACCAGTCCTCGGCGGTGTTGTAGAAGCTGAGGTAGACGCGTACGCGGCCGTCGCCGTTGCGCTGCGCCGACAGGGACTGTCCGTCGCCGAGCACCCAGTAGTTGCCGCGCCCGACCATCGCCGCGAGGTCGGGGTGGGTGCGGTCGATGTCGGGGATGCCGAGCTCGACGGCGTTGTGGCCGGTGTGCGCCGGCCGGGCGTCGGTGAGCAGCGCGCGGACCCGGGAGTTCGCGCCGTCGGCGCCGACCAGCAGGTCGTACGGCGCACTGCTGCCGTCGGCGAAGTGCAGCAGGCCGTCCTCGGCGGATACGAACGCGCGCCCCCAGCGCACCGTGTGCTCGGGGAGCGAGTCCAGCAGCAGGTCGCGCAGCTCGGCACGGTCGACCTCAGGTCGCTCCAGCGGGGCGTCGTCGGGCGTGTCCTCCTGTAACAGCAGGGTGCCGTCCGGCTCGAGAAGCCGCAGGTCCTGGCCTTCACGTCGGGCGATCGCGTGGAACCGGTCGATCAGGCCTGCCTCGCGCATCGCGCGCTGCCCGGTCCCGGAGTGCAGATCCAGCATGCCGCCCTGACCGCGCGCGTCGCGCGACGGCTCCCGTTCGTACACGACGGCGTCGATGCCGTGCACGTGCAGCACACGGGCAAGGGCCAGTCCGCCCAGCCCGGCTCCGACGATGGTGATGGTCATGGTCGCCTCCGATGCGCCGTACTGTCTGTTCGTGGGAGATCGCCCCGTGGTACGCGCGGGCCAACGGCGGGGCGCCGAACGCGCTCCCGGACTCGCCGATCGCCTCGGCCGGGTCCCTCGCCTGTCCCGCCGACGGTTCCCGGCCCGCTGATCAGCCGGTTCACCGGCGCAGCCGGGGCGCGAGCACCGTGCGCACGGCCTTGGCCACGTGGCTCGCGGCGGATCCGCCCTCTTCCTCGGGTTCCGGTTCCAGCATGTGCTGGAACCGGAACAGCAGTTGGTTGGTCGACCGCCAGAGCGGGACGAACATGCCGGCGACCGGCCCGACGCCCCGGATCGGGCCGCCGGACAGCTCGGTGACCTTCTGGGCGGCGGTGACCGTTGCCGGGTCCCGCAGGATCAGGTGCACCTCGTCGTCGACCAGCCGGATCTCCATCGTGCGCGCGGCGGTCTCCTCGGGGTTCGCGTCCGTGGTCGTCTCCGGATCCAGTTCGTCGATCTTGGCGGCGACCGCGTCCGGGTCGACCCCGAGTTCGCGCAGCACCCTGGCCGCCATGCTGTTCTCCGCCCGCAGCATCGCCTCGAGCAGGTGATGGCTGCCGACCGGTGCCCCACCGGCCAGCGCGCCGGCGACGGACACGGTGTCCTCGGTGGCGGGTGTGCCGGTCGGCCAGGGGCCGGCCGCGACGTCCCGCGCCCCGTCCAGTGATGCCAGCACCGCGGCACGGACCTTGCTGACCGGACGGATCCGCTCGGCGAGCACCTTCGCGCCGACGCCCTCGCCGTCCCCGGTGACCAGGGCGAGCAGGATGTGTTCCGTGCCGATGGAGGTGTGGTGCAGTTGCTGCGCCTCGCGCAGGGCGAGGTCCAGCGTCTTCTTCGCGCCCGGCGCGAACGGGATGTGGCCGCTCAGCTCCTCCGTGCCGGGCTTGGCCATCGCGGCGATGTCGGCCTGCGCCGTCGCCTTGTCGTACCCGAGCTGGTGCAGGACTTTCGCCGCCTTGCTGTCCGGCGCGTCGAGCAGCCCCAACAGGATGTGTTCCGTGCCGATGTAGCTGTGCTTGAGCAGCCTCGCCTCCTCCTGAGCCGTGACGACCACCTTGCGGGCTTCCACCGTGAACCGTTCGAAAGGCATGCTTCCATGCTCTCAGCCCTGTCAATACACTGGCATTGACAGGGTCACCGTGCTGAAGAGAGGGTGGGAGATGGAGACGCCGTCGGAGTGGGAGGGCCGGCTCGCGCGCTGGCAGAACGAGCTGGAGCTGTTCGAGCAGCTGGACGAGACACCCTGGGTCACGCTGGCCAAGGCGGAAGCCGAGACCGGCGTGTCCCGCTCGGCCCTGCGGTCCTGGTACCGCAACGGCGAGATCCGGTCCCGGCTGGTGGACGGCCCGAACGGGCCGCAGCGTCTGGTCCAGCTGGACGCGGTGATCGAGCGTGCCGCCGCGTCACCGCGCATCCAGCGCAGGGCGGAACGGGAAGTCAGCCTGGAAGCCCAGGTCACCCTGCTACAGCACCGGGTGGACCAGCTGGAGCTGCGACTGGCGGCGCTGGAGCGGAAGTGACCGGCGCGAGCGGCACCGCCGGACCCGCCGCGTCCGTGCAGTCGAAGAGCGCGGTGCCGGGACCGATGTCGGCGCACCGCCCGTCGGGCAGCACGACGTGGGCCTCGGTGCCGGGGGGCACGGTCACCCTCAGCCGGGTGGTCCGCCCGTGCTTCCGCCAGGCCACTTCGATCCGGCCGTACGGGCTGTCGTGGGTGACCTCCGCCCAGGTCAGTCCTCCCCCCGGGCAGGGCTCGACCCGGAAGCGCCGGTACCCGGGCCCCTCGTCGACGATGCGCAGTCCGGCGGCGAACCGGTGCAGGAAGTCGATCACCGCACCCTTGCTGTAGTGGTTGAGCGATTCGTGCGCCACGCCCTCGGCGTCCACGGCCTCCCACAGCTCCCACACGGTGGTGGCGCCCTGGTCGAGCATGTGCATCCACGACGGCGGCGCGTCCTGGAGGAGCACCTCGTAGGCGAGGTCCGCACGGCCCGTCTTGGCGAGGACGGGAAGGAGGTGGGGGGTGGCGAGGAAACCGGTTCCCAGGCGGCTGCCCGCGGTCTTCACCAGCTCGGCCAGTCGGCCGGCCACCGTGGCGCGCAGTCCGGGCTCGACGAGGTCGAAGGCGAGAGCCCGCACCAAGGTCGCCTGGGTCTCGGGGCGCACCTGGCCGGTGCCGTCGACGAACTCGGTCTGCCAGGCGTGCCGGGCGTGTTCGCTGATGCGCCGGTAGCGCTCCGCCTCGGCGGTGCGGCCGAGCACGGCGGCGATGCGCGCCAGCAGGCGGGTGGAGTGGCGCAGGTAGGCGGTGGCGACCGCGGACTGGTCCTGGACGCGCAGTTCCTCCCAGCCGGGCTGCTCCCCGGGTTCCAGCCACTCACCGAAGTGGAAGCCGGTGTCCCACAGGTACTCCTCGTGCGGTGCGGGCACGGGTCGCTCGGCGGCGCGTCGCGGGTGCCGCCCGTCGCGCGCCATGCGGATCGCCCGCTCGACCCAGGCCACCATCGACGGCCACTGACGCGCCAGCAGGCCCTGATCGCCGTAGGCCCGGTAGATCTCCCACGGCACGATCACGGTGGCGTCCCCCCAGCCCGCCGAGCCCAGGTTCTCCCCGAGGAGGGGGTGCTCCCGCGTGGCGGCGCCGAGCTGGTCGGGCACCCAGTTGGGGACGACGCCGTCCTCGAACTGCTGGGTTGCCAGGTCGCGCAGCCACTTCTGGGAGAATCCCGCGACGTCGAAGAGGAAGGCGGCCGTCGGCACGAAGAGGGCCCAGTCCCCGGTCCAGCCGGATCGTTCCCGGGTCGGGCAGTCGGTGGGGATGTCGACGGCGTTGCCGAGGAAACTGCGTACGGCGACCTCGTGCAGCCGGTTCAGCCGTTCGTCGCTGCACCGGAAGGACCCGGTGGGGCGCAGGTCGGTGTGGACGACGACCCCGGTGACGTCGTCCGGAGTGAGGTCGCGCACGCCCGCGCCGTCGACGGCCACGTACCGGAATCCCTTGGTGGAGTGGCGGGGTTCGAACACGTCGCCCGGGCGTCCCGCGGAGACGACGACGTCCACCTGTCCGGGTGTCAGCTGTTCCTCCCACGCGGGCGGCATGTGGTCCGGGAGCAGATTGCGCCGGCTGACCTCGCCGTCGGGGGACAGCGCTTCCCCGTGGGTGAGGACGAGCCGGGTGCCCTCCGGGCCGAGTTCGGCGAGGCGCACCCAGCCGACGATGTTCTCCCCGAAGTCGGCGACCTGGGCACCGGACGGGGCGCGGTGGACCGTGAGCGGGCGGCGGTGCTCGGTGCGGCGCACCGCGGGCGCGGGCGAGGCCACCAGGCGGTCGAACCCGAGGTCCGCCACGGTCACCGGAGCCCAGCCGGCACCGTCGGGCGCGTCGGCCGTCGGGCGTTCGGCCGGTTCCGCGCGCAGGTCCGCGGTGACACCGCCCAGGAGGTCCGCGCGGGTGATCGGGCCCGTGGTGCTGCGCCAGGTCGCGTCGGTGCAGAAGACCTCCTCCGTGCCGTCCGGCAGCGTCAGGTGCATCTGGAGGAGCAGGGCGGTGCGGTCGCCGAAGCAGTCGGAGTCCCGGAACATTCCGTTGACGCCGCGGAACCAGCCGTCGGAGAGGACCGCGCCGACGGTGTTGCCGCCGGGGCGCAGGAGGGCGCCGACGTCGTAGGTCTGGACCTGCACGGTGTGGCGGTAGTCGGTGAAGCCCGGGGTGAGTTCGTCGTCACCGACGCGGACGCCGTTGACGAAGAGTTCGTAGAGGCCCTCGGCGGTGACGTGGACACGCGCCGACGTCACCGCGTCCGGCAGGGTGAGCGTCCCCCGCAGGAGATGAGCGGGACGCTCCCCCGGCGCGGCGACGACGTCTTCCGCGGGGCGGATCCAGTCGGCCCGCCAGTCGTCCTGGCGCAGGAGACCCGCCTCCAGCCAGGACGGCTCCGACCAGTCGCTGAGCCCGGCGTCCGTCCACACCCGTACCTGCCAGGCGCGGTGTTCACGCGAGCTGAGCGGCGGTGCTCCGACGTCGACCAGCACGCTCTCCCCCGACTCCACACGCCCTGAGTCCCACTGCCCCATCCGGACCTGGTAGGCGCGTTGGATCCGGCACCCGGCCGGCAGCTGCCAGGACAGCCTGGGCCGGGGCTGTGTGATGCCGAGTGCGTGGTCCAGGTGTTCGACCCGAAGCCGGGTAGGTGCGCTCAACATGGCATCCGTTCTGCGTGTGGCGGTGCGGGGGTGCGGGGGACACAGGGTGTCACCGGTGCCGGTGGAACGCGGGCGACCCGCATGCGGGGCCCCGGCGGCGCGGTGGCGGGCGACCCGCGTACGAGGCCCCCGCCGGGGCGGTGGCGGGTGGGCCACCGCTGCCGCCGCGCGGCCGGCAGCGGTGGGACCCGTGGGCGGGTGAGGTCAGTTCGTACGGAAGGTGGGCATGACCTCGGTGGCGAACAGTTCGAGCGACTTCTTGCCGTACTCGGCGCGCTCGGGGGTGAGCGGGCCGCCGAGGAAGCCTCCGAGGACGTTGCCGATGCCGATCTCGGAGACCTCGTGCAGGTGCTCGGCGACGGTGGCCGGGCTGCCCCAGACGCACCAGGTCTTCTGCCAGCCGGGGGTGAGGGCGTTCGGCGGCGGGTTGAGGGCGACGCCGGAGAGCTTCTCGGCCTCCAGGTTGGCCTCGTGCTCGCGCTCGATGGCGGCCTGGTACTGGGCCATGAGGAGCTGGAACTCCTCCTCGGCCTGCTCGTCGGTCTCGGCGACGTGGACGTGCTGGTAGGTGTGCGTGGTCCAGTCCAGTGCCCGCGCCACCTTCTCCTGCGGGTGTCCGGCGGCTTCCAGGGCCGTGCGGTAGGCGGTGAAGTGGGTGCGCAGGTGCTTCAGCGGCTCGCCGTCGTCCAAGGCCGGCGGGGTGAAGGCCGGGATGAAGGCGGGCTGGGCCTCGGCGGCGGCGCGTTCGACGCTGGAGGGGCGCAGGGCGACGGACATGAGCTGCGGGCCGCCCTGGGTGTGGGCGGCGGGGACGATCCGGGAGACGACCGCGCCCTTGTAGTGGCCGTTGTCGAAGACGAACGGCGCGTCCTCGGCCTTCTTGTCCCACAGCTGCCGCACCAGGGCCAGGTGGGACTTCGACAGTTCCGGCGTGTCCTTGAAGTTGATGCCGAGGCCGATCATCTCCTCGGGCGTGGTGCCGCTGCCGGTGCCGACCAGGAGCTTGCCGTCGGTGAGCTGGTCCAGGAGGTTCAGGCGCTCGGCGAACCGCACGGGGTGGTGCAGGGCGATGGTCTGCACGGAGAACCCGTAGTGCAGCCGGGGCAGGCGGGCCGCCAGGAACGAGGCGAACATCATCGGGTCGCTGGCGGGCGGACAGTAGCCGGTGAAGTGGTGGTCGGGCAGGAAGACCGCGTCGAAGCCGAGGCGTTCGACGTCGACGGCGTGGTCGACGAGCGCCTGCGTGATGCGGCGGTCCTCGTCGGGGCCGGATGAGCGGGTGGTGAGGAACGCGGAGAAACGCACGGTGGCCTCCAGGTCGGCCCGTTGCGGGGCGTGGATGGGAAACACGAGGGACAGGTGACCGTGAGGTCGCCCGGCTCAGGAGCTGATGAGTTCGCGGGCTCGTTCGGCGCCAGCGAGCAGACGGTCACGGCAGGCCGGCAGCCGGTCCGGGCTCTCGTCGCCCGTGAAGCCGATGAGGTGGAGGGAGAGCGCGACGGTCCCGTCGGCGGTGCGTACGGGGACGGCGAGGGAGGTGACCTCGGTCAGTTCGTGCAGCGCAGTCCGCAGACCGGGTTCGGGCCCCCGGTCGACGAGCCGGCGCAGGAGGTCCTTGGCGTCGCCGGTGTCGAGCGCTCCGTTCTCCACCAGCCGTTCGAAGCGGTCCGCGGTCGCGTGCCCGGTGGTCACCTGGTAGCCCAGGGCACGCACCGCGGCGAGATCCTCACGTGCCGTCCGCCCGCCCTGCTCGCCCGCCAGGTGCCCGCTTCTGGTGATCCAGGCGTCCTGTTCGGCCGGTGAGGCCCAGGCGACGAACAGCGGCCCGAACGGGGCGGCCAGCGGGAAGGCGGCACCGACGCGTGTGGGACTCCCCTGGGGCGAGACTCCGACACCGGCGGCCACCAGGGAGACGACATGGTCGTCCACGGCCGCG
Organism: Streptomyces sp. NPDC003247; assembly: GCF_042888135.1. NCBI lineage: Bacteria > Bacillati > Actinomycetota > Actinomycetes > Kitasatosporales > Streptomycetaceae > Streptomyces > Streptomyces sp. NPDC003247. Next base: position 178,090 of record NZ_JBIAPF010000004.1, read on the forward strand.
CTGACCAGGCATTCGAGGTTCAGATCGCGGGCGATGGCCTCGGCCTCGGGGCGGACGGCGTCGGCGAGCCGCAGCCGAACGCCCGGTTCGGACGACCGGGCCTGGAGCGACAGGGGCGCGGGCGCGCCGTATCCACCCCTCAGGAACAGCAGGGGCAGCACGGGCGACGCCGGTACCTCGATGTCCCGGACGCGGCCCAGGACGATGTCGTGGTCACCGGCTTCGACGACCGACTCGATGTCGCAGTCGACCCACAGGACGGCCTGGTCCACGCGGGGGCTCCCGGAGGGAGCGTCACTGCCGCAGTGGTGCTGGAACCGTCCGGCCTCCTTCGTGAAGAACGACCGGCACACCTGCTCCTGACCGGCGCCGAGGACGCTCACGCAGAACCGGCCGGCCTTCCGGATACGCGGCCAGGAGGTGCTGGTGCGGTCGGGGAGGAAGGAGACGAGGGGCGGTTCGAGCGAGACGGAGGTGAAGGTGCCCACGACCATCCCGACGGGTGTGCCGTCCGCCTCGCGCGAGGCGACCAGGGCCACGCCCGTCGGGTAGTGCGCGAGCGCCCTGCGGAACTCGGCGGGTGCGATCGACCCGGTCGGGGGAGCTTCCATGGCGAGCCGGTACCTCATTTCAGAATCTGAACTCTGATTCTAGATTATGGCCGGAAGCCGACCAGGTCAATGCACCGCCCCGCACGGCCACGACCCGGGAGCCACGCCACGGCGCACCGAGGTCCATGGCGACGCCGGGCGCGGCCGTGGCGGCGATCGCACAGCCGAGCACATACCCGACCAGCCTAATCAGAATCTTAATTCTGATATTTGTTTCACGTCCACCCCTAGCCAAGGGGCGGGACTCCATGCATCATCCGAACAGCCAGAATCAAAATTCTGATTGTCGTTTGGCTGGATTTCGGCCTGCCACCATGGGTGTGGCACACCAGCCTTCGTGCTCGACGAGGAGCCGCCTCGATGTCCCACTCGCCCTCCCCTGCCCTGGCCCGACGCCCTTGGTATCTGGCCACACTCGGCGGGCTCGCCTCCTACCTCGACAGTGGTGTGCTGTTCGCGACCGCGCTGTCCATCTCCCTCTGGCAGAGCCAGTTCGGCCTGAGTGCGTGGTCGGTCGGCGCGGTCAGCGCGCTCCTGGGCCTCTCCATCGGCGCCGGTTCGCTCTTCGGTGGGCGCATCGGAGACCGCTTCGGCCGCAAGCGGGTCTACTCCGCGGACCTGATGGTGTTCGCGTTCGGTCTGCTGTGGCTGATCTTCGCGGTCAACGAGCCCATGCTGTACGTCGGTGTCGTCCTGACCGGGCTGGCGGCCGGGGCCGACATGCCCGCCTCCCTGGCCCTGATCGGCGAGATCGCCCCGGCGGACAAGAGGGGGCGGCTGATCTCCTACGCACAGCTCATGTGGGGCATCGGCATCATCGTGGTCCAGATCGTCGCCAAGCTGACCGCGTTCAGCGGCACGCTCATGCCACGCCTGCTGTTCGGTCAGCTCCTGCTGGTCGCCGTGGTCACGTGGCTGCTGCGCCGACGACTGCCCGAGTCCGAGGTCTGGGTCGCCGACCGGGAGCGGCGACAGGTCCGGGACGGCCGCTCCTGGGTCCAGGTGCTGAGCCGTCCGATCGTCGGCGGCCTGTTGTTCACCACCGTGTTCTATCTGCTGAGCGCCTCGATGACGAACTTCTTCGCCAGTTTCGGCGCCTACGCGATGATCGGCCTGTTCCACTTCGACCTGCCCACGGTGACGTCCGTCATGACGATGATCGGCCCCGTCGGTCTGGTGTGCAGCATCGTCTTCATGCGTCTGGTCGACCGCCGCACGGCGCGCTCCGCGATGTTCGCCGTCGGTGCCGTCGTCCAGGTGGTCGCCCTGCTCGTCCTGGTGGTCCTGCCGCTCGACTCGACCGTCTTCGTCATCTGTTTCATGGCCATGATCGCGGGCTCCAGCTTCGCCGGCGAGGGCAACTACAAGGTCTGGTCCCAGGAGATCTTCCCCACCTCGCTGCGCGGCACGGCACAGGGCATCAGCTTCGGCGTCGCGCGCATCGGAGCCGCCCTCTTCGCCCTGGTCACCCCCACGCTGCTGCACAACGACCCCAAGTTCGTCCTCACCCTGCTGCTGATCGCCACCGTCGTGGCGATGGGAGTCGGATTCGTGTTCCAGCCCCGCACCACGGGCTCCACGATCGATGAGATCGACGCCGCCTTCGCCACCGACGCGCCCCCCGGCGGCACGGCGGAGGCCGTCGCGCGCAAGCACGCTTCCGCCGCGGAACCGTCCGCCTGACCGTTCGCTCCGTGCCGAGCGCGGGAAGCGGAAGTGCGGGGCCGGCCCTCTGGGGGCCGGCCCCGCACTGGCGCGTGCGCGACCGCACTGGCGTGTGCGCGACCGCACTGGCGTGTGCGCGACGCCACGGCAGCACGCCGAAGCGACCGTCGCAGCCGGCCAGAGCTTCGCGAGGCCGTCGGCCGCACCGGTGCGAGCCGCCCTCCCCGAGTCCCCACGACCGGTAGGCCGCCGGCCGCCGCCCTGCTCGGGCGGCGGCCGACGGCCTGCCGGGGGATCGTGCGGCGGGCACCGGTCAAGAGCGCTCCGGTACGTCCCGGACGAGTTCGTACTCGACGTCCTCGGCGGACCGGCAGACCAGCACGCGGTGGGCGCCCGCCGGAACCCGCCAGGCGGCCGACGCCGCGTCCCAGCGGGACCAGGCGCGCTCGTCGAGACGGACCCGCACCTCGGCCGACTCCCCCGCGCCCAGGGTGACCCCGGCGAAGCCGCCCAGCCGTGCGTCCTTCTCCCCGGGCGCCGCCAGGTACACCTGTACGACGTCACGGCCGGGCCGGTCACCGGTGTTCGTCACGGTCAGCCGTACCGACCACGTCTCCGGCCGCTCAGGACCGCCGGCCCCGTCCCGGACGAGTTCGGCGCGTCCGTACCGCCAGGTGGTGTAGCCCTGGCCGGCGCCGAAGGCGAAACGGGCCCGGGTGCCGGTGCCGAGCAGATGGCGGTAGCCGGTCGGTTCGGCCGCCGTGTAGTGCCGGGTGAGGTCGGCGTCGAGAGTCTCCCCGTGGGTGGAGCGGTCGGCGTCGGTGCGCGGAACGGTCACCGGCATACGGCCGCCCGGTTCGTCGTCGCCTGCCAGCACACGGGCGAGCGCCTCACCGTATCCCTGGCCCGCGTACCAGGTCTGGAGCACGGCGGGGACGTCGTCCGCCCAGGGCGCGTCGACCGGACGCCCGGCGTTGACGACGACGACGGTGTGCGCGTTGGCGTCCGCCACGCGCCGGATCAGCTCCCGCTGTTCCGCGGGGAGTGCGGAGTGGGGCAGGTCGCGGCTCTCGCGGGCGGTCCGCAGTTCGTCGCCGACGACCAGCACGACGGCGTCGGCGTCCTCGGCGGCGCGAACCGCCCGTGCCAGGGCGTCCGGTGTGACGGGAGGTGCGGCGCTCACGGTGAGGGCCTGGACCCGCCCGCCCTCGGTGGTCATGTCGGCGACGATGCTCACCGGCTCGCCGACCCGCAGTTCGACGGTACCCGTGCTGGTCTCCGCACGGGCGACCTGGCCCATGAGGTCGCCGGGGGCGGGTGCGGGCCGGTGCGCGAGGCGCCGGCCGTCGACCGTGAGCACGGTGTCACCGGATCCGCCCGCGCCGATCGTCCACAGGCCGTCCCGGTCGGGCGTGAGGACGGCGGTCAGGCGCAGCCGGCCCGGCTCGGTGGTCGGCCCGACGCCCGGGACCGTGCCGAACCAGACGAAGGAGCTGTCGCCGCGGGTCTCGGACACGACAGGGGTGTCCTCGCGGAAGTGTTCCAGCAGGACACCGCGGTGCCCGTCCGGCGTGGTGACGTCGAAGGCCCCCAGGGGTGCCGCGGGCGTGCTGTCCACGCCTCGTTCGTGGACGATCTCGCAGGAGGAGCCGAAGCGTGCGCGCAGCGCCTCGATCGGGGTGAGAGCGCTGTCGGCGGGACGGACCCGGCCGAACGTGGCTCCCTGGTGACAGGGCCGGTCGGCGTTGGGGCCGATGACGGCGAGCCGGGTGAGGCGGTCCGGTTCCAGGGGCAGCAGCCGGTTTCCGTTGCGCACCAGGACGAACGAGGCCGCGGCGGCCCGCACCAGGATCTCGTGGGCGCGTTCGGCGGGAACGTGCTCGTCGGGACGGGCCGGGACGGGGTCGGCGCCGTCGAGGCGGCCGACCCGCCGGGCCAGGCGCAGCAGTCGGGTCGTGGCGTCGTCGACGCGCTCCTGCGGCACCTGCCCGCGCTCGACGGCCTCGGCGAGGCGTCGGCCGAAGTGGATGGCGGGTCCCGGCATCTCCAGGTCGCAGCCGGCGAGAGCCGGGCCCACGGTCTCGTGCAGGGCGAAGTAGTCGGAGACGACGAGCCCGTCGAAGCCCCACTCCCCCTTGACGATGTCCAGCAGTTCGGTGCTGGCCGCGCAGGGAACGCCGTTGAGCCGGTTGTAGGCGGTCATCAGGGCCCAGGCCCCGGCCCGGACGGCGAGTTCGAAGGGCCGCAGATAGACCTCGCGCAGCGAGGCGTCGTCCACCTTGCTGTTCATGCGCTGGCGTTCGGTCTCGGTGTCGTTGGCCACCAGGTGTTTCGGGACGGCGGCCACCCCCTGCCCCTGGAGTCCCTGGACGAAAGCGGCTCCCAGCAGGCCGGCCAGCAGCGGGTCCTCGGAGAGCATCTCGAAGGTGCGGCCGGACAGGCCGGTGCGGGCGAGGTTGAGGTTGGGGGCGTAGACCGCGTCGATGCCGCGGCGGCGGGCCTCCGACGCCTCGGCCGCGGCGACGGCCCGGACCGTGGAGGGGTCCCAGGTCGCGCCGAGGGCGATGCCGCTGGGCAGGAGCAGAGAGGTGTCACGTTCGTCGAAGGTCGGACTGACCAGGCCGAGCGGTCCGTCCACCAGCACCACCGGCCGCAGTCCGAGGTCCGGCTCGGCGAGTGTGGCCCAGCCGGAGGATCCTGCGGTGAGCCGGGCACGCGCGGCGGGGTCCACCGCGTCCAGGGGCGGCAGGCCGTCACGCCCGGAAGCCGGGACCGCGTCCCGGTCGCGCGCCTGCGGTGCCAGGTCGGTCATGAGGCGATCCTCCTGTCCAGGGGGCGGAGCCCCGTGCGGCTCGGCCGCTGGGCCCGCGCGGTGCGGACGACCCAGCTTCACATATTTAGAATTCTAATTCTAATCATGGCGGCGCCGCGACAGGCGGGGTGCCACCCGACTCGACCCGCTCCGGAACCGCGAACGCACCCGGCACCGGCAGACACCTTGACGGCGGCGCCCCGTGGAACCTAGTTTTCAGAATCATCATTCTGATACAACGTCCAGGGGCCGCGTGGTCCCATCGCCGCGCTTCCGCGCCCCCGGCCAGAACGGAACCAGCCTGTGAGTCACCTGATCGTCGGTATCGGCGGCACGACCCGCTCCGGATCCAGCAGCGAACTCGCCGTCCGCGCCGCCTTGACCGCGGCCGAGACGCGCGGCGCCCGGACCGTCCACTTCGGCGGGGACTTCCTCGCGTCCCTCCCGCACTACGCGCCGGAACGTCCTGAGCGCTCCGAGCAGCAGCGGCAGCTCGTCGAGGCGGTGCGCCGCGCGGACGGCCTGATCATCGGCTCGCCCGGCTACCACGGAGGTATCTCCGGGCTGGTCAAGAACGCCGTCGACCTGCTCGAAGACCTGCGGGACGACACCCGCGTCTACTTCGACGGCCGCGCGGTCGGCCTCGTCGTCACGGCGGCCGGCTGGCAGGCCTGCGGCACCACCCTCTCCGCCCTGCGCAACGTCGTGCACGCCATGCGTGGCTGGCCCACGCCGCTGGGTGTCACCCTCAACTCCGGCACCGGGCCGCTGTTCACCGCGGACGGGGAGTGCGCCGACGCCGCCGTCGGCGCCCAGCTGGACCTGCTCGGCGGCCAGGTCCACGAGTTCGCGGTCCGCTTCGGCGCACCGGCTCCCAGCGTGCGCGCGGCCTGAACCCGGCGACCAACCCGGCCACCTGACCCCGCGGACCTCCCTGACAGGGTCCGCGGCGGGCGGCACGTCGGGCCGCGGGCCACCGTCCTGCGCCCCGGCGTGCCGCCGATCAACCCGAGAGCGGCTCGGCCTCGCCGTCGGCGCGCAAGAACGCCAGGGCCATCACGCCGAGATCCTCCAGCAGCGTGTCCAGATCCGTCCCCTCCGCCGCCGCGGCAGGCACGTCGAGCGCGAGTCCACGCGCCAACGCGGCGTAGACGACGGTGAAGCACGACCCCACCGCACGGACCGGATCGGCGTGCCGCATCTCGTCGTGCCGCGCCAGCAGCAGACCGGCGAAGCGCTCCCGCATGTCGAAGTACGCGGCCTTGCCCACCTTGGCCACCTCGGGGTCGACCGCCCCCCGCTGCTGGAACGCTCCGAGCACCCGCCCCTGACGCTCCAGCAGCGCGGCGAACCCCGCGATCAGCCGGGGCAGCAGCTCCGCCAGGGAGACTCCGGTCCACCGGTCGGGGTCGGTCAGCGCCCGGTGTTCCGCGAGCATCCCGGTCAGGAAATGCCCCTGTGCCGCCCGCAGCAGGTCGTCCTTGCCGTCCACCCGCGTGTAGATCGAACCGATGGACACCCCGGAACGCTTGCTGACCTCGGTGAGGGCGAAGCCGGCGTACCCCTTCTCGGCCAGCAGCTCCAGCGTGGTGTCCAGGACCAGCTCGAAGGAGCGCTGGCTCCGCTCCTGCTTGGGCGCGCGGTAACCACCGGGCGCGGTCGACTGCTCGGAAGGTGAAGGCACCACAGCAGTCTAGGGCGCTTCTGACGGATCTCCGTGGGAGAAGGAGCGGCGTTCGGTGCGTGCCCTCGGCGTGCGGTGTGCAGGGTCATGTGGCGGAGCCACCTGGCCCTGCACACCGTGCGGTGAGGGGGCGTGCCGGGCGTCGTGACGCCGCGGAGATCCGTCAGAAGCGCCCTAGGGGCCGTCTCCACGGTCACCGGTGTCCAGGTCCCGACCCCGTCCGCTGCGGGAGCCGGTCGGGGCGCGTCGCCGGGACTCAGGCCGGGTAGGCGTGGGTCTGTGTCGCCTTGACCGTGGCCCAGACCGGTGCGCCCGGGTGCAGGCCGAGTTCGGCGGCGGCGACGGTGGTGAGGTCGGCGGCGAGAGCGAGATCGCCGGTGAGGGCGGCTCGGATCCGGTCGCCGTGGGTCTCCAGGCCCGCGATCTCGCAGTGCCACAGGTTGCGGGCGCTGGAGCCGGTGGGGCGGTCGCGGTGGAGGGTGACCGCGCTCGGCGGGAAGGTGACGAAGACCGGCCCGGTGAGGTCCTCGGTGGTGGTGATCGCGGGCCCGGCGTCGAGCCGTACGGTGTGGCCCTGGGCCTCCCCCGTGTAGAGGTTCAGGCCGACGAGGTGGGCGATGTAGTCGGTGCGCGGGTGGCGGGCGATGTCCTGCGGGGTGCCTTCCTGCACCACGTGCCCGTCCTCGACGACGACCAGGCGGTCGGCCAGGACCATCGCGTCGAGCGGGTCGTGCGTGACGAGTACGGCGACGGCCTCGAAGTCGGCGAGGTGACGGCGGAGCTGGGCGCGGACGTCGAGGCGGGTGCGGGCGTCGAGCGCGGCGAGGGGCTCGTCGAGGAGGAGCAGCCGGGGGTGCGTGGCGAGGGCGCGGGCGAGGGCGACACGCTGGGCCTGGCCGCCGGAGAGCCTGCGGGGCTTGGCGCCGGCGTGTTCGGCGAGGCCCATCCGTTGCAGCCACTCGGCGGCCCGGGCCCGCGCCTCCGCTTTGCCGGCGCCGTGGCAGCGGGGGCCGAAGGCCACGTTGTCGAGGGCGGTGAGATGGGGAAAGAGCAGGTAGTCCTGGAAGACGACGCCGACCGGGCGGGACTCGGGCGGTGTGCGGTGCAGCGGGGCGCCGTCGAGCCGGAGGTGTCCGTCCGTGAGGGGGACGAGACCGGCCAGCGCGCGCAGGGCGGTGGTCTTGCCGGCGCCGTTGGGGCCGAGCAGGGCGACCACGTCACCGGGGGTGGCCGTGAGGGTGACGTCGAGGCGGAAACGGCCGCGGTCGACCACGAGACGGGCGTCCAGGCCCTCGTCGGCGGGACGGGACACGGTGCCGGTGTCGTGCGCGGTGTCGTCGAGGTCGGTCATGAGGCGGTCATCCAGCGGTCGCGCAGTCCCGCGAGGACCGCGATCGACACGGCCAGCAGGACGAGGCTGAGGGCGATGGCCGCCTCCGGTTCGCTCTGGAGGGCCAGGTACACGGCCAGCGGCATGGTCTGGGTACGGCCGGGGAAGTTGCCGGCGAAGGTGATCGTCGCGCCGAACTCGCCCAGCGCCCGTGCCCAGGCCAGCACCGCCCCCGCCGCGATGCCCGGGGCGATCAGGGGGAGCGTGACGCGGCGGAACGCGGTGAACCGGGAGGCGCCCAGGGTGGCCGCGGCCTCCTCGTAGCGCGGGTCGGCGGCGCGCAGGGTGCCCTCGACGCTGATGACGAGGAACGGCATGGCGACGAACGCCTCGGCGACCACGACCCCGGCGGTGGTGAAGGGCAGGGTGACGCCGAACCAGGCGTCGAGCCACTGTCCGACGACCCCGTTGCGGCCGAGCGCGAGCAGCAGCGCCACACCCCCGACCACCGGCGGCAGGACGAGCGGCAGGGTGACCAGGGCCCGGAGGAAGCCGCGTCCGGGGAAGTCCACGCGGGCCAGCAGCCAGGCCAGCGGCACACCGAGGACCAGGCTCACCGCGGTGGCCGCCGTGGCGCACAGCAGGGACAACCGCAGGGCCTGCCACACCTCGGGGCTGGTCAGCTGCTGCGGCAGACTGTGCCAGGGGGTGCGGACGAGCAGGGCGATCAGCGGCAGGACCAGGAACGCCAGCCCCACGAGTGCGGGGACCAGCAGCGGCAGCGGAACGCCCCGTCCGGCACCTGCGCGGTCACGCCCGCGCCGTGGCCCACCCGTGAGGGTGTCGGCCACGGCCGAGGACCTGTCGTGGGGGGAGGTCACGGCTGGAGGAACCCGGCCTCGGTCAGGACCTTCTGGCCCTCGGCGGACCGCACCAGGGCGATGAACGCCTCGGCGGCCTCGGCGTTCGGTGCGTCCTTGAGCAGGGCGATCGGGTAGTCGTTGACGGCGTCGGCCGACTCGGGGAAGTCCACGCCCTCCACCTTGTCACCGGCAGCCTTCACGTCGGTCTGGTAGACGACCGCGGCGTCGGCCTCCTTCAGCACCACCTTGTTGAGGGCGGCCTTGACGTCCTCCTCGTAGGAGACGGGGGTGAGCTTCAGCGCGCTGGCGTCCAGGGCCTTCTGGGCGGCGGCACCGCACGGCACCGCCTCGTCGCACAGCACGACCTTCAGATCCGCGTCCGTGAGGTCCTTCAGGGAGGCGATCTCGTCCGGGTTGCCGGGCAGCGTGGCGATCTCCAGCTGGTTGCGGACGAAGGTGACCGGCTCGGTGGCGTTGTCCTTCGCGTCCGTCACGATCGCCATGGTCTTGGCGCTGGCCGAGGCGAAGACGTCCGCCGGCGCACCGCCGGTGATGCTCGCCGCGAGCGTGTCGCTGCCGCCGAAGCTGAAGGTGACCTTCGTGCCCGGGTGGGCCTTCTCGAACTCCTCGCCCAGGGTCGTGAAGCTCTCCTTCAGCGAGGCGGCGGCGAACACGGTCACCGTGCCCGACAGCTGGTCCGAGGAGGACGCCGAGGCGGAGGAGCCGGACGTGGCGGACGACGAGTCGTCGGAGGAGGAGCAGGCGCCCAGGGCCAGCAGTGCGGCGGCGCTCGCACCGGTCACCTGCATCGTCCGGCGGGTGCGACGGGTCCGGCACACGGAACGGGTTGTCACGGATCTGCTCCTCCTCGTGCGGCTGCCTCACCGGTCCGGTAGGCGTGCATACGCTCAGCATACTGCCGCACATGCCAGGCGTAAGCAGCACATGACCTGGCAGGAGCCGGTCCATTGGACTTCAGGGGTTGCATGTGCGCCTGCACGGACATCGTCTGGACCGCCACGGAGCCCGGCACACCAGCGGCATCGGGGCGACAGCCGTGACGGGCGGCGGCGGTGGTGACCGCCGCCGCCCGTCACGGCCGGACCGTCAGGAGTCCTCGATGGTGATGAAGGGGTCCCACTGGAAGTACCCCTTCAACTGCCGGTGGCGGTCGAGGATCTGGAAGGAGAAGTGGTACACGACCTTGCCGACGCTCTTCACCGTGGTGCGCCAGTAGTGGTCCTGGTACCTCTGCGTCACGAAGTCCGGACTGCCCTCGCTGCCCTCCCGCGGCAGCGGATAGACGCCGTCGACCACCTCGATCTCCGGCGTCCTGATGAGTGTGTGATCGCGGTCGCTGCTCACGTACCGGTACAGCAGCGCCTTGTAGTCGCTGCCCAGCGACACCGTCGTCTCCCGCCACCGGATGGTGTCCCCGGGCTCGGCCCGCAGGTTCAGCTCGGCGCCCGAGGTGCCGACGATGTGGTCGTGCCGCGTCGTCATGTAGATGAGGCTCTGGTCAACGTAGGTCGGCGCGTCGGGATTCCGTGACGCGTTGGGATTCTGCTCGACGATCGTGGCCGCGTCGAACGCGATCAGTACGTTCAGGTCCGCCATTTCTTTCCCCCTGGGGATTCGAGATTTCCTGTTGCGGGAGTTTCCGTCGCGAGCGTTTCCATTGCGAGTTTTTCGGTCACGGGGATTCCGGTCACGGGGTTTTCGGCACCTTGTACGCCATGGCCCGCGGATAGTCGTGCCGGTGCAGTCGGACGCGGACCAGGAGGGGTCCGGCGTTGACCGGGTCGCGCGGGTCGCCGAGCCGGGCCAGCAGGTCGTCCAGCTCCGCGGGGCGGGCGACGCTGAGGCCGCTCGCCGGGGTGTCCTGGCCGGCGAAGACGGCCGCGAGGCGGTCGTAGTGCCAGGGGTGGAGGACGTTGTAGAAGTCCGGCTCCGCGGGGTCCTGTGCGGCGTAGTAGGCCGGGTGCACCAGCATCTGCTCGATGCCGTAGAAGGCCCCGTTGTCCAGGACGAACACGACCGAGCGCAGCCCGAGCCGGGTGTGCGTGGAGATCTCCTGGCAGGTCTCCTGGAAGGCGCCGTCGCCGACGAACACCATCGGGCGGGCGCCCTCGCGTTCCGGGGCGAGCGCGGCGCCGGTGGCCGCGCCGACCGACCAGCCGATGGACAGCCAGCTGATCTGGGACAGGAAGCCGCCCGCGGGCCGGGACAGGTTCATCGAGCCGATGAGGGAGAACGCGGCGTCGGACACGACCGTCCAGTCGTCCGTGGTCTCCTGGCCCAGGAAGTGGTTGACCCGGTCGAACACCCCGTCGTACGTGAGCCGTTCGGCGTCCCGGGACCGCGCACCGCTGACGCTCAGCGAGGCACGGTGCTGCGCCAGGCCGGCGGGGCGGTCGTCCCGTGCTCCCCGGTAGCTGTAGGACTCGGCGTAGTAGTCCGCGGACAGTCCCCCGGAGCCGTAGGCCTTCACCAGCGCGTCCTGGACGGCGGGCAGCAGCTGGGCGAGCTGGACGTCGGGGAAGTAGGAGGTGCCGACGCTGACGCCGCCGTGCGCCGCCATCACCCAGTCGGTGCCGACGCTCTGCTCACCGCCGAGGTTCTTCGACGTGGACCAGGCCCCGAGCCCGATCCGGCAGGTGGCCCAGTCCTTGAAGATCGCGTACACGTCCGGATGGCTGGCCTTGCCGTTGTAGACGCCGTGGAACTGCGGCAGGTCCTCGTCCACGACGGCCTTGGCGCCGACGGTCGTGCAGAACGGGACGCCGGTGGCCTCCACCAGGTCGGTGAGTTCCCCGCCGAGCCGGTACCGGTCGATCTCCTCGCCGGCCCACACGATCGGGCGGGGCCTGCCGTCCGGGCCGGGGTGCTCCTCGATCAGGGCGAGGATCGCGTGCACGGCCTGGTCCAGCATGCTCTGGTTGCGCGCGCCGAAGGGCCGTTCGCGGCGGACGATCGACCCCGTCGGCTCGGGGCAGGGCTCGTCCCACAGGTCTTCCATGACCTCCAGGTAGACCGGCCGGCGCTCGGAGACGCAGGCGGTGAGCGCGGCGTCGATCTGGGCGGGCGCCAAGCCCGGGTGGGAGATGACCTGTGCGTCCACGGTGACCTGCCGGTAGACGTCCAGGTTGCTCTCGGCACGGGGGCTCATGTGCGAGGTGAGCAGCCCGACCGCGCGGAAGTTCTGCCACTGCTCGTACGGCGGGCAGGCGTTGACGGCGATGAGCGGGACCTGCTCGACGTACGCGCCGCCGCAGGCGTTGAGCAGGTTGAACGCGCCCACGCTGTACGTCACCGCCGCGGCGCCCACGCCGTGGATGCGGGCGTAGGCGTCGGCGGCCTGGCCGGCGCCGCCCTCGGTCGGAGTGCCGACCCAGTCGATGTCGCCCTCGGCCCGCAGGGCGGTGAGGAACGGGCCGAGGTGGTTGCCGGGGACGCCGAACAGATGGGTGATGCCCAGCTCGGCCAACCGCCGGGCGAGATAGCGGGCGACCGTGCAGGCGGGGGTGAGCGCGCTCACGAGGACTCCCCTTCCCGGTCCGCACCCGGGACGTCCTGGTCCGGGCCTTTCCTGTCGGTGACCGGCGGCGCCTGATGGACGGCGAGGGCGGCGCGGACGGCGCTCTCCAGGGCGCCCTCGATCCAGGCGTGCTTGAGGGACGTGTGCTCGCCGGCGAAGTGCACCGGGCCCTCGGGCCGGGAGACGTCCAGGTGGAAGCTGGTCATCTGGTGCGCGGTGTAGATGGCGGCCTCGCCGAAGGCGTACGGGTCGCGGGCCCAGCTCTGGGTGGCGCCCCGGCCGGTGAAGAACACCTCGATGCGACGGCCGTGCACGGCCTGGAGGTTGCGCAGGGCGTAGAGGTAGCGCTCCGCCTTCGGCATGGAGTCCCAGCGTGCGGCGTCGTCGGACCAGGAGTACGAGGCGAGGACGACGCCGCCGCCCGTGCCGTCCGCGACCGGGTGCGAGGGGTAGTACATGAACCGGTTGGGGTTGTCGGTGGCGGAGCCCCCGCCGAAGCAGTGGGTGGCGGGCCGGACGGCGGGGCCGCGCAGCGGCAGACTCCCGTCGATCCGCCGCATCTCCTCGGTGACGAGGCTGTCCTTGACGGCGGCGCCGAGCAGCCCGGCCCCGGGCTCGGGCAGCGTGGGCACGGACACGGTCCCGGTGTCCGCCTCGTGCCCCCGCCGGTAGTACTCGTACAGGCCGGGCGCGATGCCGTCCAGCGTGTCGCGCCAGTCGTCCTCGGTGAACTCCCACCAGCGGTGGCTGAACTCGAGCAGCACCTTGGTGGCCTGGTCGTAGTGGGTCTCGATGACGGCGCGGCGCTTCTTGTACGACATCGAGGGGACGATCTCCACGAAGCGCAGCGCGGAGAACGGGATGGTGACGACCGCCAGGTCCGCCGTCCACAGACGGGGCAGTTCCTTCGGGTCCTCCTCGTCGACGGTCTGTACGGCGACGCCCCACCCGTCGGGCCCGACCGCCCCGGTGCCTTCGGGGTCGGTGTCGCGGCTGGGGTCGTGGTATTCGAGGCGGATCATGCGCTGGCCGAGCCGCACCTCGTCGCGCAGGCCCTGGTAGAGGGCGTGCGGCAGGCGCCAGCTGCCGCCGGGTATCTCCCAGTAGCGGACGCCCGGGTTGATGTCGCTGCGGCTCAGGAAGCTGTGGAAGAAGGAGAGGTAGAGCCGCGAGGACATGTTCTCCAGGGTTCCGACGGCCTCGACGGCCTCGTCGCTGAGCCCGGCGCGGTCGCGCAGGAAGGAGCCCATCGAGTAGCCGTCGAAGTCGCGGATCACCCGCGCCCAGCCCTCGACCCACTCGTCGAACGGCTTGTCGACCCGCTTGCCGTCGACGACGTCGGAGTAGTAGTCGCGCACGCTCTCCAGCGCATCGTCCACCATCCGCGCGACAGGGGCGCGGACCTCGTCGTCGGTGAGGTGGAAGCCCTCGTTGATCCGCTCGGGTCCGGCGGCGTAGTCGGCGCGCCGTACCTGGACGCGGTTGGCGCGGATCCAGGAGTTGCCGCGCTTGTCGGGTTCGGCGAAGTCCGGGCTGTCGTCGCCGTACGTCCACGTCCGGCCGGTGAAGGAGGTGTAGGTCACCGGGGGGACGGGCAGGTCGGGACCGCTTCCCGTGTGGGGATCGATGTCCACGTTGTAGAACTGGCGCCGGCCGAGCCCCAGTTTGTCGACCAGGGCGAGGACGAGCGGGTGGAAGTCGGGCAGCCGCATGGCCCCGGCCTCGGCGTACTGGGCCGGGTCGGCGAAAGGCTGGTGGTGCTTGGTGGTGCGGAAGGTCTTGATGCGTCCGCCGACACGGTTGGCGTTCGCCTCGAGGATGGTGACGTCGTGCCCGGCGTCCTTGAGCAGCCGGCCGACGACGAGGCCGGTGATGCCGGCGCCGATGACGAGGACCTTCTTGCGCGGGTGGCGGGTGGTACCGAGGCGGCCCGTGTCTATCAGAGCGTGCAGGTATTCGAGCTTGAGGTCTTTTCCGTCGGGTCCGACGAGGAGGAGTTCACGGGCGAGCCTGAGACAGGTCTGCCAGCGGGCACGGGTGGCGGAGTTGTCCCGTGGAGTGTCGGTCATAGCCTGTGATCGTAGATATGCCGAAACGATTTATCGGCTCACCCGGAAGACAAAGTCCTGAAACTGCCGAGAGGACCTGGTGGCGCGATTCCTACTTGCCTGAATTCCCACCGGGAAAGCGGAAGATCCCCGAGGGACGGAAGGGAAGTCGGAGGCAACTGACAGAGAAATTCACTCATGGAATGTGAAGACCCTGAGGTGAGTGCGTGCCGACCCCACCCACCGATCCGACGGAAAACCGCCACCCACTCCCACAACTGGCCGACCGAACAGCTACGTCGACCTACACATCCGGCCAACGTGCACCTGTCCCGTGCCGCTTCACCAGCGGGCGAGCGGCGTTCTCGGCACCACTGGACGTACGTTCATCGAACTCGAATTCGACCGGGAGAGCAATACGAGCGGAGAACAAGGACGGTTCGTCGGAGTTGAAGAAACAGCCCGCTTCCGGTGCGGTCACCCCTCGTTCAGCGCCACCGCCGCGGCCTCACCCCGCGTACTGACCTCCAGCTTCCTCAGCACGCCGGTGACGTGGAACTTGACCGTGCTCTCGGTCACGCCCAGCTCGTCCGCTATGGCCTTGTTCCGTCTGCCCTGCGCGAGGAGTCGCAGCACCTCCCGCTCCCGGACGTTGAGGCTCGCCAGCTTGGTCTCACGCGGCCGAACGGCCGGCGGGTCGACGGGAAGGGCGACGCTCACCCGGCTTCCCCAACCGGGCGCGCAGTCCAGCTGAACCGTGGCGCCCAAGGTCCTGGCCCGTCCTTCCAGTTGGCTGGAGAGCGCGTTCACGTCGAGGCTCCCGGCCTCCTGGTCCCTCACGTCGATCCGCAAGGTCGTGCCGTCGCACGTCCATGCGATGCGCAGCCGGGAGAGGTACGGCTGCGCGATGAAGGCCAGCACGGCGGTTCTGGTCATGGCCCGAGCGGCATGGGCGACCTCCCCGGGCAGTGTCCGGGCCGCCTTGGCCGGCGGTACGAACTCCACACGCGCCCCGTGGTGCTTCAGCAACTGCCGCATGTCCTTGCGCAGCTTCGTGAACGCCGTCTGCGCGGGTTCCTCGGTCAGCGCCAGGTCCGTCTCCTGCGCCGACCGCAGGGCCACGAGCGCGAGGGACGCCGACTCGGTGGCGGCGGTACGGGCACGGCGGTCGTCGAGCGCCGTGCTGCGCAGGGTGTTCAGGATGGACAGCAGCGCGCTTTCCTGGGCGGCTGCCATCTCGGCCATGGTGCGTGCCCGCTCGCTGGAGGCAGCCCGTGACTCGGCGAGGTAGTCCGGACTGGCCTGGGAGACCTGCTGCCGGATCGAGGTCGCGACGATGCCGAAGAGCGCGGCGAGAGTGCTCGGCTCGGGAAGGCGGACCCGCCCCGCCCGAGGTACGAGGACGAGCAGGGTGTCGACCGGATCGCGGACGACCCAGACCGTGCGGTTCATCCCTCCGACCGCCGCGGTGGTGCTGATCGCCCGTCCGGGCCGGAGCTGCGCCTTCAGTTCCTCGAGCTCGGCGATCGTGACCTTGTTGACCATGTCCGTCGCCCCCGCGACCTTCCGCGGCCGGCCGGTGCACTCGCGCGTGAAGATGACCAACGCCGTGTGCGGCCAGCGGTCCGACAGGCAACGGGAGAACCTGAGCGCGATCTCGTGCAGCGGACCCTCGACGACCTCGCGCAGCGCGAGCAGGTGCGCCTCTGACGGCGGTGTCTCCATGTCGGGCATTCTTCGCACCCTAGCCGGTGCGCCGACTGGCCGGAAGTCGAGTTCTCACTGGTCCGTCGGCCAGGTGGCCGGCCGCCGGTCCAGGGCTAACGTCGCAGGTGGCATGCGCGGCGCGCGTGCCGAGCCCGATCCACTGATGAAGGAACCAGTTCAGATGCCTCAGCAGGTCCGCGGTGTGATTGCCCGTTCCGAGGGAGCTCCGGTCGAGCTCACCGACATCGTCATCCCCGATCCGGGGCCGGGGGAGGTCGTCGTCGACATCGCCGCGTGCGGCGTGTGCCACACCGACCTGACCTATCGCGAGGGCGGCATCAACGACGAGTTCCCGTTCCTCCTCGGCCACGAGGCCGCCGGCACCGTGGAGAGCGTCGGCGACGGCGTGGAGTCGGTGAAGCCGGGCGACTTCGTCGTCCTGAACTGGCGTGCCGTGTGCGGGCGGTGTCGGGCCTGTAAGCGCGGGCGACCCCAGTACTGCTTCAGCACGTTCAACGCCGCCCAGAAGATGACCTTGACCGACGGCACGGAGCTCACGCCCGCCCTCGGCATCGGCGCCTTCGCCGACAAGACCCTGGTCCACGCCGGGCAGTGCACCAAGGTGGATCCCGCCGTGGACCCCGCCGTCGCCGGTCTGCTCGGCTGCGGTGTCATGGCCGGCCTCGGTGCCGCCGTCAACACGGGCGGGGTGAGCCGGGGCGACTCGGTGGCCGTCATCGGCTGCGGTGGCGTCGGCGACGCCGCGATCGTCGGTGCACGCCTGGCGGGCGCTTCGAAGATCATCGCGGTGGACCGGGACGACAAGAAGCTGGCCTGGGCGGCGGACCTGGGCGCCACCCACACGGTCAACGCCGGTGAGACCGACGCCGTCGCCTCGATCACGGAGCTCACGGGCGGTTTCGGCGCCGACGTCGTCATCGACGCGGTCGGCCGCCCCGAGACCTGGAAGCAGGCGTTCTACGCACGCGACCTCGCGGGCACCGTGGTCCTGGTGGGCGTGCCCACGCCCGACATGACCCTGGACATGCCGCTGCTCGACTTCTTCTCCCGCGGTGGTTCGCTGAAGTCCTCCTGGTACGGCGACTGCCTGCCCGAGCGCGACTTCCCGATGCTGGTCGACCTCCACCTCCAGGGCAGGCTGCCGCTGGAGAAGTTCGTCTCCGAGCGCATCGCGCTCGAAGACGTCGAGAAGGCCTTTCACACCATGCACGCCGGTGAGGTGCTGCGCTCGGTGGTCGTCCTGTGACGGATCTGCGCATCGAACGGGTGGTCACCTCCGGCGTCTTCGCCCTCGACGGCGGCACCTGGGACGTCGACAACAACGTATGGCTGGTCGGCGACGACACCGAGGTGGTGATCATCGACGCGGCACACGACGAGCGGTCGATCGTCAAGGCCGTGTCGGACCGGGACGTGGTGGCAGTGGTGTGCACCCACGGTCACAACGACCATGTCACCGTCGCCCCACAGCTGTCCCGCGAGGTGCAGGCGCCGGTGCTGCTGCACCCGGGGGACCAGGAACTGTGGGAGATGACCCATCCCGGGCAGCCCTTCCATCGCGCGACGGACGCGCAGCGCATCGGTGTGGCGGGGACGACGGTGGAGGTGATCCACACGCCCGGACACTCTCCCGGCTCCGTCTGCCTGTACCTGCCCGAAGCCGAAGCGCTGTTCACGGGCGACACGTTGTTCGCGGGCGGCCCCGGAGCCACCGGCCGGTCCTTCTCCGACTTCCCCACCATCATCGGATCGATCAGAGACCGGCTGCTCACACTGCCGGAGGACACCAGGGTCCACACCGGACACGGTGACGGCACCACCATCGGCGCGGAGGCACCGTTCCTGGCGGAGTGGATCGCGCGGGGCCACTGAGATCCGGGCCGGCACCCGCCTCGACGCACCTCCTGGAGAGCACCCGTAGCCCTACCGCCGGAACCGCGCCGGCTGGCCGGGACGCGTGGGCGGCGGCACCGGGATCGTCCAGCCCGCCCACCGCCTGGAGTACGTCCGTGCGGCACTCCGGGACCCGGTCAGGAGGGTTCCCGGAGTGCCGGTCCCCGGCACGCAGCGGTTTACGCCGGCTGGGTGGCCCCGACGATCCCGGCGCCGTTCGTCCGCGCGGTGTCGCCGAGCCAGTGCGCGCTCGGCTTCGGCGTGCGGGTCTGGGTGTCGCGGTCGACGGCGACGAGGCCGAACTTCGGACGGTAGCCGAAGATCCACTCGTAGTTGTCGAAGGCGGTCCAGGCGATGTAGCCGCGGACGTCGATCCCGTCGGCCAGGCACGCCGCGACGCCGGCGACCGCGGTGCGCAGGTAGTCGAGGCGCTGGGTGTCGTCCTCGGTGGCGAGGCCGTTCTCGGTGACCAGGACCGGGACGCCGGCGACGGCCGCCGCCTCCCGGACGGTCGCCTCCAGTCCCTGCGGGTAGATCTCCTCCCCGAGCTGGTTCACGGGCGCGCCGGCCGGGACGGGGGCGAGCCCGTCGGCGTCGAAGACATGGCGGCCGTAGGTCTGGATGCCGACGAAGTCGTCGCCCTGGGAGGCCAGCAGATACCGCTCGTTGACCTCGCGCCGCACCGTCTCGGCCCGCTCCTCGCCGCCGGGGGCCGCGTGGATGTCGGAGTTCGCGAGCGTCCAGCCGACCATGAGGTCCGGGCGGTACGACTTGATCGCGGCCACGGCAGCGCGGTGGGCCGCGAGCTTCACCTCGAAGCCGGCCTCGGAGGCCGTGAACTGGAACGGCGCCACCCGCCGCGCCTCGATGCCGAGGCGTTCGGCGGCCGCCGCCCACACCGGCACCGACGCCCGGTGCTCGGGGGCCTCGCCGCCGATGCCGATCGCGGCGAGGAGCGCGGGGAGGTTGGGCTCGTTGAGGGTGCAGGCGACGTCGACGAGGTCGCCGAGGTGCTCGGTCACCACCTTGCAGTAGCGGGCGAACCGCGCAGGCGTCTCGGCGTCCTCCCAGCCGCCGGCCGCGAGCAGCCAGCGGGGCGAGGTGAAGTGGTGGTAGGTGACGACCGTCCGCAGGCCGTGTTCCCGGCACGTCTCCAGGACCCGGCGGTAGTGGGCGAGGGCCGCCGCCGAGAACTGCCCCTCCTCGGGCTCGATCCGCGCCCACTCCAGGGAGAAGCGGTAGCTGGTGAGGCCGAGGGAGGCGAGCAGCGCGATGTCCTCGCGGTAGCGGTGGTAGTGGTCGATCGCGTCCCCGGAGGGCTCGGCGAAGATCGTGCCGGGCAGGTTCTCCAGGAGCCAGGTGTCGCTGTTGACGTTGTTGCCCTCGACCTGGTGGGCGGCGGTGGCGACGCCCCAGTGGAAGCCGTCGGGGAAGGGGGCGTGGGGGGTGGCGTTCATGGTGTCCTCTCGGTGCCCGCTCAGCGGACGCCCTTGACGAAGGTGACGGTGATGCTTCCGGCCAGGCACAGGGCGGCCGCCCCGAACCACAGGAGCCGGTAGTTGTGGCCCGCGCCGAGCGCGAGGACGGCCGGCGCGACGGCGGGGACGATGATGTTGGGCACGTTGAGGGCGAGGCCGAACACGGCCATGTCCTTGCCGGTGTCGCGGGCGTCGGGCAGGACGGCCGCGCAGAGGGCGAGGTCGGCGGTCAGGTACGTGGCCTGGCCGATCGCGAAGACCACCCACGCGACGATGAACTGCGTGAACGTGGTCGACGTGGCGCCGATGACGAGGGCGAGCGCCATCAGCACGGCGGCGACCGCGACCAGCGGCTTGCGGCGGCCGGTCTTGTCGGCCAGCCATCCCGAGCCGGTGAAGAACAGCACGCTGACCGGGGCCGAGATGAGGGAGAGCGTGCCCGCGTTCGCGCCCGCCTCCGCGATCGGCATGTGCAGGCCGTCCATCATGAAGTAGACGAAGTACGAGAACATGGCCGTCATCGCGATGCCGGCGAGGAACCGCGAGAGCCAGACCCAGGCGAAGTTCGGGTGCCGGCGCGGGTTGACCACGAAGGTGCGCGCGATGGCCTTGACGTCCAGCGGGGGCAGCTCGCTGCGGGCCTTCACCGGGTCCTTGTAGAGGAACAGCAGCGGCAGGCTGAGGACGATGGCGAGCAGGACCGGGACCGTCATCATCAGCAGCGGGGTGCCGACCAGCGCGGCGGCCAGGTAGGAGCCGGCCGAGAAGGCGAGCGCGCCGAACATGCCCATCACGCCCATGACCCGGCCGCGCTTGTGCTCGGGCAGTCCCTCGACGGGGATCACGGCGTAGGCGTTGAAACCGATCTGTGCGCCGAGGATGGCGACCAGGTACGCCACGACGACCACGGGAGCGGAGGACACCAGGCCGATCACGGCGCACCCCAGCAGCGCGAGGAGGAGACAGCCGATGATCCAGGGGCGCCGGCGGCCGAAGCGGCTGGTGGTCCGGTCCGACAGGGCGCCGGCCAGCGGCGCGGCGATGAGCAGCCCGAACGCGCTGATCGAGACGGCCGTGCTGTAGCTGGCGTCCTTCGACGCCGGGTCGATGCTCGCCAGGCGCAGCGACAACGCGGTGCTCAAGGTGAGGGACATGATGTACATCCCGACCGCCGCCACCATGACCAGGGCCATGGTCCTGCGGGTCGAACCCGTGACCGTCGGTGCCGCAGCACCTTCGGGGTTCTCTGCCGTGCGGGGCGCCGACCCGTGGTGCGCGGGGTCGTCGGCCTTCACGGCGAGGGTGGGGTCACTCATGTGGATCCTCCTTTGGACCGGAGCCGCCGTTGGCTCGAGGTGACCGCTGAGGCGCCTGCCTCGGAGCAGGACCGTAAACGAAAGTTCACCGCAATGGAACATGTTGAACGCGTTTTCTTGACCGTTGTGGCAAAGAAATCGGTGCGCTATCGTCTGGGCATGCCATGAGGGGAGGGCTGGATGACCCACGGGACGCAGGTCCCCGCCCGCAAGGGCAAGCGCGCGCCGTACGCGAACGGTGAGCGCAAGCGGGCCGAACTGGTGGACGCCGCCTTCCGGGCTTTCGCGGAGAAGGGCTACCAGGGGCTGTCGATCCGGCAGATCGCGGAGAGCGTCGGCACCAGCCACAGCCTTCTCCTGCACCACTTCGGGAACAAGGAAGCGCTGCTCGAGGCCGTACTCACGCGCCGCGAGGAGATCGAGCGACCGTGGCGCCACACGCTCATCGAGAAGCAGGGCCTCCTGCGGGCCGTACCCGAAGTCATGCGCCACCACGAGGCGATCCGTGGCGTCATCCGGCTCGATGTGACGCTGCGTGCGGAGGCCGACAGTCCGGATCATCCGGCGCACGAGTTCATCCGCCGCCGGGACGCCGAGTTCGTCGACTCGGTCCGCACGGAGCTCGAACACGAACTCGAGGAAGGCCGGCTCAAGCCGGGTCTCGACGTGAGCGTCGTCGCCCGCCAGATCACCTCCCTCATCGAGGGGATCCAGGCCGCCTGGCTCTACGACGAGTCCATCGACATGGCCGGCCACCTCGAGGCGTTCATGGCTCTGGTCTCCCGCCCCCCGGTGACCTGAGCGCAACGAGGTTCAGGCGCCGGCCCATCGGGCTCGGGGCACCGTCGGCGCGCGCACAGGAGTTCGCCCTTCTCCGAGGCGGTGCGCCGGTATGTACAGCTCGCCTGGGAGGACCGGTCGTGGGCGCGGATGCTGACGCGGGAGTCACCCGACAGCCCGCCCCCCGGTGAAGAGGAGCGGGCTGCCGAGCTGGTCGAGAACATCGGGCCATGTGCACGGCGATGACGCGGTGTGTCAGGTGCTGTGCGTGAAGGCCCAGTCGTTCTCCGGGGTGGCGGATGTGCGGGCGGGCGTGAGGGGTTCGGCTGACTCATGCGGGGCGGAGCCCCGGTCCTTCCAGTCGCCGCCGGTCACCAGGAGTGGGTCGAACATCACGACCACCGTGGCCAGGATCAGGAACATGCCCGGTCCGGCCAGCATCGGCAGCAGCAGTGCGGCGGGCGAGCCGCCCTGGCCGGTCGCGGTCCCGGGGTGCAGATGGACGTGGACCGCGGCGATGCCGGTGTAGTGCATGCCGCAGACCGCGAGCCCCATGACCACGCTGGCGCCCAGGGAAGGCAGGAAGCCCCGGATGGAGACGGCCGCCCAGAGCGCGGCGGTGGCGGCGACCACGGCGATCACCACGGAGAGGGCGACCGTGGTGGTGTCGTAGGTGATCTCGCCGTTGACCTGCACGGCCGACATGCCCAGGTAGTGCATCGCCGCGACGCCGAGACCGGTGATCGCGCCGGCGGTGCCCAGGGTCACCGGGGCCACGCCCCGGTAGCCGACGATGAAGATGCCGACGCTGACCACGACGACGGCGACCAGCAGGCTGAGCAGGGTGGTCGGCGCGTCGTAGGTGAGCGAGCCGCCGACCACGCTGAAGCCCAGCATGCCGATGAAGTGCATGGTCCATATGCCGCAGCCAAGGGAGGCGGCGCCCAGGGCCAGCCAGCCGGGCTTCCAGCCCTGGTGGTGGTGCATCGTGCGCACCACACAGCGCAGGCCCAGTGCGGCGCCGAGACACGCCACCAGAAAGGCCGCCACAGGGGTCACCACCCCGTAGCTGAAGCCGCCTGTCGAGCCGGACATGACTTCCTCCAGTGCTTTTACGGTGAGATGTCAGCTGTTGAAGTTCAGAAACCCGTGGTGTTGAGGAGGAGGTTGGGGCTGCTGGTGCCGGCGTTGGTCACCGCGCCCGTGGTGGCGGCCGCCTCGATCGCGGCGGTGACCGTCGCCGGGCTCGCCGAGGGGTGCTTGGCCAGGTAGAGCGCGGCGGCGCCGGCGACGTGCGGGGTCGCCATGGAGGTGCCGCTCTTGACGGCGGTGGCGGTGTCGGAGGAGTAGCCGAGGGAGGTGATGGAGGAGCCCGGGGCGAAGAGGTCCACGCAGGTGCCGTAGTTGGAGAAGCTGGAGCGGGCGTCGGCGCTGGTGGTGGAGGCGACGGTGATCACCGAGGGCTCCCGAGCGGGTGACTGGTCGCAGGCCTCGACGGCGTCGTTGCCGGCGGAGACGGCGACGGTGACCCCGGCGTCGACCATGCCGGCCACCGCGGCGTCCTTGGCGTCGCTCGCGCTGCCGCCTATGGAGACGTTGGCGACCGCGGGCAGTTGGGCGTTGGCGGCGACCCAGTCGTATCCGGCGATGACGTTGGCGGTGGTGCCGCTGCCGCTGCAGTTGAGGACACGGACCGCGACCAGGCTCACGCCCTTGGCGACTCCGTAGGTGGCGCTGCCGACCGTGCCGGCGGTGTGGGTTCCGTGGCCGTTGCAGTCGGAGGCGACGGTGTCCCCGTCGACGAAGTCGTAGCCGTAGGACGCGCGGCCGCCGAAGTCGCTGTGGGAGATACGGATTCCGCTGTCGACGATGTAGGCGGTGACGTTGCTCGCCGTGGTCGAGTAGGAGTAGGTGCCGCTGAGCGGGAGGCTCGCCTGGTCGATCCGGTCCAGTCCCCAGGTGGGCGAGGACTGGGTCGCGTCCGCGTGTTCGACGCTGTTCTGCTCGACGAAGGCCACGGAGGGGTCCGCGGCGATCCTGCGGGCCTCGGTGGCGGTGGCCTCGATGGTGAACCCGTTGAGGGCCGCGCCGAAGGTGCGGCGCACCGAGCCGCCGAACTCGGCGCTGAGCTTCCTGGCTTCGCCGCTCTTCGCGCTGGGGGCGCCGTGCTTCAGCACGACGATGTACGAGCCGTCGATGGCGAGGGGGTTGTCGGCCCCTCGGACGGTGCCGAGCGGGGCGGGCTCGTCGGCGACGGCCGACGAGGCCGGAACCGCGGCCAGGAGCAGCGCCGTACAGGCGCCGGCGGCGGAGACGGAGACGGAGACGGATCGTCTGGGCAGCATCGGGGGTCGACTCCTTGGGGATGGGCCGGGAGCTACGGGAAGGTCTGACGGGCTGCCTGATTGGCATGCACCTGCCATAAAAGCTTCCGGATGGCAGACGGCGTGGTGGTTCGGACTGGTGCGTCAGCCCCGGAAGGCGGGGTGCTTGATCACGCTAGCGATCCGGATTCGGATGAAACAGATGATCCGTGCCGTCGATGTGGATCTTAGGGCGCGCTTAAGGGAGGGATCGGAGACCGATAAGGAAGCGGTGCGACCGGGAGCGGAACCGGCCGCAACCGCGGGTGGATCAGCGGGACGCGCCGCAACAGGCCGCCGGGCGGTCCCCCCAGGGGAGAACCCCCCGGCGACGTCCGGGATGGGTGAACCGGCCCGTGCGTTACCGCACGTCGTAGGCCCGGGTCACGGTCTGGGAGACCGAGTTGCCGTTGGCGTCGGTCATGTCGGCCCTGAGTGTGACCGACTTCCCCGTGGCTCCGCTGTGGTCGACCACCGCGTTCCACACCCCGCCCCTGCGTTCGGTGCGCGCCTCGGTCCAGGTCTCGCCGCCGTCGTAGGAGTAGGCGAGCTTCACCGAGGTCAACGTGCCGGGCCGGTATCCCGCGTGGCCCGTCGCCGTGAGGGCGATCCGCTGACCGGCCTGCGCCGGGAGGGTCTTGAGACCGTCCTCGGGGAGGTCGTAGTGCGGGAAGAGCAGCGGGATGCCCTGGGAGTAGACGTCCTCGTCGAGGGCGGACCGGAAGGACCAGGTGGTCGACGACTGCACGGAACGCTTCCAGACCCGCGCCGGGATGCCGAACTTGGCCGTGTTCAGCGTGAGTTCGTAGGACGACTCCTCGGCCGGGACGGTGAACACCCCGAACGGGTAGGGACTGTCGCCGATCGTCTCCCCGTCCCGCTTCAGCACCATGTTGCCGATGTCACCGAAACTGCCCTGGAGTCCCTGGTGTTCGGTGTCGCCCCAGAAGCCGGGTGCGACACCGATGAGGTTGCCCTGGCGTTCGGCGGCGAGCGTGTCGTCTCCGTTGCCGTCGAGCGGGGTGGTCGGGGCGAGGACGCCCCCGTACCACTCCTCGGTCCCCTTCTCCCCCTTCTCGTACGTCCGTACGGGGCTGACCATGGCCTCGCCGAACGGGAAGCTGCTGGACACGTACTGGCCCCAGCCCGTCGTGCCGGGGGTGACGTACTCGGTGCGCCGGAACGGCGCCGGGACCGTCTCGATGCTGCCGAAGTAGGCGGACAGGCCGTTCGGGCGGGTCATCGTGCGGGTGTCGATGTGGTCGGTGGCGGTGCCCGCCATGGAGTGGTACGTGGCCGTGGTCGCGGCCAGGTCCTTGTCACGGGCGCGGTAGGCGCGGTCGCTCTCGACGGGGCCCGTCTCCGGGTACGCGAGGTGGTAGACGTACGGGCTCTTCGCCGTGGCCGTCCACCGCAGGGTCACGTCCCCGGCCGCGAGCAGGGCCTCGGCCTCCTCGGTCGGGATCGCGAGGATCGGCAGCGCGCCGCCGGTGAACCCGGCCGACGGGTACCAGCGGCCCGGCGCCTCGCGGTAGCCGAGGACGGCGACGGCGCCGGCCGCCTTGGCGCGGTTGGCGACCTCGGAGGCGGAGCCGCTGTCGGGCAGCCTGACGAGCGCGATCTTTCCCTGGGCGCCGGAGAGTTCGTCCGCCGTTCCGGACCCCGCGTCGAAGAGCGCCGCCTCTCCCCTGCCGTCGAGGTTGACGGAGCTGGTGGACGCGGTGACCGGGTGGAGCTTCTGGCCGCCCACCACGGCGAGTTCACCGATCTGCGGGGCGGCGGTGCTCCAGAAGCTGTCGAACTCGAAGGTGCCGTCGGTGGCCCGGCCCTGGACGGAGGCGTAGTAGCCGCGCAGGGACCGGCCGCCGTTCGCGGTCCCGGCGTGCAGCCAGGTGCCGTCCCACGCACGGGCGAACCCGAGGGTGGCGCTGCGCACTTCGGACGGCTTGTCCGTGCGCACGCTCAGCCGGTGTGCCGTACGGGCGTCGAGGACGATCGTGGTGTCGCCGCGGATCTCCATTTGCGGACGGGCCAGATAGGAAAGGGAGTTGTAGAGCGTGCCGGCCGTCTCCGGGGTGGTGATGAAGCTGGAGAGGAAGTAGCTGCCCGGACGCACCGCGTACGTCTGGTCGGTGGCGCCGTCGTTGAAGCGGCGTTCGCCGCTGGCGTCGTCGGTACCGATGAGGTCGACGGAGGAGGCGCCTGTTGCCGGGTTGCCGAGGCGGTCGATCAATTTGACGCGCACGGTGACGGTCTCCGGCTGGACGTACAGCGCGAAGGGGGTGGAGACGGTGACGCCGTCCGAGACGGCGATCACACGGCCCGTGATGTCGCCGTACTGGGCGCGCTTGAGGCTCGCCGTCGGGTCGACCTCCAGGGGCACCTGGACCGTCCCCCCGGCCGGGACGGTCACCGAACCGGTGGCCGGGTGGACGATCGACGAGCGGACGGCGGAGCCGTCGTTGCCGGTGACCCCCGTCACCGACAGCTTCAACGTCACCGCCCGGTCGGAGGTGTTGGTGTAGGGGACGGGGACCGTCGTACGGTCACCGGCGTCCTGCGGCCAGGTGAAGGTGCCCGCCTGGACGGCCGAAGCGCCCAGCACCGTCTGGTCGACGGCGCCCTTCACGTCGAGACGTCCGCCGCCGGTCTCGCGGACGTCGCCGGGGATGTCCGTCTCGGCGGAGGAGACCAGGGCGGCCTTGATCTGTGCGGCGCTCCAGTCGGGGTGGCGCTGCTTGACGATGGCGGCGGCACCGGCGACGTGCGGGGTCGCCATCGACGTACCGCTCATGGACCGGTAGGCGTAGACGCCCCGGCCGCCCGCGTTGGCGGCGGAGATGTCGACGCCGGGGGCGGTGATCTCGGGCTTGAGGGTGTGCGAGCCGTAGACCGGGCCGCGGCTGGAGAAGGAGGCCGTGGAGTCGTCGCGGTCGACGGCGCCGACGGTGAGGACGCTGGGGGCGCAGCCGGGCGAGGAGACCGTGTTGTCGCCGGGGCCGGTGTTGCCGGCGGCGATGACGAAGAGGGTGTCCTCGTTCGTCCGCGCGAGTTCCTCCGTGGCCTGGGCCATCGGGTCGGTGCAGTCCGTCCGGGACGGGTTGCCGAGGCTCATGGAGACGACGTCGGCGCCCTGGTCGACCGCCCACTGCATACCGGCGATGATCCAGGAGGTCTCGCCGGAGCCGTAGTCGTCGAGGACCTTGCCGTTGAGGAGGTCGGTCCCGGGCGCCACGCCCTTCTTCTTCCCGTCGCTCGCGGCGCCGGTGCCGCCGACGGTGGAGGTGGTGTGGGTGCCGTGGCCCTGGTGGTCGTCGGCGTCCGCGGAGTCGGTGAAGTTCCGCGAGGCGGTGATCCGGCCCTTGAGGTCCGGGTGGTCGGCGTCGGCGCCGGTGTCCAGGACGGCGACCTTCGTGCCCTTGCCGTCGTAGCCGGCGGCCCAGGCCTCCGGCGCGTGCACCTGCCGGGTGGAGCGGTCCAGGGTGGCCTCCGCCTTGGAGTCGAGCCAGAGCTTCTTGACGGAGCCCTGGGTCACGTCGGCCCAGAAGTCGTCGGCCTGCTCCTTGTCCGCGTCGAGGGCGACCCCGTCGATGGAGTCGAGCACGAGGTCGCGTTCGGCGCCGCGCGGGGTCTTCGGGACGCTGCGGGCGGTGACGGCGCGGTCGTAGGTCGCGATCAGCGGCAGCGCGTCGGTGTGCGCGTCGTCGTAGCCCTGCCGGACCAGCCCGGTGACGTTGAAGAGTTCCTCGTCGACCCGTCCGGCGGCGAGCGCCTCGATCGCGCTCTCGGGATAGACGTACAGGTCCTCGCCGGCCCGGCGGGTCTGGGTGAAGGGGGTCGTGCCGTCCTCGCCGGGCAGGGCGACGGCCCCGTCCCCGGTGACGAGGACCCGGTCGCCGGTGACGAGGGTGACGACGGAACCGGCGCCGGAGGTCGCCCGGCTGCCGGTCAGCGGTCTCGGATCCTCGGCCGCGTGCGTGGGCGCTGCTGTCGTAGCGGCCAGGACGGCGGCGGTCGCCGCCCCCAGGGCCGTACGGCATATCGCTCTCACCAAGATCGCTCCTCTGGCGTGTCGCCGCCTGCCCGCGGGCACGAGAGCCCAGGCCGCGTCGGCCCAAGTCGGGCTGAGCGGACGGTGGTTGATACTGCGGTGACGCCACGATGGCAGAGGGGCGGGTGGTGCGGGGATGATGTGCGCGGCGGGTTTGCGCCGTGGCCGGTTCAGGCCACGGTCGAGGGCGGGGTCACGGGGTCTTCCGGCTCGGCTCGCGGACGGGCGTCCGGGTTCTGCCGGCCGGCGGGGTCTTCGGGAGGGGTGGCTTTCGATGCTGGGTGTGCTGGGGCTGGACGAGACGCACGAGGCGGCGTACCGGACGCTGGTGTCCGTGGGCGTGGCCGAGGTGCCCGACCTCGCGCGGCGGCTGACGCTCGGTGAGCACGACACCGAGCGCGCCCTGCGCCTCCTGGAACGGCACGGGCTCGCGGCCCGGTCGACGGCCCGGCCCGGCCGCTGGGTCGCCGCTCCCCCGGGTGTGGCCCTGGGCGCGCTGCTCGTCCGGCAGCGGCACGAGCTGGACAAGGCCGAGCTGGCGGCGGCGCTGCTCGCCGAGGAGTACCGGGCGGCGACCACCGAGCCCGCCGTGCACGATCTGGTCGAGGTGGTGATCGGGGCGCGTGCGGTCTCGCAGCGTTTCCTCCAGTTGCAGCTCGGGGCGGGCGACGAGGTGTGCGCGCTGGTCACCGGCAGGCCGACCGTGGTCTCCGGCAGGGACAACGATGCCGAGGAGCAGGCCGCCGACCGCGGGGTGCGCTACCGGGTGGTCGTCGAACGGTCCGTCCTCGACCTGCCGCACGGCATCACGGAGCTGTCCGCCGCGCTGGGCCGCGACGAGGAGGTGCGGGTGGTGGACCGGGTGCCGACCGAGCTCGTCGTCGCCGACCGGTCCCAGGCCCTGGTGCCGCTGGCCTCGCCCACCGCGGAACCGGCGGCGCTGGTCGTGCACGCCGGCGGGCTGCTGGAGCTGCTGACGGGCCTGTTCGAGTCGGTGTGGCGGGACGCGCTGCCGCTCCGCCTCGGCACGCGCGGGATCGCCGAGGGGGAGCCCGACGGCCCCGACCTGGAGGTGCTGTCCCTGCTGCTCGCCGGGATGACCGACGCGAGCGTCGCCCAACAGCTCGGTCTGGGGCTCAGGACCGTACAGCGCCGGGTGAAGCGGCTGATGGAGCTGGCCGGGGTGACGACCCGTCTGCAACTGGGCTGGCGTGCGTACGAGCGGGGCTGGGTGACCCGGAGGTGACCTGGCCGAACCTCTTCCGTGCCTGACCCGGCGGCCCGTTACGACGTCGCCCGCCCTTGCCACCGCTGCGCCTGCGGAGCCGGCCGCTTCCCGGACGCGTGGCCCGTCAAGGGGCGGTGGCCCGGAATCCGATGACCGCGATGTCGTCCCGCTGGTCTTCGACGCGGGTGACCAGGTCGTCGATGAGGTCGGCCAGCGGCAGGGCACGGGCGTGGGCGGCGCCGGTGTGACGGGCGAACTGCCGGAGGCCGTCGGTGATGTCCTGGCCGGGTACCTCCACGAGTCCGTCGGTGTAGAGCAGGAGCGTGTCGCCGGGAGCGAGCCTCACGTTCCAGTCGGTCCGGGCCAGGCCCGGCGCGACGCAGAGGGGCGGGTCCGCGCCGTTCGGGGTGTACAGGTACCGGGGAGGGCAGGAGGCCGGGACGAGCAGGGGCGGCGGATGACCGGCGTTGGAGAGGACCGCGTTCCAGCCACCTGTCCTGCCCCGGCGGAGTGTCGCGTGGACGGCGGTGACCAGAGGGGCGATGTCGAGCCCTTGGACCACGGAGTCCAGCCTGCTGAGGCTCCGGGCCGGGCTTTCCTGCGCGGTACAGTCGAAAATGATGCCGCGGAGCATGCTGTGCAGTTGGCTCATGGCGGTGGCGGCCGCCAGGTCATGACCGGCGATGTCCCCGATGGTGAGGGTGACGGCCCCGTCAGCCAGACCGAGCGCGTCGTACCAGTCACCGCCGATCTCGGCGGTGGAGCTCGCCGGCCGGTAGGAGGCGGCGAGTTCGGCGCCGGTGACGGCGGGCGGAGCGATCAGCAGGGCGCGTTGGAGCGCCAGCGCGGTGGCGCGTACGGACTGGTGCTCCATGGTGCGGCGCAGCGGACCGGCCATCCGGTCCAGCACCTCCTCCAGGAGGGCGAGTTCGGATTCGCTGGGCGGGGGGTTGCCGTTGCAGGTGGCGGCGGACGCGAGCGCGACCGGTTCACCGTCGATCACGACCGGGATCAGGGTGAGACTCGTGGCCCTGGCCTGCCGCATCCACTCACCGGACAGCCCGGACACCAGGTCATCGGGCGGCCGGCCTTCGGGGAAGACCAGCCGCCTGGCCCGACCCGCGCCGATCGCGCTCTGCGCCAGCGGGCCCAGCTCGAATCCGTCCTGCAGCGGGGGGATCGGGGGCAGGCCGGGGGCGAGTGAGGTACGTCCGCTGGTGGTGGCGTATCCGGCGGCGGGCGGGGCCGCGGACGACGGCTCGTCGGGCCGGCGCAGCAGGAAGACCGCGAAGGCGTCGACCAGTTCCGGTACGACCGCGGCCGCCGCCGCCGCGAACACCTCGGACAGGTCGTGGGCCGTCGGGGCCTGAGCCATCCGCGCCAGCATGCGCTCCCGGGTGCGGGCCCACCATTGCTCTTCGGCGTCACGGGTGGTGCCGATCCATTCCAGCAGGGTTCCCTCGCGCAGGACCGGCGCAGCGGTGATCTGCACATGCCGGTAGCGGTCGGGCGGGTCCTGCTCCCGTACTCGGACGAGGGCTTCGAAGAGCGCCGGATCGACGACGGCCGCCTGCCATTCCCGGGACAGCCGGGGCCGGTCCTTCGGGTGTACGGCGTCCAGCCAGGTCTGCCGGGAGCCGGGGTACCAGAGCCGTCCGGTCGGGTCGGCGGGGTTGAGCGCCAGCAGGCTGAGCTCACCGTCGGGGGCCATCCGCCACACGATCTGCCGGGATGCGGCGAGCAGGGTCTCATAGCGGCGCAGTGCCTGACGCGCTTCCCTGCCCGCCGTGTCAGTCCCGGTGGCCGTGCCGGTGTCCGTGCCGGTGGCCGTGCGGGTGTCCGGCAGGGGGGTGGCCAGGATCAGCACCGCGGGCCCCTGCCGTGCCACCACCGGGGTACAACTCACCACGCAGGCGCGAACGGACTGACCCTCGGACCCCGGCTCCGCCGTAGTGATCAGTGGATCGGCCGGCACGGTCGGCCGTTCCTCGTGCCGGGCCCGGTCCAGCGCCCCTCTCAGCGGTGCGAACCGGGAGCCGGGGAGAGCGTCGCCCACGTCCAGGCCCGGCTTCCATCCGCCGAACAGCTCCCGGAAGGCCTCGTTCCGCTCGATCAGCCGGTGCCGGTCGCCGGTGGTCAGCGCCGCACCGGTCGGGATGCGGTGGAGACTCCTGAGATCCAGTTCGGGGCCGGTGGAACGGGGTGCGTTGTGCCTCACCCGGAGATCTCTGCCCACCCCCGCCCGGTTCCTCCCGGTGAGCGCCCCCGGATCCCTCACCGGGAGGAACGCCTGCGAACCGGCGCCCGTTCTCGCCGCCGACGCCTTGGGAGACCCCGTACGGTGCCTCTGTCCACGAGATGCTCGTGACCAGAGCCACACGGCGGCCCATCGTGTGCGGTGCAGTGACCTCGTCAGTACATTGGAGAAGTGGCCCTTACCGGGGAGCCAGCCGGCGCGAGCCATGTCGACTACGCCGCACTGTTCGCCGCTACTCCCAGTCCGTATCTGGTCGTCGGTCCTGACCTGGTGATCGTCGCCGTCAACGCGGCGTACTGCCGCGTGACCGGCCGGACGAGCCAGGACCTGCTCGGGCAGCACCTCTTCGACGCGTTCCCCGACAACCCCGCCGATCCGGAGGCGGACGGGGTGCGGAACGTCTCGGCCTCCCTGCAACGGGTACTGGCCACCGGTCAAGCCGAGACCATGGCCATCCAGCGGTACGACATCCCCCGTGTCGGACAACCCGGGGGTTTCGAGGAACGCTGGTGGTCTCCGGTGAACGCCCCTGTTCTCGGCCCTGACGGCGAGGTCGCCTGGATCATCCACCGGGTCGAGGACGTGACCGCCTTCGTGCACGACCGACGACGGTGGCAGCGGAACCCCGTGCACACTCCGGGCCGGGTGGGAGCCGGCATGGAGGCCGAGCTCTACGCCCGGGCCAAGGAACTGGAGCGCCTGAACGAAGAACTGCGGCGGGCGCACGCGCGGGAGCGGCAGGTGGCGATCACCTTGCAGGAGGCGATGCTGCGCTCACCCGACCTCGCACGACACTCCGATGTGGCGGTCCGCTACCTCCCGGCCATCGGTTCCCTGAACGTGTGCGGGGACTGGTACGACGCCGTCGACCTGGCCGACGGGCGCTTCTTCGTCGCCGTGGGCGACGTGGTGGGCCACGGTCTGGAGGCGGCCACCGTCATGGGGATGCTGCGCAGCGCGCTGTCGGCGGCCAGCCGTACCGTCCCCGGCCCCGCCCAGGCACTGGAAGTGCTGGGTCTGTACGCCCGCTCCGTCGAGGGCGCACTGGCCGCCACCGCCGTCACCGCCCTGGTCGACACCCGCTCGCGGTTGATCATCTACTCCAGCGCGGGGCATCCCCCACCCGTCCTGATGCACGTCGACGGCACCTGCCACCTGCTGGACCAGGCCGTCGACCCGCCCCTCGGGGCCCGCCCCACGCACGTCCCGCGCCCACAGGCCGGTATCCCCTACCACCCCGGCGACACCCTTGTCCTCTACACCGACGGCCTGATCGAGCGCCGTGACGAGGACATCGACACCGGTCTGCAGCGCCTGACCGACACCTTGCGCCGATGCCTCGGGCTGCACCCCGAGCGCCTGGCCGACGCCCTGCTGGAGAACCTGGGCGTCCGGCACGGGGCCCGTGACGACATCGCCCTGGTCGTCGTCGGACTGTGAAGCGGCACGACCAGGACCGGTCCGTCACGAGGGGCTCGTCCGCTCATGGCGCCGTCGGGCCGGTCGGGTGACGGTCCGCGCTGATGACGGAAGGCGCGCAGCACGGCTTCACCCGCGTCCGCTCCCCACTCGTCGGTCACCGGATTCCTGACCCGTCGGCCGGGCGGGCAGTACGAGGCGGAACGTGCAGCCCTGCCCGGGTGCGGTGTCCAGTTCGAGGCGTCCGCCGTGGCCCTCGGCGATCGCGGCGGCGATGGACAGGCCGAGGCCGCTGCCGCCGTGCGCACGGGAGCGGGAGGGGTCGACGCGGTAGAAGCGCTCGAAGACGTGCTCGGCGGCCTGCGCCGTGAGGCCCGGTCCCTCGTCCGCCACCTCGATGACACCGACCGGCGTGCCGGGCGGCAGGGGCGGCGACGCGGCGACGCGCCCCGGGCGGTCGACTCCGCCGGTGGCGGCGCTCGCCCGGGCCCCGCCCACCCGTACGTGGACGGGCGTACCGGCCGGGGTGTGGACGCGAGCGTTGGACAGGAGGTTCTCCAGGACTTGGCCCAGCCGGTGGGCGTCGCCGTCGGCCTCGACCACTTCCAGTTCGTCGCTGCCTCCGGGGATGTCGAGCGGCCCCAGGTCGACCGGGTGGCTCGCCCGGTGCGGGGCGGCGGCGCGTACGGCGTCCGCGGCCAGGGACAGCAGGTCCACCGGCTCGCTGTCGTACGACGGTTCGCGGTCGAGGCGGGCGAGGAGCTGAAGGTCGTCGACGAGCAGGCTCATGCGTTCCGCGTTGCGCGCGATCATGTGGTTCGCCTCGGCCTGCTGGTCGGCGGGGAGGTGTTCGGGGCGCAGCGCGAGTTCCGCGTAGCCCTGGATGGCGGTGAGCGGGGTGCGCAGTTCGTGGCCGGCGTCGGCGACGAACCGGCGCATGCGGCTCTCGGACGTCTCGCGCTCGCGCAGCGCCCGTTGAAGCCGTTCCAGCATGCTGTTCAGGACCCGGCCGAGCCGTCCGATCTCGGTGTGCGGGTCGGTGTCGGGCAGGCGGAGGTCCAGCTGTCCCGCGCCGATGCGTTCGGCGGTGTGCTCCATGCGGGTCAGCGGGAGCAGGCCGAGCCGGACCACCCAGCGGCCCAGTGCGAGCAGGGCGAGGAGGGTGACGACGAGGAGGACCGCGTTGATCCAGAGGATCTTGGCGGAGGCGCCGTCCACGGTGTCCAGCGGCAGGGCCACGACGGAGTTCATGTCGTCCGGTCCGGGACTCAGCAGCACCCTCCAGCGGCTGTCGCCGCTGACGGCGTCGACGGTCTCCGGGTGTCCGTCGCGCAGGCCGAGCTTCGCGACGGAGTCGGCGAGCCGGGGGCCGGGCTCGGCGCCCGAGCCGAGCGAGGTGTCGATGCGGTGGCCGGAGGCGTCGTAGAAGTAGACCTGGAAGTCCGAGGGCAGCGCGCCGGAGCGCTGGCCGGGGACGGTGCCGCGCAGCGCGGAGGCGTAGGCCGGGTCGGGCGGGTGGAAGTCGGCGAGTTGCTGGTCGACGCGGTCGAGGAGCCAGGAGCGCAGGACGGCGAAGCCGATGAGCTGGGAGACCAGGACGGCGACGGTGGCCAGCACGGTGGCGCCCAGGACGAGCCGCCGGCGCAGGGAGCGCGGCGAGCGCGGCAGCAGACGTGTCGGTCCGTACGGGGCTCTCACTGGTCCGCGCCCGCCTGTCTCGGCAGCCGCAGGCAGTAGCCGACGCCGCGCACGGTCTGGATCAGCGGCGGGTCGAAGCAGTCGATCTTCTTGCGCAGGTACCGCACGTACGTCTCGATGATGCGGCCGTCGCCCGAGAAGTCGTAGCTCCACACGTGGTCGAGGATCTGTGCCTTGCTCAGGACCCGGCCCGCATTGGTCAGCAGGTAGGCCAGGAGTTTGAACTCGGTCGGCGACAGCGGGACGTACCGTCCGGCGCGGTGCACTTCGTGGGCGTCCTCGTCGAGTTCGAGGTCGGCGTAGCGCAGGACGGTCTTCTCCGGCCGGGACTCGGGGGTGCGGGCGCCGGTGCGGCGCAGGATGGCCTCGATACGCAGGAGCACCTCCTCCAGGCTGAAGGGTTTGCTGACGTAGTCGTCACCGCCGGCCCCGAGTCCGCGGAGACGGTCGTCGAGGCCGGTGCGGGCGGTCAGGAACAGGACGGGTACGTCGTTCCCGGCCGCCCGCAACTGCCGGGTGACCTCGAAGCCGTCCAGGTCGGGCAGCATCACGTCGAGCAGGACCAGGTGCGGAGCGGTGCGTTCGATCTCCAGCAGGGCGGCCTGGCCGGTCTCCGCGCTGCTCACCTCGTACCCGGTGAGCCGGAGGGTGGATTCCAGCAGGGCGCAGATACTGGGTTCGTCCTCGACCACGAGGAGCCTGGGCCTGGGCCGGTCCGCCGGCTGATCGGTCATCGTGCGGTCTGATCCGTTCTGTCGTCGTTCACCCGGGGGCGCAGTCGTAGAGGACGGTGCCCCCGCCGAGGGGTCCCGCTCCATTGTCCTGCGCGGACGTCTCGCTGCCTCCGTAGGCCGAGGCCGGGACCTTCGTGCAGTTGCCGGAGATCCAGTCGGCGCGCTCCCCGGACGCGGCCTGCGACGTGCCCGGCAGCCCGGGGAGGGTGCCGGCGGAGGAGTCGTCCTGGCCCAGGACGTAGCGCAGCTCGCCGTTCTCGGTCCACTGTTCCAGCTGGGCGGTGGAGGGGGCGTCGTCCGTGCCGCTGAAGCCACCCATGCCGATCACCGTCTCGTCGCTGCCCAGGATGAACGCGTTGGCGGCGTTGGCGCCTCCGGAGACGGCGAGCTTGATGCGGGCGTCCGGGGCGTGCTCCACGGCGTAGTCGAGGATCTTACGCTGGTCGGCGGTGAGGTGGGCACCGCCGAAGTCGCGGGTGTCGGTGGGGGCGCCGCCGGAGGTCTGACCCGTCTGGCCCGCCCCTTGGCCCTCGGGGAGGTCGGGCACGCCTGACGGGGCCTGCCCCTCCGGCAGCTCCGGCATGCCCGACGGGGCCTGCCCCTCCGGCAGCTCCGGCATGCCCGACGGGGCCTGCCCCTCCGGCAGCTCCGGCATGCCCGACGGCATGCCCGACGGGCCCGTGCCGTCGCCGGAAGTCGGTCCCGTACCGGCGGAACCCGGGCCCGGCATGCCGCCTCCGCCGCCGAAGCCGGGGGTCGTCGCGGGTCCGGCCGTCGGGTTCGAGCCGCCCATCGCTCCGGCCGACCCCGAGGTGGCCGGCACACTCGCCGCCCACACCGCGGGGGCCAGCAGGACGGTCACGACCGCCACGGCGGCCCCTGCCGCGATGAGCCGGCCGCGCCGCCGGGCGAGGAGCAGCAGGACGAGCGTGGCGCAGGCGGCCGCCGGTACCGCCCAGACCAGCCAGCCGTTCCAGTCCGGGGTACGCCGGATGAGTACCGCGGCCCAGACGGCCGTCGACAGGGCCGCGACCGCGCCGGTCGCCGGTGCCCACTTCAGGCCGGCGCGGTGGACCCGGACCAGGGCGGCGAGCAGACCGCCGGCCAGAGCGGCGATCGCCGGGGCCAGCAGGGAGGTGTAGTACGGGTGGAAGATGCCCTTCTGGGTGGAGAACACCGCCGCGCACACGACCAGCCACGTTCCCCAGAGCAGCCATCCGGAGGCCGGCAGGACGGCGTCGGTCGCCAGTCGGCCGCGGCGGCGCAGCACGGCGCAGACCACCGCCACCACGACCGCGACCAGACAGGCCGGCAGCAGCCAGCTGATCTGGCCGCCGACCTGGTCGTTGAAGAGACGGCCGACTCCGGCCGCGCCGCCGAAGCCGCCGCCCGCGCCCCCGATGGACTGCGTGGAGTCCCCGCTGGAGCCGAAGACGCGGCCGAGGCCGTTGTAGCCGATCACCAGGTCCCAGGCGGAGCCGTCCGTGCTGCCGCCGATGTACGGGCGGTCGCCCGGCCATACCGCCACCAGGGCGATCCACCACAGGGAGGACACCGCGAGGACCGCCCCAGCGGCCGGCAGCCGCAGCACGCGCCGGGCCGGGCGGTCGGCCGCTCCCACCAGCCAGGCGAGGGCGAAGGCGGGGACGATCATCCACGCGGCCAGCATCTTGGTGAGGAATCCGCAGCCGGTCAGGAAGGCGCAGGCGCACAGCCACCAGGTCGCCGACCGGCCTCGGGCCCGGAGCGCGCGGGTCAGCGTGTACGCGGCGCTCACCAGCAGCAGGACGAGCAGGGTGTCCGGGTTGTTGTCCCGGTTGATGGCCACCGTGATGGGGGTGAGCGTCAGCACCAGGGCGGCGAGCAGTCCGGCGCCCTCCCCCGCCCAGCGGCGCACGGTGCGGTGCAGTACGAACACCGCGGCCACGCCCTCGACCAGTTGCGGGAGGATCAGCGCCCAGCCGTGCAGCCCGAACACCTTGCTGCTGATCACCTGCGGCCAGAGCGCGGCGGGCGGCTTGTCGACGGTGACGACGCCCGCGGGGTCGTAGGCGCCGAAGAGGAAGTTCGTCCAGCTCTGCCCCATCGACTTCACGGCGGCCGCATAGTAGGCGTTGCCCCAGCCGAGGGAGCCGAGCGCCCAACCGTACAGGACGGCGGCCAGGACCAGGATCGCGGCGAGGGCGGCGGGGGCCGCCCAGGAGGGCAGGGTACGGACGGCCGCCGGGGGTGTGGAGTGGGGCGCCGGTGCGGCGGACAGGGTGCGGGTGGGCTCAGTCATGGGGAGGATCCCGCTCTGGTCAGGAGTCGGGCTGGCGGCGGTCGTCGGATCCGGCGGCGGCCGGGCCGCGGAACACGGCCAGCCGCAGGACGGCGAAGCGCACGACGGTGACGAGGACGGACGTGGCGGCGAGCACGGCGGTCTCGGCGGCCGGCGAGGCCCCGGGAACGGCGTGGGTGAACCACAGCACCGCGCCGGAGGTCACCAGGTACCCGAGGACGAACAGACCGCCGGCGCCCAGGTGGGCCCGGCCGGGCGGGGCGTCGCTGTGCCGGAAGGTGAGGCGTCGGTTGGCCTCGGTGTTCAGCACCGTCAGGACCAGCAGCGACACCAGGTTGGCGGCGGCCGGCGGCCACCAGCCACGCAACAGCCAGTACAGCAGCGCCTGGCCGAGGGTGGAGGCGATGCCGATCGCCACGAAGCAGCCGGCCTCCCAGGACAGCGGACCGCGGCCACTGGCCGGGGCCAGGACCGCGTCCGGGTGCTCGGCGGCCGGCGCGGGGCGGCGGGGCAGCTCCACGCGGGCGGCGCCGGAGGACTTCAGCCGGGCCATCCGCCACAGCCCCTTGAGATCGTCGGTGGCGGTGCGGACGACATCGACGCGGGTGTCCACGTCCTCGACCCAGTCGACCGGGACCTCATGGACGCGCAGCCCGTTGTGCTCGGCGAGCAGCAGCAGCTCGGTGTCGAAGAACCAGGCGTCGTCGCGGGTCACCTTCAGGAGCGGTCGCAGTATCCGCGTACGGGCGGCCTTGAACCCGCACTGGGCGTCGGTGAACCGTGTCCCGTGGGTGAGCCGGACGATCCCGTTGTAGCAGCGGGAGACGAACTCACGGCGCGGTCCGCGCACGGTGCGCGCGCCCGGCGCCAGGCGGCTGCCGATGGCGAGGTCGGAGTGGCCGCTGGCCAGCGGTGCCACGAGCGGCAGCAGGCCGTCGAGGCCGGTGGACAGGTCGACGTCCATGTAGACGACGATGTCGGCGTCGCTGGAGCCCCACACCGTGCGCAGGGCCAGTCCCCGGCCCTTGCGGTCCAGGTGGACGACGTCGACGCCCGGCAGCCGGTCCGCGACCCCGCGCGCCACGGTGAGCGTGGCGTCGGTGCTGGCGTTGTCGGCGACCGTGATCCGCCAGGGGAAGGGGAAGTCCTTGGAGAGCCGGGCGTGCAGCGTGTCCAGGCAGCCCGGCAGAGCGCGCTCCTCGTTGTACACGGGGACGACGATCTCCACGGTGGCCGTGCCGGACTCCTGGCTCGCGGACCCGCTCGGGGTTTGGAATCCGCCGGCCCGGCCGGTGCCGATCGTGGGGACCGCGCTGTGGGGGGTGAGTGACATGGCTTCCTCGGTCGGGGCGGGGGACAGGGTCTGCGGCTCCTGCGCACGGATCACGCGCTGGTCACGACCCTCGCCCGGCGGCCTGGGAGACCGGGGAAAGAAAACCGAGAGGTGGCTGTGAGTCAGGACCCGACCGTGCTCCGCAGCTCCCCCACGCCCTTGACCGTGGTGACCGCGAACTGACCGGGACGCACCAGGAGCGCCGGGTCCGGGTCCGTGCTCCGGCCGCCGTGGGTGCCGGCGGCGATCAGGTCACCGGGCAGCAGGGCGACGAGCGCGCTCACCCGGGCGATGGTCGTGGCCACGTCGAAGAGCAGGTCGGAGGTGTTGAACTTCTGCGCGACCCGGCCGTCGACGACACAGGTCACCGTCAGGCCGCGTCCGCCCATCGGCGCGTCGTCGGTGGTCATCAGGGCGGGGCCGACCGGTGTGGGCACGGCGGCGCGCGGCCCGTCGTGCCCGCCGGGCGGCATGACGTCGTTGACGACCGTGTATCCCGCGACGTGTCCGAGCGCGGCCTCGGCTGTCACGGCGTGCGCGCGGCGGCCGATCACGACGCCCAGTTGTGCGCCCCAGCGCAGTTCTGCCGCCTCGTCCGGGAGCGCGATGTCGTCCTCGGCTCCGATCAGGAGATCGTCGTCGGCCACCTGGAAGGACGGGGCGGCGGGCCGGTCCGGGGCGGCGGTGCGGGACGTGGGGTTGAGTCCCGTGCGGACGACGTGCCGCGGCCGGAGCAGCAGGGGGGCGAAGGAGACCTCCTCCAGGCGGGGCCGCTCGCCGGTGTCGGCGGCGGCCCGTTCCTGCCAGCCGTCACCCGAGGCGATCAGGGCGCCGACGTCCGGGTACGGCAGCAGCACACAGTGTTTCTTCTGGAGTCGCGCGGCGGCCGTACGGCCGTGGCGGAGTCGGACGGTACTCAGTTTCACGGTGCCCTCCTGCTGTGAGTGACGGGTGCCGGGGCGGCCGGGACCGCCCCGTGGGGAAGCAGCAGCCGGAACGTGCACCCCCGGCCGGGGCGGGTGTCGAGTTCCAGGCGTCCGCCGTGGGAGGCGGCGATGCCGGAGGCGATGGCCAGTCCGAGTCCGGAGCCGGTCGTGGCGGCGGCCGGGTCCGTGGGCCGGGCGCGGTAGAAGCGCTCGAAGATCCGGGCCGCGTCGGGTGCGGCGAGTCCCGGCCCGTCGTCCGTGACCTCGATGACGCCGACCTGGCTGCCGACGGGCAGGGGCGGATGGGCGCTCGTGCGGTGGGGCCCGTCCCTGCCGGGTCCGCGGGAACGGACGCGCAGGCCGCCCACGCGCACCCGGACGGGTGTTCCCGGCGGGGTGTGCGTGCAGGCGTTCGCCAGCAGGTTGGTGAGGATCTGCCCGAGCTGGTGGGGGTCGCCGGCGGTCTGTACGACGTCCAGCTCGCCGCCCGGAGAGCGGTCGTCGTCGCCGAGCGCGCCCAGTCCGATCCGGCGGTCGGGATGGTGCACGGCCAGGGCGGTGATCGTGTCGGCTGCCAGGGAGAGCAGGTCCACGGGCTCGTGGTGGGCGGCGGGCGCCTCGCTCACTCGGGCGAGCTGGATCAGGTCGTCGACGAGCCGGCTCATGCGCTCGGCGTTCCGCACGATGAGCTGGTGCGCCTCGTCGCGGCGTTCGGCGTCCATCCGCGGCGCGTGCAGCAGGAGTTCGGCGAATCCCTGCAACGAGGTGAGCGGGGTGCGCAGTTCATGGCCGGCGTCCGCGAGGAAACGGCGCAGGCGCTGCTCGGACGCCTCCCTGCGCTGGAGCGCGGCACGCAGCCGGTCGAGCATGCTGTTCAGCGCGTGGCTGAGGTGGGCGACCTCGGTGACCGCGTGCTCGTCGGCGATCCGGAGCTGGGACTCGCCGTCGGCGATGCGGCGTGCGGTGTGTTCGACCCGGGCCAGGGGGCGCAGTCCGAGTCCGACGGAGAGGCGGCCGGAGACGATCACGCCCGCGGCGACCGCCACGCCGACGACCAGGCTGAACCACAGCATCTTCGTCGTCGCCTCGTCGACCGCCCGCAAGGGCAGGGCCACGACGACCCGCATGCCGTCGGATCCGTCCCGGGCGATGACGCGCCACCGTCCCTCGCCGTCGGCTGCCTCGACCGTCCCCGGCCGGCCGTTGGGCAGCTCCAGCGAGCCTTCGGAGGACG
This sequence comes from Streptomyces sp. NPDC003247, assembly GCF_042888135.1. Taxonomy (NCBI): domain Bacteria; kingdom Bacillati; phylum Actinomycetota; class Actinomycetes; order Kitasatosporales; family Streptomycetaceae; genus Streptomyces; species Streptomyces sp. NPDC003247. The sequence goes on from NZ_JBIAPF010000004.1 coordinate 219,360, forward strand.
GCAGCCCGGGGCCTTCTCCGCCGTCCTCGCCGCCGCCGAGCGACGCGGCCATCAGGTGTCCGTCCCGGTCGTAGAAGTACACCCGGTAGTCGGAGGGCAGGACGTCGTGTCGCTGTGCGGCCCGGGCGGCGACGCCCTGGGCGGCCTTGCTGTCGATGCCGGGCAGGAGCTGGAAACGGGTGAGCCGGCCGTCCACCTGATCGGTCAGCCAGCCGTGCAGGACGGTCAGGCCCGCCGCCTGGCAGAGCAGGACCGCCGAGGTCGCCAGCAGGGTGGTGCCCAGGACCAGCCGGGTCCGCAGCGAGCGCGGCCGGAGGCGCTGCGGCCAGATGTGTCGTGCCCGGTCCTTCACGGCGCCGCCTGTCCCGGGTCCTGCTGTGCCGCCCGCAGGCAGTAGCCGACGCCGCGCACGGTCTGGATGAGCTGCGGCGGAACCCGGTCTATCTTGCGCCGGAGGTTGCGTACATAGGTGTCGACGATCCGAGCGTCGCCGGCGAAGTCGTAGTGCCAGACCCGGGAGAGGATCTCCCTCTTGTCCAGCACCCGTTCGGGCTGGGACAGCAGGACCGCCAGCAGCCGGAACTCGGTGGGTGACAGCTGTACGGGCAGGCCGCCGCGGCGCACCTCGTGGGTCTGCTCGTCCAGCACCAGGTCGGCGTAGCGCAGCGGGAAGCGGCGGTCCGCGGCGGGCGTCTGGGCGGCGCTGCGCCGGAGGATAGCGCGGATGCGCAGCAGGACTTCCTGGACGTGGAAGGGCTTGGTGACGTAGTCGTCGCCGCCGGAGCTGAGCCCGATGATGCGGTCCTCGATGTCGGTGCGCGCCGTCAGGAACAGCACGGGTGTGTAGACGCCCTCCGCGCGCAGGTGACGGGTCACCTCGAACCCGTCGGTGTCCGGCAGGCCCACGTCCAGCACGATCAGGTCCGGCTGGGTGCGGCCCGCTTCGAACATGGCGGCCCGGCCGGTCCCGGCGACGGCCACCGCGTATCCGGCGGCGTGCAGCGCGGAGGTGAGCAGGGTGCGGATGCTGAGGTCGTCCTCGACGACGAGGACGGTGTGCCGGGTCGCCGGTGCGCTGGGCAACGCTGCGGACATGAGGACTTCCTTCGACTTCCTTGGACTTCCTTGGGCTTGCTTCCTTGGGCTTCCTGCGGGGGCACGGAAGGCGGGAGCACTCCGGACGGCCACCCGTGCGGGACGGCTGTCCGGAGTCCGGTGCTCAGCCGGTGACCTCCTTGTTCTTCGCCAGTGCGGCAGCGCGGTCGCTGACCGTGCCGCGCAGCTTGTCGACGGCGGTGTCGAGGCCGGTGCCGTCCGCGCCCGCCGCACGGGCCTGATCGGCGATGCGGTCGAGTGCCTTCAGCGCGGTGCCGGAGCCGTAGAAGGCGTCGTACAGCTTCCGGTACGCCGTCTTGTAGACGCCGTCCAAGGCGTCGGAGTCCAGGAAGCGGTCCTTCAACGGGTGGCCGGACATCGCGCCCGCCATCCCTTCGGCGCCTTCCGGCAGGTCCTGCGGTATGCCGGACGGTGCGCCTTCCGGCATACCGGCCGGTGCGTCGGACGGCATACCGGCCGGTGCGTCGGACGGCATCCCCTCGGCGGCCTCCTGGCCGGACGGTGCGGCCGTCCCGCCACCGCCGCCGATCATGCCGCCGATGGAGAGGTCGTCGTCCGGACCGGCCGTCGCGTCACCGGAGAGCGTGAGGTTGTAGTCCCAGCCCAGTACGGAGAACTTCTTGGTGTCCAGGTCGTAGTAGAGCAGGTAGTTGCTGCCCGGTCCCGCGATGTCGTCGGAGTTCAACAGCAGGTTCTGCGCGGCGACATAGGTGGCGAGGGAGTCGATGTCGACGTAGCGGCCGAGCTCCTTCTCGAACTCCTCGTCGGATGCGTCGTTCACCCACTTGATGAGTTTCATGACCGGTTCCAGGTCCTGGCTGCCGACCTTGTTGAGCTGCTTGAACGACGTCTCGTACTCGGTCGGGTCGTCGCCCTTGTAGTCGAAGCTCCCCCCGGCCCGCGCCTTGTAGAGCACGCCGTTGCCGTCGCCGATGGAGTCGGCGTAGTCGGTGTCGGGGCTCTCGACCATCAGCCGGGTGCTGGCCGGGCGGTTGTTGACCTTGACCGAGGTGAAGGAGTAACGCTCGTTCTTCTGGCCGGTGCTGTCCATCAGGTTCAGCGACAGCGCCTCGTTGAGCGGTACCTCGTCACCGCTGCCCGGGCGGAGCGAGATCTCCCGCTCGCCCTGGTAGGCACGCCCTTCGACATACTCGTCGATCTTGATGAGCCAGGGCAGTTCCTCGGGCTTATCCTCCGACAGGTCGTACATCGTCATGCCGCCGGGGCCTGCCATGCCGCCGGCCGCGTCGCCGGTCGCGTCACCAGGCGCGTCACCGGTCGCGCCGGGGCCGCCGCCGTTCTGGCCGCGGCCCCGGCCACCGGTCCCGCCGTCCTGCGACGGGGCCGGCCCGCCCTGCCCGGCACCGGCGCCTCCGGGCATGTCCTGGCCGCCACCAGGCACGCCCTGGCCGTCGCCGCGCAGGGACATCAATGTGGAGTTGCCCTTGAGGCGGATCCCGACGTCGTTCAGGTACACGCCGTCGATGGTGAGGTCGGCCTCGATGTACTCCTTGGTGCCGTCGTCCCGGAACTCCTTCATCATCTTGTCGAAGTCGGTCTGCTGGTACTCCAACTGGATGGAGTGGGCCACGGAGGAGTCGTACAGCCCGACCGTGCCCTCGATGTTCTCCGTGATGACGTCGGCCTCGGTGCGGGACGAGGAGGTGACGTACGGCGAGACGCGGGCGTCTCCGAAGGCGTAGACCGCGACGGCCAGTCCCGCGCAGAGGGCTCCGGCCGGTCTCCAGTGGTGGCGCAGCCTGACCGGTATCCGGTCCTTCAGCCGGCGGCGTGGGCGCGTCGGCGTACCGTCGGCGGACATCACAGGTCGGTGGTGTCGTAACCGGTCAGGACCGTCACCCGCTGGCCGGACGTCCGTTCCTGGAGGGCGGAGACCAGGTCGCCCGGTTCGGCGCCCTTCTTCAGACGCACCGTGTAGAACGCCTCGGTCAGCGCGCCGCCCCGGACCGTCTCGGTGCTCACCAGCTCGAACTCGCTGGTGTACTTGATCAGGGCGTCACGGATGCCCGCGGTGTAGTCCTCGCCGGCGGGGACCTGGACCTTGACGACCTGGCGCTGGACGTTCAGGGCGAACCAGTTGAACTTGAACATCACGAGGATGACCACGCAGACCACCACGGCGCCGACCGCGGCGAGGGTGTAGAACCGGGCACCGCAGGCCATGCCGATCGCCATGGCGAGGAAGATGAAGCCGACGTCCCGTGTCTCCTTGACCGCGTTCCGGAACCGGACCACCGACAAGGCGCCGACCAGGGAGAACGCCCGGGCGAGGTTGGACCCGACGACCAGCATGATCAGCGCGACGATCATGCCCACGATGACGAGGGTCTGGACGTAGGACTGGCTGTAGGAGACGTTGCGGTGGGTGTACCGGTACACGTAGCCGATCAGCGTACTCAGCACGAACGACAGCGCCATGGCCGCGACGACGTCGGCGACGCTGAACGTGCCACTGAGTTCCTGAAGATCGAAGTTCACTGTGCTCCTGCTTTCAAGGGCGCGTCGTGCGCCGACCGCTGCTGGGGCAGCGGCTCTGGGGTGGGGGTGGGCGGCGGACAGTCCGCCTCGTGGACGTGGAAGACGGACCGGGGGGCCAGGCCGAACGCCTCGATGGACTGCACGTACTTGGAGACCCGGATGAGGTTCAGGTTGCGGCGGGCCGCCAGGTCGGTGATCCAGTGCGGTGTGCGCTCGTTGACCTTGATCTCCATCACCGACAGGTGCGGCGGGATGGTGAAGCGGTTCTCGGGGGTGGCGATGCCGAAGTGGAAGTCCCGGTCGCGGCCGCGGATGCGCCGGTCGAAGGTGACCCGCAGTCCGGTGTCCGCGTCCCGGCCGACCAGTGCCTCGCGCTGGTAGCCGGTGATCGCGGTGGGCTGGAGGTTGAGCCTGATGACGAGTTCCAGCACCTCCTGTACGAAGGCGCTCTCCTTCGCGGAGTGCTCGATCATCTGCCGGCCGTCGCAGAGCTGCCGGGCCACCCCGTAGGGCAGGGTGATGCGGCGTTTCTGCGTGACCCGGTTGACCCGCTGCTTGATCTCCACGCACACCGGTGACTCGTCGGTGACGCCGTCGAGGTCGCCGTAGTGGCGGACGCGGAGCTTGCGGCGGAACTTGAGCCCCTCGATCTTCTCCCAGTAGAACCGCAGTTGGGGGGTGTCGTAGTAGAGGCTCCAGACGCCGTAGCCGCCGACCGGGCTGTTCAGGTCCCGGTCCATGCGCTCGGCCAGTTCGTCCCTGATCTCGGTGGCCTGCTCGACCGGCACCAGGTACTTCAGCTCGAACCGGTTGAACGCGTGCAGCCTGCTGGCCACATGCAGCGGCTCTTCCGCCTCCGGGCTCTCCGGGGCCTCCGCCTCCTGCGCCTCCGTCTGCTGGCTCTGTGTCTTCCACCACCTGGTCACCGGCAGTGCCACAGTGCGCCTCCTTTCTTCCGCGGTCCCGTCGACCGCGCAAGCAACGAAACTGGCGCCATGTGAGAAGGAGCTGAGAATTACGAGGTAATTGCAAGGGAACTTAAGATGTACACAGAGTGAACACCGGACACGGACGACACCTCGCCGACGTCACGGCACAGGCCGGCGGTCCGGGTGCGATCGGCCTCCGCGAGGTGTCCGCCGGCGAGCCGGAGCTGCGGGGCGACGATCAGGCGGCCCGCACTCACGCCGGCACTCAGGAGGCGCGGCGGGGCAGGCGAGCCGGAGCCGGGGGCTGATGGCGCCCCGCCTTCTGACAGCGCGACGAACGGCCGGCCGGACACCCGCACCCACCGGATTCCCGATGTGAGGAGTCGGCCAGCGTGGCCCGCATTCCGTCGAGTTCGTCGAAGCGTGCTCCCTCGTGCCGGCTCGCGGCGATCACGATGCGCTCGATGCCAGGCGGTACGGCGGTCAGGTCGAAGACGATACGGTCCTCGCTGCGCTGTTCTGCGGGCTTCTTCCCCAGCAGTTCGACGCTTCCGTCGGCGGCCACGGGGTTGTCGCAGAGAAGCCGTCGTGCCAGGTGCTGGTGTTGTCCCGGTTTCCGCATACACGGCAGGTCAGCGCAGGGACTGCATCGGGTGGGACCGACGAACGGAGCACCCGCTCGACGACCGCTGGCAGCGGCTCGTCGGGGTGGACCGTCGGCTCGGGACAGTAGGCGATGGTCCCCCACCCGCGCTGCCGTCCCCGCCAGGACGCGTCTGCTTTCACCTGCCCAAAGCCACGTGCTTCGTCCGCTCGGCGACTGTTGGCATAGGCACGTTCGCCGGCGAGCCAGAGCTGTCGGGCGTGGTGCCGTTCCTCGACGGCGCACGGATCGCACCTCACGTCGGCGGTCCAGGGGCTCGCCCCGGTGGCCGCACCCACCGGCCGTACCCGAGGAGCCGGGGCGAAGTGACCACCGGGGAGGCGACGACGGTGCCCTGCCGCGGGCGATGCCGCCCTACCCGGTCGTCGTCGTGGACGCAGTGGTGTACGTGGAACTGCCGACGGAGCAGGAGCCGCCCTGACGGCCTGTCGGTGTGACGGGCCTCTCCGCGTGACGGCGTGACGGAGTGCGCGGCGGCACGGTGCAATGAGGCCGGGGCCGGGGCGCCGCGCACTCCCTCGCACGCGTCAGCGCGTCAGTCGTCCTCGCCGGTGTCGTGGTCCGAGTGGTTCGCGGTGTTCAGCTTCCAGTACGCGCGGGTGTGCAGGACGGGCGCACCGGCGACGGGCGGGGCCGTGGGCAGCTGCGCTCCGCTGGCCAGCAGGTGGCGGCGGATCTCCCGCATCACTCCGGCCTCGCAGCCGACCCAGACCTCGGTGGGCTCGTCGGAGAACGTCAAGGCCTTGGCGAAGGCGACCAGTTGGCCTCCTGGGCGGCCGGACTCGGCGGTCCAGGTGATGTCCGCGCCGACGGGGCCGTCCAGGTCGATACGGTCCTCGAGGCCGACGACCTCGATCACGGCCTCGGCCCGCGTCCCGTCGGGGAGGGACTCCAGGATCGTCGCGATGGCGGGCAGGGCGCAGTGGTCGCCGAGGATCACGATCCTCGACGTGCCGGAGCGGGGGAAGAACCCTCCCCGGGCCTGGCCGGAGATCTCCAGCGTGTCGCCGGGCGCGGCGGCGGAGGCCCAGCGGGTGGCCGGGCCGTCGGCGTGGAGGCCGAACTCCACGGTCAGTTCGCCGCCGTCCGCGTCGACGTGCCGGACCGTGTAGGTCCGCATGACGTTGCCGCCGTCGGGACCGGGCACAAACACCTTGAGGTGGGCGCCGGGACCGTCAGCGGTCCAGCCGGTCAGGTCGCCTTCGGCCCGGACCCGGACCAGGCGGGGGGTCACCGAGGTGACCTCGGCGACGGTCACCCGGCGCCGGGGCAGTCGCTGCCTTCCGCCGCGGCCCCGGGGTGCTCCGGAGGGCTGAGGGCTGGTCATGATCGGCTCCTGAGGTGCGGTGGAAGGGGTGGGGGCAGCGGGCTCATGGGGTGGCCCGGTGCCGGTGCGGACGAACCGCCCGCGGCGCCCGCCGGTGGGGCGCCGGCCAGCGCGCCGGCCGCGCGCGCAGGCCGCCGCCACCGCCGCCGGACCGCGCGGCCGGGCGCCGCGGTTCCTGGGACGGGGAGCGTGGCGCGCGGCATGCGGCGCGTCCTCACGTGTGCCGGAGTTGCCGGGCCGTCGCCTGGCGGACCAGGTAGTCCCAGGTCCGCAGGAGGTAGTGGTCGGTCTCGGCGTGCGCATAGCGCTTGCCGGGGTTGCGCAGCCGGGGCAGGACACCGCCGGCGGAGTTCGCGAGGAGCTGGAGCCGGCAGGCGCGCTCCAGCAGGATCGCGGTGGTGACGGCGGTGGCCACGCCGGAGCCGACGGCGATGATGCCGTGGCCGACGAGGAAGAGGCCGCGCGCGTCGCCGAGGCAGTCGGCCACGGCCGCGCCGAGTTCGGGCGTCTGGATCAGGCCGATGGGTTCGTCGAAGCGGGGGACGCCGTCGGCGAAGGGGCCGGCGCCGTTGGAGAAGGAGTGGAGCGGGGCCCCGGTCGCGGCGAGCGCGATGGCGTGGGGCGAGTGGACGTGCACCACGCTGTGGACGTCGCCGCGGACCCGCAGGACCTCGGTGTGCAGCGGGAACTCCTTCGGCGGGGTGCCGGTGCCCGCAAGGAGGCCGCCGTCGTGGTCGACGAGGATGACGTCCTCCTCGGACACCTCGTCGAAGCCGCGGCCCCCGGACTTCAGCCACACGCCCCGGCCCCCGGGGTCGCGTTGCGAGACATGGCCCCACACGGGGTCGCCGAGGTCGTCCGTACCGAGCACATGGCAGCCGGTGACGACCTGGGATGTCGGGTTCTCGGTGGGCAACGCCTTCACCTCGGTGCTTTCTGTGGCTCGGTGGTGCGCGGCTCGTTACTGGGGATCTCCCGGCATCAGGCACCCGACGCACGGGTCCCGGACACGGAGTTGCTGTACCGGTGATCCCGGTCTTACGGATCCGGGGGCGGCCGGGAGCCGGCCTCCGGCCGCCCTCGGGTGGCCTCCGCGGGGAGGCGGACTCTTCAGCCGGCGTGGTACTCGCGGTCGAGGATCTCGTCCACGACCGCGTTGAACCGCTGGGGGTTCTCCCAGTAGTCCGAGTGCGGAGCGCCCTCGACGAGCTGGACGTTCGCCTCGGGGAGGAGTTCCCGCAGACGGGCGTAGGCGGGCGCGTGGACCATGACGTCGGCGCCGCCCTCCAGGACCGTGATGTGCACGCCGGCCTTGATGGCGTCGCGTATCCGCTGGACCGGCACCGAACCCTGGAGGGAGTTGCGGAGGCGGTTCGGCCGGCCGGGGCCGGTCTGGTTGAAGCTGCCGACCTGGAAGAAGAGGTGGACCCGCTCCTCCTCCTCGGCCTGGAACTCCTTGGTGAGCAGGAAGTCGGCGACCGACAGGTGCTTGACCTGCTCGCGTCCCTTGGCGTTCAGCTCGGAGATCTCGTCGCCGACCGGGCCGAGGGTCGAGGTCATGATGAGACCCGCGATGCGGTCGGTGTTGTTCACCGTGTACGACAGACCGCTGTAACCGCCGAGCGATTGGGTGATCAGGAAGGCCAGGTCGATCTCGGCGTGGTCGAGGACCGCCTGGATCGCCTCCGGGTGGGTCCCGGTGTCGAACCGGCCGGATTCGATCCGGGAGAGACCGAAGCCCGGCAGGTCGATGGTGATGACCTGGTACTTCTTCTTGAAGTGCGGTACCTGCTGGTACCAGGCGGCGTGGTTGCCCCCGCCGCCGTGGAGCAGGACGAGCGCGGGGCCCTCGCCGTTGACCTCGTAGTAGACCTGGCCGTCCCCGGTGCTTGCGTAGGGCATCCGGTCACCAGTTCCGGTCGGCGTGGTGGGTGATCTCGACGTGGTGGCCGTCGGGGTCGTGGATGGTGGTGGTCCTGGAGTTGTTCTGCGGCCGGCTGTAGGGCTCGTCGTAGGGGACGCCGAGCCTGTCCAGGTGGCCCAGGAAGGCCTCGAAGTCCTCCACCTCGACCGCGAAGTGGTAGTGCGTCTTCGGGTCGATGTCGTCGATGGGCGAGAAGTGCAGGTCGAAGTTGCCGTGCGTCATCAGCAGCGCCTGGATCTGCGGCGCGTTCGCCGAGCCGGAGCGGCCCTTGGGGATGATGCGCCGCATGTTGAAGACCTTGGAGTACCACTCCTCGGTCCGCGCCACATCGGTGATGGGGAAGTTGACGTGGTGGATCGCGTGAGCGTCGGTGCTCTTGTCGTCGAGATCGGGCACAGTATGTCCTTTCGCTGCCCACCGGCCGCGCGAGCCTCGGGGCGGGGATGGGGGAAGGTGCACGTCCAGGGCGCCGCAGCCGGACGTCGTCCGAGCCGGCCGGCCCACCAGTCGTTGTATCGTGACCTATCGTTATCGAGCGTAGTGAGGGTCCGAGAGAGGCGTCAACCCTCCGGGCGGAACCATTGGGCGGGGCCTTGCACCCCCGCTGACGTGCACCGTTGGCGGGCAGCCGGCCACGGGGGGCCGGCGCGCGCCGGTGGAGGCTCAGGGCTCGGAGGCCCGGAGTCCGCCGCGAGGGGGTGTCGCCGGTTGCTCGCCTGAGTCGGCGAGCCGTTCCTCATCCGGCGTCGCGGGACATCTTGATGGGGCCGGTGCCACCGAAACCGATCACGGTGTCGACGTCGACGATGACGGCGACACCGCGCCGCTCCGCGTCGCGCTCGCGCTCCACCTCGGGGATGCCGGCGTAGACGACGTCGTTGAGCGACGCGTCGACGCGGGCACGGCCCTTGATCACGATACGGCGGGCGCCGACCGCGGGGTCGGGGCCCTGCGCGGGGTCGTAGTAGAGGATCGAGACCGCGGGGTTCGCGGTCACGTCCGCCGCCAGGCCCGTGTCCTGCTTGCGGACCCAGATCGCGACCTGGTCCTGCGAGTAGACGTGGACGCTGCCGCGGTAGGAGATGGACGGCGTTCCGTCCACGGCCACCACGCCGACCACCGCCGGGCGTTCACGCTCCATCGCGGTGTTGAGCGAGGCGGCGATGTGGCCGGTGAGGTCGATCTTCTCCGCGGGCTTGTCGACCGCGCCGGCGGGCTTGCCTGCCATGGGGCTCCCTGGGTGAGTGTCCGTCGGGCCGGTCCGGTGGCGTGCGGGGACGCCGCGCGCCACCGGTGCCGGGCCGGGTGGGTGAGAGGGGATGGAACGGGAACCGCGTGCCGCGGCCGGGGACGCCGAGGCGCGATCCGGGCCGGCACCGGTCTATCGGCCGTCGTCCGCCAGGAGGCGGTACAGCTTCTTGCGGGTCTCGTCCAGCAGCCGGGTAGCCTCCTCGGTGGCGTCGCCGCTCCCGGTGAAGGCCACCTGGCGGGCGGCCACCGACGTCGCGTGGACCGCCCGGCGCAGACCGAGGGCACCGTCCGACGGCAGCGCGAGCGCGCCGGACGAAGCGTTCAGGCGCTCGACGTACGCCGCGCCGGCCTCGGTCAGTTCATACGTGCGGCCGGACTCGCTCTCCCCGTCCGTACCGCTGACCAGGCCCTCGACCTCCAGCTGCCGCAGCGTGCCGTGGACGAAGGCCGGGCCGGGGAAGCGCTGCCCGAAGCTCCGGGCCTCCAGCGCCTGGAGCAACTGCGCCCCGCTGCGCGGGCTCTCCGCCTTGAGCAGAGTCAGCAGCACCCATCTGCCGGCACCGAAACGCCGTCCGTAGCCGTAGCCGGCCGGCGGCCCCGCGGCCGGCTCGTAGCCGCCGTACGCGAACCGCCCGCCGCGCTTCCAGCCCCGGCCCCGGCCGCGGCGGCCGCCACGACCGACGCCGTAGGGGTCGTACAAGGGTGGGAAGTCTTCGTTGTACACGTCATCTCCCTTCTCCATTATGTCGATGATATATCGCTAATAATCGCTGTCAAGACAATCAATAGCCAGAGGTTGCCCGCCGGCCGCAAGGGACGGCGGTCGTGAGGTGTGGCGATCCAGGCGTACGCGAGCATTCCCGATGTATCACGAAGCCCCTACGCCGAGAGCGCGGCAAGCCGTCGGGCATACGTGGCCGTAGCCGTCGGCGCACTTCAGGTGCCGCGAGCGCCGCCCGTCAACGCGTCTCGCCATCGTCCCGCGAAGGCGCGAGTCCGTGGAAGCGTCCGCCGTGGAACACCAGGGGCGCGCGCCCCTCGGGCCGGGCGAGACCGTGCACCCGCAGCAGGGCGACGGTGTGGTCGCCGCCCGGCACCAGGGTGGCGACCGAGCACTCGAACCAGCCGGCGCAACCGTGCACGAAGACCGCGCCGGCCCCGCCGGCCTCCCAGTCCACGCCATGGAACCGCTCGGCCTGGGTCCCCCGTGACAGCTGCCGTCCGACGCGGCCCTGATGTTCCGCCAGGACACTGACGCCGAGGCGCGGCAGCCCGCGCAGCGCGGCCCAGCTCTCGGAGGAGTTCCGCAGGCAGACGGCGACCAGCGCGGGGGCCAGCGACACCGGGGTGAAGGAACTGACGGCGAGGCCGGCGGGCTCGCCCCCGACGAGGCCGCACACGGCGGCCACACCGCTGGGGAAGCAGCCGTAGGCGTCCCGCAGGGCGCGGGGGTCGAGCGTGTCGTGCAGGGTGGTGATCATCGATCCTCCGGTCACGGGCCGGGGTGTCCGACGGACGGCCGGGAGGGCGTCAGCCGGGGCTGGGGACAGGGGACACGGGACGGGCTGTCCGGTGGAGCGGTCCCCCGCAGGCCGGGTGCCCGCACCTCACGTCCCGTCGGCCGCACACCTGGGAGAGCGCGGCACGGACGCCGGTGAGGGCCTCGCAGTGAAAGCAGCCCTACCGCGTTATATCACTATGTATCGCTACTGGTCCACCTGGCTGACAGTCCCCCGATGGGACGAGCGCGCCCCCTGCGGGGGTGACGGCCCGGGAGTGCGAGCGCGTCGCATTCCCGGGCGCGGAAGCGGGTTGTGGTTCGCGCGATCCCCCGCGAAGTCCTCCCGTCCCGCGGGCCGCGCCGGCGGATCGCCCACCGCGCCAGAGGGGCAGGGCGACGGCATCCCCCCGGCCATGACTCCATGACCGCGGCGGAGCTGTTCAGAGTGCTGCTGATACCATGTCGATATATCTGTGAGCAGGATCTGCGCGCGGGACCTTGCGAGCGGGATAACGAGTGGGTGAGCCGAGAGCTCTCCCCCGGAAGGCGACGGGTGGAATGGCCAGGGGAAGTCACGACCGCGGTGAGGGTCGCCGTATGCGCCGGGGCAGAGTACCGAACCTCCTTCTGTCGGCCCTGCTGGACGGACCAGCCCACGGTTACGAGCTGATGGACCGCCTGGAGGCGGCCAGCGGCGGCACCTGGCGGCCGAGCCCCGGGTCCGTGTACCCGCTGCTCCAGTCCTTCGTGGACAGCGGCCTGGTCAAGGGCAGCGAGGACCACGGACGCAAGGTCTTCTCACTGACCGACGCGGGTCGCGAGCGCGCTCTCGAACGACGGGACGGCAAAGGCGTCGAAGTCGAGCCGGATCCGGACGACGAGCACAACTCCGGACCGCTGCGGATCGAGATGGAGCGGCTGAAGGCCGCCGCCCGGCAGCTGACGTCGTCGGGGGCGACCCCCGAACAGACCCAGGAGGCGCTCGCCGCCGTCCGGAACGCACGGCAGATCATCTACCGCATCCTGATGGACCAGTAGCCCCCTCCCCTCCACCGGCCTCTCCCACCGCTCATGGGAACACGAGCCGCGACGGCCGGGCGACGCCCCCGTCGATGCCGGCATCGGCGGTTCGTCCGGCACCGCCTCGCGGGACGGCCCCCGCCGCCGTACCAGCCGTGCCCCCGGTGCCCCCACCTCCACGCCGAGACGGGGCATCGGGCGGTGCACGGGGAGGGCGCGCGGGGCTGCCGGGGCCGGCGGAACGTCAGTGGCCGCGGGTTCCCGGGACGCCGCCTGACTCGGTCGGCCGGACGTCTCCGGCGGCGGCCGGCGCGGCCGGCTCCCCGGCGTCCCGGCGCCGCGGGCTCAGGCTGAACAGCAGCACGGCCGACGCCGCGCACGCGAGGGCGCCGACGCCGAGCGCCCACCGGGGCGAGAGATGTTCCCCGACGGCGCCGACGACGGGGCCGCCGATGGGGGTGCTGCCGGCGAAGCCGACGGACCACAGGGCCATCACCCGGCCGCGGTAGCGGGACTCGCTCGTCGTCTGGAGGGTCGCGTTGCTGATCGCCATGAAGGCGGAGCTGCCCACGCCCACGAAGAACAGCGCGACCAGGGCCACGGGGAGGACCGGGCTCAGCGCCAGGGTCGTGATCGCACCGCCGTACAGAGCGGAGGCCCAGGCGATCGGGACGTGGCCGGTGCTGTCGCGGCGGGCGATGAAGAACCCGCTGGTGACCGCGCCCACACCCATGGCGGACGTCATCCAGCCGTAGGTGCCGCCGTCGCCGCCGAAGGTGGTCCTGGCCAGCAGGGGGAGGGTGATGGGGAACTCCGCGGCGAAGGTGCCGACCAGGAACACCACCAGGAGCGGCCGGAGCAGCTCACGGTGGGAGCGGACGTAGCCGAACCCCTCGCGCAGTTCGCGCAGCGGCGGGCTCTTGTCGCTGCGAACCGTTCCGCGCGGCAGCGTCCTGAGGGCGAGGATGATCCCGGTGAAGGACAGGGCGTTCAGCAGGAAGCACCATCCGGTCCCCACGGCGACGATCAGGACACCGGCGACGGCCGGGCCGACCGCGCGGGCTGCGTTGATGAGGACACCGTTCAGGGAGACCGCGTTGCGGATCAGCTTCGGTCCGGTCAGCTCGACCAGGTAGGCCTGGCGGACCGGGTTGTCGACGGCCTGCGACACACCGAGGACCGAGGCGCACACCAGGATCGCCGGGATCCCGACGTGGTGGGTGACGGTCAGGAGGCCGAGCGTCAGGGCCGAACCGGCCATGGCCGACTGGGTGATCAGCATGAGGTTCCGCTTGGGGAACCGGTCCGCCAGCAGCCCGGCCCACGGCGCTAGCAGCAGTCCGGGCAGGAACTGCAGCGCGGTGAGCAAGCCGAGCGCGGTGCCCGAGTGGGTCAGTTCGACGATCAGCCAGCCCTGCCCGATGGACTGCATCCAGGTGCCGGGGAGGCTGATCGCCTGGCCGGTGAAGAACCGGCGGAAGGGCCTGGCGCGCAGCGCCGCGAACGTCCGGGTCCGGCCGGGCGGGGGCGTGGCCTCCGGTCCGCGGACCGCGCCGGGCGTTCCCGCCGGCACGGAGTCCCGCGGGCCCCCCGGCGGGGCGTCCGCCGGGGTCTCGCCGGCACGGGGGCGGGCGCCCGCGGTGGTGTCGCGGTCGCCGGCCTCGATGTCCCCGGGCTCAGGTGTCTTCGGGTGCTCGCCCGGTCTTCTCATGGTTCCAGTCCTGGTGTTCACGCCCGTGGGCGGTGGTGTCACGGGTGTGCTGGTCAGGCGCCGGGTCCGGCGCGGTGAGCGGGAAGTGGCAGGCCGCGAACCGGTCGGGGCGCACTTCGCGGATCTCCGGTTCCTCCTGCGCGCAGAGGTCCTGGGCGGAGGGGCATCTGCCGCGGAAGCGGCAGCCGCTGGGCGGTGACAGCGGGGAGGGGACGTCTCCTTCGAGCGGGGAGCCGGCGAAGGGCTGGTCGGGGTCGGGCAGCGGCACCGACTCCAGCAACGCCCGGGTGTAGGGGTGGGCAGGGTGGTCGTAGACCTCGACCGAGTCGCCGGACTCGCACACCTTGCCCAGGTACATGACCATCACGCGGTCGCTGACCGAGCGCACCACCGCCAGGTCGTGCGCGATGAAGACGATCGTCAGGTCGAATTCGGGCTTGAGCCGTTCCAGCAGGTTGAGGATCTGGGCCTGGACGGAGACGTCCAGGGCGGAGACCGGTTCGTCGCAGATCAGCAGCTTCGGCTTGAGGGCCAGGGCGCGGGCGATGGAGACGCGTTGGGCCTGTCCGCCGGAGAGCTGCCGGGGCAGCAGGTCGGAGAACCGCTCGGGGGGCAGGCCGACCTCGGTGAGAATGTCGGTGGCGGCCTGGTCACGCTCGGCCTTGGACACACCGGTGATCGCCAGACCCTCGCCGACGATCTCCTTGACGTGTCGGCGGGGGTTGAGCGACCCGACCGAGTTCTGGAAGATCATCTGCATGTCGCGGCGCAGCGACCGCATCGTCTTCTCGTCGGCTCGGTCGACGCGTTCGCCGGCGCAGCTGATCTCACCGGAGGTGAGGGTGCCGAGCTTCAGGACCGCCCGGCCCATGCTCGACTTGCCGCATCCGGACTCGCCGACGATGCCCAGCGTCTCGCCGGGCAGGACGTCGAAGCTGACGTCGGAGACGGCCTGGACCGTGCCGCCCCGGGTCCGGTGCTCGACGACCAGGTTCCGGACGCTGAGCAGCGCCTCGTCACCGCGCAGGTGAGCGGTTCCGCTACCGGCCACCGGCGTCACCTCCCGGCGTACCGGCGGTGGCGGTGGCAGTGGCGGCCGGTGGGACTGCCACGGGGTTGGCGCAGGCCACGTGATGTCCTTCCGCGATCATGGTCATGGCCGGGCCCGGTTCGTGGCACGGGCCGGAGGCGTGGCCGCAGCGGGCCGCGAACCGGCAGCCGGACGGCGGCTGGACGGGGTTGGGCAGGGTGCCCGGGATGAGCTGGAACAGGCTGTGCCGCCGGTGCGCGATGGTCGGCGTGGCCGCGAGCAGCGCGTGGGTGTAGCGGTGGCGGGGGGCGTCGAAGACCTGGCGGGTCGAGCCGGTCTCGGCCAGGCGGCCGGCGTACATGACCGAGACGCGGTCGGTACGGCCGGCGACCAGCGGCAGGTTGTGGCTGATCAGGATCATCGACATGTTCCGCTCCCGCTGCACGCGACGGAGCAGGTCGAGGATCTGCCGCTGGATCGTCACGTCGAGTGCGGTGGTCGGCTCGTCGGCGATCAGCAGCCCGGGTTCGCAGGCGAGCGCCACGGCGATCATCACACGCTGGCACATGCCTCCCGACATCTCGTGCGGGTAGTTGCGCAGCCGGCGTTCCGGGTCGGAGACGCCGACCTCGGCGAGCAGTTCCGCCGCCCGGGTGCGCGCCTGGGACCTGCCGAGGCCGAGGTGTTTGCGCATGCCCTCGGTGAGCTGGCGTTCCACGGTCACGACCGGGTTGAGCGAACGGCTCGGGTCCTGGAACACCATGGAGATCTGGGGTCCCCAGATCTCGCTCATCTCTTTGCGGGAAAGGCCGATGAGTTCCCGCCCTCGGAAGCGGACGGAGCCCGTGCGGTCGGCACGGCGGGGCAGCAGGCCCATGATGGCGCGGGACATGACGGACTTACCGGAGCCCGACTCGCCGACGAGGCCCATGGCCTCGCCGTGGCCGAGGGTGAACGAGACGTCGTCCACGGCCTTGACCACGCCGCGCTGCGAGGCGAGGTACGCGCGGAGGTTGGTGACTTGGAGCAGTGGTTCGGTGTTCACGGCTTCCTGTTCCTCCTCTCAGTGCTCGATCGTCTTGTCGAACCGGGTACGAAGGGTGTCGCCGATCTGGTTCAGGGCGAAGACGGTGAAGAAGATCGCGATCGAGGGCACGAAGACCAGCAGGGGCTGGTCGGCGATGTTGTCCTTGGCCGCGTTGATCATTCCGCCCCAGGACGGGCGCGGCGGCGGGATGCCCAGTCCGAGGAAGCTGAGTGAGCCTTCCGCCACGACGACATGGCTGAGCACGATCGGCAGGTAGGCGACGAGCGGGGGCAGGACGTTCGGCAGGATCTCCTTGGACAGGAGCCGGAACGGACCCGCCCCGAGGCCCTTCGCCGCCCGGACGAACTCGCGGGAGGACCAGGCCAGGGTGTGGGCGCGGGCGAGCCGGACGAACTGCGGGATGCCCATCACGCCCATGCCGATGATCAGCGTCTTCACACTGGGGCCGAAGATCGAGGCGAGGGCGAGCAGCAGCACCAGGCCGGGGAAGGCCAGCATGACGTCGGAGATCAGCACCACGCCGCTGTCGAACCACTTGCCGAAGTAGCCTGCGAGCAGGCCGAGTACGGTCCCGACGGCGAAGGCGATGAGAGTCGCCGCGGCGCCGACGACCAGGGAGACCCTGGCGCCGTGGATGAGCCGCGAGACCATCGAGCGGCCGAGGCTGTCGGTCCCGAGGAAGGTCGAGAAGGAGCCGAAGTCGGGTGCCGCGTGCGGCGATCCGATCGGGATCGCGTAGTCCGCGAGCGGGAGCAGGGGGGCCAGGACGGCGAGTCCGATGATCAGGACGATCCACCCTTCGCTGAGCCGGACCAGCAGCCCCTTGCGCCGTACCAGCGGCGTCACGTTCGGCAGGACCACGGGGCCCCCGGTGACGTCGGCCGTCGTCCCCTCTTCCATGGACGGGGTTTCGGTGGTGGTCATGCCGTGCCCACCCGCCTCACCCTGGGGTCGACCACGCTGTAGCTGATGTCGGCCAGTGTGTTGGCCGCGACGCAGACGATGCCGGTGAAGGCGACCATGCCCTGGACCATGATGACGTCTCGGGTACCGATCGAGGTGACCAGGAGCTGTCCGAGGCCGGGCAGCGAGAACAGCGTCTCGGCCACCGCGGTCGCGCCGACGAGCCGGCCGATGCTCAGTCCGGTCATCGTGACCAGTGACAGCGACGAGGGCCGGAACGCGTGCCGGAACATGACGTACGCCCTGCTCATGCCGCGGGCCCTCGCGGCGCTGACGAAGTCCTCGCCCAAGGTGCTCATCAGGTCGCTGCGCAGCAGCCGGTGGAAGGCGGCGACCTCGACCAGCGCGATGGACACCGCCGGCATGATCGCGCTCCGGAGGTTCGCGCCGAAGTCGTCGCCGACCGGTGTCCAGCCCATGACGGGGAACCAGCCGAACTGCACGGACAGGAAGTAGATCAGCACGGGACCGGCGATGAACGCCGGCACCGACAGGAGCACCGACGACGCCGCGGTGAGCGCGCGGTCGAGCGGGCTGCCCGGCCAGGAGGCGCACAGCACCGCGAAGACCACCGCGAGCGACAGTGAGATCAGGATGGACAGCGTGGCGACTTCGAGGGTGACCGGGAGGCGTTCGGCGATGGCGCTGCCCACCGACTGGTTGGTCAGCGGTGAGGTGCCGAGGTCGCCCCGCACGGCATGGCCCAGCCACTCGGCGTACTGCTCCAGGACCGGCCGGTCGAGGCCGAGCTGCTGGTCGAGCGCGGCCACGTTCTCGTCGGTGGCGTTCTGGCCGAGGATCACCTCGGCGACCGAGCCGGGGGCGCTCGCCATCAGGAGGACGAGCGCGAAGGTGACCAGGAGCATCACGAGGACGCCTCGGCCCAGCTTCCGCACGATGGACAGTGCCGTCCGGCTTCGCTTCACCATGTCGGCCTGCCCGCGTCGGGGAAGCCTGCGGTCCCGGTCGCTCGGTGGGTGTGCCGGGGCGCCCGGAAGGCGGCACGGAAGGTGCCGCCCGGGACGGAGCTTCCCGGTGAGGGCAATGCGCTCATCGTTCCTCGCTCACTTGTCGAGCCACAGTTCAGCGGGAAGCGGGGAGCCGGACCCGTCGAGCACCACGCCGCCGACGCCCTTGGAGAGGGCGGTCTGCGACGTGCGGGCGATGAAGACGGCCGGGTCGAGCGCCGCGAGCCGCTCGGAGACCGTCTTGTAGGCGGCCGCGCGCTCCGTGTCGGACGGGGCGGAGGCACCCTTGGCGAGGGCGGCGTCCAGCTGGTCGTCGGCGAGGAGCGTGGCGTTGCGCGGTGACTTGCTGGAGAAGGCCGAGGACAGGGCCGGCTCGGGGTCGAGGAAGAACGCGGTGGAGGTCAGCATGTCGTACTGCTTCTGGCCGTAGACCTTGCCGGACTCCGACCAGTCGACGGTGTCGATCTCGACGGTGACGTTCTTGTACGCGCTGAGCTGGGACTGCACCGCCTCGGCCAGGGCCTTGTCGGTCGGGAACGCGGTGAAGGTGAAGGAGACCGGCTTGCCCTCGGCGGCCAGCTCGTCGAAGAGCTTCTGCGCGCCGGCCTTGTCGTAGGTGTGCAGGGCGACGTCGTTGTAGTACGGGCTCTCCTTGGGGAAGAGGTTGTCCGCGACGACCGCCTTGCCGTCGTACACCGCCGCGTTCAGCGCGTCGACGTCGATCGCCTCGCTGACCGCCTGGCGGGCCTTCAGGTTGTCGAAGGGCGCCTGCGAGGCGTTCAGGGTCAGGAAGCGGCCGCCGCCCGAGGGGACCGACTCGGCCGTCAGACCGGCCGCCTTCGCCTTGGCCACGGCTTTCCAGTCGACCTCGACACCGAGGTCGGCGCCGCCGCTCGACAGCGTGTTGACGCGCTGCTGCGGGTCGGCCGACGTGGTCAGCGTGATGCCGTCCAGGTAGGGCTTCGGGGCGTCGTAGTACGTGGTGTTCTTGACCAGGGAGATGGCGCCGCCACGGGTCCACGTCTTCAGGGTGAAGGGGCCGGCGCCGATCGGCGCCTTGTCGAAGGAGCTCTCGCCCTTCTTCAACGCGGCGGGCGAGGCTATCCAGTTCATCGCGGTGCCGGCGACCTGCTCGCCGTACAGGGCGGTCGGCCGGGTCAGCGTGACCTTCAGGGTGGTCGCGTCGACGACGGTGGTGGACTTCACCACCGACGCGTACGGCAGCGAGTCCGAGCCCAGCTTCGCGTCCCGCAGGCGGTCCCAGTTGTACTTCACCGCGGCCGCGTCCAGCGCGGAGCCGTCGGAGAACGTCAGCCCGGCCTTCAACGTCAGCGTGTACGTGCCGCCGCCGTCCGCGCTGGAGAAATCGGTGGCCATCCGGTACTCGAGGGCGCCGGTCTTCTCCTGGGTGACCATCAGGTTGCCGTACAGCGCGTTGCCCAGAAACGCCGTTCCCTGAAGGGAGTTCTGGAGGAGGGCCGGGTCGAGGTTGCGCGGCTCGCTGATCTCGATGGCACGAAGAGTGCCGCCCTGGACGGGCTTTCCGGAAGACTGCGCGCCGCCCGCGGCGCCGCCCGTGTCGTTCTCGGACGAGCATGCCGCGAGCAGAAGCGCGGCGCAGCAGCCGGCGGCGGCCACGGTGAGAACTCGTCTGTTCCGGATCATTTCGTACCTCTCGAAGACGGCGGTGTCTGAAAGTGAGGGCATTCGAGATGTCATCGCCCGCGGTGACCATGGGTGCGGAGCGGCTCGGTCGACGGTGCGCGGGCGGCCGATGCGGCGGCGGCCCCCTGGCCCCGCGGAGGGCGGAAGATGCGGATGGTGCAAGGGAGGTGGCCGGGACGCCGCAAACAGTGACGACCCGGGACGAGGCCTGTCCAGAGTGCCGACGAACCTTCCTCGAGCACGGCGGCGCAACCATAGCTTTCCTCTCACGACAGGTCCGTGACTGACTCGCTCGAGGACAAGCGAAGATCGACTTCTGAGACGGCTCTGCTCGGCCCATCAGTCGGCGACGCGACCCTTGCGGTCGATAACGATCGTTAGTGATAGGTCAACGTAATGTCCAGCCTCTTGCCGCACCCAATCTCGCGCAACCGTCCCCACCACGCGGAGGCGCAGCCCGCCGCTCCCCGCACCGGCCGAGGCCGACGCCCGCACACGAGCCTCACAGGCTCCGCCATCGATCGCCGACGATCGTTTCAAGACGGGATCATCTGCGCCGAAGCAGGGTGAAACACCTCTCACAGCGGCCGCGTCGGCTCGTTGAGACTCATTCGCCGTCCGCAATCTAAGCGTGCACAACGCTCTCTTCTCCCCCCGCAAGCGATGGTTCACGTTGGGCACCGATAGCTCACGATGTAACACATTCCAAGCGGCGGCCGGTCAGCCGGATCCTCGGTGACCCGTGTGCAGCACGCGCCTTCCGCCATCCCCGACACGACCGCACCAAGCGTCACGCGGTCATGGAGGCGAGCGCCCGCACCGGAAAGCTCCACCGCGGATGAAGCCGGCCCGCCGCTTTCCGCTCACCCGAGAGGCAAGAAATGCGCAGAACCAATGGAATGGCTCGAACCGGACGAAGCATACGAACGTGCCCGGCCATGTTCACCACGCTCGCGCTGGCCGCGGCCGTGATGCTGACCAGCGTGCAGGCATCCGCTGCGGATGCCCCGAAAGCCACGTACACGATCCAGTGGTTCAAAGGCACCAAGTCCGGACAGTACCCGGCGAAGGCCATCACCAGCGAGACGCGCACCGGCACGGTGGGCAGGAAGATCCAGCTCACCGGCGACGACCTCGACGCCCCGCACGGCTACGCGCTGGACAAGAGACACACCACCGTCGAGTCGGCGACCGTCGCCGGCGACGACTCGACGACCCTCTCGGTCTACTTCAAGGCGGACGAGAAGGCGACCGATCTGTTCCAGCGGGGCAACCTCCTGTGGACGACGACCACCTCCGGCGACCCGGACAAGGACGGGAAGTTCCTGAGCTCCACCACGGCCCGGAACAACCTGAAGGCCATGACGTACTGGTACCGGTCGGCGAAGCTCGGCGACATCGGCGCCATGGACGCGATCGTCAACTACACCTACTACGAGCGCGGCGGATTCGTGCGGGACGACGAATCCAACATCTACACGCCGTACTACGGCGCGACCATGGGCAACAACATCGAGGGCGAGCCGGGGTGGTCCGTCATCCGCCGCTTCGGGCTCATGGCGGTCCATGCGCACCTGGCCGACCTGAACAGCCTCGACAACAGTGGCACCGCGCAGTCCGACATCTACCACGCCCTCGCCGAGTCGTACGCGAACGACGAGATGAAGGCCGTCTACCCCGACATGATCGACTACAGGGCATCGCTGCCGTACTACCTGGCAGCCGCGAAGGCGGAGGGCGACTTCAAGGGCTGGCGGTATGTGGCCGAGCTCTACTGGTTCGGTCGTATCGCTCCCGACAGCGGGAAGACCGCCGGCGAGGAGGCACTCGCGTACATGGAGAAGGCCGCAACCGGCTACGACTCCGTGGACTACCTGAAGAACGACGCCACCGCCAACGCCTATCTGGGTTTCTGGTACCTCAACGAGAGCGGCACCGGTCCGGACCTGCCCGTCCCGCCGGGCGAGACGAAGGTGTCGATGGCGCTGAAGTACTTCACCCGGGCCGAGGACATCGCCGACCACGGCACCATCCGCAAGATGCAGGAAGCGCTAGAGAAGCTCGCCGAGCTCTACGAGACCGGCGCGAACGAGCAGTCCGGCGTGCCGACCACGGCGGATCTCGAACAGGCGCTCGCGGTGTACGACGAGATGCTCAGCCCGGCGTACTACCCCGGCACGCAGGCGTACGTGGACGCCGTCGCCAGGGTCGAGGCGAAAATCGCGGCGATCGCCGAAGGCGGGAAGACCGCCGTCATCCACAACGGCGCGCCCATCACCCTCGACCGCCCCGCGATCGTGCGGGACGGCGAGGTCCTGGTCCCGTCGACCGTGCTGAACTCGCTCGGCCTGACGACGGAGTACGACGAGGCGTCGCGGACACTGACCGCCACGAACGCCGAAACGACGCTCCAGCTCACCGCGGGAAGCGACCGTGCGGTCGTCGTGCACACAGACGTCAAGATGGACGCCTCCGCGCAAGTGGTCGACGGTGAACTGTTCGTTCCGCTCCTGTTCACAGCCAGGACGATCGGTCTCGACACGAGCTACGACACTGCGGTCAACACGGTCTCGCTGAGCGACCCCGCCGCGCCGGCGGTCAGCTCCGACTTCGACGACGGCGACAACGCCGTCGTCACCTTCGGCGGACGGGAGTGGATCGTGCTCGCCCAGAAGGACGACCGTCAGCTGATCGTCGCCAAGGACGACCTCACCGGCGCCGCGTACAACAGCGCGTACAACCCGACCACGGGCCAGGCGCTCTACACCACCTGGGAGAACAGCGAACTCCGTTCCTACCTGAACGGAACGTTCTACGACACCTTCAGCGCCGACGACCAGTCGGAGATCATCAGCACAAGGATCGGCAACACGCCGAACACCGACTACAAGACGCTGGCCGGAAGCGACACTACGGACAATGTCTTCGTGCTGTCGCAGCGGGAATACGAGACCTACATCGGCACCGATCAGGCGCTGGTCAGCGCCCTGAACCCCAAGGCTTCGGACTGGTGGTGGCTCCGAACGCCCGGCGTCGACCAGCGCTACGCCGCCTTCGCCAACTCCGCGGGTTTCGTCGCCTCGTACGGGCGCCTCGTGACCAACCCGCTCGGCGGCGTACGTCCCGCCCTGTGGATCAAGATCCCGGCGACCGACCCAGGCAGCCACCCCACGATGACGGTCGCACAGACCGGCGCGAACGAGCTCACCGCGACGTTCGACCGGCCCCTGGACGCCGCAGCCGCATCGTTCTCGATCGTGAAGGACGGATCGCCGCTGGACATCTCGTACTTCGAGTGGGCCGAGAACTCGAAGTCCGTGGTCTTCACGACGGCGGACGAACTCACCGACGGCAGCTACACGGTCGCCATGGCCAATGTCACCAACGGGAGGACCCTGAGCGGAACGCTGGCGATCGGCAGCGGCATCGGCGCCACGGGTGCTGATGGCTGACGGATGCGAACCGGGAGTGCGACGCCGGAGCGACCCGCGACACCCTGCGTCGCACTCCTGGCCGACACGGCCGCCGCGGCTTCTGCGGTGACCGGCCTGGGATCAACGCCGCAGACGTGCGGGTTCGCGCTGATCGCGGTCGCTTGAACCGCCGGCCGGGAACAGGCCGTATGGTCAGCTCACGCACCGGTCATCAGCAGGCCTTGCGGCCGCCGGGAACCGTAGGAGTGTGTGAGGTGACAGCCGGCTCGCCGGACGGGCTGGTGGCGTGTCCTCGGACGCGGCACCAGCCTTTCGCGCGCGCTGCGTCCGTCGTGCGGGGCGCGGCTTCCTCGCCCATCAGGTAAAGGAACAGCACGATGGTGAACGATGACGCCTTGGCACTGGACGACCCGGTGGGCCAGTCACTCGGCGGTCGGCACGCACATCTCGCCCGGCGGCTCGGCCGGGCCGCCACCTACCTCACGGAAGTGGCGACCTTCTCCTCCGTGTCCACCGCGCCGGACGCGGCGGACTGGTCCGACCTGGCCGCGTTGCTCGGTCCGGGCGCCTTCGCCGACATGTTCGGCTCGCCGGCCGTCCCGCCGCCCGGCTGGGAGCCGGTCTTCAGCCTTGAGGGCCGTCAGATGATCTGGCCCGGCGGTGGCGTGCCCGACCGTTCTCGTGTCGAACCCGACACCGGCGTGCTCGAACTGGGCGCGGAGAGCGTGCCCGAGATGCTCGACCTCGTCGCGCGGGCCGAGCCGGGGCCGTTCCGGCCGCGCACCCACGAACTCGGCACCTACCTCGGGGTCCGGATCGAGGGCACCCTGGTGGCGATGGCGGGCGAGCGCCTCCGGCCCCCGGGCTGGACCGAGATCAGCGCCGTCTGCACCGCTCCCGAGGCACGTGGGCGAGGCCACGCCGCCCGTCTGGTGGGCGCGCTCGCCGCACGCATCGTGGCGCGCGGCGAACGTCCCTTCCTGCATGTGGCCGAGACGAACACCGGCGCGATCGCGCTGTACGAGCGCCTCGGCTTCAGGACCCGCAGACAGGTGACCTTCCGAGGCTTCCGCACGCCCTGACGGCCGGCCGCCCGGTGCGGTTCCGCCTGCCGTGGGACGGGTGCGTCGACACCGCCGCCGACGGGGCCGGACACCTCACCGCTCCCGAGGCGTCTCCGAGTCCTGCCGGAGTGGGTGCCAGGGCGCGTCCGGGTGGGTGGGGCGGGCGCCGGCGGTGAGCTCGAGGGCGTACACCGGGCGCTCGCCGGGGACGGGGCCGAGGTAGGTGTGGCCGGTCATGTGGCACCAGGCGGGGAGGTCGAGCGGTGCGGCGGGGTCGGTGGCGATGACGTGGACCACGCTGCCCGGCGGCGCGCCGTCGATCCGCTTGCGGAGGCGGAGCAGGAGGGTGACGCAGAGCAGGCCGGTGCCGTCGACGGTCAGGTCGGCTCCGGCGGGCGGAGGCGGTGAGGTCATCGGCTGTTCGAGGCCGAGGTGGTGCCGGGGCCCGTGGCGGGGTCCAGTGGGAGATCCAGACCGTGCGAGACGACCGGCCGTACGCTGCCCTCGGCCAGGCGATAGGTCAGGCCGACGACTGCCGTGCGTCCGGAGGCGACCTGCTCGGCCAGGTCCCGGGAGCGGTCCATGACGAGGTCGACGGTGTTGCGGACGTGCGTGGCGATGAAGCCGTCGTCCTCGCTCACTCCGGCGGCCTGAGCGGCCAGCACACTGGGGGTCACCCGCTCGATCACGTCCCGCACGTACCCGTGGGCGGTCGTTCCGTTCTCCACGGCCGCGCGGGTGGCCGCGACGGCCCCGCAGGCGTCATGGCCGAGGACGACGACCAGGGGACAGCCCAGCACGCTCACTCCGTACTCGATGCTGCCGAGGATCTCCGGTCCGACCGTGTGCCCCGCGGTGCGTACGACGAACAGGTCTCCCAGTCCTTGGTCGAAGATGATCTCGGCGGCCAGACGGGAGTCGGAGCATCCGAGCAGTACGGCGTGCGGGTGCTGGGCGGACGCCGTGTCGGCGCGGCGGCCGGCGTCCTGGTTGGGGTGCCGGGGCGTGCCGCCGGTGAAGCGCCGGTTGCCGGCCAGGAGCAGGTCGAGGGCTTCGCGCGGGGTGGTGGGGGTGTCAGGGGTGTCGTCGCTCATGGGCCGCAGGTTACGTCCGGGGCCGGCTCACCGGCATGCCGGGGGTGAGTGACGTGTCGGCGGTGGTGCGCCGTCGGCGTTCGGGCGGCGGAGGCCGGTGGACGGCACGGACAGGTGCCCGGCGTCCGGGCGGGGCCGTGTCCGACGGCCTGCTGATGCCGTTCGGCGACCGGCCCTTCGCCCGTGACCTGGGCGGCACGGTGTCGGGGGCCGACGGTGCGGCGGCACCGTCCAACCAGAGCAGTCCGTTGCTGGTGTCGACCCGGGGCCGGGTGGTGTGGTCGGACAGGCCCTTCGCCCGCTCCTTCGGGGAGGGCACGTTGCGGATATCCGGCCGGCAGGTGCTGGTGTGCCGGGGCGGGTCGACGCTGCGGGAGGCCTGTCTGACCGCCTCACGCCGGTTCTTCCCGCCGTCGGGGCGGGCACCGGCACGGCAGCTGTTCGAGGCCCCGCAGTACAACACCTGGATCGAGTCCCCCTACACGCCCACGCAGCAGTCGGTGCTCGAGTTCGCCGCCGGCATCGTGGAGGCGGGGATGCCTCCCGGCGTACTGATGATCGACGACTGCTGGTCGCCCGACTACGGCTCCTGGTGGTTCGACCGGGGCCGGTTCCCCGACCCGGCGGCGATGATCCGGCAGCTCCATGCGTGGGGCTTCACGGTCATGCTCTGGGTCGTTCCCTTCGTCAGCCCCGACTCCGCGGCCTTCCGCGAACTGGAGGGCCGGGGCCTGCTCGTCCGCGACCGCTTCGGCGACACGGCGGTGCGCCGATGGTGGAACGGGCTGAGCGCGCTGCTGGACCTGACCAACCCTGACGCGATCGCCTGGCTGACCCGCCACCTGGACGCCCTGCGTGACGAGACGGGCGTGGACGGGTTCAAGACGGCGGCGACGTGCGCGACTACCGCGCCGACGACCTGACGTTCCGGCCCGCCGAGCCGGTCGACCTGTGCGAGGCCTGGTCGCGGGTGGGTCTGGGATACCCCTTCAACGAGTACCGGGCCAGCTGGCGCATGGGCGGCCGGCCGCTCGGGCAGCGGCTTCAGGACAAGGGCCCGCTGTGGGGTCCGGCAGGCATCCAGTCCCTGCTGCCCGAGATGCTCGCCCAGAGCATGACCGGCTACCCGTTCATCTGCCCCGACATGATCGGCGGCGGTGAGATCAAGGCCATGAACGCCCAGGGCGACTCCACGGACCAGGAGTTCTTCGTCCGCTACGCGCAGGTCGCCGCCCTCAGTCCCATGATGCAGTTCTCCGTGGCACCTTCCCGTGTCCTGGACGAGGTCCCCCTCGCCGCGGTCCGTGAGGCACTCGCCGTCCGTGCGGCGCCGCTGCCGCGTCTGCTGGAGCTGGTGGACGAGGCGGCGCGCACCGGCGAGCCGGTCCTGCGGCCCATGGCGTACCACGCGAGCGGGGCGGACGACGTCACCGACCAGTTCTTCCTCGGTCCGGACCTGATCGTCGCCCCGGTGACGGAACAGGGCGCGACCACGCGGAGCGTCGTCCTCCCGGCGGGCCGTTGGCGGGCGGACGACGGCGCGGTCTTCGACGGACCCGCACGCATCGACGTACCGTGCGCCCTCGCGCGCATCCCGCGGTTCGAGCGTCTCGGCGACGCCTGAGAGGAGTCGGACCGCCTCCCGTCCGGCGATCGGATGGCCTCCCGTCCGGCAAGAGGGCCGACGGAACCCGTGGACGACCACGACCGGACCGCACTGCCCGAGGGCGGTCCCCCGCAGTGAGCAAGGGGACGTATGAACGACACACCGGTGACGAGCGGAGTCCCGTGGTTCGACGACCGTGGACAGACGGTGAACGCCCACGGCGCCTGTCTGCTGCGCCGGAACGGGCGCTGGTACCTGTTCGGCGAGTACAAGACCGATGACCTCAACCAGTTCGCCGGCTTCAGCTGTTACTCCTCCGCCGACCTGATCGACTGGCGCTTCGAGCGGATGGCCCTGCCGGTGCAGCCCGACGGACCGATGGGCCCCGGCCGTCGAGGGACCGTGGACCTACCGCGGCTTCTTCGCCCCCGACGGCAGCCTGACCTGCAACTCGCAGTGCACCTACGCCTTCACCCTGCCCACCGCCGACGGGGACCTCCCGGTCTCCATGGGCGACCGCTGGTCCTTCCCGCACCAGGCGTCCGCCGCCACCTACGTGTGGCAGCCGCTCCGGATCCACGGCGACACCCTCTCCATCGACCGGTACCAGGGCGCCTGGGACCCGCTCACCGGCCGTCCGGGCGAGTACACCGGCAAGGAGACGGCCATCGGCTTCTCCTCGGCCACCGCGGGCGACAGCGTGGAGATCCCCTTCACCGGCACGCGCATCGTCCTCGTGGGCTCGTCACGGCCCGACGGCTCCTACGCGCGGGTGGAGCTGGCCGACGCCGGCGGAACGGTGCTCTCCTCCCTCTACGTCACCTTCCACAGCAGGGTCCCCGACGACGGGTACCTCTACGTCAGCCCGGTCCTTCCCCCGGGCGACCATCTGCTGAGGGTCACCGTGCTCGGCGAACCCACCGAGTGGAGCGACAAGAGCGGGGCACGCTTCGGCTCCGTCGGCACCCACGTCTCCGTCGACCGGGCCGTCGTACTCCCCTGACCCGTCTGCGGGCCGGCGGCGGGCCGAGCCGGCTGCTCCCCGGCTCCACCCGATCCACCCGCTCCACCCGCTCCGGCCCCGGCCGGACCGCGGACGTCCGGCCGGGGCCGGGGCCGGAACACGGATGCCCGGCCACTCGTCCGCGCCCGCGGGTCCCCAAGGGACCCTCGCCGTCACCGGAACCGTTCACCGCGGCGCGGGCCACCACCCGTACTTCGTCGGGGGCGATCATCTGTGCTTCGGAGTATCGATCGCGGTGCGCGTTCTTCGCCGACCACATGCGCGACGAACGCCGCCTGCCGGCAGCAGGTATTCGGCGC
Source organism: Streptomyces sp. NPDC003247 (assembly GCF_042888135.1). Classification (NCBI taxonomy): domain Bacteria; kingdom Bacillati; phylum Actinomycetota; class Actinomycetes; order Kitasatosporales; family Streptomycetaceae; genus Streptomyces; species Streptomyces sp. NPDC003247. The sequence goes on from NZ_JBIAPF010000004.1 coordinate 247,497, forward strand.
CGCACGATTCGGCGAGGGCAGGGCCGAAGAGGGCGGCCGGGGTGTATGCGCCAGGCCGGCCCTCACCGGCCAGCAGAAGCCGGGCGATCTCTGCGGACACTGCTCCGGTGTACTCCTGTGCGTCGCCCAGGCGCAGCCAGCCCTCTCGGGTCTCGCCGTCCGCCCAGGTGACGACGGCGTGCCCCCAGGAGTGATCACGCGGCCGTTCCTTCGCCTTGACGCGTACCTGCGCGAGGCGGCGTGTGGCGAACGAGCGCAGTCGCTCCCACTGCATGAGCGTGCTCACGGCCGGCATCATCGCCCGGATCACGGGCGAGGACGGTGCCTCGCTGGACGCCGAAAGGACATGGCGGGCGCCGCTCGCCCGGTGAGCCGCAAGAAGTTCGCCCAACGGCATGCTCGCCGTGGTCACCTGCGATCTGTCCGGCAGGGTGAGACGCACCACATCGCTGAAAATCCGGGCGGGCGCCAGACGGCTATCAGTGATCCGACGGCCTTCGAGGCCGCCCAAGAGGGTGCCGATCAAGGCTTCACCGGCAGTGCCTTCCTCCATCGCCATGGAGGGCACCATGTCGACCCGGACCCGAAGCGGTGCGGGACGGCCCTCGCACAGCTTCACCACGACGCTCTCGGTGGCGGTCACGCCGAACCCGGCGCCGGTGACCAGCGTGTGACCCGCCTGGGTGGCCGCGTCGTGCATCTCGAACGCAGCGGAGAGCGCCGCGACATCGTTCGCCAGGTCGATGTAATGGCTGCCGACGGCACGGCAGGCGTCGACGACCTCAGGGGCCGTTGCGGTGAACGGCCCAACCGTGTTGACGACCACGCCGGGTCGTCGCTGCCGGATTTCCGAGGCGGCGGTGGCGAGGGAAGGAGCCGGCAGTGTTTCGCTGCCGGTCCGCTCCGCTGCGGCGTACAGGCGGTTCGCGTCCCGGCCGACGAGGACGGCCGTCAGGCCGCGCCGGGCGAGCTGCGCCGCGATGGTGCGGCCGCTGCGCCCGGTGCCGCCGAGTACCCAGATCTGTGCACTCATTCGAAGAGCTCCTGTAGTGGGGGTGAAGCCGACGGCCGGCCAGAGGTGAGCATCAGTCGGTCGTGATGATGAGCTTGCCGCCCTTGGGTGTGCCGTCGCGCTCGAGTTCGGTGAGCGCCTTGATGGCCTCCGTGAGTGGCACCGTGCGGGCGATCGGCACCCGCACGGTGCCCTGTCCAGCGGCGCGCGCGACCTCCTCGAGATCCTCTGGCGAGGCCTGGGCGACCAGGACGCGGAAGGGGCCTGGCAGAGCGGCCTTCACGAACGTCGCGGGCGTGGGATGGAGGCCGATGATGCGCCCGCCCGGCTTGAGCAGCCGCTTCGCTCCTTTGTCGGACAGCGTGTGGGCGGTGTCGAGGACGATGTCGAATCGGCCGCTGAGCGCCTCCGGGTCGAAGCCGAACTCGACGATCGGGTCGATGCCGAGGTCGCGGGCGTCCTGCGCGGCGGTGGCGCGGCAACTGCCTCCCACCGAGGCGCCGCGCGCCAAGGCGATCTGAGCGGCGGCTCGGCCGACTCCGCCGAGGCAGCCGTTGATGAACACGGTTTGCCCAGGCTGTAGGTTGCCCTTCTTCGTCAGGGCCTGGAAGGCGGTGAGCCCGACGGTCGGAATGGCGGCGGCCTCCTCGAAGGAGAGACGCGCAGGCTTCTTCACGACTGCCTTCTCGTCGGCGACGACCACGTCGCCGAAGGCCCCCGACGCCTTGATCGATGCTCCGCCGAGCACTTCGTCACCGACACCGAGTCGGGTGACGCCCGGTCCGACCGCCTCGACGACGCCTGCGAAGTCATGGCCCAGCCCGCGGGGGAAGGTCCGCCCGGTCACCATCTTCAAGGCGCCGTTGCGGAGCCCCCAGTCCATCGGATTGGCTGCCGCGGCCCGCACGCGGACCAGGACCTGACCGCTACCGGGCCGGGCCGGCTCGAACTCCTCCAGTCGCATGACTTCGGGACCGCCGTACTGGTGGTACTGGATCCGCTTCATAAACGCCTCCCCAAGTGATGTCACCTCGTGACGTCACTCTAGCACCTTCGATGTCACTAGGTGACATCAAGCGAGCGGTGGCACGGCCCCAGATGACCTCACCTACACTCGCGGCATGGGACGGTGGGAACCTGGGGCCAGAGAGCGACTTCGCGAGGCCGCGCTGGAACTGTTCACGGAACGCGGCTTCGAGCAGACGATGGTGGCCGACATCGCCCAGCGCGCCGGCGTCACCGCCCGCACCTTCTTCCGGTACTTCGCCGACAAACGCGAGGTACTTTTCGACGGCTCGGCCGACCTGGCGAAGCAGGTGCAGGACGTCGCGGAAACGATGCCGCCCACGGCATCGGCGCTGGACGTCGTCGCTGCCGTGCTCGACGCGGTGGCCCAGCTCGCGGGCGACGACCGTGATCGCGCACGGGCACGCCAGGCAGTGATCACGGCCAACACCGATCTCCGCGAACGCGAGCTGATCAAGCAGGCGGCCCTGACAGCCGCGCTGACCGACGCCCTGCGGCAGCGAGGTATCGGCACCATCGAGGCCAGCCTGGCCGCCGAGACCGGCAGCGCCGTGTTCCGCGTCGCCTTCAGCCAATGGGGCGACGCCACCGAGAACCGCGACTTGCGGGACGTCATCCGCGAGACCCTGACCCGCCTTCGGATCCTCACCGCCGCTACCGCCGCTGAATAGCCCCGCACCCCCGGGCGAGTTCCGCCGCACATCGACGTCGGCCAATTCTCGCCCGGAACGCGAAGAACACGATCCGCTGATGCCGTCGGCGAAGTCGGCGGCGGCGTTCCGCGAGGACGCGTGTCGATCCGGGCACTGGCGGCGGACGCGGCGGGCGAGGGCTCGGACCGAGGCGATGAAGGCCGGCGTGACGGCCTCGTGTCCTCAGTGCGGGGTGGTGTGGACGGTCGGTTTCGACCGCCCGTTCTCCGCGGTCCACCGCTCTCCCGCCTGCCGCAAACGGGCCTGGCACACGCGACGCGCGCCCTCCGGCGGGGTGCGAGCCTGCGCGTTCGGTGCCGGTGGGGCTGCTTCGGGCGCCGGGGTAAGCGGCCTCCAGTGGCAACTTGGGGACGTCGGCCTGGCGTATTCGACGGTCCGGGACTACCGGTGGGTGGCCTCGCGCCGGCCGAAGGAACGCCGGCGGACGGGCGTCTCCCATAGAGACGCTGGCCTACCGGGCCGAGGTGCCGGCCCCTACCACCGCGACCCTGCGCCTGCCGGCCACGGAGCCGGACGGTGTCCGTGCGGGCCGCACACCACTGACCCCGCTCGACCAGAACCACAAAGTTGAAGCGTTTACACAGCAGGCGACCGTATCTCCCGGGGGACAACGCGCCGAAAGGGCCGCCGTTCGCGCCTGGAGAGCCGACGCTCCGAACGAGAAGGGCTCCCCACCGTCGCCCAGGTACGGTAAAGATGCCGACATGCCATAATCGCGGACTGAAACGCTTACACGACCGACGACGACGGCAGGAGGGTGGATGGTCCGCCGCCCCGCCCCGAAGGGCGGAGACCGCCCGGCGACGATCCGCGATGTCGCACAGCACGCCGGCGTCTCGGTCGCCACCGTCTCGCGCATCCTCTCCGGCAGCTACCCCAGCGCTCCCGCGACCCGCAGCAAGGTGCTGCGCGCGGTGCGCGAGCTGGACTACGTGGCCAACCCGCACGCCCGGGGACTCGCCGGTGTGCAGCCGAAGAACGTGGCCATAGTGGTCAACTCGGTTGCTTCGCCGCATTACGCGCACGTCGCCCAGGGAGTGCAGGAACAGGCCGCCAAGGCGGGGCGGGTGTGTCTGGTCGGCACCACCGGCGGCGACGCCGAGCAGGAGCTGGCACTGGTGCGGCTGATGCGCGAGCGGCACGCCGAGGCGCTGATCCTCGTCGGAAACGTCGTCGTGGACGACGCCTACCGCGAGCGCATGACCTCTTACGCCCGGTCCCTCGCCCTGGTCGGCTGCCACCTGGTCCTGTGCGGCAGGCCTTCGCTCGGCCCGGACGTGCCGGCCATCGTCGTGGAGTACGACAACACCAGCGGCGCCTTCGGCATGGCCAACCACCTCATCGACGCCGGGCACCGTCGCGTCCTGTTCCTGGGCCGGCGTGCCGGGTACTCCACGCCGGAGAGCCGGATCGAGGGCTACCGTGCCGCGCTGAAGGCCCACGGTCTCCCGCTGGAGCCGGAGTTGGAGGTCGACGGCACCATGGAGCGCGAGGAGGGACACCGGATGATGAGCGAACGGCTCGCCGCCGGTCCGCGGGACTTCACCGCCGTGATGGCGGCGAACGACGAGATCGCGGCGGGTGCCCGGCAGGCTCTGCTGGAGCGGGGGCTGCGCATCCCGGAGGACGTGTCGCTCACCGGCTTCGACGACCTGCCGCCGGCCGCCGACATCGGCCTCACCACGGTTCACGTACAGCACAAGGAACTGGGCCGTACCGCGGTACGCCTGGCGCTGGAGAGCGACGCGCCCGGCACGCCCCAGCACTTCCTGCTGGGGACCCGGCTCGTCGTCCGCGACACCGTCGCGGCGCCGTCGCGGAACGTACCGCGCCGTGCCCGTGCGGCGGCGGACTGACCTCGTTCGGACCGCACGCGAGTACACCCCGCCGCACGCCCAGGGAGCGGTCGCGCCCCTGGGGGTCGGTGTGCGGCAGCAGGCTCAAGGATTCACGAACCGGAACGACCTGCTGTCCGCGTACGCGCCGTCGGCCCCCTCCTCCGGGTCGAGCCACACCTTGTCGTCGTCGCGGTGGAGCAGGTAGGAGAAGGGGCTGTTGAAGGCGAACAGGGCCTTGGAACCTTCCTCGGAACCGTTGCGGACACAGCAGGTGGCGTCGGCGCGGAAGACGACGCTGTCGTCGTTGGACCCCACCTCGACCGTCCCTTTCCTCCCCCGCATGGCGCAGGTAGGAACCGTCGGAGTACCGGAAGGAGTAGCAGCCACTGCCCATCAGGCCGGGGACGACCGTGAAGGTCAGCCGCTGGTCGGTGAGCGGCACTCCGTCCGCCGCCTCCAGCAGCACCACGCGCCCGTCCCGCACACCCACGTAGAAGCCGGGCCGTGCGGCCGCCTCCAGGGCGTGCAGGCCGAGCAGCCCGGTGGGAGTGCCGACGGTGGACGTAGGGGTGGGGTCGGGCGACGTCGGGCTCGGTGACGGCGGCCGCGAGGAGGAGCCGGCCGAGGGAGTGCCCGACCGGGACGGTGCGGAGGCGGACGCCGACGGGGCGGCGGACACGGTCCCCGGGGGAGTCGCGTGGTGTTCCGCCCGGGGTGCCCCGTGGTCGGCGAGCCCGTACCAGAGTCCGACCCCGGCCAGCGCCAAGGTCCCTGAGGCCACCGCCATGACGGGACCCTGCGTGAGGCGGCCCGCCGTCCTCGCCGCACGCCCCGCGCCGCCTCCGCCCGGCCGGGGGGCCGGCCCGGTGCCGGCGGCGACCGCACCACCACCGCTCTTCGCGCCCGCCACGGGTGCCGACGCGGCCCGGGCAGTCACAGACGTGGCGGCTCAGGCGTTTGCGCCACAGGGAACCCGGGCGGCTGTCCCAGGTGGAGAGGGTGCGTGTCAGCTCGGGACGACGAGGCGTGGTCGCCAAGGCGCGCACCACGGCGCGGGCCGCCTCCAGCCGTTCCTTGACGCGCTGCACACGTACCGCGGCCTGCTGGGGACTGAGCCCGCCTTCTTCCGCCCAGTCGCTGCGGCTCAGCTGTCCGGCGGCTTCCATCCACCACAGTGCGAGGGTCTCCCGGTCGGTCTCCTCCAGCCAACGCGTCGCCTCCACCGCCTCACGGCGCTGGCCGGTCAGGTCGAGCCGGAGGATCGTGAGGTCGGCGAAGTCCGCCTGCGGGTCGGCCCGTGCGACGGCGTCCTCGGGCAGGCCGGTCCGCGGACCGCTCTGCCGGTCTCTCCACCAGTCACGCACCTGTCGAAGGCCGATGGCGACAACCAGGAACGGAACCGGTCCGGCTGACGCAGCGCGGGCAGACCGCGCACGGCACGGAGCATCGTCTCCTGCACGACGTCGTCGACATCGGGATGGCCGTCCATCGCCCGCCCCACGATGTTGTAGACGAGCGGCAGGTAGTCGGCCACCAGCCTCTCCAGAGCTCGCTGGTCACCGTCCGCGGCAGCCGTCACCCGGGCCACGTCCGTGTCCGCAGGTCGCCCAGCATCGCGCGAGCGCACGGGCGCACCGTCCCCTCGATGTCGTCCTGTGTGGTGATGCACGTCACATTGAAAGAGGTTCTGAGATTTCTGCGATGGCGGCGCCGGCATCAGGTCTCCCATGCGTAAGGCATCGATCCGAGCGTTCCGCGGAGAACGGCACGACACGCACCGCCGCGTCGTTCCCGCGTGACACAAACAGGAGAACTCCCCGTGCACCCCAAGCACCGTCGTCGTAGGGCACTCTGGTGGTCCGTCGGTATGGGCTCGGCCGCCGTGGTCGCGTCCGTCGCCCTGCTCACCGATCTGTCCCCCCTGAGCAACGCGTCCACCGACCAGCCCTCGGCAACAGCACGCACGACGACGGCACCTACACCAAGCTCAACTCGGACGTCCTGACCGGCGGCACCAACTTCACCGACACCACCGCCGACCTCACGGCGGACAACCGGTACCGGGTCCGGCCGGTCGTCGACGGGGACGAGCGGACCGCGAGCAGTCCCTTCACCCTCACCGCCGACCACGCGCAGGAACCCGTCGTCCGCGTCCCCCTGCGCGACGGCGCGGAGATCAAGTTCACCTGGGTCGGCGACCTCGACGGGGACGGGCGGCGACCTCCGCCTTGCCGTCCCCGTCGAAGTCGTAGACGGTGACGCCGTCCCGGTTGCCGGTGTCCAGACCGGACGAGCCGCCCTCGATGTTGTTCAGGTCGAGACTGTTGTCGCCCATGTCCATGGACCACAGGAAGGTGCCGTCGCTGCGGTACGCCTCGACCCGGCCACCCTGCGCCCGCGCGTGTCCGCGCCGTTCCGCCGGCTCGTGCAGGCGGGGCGCTGACTGGACGAGGAGCACAGGATCGTCTGGTCCCTGTGGTGGCTGGAGGCGGCGGGCGAGCTGACGCGCGGCGACCTGGTGAGCGCCCTCGGCGCGACGCCGGACGCCGTGGAGTACCGCGTCCAGGCGCGTCTACGCGGCCGACCGGTCCCAGCGGTGGTGGCTCAGCTACAACGACGGCATCACCAGCCACCGTTCGCTCGACGGCGCGCTCGTGCGCTGCGTGCGCTCAACCGCTGACGACCGAGGGGTGCGGGCACCCGGCGACTGAGCCCACCGCCCGCTGTCCGCACCCCGGCCCGTCATCCGCCGACGTAGGTGATGTTCGGCCGCGGCGGGTCGGACATGCCGGCGCCGAGGTAGTAGTCGACGTGGTGGGACTGCATGTAGCCCTTGAAGGTCATGGCGTTGCGGTAGGCGGGGTTCTGGGCGAGCGTGTAGAGCCGGGTGTCGGACGGCTGGTCCGTGGTGAAGAGGATCAGCTCGTTGTGGTCCGCGTTCGTGTAGACCGCCTCCTCGCGCCAGTCGCCGATGATGTCGCCGACGAAGGTGGGCTGGACTCCCTGGCCGGCGTTGACCGCGCCGTACTTCCAGGTGGTGACCAGTCGGGGCAGGCTGGAGCTGGACGACGGGTTCTCCGGGTCCCATTTCTCGATCTTGCCGGCGTTGAGGAGTTCCCGGGTCACGTCGCCGTCCCACCACAGGCCGAGCTGGGGCCAGGGGGCGAGTGAGGTGTCCGGTTCGGTGAGCTGGTCGGTCCGGGCGTTGTAGACGCCGGAGAAGGACCACACCTCCATGCCGGAGTGGCGCGGGTCGATGTCGGCGGCCATGCCGCGGCCTACGTCGACGACGTCGTCGCCGCTGTGCTTCCAGATGATGGTGCCGTCGGTGGCGTCGTAGTAGTACTCGCGCAGGCCACTGACGTTGTCCTGCTGGACGCCATAACCCTGGAGTCCGCTGCGTGACGGGTCCATCTTGGCGATGTCGAAGCGGTCGCCGTGGACGATGCCCTGGCCGGCCAGGTTGTAGCGGAGGCTGCCGTCGCCGTCGAGGGCGAAGCCGATCTCGGCGATCTCGTCCTTGCCGTCGCCGTCGACGTCGATGGCGCGGGTGTTGTGGCCGTCCGCCATCGTGCCGTCGTTGCCCTCGCCGCGTTTCCACTTCCACTGCCGGCTGACGCTGGAGCCGTCGAACTCGTAGGCGGTGATCATGCAGTTGAAGTCGCCGCTGTCCTGCCGGTTCTTCATGAACGCCACCAGGCTGGGCGTGACGCCGTCGAGGTAGGCGACGCCGAAGCGGGCGCCCATCGGCCCGTCGGACAGGTAGTCGTCGGGCACCGGGGTGGTGGCGCGTGCGGCGCCGGTCAGGCCGTCGAGGATGGCGATGAACTGGTGCTCGTCGTCGCCGTAGGTGAACTGGGTGCCGTCGCCGAAGGTGACCCCGTCGGCGATGCGCAGGGCGACCTCGGCTCTGCCGTCGCTGTCGAGGTCGTAGACGGTCACGCCGTCCCAGTTGCCGACGTCGACGGCCGACGAGCCGGGCTCGATGTTGTTCTGGTTCTCGCTGTTGGGGCCGAGGTCGGCGCTCCACAGGAACTTGCCGTCACCGCGGTACGCCTCGATCGACTGGGGTGAGGTCTGGCGGTCGATGACGAAGTCGTAGATGCCGTCGCCGGTGAGGTCGCCGACCCAGACGAACTTCACGGCGCCCCCGTCGCGCAGGGGCACACGCACCGCGGGTTCCTGCGCGTGGTCGGCGGTGAGGATGAACGACCCGCTCGCCGCGCGCTCCGCGCCGTTGATCACCGGGCGGACCCGGTATCTGTTGGCCTTGGTCAGGTCGGCCGTGCCGTCCACGAAGTTGGTGCGGTCGGTGAGGACCGCGTCATTGATCTTGAGGTACTCGCCCCCGTCGGTGGAACGGTAGACGTTGAAGCCGATGTCCTCGGGGTCCAGCCCCAGCAGACGCCAGCTGACCAGCACCTCCGTGCTGCTGGAGCGTACGGCCACCACGCCCCGGCCGAGGTTCTCCATGGGCCGGGGTGCGGCGGCCTGCGCGGCCACCGGGGCCGTCGCGGGTGCGGGTGCGGGTGCGGGTGCGGCTGCCGGTGAGGTGTCCAGCCGAGTCAGACAGAGGACCATCGCTGCCGCGGCGGACGCGGTGACGGTCAGCCGGCGGGCACGCCGTCGTCGTGTGTGGTGCATGTGGGGTTCTCCTTGTTGCCATGTGCCGAGGAGAGAAGGGCGGCGCATGCCCGCCGACCGAAGGGTGCTTCCCGAGCGCGAGGGGCCGCACGAACGGGGACGTCGGCGGGTGCGGTGTGGGGTGCGTCGACGGGGAGCAGACAGCCCTGCGGTCACCGACCGGTGCGGAGAGGTCGGGCATGACGAGTACCGGCTTCGGCTGCGCAACGGATGTGTCAGCCAAGTGACCACGGAGTTAAATCGCTTACATTGCGACTGAACCATCAGGTCAGGTACGCGTCAATAGTTCGGGATGTAACTGGTGAGGAACTCACAGGAAGCGAGTCGGCAAGGGGAAGCGTTTACACGAAGAAGGCGTCCGGCGCTGCAGCGAAGGGAGCTCGCTGCCACGCCGGACGCCTGATGGGTCGTCACTCACCCGGTGGGCGGCGGAGCGTGCCTCAGGTCAGATGGCCTCCCCCACCAGGGCCAGGCACTGGAAGGCGGCCAGGCCGAACTGGGCGCTCACCTCGGGCAGGTCCACCAGGTCGAGCAGCTCGGTCAAAGACATCGCGTTGGCGGACAGCGGCGCCTCGTCGATGTCGTTGAGCACCGCGGGCCCCTCGATGCGCTCGGTGGTGCAGCGGTGCGCGTCCGGGTAGCCGGCGTGCCCCGTGCGCAGCAGTGATCGCCGCCGAACTGGTCGACGCCCGCGTCCAGGGCACGGGCGATGCGCTCGGCCGGGGTCAGTGCCTCCAGGCCGTAGCCGTTGGGCCCGAAGGGCAGGCCCTCCAGGAGGGTGCCGTCGATGACGTTCCAGTCGGTGAGGACGATGCCGTCGAATCCGAGCCGCCCGCGCAACAGGCCCTGCACGACGGGCTTGTTGAGGCGAAGCCCACCTCGTCCCAGCCGTCGACTCCGATCGGCGGCCGTAGTAGGTATCATCTGGGTCACGCCCGCCTCGATCGAGGCCCGGAAGGGGCCCAGGTGGAGGGCCTCGGCGTGACCGGGATACACCTGGTCGGGGTGGCGGGGGTCGTGGGCGTCCTCCCCGTCCTTCTGCGGGCCGCCGCCGGGGAAGTGCTTGACGATCGCGGCGACGGAGTGTGCGCCCAGGTCGTCGCTTCCGCGCAGTCCCCTGATGAAGGCGGCGGTGAGGCGGGCGACGGTGGCCGGGTCCTCCCCGAAGGTGCCGTAGCCTCGCGCCCAGCGCGGGTCGGAGAAGATGTCGGCCATCGGGCCGAGCGCGACCTGGAATCCCAGCGCGAGGTACTCCCGGCGGACGGTGTCCGCGTACTTCGCGACGCGCCGCTCGGCGTCGGGCAGGGCGGCGAGGCCGGGGTGCTCGGGCCAGCGGGACAGCAGCTCCATCGTCTGGCCGGTGGCCGGGGAGGAGAACACGCCGTGCCGGGGGTCGGTGGACACGGTGACGGGGATGCCGAGGCGGGTGTCGGCCGCGAGTTCGGTCGCGACGAGACTGGCCACGGTGGTGATCAGGGTGGCCACGAAGACCCAGTGGGTGACCTGCCGGTCGTGCTGGCCGAGGCTGTCCGACAGGTAGTAGGCCATGTCCGTGGAGATCGTGGCGTAGGCGCCCCACATGAGGAAACGGGAGAGCCAGGCCCAGCCGAAGCTGGGGTGCTTGACCGGGTTGAAGACGAGGAGGCCCAGGAAGTCGCGGACGGTTGTCCTCGTGGTCTCTTCACGGGTGATCCGCCGGTCGCGCCCGTGGACGAGGAACGGCACGAGCAGGGCGGCGCCGACGACGGCCGGGGCGAGCAGCATCAGCGGAGTGGAGGCTTTGAACAGGTCCACCAGGTAGGTGCCGGCGAGCAGAGCGAGCGGTGACGCGAGCGCCAGGACCGCCGAGACGGTGCCCATCTGCCGCTCGGGCACCTGGTCGGCGAGCACACCGTAGACGGCGGCGGGGATCGCGTTGTACCCGGCCTGGGTGAGGCACCGGCCGAGGACGAGTTGCCAGGAGGTGGCCGCGCCGGCGACGACGGACAGGCCGACGATGCCGAGAGCGGTGCCGGCCACCATCCAGGGGCGGCGGGCGCCGAAGCGGGACGTGGTGCGGTCCGAGAGGAGTCCGAAGAGCGGGGTTGGCGATCATCGCGACGGCCGCGCCGAGCCCCATCGCCCAGGACAACGCGGACACCTTGTCCACGCCGTCCATTCCCTGGATCTTGACCGCCACCGAGACCATGGTCGGGGCGAGCAGCCCCAGCCAGGCACCGAACAGCGCGAGGAAGTGGACCGCGACGAAGGTCCTGGGGACGGTGTCGGGACCGGCGGCTCCGGTGGGCGCTGACACGGGCGGGGCTTCGGGCGAATCGGTGGCGGGCATGCTGAAGCTCTCCTTCGAGCGGTACCGCGCGGCCCTCTTCGCGGAGGCGGAGGAAGAGGAGACGGGGGGTGTACGAGAACTGAGGGGTGGGGTGCCTACGCGTGCGTTCCGCACGACTCCCGGACGACGAGTTGCGTGGGTACGGAGGCGTTGGCGGGCACGTCGCCGCGCTCCAGCGCGTCGAGCAGTATCCGTACCGCGGCCCGTCCCATGCGCCGGAACGGCTGGTGGACGGTGGTCAGGGGCGGGAACGACGCCCGGGCGACGGGGCCGTCGTCGAAGCCGACCACCGCGATGTCGTCGGGGACCCGCCGTCCCGCGATGTGCAACTGGCTGAGGACCGCGAAGGCGATGTCGTCCCAGGCGCACACCACGGCGTCGGGTTCGGCGGCGAGAACGGCGGCGATCTCGTCGCTGGTGGGTTCGGTGCGCTCCGGCAGGGCCACCAGTTCGGGCACGCAGGGCAGTCCCGCGGCGCGGAGGGCGTCGAGGTAGTCCTCGAAGCGGGCCTGGGCGAAGGCGCTGTCCATCTGGCCGCCGATGAAGGCGACGCGCCGCCGGCCGTGGCCGGTGAGGTGGGCGGTCGCCTCGCGCATGCCGTCGCGGTTGGTGGTCCCGACGTACGGGATGCCGGGGCGCCGGCCGCGGTCGTCGACGACGGCCACCGGCATCCCCGAACGCGCGAGGTCGCCGATGTGCCGCAGCACTGGGAAAGTGTCACTGCCGGCGAGAGGCTGGTCGTTCACGCCAAGAGGTCCGACCGGCGCGGCGGACCCGGCCCCCACCGCGCGGGCGGCCCGAGAACCGTACTTGGTCGTCAGGTGGTGTGGGACCCGGCCATGCCACCCAGGAGCAGGCCGAGGATCTGTCGGAGTTCCTCGGCCAGTGAGTCCGTGGCGTCCGACGGCTGTTTGGCCCAGCGGTAGAGGGCGCCGAGGTAGACGTCCCGCAGGACGTTGCCGGCGAGGACCGGTGAGAGGCCCGGGGACAGTTCCCCCTGGCGTACGCCGCTGTCGACGATGCCGGCGAAGACCTCGGCGACGTAGGGGTCCTCCAGGATCGGCCGGCCCGCCCGCACCCACGCGGTCAGCATGGCGGTGGTGAGCTGGGGTTCCTCCTGGTTGATGCGGACCAGGACCGCCATGCACCGGTGCAGCCGCGCGATCGAGCCGGGCATGAACACGCCCTCCTCGTCCAGTCCCGTCACGAGTGCGGTGCGCCTGCGCTCCCCCCACTCGGTGATGATGTCTTCCTTGCGCTGGAAGTAGTTGAAGAAGGTGCCGCGCGCGACGTCCGCCCGTTCCGCGATCTCCTCGATGGAGGTGTGGTCGTACCCCTTCTCGACGATGAGTTCGATCGCGGCCGAGTAGAGGCGCTCCCGGACACGTCGCTTGTTCCGCTCCCGACGGCTGACCTGCGGCGGCGGCTCTGTCGCGCGCGAGTCCATTCCGTTCACTCCCGTTCCTGCCGAACTCGCCGGCCGCGCAGCACGGCGGCCCGCGTCGTACTCCCGACACGTTTTTGTACTTGGGTGCAACTTTACTCCCGCACCGGCACGGGGCAATGCCCGGTGCGATGGTCATCCGCGCCGAGGGCGGCGCGCAGGTCGGCGAGGCTCTCGGTGCCGAGCAGCCGTCCGGCGGTCAGCTCCGTGCCGTGGGTGGTGCGCAGGTGGTGGCGGAGCCGGGCGGCCGTGAGGGAGTCCAGGCCGAGTTCGCGTAAGGAAAGCCGTTGGTCGAGGTCGGCCGCGGGCATGCCCAGCAGCTCGGCCGCGTACGCGACGAGGGTGTCGGCCGCGCCGCCCGCCGGGGCGCCGGGGGCCGTGGCCGGGGCGCCGCGCCGGGCCGGGACGTGCGGGACGGGGCGGACCGGGCGCGGCGGGGGCGCGGTCCGGGCGCGGCCGACCGCCCGTGCCGCGTCCCCGGCCAGGCGCCGCAGGGCGGTGAGGTACGACAGCGGCGTCCGCGCGGACCGCGCCGGGCCAAGCCGCCGCAGCCGGATGCCGGTGAAGCGGGCCAGGACCCGGTGGTCCGTCGAGAGCAGCAGGACGTCGGCCGTGACACGGGCCCCGCCCCTGCCTCTCCGGTCCGGCCGGACCCTGCTCACGCTCCAGAACTCGGCCTCCAGCGGCGCGTGGAACCGCACCGACGTGAAGGAGACGGGGACGTGGGCGGTGTCGTCCGTGCCGGACGCGGCCCGGGGCCGGGCCGCCAGCAGCGTCTGGAGGCCCACCTCCCAGCCCGCCCGGGGCAGGGGGCTCGGCAGCCGGACGCGGGCCACGGCCTCGCCCTCGCGCCGCCACAGGTGCTCCACGCCCCGGAACGGCTCCGGGATGTCGTAGCCGTGGCGCTGCGCGAGCGCGTACACCTCGTGGGCGGCGAGGTGGTTCCAGCAGCGCGCGAGCGCGGCGTCGAGCAGCTCGGCGCCCTCGGGGCCGGGCTCCTCGGCCGCCGTCCGGACGGCTCGCCCGGCGACGCACAGCAGGGGCTCCGGGGCGCCGGGCACGGACGCCCGCACCGTCACGGCACGGTCGTCGCGGGGGCCTTCCAGGGTCACGTGCAGGGTCGTGCCGGCGGCCGCGTCGACGGGCAGCGGGGTGCCGCCCAGCCGGACGTCCCGGAGTTCGAAGGGACCGTCGCCGTCCGCCTCTCGTACCGTCTCGCGCAGCGCCTCCAGGTGGACGACGGGTGGCACGCCCGCGACCCCGTGCACGGCGATACCGCCGCCCCAGTCGGCGGTGCCGCCCCACGCGGCCAGGTCGAACCGCCGCTCCCGGGGGGCCTGCGGCAGGCGGTCGGCGGATGCGCGCCGGTACGGGACGGTGTCCCAGGGGTAGGTGGGCAGGGACGGCACGTGCCGGGTGGCGGTGCCGTACCAGCGGTGCCAGTCCACCCGGCCGCCGTGGGCGAAGATGCGCCCGGCGGCCCGGACCAGTTCGGCGGGTTCGTCGCAGCCGCGGTGCAGCGAGGCCACCGCCGCGCCGCCGGCATCGCAGGCGCCCAGGGTCTCCTCCATGGCGGCGAGCAGCACGGGGTGGGGGCCGACCTCGACGAAGACGCTCTCCGCCTCCTCGGCGACCCGCCGCACGGTACCGGCGAACCGCACCGGGCGGCGCACGTTCTCGGCCCAGTAGGCGGGGGTCAGCGCGGCGCCCTCGACCCTCCGGCCGTACACGGTGGAGACCAGGTCCGTGCCGCCGGACGCCGGGGCGAGCCCGTCCAGCGCCCGCAGCAGCTTCTCCCGTACGGAGTCCATGTAGGGCGAGTGGGAGGCCACGTTGACCTTGACCGGGCGGCACAGGACGCCGTCCCGCTCCAGTTCGCCGCGCAGGGCGGTCAGGGCGGCGGGATCGCCCGCGAGGACGGTGCCGCTGGGGGCGTTCTCGACGGCCACGGACACCGTGCCGCCGTACGTCCCGGCGCGGCGGCGGGCCCGGTCGGCGGGGAGTTCGACGGCGAGCATCGCGCCGCGCCCGGCGGTCCGCTGCATCAGCGTGCTGCGGCGGCAGATCACCGCGGCCGCGTCGTCCAGGGAGAGGGCGCCCGCCGTCCGGGCGGCCGCCACCTCCCCCATGCTGTGCCCCATGCACAGCTCCGGCCGCACGCCCCGCTCGCGCCAGGCGGCGGCCAGCGCCACCTGCACGGCCCACAGGACGGGCTGTACGACGTCCACGTCGGTGGGCAGGTCGGCGGGGCCGGACAGCAGCCGGTCCAGGACCGACCAGCCGAGTTCGGCGCGGACGGCCCGGTCGCAGGCGTCCAGCGCTGCCTCGAAGGCGGGTGAGGAGCGGTAGAGGGCGCGGCCCATGCCGGCCCACTGCGCGCCCTGCCCGGAGAAGACGAACACCACGCGCCGTCCGCCCGGCGGCACCGCGTCGCCGGTGCCGCCGTCGGCGGTCGCCTCCCCGGCGGCGAGCGCCCGCAACGCGCGGACCAGGGCGTCGTGGTCCGCGCCCACGGCCCACAGCCGGTGGGGGTGGGCGTCGCGTCGCGTGGCCGCGGCGGCGCAGAGGTCCCGCAGGGGGAGGCGGCGGCCGGCTCCGCCCCCGTCGAGGTAGTCGGCGTACCGAGTGGCCAGGCGGCGCAGGGAACCGGGGGTGCGGGCGCTCAGCACCAGCAGGTGCGGGCCGGTCTCGGCCGTCTCGGGCCCGGGGTCGGCGGGGGCTGGGTCGGGCAGGTGCGCGCCGACGACCACGTGGGCGTTGGTGCCGGACAGGCCGAAGGAGCTGACGCCGAGCAGGGCGCGGTCACCGGCCGGGTCCAGGGGCCGGGCGCGGGTGACCACGCGGACCGGGAAGCCGTCCCGGGTGAGCAGCGGGTGCGGTTCGCCGAGGTGCAGGGAGGCCGGGACGACGCCGTGCCGGAGGATCAGCACCGCCTTGAGCAGACCGGCGATCCCGGCGGCGGCCTCGGTGTGCCCGATGTTGGTCTTCACCGACCCGGTCAGCAGCGGCCGGTCCTCGGGCCGTCCGGCCCCGGCCGCCTCGGCGAGCGCCGCCAGCTCCACGGCGTCCCCGACGGCGGTGCCGGTGCCGTGCGCCTCCACGTAGTCCAGGTCGCGGGGGGCAACGCCCGCGGCGGCGCACGCCGCGCGCACCATGTCCGCCTGGCCCGCGACCGACGGGCGCAGCGGCACTCCGCCGCCCGCGCCGTCGTTGGTGACCGCGCTGCCGAGCAGCACCGCGTGCACGGGGTCGCCGTCGCGCACCGCGTCGTCCAGCCGCTTGAGCACCACCGCGCCCACGCCCTCGCTGCGCACGAAGCCGTCGGCGCGGGCGTCGCCGAACCGGCAGCGGCCCCCGGGCGAGAGCATGCCGCCCTGCGAGTAGCCGATGGCGTCGTGCGCGGACAGGACGATGTTGACGCCCCCGGCGACGCACAGGTCGCTCTCGCCGGTGAGCAGGCTCTGCCGGGCGGCGTGCACGGCGACCAGCGACGAGGAGCAGGCGGTGTCCAGGACGACGCTCGGTCCGCGCAGGTCGAGCGCGTAGGAGATCCGGCCGGCGGTGACGGCGCGCAGGCGGCTGCCGGTCATGTCGCGCACGTCGGGCTCGTCCGGACGGGGGTCGGTGTCGGCGTACTCGGCGGTCGCCTGGCCCACGAAGACGCCGGTCCTGCTGCCGGCGAGCCGCGACGGGGGGATGCCCGCCGCTTCCAGGGCCTCCCAGACGACGTGCAGCAGGAGCCGCTGCTGCGGGTCCATGGCGCGGGCGACGGCGGGCGGCACGCCGAAGAACTCCCGGTCGAACCCGAACGCGTCGGTGAGGAACCCGCCGTGCCGGGAGACGGTGCGGCCGGGGGTCATGGGGGCGGCGGCGTGGCAGGCGTCGGCGTCGAACCGGTCGCGCGGAACCGGCGTCACCATGTCGGCGCCGGACGCCAGGACGTCCCACAGCTCGTCGGTGCTCTCGATCCCGGGGAACCGGCATGCCATGCCGACGATGGCGAGGGGTGTCGTGCTGGACAGCTTCGGGCGCATGGAGGACTCCAGGTCGATGGCTGGACAGACGAGGACGGCCGGTCGATGCACCGATGTATCGATCTGGTGATCAATCGGCTCAGCAATCTATCGAGGGCGATCCAAAAATACACCGGGGACCAACTTTCCCTCTTGACGCCCCCTCAAGCAGCAAGACGGCCACCCAACCGGGGAGCGGGAAAATCTGTACTTGCGTCCATAACTGGCCTCGTGTTTATTCTTGTTCCGCCGTTGCAGCAGCAGATCAGGGGGAAGACGATGGACATCGCCCAGATCGTTCCGCTGATGGGAGACGAGGAGCTGGCCGCCTACCGGCTCCTCGTGGCGACCGGCGGGGCCCGGCTGGAGAGACTGGCGAGCAGTCTGGGCTGGAGCGCGGGCCGCACGGAGCGCGTGCTGTCCCGGCTGAGCCGGAACAGACTGGCGCGGCCCCGGCCGGAGGGCCCCGGCGACTGGACCGCCGTCCACCCCGAGATGGTCAAGCTCCAGTACGCCGAGCCCCTCACCGGCGTCATCGAGGCGTGGCAGGCCCAGCTCGAAGGGTTGCGCGCGCAGCTCGACACTCTGTCCGGCATGTGCTCGCCGGACCCGGCGGGCGGATCGCCCGCCCCCGTGGTCACGATCGACGGCGCCGCCGAGCTGCGCGACGCGCTGGCGGTCACCGCGCGGCGCTGCACCGAGGAGGTCCTCGCCGTGCAGCCCCTGGGGCGGGAGACGCCCGCCCCGGCCCGGGACCTGGTGTGCGGCACGGGCGAGCCCGTGCCACCCGGAGTCGACGTGCGGGTCCTGCTCCCCCACCTGTCGCGCCACGACGCGGCCGTACGGCACCGCGCCGCGCGGATCGTCGCGTCGGGCGGCGAGGTCCGCACCACGGCCGCGTCGCTGCCGCCACTGATGGTGTTCGACCGTACGACCGCCTTCCTCTTCGAGGCCGGGGCCGAGGACGGGGCGGCCGGTGCCGAGGGCGCGGGCACGGGCCGGGCGCACCTGGTCCGGCACGGCGCCCTGGTCGGCCTCATCGTGCACATGGTGGTGAGCGCCTGGGCGACCGGCACCGTCTTCGACCGGTCGGGCGGCGGCAACCGTATCCCGGCCGTCCTCACCCAGGAGACGAAGACCGCGATCGTCCAGTTACTGGCCGCCGGTTACAAGGACGAGGTGGTGGCCAGGCGGCTGGGCATCGGGGTGCGGACCTGCCGGAAGTACATCGCCGAGCTGTTCGACGACCTCGGCGCGCAGAGCCGGTTCCAGGCCGGCTGGATGGTCCGCGACCGCATGCTGGGCGCCGTACAGGCCGGCGCGGCGCACGGGGACGGCTGACCGGCCCGGGCAGACCCGAGCCTGCCTGGGCCGGTCCCGTTCTCAGCGGGCGAGTACGGCGGTGAGCGCCGCCGTCAGCTCCCCCTCCGGGTCGGCCGCCGACGTCCTGCCGCGCCAGGCGATGACGCCGTCGGGCCGGACCAGCACCGCGCCCGTGGGCCCGACGCCGTACCGGGCGCCCCAGACGCCGTCGCGGTCGGTGAGCCGGTCGCCGATGCGGTGGGCCACCAGGCCGACCCCGAGGCGCTCGGCGGCGCGTTCCGCGGCGGCAGCCCAGTCGGCGGCCTCCGCCCCGGCCAGCAGCACGAACGCGCCGCCGAACAGGTCGAGCGTGGACAGCGTCCGGGAGCCCGCCGTGAGCACGACGTGCGGCGCCCGTCCGCCGGGCCGCCCGGTCGGGTGCCACGGGTCCTCCTGGAGGCTGCCGTCGTCACCGGGCTCGGTGCGGACGGCCGCCGAGTGGTACCGGAAGCCGAGGAACTCCCTGGGCGTGGGGACAGGGGCGTCGGGGTCGGCCGGGTTGTAGCTGGCCGGCACCCGGCCCTCGGAGACCTTCGCCAGCGCCAGTTCGCGCTCCAGGGTGATCCGGATGACCGGTCGGCGCTCGGCCTCGTAGGTGTCCAGGAGACCGGGCCCGGCCTGCCCGTCGAGCACCAGGGCCAGCCGCCAGGACAGGTCGTAGGCGTCCTGGATGGCGAGGTTGCCGCCCTGGCCGCCGTTGGGCGGGCAGGCGTGCGCGGAGTCACCGGCCAGGAAGACGCGGCCCACGCGGAAGCGGTCGGCCATCTTGTGGTTGATGGGGAAGAACCGGGCGTTGACGAAGGTGACGTCGACCGAGGGGTCGCCGATGGCGCGGCGGACCCGCTCCAGGCACCGTTCCTCGGTGAAGTCCGCCGGGCTCTCGCCGCGTTCGGGGAAGTAGTCGACCCACAGGGTGTGGCGCTCGGAGCCGTCCAGGATGAAGCTGGAACCGCTGCCGGGCATGCCGATCACCTCGACCGCGCCCTTCTCGACGTACCGCGTCAGGTCGGCCTCGAACGTGATGATGTACATGTGCCCGATGACCCCGCTGCCCCGTACGGGGACGCCGAGCATGTCCCGTACGGGGCTGGTGTTGCCGTCGGCCGCCACCACGTGGTCCGCCTCGACGGTGTAGCGGCGGCCGGAGCGCACCTCGCGGAGCGTCACGGTGACCTTGTCGCCGTCCTGGGTGAGGGAGACGGCCTCGGTGCCGTGGCGCAGTTCCGCGCCCGCGTCCTCCGCGCAGCCCCGGAGTATCCCCTCCACCTGGGCCTGCGATATCCAGGCCAGCGGCGGCACCGGGGAGAGCGGCAGCGGGTCGGGCCGGCCCTCCGCCGGGTCGAGGAAGCGCCGGTCGGGGTCGGCCAGGCTGACGCCGTGGCTCATGCGGGGCCAGCGCACTTCCCCCAGGGCCTGTTCCAAACGCTGCGTGACCCCGGGCAGGGTGTGCAGGAGTTCCTGGGAGCGGGTGTTGAGGCCCCACGCCTTGGGCAGCGTGGCGGCGCCCGGGCGCCGCTCGACCAGCAGTGGGCGCACGCCGCGCGCGGCCAGGCTCAGGGCCGTGGTGAGCCCGGTGTACGCCCCGCCGACGACGAGGACGGGAACTCGCTGGACTGACACGCGATCTACCTCCGGTGCGATGGGGTGCGGAGTCGGGGGGTACGCCGTCACGGGGCGGTGAGGGTGGCGATGTCGATGACGTAGCGGTAGCGGGCCTCGGCGAGCGTCTGCCACGCCTGCGGGACCCGGGAGGCGGGGATGGTCTCGGTCTCGGCGCCGATGCCGTGCGCGGCGCAGAGGTCGAGCGTCTCCTGTGTCTCGCGGACGCTGCCGATGGACGATCCGGTGATCACCCGGCGGGCGTCGAGCAGCGAGAAGGTGTTGTACGAGGCGACGGGGTCGCTCGGGGCGCCGACGTTGACCAGGGTGCCGCCCAGGCCGAGCAGTCCCAGGCAGAGGTCCATGTCGAGGGGGGCCGGAATGGTGTTGAGGAGCAGGTCGAAGTGGCCGTCGAGCGCGGCGAGCCGCCGGTGGTCGCGCAGGTCGACGAAGCGGGTGGCGCCGAGGCGGCGGGCGTCGTCCGCCTTCTCCGGCGAGCGGCCCAGCAGGGTGACCTCGGCGCCCAGGACGGCGGCGATCCGCACGCCGAGATGTCCGAGGCCGCCCATGCCGAGGACGCCGACGCGGGTGCCCGGGCCGGTCTGCCAGCGGCGCAGCGGTGAGTGGACGGTGACGCCGGCGCAGAGCAGCGGGGCGGCGCGGTCGAGGGCGAGCTGGTCCGGGATGCGCAGGACGAAGTGTTCCGGGA
Organism: Streptomyces sp. NPDC003247; assembly: GCF_042888135.1. Taxonomy (NCBI): domain Bacteria; kingdom Bacillati; phylum Actinomycetota; class Actinomycetes; order Kitasatosporales; family Streptomycetaceae; genus Streptomyces; species Streptomyces sp. NPDC003247. The sequence continues at coordinate 268,186 of NZ_JBIAPF010000004.1, forward strand.
CGACGATGGATCGGCTGTAGCCGCCCTGGGTCACCGTGCCGTCGCGGTCGCGGGCCGAGTAGGTCCTGACGAAGCCCTCGGCGCAGTACTGCTCCTCGCCCGCCGCGCAGGGGCCGCACTTGCCGCAGGAGCCGATCATGCAGCCGACGCCGACCCGGTCGCCGGGTGCCAGCGAGGTGACGGCGGCGCCGACCTCCGCGACCACGCCGGTGATCTCGTGGCCGGGGACGAGGGGGAAGATGGTCCCGCCCCAGTCGTCGTGGCCGAAGTGCAGGTCGGTGTGGCAGATGCCGCAGTACCGGATGTCGATGCGGACGTCGTCGTCGCGTGGGACGCGCCGCTCGATGGCGGTCACGGTGAACGGGGCGCCCTTGGCGGGCAGGGTGAGAGCAAGGCAGCTGGGCATGACGGATTCCCTTGGACTGGAAGGCAGTTACGTCGGGAAGCGCTCCGGGGCCGCGATGCCGTCCGGGGCACGATGCGCAGCCTGCCCGGGCGGGGGGAGGAGGCGCCATGGCGGCCCGGTGCAGCATGTTGTGCTGCACGTTGCTGCACCGGTCGACCGCCGTCGCCGGGGCCTGGCAGGCAGGGGGGGCACGGCTTTGGGGGGGGGGCCGGGCCGACCCAGGCGGAAGCCCGGCCGGGCCCGCGCGGGCGGCCGGGCCCGGGCCGCACACCGCCGTCCCTCGAGGCGCCCCGCGCACCCGGACCCGGACCCGGCGGCCCCCGCTCGACCGCCCCCTACTTCACTTCTCCCGCACCCGCCGAGGCAGCAGAGCCGTAGCCAGCACGGCGTTGGCCACCAGCAGGGCGGCCGCGAGGAGGAGGCTCTCGCGCATGCCCGGTGCGAAGTCCCTCGCCAGAAGTGCGCCGAAGACGGCGATGCTCAGGGCGCCGCCCGCCTGGCGGCTGGTGTTGAGGAGGGCCGCCGCCGTGCCGGCCCGTTCCGCGGCGACGCTGTCGAGCATCAGGGACGTCAGCGCCGGCATGGCGAGGGAGCCGCCGATGCCCAGCGGGATCATCGGCAGGGCGATCAGCCACCACGGTGTTCCCGCGCCCACGGCGGCCAGCCCGCAGCACCCGGCGGTGCCGACCAGCAGCCCGGCGACGACCACCGCGCGCGGGCCGTACCGCGCGACGGCCTTCGGCGAGAGGTAGTTGAAGTTGGCGGTGATCAGCGCCATCGGCACGAACATCAGCCCGGCCGAGAACGCCGACTGCCCCCGCTGGTCCTGGAAGAACAGGCTCAGCACGAAGACCCCGCCGTAGAAGGCGGCGTTGCAGGCGAAGCCCGCGACGACCGGCACGGTGACGCACCGCTCCCGGAACAGCCGCAGCGGCAGCATCGGGGCCTCGCGGCGTGCCTCGACGGCCACGAACCCGGCCCCGGCCAGCACCGCGACGCCCGCCGCGACCGACACCGTCCCGGTGAAGCCGTGGTGCCCGCCCTCGATCACCGCGAACGTCAGCGCGGCCAGCGCCACCACCGCCAGCGCCTGCCCGGGCCAGTCGAAGACCGCCGGGCGGCGCGGCGAGTGCGGCACCCGCAGCAGCGTCAGGAAGCCCGCGAGCCCGGCCGGCACGTTGAGGAAGAACACCGCCCGCCAGCTCCACTCCGTGGTGAGCAGCCCGCCCAGCACCGGCCCCGCGGCGATGGCGACGGCGCCGCCCACCGTCCACAGGGCGATGCCGCGCGCCCGCGCCTCCGGATCGGGGAAGGCGTGCCGGATCAGCGCCAGCGAGGCGGGCACCATCACCGCCGCCGCGCTGCCCTGCACCACCCGCGCGGCCGTCAGCGCCCCGAGCGAGGGTGCCACCCCGCAGGCCAGCGAGGCGGCGGTGAACACGACCAGCCCCCAGCCGAAGGCGCGGCGCGCGCCGACCGCGTCGGAGAGCGCGCCCGCGGACAGCATCAGCGCCGCGAACATCAGCGTGTAGCTGTCGGCCACCCACTGGAGCCCCGACAACGAGCCCCCCAGGTCGTCGCCGACCGCGGGCAGCGCGACGTTGACCCCGGAGACGTCGAGCGTGATCACGAAGAAGCCGAGGACGGCGGCGACCAGCGCCGCGGTGGCCGAGCCGGCCGGCTCCGTCCCCGTGGGCGTCGTACTCGTCGTGCGCCCGGTGCCCGTCCCGGACCTCGTAGTGCTCATCGGCACCGCTCCTCACCGCACCGTCCCGTCGGACGGGCTCTCGTCACAGCAGTCGTTCGCGACGCGGGAGATCACCGGTCCAGCTCGATGTGGTAAGTCTCCTGCGGGGTCTGGATGTCGCTGCACGTCAGCTCCCCGGTGGCCCCACGGTAGGCGCCGGTCCCGCCGGTGACGGCCATCCGCACCATATCGGCGCCCTTGGTCCACAGGGACTGCGCGGTGATCTGGCCCTCCGGAAGTTGCACCGACAGCACGCAGTCGGTGGTGATCCGCTCGCCGTCCACCCGGGTCACCTGGCAGGAGCTGCCGTCCTCGCCGACGCGCCGCCCGTCGCGGTAGAGCGTGTCCGCGTAGACGAACTCGTCGCCGATGCTGAGCCCGGGGTCGCCGACGTCCGTCTGCACGACGCCGTCGTTGCCTATGGCCAGGTCGATGACCGTCGGCGAGGACGTGGCCCGCGCCGTGGTGGCCGGGAAGGGGGACAGGCTCAGGGTCAGCGCGCCGGCGCCCAGGGCGGCGGCGAACAGGGCTGGTTTCTTCTTCGGCATGGGGATTCCTCACACGTGTCCGGGGCGCCGCTAGTAGACGCCCTCGATGAGCTTGCGGCCGTCCGCCTCGGCCACCGGGTGGATGTCCTTCAGGGAGTCCCCGGCGCCGCCCGGGCCGGGGACGCGGGTGGCCAGGTCGCGTTCCAGGCTGTTGGGGACGAGCCCGTACCGGGTGAGGTGGTTCATGACCACGGCGCCCTCCGACCCGTAGGGGACCGGCTCACCGGTGGCGGGGTCGACCACCCGGTAGACCACGTAGGGGGCGTAGGAGTCGAAGACCACCTCCCCCGTGCCCTCGGGGTCGGGCCGCTGCACGGTGCCGCTGAGCACGGACGTGCTGCCGTACGACCCCCGGAACCGGGCCTTCGGGTACAGCTCGGTGGCGAGGTGGTCCAGGGTGTCGGGGTCCATGTGCGCCCCGGTCCAGATGATCAGGCGCACCTTCTCCTGGATCAGGGCGCGGACCGAGGGGCGTTCGGACATCCGGGTCAGCAGCGGGGGCGTGGTGATCAGGAAGGCGATGTCCTGGGAGCGCAGGACCAGTTCGGCCTGGTCGACGAGGTGGTCGACGTAGGCGGCGGCACCGGCGGTGTCGCCCTCGGCCAGCAGCCGCTTCACCCAGCGCGGGTCCAGGTCGACGGCGAACCGGATGCCGTTCCTGGCCCGCGCGATCCGCCGGGAGTACTCGCCGAGCATGTGCGGGCCGCTGGGCGCCACGGCCAGCGCGTGCCCGGTGCCGTCGTCGGGGTAGTGGCGGTTCTCCCAGGCCATGTACTGCTCGAACCACCCCTCGAACATGACGAAGCGTTTGGGCGCCCCGGTGGTGCCGCCGCTCTCGTACACGGCGCACACCTCCTCCGTGTCGTCCAGGCCCCGGGGGATGAGGTCCTCGACCGGCACGTCCCGGAGTTCGTCGACCAGGTTGGGGAACCTCAGCAGGTCGTCGACGCCCCGTACGTCCTCCACCGGGTCGAAGCCGAGCCGGTTCCGGCGCTCCACCCAGTAGCGGGAGCCCGTCGCCGGATCGAAGTGCCAGCGCATCATCGCCCTGATGTGCGCGTCGGCTTGTTCCTGGGCGTTCATGGCGGATCACCGCGCTTTCTCGGTCGTGGTCGCGTGCGGGGGGCACGCGGTGGGCGGGTGGCGGGCGGTACGGCGCGGCGGTCAGACGCCGTGCAGCGAACCGCCGTTGATCTGGAGGATCTGGGAGGTGATGTAGGCGCCGGGCGGCGAGCACAGGTAGTGGCCGAGTTCCGCGACGTCCACCGGATCGCCCGGGCGGCCCAGGACGGTCTGGCCGATCAGCGTCTTCTCCCGGGCGGCGGGCAGCGCGCCGCCGAACAGGTCGGTCCCGGCGACGTAGCCCGGCGCGATGGCGTTGACGCTGATCCGGCGCGGCCCGAGCCGGGTGGCGAGCAGGTGGACGTAGGAGTGCAGGGCCGCCTTCGCCGCGCCGTAGCCGCCCGTGCCGCCGGAGCCCCGGTAGGCGGCGATGGAGCTGTACAGCACGATGCCGCCGCCGTCCGTCATCGACGGGACCAGCGCCTCCACGGCGACGACGGCGGTCACGACGTTGGCGCGGTAGGCCCCCTCCCACTCGGTCAGGACGGCGGCCACGTCGCCCGCGTCCGGGTCGGCGGGCGGCGGCACGGCACCGGCGCAGCACAGCAGGGCGCCGACCGGCAGCCCGGTCGCCCCGGCCCGGTCCCGCAGGGTCTTGGCCGCGTCGGCGTCGGACAGGTCGAGCGGGAGCGTCTCCACGTCGGCTCCCGGCACGCTCGCCTCGATCTCCCGCGCCGCCCGGACGAGCCGTTCCTCGTGCCGGGCGACCATGAGCACCTTGTCGCGCGTCCCGGACGCGCCGTCGTTCTCCGTGCGTTCGGCGAAGCGCTTCGCCGTGGCCTTGCCGATGCCGGCGCTCGCGCCGGTCACCACGATCAACCTGGACAGAATCGATCCCTCCCGAGGTTCGAAGACGTGACGGGGTTCCGTGGGCCCGTGGCGTCACGGCGGTGCGGCCGTGAGCAGGGCCGCCCGGTCCGGTTTCCCGCCGGCGGTTCTCGGTACCGCCGCCAGTTCCACGATCCTGGACGGACGCGGGAAGTCCCGCAGGGCGTCCAGGACGTCCGCCGTGTCCACCCCGGCGGCGCGGCCGGCCCAGAAGACGACGTATCCCTCGCCGCCGAGCGGGTCGCCGGTCCAGGGCAGTGCCACGCACTCCGCCCGGGGCAGCAGCGTGGCCAACCGCTCGTCGACCCGGGCGAGGTGGACCTTGACGCCGTTCACCTTGATCAGGGAGCCGCTGCGGCCGACCAGCCGGAAGGCGCGGGGTGCGGTGAACCGCACCAGGTCGCCGGTGGCCCAGTGGGCGGGCGGCCGGGACGCGCCGTCCGGGCGGGCCAGCCGGGGTCCGGCGACCACGAGTTCCGCCGCCTGCCCGGCCGGTGGCGCGCCGTCCCCGGCCAGGGTGACGTCGGGGAGCAGCCGCCAGGGGGCCGCCGCCTCGCCCTCGGGGGTCACCGGCCGGTGGGCTATGCCGCCGGTCTCGGTGGAGCCCAGCAGTTCGTGGGCGCGCAGCAGCGGCGCGGCCCGACGGACCAGCCGGTGGGCGGCGGGCGGCGGGGCCGCCGCGCTGTGCAGGGCGACGACCGAGCGGGCCCGCTGCCAGGTGCTCAGGTGGCGCCGCAGCAGTTCCCAGGTCATCGGCAGGCAGACGACCAGTACGCGGGCGTCCGCCGGGACGGGCGGGGGGCTCAGCGGCTGCCGCCACGCCTGGTGGACGGGGACGCCCGCCGTGCGGGGCAGCCACTGCCCGAACAGTGCGCCGAACAGGTGGCGCGGCGGGGCGTAGTTGACCACGTGGTCGACGGGGCCGAGCAGGTGCGTGGCGATCAGCTCGACCTCGCGCGCCATCTGCTCGGGCCGCCGCCACCAGCGGCGGGCGACCCCGGTGCTGCCGGACGTCTCGAACGGCAGGTCGCCGCCGGGGCCGCCGGGTGCCTCCCGCGCGGTCGTGCCGCATGGTCCGTGGGGGGCCGGGCGCACGGTCATGCCGCCTGGTCCTCGACGCGTTCGCGCACGTACTCCGTGGTCCGGTCGAGCGTGCTGAACTGGTAGCGCACGTCGTCGCCCACGAAGTCCACCTCGATGCCGAACGCGGCCTCCACGGCGTTGACGTACTCCAGGGCCGCCAGGCTGTCGAAGCCCGGCAGCGCGTCGGCCAGGTCGGCGTCGCCGGGCAGGGCGCGGGCGGCCTCGCCGAACCGCTGCTCCAGGAGGGCGACCAGGCGGGCGTTGATGTCGGTGGGGTTGAGGGTCTGCATGTCACTGGCCTTTCTGTGGGCCTCGGCCGGCCGGTACGGCGTCGGCACTGGTCATCGATCCCGCGTCCAGGTAGAACATCCGGCCGGGTTCGGTGGGCTCGAAGCGGACGGTGAGGTGCGCGTCGTCCCCGTCCAGGCCGAGGGCCTGCCGCACCTCGTCGGCGAGGGCGGCCCGGTAGGCGTGGTCGCGGTCGGGGTGGACGCGGCACACGACCGACGCCCAGCGCGGGCGGGAGCGGTCGTCCGTGCCGTCCTGCCAGGTGGTCAGCGGTACGCCGCCGGTGAAGTACGCCATGGGCTCGGCGGTGCGGAAGGAGACCACCACGTGCGCGGTCGCGGAGCCCCGCGCGGTCAGCCACCGGGTCAGGCGCAGCGCCGTCCGCAGCCGCGCGGAGGGGGTCAGCGGGTCGCTGGTCACTTCGACTGTCGGCATCGGCGGCCGCCTCTCAGGACAGGGCCAGCGGCGGGAGCGCGTGCCGCCCGGACGGCAGCCGCAGCTCCAGGCGGTTTCCGAGGCAGTCGGCGAGCGGGCCGCCGCTCGTGGCCATCAGGGGGGTCCAGGCGAACCGGTGGTCCGCCGTGCGTACGCTGTCCAGGAAGCGGGCCAGGTGCCCGGGGTCCCAGGCGATCCCGAACGCGTCCGCCGCCAGCGTGGCCTCGTAGGTGCTCAGCAGGTCGGGGACGCGGTGGTTGTCGTTGCCGTACCCGCCGCCGCGCACCCGGTGCCGGGCCAGGGCCTCCTCGACGGGGGCGCGGTCGGCCCCGGCGGTGAGCCGCAGGGCCCGCAGCGCCTGGAGGGTGGCGCGCAGCGTGGGCTTGCCGCCGGGCACGTCGGCGTACTGGCCGGGTGCCCGCTCACAGCTCGACAGGTACCCGGCGATCCCGCGCCGGGCGGCGGCGTCGGTGCTGCCGGTGACGGCGAGGATCTCGGCGGCCGCGCAGGTCGACACGGTGTCGGAGGCGCGGCCCTCCCAGTAGCCGAAGCCGCCGTCGGGGTTCTGGATGGCGCCGGTGAGCCAGCGGGCGATCCCGGCTCGGGCGGCGGTGTCGTCGGCGAAGGCGCCCGCGGCCAGGGCCCAGAGGGTGCAGCGCACCTCGCTGCCCCGGCCGGGCATGTACATCACGCCCTGCTCGTTGGGCAGCACGCAGCTCTCCGTCCAGCGCAGGGCGGTCCGCGCCGCGTCGTCCGCGAGCCGCCCGGAGAGCAGGTGGGCGGAGGTGGTGAGCACGTCGGAGGCCAGCTCGGGGGAGCGGTAGGTGAAGCCGCCCTGAGCCGTCCGGAACGACAGCACGGCGGCGACCACGTGGTCGGCGAGGCCCGTCAGGTCGGCGCCGAGTTCCCGCAGCGCGCCCACGCCGCAGAACGCGGCCCATACGTCGGGGACGGGGTAGCCGGGCCAGCGGGTGAAGGAGCCGCCGGGCCGCAGCCGGGCCGTGATCCAGGCGACGCACCCGACGGGGTCCCGGGGGCTCTCCCCGAGTCGGTTCAGGGCGCTGACGGCCCGGAAGGTCGCCCACAGGCACTCCGTGGCGTCCCCGGCCCGGAAGGTGAAGCCGCCGCCCGCGCCCTGCCGGTCCCGCAGCCACCGCACGAGCCGGTCGCGGTCCCAGGGCAGCGGGCCCCGGCCGCCGGTGGCGGTGTGCCAGGCGGTCACGGCGTAGTAGCAGGCCCGGGCGTCGGAGGTGCCGTCCTTGGCGTGGGCGGGGCTCCACGCCAGTCCCCCGTCCGCGGCCTGGAGCGCCCCGAGCCAGTCGGTCAGCTCCGCGGGCGGGCGTTCGCCGTGGATCTCGACGAGGACGCGGACGGCGTAGTAGGTGGCCCACACGTCCGCCGTCTGACCGGGTGTCATGGCGTAGCCGCCGTCCGGGCGGGCGGCCGAGCGCACCCAGTCGCCGCTGGAGGCGCGGGCGGTGCCCCGGGCGTCGGCGGGCAGGTCGGCCAGGGCCTGGGTGCAGTAGTAGGTGGCCCAGGCGTCGGAGTTCATGCCGGCCGACCACGCGTAGCCGCCGTCGGCGTTCTGCCGGGAGGCGAGGAAGGCGGCCACCTCGCCGGGGCGGGGCAGGTCGGCGGTGCGGCCGAGCCAGGACAGGGTGCGCACCGCCGCGTAGGTGCACCACAGGTCGGACTCGCCCGTCACGACTCCGGAGGACCCGCGCAGCACGTCGTATGTCTGATGGGGCGTCATACCGGCGCTCCCTCCCCCACGACCCGGAAGTTCGAGCGCTTCCAGCTCTTCTGGGAGCCGCCGCTCTTCGTCGTCACCGGCAGCCGGTTGACGAAGCGGACCTCGTCCCAGCGGAAGCCCAGGCGTCGGCTGGTGAGCTGCTGGATGAGGGCGTCGCGCCCGGCCTCGGCGTCCCGGTCGGTGCCCGGTTCGCGCTCCAGCAGCAGCCGGGCCCAGCTCCCGTCCTCGACGGTCTCGATCAGGTAGCCCATGACGCCGCTGTCCGCGTACACCACGCCCTCGAGGTCGCGGGTGCGCACCCGGCTGCCCTTGATCCGGGTGCCGTCGCTGTCCCGGCCGTGCACGGTCACCACCGGGGCGTCGTCACCGCAGGGGCAGTCGCCGGTCAGGGAGACCTCGTCGCCCATGTCGAGGCGGAGCAGGGGGCGGGCGTCGTTGTTCAGGGGGGTGACGACCAGCCTGCCGTCGCGGCCGGCCGCGGCGGGCCGGACGGTGTCGCCGTCGGCGATCTCGAAGTAGTGGGCACCGCGCAGCAGGTGCAGCCGGTCCTCGGCGCAGCAGACGGCCAGCGTGCCGCTCTCGGTGCTGCCGTAACTGGCGTCGTAGACGCGGGCGTTCCACCAGCGGCCGGTCATCGCGCGCAGCTCGGGGGTGCTCACCTCGCCGAGCAGCATGAGCAGGTCCACGCTGGCGGACAGCTTCGGCAGCAGTCCGCGCCGCTTGAGCACCTGGGTGAGTTCCAGCAGCACGCCGGGCGCCACGAACAGCGTCGTGGGCCGGAACACCTCCCACAGCCCGATGATGCGGTCCCAGTCGGAGATGCCGGTGGTGTAGGGGTAGGCCTTGACGTGCGGGACCTGGAGGAACTCGCAGACCCCGACCATCAGGTCGGCCACCGGCACGATGTCCGAGGGCAGCAGGATCAGCGCCCGGTGGCCGTGGTCCGCCAGGATCGGGCGCCACGCCTCGGCGACGGAGACGGTGTTGGCGATCATGTCCCGGGCAGTGCGGGGCGTGGGCGTGGGCACCCCGGTGGTCCCCGTGGTCTGGTAGTACTTCAGGCCCGCGTCGACCGGTACCCGCAGATAGGCGAGGGGGTGGGCCTTGAGCGCGTCCTTGGACGTGGTGGGCAGGTCCCGGAAGGCGGCCGCCGAGTACGGGCCGAGGGCGGCGTAGGCGGGCGTCTGCCGGGCGCGCTCCCAGACCTCGGTCAGCTTGGCGGCGTAGTGGGCGTCGGCGGCGCCGGGGTCGCGGCGGGGGGCGGTCACCTCCCGCTGGATCCGCTCCATGAAGTCGAGGCCGCTCCTGGAATGTATCTTCACGTGTCGCTCCTCTTCTCGTCGGCGTGGGCCAGGCCCTTGGCGCGCATCAGGAACTCCCCGAGGAACCCGTCGTGCGGTACGTCGGGGTGGGTCCAGGAGGTCGGTCGGCCCCGGTAGACGTTGGAGACCGAGGGGAGGCCGAGGGCCCGGTCGAGCAGGGCCGGGTCGGCGGTGTGCAGGGAGAGCACCAGGGAGTCGTCGAGGCTGTCGGTGGCGGCGCGGTCGAAGGGCGCCACCCACACGCAGGGGAACGGCAGCTCCAGGCCCAGCAGGGGGTGGCGGGCGGCGGGCAGTTCGACGACCGCGGGCGTCACGGCCGACAGGGTGCCCGGCCCGCCGAGCGGGTGCGCCCGGGGCGCCAGGCGGACCGTCGCGCCCGCGTCCGCCGCCCGGTCCAGGACCGCCGCCACCAGGCGTTCGGCCTGCTCCAGCGGCAGGCAGGGCAGGACGGCGGCGTCGTCCTCGGGCGGCGCGGGCCGTACGTCGGCGAGCGCTGCCGCCAGCGCCCCCGCGAACTCCGTGACCTCCCGTTCGACCAGTACGCCCGTGGTGGCGGTGCACGCGGTGCCCGCGTGGTACAGGGCGCCGGTGCGGGCGAGTTCGAGTCCGGTGGTGCGGTCGGCGTCGGAGGCGACGACCAGCTTGGAGCGGCCGGGGCCCTGGGTGCGTACGTCGGCGCGGTCGCGGTACCGGTCCACGACGGCCTGGCCGCCGTAGACCACGGCGCGGTCGGCGCGGTCGGCGAGCAGGTCCGCCGTGGTGTGCTCGCACGGCACCAGGACGAGCCGGTCCTCGGACAGGCCCGCCCGGCGCAGGGCCAGCACCAGCCGCCGGGGGGTGAGCGGATCGCGCTGGGAGGGGCGGACGGCGACCCGGTAGCCCAGCGCGAGCGCCTCGGGCCACAGGGCGTGCACGCCGGGGCTGTTGCCCGCCGCCTGGACGGCGAGGACGTCCCCGGCGCGGCACCAGACGGCACCGGCGGACGGCGCGTCGGCGGCCGGGACGCCGGGCGGGGAGCAGCCCGCGGGGCGTGCCGCGTCCCACGCCCGACCCGCGTCGCGCAGGGTCGCGGTGATCAGTCGGTCGCACTCCCGCACGACCGTGACGGGGGTGCCGGTCAGCCGGGCCACGCGCTGTTCGTGGGCGGCGAGGTCGTCGCCGAGGACGTCCTGGTACTCGAAGACGTCGGCGGCCTTGGCGAGCACGGCCGCCGTCTCCGCGACGGGTGGGGGGGTGCTGCCGCGCAGCTGGTCGATCCAGTCGGTGGCGACCAGGCCCGGTACCAGGGCCAGTTCGAGCGCGGGGGTGCCCGAGGCGTCGGTCACCGTGGTGCGCTTCCTGGTGCGGTAGGGACCGGACGGTCCCAGTGCGGGGATGTCCGGCACGCTCACTTCTGCTCCCCCTCCGGTCGGCGGGCCGGGGCCGGCGCGGTGCGGCGGCGGCTGCGGGCGGCGGCGGCGAGGTCGGTCAGGACGTCGACGGTGGCGTCCCAGCCCATGCAGGCGTCGGTGACGCTCTGCCCGAACACCGGTACGCCGGCGCCGAGTTCCTGGCGGCCGGGGACGAGGAAGCCCTCCAGCATCACGCCGCGCACGTCCGTGTCACCGGCCGCGACCTCGGCGCCTATCTCGCGGGCGACCTGGGCCTGCCGTACGTGGTCCTTGCCGCTGTTGCCGTGGCTGGCGTCGATGACGAGGCCGGTCGGCAGCCCGGCGGCGGCCAGCAGGGCCACCGCTCCGCGCACGTCGCCGGGGCGGTAGTTGGGCCGGCCCGCGCCGCCGCGCAGCACCACGTGGCAGTCCGGGTTGCCGCTGGTGCGCAGCGTGCCGGGGCGGCCGTTCCGGTCCAGGCCCAGGTATGCGTGGGGCACGGCCGCGCAGCGCACGGCGTCGACGGCGACGCCCACGGAGCCGGTGCTGCCGTTCTTCATGCCGACGGGCATGGGCAGGCCGCTGGCCAGTTGCCGGTGGACTTGGCTCTCCACCGTGCGGGCGCCGATGGCTCCCCAGGAGATCAGGTCGGCCAGGTAGGCCGGGACGGCCGGGCTGAGCCACTCGGTGGCGATGGGCAGCCCCTGCTCGGCGACGGCCAGCATCAGGGACCGGGCGGTGCGCAGCCCCCGGTCGAGGTCGTGGCTGCCGTCCAGGGCGGGGTCGGGGAGCAGCCCGGTCCAGCCGACCGTGGTGCGGGGCTTCTCGACGTACACCCGCATGACGACGGCGAGGTCGTCGGCGAGCCGGTCGGCCTGGGCGCGCAGTGCGGTGGCGTAGGCGAGCCCGGCGTCGACGTCGTGGATGGAGCAGGGGCCGACCACCACGAGCAGGCGGTCGTCCTCTTTGCGCAGGACGCGGCGGGTGAGGGCGCGGCCGGCGTGCACCGACCGGGCGGCGGCCGGGGTGAGCGGCAGCGCGCGCAGGAGTTCGGCGGGGGTGCACGTGGCGTACGACCGGTGGCGGCCGCCTATGCCGTCGGGCGGGAGGTGCTCGGTGCGTGCGTCGGGTCGTCGCTCGGTCGGCAGGTGCAGACTCTGCATCGTTCCTCAATCCGTTCCGGTCGGCGCGGCGGAGTGCGCCGACGACGCATCGTGCGGGCGGCCCTCGCAGGCCCCGGGCAGTTCCGCGCGGACGGCCGCCGGCCGGGAGACGGGGGCCCCGGCGCGGGGCGGCCGTCCGTCGGGCACGTGCCTCACGCTGCCGCAGGGGCGGGTGCGGTCGCCAGCGATGCCGGGTGCAGCAAGCTGTCCTGCACCTAGCTGCACGCCCCACGGGAACGGGGAACGGTGCGGGCGGTACCGTCAGTTCAGCGCCGCGGCCTTCTCCCGGTAGCCCCGGACGGGCGCGGCGTCCTCGGCTCCAGCCTGCGTCCGAAGTCGCGGACGTGCTCCGTCGCCCGGACCGACCGCACCTCCGCCGCCTGCGCGGCCGCCTTGGCGCCCAGGTGGCGGGCCTGGTCGAGTTCGCGGAGGCCGAGGCGGGCGGTGGCCGGCACGCAGCTGCCGGGTGGCCTGGCGCGGACGGGCATCAGCGACGGATCGGGGGTCCACCGTGCGGTCACCTTGTGCCACAGGTCCGCGTTCACGCCTTCGCCGGCCGGTTGCTCGGCGCCGGGTGGGCGAGGAACAGCCTGGCCCTACAGCCCGCAGGGGCTGTAGGGCCAGGTTCAGCCCCCAGCAGTGCTTCAGGCACCCCAGGTGTCGTCCGCCACGGTGGGCGGGAGGAAGGCGGCGCGCGTGAGGAAGTCACGGAGCAGAAGCCGCCAGACGTACCACTCATGGCCGCCGTCGACGAAGGCGGTCTGGATGTGGAGGCCGGCCGCCGTGAGGTCGCGGACCTCACGCAGCGGGCCCCGGTGGAGGGTCAGGTAGCCCTGATTGATCGGGTCCTGCCGGCCGCCGCCGACGTAGACCGTCACCTTCTTGAGCGCGGCGACCTGGGCGTCGGTGAGGACGGTGCCGGCGGGCAGCCCGGCGCTCATCATGCCGTAGTAGCCGAACTGTTCGGTGTTCCTCAGCATCAGGTGGTTGGTACGCATGCCGCCCGCGGAGAGACCTGAGTAGGCGCGGTCGGAGGCCGACGCAGAGACGTGGTAGTGCGCCTCCACCCAGGGGAAGACACGCTCGATCAGGTCGGTGCGGTGCGCCTGTTCGGCCGTCGAGGACGGGTAGCCGGTCGCGTTGGGCATCACCACGACCAGAGGCGCCACCGCACCGGTATTGATCAGGTTGTCGAGGATGTTCGCGACGTCGCCCTGGGTGCTCCAGCCCATCTCGTTCTCGCCGCCACCGTGACTGAGGTAAAGCGTGGGGTACGGCTTCGCCCGCTTCGGGTCGTACTCCGGCGGGGTGTAGACGACCAGGTGGTTCTGGTCGACGGGGGTGAGGTGGCCGGGCGAGTCGTAGGTGACGTGCTTCAACATGCCTCGTGGCCCAGCCGACGGCCCGAGCCAGGAAACGTCGGTGGTGTCGAAGCGGGGATCAGACGGGACGTGGATCTGACTGCGGTCGACGGCGGTGCCGTGGACGATGCCGTCGACCACGTTCCAGGCGGGGTTCGCGGGGTCGGGCAGCTGACCGGTCTGGGTGGTGTCGTCGGCGTCCGCGTCGACGAAGAAACCGTAGGTGTAGAAGCCGCCGGGGAGCGGGGTGGTGTAGGTCCACACCCCGTCGTGGCCCTTGGTCATGTCGGCGGTGTGCCAGTTGGGGCTGGTGGAGTTGGGGTGCGAGATCGGCACATCACCGGGGCGCCACTGGGCGGGCAGCAGGCCGGGGCTCTCCACCAGGTGGTCGGGGGTGGTCAGGCGCGGGTCAAGGGCGAGCGGGCGCTGGAGGTACCACTCCCCCTTGATCTGAACCCGCTTCGCCTTCGGGGCGCGGTAGCGAAAGGTCACCTCGTATCCGGTGGGCGTCTTGCCCGTGCGCCGGATCAGCGGGCCGGTCGCCGGGGTCTTCCGCGCCTGGGTGTCCCGAGTGCCGGAGGCCGCCGCGCCGCTCGCCGGGGCCGCCCCGGCGCCGGTGGCCGGCGGGCCGCCGGCGAGCGCGGTACCGCCCACGGTAGCGGCGAGCGCGCGGGCCACTGTTCTTCTGCTCACGGACATGGTCGGGTCACTCCTGATCGGTGAGGTTTCGCAGCGTGTGGTGCGGAGACGGCGGGTGCGAGACGTCCCCTGGCGGTGCCGGGGACGTCAGCTCGTTCCGCAGAGGAGGGGAAGAAGGCGATGCGCAGGAGGAAGTCACGCAGGTTCAGGCGCCAGACCGCCCAGTTGGTAGTAGTGGCTGGGTTCCTGCCGGCCGCCGCCGCCGACTCGGACCCGTTTGAGCGCGTCGATCTGTTCGGCCGGGTCGGAGCGTGGCGATCTCTGCCTCCGGTGGATCGGGGGGCGTGCCCGCTCCCTGTTCGGGAGCGGGCGACGCGAGGACCACGGGGCGGGGTTCAGTCGGGGAGGCCGGCCCAGAAGGCGAGGTTGTGCTCGGTGGCGAAGTCACCGCTCAGCCGGGAGCAGGCGGCGGGGGCGGCTCCGTCGGCGGGTGAGGTGTCGCAGGCGACCAGGGACATGAGCTTGCCCGAACTTGCCCGGTAGAGAGGCCAGTTCGGCGTGCCGGATCCGTTGGGGTCGCCCGCTTCGGCGAACCGGCCCCAGTACGTGATCATCTGCCGGGACAGCTCCAGCTGGTCGTCGTGGTAGGGCAGGGTCTGGCCGAGGTACTCCCAGAGGTAGCCGAGGTCGTCGACGTGGACGGCACCTCCGAAGGGGAAGTCCCGGGCGGTCGCGCTCTGCTGCTGGAGGCGGAAGACGGAGGCGAAGTGCGGGGTGTCGCTCTCGGCGAACTCGTAGGCATAGGTCGGCACCCACTTCGACAGCGTGGCCATGAGCTGCTGCCGGGCGTACGAGGTGGAGCCGTTCTGCGCGGCGGTCCACGCCTCCCCCGGTGTCGGGTAGGCGCTGAGCGGATACTCGGCGAGGACGCGGGCCGCGTTGGTGCCGTACGCCGAGCGCACCGCGGACTCGTACTGGGCGGAGGTCATCGGCGTGCCCAGGTAGTCGTAGTTCTGGTAGGTGAACAGGCCGCGCTCGCTGTCGGTCTGCCCGAGCATCACCGGTACGCGGTTGAAGTCGCCGGCCTGGACGGCCGTGCCGGGGTTGACCGGGAAGGCAGCTCCTCCGACGGACGGGGAGACGCCGGACTTCTTCTGCGCCGCGAGCAGCTCGGTGGCGGGCTTCGCGCGCAGGCAGGCCAGGATGTCGGACGCCGTGTCGCAGCCGACCGTCGCGACGAACGCCTCGCTCTGCGCCTGGCCGGAGGCGGCCGATTGGAGGTTGCAGTTGCCGCTCATGATGCCGGCGCGGGCGAACAGGCCCTTGGCGGTGGGGGACGCGAGGTGGTCGCAGACCGAACCGGCGCCCGCCGACTGTCCCGCGATGGTCACGTTCTTCGGGTCGCCGCCGAAGCGGTTGATGTTGGAGTGGACCCAGCGCAGTGCTGCCTGCTGGTCGAGTAGGCCGTAGTTGCCGGGGCCGTTCTTGCTCTCGGCCTGCAACTGGGGCAGGTTCAGAGTTCCGAGGACGCCCACGCGGTAGTTGACAGTGACGACGACGGCACCCGTCTGCTCGATGAACTTCCGCGGGTTGGTGTCTTGTCCGGCGCCGCCGGTGAAGCCTCCGCCGTGGATCCACACCAGGACCGGCGCGCTCGCCCGGGCGTTGTCGGGAACGTACACGTTGAGGGCCAGACAGTCCTCGGTGGTGATGGTCTTCTCGTATCCGGGGTCCCATCCGCTGTTCTGGGCGCAGCGGTCGGAGAACTCGGTGGCGTCGCGGACTCCGGACCACTTCGCCGCGGGTCTCGGGGCCGTCCAGCGCAGGGCGCCCACCGGGTCGGCGGCGTAAGGAATGCCGAGCCACTGCTGGTAGTCCGTCTGATGGGTTCCCCGGATCTTGCCGTTCGTGGTGTTCACCACGGTGGAGACGGGGCGCGCGCCGGGCGTGTCTGTCGACTGGGCCCGGGCGACCACGGGGACGAGTCCCAGGGCGAGAAGTGCCACAGCGGTCGATACGACGCGGCCTTTGCCGCGCAGAGCGGTGATGGTGCTCATGAGCTCCCCTGCTGTCTGTCTGGTGACGGGCATTCTCAGATGGGCGTGATGGACCGACGGTCGGGTGCGGCCGTGGTGGGCGGCGCCCGCGACGTCAGGTGTACGCCGCTCTTACCGGGAACAACTCGTTGCGGGACGGGGATGCTGGGCTGGTGGCGGTCGACGTCGTGGCGGGCCGGAAAACCCGTCGTCTCCGCCGGTGCGCCGACGCGAGGTCAGGGCCGGCGAGGCGTTCGGCGATGTCCCGCCCGGCGTCCGAGGCGCCCTGGTGACAGGTCGGGACACGTCGCCCAGGCGGGCCTCCGACCAAGGGGGGATACGCCGGAGACCTACGAGGTGATGCCCGAGGAACGTAACCGGGCGGCAACACTGTGGGCAACATGTGCGACAGAAATCTCTACAACTTCTGAACTGCCATCGGCTCTTCCGCCCGTTGGGTGAGCCGGGTCGCGCCGCTCCCTTCGGAAGTCGAAGAGGGGGACGGGTCCGCGGTGCCGTTGCCTTGAAACCTTGGCCGTGATGTCCGCGCGCCGTGGGAAGCCGTCCCCGGACACCCGCACCCGCCCTGCTCGAAGACGGCACCGACGGTCGACGAGGCCTCGGGGAGACGCGACAGGGGGCGGCGCACACCAGCGCCGCCCCCTGTCGCAAGCTGTCGCACAAGGCTGATCAGCGCCGTTCAGGAATCGTGACCGGCCCGCCGGTAGCCGGTGAGATCGGCGACCCGGTCCAGGAAGGCTGCCGGGTCCCGGTCGGCCGCTGACCGTTGCCGAACACCTCCGTGATCGCCGTGACTCCGGCGATGTGGCCGCTCGACGCGGCCGGCTTCGCCGCGTTCGCCTGGGCGGCGCTCTCCGTTCCGCGGAGCCGGAGGAACAGGCCACGGTCGTCGGTGCCGCGGCTGTCGCGGCCAGGCCCATCAGGACAGCCCTGCGCTTCGCTGGACACCACTCCCTGCTTCATGGCTGCGAGCCACAAGCCGCTCGCAACACGGACACGATGTCGGATATCTAACGATTGATCACTTTCGGCTCCGCAGCCGATCGCGCGCCGTTGGCCTGTGCGTCTCCTGAACTGTTCCTACGGGTCCCCGTCACCGGGCCCGGCGAGCCGCCCCGGGGCGCCACCTGCCAGGCCACGGCGGCGAGGGCCGCGACCGACACCGCGACCAGCAACGGATGCCCGACCAGCCACGTCTGGACGCCCTCGAACGGGTCCGACGACGTCAGCGTCGCCCGCTCCAGCATCCAGGAGACCGAGAACACCAGGCCGAGGGTGGCGATCCCGATCCGGAAGGCGGGGTAGAAGACCGTCCGGGACAGAACGATCAGCGATGGCATCATCAGTGCGACGACGAGCAGCTGGGTCACCTCGATGCCCAGGTTGAAGCCGAGCAGAGTGGTCACGAGCGAGTCCCGGTCGACGCCGAGTTCGCCGATGAGTGAGGCGAACGCCATCCCGTGGACGAGCCCGAAGCCGGCGGCGATCAGCGGTTCGCCCCGGGCCACCAGCGGCCGGATCGCGTGGACGGCGGAGACCGTGATCGAGAAGGCGATCAGCGTCTCGACCGTCCGGGTCGGCACGTCGATCACCCCGAAGGCCGCCAGGGACAGAGTGAGCGAGTGGCCGACGGCGAACGCGGACACCACGTGCACGACCCGCCGGAAACTGCACCGCGCGGACGGCACGCCGGCGGTGCGCCAGCGTCCCCCGGAAGCCAGCAGGGGGGCTGGGACCAGAAGCATGAGGAGGAAGAGAAGATGGTCGGCGCCCTCGCCGACGTGCTGGACACCGAGCCCGGCGGTGGACAGGAATCCCTGGATCCAGGAGCCCTCACCGGCCGGAACCGTCAGGCTCGTGGTGTCCCGGTCGATGATCCCGAGGGTCTCGGCGTCGTCGGAGCTCAGGATGGACCGGTCGAAGTCGTGGCGGACGGTCACGACGACGTCGTGGGTGAGCAGCTCCTCCACGATGACGTCGTAACGCAGGTCGAAGTCGGTGACGTCGCCGCCGGCGGGCGGTGTGATCGTCAGGGGATAGACGAGGTGCGCGACCCCGTCGATGGTGCGGACGGCGCCCGTGCCGAGGGTGACCTTCCAAGAGGTGCCGTTCTCGCCGACGGCGCTGACGTGCTGTGCCGCGTACTGGTGGAGGAAGGTCCGGTCGGTGCCGAGGACACTGGCGCGGGTGAGGTCGCGGTCCACGGCTACGGCGAGGCGGTCGATGGGCAGTTCGATCTCGCCCTCGACGCGGTCGTCGTGGAGGTCGAGGAGGACGGCAGAAGTGCTCATCGGGTGCGCGCCGGCCGGCGACGCGAGGCCGCCGACCAGCAGGAACGCCGAGATCAGAAGGGTGGTGAGAAGGCGGCGCACAGGGTGGGGCTCCGTCATTCCCAGCCGTAGTCGGCGGTCTCGTCGCGGAAGATCGTGTGCTGGTGGATCTCGTCGGTCGAGGCGCCGGGCTGGTTGGAGAACTCGACCCAGGCGGACGGGCCGTCGAGACGGACGTACGTCTCCGCGTTGTCGATCGTCGTGCCACCGCTCCAACCGATGTAGGTCTCGTCGTACTCCGAGACGTACTTGGCCATGAGCTTCGCGGCGGCCTTCTCGTCCAGGTCACCGACCCAGGTCTTCAGCATCGCGGTGACCTTGGCCTGCTGCTTCTTGGTGAGGCTGCTGACCAGGACGCCCTCGGGTTCCTCCGGGAAGGGGCCGTCGTTGCCGGGACCGAGGTAGAGGTCGTCGAAGCTGCCGTCGATCTCGGCCGCGGCCAGCTCGTCGTCGGTGAGGGACTGGATGGCCGCCATGGTGGTGGTCCGGGTGTCCTCCAGCGGGGTGTAGTCCACCCCGTCGACGGTGAACTCCGTCGGCTCGACGCCGGTCAGGGTGGGCGACAGGGTCACGTTGTCGCCTGCATAGGTGATGTTGTACGCGGCGTGGTGGCCGCCGTACTGGACCATGAACTCACCGGTCTTGCTGGGCTGGCCGAAGAAGGAGATGTAGTACCACTCCGAGCCGAAGTTGGCACCGCCGCCCGCGCCGCCCCCGGTACCGCCGCTGGGACCGCCGCTGGGGGTCCCGCTGGGCAGGTCCGTGGAGGTGGGGCTGGGCCGTGTGCCGCCGCCGGCGGCGTCCGTCTGGGTGGCCAGGTAGTCGTCCGCCTTGCGGATCTCCACGAGTTCCTCGTAGCCGTGCTCGCTGAGCGCGGCCTTCATGACCTTCATCGCCGCGGCCTCCTGCTCGTCGGTGAGGTCACCGAGCTTGAGTCCGTTGCGGTTCACGACACCGGTCGGGAAGTTGGACCAGCCCGTCTTCTTCGCCTCGTCGTCGAAGTCGTAGAGGACGGTTTCCTTCTGTTCGTCGGACAGCGTCGCGAGGAAGGCGTTGGCGGCCCTGACGACCTCGGCAGTGTTGGCGCCGCCGGCTCCGGTGCGGGACGCGGCAGCCGGGACGGCCTTCTCGGCGACCGTCGCCGAGGCGGACCCGGGGTCGAACGCGAGGTAGCCGACGGTACCGAGGGCGGCGCTGAGGCACGCGGCGAGCACCACGGGCCGACGCAGTACAGGGCGGGTGTGGGACGGCATGACACTCCTGTGAACGGGGCTAAGGAAGGCGTGGTCAGATACCCATGCTGCGAGGGAGCGCTGAGAAACCGTCCGGAGCAAGTCGGGAAGCGGATGAGAACCGAGTCGCAGGCCGGCCGCGGTCGCAAGGTCCGTTGGAGGTGTTCATGGTGAGGAGTACGCACATGGCGGAGGGTCCGGGCGCCGTGATGTCCGAGACGACGTGCCGGCGGACTGACGTGCCGCGTCGGGTCCTCGTCGCCGACGACGACCGCGCGGTACGTGAGGCGCTCGCCCGGGCGTTGGAACTGGCTGGGTACGACGCCGTCACCGTCGCCGACGGCGTGCAGGCACTGGCCCGGGCCGGCCGGGACACCTTCGGAGTGCTGGTCGTCGATGTCACGATGCCGCATGTCGACGGTGTGGCCGTGTGCCGGGTGTTGCGCGCCTCCGGTGACCGCACGCCTGTCCTGATGCTCACCGCCCGTTCCGGCCTCGCGGACCGGGTCGCCAGTCTGGACGCGGGCGCCGACGACTATCTGCCCAAGCCGTTCGAGGTCCCCGAACTCCTCGCCCGGATCAGGGCGCTGCTGCGCCGGGCCGTGTCGGCACCGGGCTGTGCGCCGGAGGCCGGTGAGCCGGAGAGGGCCGAGGAGGTGCTCCGGATCGCGTCGCTGCGGATCTCCCCGGCCGCCCGGCTCGCCTGGTGGGGCGAGACCGGGCTGCCCCTCACCAAGATCGAGTTCGATCTGCTGGAGCTGCTCGTACGCAACGAGGGCCTGGTCCTGGACCACGCGGTGCTGTACCGGCAGGTCTGGGGGTGCGACGCCGCCGTGGACGTCAAGAACCTGGCGGGTTACATCGGCTACCTGCGGCGCAAGCTCGCCGACGCTGGGGCGCCCGACCTGATCCGCACGGTGCGTGGTGTCGGCTACGCGGTGCGGCGGCCATGAGTCTGCGTTCGCGGTTAGCGTTGGCGTTCGCCGCCGTCGGCGCCCTGGTGGCGGCGCTGGTCGGGATGCTGAGCTACGACGCCGTCCGGGACCGTGTCCTCGCGGAGATCGACCGGAGCCTGCGGTCCCAGACAACGGCCGTGGCGGGGGCCGGGGGGCAGGCCACGGCCGTCGCCGAGGCGCTGGCGCAGAGCCCTGACCTGTTTCCCGGGGCCGATTTGCCGGGGCCGGGTGACGAGGAGGAGCGCCGCCCGGTCGTACGGGCCGTGGCTTCCGACGGCACGAGCAGCCATCTCGGTGGCCCGGCGGCCGCCCTGCCGGTGCCGGACGCCGCCGCCCGCGCCCTCGCGGCCACCGGGACGGCGGGAGAATCGTTCACCACCGAGGTCGTCGCGGACGGCACCACCTACCGTCTGCTGACCACCGCGCTGGGCAGCGGGCGCGGGGCTCTCCAGACGGCCGTCGGGGTCGACCAGACCTATCACGTGCTGCACGGCATGGCCATGGAGATCACCGGTGCCGGCCTCGCCGTCACCCTCGTCGCGGCGGGCACGGGCCTGCTGGTCGCGGGGCGCATCACCCGGCGTCTGATCCTCCTGACCGAGGCCGCCGAAACGGTCGGCGCCCAGGACCACACCGGCTTCGAGGACGCGGGTCCGGCGGGCCGGCGTGACGAGGTGAGCCGGCTGACCGCTTCGTTCCGCATGATGCTGACCCGGCTCACCGCCGCCCGCGAGGCCCAGGAAAGACTGGTGCAGGACGCCGCTCACGAACTGCGGACGCCGCTGACCAGCCTGCTGACCAACGCCACGGTGCTGCGGCACGTCGCCGAACTCGCCCCGCCCGCCCGTGAGCGGCTTCTTGACGATCTCCAGGGCGAGACACGTGAGCTGGGCCGGCTGGTCGACGAACTCGTCGAACTGGCCCTGGCCGGCGGCCGTGACGAGGCTGAGGAGCCCGTGGACCTGGGGGCGGTGGCCCGCCGGGCCGCACGGCGCGTCTACCGACGTACTGGACGCCTGGTCCACATCGACGCCGACGACCGCCAGGTCATCGGCCGCCCCCAGGCACTCGAACGGGCGGTGGGCAATCTGGTGGAGAACGCCGCCAAGTTCGCCGCGGATGACGGCGAGCCGATCGAGGTGCGCGTCGAACGGGGCACCGTCACCGTCAGCGACCGCGGACCGGGCATCACCGACACCGACCGGGCCCGCGTGTTCGACCGGTTCTACCGGGCCGACACCGCGCGTGCCCTGCCCGGGTCCGGGCTCGGTCTCGCCATCGTCCGGGATGTCGCGGACACGCACGGTGGCACCGCGTTCGCACGGCCACGGCCCGGTGGCGGTGCGACGGTCGGGTTCGTGGTGGCGCGTTCGCGCGTCCTGCCCGGTAGCCGGTAGCCCGGCGTTTCCTCAGCGGTCCTGGGCGTCCCCTGTGCAGTCAAAAGAATCGTTGGCGATCCAGTGGGCGCGCCTAAGTTCGCGGTAAAAGGCGGGGGCCGCACCAGCGGGACACCCGCTCAGGGTGCCGCGCGGCGGCAGGAACTAGGTCGGAACACCCGTTGTACCCGGTCACCGAGACACCGACGGGCCCCACCGCGACGAGGAGACGGAGACTGTGAAGCACAGGGCAGTGAGGCGCAGGTCCGTTGTCCTGGGCATCGGGGCGACCGCCGGTGTCGCGGCGGTGGGCGGGATCGCGCTGACCCCCCTCGGACGACACCCACCAGAGTCTTGTGGTCAGCGTCCCGGTGAAGATCGCCGGCAAGGCCGTCGACGCGGCAGGCCAGTTCAGATGTCACCCGATCGTGCGGCAGACCCTCTGCCGGGGCAGGGAGACGAACATCCCTCGCACGCCCTGCGGTATGGCTCCTCGGGTGCACGCATGCCGACCACACCGTCCGCGGACCACGGCGGGCACAGATGCCGCCCTCGTCGGCGCCGCCTTGGAGCCCCCGCACCACCTCCATGGTGGGTGCGCGCACTCCCGTGCCCGAAACTATGGTGTCCCACCACATACGCCTCTGACCTGCGCCTTCCTACGGTATGGCGACACGCAACCGTCCCCGTCGAACGCCAGGAAGTGGTGCCGATGTCGTCGCCCGCAGCCGCTCCTCCAGCCCCGTCGAACCTCAAGCGCATCGTCGCCGCGTCCCTGATCGGCACCACCATCGAGTGGTACGACTTCTTCCTCTACGGCTCGGCCGCCGCCCTCGTCTTCAACAAGCTGTTCTTCCCCGACTCCGACCCGCTCGTCGGAACGCTGCTGTCCTTCCTGACCTACGCCGTCGGGTTCGCCGCACGGCCGCTCGGGGCGCTGGTCTTCGGGCACTACGGGGACCGGCTGGGACGCAAGAAGCTGCTGGTGCTGAGTCTGCTGCTGATGGGCGGGGCGACGTTCGCCATCGGGCTGCTGCCCACGCACGCCACCATCGGGACGGCCGCGCCGGTGCTGCTGACCCTGCTGCGCCTGGTGCAGGGTTTCGCGCTGGGCGGTGAATGGGGCGGGGCCGTGCTGCTGGTGTCCGAGCACGGGGACGCCCGGCGGCGCGGGTTCTGGGCGTCGTGGCCGCAGACCGGCGCGCCGGCGGGCCAGTTGCTCGCGACCGGTGTGCTCTCTCTGCTCACCGCCGTGCTGTCCGACTCCGCCTTCGGCAGCTGGGGGTGGCGGATCCCGTTCCTGCTCTCCGGTGTGCTGGTGATCGTCGGTCTGTGGATCCGGCTGTCCGTCGACGAGTCGCCCGTCTTCCGGGAGGCGCTGGCCCAGGCCGAGGCGCGCAAGGCGACACAGGCGGCCGCCGAGAAGCTGCCGCTCGTGGCCGTACTGCGGCACCACTGGCGTGATGTGCTGGTCGCCATGGGCGCGCGCATGGCGGAGAACATCTCCTACTACGTCATCACCGCCTTCATCCTCGTCTACGCCACGACGTCGGCGGGGGTCTCCAAGCAGACCGCCCTCAACGCCGTACTCGTCGCCTCCGCCGTGCACTTCGCCGTGATCCCGGCCTGGGGGGCGCTCTCCGACCGGATCGGGCGGCGTCCCGTGTACCTGCTGGGCGCGGTCGGGGTCGGGCTGTGGATGTTCCCGTTCTTCGCGCTCGTCGACATGGGCGGCTTCGGCAGCCTCCTCCTCGCCGTGACCGTCGGTCTGGTGCTGCACGGGGCGATGTACGCGCCCCAGGCCGCGTTCTTCTCCGAGATGTTCGCGACCCGGATGCGGTACTCCGGCGCCTCCATCGGCGCGCAGTTCGCCTCGGTCGCGGCCGGCGCGCCGGCCCCGCTGATCGCCACCGCGCTGCTGGCCGACTACGACAGCTCCACGCCGATCGCCCTGTACGTGATCGCCGCGGCCCTGCTGACGGTCGTCGCCGTGGGCGCGGCCCGGGAGACCCGTCACCGCGACCTCGCCGAGATCGATGCCTCCGCCGACGCCGAGTCCGCGACGGCCCCGGCTGCGGACGCGCGCGCCGTCTGATCCCGCCCGGGCCATGGCCCCCGCTCGTCGAACCCCGCTCGTCGCCCCCGTACGCCGGCCCGCGTACGGGGACGACGGCGTGGGATCAGCGGGATATGGAGGACGCCAATCGGTGCAGTCTGAGGGCCAGTTGGATCTCCAGGACGCGGGACGGGCTCTGCCAGTCGTCGCCCAGGAGACGGCCGACGCGCTCCAGGCGCTGGGCCACCGTGTTGACGTGGACGTGGAGTTCGTCCTTGGTGCGGGCCGGGCTCATGCCGCTGGCGAAGTACGCGTCGAGGGTGCGCACCAGATCGGTGCCGCGCCGCTCGTCGTAGGCGACGACCTGGCCGATGGTGCGCTCGACGAAGCCGGTGACGTCGCGGCTGCCGGCGAGCAGGAGACCCAGGAAGCCGAAGTCCTCGGCCGCCGCTCCGTCGCCGGAGCGCCCCAGCAGGCGCAGGGCGTCCAGACAGCGGCGGCCCTCCTCGTACGCGGCGACCACCGTGTCCGGGCGGGCAGTGAGGTCCTGGACCGGCGCGGAGGCTCCGACGGTGACGGCCTCGCGGACGGCGGTGCCGAGCCGGCGGGCGGTGCGGCGGGCCAGCTCCGTCGCCGTGTCGCCGGGTGCGAGGGGCAGCAGCAGGACGGTGCCGCCGTCCCGGGCGGCGGCCAGGCCGTGCCGGGTGGCGGCGAGGTGGGAGGCGGCGGACCACAGGCGCCGTCGGGCGACGGCCTCCTGATCGGCGTCGGCGGCGTCGGCGTCCAGGCGGGCGGCGAGCACGACGTGCGTGGCGTCGAGGTCGGCCCCCAGCCGCGAGGCACGTTCGCGCAGCAGGCGCGCATCGCGGTCGCGGGCGTCGAGGAGGTCGTCGAGCAGCTCGCCCCGGACGCGCTGTTCGGCCTCGGCGGCGGAACGCCGGGCGAGCAGCAGCAGGGAGGTGACCATCGCGGCGCGCTCCAGGGTGCGCTGGTCGACGGGGTCGAGGCCGGGGTGGCCGCGCAGGACGAGCGCGCCGAGCAGTTCGCCGCCCGCGGCGACGGCGGCGACCCAGTCGTCCCGGTGCCGTACCGCGTGTCCTTCGGCGCGGGACCGCTCCAGCGCATCGGACGGTGTGTCGGCGGCCTCGGTGAACTCGACCGTGCCGTCGAGGACCTGCGAGACGGCGGCCGCCACGTCGTGGACGCCGCCGCCGCGCAGGACGAGTTCGGCGAGCCGGTCGTGGACGTCCGAGGCGCGTTCGATGACACCGCTGCGGTCCCGGATGATCTCGTTGGCGCGTTCCAGTCCGGCCAGGGCCGATCGGGTCTCGGTGAGCAGGTTCGCGGTGTCGATGGCGGCCGCGGCCAGCGCCGCGAAGGAGCCGAGCAGCGCGATCTGCTCCCGCTCGAAGACCCGGGCGCGCCGGTCCGCGGCGAACAGCACTCCGATGACGTTCGCCCCCAGGGTCAGCGGGACGCCGAGGATGGCCACCAGGCCCTCGTCGTGGACGCCCGCGTCGATGGTCGTCGTGTGCCGGAAGCGGTCGTCGCGGAAGTAGTCGTCGGTGACGTACGGGCGGGCGGTCTGGGCGACCAGGCCGCCGAGCCCCTCCCCCATGCCGAGGCGCAGCTGCTGGAAGCGGGCGGCGACCGAGCCTTCGGTCACCCGCATGTAGGTGTCGCCCCTGACCGGGTCGTTGAGGCTGAGGTAGGCGACGTCCGTGCCGAGCAGGGAACGGGCCCGCTGCACGATGGCCTGGAGGACGGCGTCGACGTCGCGCAGGCCCGCCAGGTCGTGGGCGGTCTCGAAGAGCGCCGACAGCTCGGTCTCCCGCCGGCGGAGCCCCTCCAGCTCCGCGCGGACCCGCAGCGCGAGCAGCTTGGCGTGTTCGAGCGCCGCGATCCCCTCGACGGGGAGCCCCTCGGCGCGCGCGAGCAGGACCGGCCGTTCGTACGCCTCGGCGGGGGCGCCTCGGGCGAGCAGCGCGAGGAACGGCGCCTCGACGCCGTCGGGGGCGCCCGGGGCCGCCTCGGCACTCCGGGGTGCCTGGGCATCGCTGACGGAGCGCTCGGCCGGCTCCAGGTGATCGCGGGACATGCTCACAGGATCACTCATGACCGGGCCGGCCCGTCAGCCCTGTGGATAACTCCCGTCCCACGGGCCGCGGTGCTGCTCAGTGCGCGGTCCAGCCGCCGTCGAGGACGAGCGAGGTGCCGGTGACGAAGGACGCCGACGGGCCGCACAGGTACGCGACGGCCTCGGCGACCTCCTCCGGCTCGATGAGCCGTCTGACGGCGCTGTCCCGCAGGAGGACCTCGGCCAGCACCCGCTCCTCGGGCATGCCGTGCGCCTTCGCCTGGTCGGCGAGCTGCCGCTCCACCAGCGGGGTGCGCACATAGGCGGGGTTGACGCAGTTGGAGGTCACACCGTGGGCGGCGCCTTCGAGGGCGGCGGTCTTGGACAGGCCCTCCAGCCCGTGCTTGGCGGCCACGTACGCCGACTTGTAGGCCGAGGCGCGCAGCCCGTGGACGGAGGAGACGTTGACGATGCGGCCCCAGCCCTGGCCGTACATGTGGGGCAGGGCTCCGCGGATGAGCCGGAACGGCGCCTCCAGCATCACGGTGAGCACCGTGTGGAAGACGTCGGGCGGGAAGTCCTCCAGGGGGCGCACGAGTTGCAGCCCGGCGTTGTTGACGAGGACGTCGGTTCCGGCGGCGGCGCTCTCGGCGGCGTCCAGGTCCGTGAGGTCCAGGACGTGCGGCTCGACGACGCCCGGCAGGCCGGCGGCGCTCTCGGCGAGCGCCCGAAGACCGGAGGCGTCCCGGTCGACGGCCCGTACCTCGGCCCCGGCGGCCGCCAGCCGCAGCGCACAGGCGCGGCCGATGCCACCGGCGGCGCCGGTGACGAGGGCGGTGCGACCGCCGAGGTCGAGCGAGGGGGCGGGGGAACCCGGGGCGGCGGGGGGCGTGGTCATGACTCGACCCTAGGCAGCGCCCATCCCCCACCCCATATGGTCAGGCCCCACAGTTCTTCAGGAAGTCGTGGTCTCGAACCATGTGGGTTCGTCGGAGAGGGCCTGCTTGATGCGGAACAGCTGCCGTTCGTGCATCACCGGCAGCGCGTCCAGCTCGAACCATCCCACCTCGAGGGACTCGTCGTCGTTGACCCGGGCCTCCCCGCCGACGGCCCGGCAGCGGAAGGTGATGTCCATGAACCGGCACCGGTCGCCGTTCGGGTACTCGACCTCCCGTCCGGAGCGGACCAGCACCACGCGCTCGGGCACACAGCGCACGCCCGTCTCCTCGTAGACCTCCCGGACGGCGCAGTCCGCGGGCTGCTCCCCCGGGTCCGGGATTCCCGTGATCACGGTCCACCGCTGGTTGTCCGAGCGCTGCCCCAGCAGTACCCGGCCGTCGTCGTCGAAGACCACGGCGCTGACGCCGGGGAGCCAGAGGAGTTGGTGGCCGGCAGTGGCCCGGATGTCACGGATGAAGTCAGGAATCGGCATGCCCCGACCCTAACGGGGCCGGCGTCCGGCCCGGGGGAACCCGGGGCTTGCCTTACTCGGGTGTCAGAGCCGCCGTCCGACTCCGTCCCCCCGTCAGGCCCGCCGTCCGCGCGCGCCCACGGCGACCGCCCAGCCCACGCCGCCCGCGGCGACGAGCACCAGGGCGATCTCCGGCAGGATGCCGAGGCGGGTCGCGGGTGTCCGCGAGGAGCGCAGCGGTACTTCCTGGACCAGGGAGTCCGCGACGAACATGCCGGTCTTCTGGCTGATCGTGCCGTCCGGCATGATGATCGCGCTGACCCCGCTGGTCACCGGCACCGTGACGGTGCGGCTGTGCTCGACGGCGCGTACGCGCGACATGGCGAGCTGCTGGTAGGTCATCTCGCTGCGGTCGAAGGTGGCGTTGTTGCTGGGGACGGAGATCATCTGGGCGCCGTGGGTGACGGTGTCGCGCACGGCCCAGTCGAAGGCGGCCTCGTAGCAGGTGGCGAGGCCGACCTGGGCGTCGCCGAAGTCGAACACGCCCGGCTCGCTGCCCCGGCTGAAGTCCTGGTGGACCATCGAGGTCCAGGTGTCGTTGAGGGCTCCGATGAGGGAGCGCAGCGGGAGGTACTCCCCGAACGGCTGGACCTGCCGCTTGTCGTAGGTCTGGGTGGCGCCCTTGTCCGGGTCCCACAGGATCTGCTCGTTGTAGAGCTTGCCGTCGCGCTCGACGACCCCGCCGACCGAGATGGGCGCCCCGATGGCCCGCGCGGCCTTGTCGATGACGGCGGCGGCGTCGGCGTTGGCGAAGGGGTCGATGTCGGAGGAGTTCTCGGGCCACAGCACGAAGTCGGGCCGGGGCACCTTGCCCGCCTCGACCTCGGCGGCCAGCCGCTCCGTCTCGCGCGCGTGGTAGTCGAGCACGGCCCGGCGCTGGGCGTTGAACTCCAGGCCGAGGCGGGGGACGTTGCCCTGGATGACGGCGACCGTCGCGGTGCCGTCCTCCGCCTCGTCGCTCACCAGGGGGCGGGCGGCCAGGGCCGCGACGACCGGCAGGGCGAGGCTGAGCAGGGCGATCGCGGCGGCCGGGCGCCGCACCCGGCGCGTGCGCCGCCACTCCAGGCCCACGCGGACGACGTCGTACAGGCCGAAGCCGCACAGGACGACGGCGAAGCCGAGCACGGGGGTGCCGCCGACCGCGGCGAGCGGCAGGAAGACACCGTCCGCCTGCCCGAAGGCGATCTTGCCCCAGGGGAAGCCGTGGAAGGGCACGCGCGCGCGTGCCGCCTCGCCGGCGATCCACACCGCGGCCGCCCACACCGGCCAGGCCGGCAGCTTCGACACCGCGGCGACGCCGACGCCGACCAGGGCGACGAAGACCGCCTCGATGGCGACCAGGGCCAGCCAGGGGCCGGGGCCGACCTCGACGCCGGTCCACACCAGCAGGGGCAGCAGGAAGCCGAGGCCGAAGAGGTAACCGAGACCGAGGGCCGCCTTCCAGCCGCGGCCGCGCAGCACCAGGCCGAACACGGCGAAGGCCGGCAGGGCCAGCCACCACAGGGTGCGCGGCGGGAAGCTGACGTAGAGCAGCACTCCGGAGAGCGCCGCTGCGGCGGCCGGGACGAGGCGCAGGAGCCGGGCGCCCCACGACGGCGAGGCCTTGGCTTCCGGCTCGTCCTGTCGGTCCACGGAAGGTGCGGTGACGGTCACCCCGGGAGTGTACGGCGGGTGACCTTTCGGCCGGCAACACGGTCCACGGGGCGGCTCGGCCCCGGGCCGGCACGGTCCGGGAAGGCCACCCCCGTCGCCCACACGGCGCCACGGCCGGGACCACCCCCGTCGCCCACACGGCGCCACGGCCGGTGCCACCCACGTCACCCCCACAGCGCCTCGGTCGAGGCCGGCCTCGGGTCCTCCCGCCCGTGTACGACGCATCCCCAAACCGCCCATCAGCGGTTACGGTGTGGCAGAGCTCCTGTCGCGCGGGGTGACCGGGGCCGTCACGGTCGGGGGGCGACCGGACGCAGGGGGGACGGACGGGGTGGGGTCCACGGGGATGACGTCCACGGCCGGTGACGACGCGGACGGGGACAGACGGAACGTTTCGGACGTGACGGGTGTGGCGGTGCTCGGCGCCTGCGCCGCCTGGTCACTGATCACCGCGGCCGCGCACGGCGGACGGCCCGAGGGCGTGCTGCTCGCGGTGCTGGCCGTGGCCGCCGGGTACGCCACGGGCCGTATCGCCGGGGCGCTGCTGCCGGTCGCCGCGCCCGGGGCGGCGGCGCTGGCCGGGCTCGCCCTGACGGTGGCGATGCCACGGATCACGCCGGGGCCGGAGATCGCCGCGCCCCTGGGCCACGCGGGCGCCACGGCCGCGGTGCTCACCCTGTCGGCCGGTGCCGCCTGCTGCGCCGCCCGGTCCGCTCCCCGGCCCGTCGTGCGGCTCGGCCTGTGGGGGCTGGCGGCGGGCATCGCGCTCGCCGGGGCGGTGCTGGGCTCGACGGTGGCGGTGGTGACCTGCTGCGGCGTGCTGCTCTGCGCCCTGGCCGCCGGCCGGGTACGCCACCGGGGGCCGGGGCTGGCGGGCCTGGCCCTGGTGGCGGCCGTCGTGACGGGCCTGACCTGGGCGGTCGCCGGGAACGCGCTGCCCGCGGGGCTCGCCGCCGCGTTGGAGGACCAGCTGACGCCCCACCGGATCGGCCTGTGGCGCGACGCCCTGGGCCTGGCGCGCGGCGACGCCGGTCTGGGCGTGGGCCCCGGGCGCTTCGGGGAGCTCAGTGCCACGGCGGCCGGGGTGGCGCCGTCCGACGGCAGGCCGCACTCCGCGCCGTTGCAGATGGCCGCGGAACAGGGCGTCGTGGGAGTGCTGCTCCTGGCGGCGGCCTTCTGCTGGGTGCTGTTCGCGCTGTGGCGCGCGGCGCGGCCGACCCCGGTCGTGCTCACGGCGGGTGCCACGCTCACGGCGCTGGCCGCGCTCGCCTCGGTCGGCAACGCGCTCAGCTTCACCACGGTGTCGGCCGGCGCCGGACTGCTGGCCGGCCTGGCCACGGCCCGCCCGTTCGGCGCCGAGCCGCAGGCGGCCGGGACGCCGACGGAGTGGGTGGGGGACCCGAGCCCGTGGGGCGACCGCCCGGCGGCCTGAGGTCAGTGCGCCGCGCCGGGCGTCTCCTGCCGCAGCCGGTCCCGGATGACCCGTACGGCGGACTCGGCGTCGTCCACGGTGATGGTGAACGTGTGGCCGTCCCACAGCCGCAGCACCACGCCCTCGCCGCGCCGTACGACCACGGCGGTGCCCTTCTCCGGACGCCAGCGATAGCCCCAGCCGCCCCAGTGGCGCGGGGTGACGTGGGGTTCGAAGTCGGCTCCGGCGACATGGGCCAGCGGGATACGGCGGCGCGGGACGCCGATGTGGCCGCAGCGGATCTCCAGGCACTCCCGGTCGAGTTTCAGGTCGACGTGCACGAAGGCGAGGGTGCCGAAGAGGACCAGCAGTCCGGCGGCGATGCAGCCGACGACGGACATGGCCAGCGGGGCGATGCCCGAGGTCCACGCGGAGTCGACCGCCAGTGCGATGCCGAGCGCCATGCAGGCGGCACCGGCGATGGCGAGCAGCCACTGGAAGCGGTTGGTGGCGCGCCCGTGCCAGACCTCGGGGTTGGGGACGTCGTCGTCGCGGGGGTCGTGGTCCCTCATATTCATGAGGTTACTCACGTTTCGCTCCGCCGGTACCGGGTCGCACAGGGTGACTGAGCCGACCGGACGACGACGGACGGAATCCGGCCGTCCAGGCGGCCCGGGGTCACCGGGCCGGGCTGACCACCTGGAGGAGCCGGCCCTCCGGGTAGGCGAGGGCGGGCGCCGGAAGCACGCCCTCCCGGCCACTGAGCAGGACCGTCACCGTGCCGTGCGCCGGTGCGTCGGGGGCGGGCCCGGCACCGATGCGGCGCAGGGCCTGGGCGGCCACCGCGCCGGCCGAGCCGTGCAGGGCGAGCGGCGGGCGGCCGGGGCGCTGGACGGCGGCGCGGATGCGCTCGGCGACAAGTTCGTAGTGGGTGCAGCCCAGGACGACGGTGGTCACGTCCTCGGGGGTGAGCTCGGCGGCCGCGGCGACGGCGGTGTCGATCGCCTCCTCGTCCGCCCGCTCCACGGCCTCGGCCAGGCCCCAGCAGGGCACCTCGGCCACGGGGACGCCGTCGGCGAAGTCCCGGATCAGGTTCCGCTGGTAGGGGCTGCCGGTGGTGGCGGGCGTGGCCCAGATCGCGACGTGGCCGCCGCCGGCCGCGGCCGGCTTGATCGCGGGGACGGTGCCGATCACCGGAACGGCCGGTTCCAGACGGGCGCGCAGGGCGGGCAGGGCGTGCACGGTGGCCGTGTTGCAGCCGACGATGAGGGCCTCGGGGCGGCGGGCTGCGGCGGCCTCGGCGACGGCCAGCGCGCGCGTGGTGAGGTCCTCGGGGGTGCGCGGTCCCCAGGGCATCCCGTCGGGGTCCAGGGACAGCACGAGATCGGCGTCGGGTCGTAGGCGCCGTACCGCGGCGGTGGCCGCCAGCAGCCCGATTCCGGAGTCCATGAGCGCGATCTTCACCCGGCCACGATAGACGATGTGCCGGTGCCGCCCGGTCGGGTGGGGCAGACTGCGCGCGTGAGCCTCATCGGGTGGATCGCCGCCGTGTCCGTCGCCGTCTGGCTGTGGCTGCTGCTCGGTCAGGGCTTCTTCTGGCGCACCGACGTGCGGCTGCCGCCGCGGCGGGAGCCGCGCGCATGGCCGTCGGTCTGTGTCGTGGTCCCCGCGCGCGACGAGGCGGCGGTCCTGGCCGCGAGTCTGCCGTCGCTGCTGGCGCAGGACTATCCGGGGCGGGTGGAGGTCTTCCTCGTGGACGACGGCAGCTCCGACGGGACCGGGGAGCTGGCCCGGGAGCTCGCGCGGCGGCACGGTGGGGTGCCGCTGACCGTGGACTCGCCCGGTGAGCCGCCGGCGGGCTGGACGGGGAAGCTGTGGGCGGTGCGGCACGGTGTCGCCCTGGCACGCGCGCGTGGGCCCGAATACCTCCTGCTGACCGACGCCGACATCGCGCATGCGCCGGACAGCCTGCGGGAACTGGTGGCGGCGGCGCGCACCGGCGGCTTCGACGCGGTCTCCCAGATGGCGCGGCTGCGGGCGGAGAGCCGGTGGGAGCGGCTGATCGTGCCGGCCTTCGTCTACTTCTTCGCGCAGCTGTACCCGTTCCGCCGGGTCGGCCGGCGCGGGGCGCGGACGGCGGCCGCGGCGGGCGGCTGCGTGCTGCTGCGGACCGAGGCCGCGGAGCGGGCCCGGATCCCGGACGCGATCCGGCACGCCGTCATCGACGACGTGGCGCTGGCCCGCGCCGTGAAGGCGGGCGGCGGTCACATCTGGCTGGGGCTCGCCGAGCGCGTGGAGAGCGTGCGCCCGTATCCGGGGCTGCGGGACCTGTGGCGGATGGTGTCGCGCAGCGCCTACGCGCAGTTGCGGCACAATCCGTCGGTGCTCGTGGGCACGGTGCTGGGGCTGGGGCTGGTGTACCTGGTGCCTCCGGTGGCCCTGCTCGCCGGGCTCGCCCTGGGCGATCCGGCCGCGGCCGTGCTCGGGGGCTCCGCGTGGCTGGTGATGACGGGCACGTACGTCCCGATGCTCCGCTACTACCGGCTGCCGGTGCGGCTCGCCCCGCTGCTGCCGTTCACCGCGCTCCTCTATCTGCTGATGACGGTGGATTCCGCGGTGCGGCACCACCGGGGGCGTGGCGCGGCCTGGAAGGGCCGCACCTACGCGCGTCCGGACGCGGTGGCCGACGAGGGGTGAGTCCGGCGCCGGGCGCTACTTGCGGCCGGGCGTCCAGTTCATGCCCCAGCCGTAGGCGTGGTCGACGGTCCGCTGGGGGCTCACCCCGCGCTCGGGCACGAGGTAGCGGGCCTCGCGCCGGACGACGAGGTCGCCGCCCTGGCGGGTGATCAGCGCGAGCGCGCACACGGTCGAGGGGACGGTGCACTCGTCCAGGGAGAAGTCGATCGGGGCGCCGTACTGGGGGTGCAGGGTGACGGTGGCGTGGAGGTCGGCGAAGGAACGGGCGCCCTCGTAGATGGTGACGAAGACGAGGATGCGCCGGAAGTCGTCCTTGTGGTCGAGGTTGATGGTGAGGTTCTCCCCGGCGGCGAGGGCACCGGTGCGGTCGTCGCCGTCGAGGTGGATGTACGGCGGCTGGTGCAGGGCGCCGAAGGCGTTGCCGAGGGACTGGACGACGCCCTTGCGGCCGTCGGCGAGTTCGAACAGGGCGCACAGGTCGAGGTCGAGGTCGTTGTGCAGGGCGATCGCGCGGCCCCGCTTGCTGCCCCAGCCCGAGAACTGCTTGCGCACCTCCCAGTTGAGGTTGACGCGCATGGCGCCGGATGTGCCGCCCTGTTTGGTCAGCGACACCGACGGGGCGGCCTTGGTGAGCGTCACCTTGGTCAGGCGGACCGGCGCGGCGGGCGGTGGTGGCGGGGTGTGGGGGACGGGTGGTGGCACGGTGACGGGCGGCGCCGGAGGGGGAGGCGGCGGCGTGGGCGCGCCGGCCGCCGGGGGGCCGGTGTGCTGCGGTTCGTCGACGGTGATGCCGAAGTCGGTGGCCAGACCTTCCAGCCCGCTGTCGTAGCCCTGGCCGACGGCCCGGAACTTCCAGGCGCCCTGGCGGCGGTAGAACTCCCCGAGCACGAACGCCGTCTCGACGGTGGCTCCGGTGCTGTCGAACCGGGCGACCACGGTGTCGCGGGCCGCCTCCCGCACCTCGATGCACAGGTCCGGCACCTGCCCGAACGCGCCGCCGTCGGCGGAGGCCGCGAGGACGACGGTCTCGATCGCGGGCTCCACGCGCGCGAGGTCGACGACCAGGGTGTCGGTCACCCGGCCGCCGGTCTCCCGCTTGCCCTCGTGACGGACCGCTCCGGAGGAGTGCGCCGGCTGGTTGTAGAAGACGAAGTCGGCGTCGGAGCGGACCTTTCCGGCGGCCAGCAGCAGTGCCGAGGCGTCCGCGTCGGGTACGCCCGGACCGGAGCGCCAGCCCACCTCGACGCGCAGCGCCGTCGTCGGCACCGGAGCGTTGGATCCCTTCGACATCGACATGTCCGCCCCCATCACCTGTCTCCGCGCCGGACCACGTGCCCCGGCGCCCATCGGGATTCTGTCCGGCCAACCTATGCGGCCGGACGGCGAACTCCCATCCCCGGCACAGGAACACGCGCACACCGGCCCCGGAAGGCGTCCGCGCGGCACCGGAGCGGCCGTGGCCCGCGCCGGCCGGACCGCCGGTAACTCCCGCAGAAATAGGCCCTTACACGATCCAAACCGTGAATGCCGCCCCTTTTTCCCAAGTTCGCTCGCATTGGGGATCCAAGGTCACCGCCGACACGGAAAACAACCCTCTTATCGGTCTCCCCAACCAGCACATCGTGGGCTTAACTTATGTGCCATGACCTCCCCCCGCTCCACCTATGGCGGCGGCTACTACTCCGCCTCCTTCCCGGACACTCCGATCTACGACTCGCTCGTGGCCGAGCGGGGCACCCCGCAGATCGCCCCGATCCGGGTCCCCGCCGCCTACGACACCGGCAGCAACCTGCCCGCGCTGCCGTCGGCGCTGCCCGCCCTCCCGGCGGCACCGTCCCAGCCGTCCTACGGCTACCCGCAGATGCAGCAGCCCGCCCCGCTCCAGCAGGCCCCGGCGGCCTACATCCCGCCGCAGGCCACCGCGCCGCGCGGCTACCCCGGCCCGCAGGCGCAGCAGCCGCGCCCGGCCGCGCCCGGCATGGGCTACGAGGCGATGCGCCCCGCGGCTCCCCGGCCCGCCGCCCCCCAGTACCAGGACCCGTACGGCAACCAGCAGTACCGGGGCTACTGAGCCGGCCCGGGGACCGTCCCCGCCACCTGGCAGGATGGGCCCCATGGGCAATGCGCAGCTGCTGTCGATCCACGTTCACCCGGTCAAGGCTTTCCGGGCCCAGTCACCCCGGGAGGCCGTCGTGGAGCCCTGGGGGCTGGCCGGAGACCGACGCTGGGCTCTGATCGACGACGGGGGCAAGGTCGTCACCCAACGCCAGCAGCCGCGCATGGCGCTGGCCGCCGCCGAGCTTCTGCCCGGTGGCGGCCTCCGTCTGTCCGCGCCCGGGCTCGAACCGCTCACCGTGCGGGTGCCCGAGCCGGTCGGGACGGTCTCGCTGGCGATCTTCCGCGACAAGGTGGAGGGGGTCCTCGCCGACGAGGCCGCGCACGCCTGGTGCAGCTCCCACCTGGGCGCCGACGTCCGTCTGGTGCACATGGACGACCCCGCCACGCGCCGGCCCGTCGACCCCGAGTACGCGCTGCCGGGCGAGACGGTCACGTTCGCCGACGGCTATCCGCTGCTCGTCACCGCCGGCGCGTCCCTCGACGCCCTCAACGCGCTGATCGCACAGGGCGAGCACGCCGCGGAGGGCCCGCTGCCGATGGACCGCTTCCGGCCGAACGTGGTCGTGGCGGGCACCGACCCGTGGGCGGAGGACGGCTGGTCCCGTCTGACGATCGGTGAGGTCGACTTCCGCGTCGCCAAGGCCTGTGGGCGGTGCGTCGTGACCACGACCGACCAGGCCACCGCGGGCCGCGGCAGGGAGCCCCTGCACACCCTGGGCCGGCACCGCCGCGTCGGCGGCAAGCTGGTCTTCGGGCAGAACCTGGTGCCCCTGTCCCGCGGCACCATCCGGGTCGGCGACCCGGTCACGGTCGTCGCGTAGCGCCGGCGGATCCCGCAGCGGCGGACGGCCGCGGGAACCTCCGCCACCCCCTTGGCCGTTTGCCGTTGTGAGACGTTCCCGGACGTTCACGACGCGCCGCGGCCGCGGGTGATTTGCCTCTCTCTTCGGCCCGTCCCGCGCGTGAACGGCCCGGCGGGGGGTTATCACGGAGCGGAAAGGGGGTGCGGACGGTGCGGGTGATCGGTGGAATCTGGCGCTGGCGGCACAATCCGCTGCGCCGTACGACGGATCTGGTCGAGGCGTGGGTCGCCCTGTGCGCATTACTCCTGATCCTCCTCGCCGCGCCCGTCGTCGGCTCGCTCACCGCTGCTGTCGCCCAGGACGCGCTGCAACGGTCGGTCCTCGCCCAGCACGCGGCCCGGCACCAGGTGACGGCCACCGTGGTGCGCAAGGTCGACGGTCCGCTGCTGGAGGCGGACCCCGAGATCGCCTCCGGGAGGGACCTGCGCAGCCGGGTGATCGCCGACTGGACCGCCCCGGACGGCACCGCGCGCCACGGCGCGGTCCTGGCGGGTCTGGAGTCCCCGCACCGCGGCGACCACTTCGCGATATGGACGGACACCCACGGCCGGCTGGTGGCCCGTCCGCTCGACTCCGTCACGGCGACGACACACGCGGTCCTCGCCGGGTTCGGTGCCGCGCTGCTGTCCGCCGGTGTGGTGGAGGCCGGCCGAAGACTGATCATGTGGCGGATGGTCCGCCGCCGGTACGCCCGTTGGGACCAGGCATGGGACCGCGCGGGCCCCGACTGGGGCCGTACCGGCACAGGTAGCTGACGGTGTCGCGTCTGTGGTCAACCCACGGCCCGTGCGCACGCTACGGTGGACCGGCCGACGCATTCGGCGACAACCCGCGCGCGAGGGATCCGTAGGGGCGCACGCCCCGAAGGCGAACGAGCCATCCAGCACGACCTAGGTGGGGGCACAGCAACGCCATGGCACAGGGCACGGTCCAGGTGACGCACACCGGCACCTCGCGGTGGCGGCGCCGCACGGGTGAGTACGCTTCGCTCGCCGCCGCCCTGGAGGCCGCGGCCGAGGGCGACGTCCTCACCATCGCCCCCGGCACCTACCGGGAGAACCTCGTGGTGGAGCGGGCCGTGACCCTGCGCGGTCCCGAGGGCTCCCCCGGATCCGTGCGCATCGCGCCCCTGGACGGGGTGCCGCTGACCATGCGCGCCTCGGCCGTGGTGCAGGACCTGCACGTGGAGGGCCAGGACGCGGCGGCGCCCGCGGTGCTCGTCGAGGACGGCGCCCCCGAACTGCTGGACGTGCGGGTCGTCACGCGGTCCGCGGCCGGCATCGAGGTGCGGGGCCGGGCCCGCCCGACCGTCCGGCGGTGCACCGTCGACAACCCGGCCGGCATCGGCATCGCCGTGGTCGACGGCGGCGGCGGTGTCTTCGAGGAGTGCGAGGTCGTCGCGGCCGGGCAGGCGGGCGTCGCGGTGCGCGGCGGTGCCCACCCCCGTCTGGAGCGCTGCCGGGTGCACCACGCCTCGGGCGCCGGTCTGAGCGCGACCGGTGACAACTCGGCCCTGGAAGCGTTCGGTTGCGAGGTGTACGAGGTCCGTGGCAGCGGTGTGCAGATCACCGCCCGGGCCACCGCGCACCTCACCGACTGCGACGTCCACCGCACCACCGCCGACGGGGTCACCCTCGACACGGACGCCGTGCTCACCCTGGCCGACTGCCGCATCCACGACATCCCGGAGAACGCGGTCGACCTGAGGTCGCGTTCCGTGCTGACGCTCACCCGGACGACGGTCAGCCGGTTCGGGCGCAACGGGCTGTCGGTGTGGGACCCGGGCACGCGCGTGGACGCCAACCAGTGCGAGATCTTCGACAGCACCGGTGACTACCCGGCCGTCTGGGTCAGTGACGGCGCCACCGTGGTCCTGGACTCCTGCCGGGTGCACGACGTGCCGGACGCGCTGTTCGTCCTCGACCGCGGTTCCCGCGCGGACGTCGTCGACAGCGACGTGTCCCAGGTGCGCAACACGGCCGTGTCGGTGAGCGACGGCGCGACCGCCCAGCTCGACGACTGCCGCATCCGGGAGGCCGGGACCGGCGCCTGGTTCCGCGACCACGGCAGCGGCGGCACCCTCAACAGTTGCAGCATCGACGCCACCCAGACCGGTGTGATCGTCACCAAGGGCGCCGACCCCACCATCGAGCGCTGCACCGTCGACTCCCCCGCCGAGGCCGGCTTCTACGTGTCGGCCGGGGGCCGCGGCACCTTCCAGAACTGCCGCGTGACCAACAGCGGCGGCTACGGCTTCCACGTGATAGACGGCTGCCGCACGACCCTGCGCAAGTGCCGCACCGAGCGCTGCACGCGGGGCGGTTACGAGTTCGCCGACGGCGGCCCGGACGCGGCGGCCGGTGCGGGGCCCGTCGTCGAGGACTGCACGGGCGACGAGAGCGCCGGCCCGCGCACTGCGCCGGAGACGGCGCGGGAGACGGCCGTGCAGACGACGCCCCCCTCGGCGGGCCTGCTCGGCGCGCTCCCCGGGCAGCGGGCCGATCTGCCGGAGGCGTCGGCCGCCGGGGCGGCGGACCAGCCGGCGCGGTCCTCGACGGACGTCCTCGGCGAACTCGACGCGCTGGTGGGCCTGGAGAGCGTGAAGCGGGAGGTGCGGGCGCTCACCGACATGATCGAGGTGGGCAGACGCCGGCAGCGGGCCGGCCTGAAGGCGGCCTCCGTCAAGCGCCACCTGGTCTTCACCGGCTCCCCCGGCACCGGCAAGACGACCGTCGCCCGCCTGTACGGCGAGATCCTCGCCGCGCTGGACGTCCTGGAGAAGGGCCATCTGGTCGAGGTGTCCCGGGTCGACCTGGTCGGCGAGCACATCGGTTCCACCGCGATCCGCACCCAGGAGGCCTTCGAACGGGCCCGCGGGGGCGTGCTCTTCATCGACGAGGCGTACGCCCTGTCGCCGGAGGACGCCGGGCGGGACTTCGGCAAGGAGGCCATCGACACGCTCGTGAAGCTGATGGAGGACCACCGGGACGCCGTGGTGGTGATCGTCGCGGGGTACACCGCCGAGATGGAACGCTTCCTGACGGTCAACCCCGGTGTCGCCTCCCGGTTCTCCCGGACCATCACCTTCGGCGACTACGGCCCCGAGGAACTGCTGCGGATCGTGCAGCAGCAGGCCGAGGAGAACGAGTACCAGATCACGCCGGGCGCCGAGGAAGCGCTGCTGAAGTACTTCACGGAGATCCCGAAGGGCCCCGCCTTCGGCAACGGCCGCACCGCGCGCCAGACGTTCGAGGCGATGGTCGAGCGGCACGCCAGCCGGGTCGCCCAGGTGGCCGAGCCGACCACGGACGATCTGACGCTGCTGTACGGGGAGGATCTGCCCGAGCTGCGCTGACCCCGTCCGTCCGCGCCGCCCCCGGCCGCCTCCAGCCCGGCCTCCGGCCCGTCGTCCGCCCGGACGGCGGGCCGGAGGGGTGTCAGGACCGTTCCTGCTCCCGCGGCTCGCCGCCCTGCGGGGGGACCACGGGGCACAGGCGCGCCAGCAGCCGCTCGCGTTCCTCCGCGAACGCCGGGTCCGCCTGGTAGTCGGAGTGGCCCAGCACGGGCGCGGGCAGCGGGTGGTGCTCCGTACGTCCGTAGGCGAGCGGGTCCGCGAGGGGCGCACGGTCCACCTCGGGCGCGCGGCCCCCGCCGGACAGCCGGACGGGGCCGCCGATGGGGTCGGTGAGCCGGTAGAGGTTGCGCCAGCAGTCGACGTCCTCGTGCAGGGCCTTCAGCGCGGCCGGCCCGAAGTGGGCCGGGAACCAGCGGCCGTAGAGCCTCTCGATCGGGGAGCCGTAGGTGAGCAGGGCGACCTGTCCGCGGTCGGCGGCGCTCAGCTGCCAGGCCGCGGCGGCGGCGAGGACGCTGCCCTGGGAGTGGCCGGAGATGACCAGGCGGCCGCCGGTGGCACGGGTCCAGGTGGCCATGCGCCAGGTCAGGTCGGGCACCGCGCGCTCGGCGTAGCAGGGCGGCGAGAAGGGGTGGGCGGCGCGGGGCCAGAAGGTGCCGACGTCCCAGAGGATGCCGATGGTGCGGCGCGCGGAGGCGTCCTTGTAGGCGCGCCTGCCCCAGGTGACGAACAGTATGAAGCCGAAGCCGATCAGCCAGGAACCGAGCGCCTGGCCGGTCTGGGCGGCGCCCTGGAGGAAGGAAGGGGCGTCCTCGGTGGCCCGGCTGGGTGTCCTGCCCGTGGCGAAGGCGCCGGCCAGGGCCCCCGCGCCCAGCAGGAGGGTCGTGGCGGAGGTGACGCCGACGAGGAGCGGGGCACGGTCGGTGAGCGTGGCCATGGCGCGGGCGCGGGCGATGCGCTGGGTGCGGGCCGGGTCGCCCGGGTCGGCACCGTACTCACGGGCCACCGCCGCGCGCTCGGTCCGCGTCAGGCGCCAGGCGCTGCGGCCGAGCAGACCGCCCAGCACGCCCAGCACGATCAGCAGCACCGGGATCACGGACGCCTGCCAGGTCAGCAGCACCGGCGGGCCGGCGAGGAAGGTGCCGGTGCCGTCGAGCCAGTCGGAGACACGCTGGGAGACCCCGCCGGACATCACGCCGCCGAGCGCACAGGCCAGCATCACGACGGCGGGACCGCCGAGGCCCCGCAGCGCGGCGCGCCCCCGCGGGCCGGGGCCGGCGGCGCGGTGGAGGACGGTGGCGACGACGGCCAGGACGAGCACCAGGGCGCCTTGGAGCAGGGCGATCGCACCGAACGCCGCGTCGCCGGGGAGACGTCCGGCCGATGTCCAGCCGGGGCGGTGCCAGCCGGCGTACACCAGGGTGAGGGCGAGCAGGACGAGGGCGGCCAGGGGGAGGCTGCGCACGAGGTGGGCGTCGAGCCGGCGGTCGAGGCGGCGTTCGCTGCGGCCCCGGCGGCACACCACCCAGACCGTGGCGAGGGCTCCGACGGCCAGGGCGGCCTCCAGGAGCCGGCCGAGGACGTCGAGGAGGGCGGGGCCGCCCGGCCGGTGGTCCTGGTGGGCGGCGGCGGTGCCGACCGCGGCGGCCACGGTGAGCAGGCCGGCCGCGGTGTGCGCCGCCCGCAGCCGGGCGACCAGGCGGCGCCCGTACCAGAAGCCGGGGCGGCCCAGCGCGGTGTGGCCGAGTACGTCCTCGGGCTCGGGCCTGCCGTTGAGGGGCTCCTGGGACTCGTAGGCCCGCCAGGTGCGGTGCGAGAGGTACCACAGGAGGCCGGTGAGGGCGGCCGGGACCAGGGCGGCGAGGGCGAGGCGGCGGCCGGGCCGGGTCCACCAGCCGCCGTCCCTGACGTCCGGCGACAGGAAGCCCAGCCAGGAGTGCCGTTCGGCGCAGGCGCGGGTGCCCGCGCACTGCCAGGCCGTCAGGTCGAGGGCGACCTCGCAGGCCGCGGCGACGAGCAGCACGGTCAGGGTGAGGCCGGCGAGCCGCACCAGGAGCCCGTAGAGGCGGACGCCACGGGTGCGTCCCGGGGCGGCGGGGCGCATCCAGTGGGCGAGGTTGACGACCATGAACGGCAGCAGCAGGAGCCACAGGGCGCGGGTGCCGTTGCCGGAGGTCAGGTTGCACCAGACGTAGGCCTCGGGGACCGGCCGCTGCCGGGAGTCCCCGGTCGCGCCGCCGGCCCGGTCGGCGTCCACGTCGTCGGCGCGGCGGAACACGGCGGCCGTGTCGTCGCCGGTGATCCGCACCGTGCGCGGGTCGTTGAGCATCTTGTCGGGCGTGGCCCCGCCCACGCCGTGCACCAGGAGTTCCAGGGCTGTTCCGGTCGGCCGGCGGATGCCGTCCCGTTCGTGGACACGTTCCACTGTCTCGCACTTCCCCCGTGACGCTGCGTCGGTCTCTGTGTGCGTGCGGGCATCAGGTTCTCCGCTCGGGGGGCCGCGCACACCTGTCGTCACCGAATCTCCCCCGATCCGTGTGAGGAACGGGACCGACGTACGGACGGCGATGGCATGTCCGCGCCGGGTGGGTGGTGGCGCGGCCCGTACCGGCCCGTGCGAGGATGGGACGCCCGCTTCCCCCGCGACCGGCGCGACGGCGTCGTCGTCGCAGGTACGCGGGGCGTGTCGGACTGAGCGGATCGGCTTGAGGCGAGAGGACCGGAGCGGACGTGAGTGAGAATCAGAACCTCCTCGCGGAGCAGCGCCGCGCCCTGATCCTGGACGAGGTCCGGCGCCGTGGCGGCGTCCGCGTCAACGAGCTGACGCGCAAGCTCGGCGTGTCGGACATGACCGTGCGCCGCGACCTCGACGCGCTGGCCCGGCAGGGCATGCTCGAGAAGGTGCACGGCGGCGCGGTGCCGGTGGTGGAGGCGAGCACGCACGAGCCGGGTTTCGAGGCGAAGTCGGGCCTGGAGCTGACCGCCAAGGAGGACATCGCGCGCGCCGCGGCGGAGCTGGTCGTGCCGGGCAGCGCCATCGCGCTGTCGGGCGGCACGACCACGTACGCGCTCGCGCACCGGCTGGTGGACGTGCCGGATCTGACGGTGGTGACCAACTCGGTGCGGGTGGCCGACGTCTTCCACGTCGCGCAGCGCGCGGCCGGTCCCCGGCAGGGCGCGGCCACGGTGGTGCTGACCGGCGGCGTGCGCACCCCGTCGGACTCCCTGGTGGGGCCGGTGGCCGACCGGGCCATCGCGGCGCTCCACTTCGACGTGCTGTTCCTCGGGGTGCACGGGATATCCGCCGAGGCCGGCCTGTCGACGCCGAACCTGGCGGAGGCCGAGACCAATCGGCGTCTGGTGCAGTCGGCGCGCCGGGTCGTGGTGGTCGCC
The DNA here is from genome assembly GCF_042888135.1 of Streptomyces sp. NPDC003247. NCBI lineage: Bacteria > Bacillati > Actinomycetota > Actinomycetes > Kitasatosporales > Streptomycetaceae > Streptomyces > Streptomyces sp. NPDC003247. Next base: position 311,293 of record NZ_JBIAPF010000004.1, read on the forward strand.
GACCACACCAAGTGGGGGGTGGTGGGGCTCAGCTCCTTCGCGGAGCTGGAGCAGGTCGACACGCTGGTGACGGACTCCGGTCTGCCGGACGAGGCCCGCGCGGAGGTCTCGGAGCACCTGCGGCGGCTGGTGGTCGCGGGCGAGCCCGACCGGGACACGGACACCTGACGGGGTTTCGGCCGGCGCCTGTCCGCGGACCGAGCCCCGACCGGGACTTCCTCAGTCCGGCCAGACGCCCGTGGCCAGCAGCGTGTCGATCGCCGCGCTGTACGAGGTGATGTCCAGGCCCTGTCCGGCGAGCCAGGCGTCGGAGTAGTACTTGTCGAGGTAACGGTCGCCGGGATCGCACAGCAGGGTCACCACACTGCCCTGCCGCCCCTCGGCCGCCATCTCGGCGACGATCTTCAACGCGCTCCACAGGCCGGTGCCGGTCGAGCCGCCCGCCTTGCGGCCGATGACCCGCTCCAGGGCGCGGACCGCGGCGACGGCGGCGGCGTCCGGCACCTTCATCATCCGGTCGACGGCGCCGGGGACGAAGCTCGGTTCCATACGGGGCCGGCCGATGCCCTCGATGCGGGAGCCGCGGTCGCAGGTGACGTCCGGATCGCCGGTGGTCCAGCCGTCGAAGAAACAGGAGTTCTCGGGGTCGGCGACGCACACGCGGGTGTCCCACTGCATGTAGTGGACGTAGCGCGCGATGGTCGCGGAGGTGCCGCCGGTGCCGGCCGTGGCGACGATCCACGCGGGCTCGGGGAACCGCTCCAACGCCAGTTGCCGGAAGATGGATTCGGCGATGTTGTTGTTGCCGCGCCAGTCCGTGGCCCGTTCGGCGTAGGTGAACTGGTCCATGTAGTGACCGCCGGTCTCCCCCGCGAGGCGGACGGACTCCTCGTACATCTTCCGTGAGTCGTCCACGAAGTGGCACCGGCCGCCGTGGAACTCGATCAGGCGGATCTTCTCGGCGCTCGTCGTGCGCGGCATGACGGCGATGAAGGGCACGCCGATCAGCTGGGCGAAGTACGCCTCGGAGACGGCCGTCGAGCCGCTGGACGCCTCGATCACCGGGCGGTCCGGCCGGATCCAGCCATTGCACAGGCCGTAGAGGAAGAGGGAGCGGGCGAGGCGGTGCTTGAGGCTGCCGGTGGGGTGGGTCGACTCGTCCTTGAGGTACAGGTCGATGCCCCAGTCCTCGGGCAGCGGGAAGCGCAGCAGATGCGTGTCGGCCGAGCGGTTGGCATCGGCCTGGACCTTGCGGACGGCTTCTTTCAGCCAGGTGCGGTAGGCGGGATCGCTGCGGTCGACGTCGAGGGTGGCGCCGGTCGGGCTCTGCGCGGGGACGGTCACGGTGGTGCTCCTTCGTGCTGCGCGCCGACGGCCCCTCGGGCGGCCGGCGGTTAGATCATAGGCACCTTTCACACCGCTTCCCACCTGCATAAACGCTGCTTTGAGCGGCTGAAAGACGGCCCTGGGGGCGAGCGGGCGCGCCGAACGGGGGCCGAGCGGCCGCGCCCGGTGGGGGCGCATTCGCGCGAGTGCTCCGGCCGCCCCCGGAGCGTGTGTCGCACGCACTGGTGCTCGACGCCCCGCGCGGGCAGACTGCACCCGGCGGGACGAAGGTCCCGTACGGGGGCGCACACTGGATCACGACACGAGCTGGTGCCGGCCCGCGTGGCAGCACGCCGGAGGAGGCGCGGGACGCGGGCCGGGACACCCACGGGCAAGGGGGCGGGCATGGCGGAGCCGGAGTTCACCGCGACGGGCGTGCGGATCGGGAAGCGGCTGCGGTCGCTCACCCGGGCCGGACAGGTCCGGATCAGCGACGGCCGGCTGGAGCTGCTCACCAGTTACGGCAGCGAGATCGACAGCGCTCCGGTGCAGGCGGTACGCGCCTCGCGGCCGTGGTTCGCGCCGGACGACCGGGCGCTGGCCGACCTGAACGGCCAGCGGTACCTGCTGACCCTCGGCGACCACGACCCGGCACCGGGCGAGCCGGGCCCGCCCGCGGCGCGGCGGTTCATCGAGGCCGTACGCCGGGCGGCGGGCCGCGACAGCCGGGCCGATCGCGCAGGGTGACGATTTCCTGACGGCGAGTTGCGATCCGCGACACCGTGCGTCACGCTGGTCTCACGTCACTCTGGGTTTACCGGCGACAACGCTGCGAACCAGCCCGCCGGCCACGACAGCAGGCGGCCGCCCTCGCGCAGACGCACTGCTCCGATCGATCCGAACTCCGTGTTCTTCCGGACCTCACGTCGGGGAGTCGCAGCCGTGATCAGCAACCCAAGCAGGCACTGCACGGTGGAGCTTCAAGCCCTGCCGTCGCGGATCGGCCAGGTCCGCAGAATCGTATCGGCGCAGTTGCGCTACTGGCATCTGGATCCCCTCATAGACCGGGCCGCGCTCGGTGTGACGGAGCTGTTGACCAACGTCCACCGGCACGCCCAGCCCGACAAGACGTGCACCGTGGAGATGGAGCTGCTGCTCGGCCGGCTCACCGTCTCCGTGCGCGACCACGATCCGCGGCTTCCCGTGGTGGACCACGTCACGGCCCCCGACGTCCTCGCCACGTGCGGGCGCGGGCTCGCGATGGTGGCCGCGGTCAGCGAGAGCTGGGGAGCGCGGCCGGACGGCGAGTCCGGCAAGGTCGTGTGGTTCACGCTGCCGGCCCTCGGCGCGCCACGGGACCGCGCGGCGCGTCCACCGCGCCGGGCGGCCGTCGAGCAGGGTGCGCGCCGGTTCCCGGAGGTCGTCGCGGTCGACGACCTCGGCCCGGTGCACGCTCCCGCCCGGTCGGCCGTCGTCGGCTGAGCCGGGGGCGCCCCGGAGCACGGTGGTTGCGTTCCGGTTGTGCCCCGGTGGCGCCCCGGTGGCGCCTGCCCTCGTCAAGGACGGCCGGCAGGCGTCGACTTCTGTACCTACTGGTATGTACAGTGCGACGCATGAGTACGTCGGAGCGACTGATCGAGTCCACCCGGGAGCTGCTCTGGGAGCGCGGCTACGTGGGCACCAGCCCCAAGGCGATCCTGGAGCGGGCCGGTGCCGGGCAGGGCAGCATGTACCACCACTTCCGGGGCAAACCCGATCTCGCCGCGGCGGCGATCCGCAGGACGGCCGAGGAGATGCGGGCGTCGGCCGAAGGCGTGCTCGGCGGGCCGGGCACGCCGTACGAGCGGATCGAGGCGTATCTGCTGCGGGAGCGTGACGTGCTGCGCGGCTGTCCCCTGGGCCGGCTGACCATGGACCCGGACGTCGTCGCCGACGAGGAGTTGCGCGCACCGGTCGACGAGACGATCGGCTGGCTGCGCGGGCGGCTCGCCGGGATCGTCGAGGAGGGCAAGGCGCGGGGCGACTTCGGGCCCGGGCTGGACGGCGAGGAGATCGCCGCGGCCGTGGTGGCGACCGTGCAGGGCGGCTATGTGCTCGCTCGTGCCTCGGGCTCACCCGCCGCCTTCGACGCGGGCGTCCGGGGGCTGCTGTCCCTGCTGTCCTCCCCGCCGGTCTCCCGTACCGCCCGCTAGGAACCGCCCCCTCCGGCGTCCCCGGACCACCCGGCAGGATCCACCTGCCGCCCGGGACCCTGAACCACCCCTGCCGCGCACCTCCAGCCCGGCACCCCGCATCACCCCCGCCAGGCACACGCGCCCGTCGCCCCGAACCGGGCCCCCCGCACGGCGCCACCTGCCCAGCCCCCGAGCACCGTCGCCCAGCCCCCGAGCACCACCGTCCGGCGCCCCGGTCCCCCGCCGGGTGCCTCCGTCCGCGCGACCGCCCCCGCCTCCCGACCCGCCTCCCGAGGAGTCCGATCCCGATGCACGCCATGCAGTACGCGGTGACGCTGCCCGCCGACTACGACACCGACCTGATCCGCGCCCGTGTGTCGCGCGTCGGGCACCGGCTCGACGGCTGGGCCGGGCTCGGCCTCAAGGCGTATCTCCTGCGCGAGCGCGGGGTGCACGGCTCGCCGGTCGACCAGTACGCGCCGTTCTACTTGTGGAACACGGTGGAGGGCATGAACGCCTTCCTGTGGGGCGGCCCCTTCCAGGGGCTGAGCGACGACTTCGGGCGTCCGGTGGTCCGGCAGTGGACGGGCCTGGCGTACGAGGAGGGCGTCGCCGCCGGCGCACCCGCCCGGTTCGCCGTGCGGCACCGCCGGCCCGTGCCGGACGGGGTGGAGTACGCGCAGGTGGCGCGGGAGGCCGCGGACGAGGCCGGCCGGCTCGCGCGGGAGGACGGGGCGGTGCTCGCGGCGGCGGCCGTCGACACGAGCCGCTGGGAGACCGTGCACTTCTCGCTGTGGGAGCACCCGGACCCCGGCGCGGTGCGGGGCGGCGGCGACCTGTTCCAGGTGCTGCACGTGTCGGCGCCGGGGCGGCCCGTGCTGCCCGGGGGCCAGCAGTGGTGAACGCCGTCCGCACCGCGCTCGGGGGCGTCCCGCCGGAGCCTCCGCGGACGGCGGCCGCGCCGCGAGGTGCGCGGTCGTGGGGCGACGCCGGAGCGGCCGCGCGGGCGGCCGGCTGAGGCGATCGCGACCGGCCCCCGCCGTGTACGCCCGCCCTGTGCCCCCGCCGTGGGCCCCCGCCGTGGGCCCCCGCCCTGTGCTCGCCGCCCTGTGCCCGCCCCCGGACGCCCGGCGGAGGACGGGGCGGTCAGATCCGGCTCAACGCCTCCAGCGGGTCGTCCAGCACCGGCTGCCAGGCCAGCTCCGCGGCGCCGACCAGGCTGTTGTGGTCGAGGGAGCAGGCCAGGATGGGGACGCCTCCGCTGCGGCCCCACAGGCTGCGGTCGGCGACGACCGCGCGGAGGCGCTCGGGATCGGTGTCCAGGAGGGTGCGGTGCAGCCCGCCGAGGATGATCCGGTCGGGGTTGAGGATGTTCACCAGGCCGGCCAGGCCCAGCCCGAGCCGGTCGATGAGGGCCTCGGCGGCCATGCGGACGACCGGGTCGGCGTACTCCTCGCGGACGAGTTGGTTGGCCTGCTGGAGCAGGGAGCCCTCCGGGCCGGGCCGGCGGCCGGCGGTGGTGAGGAGGGCCAGCGGGTCGGCCTCGACGTCGAGGCAGCCGCGGCTGCCGCAGTGGCAGGGCCGGCCCTCGGGGTTGACGGTGAGGTGGCCGACCTCCAGGGCGAGGCCGGAACTGCCCGTGTGCAGCCGTCCGTCGAGCACCAGCGCGCCGCCGACCCCGCGGTGGCCGGTCGCCACGCACAGCAGGTCGCGGGCGCCGCGCCCGGCGCCGTGCCGGTGCTCGGCGAGGGCGGAGAGGTTGACGTCGTTCGCGGCGAAGGCCGGGCCGGTGATGCCGGCCGCGCGGACCCGCTCGGCGAAGATCTCCCGGACCGGCGCCCCGACCGGCCAGGCCAGGTGCAGGGGGTTGAGGGCCAGGCCCTCGGGTGCGGCGACCGCGGACGGCACGGCGAGTCCGGCGCCCACGCAGCGGCGGCCGGCGGACCGCAGCAGTTCCGCGCCGGCCTCCACGACGGTGGCGAGCACCTTGGCCGGGTCGGCGTCGACGGTCTCGCAGCCGGGTGTCGTCGCGACGATCCGCCCACCGAGGCCGACCAGCGCGGCCCGGAACCCGTCGGCGTGCACCTGGGCGGCGAGGGCGACGGGACCGTCCTCGGCGAGTTCGAGCCGGTGGGAGGGGCGGCCCTGGGAGCCGGCGGCGGCGCCGGGCCGCGCGTCGACCCGGATCAGGCCTAGCGCCTCCAGTTCGGCGGCGACCGCGCCGGCGGTGGCGCGGGTGACGCCGAGTTCGGCGGTGAGCACCGCACGGGTGGGGGCCCGTCCGGTGTGCACGAGCTCCAACGCGGGGCCGAGCGCACCGCGCCCCCGGTCCAGCCGCGCCCTGGAGGTGGTCCCTTCCCCCGCCGTCCGGGGGTCCGCCTTGCCGCTCATGAGGGCGAGTCTCCCATGATCCGCTGGTCAGGTGGCCGCCGGGAAGCCGCTGACGCGCAGCGTGACGTTCAGCCGCCCGCTCAGTCCCAGCCCGGCCGGCGCCGTTCCCGGCAGCACCCGGGGCACCCCGTGGTAGGCGAGCCGCGACGGCCCGCCGAACACGAACAGGTCGCCGCTGCGCAGCTCGACGTCGCTCCAGGGGCGGGTACGGGTCTCGGTGTTGCCGAAGCGGAAGACGCAGGTGTCGCCGAGGCTGAGCGAGACCACGGGCGCGTCGGACCGCTCGTCGGCGTCCCGGTGCATGCCCATGCGGGCGTCGCCGTCGTAGAAGTTGATCAGCGCGATGTCGTACGCCGCCGCCTCCGCCGGTCCGGGGCCCAGGGTGTCGGCCACCGCGCGCCGGCCCAGCTCGCGGAGCCACGCCGGGAACGGTTTGACGGGGGTGCCGTCGCCGTCGACGGCCGTGCGGGCGTAGGCGTACGGGTACCAGTGCCAGCCGAGGCAGACCTGGCGGGCGGTCATGGTGCCGCCGCCGGGGGTGCGGACCGTGCGCAGGCCGGCCGGCGGGCGGGCCCAGTCGCGGCAGGCGTCCAGCAGCCGCCGCTGACCGGGCTCGTCCAGCCAGCCCGGAGCGTGCACCGCGCCCGGCGCGACCAGCGCGCGCTCGCGGGGGAACAGCTCACCGTCCATGCCCCCATCCTCCCCCGGCGGGCCTGAGCTGCGGCTCGGCTAGCCTTGACGCACGATGGACGACCGTATGACGACGCCGTGGGGCGAGCTCTCGCTGGCCCGCCACCCCGAGGACCCGCGCGACGGCCTGCGCGCCTGGGACGCCTCCGACGCGTACCTGCTGCGCCACCTCGCCGCGGAGCAAACCCCGCTGACCGGGACGGTCGTGGTGCTCGGCGACCGCTGGGGCGCGCTGGCCACGGCGCTCGCCGCGTACCGGCCGACGCAGATCACCGACTCCTGGCTGGGGCAGGAGGCGACCCGGGCGAACCTCGCCCGCAACGGCGCCGAGCCCGGCTCCGTGCGGCTGCTGACCACCCAGGACCCGCCGCCCGCGCGGATCGACGTGCTGCTGGTGCGCGTGCCGAAGAGCCTCGCGCTCCTGGAGGACCAGCTGCTGCGGCTGGCGCCGTCGGTGCACGCGGGCACGGTCGTCGTCGGGACCGGCATGGTGAAGGAGATCCACACGTCGACGCTCCGGCTGTTCGAGCGGATCCTCGGCCCGACCCGGACCTCCCTCGCCGAGCAGAAGGCGCGGCTCGTCCTGACGGCTCCGGACCCGTCGCTGGAGCGCCCCGCCAGTCCGTGGCCGTACGGCTACGACCTCCCCGAAGGGATCGGGCCGCTGTCGGGCCGTCCGGTCGTCAACCACGCGGGCGTGTTCTGCGCCGACCGGCTCGACATCGGTACCCGGTTCTTCCTGGGGCACCTGCCGGACACCCGGGGCGCGCGCCGCGTCGTCGACCTCGGCTGCGGCAACGGGATCGTCGGGACGGCGGTCGCGCTGGCCGACCCCCGGGCGGAGGTGCTGTTCACCGACGAGTCGTTCCAGGCGGTGGCCTCGGCGGAGGCGACGTACAAGGCGAACGGGGTGCCGGGGCACGCGGAGTTCCGGGTCGGCGACGGGCTGGCGGGCGTACCGGACGGCAGCGTCGACCTCGTCCTGAACAACCCGCCGTTCCACTCCCACCAGGCGACGACGGACGCCACGGCGTGGCGGATGTTCACCGGGGCGCGGCGCGCCCTGCGGCCGGGCGGTGAGCTGTGGGTGGTGGGCAACCGGCACCTCGGGTACCACGTGAAGCTGCGGCGGCTGTTCGGCAACAGCAGGCTGGTCGCCGGTGACCGCAAGTTCGTGGTGCTGAAGGCCGTCAAGCGGGGGTGAGCCCCACGCCGGTGAGGATCCGTTCCACCGTCCGGGCCATCGCCCCGCGCCCGGCGTCCAGGTAGGCGCGCGCGTCGACCGCGTCCGGGTGCGCGTCGAGGTACTGCCTGATCGCGCCGGTCAGGGCCTGGTTGAGGGCGGTGCCGACGTTGACCTTGGCGATGCCGCCCGCGACGGCGGCCCGCAGCTCCTCGTCGGGCACGCCGGAGGAGCCGTGCAGGACGAGGGGCACGTCCAGGGCCGTGCCGAGCCGTCCGAGCAGGTCGTGGTCGAGGGACGCGGTGCGCGTGGTCATCGCGTGGACGCTGCCGACGGCGACGGCCAGGGCGTCCACCCCGGAGTGTTCGACGAACGCGCGGGCCTCGGCGGGGTCGGTGCGGGCGCCGGGCGCGTGGGCGTCGCGCGGGGGTGTCCCGTCCTTGCCGCCGATCTCGCCCAACTCGGCCTCGATCCACAGTCCCTGGGCGTGCGCCCGGTCGACGGCCGCCCGGGTCGCGGCGAGGTTCTCCTCGTACGGCAGGTGGGAGGCGTCGTACATGACGGAGCTGAACCCGGCGTCCGCGGCCTGCCGGAGCAGGGCGTCACCCCGGACGTGGTCGAGGTGCAGCGCGACGGGTACGGCGGCCTGTCCGGCGGCGGTGGCGGCGGCGCGGGCGAGCGGGAGCACGCGTCCGCCGCGGAACCTCACCGCGTTCTCGCTGACCTGGAGGACGACCGGGGCGCGGACGGACTCGGCTCCGGTGACGACGGCTTCGAGGTGCTCCAGCGTGACGATGTTGAAGGCGGCGACGGCGGTACGGGCCGCGCGGGCCCGGGTGACCAGTTCGCCGGTGGTGGTGAGGGGCACGGCACCTCCCGGTCGGGGTCGGGGTCGGGGGACGTGGACGGCCGGCGCGGGTCGCCGGGTCACGCGGACGCGACGCGCCGGTCCAGCAGGGAGCCGTGGATCTCCGCGGCCCGGACCGCGGTGGTGGACAGCAGGGTGGAGGTCAGTCCGTGGGTGTGCTCGGTGCCGCCCTGGACGTAGATACCCGCGGTGACGTCGGGCGCGGTCTCCACCCGGTGGTCGCGGGTGACCCGGAGGGCGTCCCCGTCGTCGCGCAGACAGACCTTGGCGGCCTCGCCTAGCAGGGCGGTCAGGTCCCGTGGGCGGTATCCCGTCGCGTGCACCAGCAGATCGGCCTCCAGCACCTGCTCCTCGCCGGTGGGCAGGAACTCCACGGCGATGTCGAGGGAGGCGTCGGCCCTGGGCCGTACGTCGCGGATGCGGGAGACGTTGAGGAAGCGCAGCCGCTCCCGGCCGGTGACCTTCTCCCGGTAGGAGGTGGCGTACAGGGACTCGATCAGGTCCATGTCGACGACCGAGTAGTTGGTGGAGCGGTGGTAGTCGAACAGGGACTGCTTCACCTCGGAGGGTGCGCTGAAGTACACGTCCACCGCGTCCGGGTCGAAGATGCGGTTGGCGAACGGGCTGTCGTCGGCCGGGGTGTAACCGTACTTGGCGAAGACCGCGCAGATCTCGGCGGCGGGGAAGGCCCGGTGGAGGTAGTCGACGGTCTCGGCGGCGCTCTGTCCGGCGCCGAGGACGACGGCGCGGCGCACCGGACGCCCCTGCGCGGTCAGTTCGGCGACCCGGGGCAGCAGCTCGCTGTTGTGCCAGACCCGTTCGGTCAGTTCGACGCCCGGCGGCACATGGGGTTCGAGGCCGACGGCCACGCTGATGTCGCGGGCCCGGCGGGTCAGGGTCCGGCCGGGCCGCCCGGGGTCCCGGCAGACGACGTCGAAGCAGCTCACGACGCCGGACTCGTCCCGGACCGGGTCGATGGAGACGACGTGGTGGCTGTAAGACACCAGGTGGCGCATCCGCTCGGCGGCCCACTCGAAGTACTCGTGGAACTCCACGCGCAGCGGGAAGAGCGTCTTCTGGTTCAGGAAGTCGACGAGCCGGCCGCGGTCGCGCAGGAAGCACAGGAAACTGAAGTCACTGGCCGGGTTCCGTAACGTCACCAGGTCCTTGAGGAAGGACACCTGCATGGTGGCGTCGTCGATGAGCATGCCCCGGTGCCAGCCGAAACGCGGCTGGCGTTCGAGGAAGTGGGCGTCGAGCCGCCGCTCGGGCGGGAGTCCGGCGTTGTGTTCCTCGATCGCTATGGCCAGGGCGAGATTCGACGGGCCGAAGCCGATTCCGAGGATGTCGTGGGTGGTGTCCGATCCCAGATGCGGTGGTTTCACCGTGGCATCGCCTCCCTCAGGCAGCCACATGTTAGATAAGGTAAGCCTTACCTTGCAATGGAGCCGTCCGAGGGGAGAACCGCCTTGCGCGTCGTCATGCTCGGCTACCAGACCTGGGGGCACCGCACGCTCCAGGCCCTGCTCGACTCCCGGCACGAGGTCGTCCTCGTGCTCACGCACCCCAAGAGCGACCACGCCTACGAGAGGATCTGGGGCGACAACGTCGCCGAACTCGCCGAGAAGAACGACATCCCGGTCCTGCTCCGCAACCGCCCCGACGACCCCGAACTGCTCGACGCCGTCCGTGCGGCCCGCCCCGACATCATCGTCGCCAACAACTGGCGCACCTGGCTGCCGCCCGAGCTGTTCGACCTTCCGCCGCACGGCACGCTCAACATCCACGACTCGCTGCTGCCGGCGTACGCCGGCTTCTCCCCCCTCATCTGGGCGCTGATCAACGGCGAGGAGCGGGTCGGCGTGACCGCGCACCGGATGAACGCCGAACTGGACGCCGGGGACATCCTGGTGCAGCGCGCGGTGCCGGTCGGGCCCACCGACACGGCGACCGACCTGTTCCACCGCACGGTCGACCTGATCGCGCCGATCGTCCGCGAATCGCTCGACCTCATCGCCTCGGGCCGGGACGCGAGGCAGTGGGTGCCGCAGGACCGCGGCCGGGCGAGCTTCTTCCACAAGCGGGCGCTCGACGACAGCCGCATCGACTGGCGGTGGCCGGCCGAGCGGCTGGAACGGCTGGTGCGCGCCCAGTCGGACCCGTACCCGAACGCGTTCACCCACCACCGGGGAGAGCGGCTGCGGATCGTCTCGGCCGCGGTCTCGGAGGGCCGCTACGGCGGCACCCCGGGGCGGATCTTCATCCGGGAGGGCGACGGCGTGGTCATCGTGGCCGGTCCCGAGGCGCACACCGGCCGGTCCCGGGGGCTGGTGATCCGCCGGCTGCGCACGGACGACGGCACGGAGTACGCGGCGGGCGAGTACTTCCGCACGATGGGGGGTTACCTCACCGACCGGCCCTGAGCCGGAGCGGAGCGCCCGTGCTCCTCCCCCGTGGGCGCCGGACACCCCGGAGCCCGGTCCGCCGCGTTCGGCCGGCGACCGCCGGCGATCGGAGACCGGCGATCGACGCGGCCCGGCCGAGCCGGAGGGCCGCGGGGTGTACGGTCCGCCCCGCGGGGAGGCTCACGGCGACGGTGTCCCCGGGCCGGGTGCCGCGGGCCACGAGGGCGGCGGCACCCGGCCCGGCGCGCGGCCGGCCGGCCCGCCACGGGTCAGCACTCCGTCCGTCCCCCACAGCAGCGCCGGCGCCTCCGGCCGGGCGGCCGCCCGGGTGAAGAAGCCGTCGTGGAACAGGCGGTGGCGTCGACGGCGGAGCGCACCGCGCGCCGGCCGGCGGGGAGCAGGGCGGGCACCGGCCGGTCCCAGACCTCGTCCTCGGCGCCGAGGCGGGTGACGAGCCCGTGGAAGGCGGCGAACATCGCGTCGACCAGCCCGGCGGGGAACGCCTCCTCACGGACGTCCCAGTCGACCAGCAGCCCCCCGTCGGCCTCGGCGACCTGGGCGTCCAGCAGGACCTGCGGGCTCTGGGAGATGATCCACACCGGTTCGCCGAAGGTCCGCCGCACCCGGGCGGCGAACCGTTCGCCGAGGTTGAGCGCGCTGGTGAACACGACAGGGGCGAGGACCTGTTCGCCGCGCTCGCGGGAGAGGTCGCGCAGGACCTCCACACCGGAGTAGTCGGCGTGCGCGGCGTCGGTGTGCATCCGGTCCTGGAGGCGCCGGGCGTGCTCGGCGAAGGGCTCGGGAACGCCGAGGTCGACGTCCAGCAGCACCGAGCTGGTGAAGTCGCCGACGAGCAGGCCGACGTCCGGGTGCGAGCCGCGCCGGTCGGACATCGGCACGTGGAGCAGGAAGCGGGGCTCACCGCTCCAGGCGGCGAGCACCTCCGAGAAGGCGGTCGCCAGCGCCATGGCGGGCGTCAGCCCGTGCCGGTGGGCGCGGGCGGTCAGCCGGCGCTTCTCCCCCGGTGACAGCCGGTGGTGACGCCGTGTCACCCGGGTCGGGCCGGCCCGCTCCGCCCCGGCGGCCAGGGGCAGGCCGGGGGCGCTGGGCAGCTCGGGCACCCGCCGTCGCCACCAGGCGCGCGCCTGCTCGCGGCTGAGCCGCCGTACGTCCGCGCGCTCGGCGAGGTAGGCCGGGTAGCTGGTGCCGATGGGCGGCAGGGCCGCGCCGGGGTCCTCGTACAGCGCGGCGAGGTCGGCGAGGAGGATCCGGTGGCTGAGCGCGTCCGCGGCGAGCCTGTCGACGTCGACGTGGAGCCGTGCGCGTCCCTCCGGCAGCAGCGAGAGCCGCACGGCGAAGACCTCGCCGCCCTCGACGTCCAGCCGGGCGTGCGAGGACGCCTGCCGCAGCTCCTCCAGGCGGGTCGTGACCGCCTTCTCGTCGAGGCCGCGCAGGTCGTGCACGGTCGTGGCGGGGCGGGTGAGCGCGGGCAGGATCTCCTGGCGGCCGTCGTCGGTGAACCGGGCGCGGAGCATGCCGTGGCGGGCCGCGAGGGCTCCTACGGCCGCGTCGAGGCGGCCGGGGTCCAGGGCGGTGCCGTCGAACTCGACGTAGAGGTGGGCCGCGACGGACCCGAGGGGGGTGCCCTCGCCGCGCCCGCTCCAGTACGCATGTTGCGTCACGGCCAGCGGGAACGGCGCGTCGGGGGCGGGCGCCGGTGCGGGGGCGGGTCCGGCCTGCGGCCCTGGGCCCGGTGTGGGGGTGGGGGTGGCCTGCGGCCAGGGGCCCGGTGTGGGGGTGGGGGTCGCCTGCGGCCGGGGGCCTGGTGCGGGGGTGGGGGTGGCCTGCGGCCCGGGGCCTGGTGCGGGGGTGGGGGTGGGGGTGGCCTGGCTGCGGGAGGCCGAGAGGAGGCTGTCGTCCTCGCCCGGTCGCCGCGCGGGGTCGAACGTGTCGATGACCGCACGGAGCAAGTCGTCCGCGGTCGGGGGGTGTTGCGTCACCGGTTCCTCCGCTCCCTCACTCACACGTCGTCGGGGAAGTGCTGGAAGTACTGGAGTCGCTCTCGATGTCGTTCCGCTGGCCGGGCGGGCCGGAGTACTGGGTGCGAAGGGCGGCCCGCAGGCGGTGGAGGGGACCTCCACGACCGGGCGGGCCGCCGTCAGTCCCCGGCTCCGCGCATCGCCTCGACCAGGCTGCGCGGGCGCATGTCCGTCCAGTTCCGCTCGACGTGCTCCAGGCAGGCAGCCCGGCTGTCGGGGCCGTGGACTCCGGCCCAGCCGGCCGGGACGGGCAGGAACTCCGGCCAGAGGGAGTACTGGCCCTCGTCGTTGACCAGTACGAGGAAGACGCCGTCGTCGTCGTCGAACGGGTTGGCCATGTCGGTTCCTCTCCTGACGAGTGGAAGTGAAGAACCCGGAGTACTCGTCCGGCGCTCCGGGCACCGGCTCTGTCACGGTGGCGCGGTGGATCTTTGCGGGGAGCACGGTGTGCCGTGCATCCAACCCCCCGAACAAAACTTAGGCGAGGCTAACCTAATACAACGCCGGTCCGGAGGGAAGGACACGCGCTCCGGAAGAACTCCGTCGAGGCACGCGGCCCGGCGGCGCGTCAGGCGGGGAGGCGGGGGACGCTGTCGATCAGGCGGCGGGTGTACGGGTGGGCCGGGTCGCCCAGCACCTGGGAGGTGTCGCCCTGTTCGACGATCAGGCCGCGCTCCAGCACGGCGGTGCGCTCGCACAGGGAGGCCACGACGGACAGGTCGTGGGAGACCATCACCAGGGTCAGGCCCCGCTCCCGCTTCAGCTCGGCCAGCAGGTCGACCACCTTCACGCGGGTGGTGACGTCCAGCGCGCTGACGGGCTCGTCGGCGAGCAGGACGCGCGGGTCGCACACCGTGGCGCGGGCGATGGCGATGCGCTGGCGCTGGCCGCCGGAGAACTCGTGCGGATAGCGTTCGGCGGCGTCGGCGGGCAGCCCGACCCCTTCGAGCGCCGCGGCCACCTTCGGCGCGGCGCTCGCGCGGGAGTCCAGGCCCAGCGAGCGCAGCGGCTCGGCAACGATCGAGCCCACCCGGCGGCGCGGGTCGAGCGAGGAGTAGGGGTCCTGGAAGACGCACTGGACGCTGCGCCGGAAGCGCCGCATCTGCTGCCGGTCGCGCAGGGCCAGGGGCGCGCCGTCGAAGCGGACCGTGCCGGCGGTGGGGCGGGCGAGGCCGAGCAGGAGACGCAGCAGCGTGGTCTTGCCGGCGCCGGACTCACCGACCAGGGCGAGGCTCTCGCCGGGCCGCACCGCGAGGGACACGTCCCGGACCACGTCGGCGCGGGCACCCCGGTAGCGCACCGCCACGTCGGCGAGTTCCAGCACGGGGGTCACTTCGCGCTCCTCAGGTGCAGTGCGGACTCCAGCGTGCGGGCGCTGGCGACCAGGTTCCTGGTGTACTCCTCGCGGGGGTCGCCCACGACGTCCCGCACCGCGCCCTCCTCGACGGCCCGGCCGTCCTTCATCACGAGCACCCGGTCGGTCACCTTCGCGACGACGGCGAGGTCGTGGCTGACGAACAGCACCGCCATGTCGCGTTCCCGCACGAGGGTGTCGAGCAGGTCGAGCATCTCCGCCTGCACGGACACGTCGAGGGCGGTGGTCGGTTCGTCGGCGATGAGCAGCGCGGGCTCGCAGGCCAGGGCGGCGGCGAGGGCGACGCGCTGGCGCTGGCCGCCGGAGATCTCGTGCGGGAAGGCACGGGCGATGCGCTCGGGTTCGGGCAGCCGGACCCGTTCGAGCGCGTCGAACACGGCGGCCCGCAGTTTCTTCCCCTTCAGGCCCGTACGCCGGGCCAGGGGTCCGGCGATCTGCCGGCCCACGCGCATCAGGGGGTCGAGGGCGGTCAGCGGTTCCTGGAAGACGACCGCGGCGTCGCGGCCCCGGACGGCGGTCAGGCGTCTGTCCGGGGCGCCGACGATCTGGGTGCCGGCGAGGACGACGCTGCCGGTGGCCGTCATGCCCTCCGGCAGCAGTCCGAGCACCGCGAGCGTGGTGAGGGACTTGCCGGAACCCGACTCGCCGATCAGCCCGAGGCGTTCGCCGCCCGCGAGGGTGAAGGACAGGTCGGTGACGAGGGGCCGTCCGCCGGCGGTGCGCACCGACAGCCCGTCCACGTCGAGGAGGGTCATGTCCGCCTCCCGCGGCTCGCCGGGTCGAGGGTGTCGCGCAGGCCGTCGGCGATCAGGTTGACGCCCACGACGAGGAGCACGAGCAGGACGCCGGGGGCGAGGGCGCCGGCCGGCGCGATGGTGAAGGTGGCCTGGGCCTCCTGGAGCAGGCGTCCCCAGGAGGCGTTGGGCGGCGGCGCGCCGAGGCCGAGGTAGGACAGTCCGGCCTCGGCGAGGACGGCGAGGCCGAACTGGAGGGCCAGGTTGACCACGAGGGTGGGCCAGATGTTCGGCAGGACGTGGCCGGCGACGGTGCGCGGCCAGGAGGTGCCGGAGGTGCGGGCCGCGGTGATGTAGTCCTGGGTGAGGACCCGCTTGGCCAGGATGCGGACGAGGCGGGCCACGACCGCGCTCTGCGCCAGCCCGATGGCCAGGACCGCCGATCCGAGGGTGGCCGACCGGGCGGCGACGACGAGCATCGCCAGCAGCAGGGTCGGGAACGCGATGAGGATGTCGAGGAATGCCGAGAGCGTGTCGTCCAGCCAGCCCTGGGCGAACGCGGCGAGCACGCCCAGCGTGACGCCGATGAGGGCGGCGACGGCGACGGAGCCGAGGCCCGCCCCGAAGGCGATGCGCGCACCGGTCATCAGCTGGGTGAACAGGTCGCGTCCCAGCTTGTCGGTGCCGAGCAGGTGCCCGTCGCCGGGTCCGGCGAGCCGCCCGCCGGTGGTGTCGTCGGGGGCGTAGGGCAGCCAGAGGAACGACACGAGGGCGAGCAGCGCGACCAGGCCGGTGAGGACGCAGCCCACGGTCAGCGTGGCGGAGCCGCGGCGGGTGCGGGAGCCCGTCCGCCGTTCGGCCGGTCGGGCGAGGATGTCCGTGGGGGCCGTCACCTGGCACCTCCCGAGAGGCGGCCGCGCAGCCGCGGGTCGACGATCCGCTGGACGAGGTCGGCGAGGAAGCCGATGAGCAGCACCGCGAGGGTGGACACGAAGAGGACGCCCTGGATCACCGGGTAGTCGTGCTGGGCGATGCCGGTGGCGAGCAGGGAGCCGAGGCCGGGCAGCGCGTACACGGACTCCACGACGACGGCGCCGAGGAGGGTGGAGGCGAGTTCGATGCCGAGGATGGAGATGACCGGTACGGAGGCGTTGCGCAGGCCGTGGCGCCACATGGCCGTGCCGAAGCCCTCGCCGAGGGCGCGGGCCGTGCGCAGGTGGTCGCTGCCGAGCACGTCGAGGGTGGCGGAGCGGACGTAGCGGATCAGGGACGCGCTCATCACGAGGGCGATGGTGACGACCGGCAGGACGAGCGAGCGGACCGCGTCGGCCGGCGCGGACCAGCCGTCCTGGGGGAATCCCCCGGAGGGCAGCCATCCGGCGTTCAGCGCGAACACGGCGATGAGGATCATGCCGAGCCAGAACACGGGCACGGCGATGCCCAGCTGGGACACGCCGCTGAGCAGGGCGCCGTACCAGGTGCGCCGTTTGTGCGCGGCGACGAACCCGGCCGGTACGGCGACCAGGACCGCGAGCACGAAGGCGGCCAGGGTGAGCGGCACGGTGACGTTCAGCCGGGCGGTGACCTCGGGGCCGACGGGCAGCGAGCTGACGAAGGACGTGCCGAGGTCGCCGCTCGCCAGCTGCCCGAGCCAGTGGGTGAACTGCTCGGGCAGCGGGCGGTCGGAGCCGATGGAGTGGCGGGCGGCGGCGATCTGCTCGTCACTGGCGCCGACCGCGGTGAGGGCGTTGGCCGGGTCGCCGGGCAGCATGCGCAGGAGGACGAACAGCACCACGCTCGCCAGGGCCAGCGACACCAGCAGGAAGGCGAGCCGGCGCAGCAGGTAGCGGCCCATCAGCCCGTCTTCTTGATGTCGTAGGCGTAGAACTGGGAGTTCAGGCCGTTGAGCGGGTAGCCGGAGAGCTTGCTGCTCGCGACGACGATCTGCGGGTAGAGGTAGAGCCAGTCGCTGGCGGCGTCCTCGGCGGTCTTGCGGTTGACCTTCTTCAGGAGCTCGGTCTGCTCGGCGGCGGTGGACGCCTCCTCGGCCTGCTCGACCCACTGGGTGACCTGGGCGTTGTCGTAGCCCCAGTAGAAGTCGGGGTTGCCGTACCAGACGAGGTCGCGGTCGTTGACGTGCTCCTGGAGCGTGGCCGTGAAGTCGTGGTTCTTGTAGACCTTGGTGTACCACTCGTCGGGCGTGATCGTGTTGATCTTGACGGTGATGCCGACCTTGGCGAGTTCGGACTTGATGAACGTCGCGGCGGTGGGGTGGGGGTCGTAGTTGGGGGTGTCGAGGGTGAAGCTGAAGCCCTTGGCGTAACCGGCCTCGGCGAGCAGCTTCTTGGCCCGGGCGACGTCGTGGGCGTTGACGTCGGTGAGGTCCTCGTACCAGGGGTCGGTGGGCGGCACCATCGAGCCGATGAGCTTGCCGTAGCCGCCCCAGACCGATTCCAGGAGCTTCTTGTCGTCGATGGCGGCGGAGACGGCCTGGCGCACCTTGACGTCGGTGAAGGGCTTGGCCTTGTCGTTGAAGGCGAGCAGCAGCTTGGTGGTGGAGTCGCCGTCGTTGACCTTGTAGTTCTGGTTGCTCTTGAACTGTTCCAGGGCGTCGGGCGACTGCTCGCTGGTGACCACGTCGACGGCGTTGGTCAGCAGCGCGTTGTTCAGCGCCGTGGCGTCCTTGTAGTAGTGGAAGACGACCTGCTTGTTGGCGGCGGCGTCGCCCCAGTAGCCGGCGAAGCGGTTCAGGCTCAGCGCGGAGCCGCGGGTCCACTTGGCGAGGGTGTAGGGGCCGGTGCCGTCCTCGCTCGTCTTCAGGTCCTTCGCCTCGGAGTTGATGATCCAGACGTAGGAGAGGTTGTAGACGAAGGAGATCGACTTCTGCTCCAGCGTGACCTCGACGGTCTTCGCGTCGGGGGTGGCGATGTCCTTGACGACCTCGAGGTTGCTCTTGCGGGCCGACTGCGAGTCGTCGGCGAGGACCTTCTCCAGGCTGTACTTGACGTCGGCGCTGGTGAGTTCCTTGCCGCTGTGGAACGTCACGCCGTCGCGGAGGGTGAAGGTGTAGGTGAGGCCGTCGGCGCTCACCTGGTAGTCCTGGGCGAGGAGCTTGTCCACGTCACCGTCGTCGGTGAGCCGGAACAGGCCCTCGTAGACGTTGCCGTTGAGCGCCTCGGTGACGCCCTGGCCGCCGCCCGCGGTGTTGTCGAGGTTCTGCGGCTCGTAGAGGGAGCCGATGTTGACGGTGGCGTCCTTGTCCCAGGTGCCGCCGGAGGCGCTGCCCCCGGTGGAGCCGCCGCCGCAGGCGGTGAGGGTGAGGGAGAGGACGGCCGCGGTGGTGATCGCGTACAGGGACGACTTCTGGAGGCTCATGGCGTGCGGTGCTTTCGTGCGTGCTGCGGGACGGGGAAGGGAGCGATCAGTGCTGTGCGGTGAAGCCGTCGCGGAAGACGGGGCGCTTCTCGCCGGCCTCGACGGCCAGGTGGAGGCGGTTCTGCCGCGGCGGCATCGGACAGTTGTACTGATCGGAGAACCCGCAGGGCGGTACGAAGGACCGGTTGAAGTCGAGGACCACGCGGTGGTCGTCCTCCGTGCGCTCGACGAAGAGGAAACGGCCGGCGCCGTAGGTGCTGTCGCCGTTGGTGGGGTCACCGAAGACGAGGAGGAGGGTGCCGTCGTCGTCGAAGGCGCTGAGGGTGTAGTCGTGGCCGTCGACGGTGAGCGAGATGTCCCCGGGCACGACGAGGTCGCGGGTGCCGCCGTTGTCCCGGATGTGCTCGAAGGCGACGCGGCGGGCGCCCGGGACCGGGGTGTAGGAGGCCTCGAGGACCCAGGAGGGGTCGTAGGGGAAGACGTCCACGCGCTCGAAGGCCTCGACGGCGGGCGCGGCGGCGTCCCAGAAGCGCAGCCCGTGCTCGGGTGCGCCGGTGACCAGGTCGGTGCGGCTCACCGTGGTGACGGTCACGGTGTCGGGCAGACCGGCGCGGGCCGCGTCCACGTCCGGGAGTTCGCCCGCCGGGAGCCAGCGGGTCTCCACGAGGGCGAGGTTGCCCGTGGGGGCGGTGAGCGCCGTGCGGCGGCCGGCACACCAGGCGTTCCATCGCTCCGCGGCATCGGTGGACGAGGGAGCGGTGGCGGGCTCGGGCACGGCGGAACTCATTCGGCTAGAAGGGGGGCCATCGACTAATCGACTACAGAACGCTAATAGATGGCCAAAGCATGCCCTTTATCTTTCATAAGATCGGCTAATGTCAAAGGCTGGTTTCACATGCTGAGACGCATGTCTTGACGAGCGAAGCACGAACGCCCCCGCCACGGGACGGGCGGGGGCGCTGCTCGGTCGCGGCGGCCGTTCGGCGGCCGCGGCGGCCACTGTGCCGGGGGTGTGCTCGGCCGCCGTCCCCGGGTGGGCACGGTCGCCGTGCCCGGGTGGGCTCGGCCGCCGTTCCGTGCGGTCCCGGCTGCCGTACTCGGCGGGCTCGGCCGCCGGACTCGGTCGGGCTCGGCTGCCCAACTCGGGCGGTTTCAGGCGCTGTTCTCAGGCGGGTTCGCCGCGCTGGGTGCTGCCCGGCTCCCCCGTGTCGCGGTGCCACTCGACGACCAGTTCGTCACGGGTGCCGAAGCGGACCAGGTGACGGCCCATCACGTCCTCCAGCCGGTCGAGGTGCTCGGCCTCGGTGTCCAGGGTGAGCAGCAGGGCGTCCTCGGTCGCGGTGAGGGTGCCGGTGCCCTGGGGGAACGTGATGCTGCCCACTCCCTTCTCCTCGTCCCAGTTCGACTCGGCGCGGCGGCCCAGGTGGGCGGCGAGCTGCTTGCCGTAGCGGTGGGGGCGGTCGGTGCGGACGCGGGCTTCCGAGCGGGGCATGGGCGACTCCCTGGAGAGCGGGCGGACGGGTGCGCCGGAGGGGCGGACCCCGGGCTTCCGGCTCCTTGCAGTACTGCCAGACGCGGCGGCCCGCGTACACCTCCCACGCCGCAACGTATGGATTCCCTCCGCGGTGCGTGGACGCCGCGGAGGGACCCGGTCCGGAGAACGCGAAGGGACTCCGGTCCGCAGGACGGGGAACGGGGAACGGGGAACGGGGAACGGGACCTCCGTCCGGAGAACTCAGTCGGCGGCGTGGGCGAGTTCGATGTCGTGGCCGTCGACGTCCCCGCCCAGGAGGCGCACGCCCTGCGCGCGCGGGGGGTAGCCGGTGGCCGTGACCGTGTACTGCCCGCCGTCCAGGTCGGAGAAGGCGTACGTGCCGTCGCTCCCGGTCGTGGTGGTGGCGACGACGTTCCCGGCGGCGTCCACCAGCGTGACCCGCGCGTCACCGAGCGGCGCGCCCGCTCCGCGCACGGTGCCCCGCACCCGCGCCCCGGGCCGCAGCTCGACGTCGACCCGGGTGATCCCCGTGGCGGCGACCTCGACGGACAGCGCCGACGGGCGGTGCCCGGGGGAGCTGACCGCGAGCGTCACCGGCCCCGGTACCAGGTCGGCGACGGAGAACGCGCCGACGCCGTCGCCGCGCACGGTCGCCAGCACGTCGCCCCGCACGTCCGTGACGACGACGACGGCTCCCGGGACGGGCTTCCCGCCGTCCGCCGACCGCACCACGCCGGCGAGCCCGCTGCCGCCCACGAGGAGCACGTCGTACGTCACGGGCGCGGCGCCGGCCACGACGGTGGTGGCCTGCGGCTGGTGGCCGTCGGCGGAGGCGATCAGCACGTACGTCCCCTCCCCCGGCGCCTCCACCGCGTAGGAGCCGTCGGGCGCGGCGGCCGAGCGGCTCAGCTGGGATCCGCCCAGGGAGATCAGGGTGACGGAGGCGCCGCCCACCGGAGCGCCCTCCGCGCCCCGCACCCGGCCGCGCACCTGGTACGCGTCCGTCGCAGGGCCGCCGTCGGCCAGGCCCGGCACGGCGGCGACCAGGTCGGCGACGGCACGGGCCAGCGGAACGGCGACGGCCGCGCCCACGGCCCGCTCCGACACCCCGGCGACGACCGGTACCGGGTGGCCGGGGTGCTGTTCGGCGGTGGCCGGTACAGGGCTCTCGGAGCGCTGCTCGCCGATGACCGGTACGGGAGTTTCGGGGAACTGCCCGGCGGTGGCCGGTACGGGACTTTCGGGGCGCTGCCCGGCGGTGGCCGGTACAGGGCTCTCGGGGCGCTGCCCGGCGGTGGCCGCGAGTGCGGGACCGTCCGCGCCCTCCTGCTCCGCGGCGGCGGCCGTCCGCTGCCGGGGGATGAAGGCGGCGACCAGCAGGGCGAGCACGGCGGAGCCCGATCCGACGGCCATGACGACCTTGAACCCGTTCTCCGAGGGCAGGGCCGTGGTGCCGAACGTCGTGGTCATCCGGGCGAGGACGACGCCGGCGACGGCACCGGCGGTGGAGGTGCCGATGGACCGCATCAGCGTGTTGAGGCTGTTGGCGGCGGCCGTCTCGGAGGGGTCCACGGCGCCCATGATGAGCGCGGGCATCGCGCCGTAGGCGAAGCCGATGCCGGCGCCGATCACACAGGACACCAGGACGAGCTGCCACACGGCGTCCATCAGCACGATGCCGAGGCCGTAGCCGACGGCGACCACCACCGCACCGAGCATCAGGGTCGCCTTCGGCCCCCGCGCCCTGGAGAGCGCGGCGGAGACCGGCGCCACGGCCATCATCACCAGGCCCGCGGGGGCCATGACCAGGCCCGTGTCCAGCAGCGACCGGCCCAGACCGTAGCCCGTCGCCTCAGGCAACTGCAGAAGCTGCGGAAGGACCAGGGACATGGCGAACATGGAGAACCCGAACGCCGTCGAGGCGAGGTCGGTCACCAGCACCTGGCGGCGCGCGGTGGTGCGCAGGTCCACCAGCGGCTGCGCGACGCGCCGTTCGAAGGCGCCCCACAGCGGCAGGACGACGACCGCGGCGGCGAACAGCCCGAGCGTGGTGCCGCCGGTCCAGCCCCAGTCGGCGCCCTTGGAGACCGCCAGCAGCAGACAGACCAGTCCCACGGCGAGACCGACGGCCCCCACCAGGTCGAACCGCCCGCCGGTGCGCACCGCCGACTCGGGCACGGTCAGCGGCACGATCACCACGGCGAGGACGCCGAGCCCGGCCGAGGTCCAGAACAGCGCGTGCCAGTCGAAGTGGTCGGCTATCAGCGCGGCGGCGGGCAGCCCCAGGGCGCCACCGACCCCGAGGGAGGCGCTCATCAGCGCGGTGGCCGAACCGAGCCGCTCGGCGGGCAGTTCGTCGCGCATGATGCTGATGCCGAGGGGGATGACGCCGGAGGCCAGTCCCTGCAACGCCCGGCCGACGAGCAGGGGGGCCAGCGTGTCGCTGAGCGCGGCGGTGACCGACCCGGCGACGAGCAGTACGAGGCTGACCAGCAGCATGCGGCGCTTGCCGTACATGTCGCCGAGGCGGCCCATGACGGGGGTGGCGACCGCGGCCGCGAGGAGCGTGGCGGTGACCGCCCACGCCGCGTCCGAGGCCGAGGCGTCCAGCAACCGCGGCAGGTCGGGAACGATCGGGATCACCAGGGTCTGCATCAGCGAGACCACGATCCCGCCGAAGGCCAGCACCGCCACGACGAGACCGGCCCGCGAGGCGGGGGCCCCCGCCGTCGGCTCGGGGCTGGGGTGGGCAGGGGTCATGGGCCGGGCCTCCGGGGGGAGATGCAGTGTGCACGACGGCCCAGACTCTAGATCCCTTTGATTGACTTAAGCAAGTAGGGTTTTCCGTGAGCGTAACGTGAAGAATCTGCGGATCCGAGGGGGCGGGCGACGGCCCGGCGAGGGCGGGAGCCGGGGCCCGCGGGAGGGCGAAAGCCGTTCCCGCCGCCCGGAACCTCCCTTGTTCCGGGCGCACCGCTCACCTAGCCTGACTTTGTGCCGCTCATAAACAAAACCCGTCCGCACAACGCCGTGCCGGGCGACGCGCTCCGCCGGATCCGGATCGCCCTGACCGTCTTCTTCGCTATCGACGGATTCGTCTTCGCCGGCTGGGTCGTCCGCATCCCGGCGATCAAGGAACAGACGAACGCCTCCACCGGCGCGCTCGGGCTCGCCCTGCTCGGTGTCTCGGCCGGAGCGGTCGTCACGATGATGCTCACCGGCCGCCTCTGCCGGCGCTACGGCAACCACCAGGTCACCGTGGTCTGCGCGGTCCTGCTCTCGCTCAGCGTCACCCTGCCCCCGCTGACCCACTCCGCGACCGCGCTGGCGGCCGTCCTCCTGCTCTTCGGGGCCGCCTACGGCGGTATCAACGTCGCCTTCAACAGCGCCGCCGTCGATCTGGTCGCGGCCCTCGGCCGACCGATCATGCCCACGTTCCACGCGGCCTTCAGCCTCGGCGGGATGATCGGCGCCGCTCTGGGCGGGCTGGTCGCGGACGCCCTCTCCCCCACACGCCATCTGGTGGGCCTGTGCGTCGTCGGCCTGCTGGTGACCGCACTCGCCGGACCGACGCTGCTGCGCGAGACACCGCCTCCACCGGCATCCGTCGCCGCCGGCACGGCACCGCCCGGACGGGAAGAGCCCACGCGTCCCGCCGGGCCGCCGCACCGCCTCACGCCCCGCAACCGCCGCCTCGTCGTCGTCTTCGGCCTCATCGCCCTGTGCACGGCCTACGGCGAAGGCGCCCTCGCCGACTGGGGCGCCCTGCACTTCCAGCAGGACCTGAACGCCTCCCCGGGGCTCGCGGCCGCGGGCTACTCCTGCTTCGCGCTCGCCATGACCGTCGGCCGGCTCACCGGCACGACGCTTCTGCAACGTCTGGGCCGGACGCGTACGGTCGTGGCGGGCGGCGCGACCGCGGCGGCCGGCATGCTGGTCGCCTCCCTCACCTCCACGGCCTGGCCGGCCCTGTTCGGGTTCGCCGTCACCGGTCTCGGACTGGCCAACCTCTTCCCCGTGGCCGTGGAACGCGCGGGCGCCCTCGCCGGACCCACCGGCGTCGCCGTCGCCTCCACCCTCGGGTACGGCGGGATGCTCCTCGGGCCGCCGGCGATCGGCTTCATGGCGGACTGGTTCTCCCTGCCCGTCGCCCTGACCAGCGTGGCCGCGCTGGCGGCGGTCGCGGCCCTGATCGGCGTCTTCTTCCGCCGCGCGACGGCGAGTTGAGCCGAGCGGGAGCACCGCACGACGGAGTGCGTCGAGCCGGGCGGGAGCAACCGCACGACGGAGTGCCTGGAGCGCACTCCATCCGGCACACTTCCCCGCATGGAGATTGCCGAGTTCATCAGCGTCCTCGACCGGGAGGGCTCGGGGCTCGCCGCCGCCGCGGCCGCGGCGGGCCCGGACGCGAAGGTGCCGACCTGCCCGGACTGGCAGGTCCGGGACCTGCTGCGGCACACGGGCGTCGTGCACCGCTGGGCGGCGTCGCACGTCGCCGGGCGGCTCACCGCCCCGCAACCGGTGGAGGACCCGCCGGACCTCGACGGCGCCGACCTGCTCAGCTGGTTCGAGGAGGGGCACCGCCGGCTCGTCGACACCCTCACCACCGCCCCGCCCGACGTGGAGTGCTGGGCCTTCCTGCCCGCGCCCTCGCCGCTCGCCTTCTGGGCCCGGCGGCAGGCGCACGAGACGGCCGTGCACCGGGTGGACGCCGAGTCCGCGCACGGCACGGCGCCCGGGGAGAGCGCCGCCCCCTTCGACCAGGCCTTCGCGGCGGACGGCATCGACGAACTGCTGCGCGCCCTCCACGCGCGCCCCAAGAGCCGGGTCCGCACCGGGACGCCTCGCGTCCTGCGGGTGCGGGCGACCGACGCGGACGACGCCGTGTGGACCGTACGCCTGTCGTCGGAGCCGCCCGCGGCCGAGCGGGGCGGCGAGGGCGACGCCGACTGCGAGGTGTCGGGAACGGCGGCGCAGCTCTACCTGGCGCTGTGGAACCGGCGGCCGTTCCCCGCCGTCACGGGCGACACCACGCTCGCGGACCTGTGGCGCGACACGTCCGCCATCGTCATGAGGTGACCGGCCGACGGCACCGGCCGGCCGGTGCCGTCACTGCGCCAGCATCCTCGTCAGCACCGCGCGCTGCACGGGCAGTACCTCGCCGTGCAGCGCGCGCCCCTTTCCCGTGAGCGCCACCCGGACGCCCCTGCGGTCCTCGGGACACATGGCGCGCTCGACGAGGCCCTCCTTCTCCAGCCGGGCGATCAGCCGCGAGAGCGCGCTCTGGCTCAGATGCACCCGCTCGGAGATCTCCTGGACGCGGAAACCGCACGAGCCGTCCGGGGCCGCCGTCCCGGCGAGCACGTCGAGCACCTCGAAGTCGCTGCCGCACAGGCCGTGCCGGTGCAGCGCGCGGTCGAGCGCGCACTGGGTCCGCGCGTGCGTCGCCAGGATGCCCCGCCACCGCTCCACGAGCGCCGCCTGTCCGGCCTTCTCCGCCGCCATGGCCCGCACCGTAGCAGAGAACCGATTTCATTGCATCGACATTAAATGCACTTGCATTTGATGCATGCGCATGTAGTGTCGCGGCATGACCTCTCCGCTCCCCTCCCCCGCGTCACTCCCGTCGGAGGTCCGCTGGACCCCGCGGCTGTGGGGCACCCTGCTGGTGCTCTGCGCGGCGATGTTCCTGGACGCGCTGGACGTGTCGATGGTCGGCGTCGCCCTGCCGTCCATCGGCTCCGACCTCGGCCTGTCCACCTCGACCCTGCAATGGATCGTCAGCGGCTACATCCTGGGCTACGGCGGGCTCCTCCTCCTCGGCGGCCGCACCGCCGATCTGCTCGGCCGCCGCCAGGTCTTCCTGGTCGCCCTGGGCGTCTTCGCGCTCGCGTCCCTGCTCGGCGGGCTCGTCGACTCGGGACCGCTGCTCATCGCCAGCCGGTTCGTCAAGGGCCTGAGCGCGGCCTTCACGGCCCCGGCGGGCCTGTCGATCATCACCACGACGTTCCCGGAGGGCCCCCTGCGCAACCGCGCGCTCTCCCTCTACACCACCTGCGCCGCCACCGGCTTCTCCATGGGCCTCGTCCTCTCCGGCCTGCTCACGGAGGCCAGTTGGCGCCTCACGATGCTGCTGCCCGCGCCGATCGCGCTGATCGCCCTGCTGGCGGGCCTGCGACTGCTGCCGCGCAGCGAACGCGAAGAGCGGCACAGCGGCTACGACGTCCCGGGCGCCGTCCTCGGCACCGCGTCGATGCTGCTGCTGGTCTTCACCGTCGTCCAGGCGCCCGAGGCGGGCTGGGCGTCCGCCCGCACCCTGCTGTCCTTCCTCGCCGTGGCCGTCCTGCTGGCCGTCTTCGTCCTCGTCGAGCGGCGTTCGGCCGGGCCGCTGGTCCGGCTCGGCGTCCTGCGCTCCGGCAGCCAGATCCGCGCCCAGCTCGGCGCGACGGCCTTCTTCGGCTCGTACGTCGGCTTCCAGTTCCTGGCGACGCTCTACATGCAGACGCTGCTGGGCTGGTCCGCGCTGCACACGGCGCTGGCCTTCCTGCCGGCGGGCGCGCTGGTGGCGCTCTCCTCGACCAGGGTCGGCTCCGTCGTCGACCGGTACGGCACCCCGCGGCTGCTCGTGACGGGCTTCGCCCTGATGGTCGTCGGGTACGCGCTGTTCCTCCGTGTCGACCTGGACCCGGTGTACGCCGCGGCGATCCTGCCCAGCATGCTGCTGATCGGCGCGGCCTGCGCGCTGGTCTTCCCCTCGCTCAACATCCAGGCCACCAACGGGGTGGAGGACCACGAGCAGGGCATGGTCTCCGGCCTGCTGAACACCTCGGTGCAGGTGGGCGGCGCGCTGTTCCTCGCCGTGGTGACGGCGGTGGTGACCGCGGGCGCCCCGGCCGACCCCACCCCGCAGGCGGTCCTGGACAGCTACCGGCCCGGCCTGGCGGTGGTCACCGCGGTCGCCGGCCTCGGGCTCCTGATCAGCCTCACCGGCCTGCGCACGCGCCGCGCGCGGCGGTCGGTCGTGGTCGCCGGGTCCCCGGTGGAGGAGACGCACGCGGAACCGGTCCCGGTGCGCAAGTAGGGGGCGCCTCCCTGCGTGCGCCCGGCGGGGGTGGTTGCCCCGCCGGGCGCACGTCCGTGACACTCACCGTATGAGCGGTCACGGGGGACGGCGCACACAGGCCGAACGCGATGCCATCACCGTCGAGATCGGGTACGCGCTGTTCAGCGCCGCCTTCGCGGCGGCCGTCCTGTTCGGAGCGGTGGCTGGCCCGGCGCTGCTGTTCCGGCTCCCGGACGGCGTCGAGACCCTGCTCCTGCGCACGGGGGGCGTGCTCGCGCCCGTGCTCTTCACGGTCCGGGTGGTGAGCGTCCTGACGCGCTTCCGTTCCGCCGACCACCGGCCCGACGGGACCGAGGGCACCCCTCCTGACCGGACCGGCCCCGACGCCTAGACGATCGGTTCCGGCTGGTCCGAAGGACGCCCCGTGAAGCCCGAACTCCGGCACGCCGGCCAGCGGTGAGCGGCGATGCCGGCACACACGCCCGGGAGCCATCTGCGCCGGTATCGGTTCACTTCGAGGGCTGGTCACCGTGGTCGTCCTGGAGCATATGGCGACGTTCCTGTTCACGCCTGGAGTAGGCGGCTGCCCGGATCGCATCGTCGCTCTCCAGACCCGATCCAAGGGCGCCGCCCACGGTGGCGACCGAAGCGACGAACCAGGACAACGTCCAGTAATCCGTGGCGTGCAGCGGGGTTCGTGTCATGGAAGCGAACACTCGGTCGTTGAGGATGAACAGCGCCCACACCAGGTTGATGACCATCAAGCCCGCGTAGCAGACGAGCACCCCGATGCCCACGGTCAGGACGGTCGAGGCGTTGTAGAGAGCCGCCCTCTGCCTCGCCTCCGGCGAGCTCTCTGTTGATCGATGCCACAGGTTCGCGTCCACGATCAGCCAGCCGATCATGATCGCGACGGACCCGACCGTGGCGATCACGAGGCGTGGCGGGCTCAGGGACGCGGCCAGGCTCCAGACAGTGGAGTTCACAGTGGCGACCGCTCCCGTGGCGAGTGCGGCCGCCAGGGCTTTCGACAAGCCCGGCACCAACCGCCACGGCCGGTTGGCGCGGACCATACCGGCGAGCACCCGCAGGTAACCGCGCGGCCCGCTGACGACGTACCGAAGATCGTCGGTCTCCTCACCGGTTCGGCCCGGATGAACAGGCGCGAGACGATTGACGAAGGGCCCCAGAAGCGACTGACTTCGCGAAGGCCCTTCAGCCCCAGTGGTGTGCGGACCCGCCAAGCCAAGCACAGCTTCTTCGACGGCCCGCCGGGCCCTCGTCTGCAGCCGCAGGCCCCCCAGTGAAGGAAGAGAGAGCAGCGCCAAGCCGTGTTCGTGATTCAGATTCACAGCGAGCTTGCGCCCGTGTGAGTGCAGCGGAAGGTCGGTGAGGGCCACGACGATGTCCCAGTCCTCCGCACTCCCACGGTCCATGATCCGGCGCATCAAGGTGGGCAGGTCCTCGGTCCCTGAGGTGAAGGGCTCGCTGACCACCTCGATGTCGAACCGTCGCCCCTGGCCCGACTTGTCGGCGAGCCGATCAGGAAGTATCCGGGCCATGCGCTGCGCGATCTCCGTCGGCGTATCCGGATCCGCCAGGAGGGCCACGACCGTAACGCCCTGAGACGACACCCGCATGACTCGACCCTTCTCTTCGGCGGCCCCGCGATCGCAAGTGCCCACAGGATGCCCTCGGGTAACGTCGACGCCGCGTGACACGCAGGCCCCCGCCGGCCGGTGCAGGCGGTACGGCCGGATCTCTCGTCCTCCCGGTACAGGACCTGCTCCACCACCGGCCACGATCGCGTGCACCACCGCGAACAGCCGCTCCGGCGCCACCTTGGCCCGCACCGCACGGCCGCGCCACCGGCCGCCCCGTCGGTGTTGCCGGACTCCGACACGCTCCCGAGACGCCGAGGGCCGTTCCCCTCAGCCGGTGGGCGACGCGGATCAGACTGAGCATGGACAGCGACAGCAGTGCCGCGTCGGGAGGGCGCGGCCACCGGGACCGGAGCCCGGTGGTGCGGCACGGGGCGGAACTGCGGAGGCGGGCCTTGGCGGACCTCGCGAACGGCCGTGAGCCGCACACCCCTGGAACGGGACGTCGGGACTGGGCGCGAGGAGCAGCGGGTGCGGGCGGCCGTGGCTGCTGAAGGTGACGGATCAGGACGCGCGCGCCTGGGTGGGTGAGGGCTCCGGCGGCGGGGAGCGCTGCGGCTCCTGGAGCGGGAAGTAGTCTTCCGGCCGCGTGGAGCGC
This sequence comes from Streptomyces sp. NPDC003247, assembly GCF_042888135.1. Taxonomy (NCBI): domain Bacteria; kingdom Bacillati; phylum Actinomycetota; class Actinomycetes; order Kitasatosporales; family Streptomycetaceae; genus Streptomyces; species Streptomyces sp. NPDC003247. Next base: position 340,670 of record NZ_JBIAPF010000004.1, read on the forward strand.
CGCCACACGTACACCGCTGTCGCCATCACGAGGATCAGCCCCGCCAGGACCAGCAGTTCGATCCCCTCGACGTTCCACCGGAAGGATTTCTCCGCCTCGGCCGTCACGATGAGCACCTTGCGGATGCCGGCGATCAGTCCGACGACGAGGAAAGGCTCCGCGTCGAGGGTCTGGTTCCTGATGGTGAGGCGGACGGTGTGGAGCAGCTCGGCCACGATGAACAGCACCAGGCTGTTGTCCAGGGCGGAGAGAACGACCGTCTCCTCGTCATACGGCCCCTGGATCGACCTGATGACGTCGTGGATGACCCCGACGGTCAGGAGCCCCGCGAGCAGTACGAGGAGCGCCGCGACGACCAGGTGGATGCCGTCCTCGATGAGCTGCAGGAGGCCCTGTAACCGGCCGCCCTCGATCTTCGGGGTATTGGGTCGCACAATCAGCATGCTAGGGGTGCCCCGGCCCGCAGGCGCGGCATGCTGGGCGAACGGGTGGACGAGCGGATCCCTCTGGCGTTCGTGTCCGCGCGTCGGGCTACCTCGTAGCCCTTGTCCTGCCGCCGGGTGGGCCTCGATGATGTCGCGCCTCGCCTCGCCCGGGCTGCGACCACAGGGACCTGCCGAGCCGGGCGGAGCGCAACCCGGTCCGCACCGAGGCCGACCCTGAGCACAGCGGCGACAGGCCGCGCAGGACGAAGAGCCGCTGGATTCCGCAGTCGTCGGCCGTCCGGCCCCGGGGAGTAGTCGAAGCGCGAACGCTACGCGGTGCCGGGGGCTGCCCGGCCACGTCCGCCAGGCAGTTGCCGCCGTGGCGCCTTCTGTCCCGGCGGCGCTGTCCACCCCCGCCTCATGATGGAAGAAACCCCATTTCAGATGGGCTACTGCGCTTGCCGTGTCCCGGCTCCGGCTGGTCCGCGCCGCCCGAGGCGGCCCCCGGACCGAGGGTCAGTGCCGGCTCGCCGTCCTTGACATCGGCGATGACGGTGTCGCTCGGATTGACCGAGCCGCTGAGCAGCATGGTCGAAAGGCGGTTGTCGAGCTCCGTCCGGATGGTGCGGCTGCTGGGCGTGGAGCCTGCGCCGGCCGCGTTCCAGCAACAGGTCGACGATGCGCACCAGGTCCGCCCGGGTGAGGGCGTGGAAGACGATGATCTCGTCGATGCGGTTGAGGAACTCGGGCCGGGAGTGCGCCTGTGGTTCGGCCATCAGGTCATCCCCGATGTCGTCGACCGCCCCCTGGTGGTCCAGGATGCGCTTGGAGGCGATGTTGCTGGTCATGATGACCACGGTGTGCCGGAAGTCGATCGTGCGTCCCTGGGCGTCGGTCAGCCGCCCGTCGTCCAGGACCTGCAGCAACAGCTCCGGGAGGCCGACACCTGTGTGGCGGCCCACAGCAGGTGCACGGTGTCGAGATCGGACCCGTCCTCGGCGGCACGGCTGCCGGGCGCCGTCAGCAGCTCGTGCGAGGAATCACTGAGCAGCCGTCCGACAGGTACGCGCTGAACGGCGGGCGGTGAAGCTGCCGGACTCATGCCGAAGAAGCGGTCGAAGAGATCGGAGAACGGGTCGCCGGACCCGAAGGGCGAGGTTGTCACAACTGTCATCCCGTCCGGCGGGCGGCACAACGGCTGCGTGCAGCCTGCCGTAGTCGAATTGCCGGTACGCGGCCGTTCTTCGCCGGGTCGTCCCGGCGCGCGAACGCAGCAGGTGAGTGACGGGCGTCCTGGGCAGAGCCGCAGATGCCACAGGCGCTCGGGCACGAGGAGTCGTGGCAGGAGGTGACGCTCAGCGCCAAGGCGATCAAGAAGATCAAGACGGTCAGGACGGTCAGGACGGTCAGGACGGTCGACAGCATCGGTGTCGAGACGGCCGTTGGCTCGCATCCGCGCCCGGGGGGAGCCCGCGCCGGATTCCTCCCCGGAGTCGCGAAGTCGTCCTACTGATCGTCCCGCCCTCGTGGGCGGATGCGCTGCCGGCCCGTGACTCGGCCGAATCACGGGCCGGCAGCAACCACGGCCGCGGCGGGGCGCGCTCGTACGGGGCAAGGAGTCACCGAACCCGGCGGTATTCCGGAGGGGCAGCCCTCAGTTGCTCGTCGCATGGCGCTCGGTTCCTGGCTCGCTGGCCGGGCAGGACATCCGGCTGCTGCGCCCGGCCCGCAGAGGCGGGCCGGAGCGGCCCGGAGCGTCCCTGTTCAAGCCGTTGCGGCAGGTCGTCGATTCGGTCAACGAGACCTTCAAGGGCCAACTCGATCTCGAGAGGTCTTCGGACCCGTACGAGGGCTCCTGCCGCGCGATCAGGCCTGCGGAGCGCCACCGTCCGCCGCGAGGCGGGTGAGCCACTCGCGCAGCAGGTGCTGCTCGGCGTCGCTCAGGACATCGGCATCGTCGGGGAGAGCGGCGCGCAGCGCGCGGGCCGCCGCGGCGGGACCGGCCTCCGTGGCGGGGACCATGGGTTCGGCGCGCGTGATGGCGGCGACCATGGCCTCGCGGAGGACGGTCAGCAGCGCCGGATTGCGGCGTTCCGCCGGGGTGGAGTGCCAGGTGATGACCGCGCCTCGGCCGGTGGCCTGGATGATCTGGGCGGCCAGTTCCTCGTCGACCCGCAGCCACCCCCCGGCCGCCAGTCGGCGCACCCGGCCATGGAGGATCTCCAGGCCCGCGCGGTGTGCCATGTCCGCCCCCCGGCCGGTGGCCCTGTTCATCACCGCGAACAGCTCGGGGCGGGAGATCCCGAACTCCACCACCGTGTCCCAGCCGCGGCGCAGGTCCTCCACCGCGTCCTGTGGTGCGGGATCGAGCAGCGCGCGCTTGCTCTCCAGGAACTGCGCGTAGCCGTGCTCGGCGACGGCCTCGAGGAGACCCTCCTTGTCACCGAAGAGACGGTAGATCGCCGGCGGCTGCATCCCGGCCGCGGCGGCGACCGCACGGGTGCTCACCGCATCCGGCCCGCCCTTCTCCAGTAGCTCGACGGCCGCCTCGACGATGCGGCGGCGTGGGCTGTCGGTGGTGTCGCGCGTAGCCATGAACCGATGATACCGAGGACTTGGTTCCATCGATATTCCAGTGTTAACGTGAAAATGATTCCACTGGAAACAGCGTCGGGAGAACCCTTGATCATCGTGACCGGAGCCACCGGAAAGCTCGGCCGTCGCACCGTCGAACGCCTCCTGGAGCGCGTTCCCGCCGACCGCGTCGGTGTCAGCGTCCGCGACCCCCGCAAGGCCCAGGACCTCGCCGACCGCGGCGTCCGCGTCCGGCAGGGCAGCTTCGACGACCCCGCCTCGCTCGTGCACGCCTTCGAGGGGGCCGAGCAGTTGCTCCTCGTCTCCCTCGACCGCACGGGCGAGGAGTGCGTCACCGGCCATCGCACCGCCATCGACGCCGCCGTGAAGGCCGGCGTCGGCCGCATCCTCTACACCAGCCAGATGGGCGCCGCCCACGACTCCCACTTCCAGGCGTGCCGCGACCATGCCGAGACCGAGGACCTGCTGCGCGCCACCGGCCTGCCCTGGACCGCAGTGCGCAACGGCTTCTACACGGCCAGCGCCTTGCAGTTCCTGGAGTCCGCCCGCCACACCGGCGACATCGCCCTCCCCGCCGACGGCCCCGTCGCCTGGGCCGGCCACGACGACCTCGCCGAGGCCACCGCCGCGATCCTCGCCGAGGAGGGCCGCTTCGAGGGGCCCACCCCGCCGCTCACCGGCCCGGAGGCGCTCGACTTCGACACCGTCGCCGAGATCGCGTCCCAGGCCACCGGACGCCCCTTCACCCGCACCGTCGTCTCCGACGACGCCTTCCACGAGCAGGCCCTGGCGCACGGCGCCCCGGCCCCCATCGCCGACCTGATGCTGAGCATCTTCGCCGCGGCACGGAAGGGCGAGTTCACCGCCGTCGACCCGACGCTCGCCGAGCTGATCGGGCGAGAGCCCGCCCCCTTCGGCGCGCTGCTGGAGCGTGCCTGGGCCGAATAGATCCGGTGCGATGCGCCGAAGGCGTGGGTCCGCGGGGACGCACCCGGCGCGCCTGCGCCTTCGTCCTGCTGTGAAGAAAGTCCTCCAGGGCTTCGCTGCGCTCGGCGACAACCCTGCGGGTCAATACCCTTGGGCCACGCCCAGGCCATCCCCGGGCCGCGGCCTGACCGTCACCACGGGCCGCGGCCTGACCATCACCACGGGTCGCGCCCGGCCGCCGCCACAGGTCACGCCGGGCCCGCGCGCGCCCGGCGGCAGGACATCGGCCTCCGGCCACCGGCCCCCTCACCCGGCCACCGGCCCCCTCACTCAGCCTCCGCCAGCCCCACCCCGTGGGCGAGCCGCGTCACCGCGTGCCGGAAGAACGGCTCGCGGTCCTCCACCACCCGGTGGAACTGCCCGAACAGCTCGAAGCCGACCAGCCCGTACAGCTGCGCCCAGGCCGCGACCAGCGCCGCGACCACCTCCGGCGGCAGGTCGGGCGCGAGGTCGGACGCCATCCGCGCGACCTCGGCGCGCAGGTCGGCGGGGAGCGCCGGCTCGACGGGCCGCGTCCGGCCGTCCTGGGCGTCGCGTGCGATACCGAGGAGCAGGGTGCCGACGCGGGCGGCGGGCGGGACCGTCGTCTGCGGCGCGCTGTAGCCGGGCACCGGTGAGCCGTAGATGAGCGCGTACTCGTGCGGATGGGCCAGCGCCCACGCCCGTACCCCCTCGCAGACCGCGACCCAGCGCCGGACCGGCCCGTCGTCCACGACGGCGGCGTGGGCGGTTTCGGCGCTCTCGCCCAGGGAGTCGTAGGCGTCGATGATCAGAGCGGTGAGGAGGTCGTCGCGGCTCGGGAAGTAGCGGTACAGCGCGGAGGAGACCATGCCCAGCTCGCGGGCCACGGCCCGCAGGGAGAGTTTGGCGGCGCCCTCCGCCGCCAGCTGCCTGCGCGCCTCCTCCTTGATCGCGGCGGTGACTTCGATCCGGGCGCGGGCGCGGACCCCGCGTGCGCTGCTGTTCATGGGCCCAGTGTCCCACGGAAGCGGAGCAGTGCCCACAAAGGAGAGCGCCGAACGCAAAAGAGAGCACTGCTCTTGCCATGGAGCGCCGATCCGGTGCAGACTTCCCATGAGCGAGCGAGAGCAGTGCTCACACTTCCGCCCGAGGAGGCCACAGACATGTCCACCACCATCCACGCCACCACCCACGTCCAGAAGCCCGGCTGGCTCACCGTGAACGTCCTCAACCGCGCCGTGGCCTGGCTGACCCGCCGTGGCCTGAGCGTGTGGGGCTCGCGGGTGCTGGCCGTGCGCGGCCGCAAGAGCGGGGAGTGGCGGACCACGCCGGTGAACCTGCTGACCGTGGACGGGCGGCAGTACCTCGTCGCCCCGCGCGGGCACGTCCAGTGGACGCACAACATGCGCGCGGCCGGCGGCGGCGAGCTGCATCTGGGCCGGACGGTGGAGGAGTTCACCGCCGTCGAGGTCGGCGACGACGAGAAGGTGCCGCTGCTGCGGGCCTACCTCAAGCGCTGGAAGGCCGAGGTCGGGGTCTTCTTCCAGGGCGTCGGCCCGGACTCCGCCGACGCCGACCTGCGCCGCGTCGCCCCGGACCACCCGGTGTTCCGGATCACCGTCACGAACCGACGGTGATCCGGACCGGACCGGCGGCACGTGTCGACGGCGATCCCCACCGATGGTCATCCGCGCTGACGGCGATCCTCACCACGACGGTCCGGACGACGACGATCCGGACCGACAGTGATCCGGCCCCACGATGATCCGGACCGACGGTGATCCGGACCGACGGTGATCCGGCCCCACGGTGATCCGGACCGACGGTGATCCGGACCGACGGTGATCCGGACCGACGGTGATCCGGACCGTCCGTCCGCTCAGGAGGCGGAGCCGGGGTCCTCGCCCGTCTGGCGCCGGTCCATCGCGTTCAGCGCGCGCTGGGCGAGCGGGTGCGTCCGGACGAGCTCGCCGAGCGTGGTCCGGCCGCGGGTGATGTCCGTGAACGCCCGCCAGGCCGGACGGAAGCCGGTGAGCACCGCGTGGAAGAGACCCGGGCGCCGCTCGAAGAGCGCCAGCATGCGTTTGCCCACGCTCATCTCCACGCCCAGGCCCGCCTTGATCGCGAACGCGTAGTTCAGGGCCTGGCGGCGGGTGTCCACCGCGTCGTGCGCCTCCGCGATGCGGACCGCCCACTCCCCGGCGAGCCGGCCCGAGCGCAGCGCGAACGAGATGCCCTCCCGGGTCCACGGCTCGAGCAGGCCGGCCGCGTCCCCGCACACCAGGACCCGCCCGCGCGAGAGCGGGGAGTCGTCGGCCCGGCAGCGGGTCAGATGGCCGGAGGAGATGCTCGGCTCGAAGCCGGCCAGGCCGAGCCGCCCGACGAAGTCCTCCAGGTACCGCTTGGTGGCGGCGCCCTCACCGCGCGCCGAGATCACCCCCACCGTCAGCGTGTCGCCCTTGGGGAACACCCAGCCGTAACTGCCGGGCATCGGGCCCCAGTCGATGAGCACCCGCCCCTTCCAGTCCTCGGCGACCGTCTCCGGCACCGGGATCTCCGCCTCCAGGCCGAGGTCCACCTGGTCGAGCTTCACCCCGACGTGCGCCCCTATGCGGCTGGCGCTGCCGTCGGCGCCGACGACCGCGCGCGCCAGGAGCGTCTCGCCGCCCTGGAGGACGACCGCGACCGACCGCCGGTCCGGCACCGCCGAGCCGTGCTGCTCGACGCGCTGCACGGTGACGCCCGTGCGCAGCTCGGCGCCCGCCTTCTGGGCGTGCTCGACGAGTTGCTGGTCGAACTCCGGCCGGTTGATCAGCCCGAACAGCATGTGCCGGGAACGGCGGGTGCGGCTGAAACGCCCGTTGTGGGAGAAGGTCACCGCGTGCACCCGGTCCTGGAAGGGCAGTTCGAAGCCGGGGGGCAGGGCGTCGCGGGAGGGACCGATGATGCCGCCGCCGCACGTCTTGTAGCGGGGCAGTTCCGCCTTCTCCAGCAACAGCACGCGCCGTCCCGTGACCGCCGCCGCGTAGGCGGCCGAAGCCCCCGCGGGTCCCGCGCCCACCACGACCACGTCCCACACCCGCCGCTCGTCGTCCGCCGAAGAGTTCTCGCTGCTCACGATGGTCTACTGCTCCCGATCACGCCGCCTGCCGCACCTGTCCCCCGCATCCTACGACCGAGATCGCCACGGCCCGCTGTGGGAGGATCGACGGCACTCATCGGTACAACGTCGCACCCACAAGGAGCGTGCCCATGTCGTCGAATCCGGTCGCCGAGACCGTCGCCTCGCTCATGCCCCGGGCGAAGGCGGAGCTCACCGAGCTGGTGTCCTTCCGTTCGGTGGCGGACTTCGACCAGTTCCCCCGGAGCGAGAGCGAGGCCGCGGCGAACTGGATAACCGCCGTGCTGCGCGCCGAGGGCTTCCAGGACGTGGCCCTGCTCGACACACCGGACGGGACGCAGTCCGTGTACGGCTTCCTGCCCGGGCCCGAGGGCGCCCGGACGGTCCTGCTCTACGCCCACTACGACGTGCAGCCCCCGTTGGACGAGGCCGGCTGGATCACCCCGCCCTTCGAGCTGACCGAGCGCGACGGCCGCTGGTACGGGCGTGGCACCGCCGACTGCAAGGGCGGCTTCATCATGCACCTGCTCGCCCTGCGCGCCCTGAAGGCGAACGGCGGCGTCCCGGTGAACGTGAAGGTGATCGTCGAGGGTTCGGAGGAGCAGGGCACGGGCGGTCTGGAGCGCTACGCCGAGCAGCACCCCGAGCTGCTGACGGCCGACACCATCGTCATCGGCGACGCCGGCAACTTCCGCGTCGGCCTGCCCACCGTCACCACCACCCTGCGCGGCATGACCCTGGTGCGGGTGCAGATCGACACGCTGGCGGGCAACCTGCACTCCGGGCAGTTCGGCGGCGCCGCGCCCGACGCGCTCGGCGCGCTGATCCGCGTCCTGGACTCGCTGCGCGCCGAGGACGGTTCGACGACCGTCGACGGACTGACCGAGGGCCCCGCCTGGGAGGGCCTGGACTACGACGAGGAGCAGTTCCGCCGGGACGCCAAGGTCCTCGACGGTGTCGGCCTCATCGGCTCCGGCACGGTCGCCGACCGCATCTGGGCCCGCCCGGCGGTGACCGTCCTCGGCATCGACTGCCCGCCGGTCGTCGGCGCCACCCCGTCCGTGCAGGCGAGCGCCCGCGCGCTGATCAGCCTGCGGGTGCCGCCGGGCAAGGACGCGGCCGAGGCGACCGCGCTGCTCCGGGCCCACCTGGAGGCGCACACCCCGTGGGGCGCGCGGGTGCGGACCGAGCAGGTCGGGCAGGGCCAGCCGTTCAGCGCCGACACGGCGAGCCCGGCGTACGCGGCGATGGCCGAGGCGATGGCGGTGGCCTACCCGGGCCAGGAGATGCAGTACGCCGGCCAGGGCGGCTCCATCCCGTTGTGCAACACCCTCGCCGCCCTGTACCCGAAGGCGGAGATCCTGCTCATCGGCCTGAGCGAGCCGGAGGCCCAGATCCACGCGGTCAACGAGAGCGTGTCCCCCGAGGAACTGGAGCGCCTGTCGTTGGCGGAGGCCCTGTTCCTGCGCACCTACGCGGCGAGCTGAGCCGCCACCGGCCCTTGTCCGGCGGACGGCGCCCACCCGCCGGACGGGGGCCGTCCACCCCCGTCGACCCCTTACCCGGCGGAGGCACCGCGGCACGCCACCCCCGCACCCGGCGCAGACACTGCGGCACGCCACCCCCGCACCCGGCGCAGACACTGCGGCACGCCACCCCCGCACCCGGCGCAGGCACTGCGGCACGCCGCCTCCGCCGGCCGACACGTCAGACCGGGACCCCCGCCTCCAGGTACAGCGCCGCGCCCCGTTCGCGCGCCCGCAGCGCCCAGCGCAGCCGTTCGTAGCGGACCGGTGGCAGCAGATCGGCCGCCTCGTCCTCCGTGACGAAGCGCCAGGCGCGCAGCTCCGGCCCGGGCAGCAGCAGCCCCTCGGCCGCCGCCGGGTCGAGCCGGCCGCCGTCGAAGAGGAGGCGCAGTCCGCCGTGGCCGGGCGGCGCCGGCCGTTCCCAGTCGACGACGAGCAGCCGCGGTACGTCGTCCAGGCGCACGCCGGTCTCCTCCTCGACCTCGCGCATGCCCCCGCGCGCGGGGGCCTCGCCGGGCTCCACGACACCGCCGGGGAACTCCCAGCCGGGTTTGTACGTCGGGTCGACGAGCAGCACCCGGTCCCGTTCGTCGAAGAGCAGCACGCCGGCGGCGAGTGTCTCCCCGGTGGGTTCGGGGGTCTGCACGATGTCGCAGGCGGGCACCGCGCCGCTGCCGACGGCTTCCGCGATGCGCACGGCGGTCTCGTACGGGGTGAGGTCACTGGTGTCCACCGGGTGGGCGTCCGCGGTGAGCCAGGCGGCGAGGGCCGCGCGGTACGGCTCGATGTGGTCGTAGGACCACTGCCGTAGGCGCATCTCGCCGTCGGGGAGATCGGGCGGGATGTCCCGCCCGGCTATTCGCTCGCGCAGGATCGTTTCCGCCGGGGCGAGGAGCACATGCCTCACGGGGATGCGCCGGGCGGCGAGGCCACCGAAGATCTCGTCGCGGTACTCCTGGCGCAGCAGGGTCATGGGGACGACGAGGGTGCCGCCGAGTTCGCCCAGCAGCGCGGCCGCCGTGTCGATCACGAGCCGGCGCCAGATCGGCAGGTCCTGGAAGTCGCCGACCTCGGCGAGGCGTTTGGCCGGCAGCAACTGCGGGAGCGCCGCACCGATGACCTCAGGGTCGAAGAGCGTGCTGTTCGGGATCAGGTCGACCAGTTCGCGTGCGGTGGTGGTCTTCCCCGCGCCGAACGCACCGTTGACCCAGACGATCACGTTTCCCCCTCTTCTGTTGGCCCCCTGTGGCTTGCCCGCTCCACCCTGCCACGGAAACCACCTGCCGTTGAGGTCGCGTGAACAGCGGGGCGCCGGTCCCCGGGGCGGGGACCGGCGCCACGGCGGTGTGCGGATCCGTCAGTCGTTCCCGCCCAGGGCGCTCTCGTCGACGCCGGCCAGGCTGTCGCTGGCGATGGTGGGGTCGAGCGTGGTGAGGGTGTCCTTCACGTTCAGCCCGTCGAGGTCCTGGCCGGCCAGACCGTGCGACGGGGTGATCGCCGCGACGACGAAACCGGTGGCGAGGGAGGCGATGGCGAGCATGCTGCGCTTCTTCATGCCGGGATCAACTGCGGGCGGCGCGCGAGGTCACGCGGCAACCGGGGCAGGCCGGACCGCAGCCGAGCGGTGCGCCTCCGCCGGGAGGCCGAAGAAACGCTTCGCCGACGCCGGGGCCCGCACCTGCCGTCGCCCGGCGGAGGCAAGACGCGGGGACCCGCACCTGCCGTCGCCCGGCGGAGGCAAGACGCGGGGACCCGCACCTGCCGTCGCCCGGCGGAGGCAAGACGCGGGGACCCGCACCTGCCGTCGC
>NZ_JBIAPF010000004.1:351185-368572 GCF_042888135.1 Streptomyces sp. NPDC003247
CGTCGCCCGGCGGAGGCAGGACGTCCCCCCGCCGCCCTCTCCGCCGGCACCACCGCCCCGCCCGCCCCCTCATACCCCCGCCGCCGTCACCCCCGGTCTCCCCGCCAGGGCCGCCGCGGCCGCGCCGACCAGTCCGGCGTCCGTGCCCATCCGCGCGGGTACGACCGTCAGCCGCCGGACGAACGACAGGGTCGCGTAGTCGGCGAGGGACCGGCGCAGGGGCGCGAAGAGGACGTCGCCCGCCTCGGCGACGCCGCCGCCGATCACCGCGATGTCGATCTCGACGAGCGCCGCGGTGGCGGCGATGCCGGCCGCCAGGGCCCGCGCGGCGCGCTCGAAGGAGGCCCGGGCGACGGGATCGCCCGCGCGGGCCGCGACGGCCACGGCGGCGGCGGAGGTGTCGCCGTCGGGGCCGGGGCGCCAGCCGTTCTCCAGGGCGCGCCGGGAGATGTGCGGGCCGCTGGCGATCCGCTCCACGCAGCCACGCGCCCCGCACGCGCAGGGGGCGCCGTCGAGTTCGACGCTGATGTGACCGATGTGGCCCGCGTTCCCGGTGGGGCCCGGGTGCAGACGTCCGCCGAGGACCAGGCCGCCGCCGACCCCGGTGGAGACCACCATGCACAGCGCGTTGTCGTGCCCGCGGGCGGCTCCCTGCCAGTGCTCGGCGGCGGTGAGGGCCACGCCGTCGCCGATCAGCACGACGGGCAGGTCCCCGACCGCGGCGCGCACCCGTTCCACCAGCGGGTAGTCGCGCCAGCCGGGCACGTTCACCGGGCTCACGGTGCCCGTGGAGGCGTCCACCGGGCCGGCGCTGCCGATACCGACGGCGCGCGCACGCCCCCACAGCGACGACGCCGTCAGCTCCCCCAGCACCTCCCGCACGGCCCGCATCACGGTGTCGCCGTCCTCCTGCGCGGGCGTGGGCCGCCTGGCGCGGAGCAGGATCGTTCCGTCGCCGTCCACCAGCGCTCCGGCGATCTTGGTGCCGCCGATGTCGAGCGCGGCCACGAGGTCGGTGTGCATCACGTCTCGGTTCTCCCCCTCCACCACGGGAATCGGGCCGGCCGGTCCGGCGGTGGGGGACGCGGGCCGGAGATTGCGGTGGCCAGTCTCCCCCGCATCTGACAACGTTGTCCAGGCCCTATGCTCGTCCGCACATCCTCATACGACTCCCGGGACGCCGCACCCCCGGGGACAACAGGACAGGACACCGCCCCGTGCCCGAGACGCCCAGCCGGCCCGTCGGACTCTTCGGACCTCGCTACGGCAACCGTCCCACCATGAAGGACGTCGCCGCGCGCGCGGGCGTCGGGCTGAAGACCGTCTCGCGGGTGGTGAACGGCGAGCCGGGGGTCACCCCGCAGACGGAACAGCGCGTCCAGGAGGCCATCGACGCGCTCGGCTTCCGCCGCAACGACAGCGCGCGGGTGCTGCGCAAGGGCCGTACCGCGAGCATCGGCCTGGTCCTGGAGGACCTCGCCGACCCTTTCTACGGCCCGCTGAGCCGGGCGGTGGAGGAGGTGGCGAGGGCGCACGGCGCGCTGCTCATCAACGGCTCCAGCGCCGGGGACCCCGACCGGGAGCAGGAGTTGGCGCTGGCGCTGTGCGCGCGCCGGGTGGACGGTCTGGTGGTCATCCCGGCCGGGGACGACCACCGGTACCTGGAGCCCGAGATCAGGGCGGGCGTCGCCACGGTCTTCGTCGACCGTCCGGCCGGGCGCATCGACGCCGACTGCGTCCTGTCGGACAACTTCGGCGGCGCCCGGCAGGGCGTGGCCCACCTCCTGGCGCACGGGCACCGCAGGATCGGCTTCATCGGCGACATGCCGCGCATCCACACCGCGGCGGAGCGTCTGCGCGGCTACCGGGCGGCCCTGGAGGACGCGGGCATACCCGTGGAGGACGCCTGGATGTCCCTGGGGACCACGGAACCGGCGCGGGTGCGCCGGGCGACCGAGGCGATGCTGTCCGGGCCCTCGCCGGTCACGGCGGTGTTCACGGGCAACAACCGGGTGACCGTCACCGTCATCCGCGTGCTCGCCGAGCAGGCCCGGCCGGTCGCCCTCGTGGCCTTCGACGACCTGGAGCTCGCCGACCTGCTCCAGCCGGGCGTCACCGTGGTCGCCCAGGACGCGGCCGCCATCGGCGGCACCGCCGCCGTGCGTCTCTTCCAGCGGCTGGAGGGCACCCTGATCACCCCGGAACGCGTCGTGCTGCCGACGCGGCTGATCACCCGCGGCTCGGGCGAGCTGCCCCCCGCGGACTGAGGACGGCGTGGACGGACACGACGACGGACACCACGCCGGACACCACGAGGGACACCACGCCGGCCCCCCCGAGGGGCGCACGCTGGAGGCGCTCGGTCTCGCCGACGCGCCGCGCGACCACCCGCTGACCTATCCCGGCGCCTGGCCCGAGGAGTCCGGCCTGCTCGACGGGGACCGGCTGCTGCCCCTGGACCGCCTGGTGTTCCCCGGCCGCACACCGGTCCTGGCCGTGGGCTCCAACGCCTGCCCGGGCCAGCTGCGCCACAAGATGGCCGAGTGCGGGGTCGCCTCGCCGGTCCCGATGGTGCGGACCCGGGTCACGGGCGTCGGCATCGGCGTGTCCGCGCACGTCAGCCGGCTGGGATACGTGTCCGCCTCCCCGGTCCTCGCCCCCCGCGTCACCCGGGAGTTGTTCGTCATCTGGCTGGACGCGGTACAGCTCGCCGTCGTCGACGCGACCGAGCCGCACTTCGACCGGGTCCGGCTGCCCGCCTCCCAGGCGCGGATCGAGCTGGAGAACGGCGACGAACTCACCGGCGCGTTCGCCTACGTCAATCGCCACGGCGTCCTGCACAACGGCACCGCCGCCCCGCGCGGCCATCCGGGACAGCGCGCTCTGATCAGCGAACTCCTGCGGGGATCGGCCGAGTTGAGGCGGCTGTTCGGCGAGACCCCGGAGGCGTTCTGCGCCGCGGCGCGGGGCGACGCGCTGCTGTGCGAGCGCGGTACCCGGCTGTTCGCGCGGGAGCGGCTGGTGACGCGTTCCGGGCTCGAACACCTCCGCGTCCGGTAGGAACACCTCCGCGTCCGCCAGGCCCTGTCGTCACACGCCCGTACGGGACGTCACGCGCCGTGCGGGGCTGCCGGGCGGCAACCGCCCCCGAACCGGACCGCAGGCCCCGGATCTACTGGGCCGACGCCGTCAGATCACCCCGCCGGGGTGCCGCGAAGCCCTCCAGGGCCGCCCGGGACAGCCCCGTGGCGCCGGTCACCTCGACGGCGTCGAGCGCACCGCAGTCCAGGCCGCGCAGCAGGTAGCCGCTGAGGGCCTTGGCGGTGGCCGGCTCGTCCATGACGTCGCCGGCGGCCCGGTCGGCGTACCGGGCCAGACGTTCGGCGGCCTGGACGAAGCCCTCGCGGTAGAAGGCGAAGACGGCCGCGTACCGGGTGGGGAGGTGACCGGGGTGCATGTCCCAGCCCTGGTAGTAGGCGCGCGCGAGGGCCCGGCGGGTGAGGCCGTAGTGCAGCCGCCAGGCGTCGTGCACCCGCTCGGTGGGGCCGACGGGCAGGACGTTCGTGGAGCCGTCCGAGACGCGTACGCCGGTGCCGGCCGCCGCGACCTGCATGACGGCCTTGGCGTGGTCGGCGGCCGGGTGGTCACTGGCCTGGTGGGCTGCGGACACTCCGAGGCAGGCGCTGTAGTCGAACGTGCCGTAGTGCAGGCCGGTGGCGCGGCCTTCGGCCGCCCGGATCATGCGGGCGACGCCTGCGGTGCCGTCGGCGGCGAGGATGGCCTGGCTGGTCTCGATCTGGATCTCGAAGCCGAGCCGGCCGGGCGGGAGACCGCGGGCCTTCTCGAAGGCCTCCAGGAGCCGGACCATCGCGGTGACCTGCTGCGGGTACGTCACCTTGGGCAGGGTGAGGACCAGCCCGTCCGGCAGGCCGCCGGCCTCCGTCAGGCCGGTGAGGAAGACGTCCAGGGTGCGGATCCCGCGGTCGCGGACGGCGGCCTCCATGCACTTCATGCGGATGCCCATGTACGGCGCCGCCGTGCCCTTCGCGTACGCCTCGGCGATCAGACGCGCGGCGCGGGCGGCGGCCTCGTCCTCCTCGGCGTCCGGGCGGGGGCCGTAGCCGTCCTCGAAGTCGACGCGCAGGTCTTCGATCGGCTCGCGCTCCAGCTTGGCGCGCACCCGCGTGTACACCGGCTCGGCGAGGTCGTCGGACAGGCCGAGGACGGCGGCGAAGGACGCGGCGTCCGGGGCGTGCTCGTCGAGGGCGGCCAGCGCCCGGTCGCCCCAGGAGCGGAGGGTGTCGGCGGAGAAGGCGTCACCGGGCACGTAGACGGTGTGCACGGGCTGGCGGGTGCCGGGGTCGCCGGGGTAGAGGCGTTCGAGTTCGACGTCGACCGGGGCGAGGGAGGAGCTGATCTCCTCGCTGACGGCGCCCGCGAGGCTCGTCGTCACGGTCTCCTGCTGGCCCTGACCCATCCCAGACCCTCCTGTTTTCCGCTGTACGGAATCAACAATCCGTAGAACGAAGTTATCCGTGGATCTTCCGGCCGGTCAACACCCTGTCCGCGCGCTGGCCCCCCGACCGCCCCCGGGCCCCCTTCCGCACAGCCGTTCCCCCCTTCATCCTGGCTCACGAGGGGAGGAGGCACATGGCGGTCACCAGGGGGACGACGCGCCGCACCGGGCTGAGGACCGTGGCGGCGGCGGCCGTCGCGATCCCCGTCCTCGGGGCGGTCCGCTCCTCCGGCCCCCGGACCCGCGAGGCGAACGGGAACCCCCGCCCGGCGCCCTCCGTGCCCCCTCTGGACGTCATGACCTTCAACCTCCGCTTCCCGAGCACCGTGGAGCCCCACAGCTGGCCCACCCGCCGCCCGGTGATGCGCGCCCTGCTGCGCGCGGCGGCCCCGCACGTCATCGGCACCCAGGAGGGCGAACCCCCGCAGCTGCGGGACATCGAGGCCGACCTCGGACCGCACTACGCCTGGATCGGCCGGGGGCGCGGCGGCGGCGACGAGGAGTCCATGGCCGTCTTCTACGACACCCGCCGGCTGGAACCGGTCGAGCACGCCCACTTCTGGCTCTCCGACACGCCCGCCGTGCGCGGCTCCAACACCTGGGGCGCGGCGTACCCGCGCATGGTCACCTGGGTCCGCTTCCGCGACGTCACCGCCGGGGGGCGGGAGTTCTGCCTGCTCAACACCCACCTCGACAACGAGAGCCAGTACGCGCGCCTGCGCTCCGTCTCCCTGATCGCCGCGCGGACGGCGCGGTTCGACCCGTCCCTGCCGCTCGTGGTGACCGGCGACTTCAACGCCGTCGCCCACCGCAACCCGGTCTACGACGCCCTGCTCGCCACCGGTCTGGTGGACACCTGGGACACGGCGCGGCGGCGCGGCGCGGGGTACGGGACGTACCACGGCTACCAGGAGCTCACGCCGGGCGGGGCCCGGATCGACTGGATCCTGGTGCGTCCGGGCGTCACGGTGCACCGCGCGTGGGTCGACACCTTCTCCCTGGACGGCCGGTTCCCGAGCGACCATCTGCCGGTGTGCGCCACGCTCGGCCTGGGATGAGCCGAGGCCCCCGTGACGGCGCGGTCACGGGGGCCTCGGGAGGTGCCCGGGAGCGGGCGGGTGATCAGCCCTTGCGGGTCTTGATCTCCTCGGTGAGCTGGGGGACGACGTCGAAGAGGTCGCCGACGACGCCGTAGTCGACGAGGTCGAAGATCGGGGCCTCGGGGTCCTTGTTGACGGCCACGATGGTCTTCGAGGTCTGCATGCCGGCGCGGTGCTGGATGGCGCCGGAGATGCCGTTGGCGATGTACAGCTGCGGCGAGACGGACTTGCCGGTCTGGCCGACCTGGTTGGTGTGCGGGTACCAGCCGGCGTCCACCGCGGCGCGGGAGGCGCCGACGGCCGCGCCGAGGGAGTCGGCGAGGTTCTCGATGAGCCCGAAGTTCTCGGCGCCGTTGACGCCGCGGCCGCCGGAGACCACGATCGCGGCCTCGGTCAGCTCCGGGCGGCCGGTCGACTCGCGCGGGGTGCGGCCGGTGACCTTGGTGCCGGTCGCCTGCGCGGAGAAGGTCACCGCGAGGGCCTCGACCGTGCCGGCGGCCGGCGCGGCCTCGACGGCGGCGCTGTTGGGCTTGACGGTGATGACCGGGGTGCCCTTGACGACACGGGTCTTGGTGGTGAAGGACGCGGCGAACACCGACTGGGTGGCCACCGGGCCCTCGTCGCCGGCCTCCAGGTCGACGGCGTCGGTGATGATGCCGGAGCCGATGCGCAGCGCCAGACGGGCGGCGATCTCCTTGCCCTCCGCGGAGGACGACACCAGCACGGCGGCCGGGGACACGGCCTCGTGGGCGGCCTGGAGCGCGTCCACCTTCGGTACGACCAGGTAGTCGGCGTACTCGGCGGCGTCGTGCGTGAGGACCCGCGCCGCGCCGTGCTCGGCGAGCGTGGCGGCGGTGTTCTCCGCACCGGCGCCGAGGGCGACGGCGACCGGCTCGCCGATGCGGCGGGCCAGGGTCAGCAGCTCCAGGGTGGGCTTGCGGACGGCGCCGTCCACGTGGTCGACGTAGACGAGGACTTCAGCCATGGGAATGCTCTCCTGCGTAACGATCTTGAGGGGCGGTCAGCGGATGCGGGGCTCTAGATGAACTTCTGGCCCGCGAGGAACTCGGCGAGCTGCTTGCCGCCCTCGCCCTCGTCCTTGACGATCGTGCCGGCCGTGCGGGCCGGGCGCTCGGTCGCCGTCTCGACCTTGGTCCAGGCGCCCTCCAGGCCGACCTCCTCCGCCTCGATGTCGAGGTCGGACAGGTCCCAGGACTGCACCGGCTTCTTCTTGGCGGCCATGATGCCCTTGAAGGACGGGTAGCGCGCCTCGCCCGACTGGTCCGTGACCGACACGACGGCCGGCAGGGAGGCCTCCAGCTGCTCCGAGGCGGTGTCGCCGTCCCGGCGGCCCTTGACCGTGCCGTCCTCGACCGAGACCTCGGAGAGCAGGGTGACCTGCGGCACGCCCAGGCGCTCGGCCACCAGGGCCGGGACGACGCCCATGGTGCCGTCGGTGGAGGCCATGCCGGAGATCACCAGGTCGTAGCCGGCCTTCTCGATGGCCTTGGCCAGCACCAGCGAGGTGCCGATGGCGTCGGTGCCGTGCAGGTCGTCGTCCTCGACGTGGACCGCCTTGTCGGCACCCATGGACAGCGCCTTGCGCAGCGCGTCCTTGGCGTCCTCCGGGCCCACCGTCAGGACGGTGATCTCCACGTCGTCGTCGGAGTTCTCGGAGATCTGCAGCGCCTGCTCGACCGCGTACTCGTCGAGCTCGGAGAGCAGACCGTCCACGTCGTCCCGGTCGACGGTCAGGTCATCGGCGAAGTGCCGGTCGCCAGTGGCGTCGGGCACGTACTTCACAGTGACAACGATCCTCAAGCTCACGCCGGCTCTCCTACTGCATCGTCAGTTCTCGGCTGCCTTCTTCCAGGCAGCATAGGCGCCACAAGCGGCCGATTCCGACCGGGGCGACCTGCGCTCCGACCGAAATATTACTCGCCAGTACATCGAGTTCATTCCCGCTAAGCAAGCGCTTTGAACTGTGACCTGTGCAACGCAGCGTAATCGGAATCCGACGGTTTCGCAGAAGAGCCCCGCGGCGGTCAGTCGCGCAGCGCGGTGAACCGGCCCTGGTGGTAGAGCAACGGCCGCCCGGCGCCCGCCGGATCGCCGTGCACGACCTCGGCCAGCACGATGCGGTGGTCCCCCGCGGGCACCCGCGCGACGACCCGGCACACCAGCCAGGCCAGGACGTCGTCGAGGACGGGGACGCCCTCGGGGCCCTCCTGCCAGGCCGTCGGCGCGCCGAACCGGTCGGCGCCGCTGCGGGCGAAGGTGGCGGCCAGCTCCTGCTGGTGCTCGCCGAGTATGTGCACCCCGACGTGGTCGGCGTCGGAGAGCGCCGGCCAGCTGGAGGCGCCGGTGCCGACACCGAACGACAGCAGCGGGGGCTGCGCGGAGACCGAGGTGAGGGAGGTGGCGGTGAAGCCCACCGGACCGGTCCCGCCGGACGCGGTGATCACGGCCACACCCGCCGCGTGCCGGCGGAAGACGGAGCGCAGCAGGTCGGGGGAGGCGAGCTGAGGGGTACGGAGACCGGGGGTGGCCGTCATGGAGTTGTCCTTCTCGGGGGAGGGGCGTGGGCGTCGGGGACTGCTCACCGGCCCGGACAGCACGCGCTCGCGGTACGCACCAGGTCGACGTGCGCCCGTCCGTGGAGAAGGGGGTCCTCAGGCATGGGGTCAGGCTGACGATGGATGGCCTGCACAGTCAAGTGCGTCCCGCCATCCGGAAGTGCCCTGACCGGCTCCGCGACGGACCTCACACCGGCCGGCCTCACACCGCCTCCCCCAGGGCCGCGATGACGTCGGCCGTGCGGGGCTGGCCCGCGGCGCGGCGCACGACGCGCCCGTCGGCGTCCAGGACCAGCACGGTGGGGGTCTTGAGGATGCCGAGTTCGCGGACGAGGTCGAGCCGGGCCTCGGCGTCGATCTCGACGTGCCGCACTCCCGGGACCATGCCGGACACCTCGCCGAGGATCCGGCGGGTCGCCCGGCAGGGGGCGCAGAAGGCGCTGGAGAACTGGACGAGCGTGGCCCGCTCGCCGAGTTCGTCCCCCAGCCGGTCCGCACCGAGCCGCTGTCCCTCGTCGCGCCCGCGCACGCGCACCCTCCCGCTCCGCCGCCGGTGCAGCACCCCGAAGAGGCTCGCCGCCGCGAGCACCCCCGCACACACGAATAGTCCGGTCATCAACGGCTCCAGCATTCACGAGACCGAAAAGATTCCCGTCCCCCTTCCGTCTTCCCGGTGCGGAATGCTTGATCCATGGACATCGATGCGAGGGGGCCGCGCTTCGGGGCGGCGGTCACGGCCGTCGTCCTGGCCGTCGTACTGATCACCCGGAACCCCTGGCTGCTCGCCTGGCAGACGCTGGCCTTCGCGCTCGGCGCGGCGGGCGGCGTGGGACGTTCGCCCTATGGATGGGCCTTCCGTACGGCCGTCCGGCCGCGGCTGGGTCCGCCCAGGGAGTTCGAGGCGCCCCAGCCGCCGAGGTTCGCGCAGGCCGTGGGGCTGGTCTTCGCGGGGGCGGGTCTGGCCGGGTTCACGCTGGGCCCGGAGTGGCTGGGCTACGCGGCCACCGCGGCGGCCCTGGCGGCCGCCTTCCTGAACGCCGTCTTCGGCTTCTGCCTGGGGTGCGAGATGTACCTGCTCGTACGGCGGGTGACGGTACGGGCGGAGTAAAGGGGACGTCAAAGCCCGAGGTGGATCAAGGTGCCACGTGACGAGGATCTCGCGGTTCACAGGCACCAGGACTGGCTGTCGGCGCGTTCTTCGGGCACGATCTGCGAGATGCCGTAAACCTACGGCTGCGTAACTTTGTCCGGGAGCCGTTCCCGGGCAGAGAGAAGGAAGGGTCCGCCCCGCCCATGGCAGAGCTTGTCTACCGCCCCGTCGTCGGCCTCGCCCAGACGCTCTTCAAGGTCTGGGACCTCAAGATCGACTGCCAGGGGTCGGAGAACATCCCGCGCTCGGGCGGAGCCGTGCTGGTGAGCAACCACATCAGCTACCTGGACTTCGTCTTCAACGGCCTGGCCGCGCTCCCGCAGAAGCGCCTCGTGCGGTTCATGGCCAAGGAGTCGGTCTTCCGGCACCGGATCTCCGGTCCGCTGATGCGCGGGATGAAGCACATCCCGGTGGACCGCAAGCAGGGCGAGGCGGCGTACGCGCACGCCCTGGACTCGCTGCGCTCCGGCGAGGTCGTCGGGGTCTTCCCGGAGGCGACCATCTCCGAGTCGTTCACGCTGAAGAGCTTCAAGTCCGGTGCGGCCCGGCTGGCCCAGGAGGCGGGCGTCCCGCTGATCCCGATGGCGCTGTGGGGCACGCAGCGGCTGTGGACCAAGGGCCACCCGCGCAACTTCCGGCGCAGCCACACCCCGATCACCATCCGGGTCGGCGAGGCGGTGGAGGCCTCCCGCGACAAGTACGCGGGCGCGATCACCCGGCAGTTGCGCGAGCGCGTCCAGGAGCTGCTGGAGGCCGCCCAGCGCGCGTACCCGGTGCGCCCGAAGGACGCGGACGACACCTGGTGGATGCCGGCCCATCTGGGCGGCACCGCGCCGACGCCGGAGCAGGTCCGCCAGGCCGAGGCCCGCTGACGGGCCGCTCGGCGCGCGGCGGGTCGCCCGCCCACGTCCCCCCTCCCCCGGCCGGGGCGAACGCCTTGCCCCCCGCTGCCCTCCCCGGTCGGGGCGGCCGACGACGGTGACCCGCCGGTGCTCACAGGGTGGTGGGCAGCGTCTTCCACAGGTGCGGCCGGTCGGGGGCGGCTTTCAGGGCGTCGAGGACGGCCGGGTGCGGCGCCGCGTACAGCACGGGGTGGTCCGCCTCCCCGGCCGCGGCGTCGGGGGTGAAGGCCAGCCGCTCGCCGGCCAGGGAGAACCGGGCGTCCACGCCCGGCTTGTTGCCACGCGGGTCCTGCCGGTGCCAGGCGCCGTTGAAGCGGACGGCGACCAGGCCGTGCACCACGTCGAACGTCTGGTAGCACAGCGCGGTCGGGATGTCCTCCGCGCGGAGCAGCGCGGCCAGCGCGTGGGCCTTGGCGTAGCAGATGCCCGTCCTGCGCTCCAGGACGTCCGAGGCGCGCCAGGTGACGCGCAGATCGCCGGAGTCCTGTGAGTGGGGAATGGTGTCGCGCACGAACTCGAACGCCAGTCGCGCATAGGCATACGAGTCTTCCGCGTCCTTGGCAAGACGTCCGGCGGTGGCCCGCACCAGCGGGTGCTCATGGTCGATGACCTCGTCAGCGGCCAGATAGGCGGACAGGTCGGGGTTCTCCTGGATCAGCTCCATGTCTGGAGAGCATAGGAACGCGATCACCCGAGAGTCAATGATTTTTCGGGTGACCGCATACTTATGCATTGCGCCGGGCCGCCGGGGTGCCAGGGTCAGCGCGCCATCTCCTCCTTGAGCGCCGTCACGAAGGTGTCCACGTCCTCCTCCGTCGTGTCGAAGGCGCACATCCAGCGCACCACCCCGGCCGCCTCGTCCCAGAAGTAGAACCGGAACCGCTCCTGCAACCGCTCGGCCACGTCGTGCGGGAGCCGGGCGAAGACCCCGTTGGCCTGCACCGGATAGAGGATCTCCACGCCGTGCACGGCCCGCACGCCCTCGGCGAGCCGCTGCGCCATCTCGTTGGCGTGGCGGGCGTTGCGCAGCCACAGGTCCTTGGCGAGCAGGGCCTCCAGCTGCACCGACACGAAGCGCATCTTGGAGGCGAGCTGCATGGACAGCTTGCGCAGGTGCTTCATGCGGCCGACGGCGTCCTGGTCGATGACGACGACGGCCTCGCCGAAGAGCGCGCCGTTCTTCGTGCCGCCCAGGGAGAGGATGTCGACGCCGGCCGCGTTGGTGAACGTCCGCATCGGCACGTCCAGGGAGGCCGCCGCGTTGGCTATCCGGGATCCGTCGAGGTGCACCTTCATGCCGTGGGCGTGGGCGTGGTCGCAGATCGCGCGGACCTCGTCCGGCGTGTAGAGGGTGCCGAGCTCCGTGCTCTGGGTGATCGACACCACCTGCGGCATCGCCCGGTGCTCGTCCTCCCAGCCGTACGCCTGGCGGTCGATCAGCTCGGGGGTGAGCTTGCCGTCGGGCGTGGGCACGGTGAGCAGCTTGAGGCCGCCCATGCGCTCGGGCGCACCGCCCTCGTCCACGTGGATGTGGGCGCTCTCGGCGCAGATCACCGCGCCCCAGCGGTCGGTGACCGCCTGGAGCGCGACGACGTTGGCGCCGGTGCCGTTGAAGACCGGGAAGGCCTCCGCCGTGGGCCCGAAGTGGCTGCGGACGATCCGCTGGAGATTGCCGGTGTACGCGTCCTCGCCGTAGGCGACCTGGTGGCCGCCGTTGGCCAGGGCGAGGGCGGCCATCACCTCCGGGTGGGCGCCGGCGTAGTTGTCGCTGGCGAAACCGCGGACCTGCGGGTCGTGGTGGCGGCGGGCGTCGGTCTTCGGTGGGTTCACGGCTTCTCGGTGAGCCACAGACGGTGTCCGTTCACTTCGGCGGCGGGCTGCTCCCAGACTCCGGCGATGGCCTCGGCCAGGTCCCGCACGTCCGTGAAGCCCGCGAACTTCGCGTTGGGTCGGTCGGCGCGCATCGCGTCGTGCACCAGCGCCTTCACCACCAGGATCGCAGCCGCGGAGGACGGCCCGGCGGCGCCCCCCGCCTTGCGGAAGGCGTCGGCCAGCGCGAGCGTCCAGGCCTCGGCGGCGGCCTTGGCCGCGGCGTACGCGGCGTTGCCGGCGCTGGGCCTGGAGGCGCCGGCGGCGCTGATCAGCACGTACCGTCCGCGTTCGCTCGCCTGGAGGGGCTCGAAGAAGGCCAGCGAGGTGTGCTGCACGGTGCGGATGAGGAGCAGTTCGAGGAAGTCCCAGTCGTCGAGGCTGGTCTTGACGAAGGTCTCGCTGCCACGCCAGCCGCCGACGAGATGGACGAGACCGTCGATCCGGCCGAACTCCTTCTCGATGTGGGCGGCCCACTCGCGGGTGGAACGCAGGTCGAGCAGGTCGACCGGTTCCCCGGTGACGGTGGCGCCGCCGGCTCCGTAGCGGGCCGCGTCGACGGCCTCCGCCAGGCGCTCGGGGTCGTTGTCGGCGGCGACGACCGTCGCGCCCGCCTCCGCGAGGCGGAGCAGTGCCGCCCGGCCGGCGGGTCCGCCCGCGCCGGCCACCGCGATCACCGCACCGCTGAGAGCCCCGTTCCCCATGTCCTTCGCCTCCTGGTCAGCCGTGTTCCCGGTACGGCGGTCGCTCACGCGGCGATCCGCTCGGCGCCGCCCGCCGTGATGCCCTTGGTGGAGGCGATCACGTTCTTCAGCTTCTTGGCCAGTGCCTCATAGAACATGCTGAGCGGAAATTCGTCCGGAAGCACGTCATCGACGAGTTTGCGCGGCGGCTGGGTCAGGTCCAGGGCGTCGGGGCCCTTGGCCCACCGGGAGCCGGGGTGCGGGGCGAGGTAGGAGGAGACCAGCTCGTACCCGGCGAACCAGTGGACGAGCTTGGGGCGGTCGATGCCGTCGCGGTAGAGCTTCTCGATCTCGGCGCACAGCTCGTTGGTGACCTGCGGGGCGCGCTGCCAGTCGATGTGCAGCTTGTTGTCCGTCCAGCGCACCACGTCGTTGCGGTGGAGGTGGGCGAAGAGGAGCTGACCGCCGAGGCCGTCGTAGTTGCGGACCCGCTCGCCGGTGACCGGGAAGCGGAACATGCGGTCGAAGAGCACCGCGTACTGCACGTCGCGGGCCTGCGGGACGCCGTCGGCCTGGAGCTTCACGGCCTCCTTGAAGGCGGTGAGGTCGCAGCGCAGCTCCTCCAGGCCGTACATCCAGAACGGCTGGCGCTGCTTGATCATGAACGGGTCGAAGGGCAGGTCGCCGTGGCTGTGGGTGCGGTCGTGGACCATGTCCCACAGGACGAAGGCCTCCTCGCAGCGCTTCTGGTCGTGGACCATCGCGGCGACGTCCTCGGGCAGCTCCAGGCCCAGGATGTCGACGGCGGCGGCGGTCACGCGGCGGAATCGGGCCGCCTCGCGGTCGCAGAAGATGCCGCCCCAGGAGAAGCGTTCCGGCGCCTCGCGCACGGCGATGGTCTCCGGGAAGAGGACGGCCGAGTTGGTGTCGTAGCCGGCCGTGAAGTCCTCGAAGGTGATGCCGCAGAACAGCGGGTTGTCGTAGCGGGTGCGCTCCAGTTCGGCCAGCCAGTCGGGCCAGACCATGCGCAGCACGACCGCCTCCAGGTTGCGGTCGGGGTTGCCGTTCTGCGTGTACATCGGGAAGACGACCAGGTGCTGGAGGCCGTCGGCGCGGTGGGCCGCGGGCTGGAAGGCCAGCAGCGAGTCGAGGAAGTCCGGCACCTCGAAGCCGCCGTCGGCCCAGCGGCGCAGGTCCCGCACCAGGGCGTGGTGGTAGTCCGCGTCGTGCGGGAGCAGCGGGGAGAGCTCCTCGACGGCCTCGGCGACCTGGCGCACGGCGTGCTCGGCGTCGGCGCGCCCGGGGGCGCCCTCGGCCGAGAAGTCGATCGACCCGTCCTTCGACTGCCAGGGGCGGATCCGCTCCACGGCACCCTTGAGCACGGGCCACGCCGAGTGCTCCACCACCCTGGCCGCGGGAGGAACCTGTCCCTCCGAACCCACCTGCACAAGAATTTCCGTCATGACCCATCCTCTACGGGAGAACCTCGCGTAGGAACACCGTATGCGGAAGGCGTTTCCTCCAGCAAGAGGATCATCCGGAAATTATCCTGCTCACACCCATGGTCACCGCGTTTTTTCCTGTCACATCCGGGCCGCTCGACGACTTTCGTCAGGGCGTCACGGGTAGGGGAACCCACGGCGCAGACACATGTCCATGTCGGCCCGGGGCGACTAGGCTGCGGGCTCTTCCAACGCCGCCGACGACGGAAGCGAGTCGAGTCTTGAACCTTCTCACCATCGGTCACCGCGGAGTCATGGGTGTCGAGCCCGAGAACACCCTCCGGTCGTTCGTCGCCGCCGAGCACGCCGGCCTCGACGTCGTCGAACTCGATCTGCACCTGAGCAAGGACGGCGCGCTCGTCGTCATGCACGACGCGGACGTGGACCGCACGACCGACGGGAACGGGCCGATCGCGGACCACACACTGGCCGAGCTGCGCGTCCTCGACGCGGGGCGCGGCGAGCGGGTGCCCGTCTTCGAGGAGGTCCTGGAGGCGGTGTCGCTGCCGGTCCAGGCCGAGATCAAGGACGTGCAGGCGGCGCGGGCGCTCGCCGCGGTGATACACGAGCGCAACCTGGTGGAGCGGGTGGAGGTGTCCTCGTTCCACGACGAGGCCGTCGCCGAGATCGCCCGGCTGGTGCCCGGGGTGCGCACGGCGCTCATCGGCAGCCGGTACGGCCTGGACATCGTGGACCGGGCGGTGGCGGTCGGCGCCGCGACCGTGTGCCTGAACATCCGGCGGCTCACCCTGGAGACCGTCGAGCACGCCCGCGCGCACGGCCTGCGGATCATCGGCTGGGTGGTCAACACACCGGACCACCTGCGGCTGGTGCGGGCCCTGGAACTGGACGGCGCCACCACCGACCACCCCGGGACCAAGCGCGCCGGCCGCTTCACGGCGTGAGCCGCCCGGCGTCCCGCCGTGACGCGTCCCCGGCGGCCGTCAGGCCAGGGGCTTGACCAGCAGCTCGAACCGGAGGTCGGCGCGCTGCGGGATGCCGAAGCGCTCGTCGCCGTACGGGAAGGGCGTCATCCGGCCCGTACGGCGGTAGCCGCGGCGCTCGTACCAGGCGATGAGGTCCTCGCGCACGGTGATCACCGTCATGTGCATCTCGGTGGCGCCCCACGCCGTGCGGGCCCGGCGCTCGGCCTCCGCCAGGACGGTCCGGCCCAGACCGCCGCCCTGCGCCGTGGGACTGACCGCGAACAGGCCGAAGTAGGCGTGGTCGCCGCGGTGCTCGAGCTGGCAGCAGGCGACGATCCGGCCGTCCCGCTCGGCGGTGATCACCAGCCCGTCGGGCGACGCGACGATGTCCAGCACGCCCTCGGGGTCGGTCCGCTGCCCCTGGAGGATGTCCGCCTCCGTGGTCCAGCCGGCCCGGCTGGACTCCCCGCGGTAGGCCGACTCCACGAGCGCGACGAGCGTGTCCACGTCGGCCTCGGTGGCATCACGGAAGACGAGGTCGGTGGCGGTGGCGTCCATACGGGCTTCTCCGGGGTGAGCAGGGGTGCGGCGCGGCTCGGGCACCGCAGAGCCTAACTCTCCCCTAGTCTCCGTATGCATGGTGCATGTACTGAGCAGCCGGATCCTTCTCCGCCCCGTCGACCCCGAGCGGTCCCGCGCCTTCTACGGCGAGCAGTTGGGCCTTCCCGTCTACCGCGAGTTCGGTACGGGGCCGGAGCGGGGCACCGTCTACTTCCTCGGCGGCGGCTTCCTGGAGGTCTCGGGCCGCTCGGAGGCGCCGCCGGACCCCGCCGTACGGCTGTGGGTGCAGGTCCCGGACGTCGCGGCGGCCCACGACGAGCTGCGCGCCAAGGGCGTCGGGATCGTCCGGCCGCCGGTGAGGGAGCCGTGGGGCCTGCTGGAGATGTGGGTCGCGGACCCGGACGGGACCCCGATCGTGCTGGTGGAGGTGCCGGCCGACCATCCATTGCGGTACCGGCCGGGGACCTGAGGCCAGCGGATGCCGGGTCCGGGGCCCGGGCTTAGCGTGCTGGAGGGGGTGCTCCCTTCGGAAGGAACGCGATGAAGCTCGACGCGCCCGTGCCCGGCGGGCCCTGCTGGGCCGAGCTGGGCACCAGTGACCTGGAGGCGGCCCGGCGGTTCTACGGGGAACTGTTCGGCTGGCGGTGCGAGACGGATCCGCGGCAGGAGGCGGGCGGCTACACCGTCGCGCACCTCGGTGACGCGGCGGCCGCCGCGCTCAGCCCCCTGCACCAGGAGAGCAGGCCCGTCGCCTGGAGCGTCTCGTTCGCGGTCTCCGACGCCGATGTCACCGCGCGGCTGATCGAGGAGGCCGGGGGCAAGGTGCTGGTCGGCCCGATGGACGTGTTCGACGCGGGCCGTTTCGTGGTCGCCCTCGACCCGGGCGGCGCCGCCTTCCAGCTCTGGCAGGCGCGGGCCTTCCCGGGTGCCGGGGTGTTCGACGCGCCCGGCTCCCTGGGCTGGGTGGAGCTGATGTCCCGCGACCCGAGGCGGGCGGAGACCTTCTACACGACGGTGTTCGGCTGGACCGTGCGCCCCTCGGAGCACTACACGCAGTGGGGCGTGGGCGGCGCGGACTTCGGCGGCATGGTCACGATGGACGACAAGTTCCCGCCCGAGGTGCCGCCGCACTGGCTGCCGTACTTCGCGGTCGCCGACGTGGACGCCGCGGCGGCGACGGCGGAGCGGGCGGGCGGTACGGCGCTGATGGAACCGACCTCGCTGCCGGACGGCCCGCGGATCGCGGTGCTGCGCGATCCGCAGGGCGCGGTGTTCGGGGTGTACCGGGCCGCAGACGAGGGGTAGTCGGCCACGGCCACGGGCGGAGCGCAGGGAGGGTCCTCCGTCCGGGACTCGCCGGGCGCCGGGAGGCCCCGCCGAGGTGTTGTCCTCCGTCCCGGACTCGCCGAGCGTCGCGAAGCCCCGCCGAGATGTGGTCTCCGCCCCGGACTCGCCAGGCGCCGAGAGACCCCGCCGAGATGTGATCCTCCGCCCCGGACTCGCCAAGCGTCGCGAAGCCCCGCCGAGATGTGGTCTCCGCCCCGGACTCGCCAGGCGCCGAGAGACCCCGCCGAGATGTGATCCTCCGCCCCGGACTCGCCA
>NZ_JBIAPF010000004.1:368669-545583 GCF_042888135.1 Streptomyces sp. NPDC003247
CCAAGCGCCGGGAGGCCCCGTCAAGGCGTCGGCCGGTCGGCCCGCGGGCGGTCAGACCCGCAGCGCCTGCATGTGTCCTTCCAGGCGGCTCAGCAGGTCCCCGAGCAGTCCCGCCAGCTCGCCCTGCCGGTCGGCGTCGAGGGCGGACAGGACGGCGGTCTCGTAGGCGAGCTGCTCCGGCATGATGCCGTCGACCAGGTCCCGGCCGGCGTCGGTGAGGCGCACGTGGGCGACGCGGCGGTCGCGGGTGTCGCCCCGGCGCTCCACGAGGCCGCGTTCGGTCAGCTGTTTGAGGCGCTTGGTGACGGCCGCGCCCGACGAGAAGGTCTCGCGGGCCAGGTCGCCCGGCGTCAGCTCGTGACCGGTGCGGCGCAGCGCGCCGAGCAGGTCGAACTCGGGACGGCTCAGACCCGCCCGGCGCAGGGGGGCGTCCTCGGCCTGCTGGAGCAGGGCCGCGCAGCGGTTGACGCGCCCGATGATCTCCATGGGGGCGGTGTCGAGGTCCGGGCGGACGGACCGCCACTGCCGTACGACCGCGGCGACGGTGTCGCCGCCGGCCGGTTCCCCGGTTCCCCCGTGGCGGGCGGCGGCGGACCGTTCCCGTGCCGGGCCGTCCTCGCCGGCAGGCCGTCCCCGTGCTGCGCCGTCCCCGTCGGCAGGCCGTCCCTGCGTCGCCGTCATGGCCGTACGCCCTCCGCTCTCGTGCTGGTGTCCCGGGCCGGGAGGAGTCCCTGGCGCCGTACCGTAGCGGCGAGCGTACGGTGTCCGGACTGTTCGGCCGCGACGACCCTCTCCTGGGGCAGCGCCCGCTGCCACCATTCGCCGGACGCCGCGTCGGCGGTGGCGCGCAGGTCGACCAGGGCAGCGGCCAGAGCACGGCGGGCGGACTCCAGGGCGCCGGGGGCGGGACTCGGCTCGGCGAGCAGGCGGGCGGCCCGTTCGCGGGCGCGTTCGGCGGCCGTCAGGGCGTGTCCGAGGCGGTCGCCGGCGCGGCGGTTGGTGACGACGACCGCGGCGGCGAAGCCGACCAGGGCGCCGACGACGGTGTCCACGACCCGCTCGGTGATCAGCGTGCTCGCGTCCTGGTAGTGGGCGAACTCGGTGATGAGCAGGGCCATCGGGGTCACGCAGACGCTGCCGAGCCAGTAGTTGCGGCCGATCAGCGCCTCCGCGCCGAAGTTGAGCGCGACGCAGACCAGGACCAGGGCGGCCTGGTGGAGATGGGCGAGCGGGACGAGCACGGCGAAGGCGAGGACCCCGACGAGGTTGCCGACGACGCGCTGGACGCCGCGGCTCCAGGTGAGGGTGAGGTTCGCCTGGTAGAGGGAGGCGGCGGTGACCAGGGCCCAGTAGGGGCGGCCGATGCCGAGGGCGAGGGAGGCGTATCCGGCGAGGGCGCAGCCGAGGGCGGTGCGCAGGGCGAGCGGGGTGAGCGACCACAGGCGGCTCCACAGCGGGGGCCGTCCGGCGGCCCGCTCGACGTCGACGCCGAGCAGTTCGTCGTCCTCCCCGAGACCGCCGGTCCCGGGGCTGCCGGGGCCGTTGCGCCCGGGGCGGCCGGCGGGGGACACGAGGTCGTCGGGGCACGGGACGCGGCCGGTGCCGCGCAGTGCGCGGGCCCAGGTGCGCAGGCGCTCCGGGTCGGTGTCGGCGGGGGCCGCGAGGGCCACCTCGGCGCCGATCACGAGCCTTTCGAGGGCGCGGTTCGTCTCCCCCTCGCGGGCCGACAGCAGGGTCTGCCAGGCGGCCTGGACGGCGGCCGCCGCGACGCCGCGGGCCCGGGTGTGTCCGTCGCCGGTGCCGCGGGTGGCGGCGTACGCGGCGGCCGCGTCGAGGGCCTGGGCGGTGGCCCGGCGCTCGGGGCCGTGCGGGCGCAGCAGCCCGGGGGCCATGCCGACGAGCCAGGACCAGGCGCCCGCGGCGAGGGCCAGCCCCAGGTGGCCGGGGATCTGTCCCAGGGTCTGGGGGGCGAACAGCGACGCGGAGGTGATGAAGGTGAGCACGACGTTGCCCGGCGGGCCGAGGCGGGTGACGTCGCAGAGCACCTTCTGCGCGGCGGCGAGCAGGGCGCCGACGGTGACGAGGACGACGGCGTCCGTGGTGAGCGCGGCGCCGAGCAGGGCGACGGCCAGTCCGCCGGTCATGCCCAGCACGACCCAGGCGAGGACACGGGCGCGGACGGCGTACGGGCGGTTGTGGGCGTACAGCGCGCACAGGGATCCGGCCATCGTGTACATCGCCAGGTCGAGGCGGCCGAGCGCCAGCAGGATCAGGTTCGGCGGTGCGACCGCGGCGACCACGCTGAGCGCGGGCTTGAACCAGATGTCGGAGGGCCGGCCGAGGCGCAGTACACCGGCGAGCGGGAGTCGGGTCGCACTTCTCATGGGCACTAATTTAGCATGTGTTTTACTCGTAAAACATCAGAGGTGACGGCCGTCACCCGGCGGCGTGCTCCGCCGAACGCTCCCCGCGTACCCCCTTGCGCTCGCGTGCGCACCGCGTGTCCTGGGCATCGCATCCCTCGACCGACCGTCGACCGGGGAGGTGCGCGTGCACGGACCGGCTTCGCCCGGCTGGCTGCTGGTCGCGCTGTGTGCGGCGACCGGCGCCTACTGCCTGCTGCGGATGCGCAGCAGGGACGACGAGCAGCGCCGGGCCGCGGGCGGCGAGGCGCTCATGGGCTTCGGCATGGCGGTGATGGCGGTGCCCGCGGCGGCGTTCACCCCGCCGGAGTGGGCGTGGGGGGCGTACACGGTGGTCTTCGGCGCGGCCGCGCTGCACGCCCTGTGGGCGGCCCGCGGCGGCGTCCACCATCTGCACCACCTGGTGGGCGCCTCGGCCATGGTCTACATGGCGGTCGTGATGGCCGCCGCCCCCGCGGCCTCCCCCGGCGCCGACGGGCACGTCCACGGCGGCGCCGGGAGCCCGCTGCTGACGGGCGTGCTGCTGCTGTACTTCGCCGGGTACGTCCTCGTCTCCGGGGTGCGGCTGCTGCCCGCCGGGGCGGCGGCGGGAGGGGCCGTCGCCTGGAGCGACCGGCCCGAACTGGCGCGGGCCTGCCGGCTGTCGATGGGGATCGGGATGCTCGCCATGCTGCTGACCATGTGAGGATCCGGCCCGTCCGGCGGACTCCCGGAGCGGGTCTCCCCGGCCCGACGAACCGTGCCGCCTCCGGGCCGGGTCGGGCCGGGGTCGGGCGGTGGTGGCCTGCGTCACTTGCCGTGACAAGCCGTACCCCTGAGCGGTGCGCCGCTCATAGGGTGCTGCCCATGATGGTCCCCGCGGTCCTGCTGCTGCTCGGCGCGCTGACCGCTGTCGTCGCCCCCCGGCCGCTCGCCCGGGCCGACTGGCCGGACCGGGAACCGGTCGTCGCGCTGTGGATGTGGCAGTGCGTGGTGGCGGCGGTGCTGCTGTGCTGCGCGCTGTCGATGACGCTGAGCGCGGCGGCGGCGTGGCAGGCGGTGCGCGGGCACGTCTTCGCGCCGGCCCCCCGCGCGGTCGTCGAGGCGTACGCCCTCGGCCCGTCGGACCCCTGGGCGGCGGCGACCGCTGTGGCCCTGGCGAGCGCCGGGCTGTGGAGCGGGGCGATGCTGGCGCGGGAAGTCGCGCGGGCAGGCTCCCGGCGTCGGCGCCGACGGGCCGAACTGCACGCGCGGGCACCGCTGTTGCCGGGCGAGGAGCCCGCGGCCGGGCGGCTCGTGGTCCTGGAGGGCGAACGGCCCGACGCCTGGTGGCTGCCGGGCGGGGCACCCCGGCTGGTGGTCACCACCGCCGCGCTGCGCCGCCTGAAGGGCCGTCAGCTCGACGCGGTCCTCGCGCACGAGCAGGGACACGCCCGGGCCCGGCACGACTGGCTGCTGCACTGCTCGTCCGCGCTGGCCAACGGGTTTCCGCAGGTGCCGGTGTTCGCCGCGTTCCGGGACGAGATGCACCGGCTGGTCGAACTCGCCGCCGACGACACGGCCTCCCGGCGCTTCGGCCGGCTGACGACCGCGCTGGCGCTGGTGGAACTCAACGAGGACCGGGGCGTGTTCGGCCCCTCCCCCGCTCCGCGGGCGCACGTGCCGCAGCGCGTGCACAGGCTGCTCACGCCCCCGGACCGGCTCACCGCGGCCCGTCGGCTGCGGCTGACGGCGGCGGCCTCGCTGGTCCCCGTGATCCCGGTGCTGGTGACGCTGGTGCCGGCGCTGCGGGCGCTGGGCTGACCCGGCGCGGGGTCGCGGGCCGCCTTGCGGGTTGGCTTCGAACGCCGCTGTTCGGCAAGGATCACCTCATGCACGACCCGTCCGCCGACTCCCCGCCCGCCCCGTCGCCCTTCCGCACCGCCGTCCGCGCCGGCCTCGCCCTGGGGCTGTGCTCCCTGCTGCTCCTGGTCCCGGTGTGGGCCGAGTGGCACCCCCTGCTCTCCGCCGACCGCGACATCTCGCGCACGACACACCGCTGGGCCGTCACCGAGCACGGCCTCACCCGGGTCTGCCGCATCCTCAGCGACTGGGTCTGGGACCCGGTGACGATGCGGCTGCTGTGCGCGGCGGTCGCGGCCTGGCTGGTGTGGCGGCGCTCGGCGTGGTGGACGGCGGTGTGGCTGGTCACGGTGTCGGCCGTGGGCACCGTCCTCCAGCAGGGCCTCAAGGCCGCGGTCGGCCGCGAACGCCCCCGCTGGCCCGACCCGGTCGACTCCGCCCACTACGCGGCCTTCCCCTCCGGACACGCCCTCACGGCCACGGTCGTCCTCGGCCTCCTGCTGTGGCTCCTGTACCGCCACGGCGTCCGCCCCGCCGTGTGGCGTACGGCGGTGGCGGTGGCCGTCGTCTCGGTGGCGGGCGTGGGCCTGACCCGCGTGTGGCTCGGGGTCCACTGGCCCTCGGACGTCCTCGGCGGCTGGCTCCTCGGCATGACGCTGGTGGCACTGGCGATCGCGGCCCACCTGCGCTGGCGGCCGTGAGCCCCTACCGGGCCGGCGGTCCCTGCGTGTTCCGCGACGCCGGGCTCCCCCGTTGGGGAAGCGTCGACGCGGGGCGTCCGTAGGATCCGTGCCATGACCTCCGCCGTGCTGTTCGACTTCTCCGGGACCCTCTTCCGCATCGAGTCCGCGGAGTCGTGGCTGCGGGCCGTGCTCGACGCGACGGGCGCCGAACTCACCGGGACGCACCTGGCCGCCGCGGCGCGGGCGCTGGAGGCGGCCGGTGCGCTGCCGGGTGGCGCGCCGCCCGGCCGGGTGCCCGAGGAACTGGCCGGGCTGTGGCGGGTGCGGGACACGAGCGCCGAGGCGCACCGGGCCGCGTACACCGGGCTCTCCCGTCAGGTCCCGCTGCCCGATCCGGCGCTCCACGACGCGCTGTACGACCGGCACATGACGCCGGCCGCCTGGGCGCCGTACCCCGACGCCCCGCCCGTACTGGGCGCGTTGCGCGAGCGCGGGATCCGGGTGGGCGTGGTGAGCAACATCGGCTGGGACCTCAGGCCGGTGTTCCGCGAGCACGGCCTCGATCCGTTCGTCGACGCGTACGTGCTGTCGTACGAGCACGGCGTGCAGAAGCCGCACCCGCGGCTGTTCGCGACGGCGTGCGAGGCGCTCGGTACCGATCCGCGGACGACGCTGATGGTGGGCGACGACCGGCGCGCGGACGGCGGGGCGGCGGCGCTCGGCTGCGCGGTGCACTTCGTGGACCACCTGCCGGCGGCGGAACGGCCGGACGGGCTGCGGCCGGTGCTGGATCTGGTCGGCTGAGACCGCGCGGGCCCACGCCCGCCGCGGGCCCGGGGCCGGTGCCCGCGGGCCCCTCGGCGGGGAGCCCGCCGACTCTGGACGATCCCCCGTGTCGCCCAGAGCAGACGGCCGCCCGGCCCGGCTCACGCACGGAACCGGCGCGGATGCGCTGAGTATAGTTGGCTGTCGGCCAGTCAACGCAGGAGTTACAGCATGTCCCCGCGCAGCGCCTCGGTCAATGAAGAATTGCGGCGGCGTTCCCGGGAGCGGCTGCTGCACGCCGCCGTCGAGTTGGTGAGCGAGCGCGGGTACGAGGCGACGACGCTAGGCGACATAGCGGACCGGGCGGGCTCGGCGCGCGGACTGGTGTCGTACTACTTCCCCGGCAAGCGCCGGCTGGTGCAGTCGGCGGTGCACCGGCTGATGCACCGCACGCTGGAGGAGGCGCTGGAGCGGGAGCCGCGCACGGAGGACGGCCGGGAGCGCATGGCGCGGGCCATCGACGCCGTCCTGGGCCTGGCGCGGGACCGGACGGTGCTGATGCGCCAGCACATGGCGGGGCTGCTCCAGGCGGAGGGTTTCGTCCCGTGCACGGATCAGCGGCGGCTCGCGGAGCTGCTGCGGGACACCGTGGCACGGCACGGATCGCGGGACGTCGACGCCGACTACCCCGTGCTGCGCGCCCTGCTGATGGGCTCCGTCTACGCGATGGTGCTGCCCGCCGCGGGGACACCGCTCGCCCGGGTGCGGGCCGAGCTGTTCACCCGCTACCGGCTCGACTGGAAGCAGGGGTTCCCGCCGGACGCCGAGGCGCCCGGCGGGAACGGTGACGGCGACCTGTCCCGCTTCTTCGCGACGGGACGACCCGCCGGCGATCAGCCGAAGTAGTCCGGCTGCGTCTGCACGTTGAGCTCGGGCAGGCGGACCCGCTGGGCCGGATCCGTGCGCCGGTCGTCGATCCGCAGCACGTCGAGGCCCTTGGCGATGTCGTTCGAGTAGATGTAGCCGTTGTAGTAGTACGCCGACCAGGAGCCGGCGGTGGTCAGCTGCTCGGTGTTCACCGGGCCGCGCTCGAAGTAGGCGATCTCCTTCGGGTGGGCGGAGTCGGTGAAGTCCCAGACGGAGATGCCGCCCTGGTACCAGGCCTGGACCATGAGGTCCTTGCCCTTGACCGGGATCAGTGAGCCGTTGTGCGCCACGCAGACCTCGGTGGCCGCCTGGGGCCGGTCGATCTTGAAGTAGCTGCGGAAGACGAGCTTGCGGTGGTCGCCCTTGCCGACGATGTCGTAGATGCCGTCGGCGCCCTTCTCCGGGCCGATCTCCGGGGTGCAGGTGGCCGCGCCGCCGCCGCCCAGTTCGTCGGTGAAGACGACCTTGTCCGCCGTCTGGTTGAAGGTCGCCGAGTGCCAGAACGCGAAGTTCACGTTGTCCTGGACCTGGTCGATGACCTTCGGGTTCTCCGGGTCCTCGATGGAGAACAGGATGCCGTCGCCCATGCAGGCGCCGGCCGCGAGGTCCTTCTCCGGGAGCACCGTGATGTCGTGGCAGCCGGTCGTCTTGGAGACGCCCGGGTTGGTGGGCCCGCCCGGGTTGCCGCCGCCGTCCGGTCCCTCACCGGGGAAGAGGACGGGGAAGTTCACGACCGCGGCCTGCTCCGGCGCCTTGCGCGGCACCTTGATGATCGAGATGCCGTCGTGCGGGGGCTGGCAGTCGGGGTAGGCGGCGTTGGGCGAGTACGAGGAGACGTACACGTAGACGTTCTTGCGCTCGGGCACCAGGGTGTGGGTGTGCGAGCCGCAGGCGGTCTCGACGGCGGCGACGTACCGCGGGTTCCGCTTGTCGCTGATGTCGAAGATCTTCATGCCCTCCCAGGAGGACTTCTCGGTCGCGGGCTGCGTGGTGCTGTTGCAACTGCTGTCGCTGCGCGAGGAGTCGGTGGACAGGAAGAGCAGGTTCCCGGAGACGGAGATGTCGTTCTGCGAGCCCGGGCAGAGCACCTGGGCGACGGTCTTCGGGGACTTCGGGTCACTGATGTCGAAGACGCGGAAGCCGTCGAAGTTGCCGGCGAAGGCGTACCTGCCCTGGAAGGCGATGTCCGAGTTGAGGCTGCTGAGCGCGTCCTTGGGCACGTTGGCGAGGTGCTCGATGTTGGCGGAGTGGACGATCTCGTCCTGTCCCGGCACCTCTCCCTCGGCTATCGCCTCGGCCACCTCGGCCCGCACGTCCTGGGACACCTTGGGCTCCGCGGCCGGGCCGTCCCCCGGGTCGGGGGTCGCGGCCGCCGGGACCGCCGTGAGCAGTGCGGCCAGGATGCCGGCACAGGCCACGACGGCCGCCGGCCGTCTGCGCCGCCTTCGGGGATCGTTCAACAGGGTCACTGCTTCCTCCCTTGCTGCCGTTCACGGGGAACGGTTCACGGTCCTCCGAAGTATCGTCTTCATCATGCACATATCAAGAGTTGGAAACACACTCGTCACGAAGGTCCGTGGCCGGCCGGGACAGGAATCGTGCTAGGACGGTCACGCATGCCCCTGTCCGGTCCCGACAGGGTGTCAGACCCGCCACGACTGGAGGTCGTTGTGCTCTTCCGCCGCGCGTCCCTCACCCGTGCCTCGCTGCCGGCGCTCGTCCTCGCGGGCTGTCTCGTCCTCGCGGGCTGCGACTCCGGGACGGACAGCACGCCCGAAGGGGCGGGCGGCCCCTCGGTGATCGTGCCGGGGAAGCCGGGCGAGGAGAACCGCACACTGTCCGCCGAGGACGCCGCGGAGCAGCGCGCCGAGGACGACACCCCGAACTCGGCGGACGTCTCCTTCGCCCGCATGATGATCGAGCACCACGGCCAGGCCCTGGAGATGACCGCTCTCGCACCGAAGCAGGCGAACTCGGCGCAGGTCAAGGCCCTGGCCTCGCGCATCTCCGCCACCCAGGGGCCGGAGATCGAGGCCCTGCGGAGCTGGCTGTCGGTCCACGGCGAGGACGACGGGAGCACGGCCGACGGCGCGAGCGCGGGAAGCACCGCCGGGAGCGGAAGCACGGCGGACGGCGGGCACGATCACGCCGCGATGCCCGGGATGGCCACGGAGGCGCAGATGGGGAAGCTGCGGGCGGCCCGCGGCAAGACCTTCGACGAGCTCTTCCTCACCCTGATGATCACCCATCACGAGGGCGCGCTCACCATGGCCGCGGACGTCAAGGCGCAGGGGAACAACATCCGCGTCGAGGAGATGGCGGACGACGTGGTGGCGGAACAGACGACGGAGATCACGCGGATGAGGGCGATGCTGTGACCCGCCGGCCGTGCCTCGTCGGCCCGGCCGGGCCGACGGGGGACGGGACCGGCCGGGCCACGGGGACGGGACCGGCCGGTCCCGCACGCCCTCGCCGAAGAAGCGAGCCGCCCTGTGGCCCGCGCCCCCGTGCCCCCGTGCCGCCTGCCGCCTGCCGCTTGCCGCCTGCCACCTGCCGCCTGCCGCCTGCCGCCTGCCGCCTGCCGCCTGCCGCCTGCCGCGCGGAAACGACCCGCCCAGCCCGCACGCAGCGTGACCGCGTGATCGCTCCCCTTGCGGAACGGCACGCACGCGTCCCCGGCGTCCGGCACCTGTCAGCGCGGCGGCAGCGGTGCCATGCTGGAAGCGTCAGCGCTCTCCTGCGCCTGCCGGGGGTAAGGAGTTCGGCCGTGCTCCGTGTCGCCGTCGTCGGCTCCGGGCCGAGTGGGGTCTACACCGCCCAGAGCCTGGTCCAGCAGGACCCCGAGGTGCTCGTGGACGTCCTGGACCGGCTGCCGTGCCCGTACGGGCTGGTGCGGTACGGCGTCGCCCCGGACCACGAGAAGATCAAGTCGCTCCAGCAGAACCTGCGCACGGTGCTGGAGCACGAGCGGGTGCGCTTCCTCGGCGGGGTGCGGGTCGGGGCGGGCGGGGTGCCCGTCGAGCGGCTGCGGGAGGTGTACCACGCGGTCGTGTACTGCGTCGGCGCCGCGGCGGACCGGCGGCTGGGGATCCCCGGGGAGGACCTGGCCGGCAGCTGGTCGGCGACCGACTTCGTGGCCTGGTACAGCGCCCACCCGGACGCCGTCGTCGACGGCTGCCTGCCGGGGGCCCGCTCGGCCGTGGTGATCGGCGTGGGGAACGTCGCGGTGGACGTCACGCGGATCCTGGCCCGGGGCGCGGCGGAGCTGACCCCCACCGACATGCCTCAGGCGGCGCTGACGGCCCTGGCCGCGAGCGAGGTGACCGAGATCCACATGGTCGGGCGGCGCGGTCCCTCGCAGGCGCGGTTCACCACCAAGGAGTTGCGGGAGCTGGGCGGTCTGCCGGACACCGACGTGGTGGTCGACGAGGCGGAGCTGGCGCTGGACCCCGCGTACCGCGACCCGTCCGCCCTGCCGGCGGCGCAGCGCCGCAACATCGAGGTGCTGCGCGGCTGGGCGGCCGCGCCGCCACGGGGCCTGCGGCGCCGGATCCGCCTGCGCTTCTTCCTGCGGCCCGTCGAACTCCTCGCGGCCGGCGGCCGGGTGGGCGCGGTGCGCTGCGAACGGACCGCTCCCGACGGGCTCGGCGGGGTGACGGGAACCGGCGTGCACGAGGACGTCGACGCTCAGTTGGTGCTGCGGTCGGTGGGCTACCGCGGAGTGCCGCTGGAGGGGCTGCCGTTCGACGCGGAGCGGGGTACGGTGCCGCATCTCGCCGGACGGGTGCTGCGCGACGGCGCCGTGGCGCCGGGCGAGTACGTGGCCGGCTGGATCAAGCGGGGCCCGACGGGTGTCATCGGCACCAACCGGCCGTGCGCGAAGGAGACGGTGACGTCCCTGGTGGAGGACGCCCCCGCCCTGCTGCGGCGGGAACTCGGGGAGCCGCTCGCCCTGTTGCGGGCCGCCGGGGCGGAGCCGGTCGAGTGGGCGGGATGGCTGGCCATCGAGCGCGCCGAGGCGGAGCTGGGGGCCTCCTTGGGGCGGGGCGTGGTGAAGTTGCCGGACTGGGCGGCCCTGCGGGCGGCGGCGGGCGCGGCCGGGTCCGGTGGGCAGGACACACACCGGCAACACCCGTGAAATCAACAAACTGTTTAAGGCTCGTACGGTCTCGTGCTGTCCGGATGTCGCCACCCCCTCAAGCCCGCCCTCCCTCGCCGCCTTGGAGTGCCCATGTCCACGACCCCACCCGTCCACCCCGTCGACGAAGTGCCCCCCGCACGGCAGTTGGCCGCCTTCGGCCTCCAGCACGTGCTCGCGATGTACGCCGGCGCGGTGGCCGTACCGCTGATCGTGGGCGGGGCGATGAAGCTGTCGCCCGCCGACCTGGCGTACCTGATCACGGCGGACCTGCTGATCTGCGGCATCGCCACGCTCATCCAGTGCGTGGGGTTCTGGCGCTTCGGCGTACGGCTGCCGATCATGCAGGGCTGTACGTTCGCGGCCGTGTCGCCGATGGTGCTGATCGGGACGACGGGCGGCGGACTGCCCGCGATCTACGGCTCGGTGATCGTCGCGGGACTCGCGATCGTGCTGCTGGCACCGGTGTTCGGCCGGCTCCTCCGGTTCTTCCCGCCGCTCGTCACCGGCACGGTGATCCTGGTCATCGGCATCTCGCTGCTGCCGGTCGCGGGCAACTGGGTGGCGGGCGGCGCCGGTTCGGAGGACTTCGGGGAGCCGAGGAACATCGCGCTCGCCGCGTTCGTGCTGGCGGTGGTGCTCGGGGTGCAGCGGTTCGCGCCCGCCTTCCTCAGCCGGGTGGCGGTGCTGATCGGCATAGCGGTGGGCCTCGCGGTCGCCGTCCCCTTCGGCTTCACGGACTTCGGCGGGGTCTCGGACGCCGACTGGGTCGGGATCAGCACGCCGTTCCACTTCGGGGCGCCCGTCTTCGAGGCGTCGGCGATCATCTCGATGCTGGTGGTGGCCCTGGTGACGATGACCGAGACCACGGGTGACCTGATCGCGGTCGGCGAGATGACGGGCCGCAAGGTGGAGCCGCGCTCCCTCGCGGACGGCCTGCGCGCCGACGGCCTGTCGACCGTCCTCGGCGGTGTCTTCAACACCTTCCCGTACACGGCGTACGCGCAGAACGTGGGTCTGGTCGGCATGACCCGGGTGCGCAGCCGCTGGGTGGTCGCCGCGGCCGGCGGCATCCTCGTCCTGCTCGGTCTGCTGCCGAAGCTGGGCGCGGTGGTCGCGGCGATCCCGGCGCCCGTCCTGGGCGGCGCGGGCCTGGTCATGTTCGGCACGGTCACGGCGAGCGGGCTGCGCACCCTGGCCGAGGTCGACTTCAGGGGCAACCACAACCTGACGGTGGTGGCCGTGTCGGTGGCGATGGGCGTGCTGCCGGTCGGCGTCCCGACGCTCTACGAGAAGTTCCCCGACTGGTTCCAGACGGTGATGAACAGCGGGATCAGCGCGGGTTGTGTGACCGCGATCGTACTGAACCTGCTCTTCAACCACCTGCCCGGCGAGAGCAGCCCGGCGGCCGCCGAGGCGGACGCGTCGCCGGATACGCGGGCGGAACGGGCACTGACGGACGGGCACTGACACCGCCCGCACCACCTGTATCACCTTGCCGCCGCCCACACTGGCCGCACCACCGGCACCATCCGCACCGCAAGCACCACCCGCACCACCGCACCCAAGCCGCACCCAAGCCGTGCCTCGCCCAGGCCGTGCCCCTCGAAGCGGAGTCTCCTCTCCAGAACGGCGCCACGTGCTCTCCCGGCGGGCGTCGTCCCGGGGCCGCCACCGCCGGTGTGACCTGCGGCGACGCCGCTTCCGGAGGTGACTGTCAGTGGTGGGGTGCAGACTGGCCGGTGGCTGGGACAGCGCCGTCCCGTCGGAGCACAGCGGAGGTGACCGGCATGACCGAGGTACTGCTCGCCGTGGGCACGCGCAAGGGCCTGTTCATCGGGCGCAGGCGCGCGGGCACATGGGAGTTCGACGCATCCCCCTGTTTCAACGCGCAGGCGATCTACTCGGTGGCCATCGACACGCGCGGTGACCGGCCGCGGCTCCTGGCCGGTGGTGACAGCGCCCACTGGGGGCCGTCGGTGTTCCACTCCGACGACCTCGGCCGGACCTGGACCGAACCGGCGCGACCGGCCGTGAAGTTCCCGCCGGACACCGAGGCCTCGCTGGAGCGGGTGTGGCAGCTGCACCCGGCGGCCGCCGAGCCGGACGTGGTGTACGCAGGCACGGAACCGGCCGCGCTGTACCGCTCCGAGGACCGCGGGGAGAGCTTCGAGCTGGTCCGCCCCCTGTGGGAGCACCCGACGCGCTCCCGGTGGGTGCCGGGCGGCGGCGGTGAGGGGCTGCACACGGTACTCACCGACCG
This sequence comes from Streptomyces sp. NPDC003247, assembly GCF_042888135.1. Classification (NCBI taxonomy): domain Bacteria; kingdom Bacillati; phylum Actinomycetota; class Actinomycetes; order Kitasatosporales; family Streptomycetaceae; genus Streptomyces; species Streptomyces sp. NPDC003247. Next base: position 381,690 of record NZ_JBIAPF010000004.1, read on the forward strand.
GCGCGACCCGAAGGCGGTGACGGTGGCCGTGTCGGCGGCCGGCGTGTTCCGCACCACCGACGGCGGCGTGAGCTGGACAGCGTCCAACTCCGGTGTCTCCGCGGTGTTCCTGCCGGACCCGGACCCCGAGTTCGGGCAGTGCGTGCACAAGGTCGCGCGGGACGCCGTCACCGCCGACCGCCTGTACCTGCAGAACCACTGGGGCGTGTACCGCAGCGACGACGCGGGCGCGCACTGGACCGACATCGGCGAGGGACTGCCCTCCACCTTCGGATTCGCCGCCGCCGCACACCCCCGCCGGGGCGACACGGCGTACGTCTTCCCGATCAACGCCGACGCGGACCGGGTGCCCGCCGGCCACCGCTGCCGGGTCTTCCGTACGGCGGACGCGGGCAGGAGCTGGGAGCCGCTGTCGGCGGGACTGCCGCAGGAGGACCACTACGGCACCGTGCTGCGCGACGCGCTCTGCACGGACGACGCGGACCCGGCGGGCGTCTACTTCGGCAATCGCAACGGCGAGGTGTACGCGTCGGCCGACGACGGGGACAGCTGGCGGCAGTTGGCCTCCCACCTGCCCGACGTGCTGTGCGTGCGCGCCGCGGTGGTCGGGTGAACCCGGCCGGCGCCGTGAGCCGGCCGCCCGGCCTTGGCCACCGGTCGATCGCCGCCCCGCGTACGGCAGGAGGCCCTCCTCAGCACGGAACGAGGTGTCGGCCTCCGCCCGCGCACGCAGCCCGCGCCGACCGAAGGACCCTGAGCCGGTCCCGAGCTTCGTGCTTGTGTCGTCGCTGGGCTGGATCTCGACCTACCGGGGGCTGATCGTCCCGATGCTTTTCCCGGCCTTCGCCTGCTTAGTCTTCCGGCAGTACTTCCTGGGATTCCCCAAGGAGTTGGAGGACGCGGCGCAGGTAGACGGGCTGGGTTACTGGCGGACGTACTGGCTGATCGTCGTGCCGAACGCGCGGCCCGTCTTCGCCGCCGTCGGGACGATCGTGTTCATCGGCGCGTGGAACTCCTTCCTGTGGCCGCTGGTGATCGGGCAGGACCGTAACGCCTGGACGGTGCGGGTGGCGCTGTCCTCCTTCACCACGTCCCAGGTCGTCAGGCTCCACGAGCTGTTTGTCGCGGCGGCCGTGTCGATCCTGCCGTTGCTGGTCGTGTTCCTGTGCTTCCAGCGGTGGATCGTGGCGGGCGTGGAACGGTCCGGGATCGACTGAGGAGCTACAACGGTCCCTGGCCGGCCGCGACAAGTCCCGCGACGGGCTCCACATGGCGGCGGCTGATCAGCCAGCGGCCGTCCTCCTGCTCGAAGTCGTCCTCGACGAGCCCCACGACGGTCCAGTCCGCGGGCCGGTGCCGCCCGTCCGCCGTGCGGGTGGCGCTCCAGTGCCACACCGTGGCGTAGGCCTGTAGGTGGGGCCGCCCGTCGGTCCATTCGATCAGGGTCTGCCCCACGACGTGCGCGACCGTGGGCTCGTGCCGGCCGGTCCGGCCCGCGGACATGAAGGCGGCGAACTCGCCGCGCCCGTGGAAGCGCTGGGTGGGCCCGGGCATCACGTCGTACTCGATCAGCGCGTCTTTCGTGAAGCACTCCACGAGCTGCTCGTACCGGCCCGTGTCCACCAGCCGGAAGAACCTGTAGAAGGTCCGGTAGATCTCCCGCTCGGCCTTGATGGTCGCCAGAAGATCGTCGTTCGGGGAGGCCATGCCGTTCCTTTCCGGACCTTTCCAGGTCCACCGGTCTCGCTGTCGACAGGGAAGGAGAAGGTCCACTCAGCGGCGTCCGGCCGGGTGCGGCCCGCCGTGTCCGTGGCGCGGGCCGGCAAGTGCGTCGGACCGGGTGTGCCAGGCGTGCCAGGCGCCCACGGGACGGACCGGCCCAGGTGCCGGGACGCGGCCGGTCGGCCCGAGACCCGGCCGGTCCCGGACGCCGTCGGCGGTCGGGCCGACTCTCGGTCCGGGTCAGCCCCGGGCAGGTGCGGCGTCGTGGGCCGGCAGTTCGAGTCCGAGGTTCTCGCGGAGCGTGGGGCCGGTGTAGTCGGCGGCGACGATCTTCCGTTTGCGCAGCTCGTGCAGGAGACCGTTGACGACGAAGTCGTGCTGGCGCGGGTCGGCGAGACCGCCCAGCAGGATGACGTCCAGGACGCCTGCGCGGAAGCGCTCCTCGACGGCGTCGGCGAGTTGCTCGGGTGTTCCCGCGGCGGCCCAGTGTCCGGTGTCCTGCGCCGCGATGATGAGCTCCCGCAGCGTGTAGCCCTGTCGCGCGTAGCCGGTGAAGATGTCGACCCGGCCACGGCGGCCGTTCACCGACGCCACGTCGGGCAGCAGGCTCTCCGGCAGCGTCGCGTCGAGCGGAAGTTCCGACAGGTCGACTCCGCCGCCGAGCATGTCGGCCAGCTGGGCACGGCCGCGTTCGAAGTCGATCGACTCCCGCTTCTCGCGTACGAGCCGCTTCGCTTCCTCCTCGGTGGCGCCGTACGTGGCGTGGAACGAGCTGAGGATCAGCGGCAGCCCGTCGGCCCGTCCCAGGCTCCAGGCCTGGTCGCGGATCTTCCGGGTGAAGTCCAGCGCGTGGTCAAGGGTGGGCAGCGACGTGAACACGATCTCCGCGTAGCGGGCGCCCAGCGCCATCCCCGCCGCGGACTGCCCGGCCTGTATCTGCACCGGGCGCCGCTGCGGCAGCGGCGGGATGTTCAGCGGACCGGTCACGGTGAAGAACCGGCCGGAGTGGTGGATCGGGTGCACCCGGTCGCGCCGCAGCACCGCCTTCCCGTCCGCACCGACCGTCAGCGCGCCGGGTTCCCAGCTGTCCCACAGCGCGTTGACCACGTCCAGTGTCTCTGCGGCGCGCGCGTAGCGCTCCTCCGGGCTGGGCAGCTCGCCGGCACCGAAGTTCTCCTCACCGACCGAGGAGGTCACCAGGTTCCAGGCGGCCCGCCCGTTGCTGACGTGATCGAGGGTGCCGAAGAGTCGAGCCAGGTTGAACGGGTGCTGGAAGGTGCTCGACACCGTCGCGATCAGACCGATCCGCGAGGTCACCTGGCTCAGCGCCGAGACGAAGACCAGCGGCTCCTGCGAGCCGATCGCGCCCTGGGCGTCGAACCTGAGCAGATCGGCGGTGAACAGCGCGTCGAACCGTGCCGCCTCGGCGAGCTTCGCCACCCGCACGGCGGTGTCCAGAGTGGAGCGGATCGGGTCGATCGCCAGGTCGTACGTCTCCGACGTCCCACCGGCTCCGGTCACGGTCTTCAGCGTTCTGGGCTGCTGTGCGCTCACTACTCGTCCGTTCTCATCGATGTCGGTGGCATTCGGGGTACGGCTTTTTCTGGTGGGGCAGCTTTCTCCGGTGGGGCAGCTTTCTCCGGTGGGGCGGTTTTCTCCGGTGGCGCGGCTTCTTGGGGGAGGAAGCCTGTTCAGGGATGAGCGGACACCCGTGCACGCGCGATCAAGCCCGGCCGGGCATCACGGGCGCACACGGGGCTGCGGTCAGGAGACCGGGGCGTACGGTCAGCGACAGAGCGCGGCGTGGGTCCGGCACAGGTCGACGTGCCGGCGCTTCGTCCAGACCGGCGGCACAGCCGCGACCGGTCCGACGTGCGATGCCCTCACCATGACTCCCATCGGACCTGGCTCAAGTACCCGGCAGTGCGCGGATCACGGCTGTGGCGGCCGCGGCGGCGACCAGCCGGATCGCTCGGCATGACGATTGATCAACGGCCATGATGTGCCGCCGGACCACGGGACCGCAAGGCCGCCTGCCGCAAGGCCGAGGGCGGACCCGACGGCCGCCACGGACGCCGTGCTGCGCGGTCAGCGCAGCCGGGGCAGCAGTTGGTCACCGATGCGGCTGATCTCCTGCTGGTAGGGGGTGTCGGAGAGGACGAAGTGGGTGATGCCGAGCTTGCGGTAGTCGTCCAGCGCCGTGGCGACGTCGGTGGCGGAGCCGACCAGCCAGGTGGTCCCCGCTCCCCCGCCGCCGAACCTGCCGGGCGTGGTGTACAGGCAGGTGTCGAGCACCTCGCCGCGCGCGGCGAGGTCGAAGAGCCGCCGCTGTCCGACGGCGGTCCTGCGGTCCCCCGCCCAGGTCAGCTCCTTCCCTCCGTCCGCCGCCATCCTCGCGACCCTCTCCTCGGCCGCGCGCCACGCCTCCTCCGTGGTGTCGCGCACCAGCGTGGTGATCCGCAGCCCGAACTCGAGCGGCTGGTGCCTGCGGCCCACCTGCTCGCTCAACGCCTGGAGCCGGTCGATCCGTTCGGCGAGTCCGTCGAGCGGTTCGCCCCAGAAGAGCTGGACGTCGGCCTCCGCCGCCGACACCCGCTCGGCAGCCTCGGACGCACCGCCGAAGTAGAGCGTCGGATGCGCTTTCGTGCCGGTCACGTACGGGCGTGGGGCCACGGTGGACCTGCCGACCTGGAAGTGCTCGCCGTCGAACGTCACGTCCTCCTCGGTCCACAGGCGTCGTACGAGATGGAGGAACTCCTGGGTGCGGGCGTAACGTTGCGCGGGATCGCTGTGGGTGTCCCCGTACGCGGCGAGGTTGTCCAGTCCGCTGACGATGTTGACCAGGACCCGGCCGCGGCTGAGCTGGTCGAGTGTCGCCGCCGCACTGGCGAAGTGAGCCGGCTGCCAGTAGCCGGGGCGAATCGCGATCAGGGGCTTTAAGGTGGTGGTCCGGGCGGCCAGCGCCGTGGCGACGGTGAAGGTGTCCGGGCGTCCCCATCCCGTTCCCAGGAGTGCCCCACCCCAGCCGTGTTCCTCGGCGGCGCGGGCGAGGCCGGTGGAGTACTCGACGGAGCCCCAGCCGGTCGTCGTGTCGTCACCGCGGTGTCCCGGCTCGACGGTGTTGGGGATGTACCAGAAGAAGTCCGTCAGGAGAACCGATAGATGCCCGATCCGACCCACGCGGCCAGGAGCCTCAGCCAGGCGATCGACGGCACCGACAGTCAGCAGGTCAACGAAGCGGCCCGTGAGTACGTCGAGAAGCTCACGTTCGCGACGGCCGACGAGATCCTCGCCATGCTCCGGGACGTCCTTGCCGAGGACTGGATGGCCCTGCCGCCCTGGGCCCGGAATCTCGCCTACCGCCTGGCTTGCCTGCAACGTCCTGACGACCCGCAGCTGCTCCAGGAGGCGGCCGCGGACCTGCTGTGCTTCGGACCCGACTGGGACGCGTTCGCCGAGGACCTCAAGAGACGCGCGGCAGAACTGGAGTAGGGCCTGGACCGACCAGTTCCAAAAACTCTCACTCACCCCAGCTCGGGCACCCGGACGGGCTGTAGAACCCGGCATCTCGCTGCCGAACAGCCCCACACCCCCGACCCGACGACGATGACGGCATCCAGCTCCGCCTGGGTCCCGACACCCGCGGGTACCGCTAGCTCCAGGAGGGAGTGGGCGCCTCGGCAAACGGTCGACGTGACCGCCCCGTGAACGGACGCCTACCGCGTCACATCGGGCCGACCGGACCTCGAAGAGATACCCGAGGCACTGAAGGAGATCCTGGACGAGCTCTGTCCGAGGAACCTGCGGAACGGCCGGACGCCGCCGCAGCAGCCAGTCTGCGCACGGCTGCCGGCCGTCCTCTCCACAAGGCCGTTACGCCCCTCGTCACCAGGACCTCGACCGTCGACAGGACAGCACTCAACGGCGCCGCGTTCTAAGGCAGTTGCCAGTTCACCGGCTGGGCACCCTGCCGCAGCAGCAGGTCGTTGGCGCGGCTGAACGGGCGTGAACCGAAGAAACCCCGGTCCGCCGACATCGGAGAAGGATGAGCCGACTCGATCGCCGGAAGATCCCCCAGCAGCGGGCGCAGATTGCGGGCGTCGCGGCCCCACAGGACGGACACCAGCGGCTTGCCGCGCGCGGCCAGTGCCCGGATCGCCTGCTCGGTGACGTCCTCCCAGCCCTTCCCGCGGTGCGCGCCCGGCTTGCGCGGGGCCGTGGTGAGCGCCCTGTTGAGCAACAGCACGCCCTGCTGCGTCCACGGCGTCAGATCGCCGTTCGACGGCCTGGGCAGCCCGAGGTCGGAGTGCATCTCCCGGAAGATGTTCTCCAGGCTTCCCGGCAACGAACGCACCTCGGGCGAGACCGCGAAACTCAACCCGATGGCCATGCCCGGTGTGGGGTAAGGATCCTGGCCGACGATCAGGACGCGCACGTCGTCGAAGGGCTGCTGAAAGGCCCGCAGGACGTTCGCTCCGGACGGAAGGTAGGTCCGGCCGGCCGCTATCTCGGCCCGGAGGAAGTCCCCCATCGCAGCGATACGTTCGGCCGCAGGTTCAAGAGCCTTCGCCCAGCCTGCTTCAACAAGTTCATGCAAGGGTCGTGGTGCCACAGCGCGCCACCCTACTGGCACACACCGGGCTCCCGCACAAACGCAGACCCCCGGCACGCGCGGACGCGGCACACGGCGCTACTCTTCCTCCTCGTCGAGGTCACCGAGCCGGTCGAGCAGATCGCCCAGCCGGTCGCCGGGAGGGAGGGGAGCCTGTTGCATCCAGTGATCAAGCCACTCCGCCATGGTCGCCACGGCCTGTCAGCCTCTCGCCGCCGGTACCCCTACCTCGGAGCCCTCGCGCACGCGGTGGGGTGGGGCCGCGACGCCCGCAATCTGCGACGCCTTCTGCTCGGCGATCTTCCCGCGGTGGAGTCGGCACACCCGTCACCCATGTCCGAGGACCAGGACTTCCTCGGCTCGCGCCCCTTCTGCCGCGCCCACGACCTGTTGATCCGTCAGGGCGGTCGACCCGTGCAATGGCGCCTGCCGTGACCGACGCCGTCGGCCCGCGGCCGTCCCCCGGCGTCCTCGCCGTGGACTCGGGCGGCTCCGGGCTGCGGGTCGCCCTCGGCACCCCCGGACGCGGCGCGCCGGCGCGCCGCTCCTCCCGGGTACCGGTGCGCACCGGCCCGCGGGGCATCGACCCGGCACATCTGATGGAGCAGTTGACGCCCATGGTCCGGGCCCTGACGGCGGAGACCGGCGGCGACCGTCCCGTCGCCGCGGCCGTCGGCGCCGCCGGGTTCGGCACCCTGGGCGAGGCACTGCGCGCCGAACTCCCGGCCGCGCTCGCCCGGGAGTTCGGCGTGCGCGGCATCGCCCTCGCCTCCGACGCCGTCACCGCCTACGCCGGTGCCCTCGGGTGCCGGCCCGGGGCCGTGGTCGCGGCCGGCACCGGCCTGATCGCCCTCGGCACGGACCTGACGGCGTGGCACCGGGCCGACGGCTGGGGCCATCTGCTGGGCGACTGCGGCGGCGGCGCCTGGATCGGGCGGGCCGGGCTGGAGGCCGCCCTGCGCGCCCACGACGGCCGGCCCGGCGGCTCCGTGCCGCTTCTCAGCCGTGCCGAGGAGCGGTTCGGACCGATGCCCGGCCTGCCCGGCGTGCTCTACCCGCGCTCCGACCGGCCGGCCGTCCTCGCCTCCTTCGCGCCGCAGGTCGCCGCGTGCGCACCGGGCGACCCGGTCGCGGCCGGCATCCTGCGGGCGGCCGCCCGGCACATGGCCGACGCGGCCGCCGCCGTCTGCCCGACCGGCGGGGAGCCCCGAGTGGCCCTGACCGGCGGCCTGTTCCGGCTGGGCGACGCCCTGCTCGCCCCCGTGGAGGAGGAACTGGCACGGCGGCTGCCGCACGCGCGGCGGACAACGGCCGCCGGCGATCCGCTGGACGGCGCGATGCGGATCGCCACCGACCTGGCGGCGGGCGCGCTCACCCTGCCGGACGACGAGACCGTGCTGTACGTGGTGAACCGCACACCATGACACGAAAGGGGGATTGCCCCCTCCGCGGACAAGTCGTCCGGAAAACACGCTGATCACTTCTGATCCGTACGTAACTCATCAGACAAAAGCGGACGGATACCGCTCACCTGCACCCTCCCCGAACAGGGGAGCCCAGGAAGCCAGTAACATGCGGCGCCATGAGCTCCCCCACTGGGCCCGCGTCCGGCCTGCCTGTACGAATGCCGCGCCCCCGCCAGCCCGGGCGGCACCGCCGACCCGAGCCCCTGGCGGCTCCCGAGGGCGCGCCCGCGCTCGTCCTCGCCGTGCCGGGCACGCCGAGCGCCGCCACCCGCGGCCTCGCCGAGGAGATCGTGAGCATCGCCCGCTCGGAGCTTCCCGGCCTCGACGCGCGCATCGGGTACCTCGACGGGGACGACAGCGACTTCCCCAGCCTCCAGTCCGTGCTGGCGTACGCCGGTGAGGAGCGCACCGCCCGCTACGAGCAGGCCGTCGCCGCCGGGCTGGACGTCAAGGAGCCGGACGGCCCCGTCGCAGTCGTCGTGCCGCTGCTGGCCGGGCCGGACAGCGCACTGCTGCGCCAGGTCCGCCAGGCCGTCATGGACAGCCGGGTCGCCGCCGACCTGACCGACGCCCTCGGCCCGCACCCCCTCCTCGCCGAGGCGCTGCACGTGCGCCTGTCCGAGGCGGGCCTGGCCCGCGCGGACCGCGCCCGCCTGTTCACGGTGGCCACCGCCGCGGACGGCATCATCCTGGCCTCCGTGGGCGGCGACGAGGCCGTGCAGGCCGCCGGCATCACGGGCATGCTGCTCGCCGCGCGCCTCGCCGTGCCGGTGATGGCCGCGGCCCTCGACCAGGAGGGCTCGATCGCCTCCGTCGCCGAGCAGCTGCGCACGTCCGGCTCGCAGCAGCTGGCCCTGGCGCCGTACCTGATCGGCCCGGAGATCGACGCCTCGCTCATCGAGGAGGCGGCCAAGGAAGCGAGCTGCCCCGCCGCCGAGGCCCTCGGCCCGTACCCGGCCATCGGCAAGCTCGCCCTGGCCAAGTACACGACGGCCCTGGGCATCGCCCCCCAGCAGCCGCAGGGGACGCCGGTCCGCTGACCGCCCCGGCAGCCCGTGCGCCGCACGCACGGGCCCACGGCACGGCGCGGCACATCGCGGTTCGTCGTGGCGCGTCACGGTTCGTCTCAGAACCTGCATGCAGAACGTCGCATCGTTGCAGAACGTCGCAGGGCGCCGAAAGGGCCCGCTCCGGGTGAGGAGCGGGCCCTTCGTCGTGCGGGGCGGCCGGTGATCCGCCGCGTCCGACGTCCCCGGTGCGCCCGGTCGGGCGGGTGAGCGGGCGCAGGTCAGCCGAGCACCACGCAGGAGGCCGCCGCCACGTCGATCGAGCCGGCCCGGCGGGGCAGACCCGTGGCCGGGTCGAGGGCGAACCAGGTGACGTCGCCGGAGCGCTCGTTGGCGACGTAGAGGAAGCCCGCGGAGACGGCGAGCGCGCGCGGCCAGTGGCCCCCGCACGGCACGGTGCCGACCAGGCGCAGCGCCTCCCCCTCGCCCTCCACGGCGAACACGGACAGCACGTCCTCGCCACGGGTGGCCGTCCACACGAACCGGCCGTCGGGCGAGACGGCGATGCCCGAGGGGTAGGCGTCCCCGGCGGGCGCGTCGGGCAGCACGGGAAGCTCCACCAGCGGCTTCAGCGAACCGTCCGGGGCGTCCCAGCGGCAGGTTGTGACGCTCGGCGTGAGTTCGTTGACGACGTACGCGTACGAGCCGCCCGGGTGGAAGGCCAGGTGACGCGGGCCGGAGCCGGGGCGCAGGGCGACCTCCCGGTGCAGCAGGGGGCTGCCGTCGCGCAGGTCGCACACCCGTACCGAGTCCGTCCCGAGGTCCACGCTGACCGCCCAGCGCCCCGTCGGGTCCGGCTGGACCTGGTGGGCGTGCGGTCCCTGCTGGCGCTTCGTGTGCGGCCCGGAACCGCTGTGCCGCAGGACACCGGAGGCGGCCCGCGCCAGGGTGCCGTCCGCCCGGACCGGCACCGCGGTGACGCTGCCGGACCCGTAGTTGGCGGTCAGGACGTGGCCGTCGAAGACGCTGAGGTGCGTGGGGCCGCTGCCGTCGACCGGCACGGGTGCTCCCGCCTGCTCGGGGACGTCCCCGGTCACGCCGTACGCCACCACCGCGCCCTCTGCGGTCTCGCTCACCGCGTACAGCGTGCCGCCGGTCGGCGACAGGGCCAGGTACGAGGGGTCGGGGATGCCGTTCGCCCTGCTCAGGACGGTCAGCGCACCGCTGTCCTGATCCACGGCCGCCACCACGATCCCCGGCCCGCCGGCCGCGGTGAACGAACCGATGAACGCCCGCCCGGGCCGTCTGCCGACCTCCGCCACCGCTGTCCCCTCTCGTGTCACCGCCGTCCCGGGGTGACGGTAGCAGCCGACCTCGCGCGGTCTAGACCAAACGAGAGGCTCGGGACGGGTGTTTCCGCAGGCCCGCGACCGGGGGCTCGATACGGGGCACGTCGAGGGCACCGGTGGTCCGGGCGTGGCGCCGGATCCGGCCCGAACCCGGCGTCAGCCCCGCGAGGGTCACGGGGGCCACGGGCGTCATGGGGGTCACGGGGGAAGCGGCCTCACGCGCCGACCAGCGGCGCCTCCCGCCTGGCCCGCAGGGGGTGGGCCAGCTCCGCCAGGGCCCGTTCCAGACCGTCCAGGTGCGTGAGGGCGGATGCACCGCCGAGCGACGGGAGGTGGTCGGCGGACCACGTCGGCGGGCGTTCGACGTGCGGCAGCGACAGACGGTCGGCGTGCGGCACCGGCAGACCGTCGGCCAAGAGCACCGGCGGACGGTCGGCGTGCGGCACCGGCGGACGGCCGGCGGACGAGGTGGTCCGCGGGTGCGTGAGGTTCGGCCGCGGGCACTCCGCGTGGGCGGCCCGCTCCGGCCCGCCCACGGTCAGCGCCTCCACCGCGCCCTGCACGCGTCGGCAGGCGGCGGCGAGGCGGGCGTCGTGGGAGGCCTCGGGGTCGGCGGCGACCGCGGCCAGGCCGCGGATCTCGCGGGCGCAGTCGTCGAGCAGGGCCAGGACCCGGCGGGCACGCCGCTTGCGGACGAGGACGGGGTTCAGCGGGTGGACGAGCGGGGCGACGGAGAGCCGTACCCGGCCGAGGAGCTGTTCGAGTTCGGCGACCCGTGCGGCGGGGTCGGCCTCCGGGTCGCCGGCGAGGCGTGCCGCGGCCTCCGCGGCGCAGGCGTGGACACAGCGCAGGGCACGCCGGATCCAGCCGTCGGTGACGGTGTGGGTGGTGACGGGCAGCACGAGCAGGACGGCCAGTACGGCACCGAGGGCGCCCACGCCGGTCTCCGCGGCCCGCAGCGCCAGCAGGGCGGGGTCGAGGACGCCGAGGAGTCCGTAGAGCAGCTCGGCGAGCAGGGTCACCCAGAGCATCATCCAGGTGTAGGAGACGGCGGCGGTGTAGAAGATGCCGAAGACGCTGACGGCGGCCAGGGCGGCCGTGGGCACGCCGGCGCCGTTCACGGGGACGGCGACGAGCAGTCCGAGTCCGATGCCGAGGACCGTGCCGAGGACCCGGCGGAAGCCGCGCACCAGGGTCTCGCCGCGCGAGGTGGTGTTGACGAAGACCCACCAGGTGGCACCGACGGCCCAGTACCAGCGCTGGCCCGACACCAGCTGGCCCACGACGAGGGCGAAGCCGGCGCCCGCCGTGGCCTGGACCGCCTGACGGGTGGTGACGCGGACGAGTCCGCGGCCGCCCGGCGGCGCGGGAACGGGAGCGGGCGGCAGCCGGCGCTCGTAGCACCAGACCCCGAAGCGCACCACCGCCGCGCTCGCCACGGACAGCACGACGGCCGCGCACAGCTCGGGCAGCCGGCCGCCGGTCGCGTGCAGGAACTGCGCGACGAAGAACATCATGAACGCGAACACGCCGAGGCTGTGCCCGCGGGGCCCCCAGCGGCGCGCGTACACGCCCGCGCCGACGACGGCGAGGAAGGTGAGGTCGCGGGCCACCGGGTGGTCGTGCAGCAGGGCCGCGGCCGCCAGCACGGGCAGGCCGACGGCGGGCAGCAGCGCGGTGGTGACCGCCTGGCCGCGCACGGTGGCGTCGGTGACGGTGAACAGGGCGAGCAGCGCGGCGAGCCCGCCGGTGACGGCACCGACCAGGGACTGTCCGGCGAGGCCGCACGCCACGACCGCCGACCCGATACCGAGGACGGCCCGCGCGGCGAACCGCAGCCGCGCCCGCCCCGGGTCCGGAGCCACGAACACCCTCTTCAGCACTGCTTCCCACCCCTCCGTGACACCGGCACGCAAAAGGCGCCGCGGTGTCCGCAGCGCCATCGATATCCCCATGACAGCATCCAGGCCGCCACTGGCTCAAGTGTCTGCTCCAGAGGTGAGCCAATGGCTCATTACCTTGCGTACCGGCAAGGCCATCAGGAGGCCAACGGTTCAGGATCGAACGGCTCACCCACAGGGCGCACCACTGAGCCATTGGTACAGTCGAGGGAAGATCGCAGGCCCGCATGCAGACCGAGGAGGCCGGGCACCCCGTGGCCGTGGACGAGCTGGACACCCGCATCCTGCGCCTGCTGCTGGAGCAGCCGCGTACCAGCGCGCGCGAGTACGCGCGCGTCCTGGGCATCGCCCGCGGCACCCTCCAGGCCCGCCTCGACCGGCTGGAGCGGGAGGGCGTCGTCACCGGCACCGGCCCGTCCCTCTCCCCCGCGGCACTCGGTCACCCGGTGCTGGCGTTCGTGCACATCGAGGTCACCCAGGGCCACCTCGACGACGTGGGTGACGCGCTGGCCGCCGTGCCGGAGATCGTCGAGGCGTTCTCGATCACCGGGGGCGGCGACCTCCTCACCCGGGTGGTGGCGCGGGACAACGCGCACCTGGAGGACGTCATCCAGAAGCTCATCAGTCTCCCGGGCGTGGTCCGCACCCGCACCGAGGTCGCCCTGCGCGAACGGGTGCCGTACCGCCTGCTGCCGCTGGTGGAGTCGATCGGCCGGTCCGCGGCCGGAAAGTGACCCCGAGCGCACCCGGCGGCCGGTCCGGCCGCCGGAGAGCGACCGCACACAAGGGCGGCCGATCCCGTCCACACCGTTGACGCCCCTCCGCGGCGCCTCTAACGTCTGGTCGATCACTCGCACACTGTCCGTGATTTCGAACATTCTGGCCTCCGGAGGAGCAGTAGATGGCGCAGCCCCTCACCAGACGGACCCTCTTGCAGAGCGCGGTCCTCGCGGCCTCCGTCCCCGGCATCGCCGGTGGAGCCTCCGTGGCGGCCTCGGCGGCCACCGCGGCCCCGACCGCCGCGCTCCCGCCCCCGGCCGCCTGGACCCTGCTCCCCTTCGACCTCGGCAGCGTCTCCCTCGGCCCCGGCGTCTTCGCCGACAAGCGCCGGCTGATGCTGGACCACGCCCGCGGCTACGACGTGAACCGGCTGCTCCAGGTGTACCGGGCGAACGCGGGCCTCTCCACGCTGGGCGCGGTCGCCCCCGGCGGCTGGGAAGGGCTCGACGGGGAGGCCAACGGCAATCTTCGCGGCCACTACACCGGCCACTTCCTGACGATGCTGTCCCAGGCCTACGCGAGCACCGGCGACCAGCTGTACGCGGACCGGATCGGGACCGTGGTCGGCGCGCTGACCGAGGTGCGCGAGGCGCTGCGGCGCGACCCGGCCGTGCTGAGCGTCACCGGCAGGTTCGGTACGGCCGTGGAGAACGTCCGCGGCTCCTACCAGTACGTCGACCTGCCCGCCGGCGTCCTCGGCGGCGCGTCGGAGATCACCCTGGCCGCCTGGGTGAAGCCCACCCACGCGGGCACCTGGGCCCGTGTCCTCGACTTCGGCGACGACACGACCCGCTATCTGTACCTGACCCCGCGCAACGCCGGCGGGGTTCCCCGGTTCGCCGTCACCACCGGCGGACCCGGCGCCGAGCAGGGCCTCGACGGCACCGCCCCGCTCCCCCTCGACGAGTGGAGCCACCTGGCGGTGACCCTCGCGGGGAGCACCGGGACGCTGTACGTCAACGGCACGGAGGTGGCCCGGAACACGGCCATGTCCCTCACCCCGGCCGCCCTGGGCACCCTCGCCCACCACTGGCTCGGCCGCTCCCACTACGCCGCCGACCCCGTCTTCGCGGGCGCCTTCGGCGGCTTCGACGTGTGGTCGCGCGTCCTGAGCGCGGCGGAGATCGGGGGCCTGCAGAGCGTCCGCGGCGCCGGCGACCTCGCCTCGTACGCCTTCGACGAGACGTCGGGCTCCACCTTCGCGGACGCCTCCGGGCACGGCCTGACCGCCACCCTGCGCCGCACCTGGGGCGGTCCCAGCCACCCCGGTTTCCTCGCGGCCTACCCGGAGACGCAGTTCATCGAGCTGGAGTCGATGACCGCCAGCGACTACACACGGGTGTGGGCGCCCTACTACACCGCGCACAAGATCCTGCGAGGCCTGCTGGACGCCCACCTCGCCACCGACGACGCCCGCGCCCTCGACCTGGCGTCCGGGCTGGGCGACTGGATGCACTCCCGGCTGTCACCCCTGCCCGAGGCCACGCTCCAGCGGATGTGGGGCCTGTTCTCCAGCGGCGAGTTCGGCGGCATCGTGGAGGCGATCTGCGATCTGCACGCGCTCACCGGCAAGGCCGAGCACCTCGCGCTCGCCCAGTTGTTCGACCTCGACCGGCTCATCGACGCGTGCACCGCGAACACCGACATCCTGGACGGCCTGCACGCCAACCAGCACATCCCGATCTTCACCGGGTACGTCCGGCTGTACGACGCGACGGGCGAGGAGCGCTACCTCACCGCCGCGAAGAACTTCTGGGACATGGTCGTACCGCACCGCATGTACGGCATCGGCGGCACCAGCACGGGTGAGTTCTGGAGGGCGCGGGACGTCATCGCGGGCACCCTCAGCGCCACGACCGCCGAGACCTGCTGCGCGTACAACCTGCTGAAACTCAGCCGGCTGCTGTTCCTCCACGAGCAGGACCCGAAGTACATGGAGTACTACGAGCGGGCCCTGCTCAACCAGGTCCTCGGCTCCAGGCAGGACACCCCCGACGCCGAGAAGCCGCTGGTCACGTACTTCATCGGCCTCACGCCGGGACACGTCCGCGACTACACCCCCAAGCAGGGCACCACCTGCTGCGAGGGCACCGGCATGGAGAGCGCCACCAAGTACCAGGACTCGGTCTACTTCGCGGCCGCCGACGGCAGCGCCCTCTACGTCAACCTGTACAGCCCCTCCACCCTGACCTGGGCGGAGAAGGGCGTCACCGTCACGCAGAGCACGGACTTCCCGCGCGAGCAGGGCACCACGCTCACCGTCCGGGGCCGGACCGCGTCCTTCGCGCTGCGGCTGCGCG
Source organism: Streptomyces sp. NPDC003247 (assembly GCF_042888135.1). NCBI lineage: Bacteria > Bacillati > Actinomycetota > Actinomycetes > Kitasatosporales > Streptomycetaceae > Streptomyces > Streptomyces sp. NPDC003247. The sequence goes on from NZ_JBIAPF010000004.1 coordinate 396,827, forward strand.
TGCCGTCCTGGGCGACCGCCGGGTTCCGGGTGACGGTCAACGGCCGCGGGGCCGGCGGCACCCCCACCCCGGGGAGCTACTTCACCGTGTCCCGGACCTGGCACGACGGGGACACCGTCCGCATCGAGGCGCCGTTCCGGCTGCGCGTCGAGAAGGCCCTGGACGACCCGTCCCTGCAAACCCTGTTCCACGGCCCGGTCCATCTCGTCGCCCGCGACGCCGCCACCACCTACCTGGAGTTCGGCCTCTACCGCAACGCGGCCCTCTCCGGCGACCTGCTGCCCTCCCTCACCCCCGTGGACGGGAAGCCGCTGCACCACACGCTGGACGGGACCGAGTTCGCCCCGTTCTTCGAGGGCGCCGAGGACCCGACCCACGCCTACGTGCGCCGGGCCGAACCCCGGGTGGTCTTCGGCAACAGCGACTCGGGCGTGGCCAACCCCGCCAAGGCGGACGGCACCACCCTGCTCGACGAGGTGTGGGCGGGGGCGCCGTTCAGCGGGAAGGCGGCGCTGGTGGCCCGGGTGCGGAGCGTGGTGAACGCCTGGGTGGCCGACGGGATGCTCGGCCAGGCCGACGGGGAGACGGTGGTGAGCACGGCGCGGAGCGCGACCTTCGCGCCGTGACGGATGACGGATCGCAGATGGCTGATCACGAATCACAAATGACGGATCGCGGATGACGGATCGCGGATCGCGGATCGCGGATCGTGTGACTGACGTCGCCCGGTGCGCGGCCGTTACGACCGGCGGCGCGGCCTGCCGCCGCCGGTACCGCGCCGGCCGCCGCCCTGGGCGCCGCCGGCGCGGCCGCGGGTCCCCCCACCCGCCGCGGCCTTGCGCGGGGCGCCACCGCCGGAATGCGGAGCCCGCCGTTCGCCCTTCCGCTCCTGCTTGCGGTCGCCCTTGCCGTCGCCGCTCCGCTCGCCCCGGCGCTCCACCGGTGCCTGCTGGGCCCGGCCGCGCGTGCTGTTGACGGTGCGGCCCCGGACGATGCCGATGAAGTCCTCGACCAGGTCGGTGGTCGCGTCCTCGGGCCACGACAGCGCGACGCTCGACTGCGGGGCGTCCACGACCGGGCGGTACGTGAGGTCGCGACGGTGGTGCAGCCGGGCCAGCGACTGGGGCACGACCAGGACGCCGATGTTCGCCGCGACCAGTTCGATCGCGTCCGCCGTGGTCGCCGGGCGCTCGAAGGCGGGCTCGCCGGGCAGCCGCTCCCAGCCGAGGACGTCGTCGAGGGGGTGGAGAACCACCTCCTCGGCGAGGTCGTCGAGGGTCACCTCGTCCGCCGCGGTCAGCAGGTGGTCCTTGGGGACCACGACGACGCTCGTCTCGGTGTAGAGGGGGATCGCGCTGAACACCGTACGGTCCACCGGGAGCCGTACGAAACCGGCGTCGGCGGCACGGTCGCGCAGCACGCCGGAGGCCTCCGCCGCCGTCACCTGGAGGAGGGCGAGGGGGACGTCGGGCAGGCGCTCCTCCCAGGTCCGCACCCACTTGGCGGGCGTCACTCCGGGGACGTACGCGAGCCGGAACGAGGGGAAATCCGCCGAGTCGGTCATCCCGCCAGGCTACCGGCTGTGGTCGGGGGCGCCGTCGGCGGCCGATAGTCTGGACGGCATGAAGTCGCACCAGAGCACCCAGACGATGAAGCCCGCGACCGCGGCGAAGAAGCTGGGTGTGTACCTCCCCGCCACCCCCGCCGAGTTCCAGGAGGGTGTCGTCTCGCGCGCCGAGCTCAACGAGCTCCAGGCGAACCCGCCGGCGTGGCTGCGCGCGCTGCGGGAGAGCGGTCCGCACCCCCGTCCGGTCGTGGCGGCCAAGCTGGGCGTGTCGATCGCGGGACTGGCCCGGGGCGGCGTCACCGAGGCGCTCACCACCGAGCAGATCGAGGCCCTCAAGGCCGCCGGTCCCGAGTGGCTGGCGAAGGAACGCGCCACCCAGGCGGAGGTCCGCAAGGAGGCGGTCCGCCTCAAGCAGCGCAACGCCGAGAAGGCGGAGAAGGCGGCGCAGGCGGAGCAGGCCGCGCGTACGGAGCGCTGACCCGGAACCCGGCCGACGGTTCGCGGGCACGGCTCGCGGCCGACGGTTCGCGGGCACGGCTCGCGGGCACGGCTCGCGGCCGACGGTTCGCGGGCACGGTTCGCGGGCACGGCTCGCGGCCGACGGTTCGCGGGGCACGGTTCGCGGGCACGGCTCGCGGCCGACGGTTCGCGGGCACGGTTCGCGGGCACGGCTCGCGGGGCACGGCTCGCGGCCCGGGTTCCTGGCAGGTTCCCGGCCGGGAGGAGGCACTCGACGGCGGCGCTCCCGGCGTGGCGCGTGCGGCGCCCGGGTCCCTCACCCGCGCCGTGGCGCGCCGACGCTGAGGGCGTTGGCCAGGACGACGGCGGCGACGGCCGTCCAGTCGACGAGGCCGAGTCCCTGACCGAGCCCGATCCACCCGACCAGCGCCGCCAGCACCGGGTTGACGCTCATGAACAGGCCGAACGCGGCCGGGGGCACGTGCCGCAGGGTGAAGAGGTCGGCGAGGTAGGGCACCGCCGAGGACAGCACACCGGCGGCGACGGCGCAGCCCACGGCCGACGCGGTCGGCGGGTGGTGGAGCACCAGGCCGCCCCCGACCGGCAGGAACACCAGGGCCGAGACGGCGGCCGCCACCGCGGAGCCCTGCGCTCCCGGCACCCGGCGCCCCACGGTCCGGTTGAGCAGGATGTACGACGCCCAGCACACGGCGGCGATCAGACCGAGCCCCATCCCGAGGTAGTCGGTACTGGCCTGCGGGCGCATCAGCGTCACCGCGCCCACCGCGGCGATCACCGCGCAGCAGGCGTCGACGCGGCGGCGCGCTGCGGCCAGGGCGATGGTCAGCGGACCGAGGAACTCCAAGGTCACCGCCAGCCCGAGGCCCACGCGGTCGATCGCGGTGTAGAGGGAGAGGTTCATCGTCCCGAACACCAGGGCGAGCAGCAGGATCGGCCCCCACTGGTGCCGGGTGAGCGCCCGCAGGCGAGGGCGGCCGACGGCCAGCAGGACGACCGCGGCGACGTACTGGCGTACCGCCACGACACCCACGGGGCCGAGCACGGGGAAGGCGAGGGAGCCGATCGCCGCGCCGGTCTGGTTGGACAGTCCACTGCCGACCATGACGGCCACCCCGGCGAGCCGCCGACGGGCGGGCGGAACCGGGGGTGCGAGCGGAGCCACGGGCGCGGGAGCCCTTCCGGGCGGGGAAACGGCGGACATGGGGGGATCGTCCTCCGCGACCACCGGTGCGCAAAATGCATGCGATGCGCCATCTATACGATGGAGTAATGGATGGCGCGCCACCCACGGAGCTCAGGCAAGGCGTGGAAGGCGGTGGCGGCGGAGAAGGCGGCAGGGCCGACCGGAGAACGGGAGTACGGGAGTGGGGTGACCGGAGTGAGCAGTGCGACGGACGTGGAGCTGCGGCAGCTGCGGTGTCTCGTGGCGATCCTCGACGAGGGCGGCTTCACCGACGCCGCGGCCGTGCTCGGCGTCTCCCAGGCGGCGGTCTCCCGCACCCTCGCCTCCCTCGAACGAGCCCTGGGCGTACGGCTGTTGATGCGCACCTCACGGGTGGTGACACCGACCGCGGCCGGGCTGCGCGTCGCGGCGCACGCACGGAAAGTGCTGGGCGAGGTGGACGCGCTGGTGCGGGAGGCCTCCCACCGGCACACCCGGCTGCGGATCGGCTACGCCTGGTCGGCGCTGGGCCGGCACACCCTCGCCTTCCAGCGGCGGTGGGCGGCGGAGCACCCGGCGACGGACCTCCAGCTGGTGCGCGTCAACTCCCCGAGCGCCGGGCTGGCCGAGGGCGCCACCGACATGGCGGTGGTGCGCAGACCACTGGACGACCGGCGGTTCGACGCCGCTCTCGTGGGGCTCGAACGGCGTCTGTGCGCCCTGGCCGCCGACGATCCGCTGGCCCGGCGGCGGTCCGTGCGGCTGGCCGACCTCGGCGGACGGACGCTGCTGATCGACCGCCGCACCGGCGCCACCACCCCCGACCTGTGGCCCGCCGGCGCGCGGCCGGCCACGGAGGAGACCCACGACGTCGACGACTGGCTCACCGTGATCGCCACCGGCCGCGGTGTCGGCATGACCGCCGAGTCGACCGCGAACCAGTATCCACGGCCCGGGATCGTCTACCGTCCCGTCCGCGACGCCGAACCGGTCGCCGTGCGCCTGGCGTGGTGGCGCGACGACCCCCATCCGGCGACCCAGGCCGTGATGGAGCTGCTCACGGCGCTGTACCGTGCGCAGTGAGCCCCCGGGAGTCGCTCGGGGGCCGTCGGGCTGACTACGATCTGGTCAGGTTCACCGACGTGGGTGTTTCGAGGTTGTTGGGGGTCGGGATGGTTGCTGGTCGTGTGGTGCGCTTCGACAGCCAGCGTGGTTACGGGTTCATCGCGCCCGATGACGGCGGCGAGGATGTCTTCCTGCACGTGAACGACATGCTGATGCCCGAGTCGCAGGTGCGGCGGGGCGTCGTCGTGGAGTTCGAGATCGAGGACGGCGAGCGCGGGCCGAAGGCGTCCGGGGTGCGGCTCGCGCGGGGCGCGGACGGCAAGCCGCTGGCGGCCGACGACGACGTCCTGTGCGATGTGCTCAGCACGGAGGAGTTCACCCGGGACGTCACCGAGGCCCTGCTGACGGCGGCGCCCTCGCTCACCGCCGAGCAGATCCTCCAGGTCCGCGGCTCGCTGGCCCAGTTCGCGAAGAACCACGGCTGGGTCGAGGGCTGAGATCCCCGGCCGGGCCTCCCGGCCGGACGTTCCGTGTCGCGCCGGCTCCGGTGGAGCCGGGGCGGACACGGGCCGGTGTGCCCGCCGTCTCCGCCCGTGCCGAGCGTGTGCCGGCCGTCCCCGCCCGTGCGAGCGTGTACCGGCCGCGGGAGGTGCGGGCGGCCTCGAAGTGTGCCGGAGCCGTCGGTGTCCCGGGCGTCGACGCCGGTATCAGGGCCCCCCTGTCGACCGCCTCGATGATCGAGGCGACGCCTGCCGTCCTGCGCGTCTCCCGGAACGTCGTCGGGACGTCGCCGCCGGAACGTCGGCGGAACATCGCCGGGACGCCGGGCGGAACGAGCGGCTCGTGACCGGAACGAGCCCTCCGCGGGCGGCTGTCCGCTCGTCGGGCCAGACACTCTCACGTCGTTGACCTGTGGCTTTGTCCCGGTGGTGCCGCGCGTCGCCGAGCCGCCGCCTCGGCCCGGGACCCGTTGTCAGTGGCCTGTTCTACAGTTCCCGTCACTTGATCACTGCGGGTGCGGGAGGCACACATGGGGTGGGTGTCGGCCGGCGACTACGAAGTCGCCCTCGACGACGGCAAGGTGGTGTGCCGCAACGCGGCCGGGCGGCGGTTGAAGTCCGTACCGCCCAAGATCGCGGACGATCCGGCCGTGGTGGGCCTGCGTCAGCTCGTCGAGTGGCTGGAGCGGCACGAGCGCCAGTGCCTGTCCGACGTCGAGCGGTGGATGGTGCGCTCGCTGCCGGTACCGCTCACGGTCTTCACCCGGGTGTGGCCCGACCCGGCCTGGCGAACCGCCCTGCGCGACCTCGTCGTCACGGGGGCCGACGGCGAGGTGGCCGGTTTCCTGCGGGACGCCGACCCCGAGCGCGGTCTCGGTCTGGTCGACCTGGACGGCGACACCGTCCGGATCGCACCGGACCTCGTCCGGCTCCCGCACCCGGTGCTCCTCGACGACCTGGAGGAACTGCGGGAGTTCGCCGTCGAACTCGGCGTCGAACAGCGCGCCCAGCAGCTCTTCCGCGAGGTGTGGCACCGGCCCGCCGCACTCGACGCGGAGGCCGCCTCCGTCGAGGACTACGCGGGCGGGCTCTTCAAGCAGCTGCGGTTCCTGCACGGCCGGGCGGCGCAGCTCGGCTACCGCGTGCGCGGCGGCCACGCCGTGTGCTCCGTCATGGAGGACGGCCGTGGCGTCGAGGCCCGGGTGTGGGTCGGTGACTACGACGGCTACGAGGAGACGGAGACCGGCCCGCTGGTCTTCACCGACGGCGCGGGGCGGGCGCTGAAGCTCGGTCAGGTCGGTCCGGTGGCCTGGTCGGAGGGCATGCGCATGGCGGCCGCACTGTACGCGGGCCGCGACATCGAGGACGAGGAGCAGGCGGCATGACGTACGACGAGACCACCACGGCCGCGCTGCTCGACGCCGGTGCCGTCCTGCCTCCGGGCACCACCGGCCGGGAGGACGCCGACGTCCTCACCGTCCGCACGTACACGCACCCCGTCCTGGACGACCGGCAGGTCGTGCGGCTCGTGGCGGGCACGCTCGGCGAGGCCGAGGACCTCGCCCTGGACTTCCTGGGGCTGGTCCGCGAGCCGGAGACCCCCGAGGTCGGCCAGGTGCGCCGGGAGACGCTCGGCTTCCCCGCCTGGGCTCTGGTCAACGACCCGGCCAACGGGCACCACGCGCTGGCCCTGGTCAAGGACGTCGAGCGGCTCGCCCGGCAGGCCAAGTCCCGCCCCGGCACCGCCAAGGAGGGCTTCGAAGCGCTCGGCACGAGGCTCGGCCGGGCCGTGCCGCACTTCCTGCCCACCTTCTACGAGCAGGCCGCCCGGGTCTTCCTCCAGCACGAGAACACCACCTACGCGGCCGCGTTCTTCGGCAAGGCCCGCGAGGCCGAGCGGGTGCACGCGCTGGCCGTCGACGAGGAGCGGCAGCGGGCCGTGTTCCTGGAGTTCGCCTTCGCCGGGGCACTCACGGTCAAGGCGCTCAAGGAACACGTGAAGGCCCTCGCGGCACGGCTCAGCCCCGCCGACGCCTGGGCGCAGTTCCGGCAGCTGACCGTGGAACGCTGCGCGGCCGGCATGCCGCCGTACGCCTCGCTGCCCCAGGACGCGCGCGGGCTGATCAAGGCCGCCGGGCTCGACCGGGTCACCGAGGAGTGCTCCCTGGTCGCCGACCTGCTCGCCTCCCCGGCGGCGGTCCGGGCGCCCGCGTCCTTCTGGAACACCTACCGGGCGGCCCTCGTCGTCCTGGCCGAACAGCAGCCCGCCGTACGGGCCCGGCTGCTGGAGATCATGCCCGCGGGCCTGGGCCGGTCCACCGAGGACGACGAGTTCTGGCTGACGCTGCTCGCCGAGACCCGCGCCGACCTGCTGCTGACCGGGGACGCCGGGGCGACCGCGGGCGGGGAGGACCCGGCCGCCGGTGTCGACCCGGCGGACTGGCTCAGCCGCTGGGCCCTGCACCGCAAGCACGGCTCGTCCGTCTCCGACCGCTCGCCGTCCACGCTCGCGCTCGTCGAGCGGATGGCGCCGCGGCTGCGCGCCCGGGGCCGCGCCGTGGACCTCTTCACGGGCCGCTGGCACGCCGGCGCCGACCTCGACCTGCTGGACCTGTGCGTCGCTCAGGGCGTACCGCTGACGCCGCCCGCGGCCGACCAGGACGTCTTCCTGCCACTGAACCGCTGGTTGCAGGACGCCCGGCCCGGCCGCCGCGATCTGACGGCCCTCGCCGCCGACCCGTGCCACCGGCGGCTGCTGTACACGTCCGTCGGCACCCTGAGCGGCCACCGCCCCGAACCGAAACTGCTGGACGGCCTGGCCGGGCACCCGGTCCTCGCCGACGTGCTGCGCGAGTGGCTGGACGACGCGGCCGGGGAGCTGACCGCCGCGGCCGGCCTGCCCGCGGCCCGTACGGCGCTCGACCGGCTGCGCCCGTTCCGGACGGTCGCCGCCCAGGTGAGCCCGGCCGCCGTCGCCAAGGTCGCCGCGCACCGGGCGGCGCCGCTGCTCGGCCGCACCCTGCGGGCCGGGATCCCCGACGAGCTGGGCTGGCCCGCCCTGGAGAAGGCGCTGGCGCGGCTCGACGCCGAGACCCGGAGCGGCCGCGACGACACCCTGGCCGTGGAGGAGGCCTGGCCCGCGCTGATCCTCTCCCGCCGGCACAAGGCGATCGTCGTCGGCCCGCAGGAGATCCTGCTGGAGCACGACCTGCGGCTGCCCGCGGAACTGGACCGCTGGCAGCGCCCCGTCTTCCGTTACACGGACGGGGAACTGCTGGTCATGTGGCGGCAGGGCGGCAAGCAGTTCGGCTACTGGTCGGCCCGCCCGTCCGAGGTGTTCCCGCTCGGCGGCGAGCAGCTCCCCCACTGGTACGGCAGCAGCGACGCGGGCGAGCCGTCGATCCCGCTGCCCGGGGGCGGCCGCGCCACCGGCGGCCGCGCCCTGCACGCCGGGGACACGGTCGTACCGCCCGGCCGTCCCGTCCTCGGGGACGGCACCTCGTACTGGCGCCAGGGCAGGGAGGGCCGCCGCCGCGTGTGGCTGGAGTACGACCCGGCCACCGGCACGCACGGACGTGCCTCGCTGCCCGCGTTCCTCCGGACCGGGATCCGCGAGGACACGACCCTGCTCCAGCAGCACTGCGCGGTGCTGCCGCTCCAGCCCGGTCTGGAGCACAGCCCGTTCGGCACGGACGGCACGGTCCTCGGCCGCTGGGTGCGCCGGGAGGGCACGGGCACCGAGGCCCGTACGACCGCCGGCACCCCGGACGGGCGGACCGTCAGCCTGCCGGCGGGCCGGGGCCGGAATGCGGGCGTGCCGCTCGGCGCGCTGCGTCTGCCCGGCGCCGAGCCCCTGGTGGTCGCCCTGCACCGGCACATCGCCCTGTACACGGCGGACGAGGAGGCGGGCGCACTGGAGTGGGGGCGGGTGACGCCCCTGGAGCGCGGCGGCGAGTTCGCCGCCGGTACGCGCCTCGTGCCGCCGGTCGACTTCTGGCACGCGCTGCGGCCCCGGGACGAGGAGGCGTCGGCGCTCCTGCGGGCCCTGGGCGACGACCGGGCCGAGGAGCTGCTGCGCGCGGGCGCCCAGGCCCTCGCGGAGCGGGCGGCGCTGGTGGCGGCGGCGGCCGAGGCGTCGGGCGCGGCCGCGGCCGCGGCGGGCACGGCTGCCGGCACGTCGGTCGCGGGAACGTCGGTCGCGGGATCATCGGCGGTGGGGGTGACGGCCACGGGGACGGCGGACGCCGAGCCGGCCGTCCCGAGCGCCGACCGCATGCTCAAGGACGCCGTCTCCCGTTGCCTGCCCGAGCTCACCGAGCCGCACCTGCTCGCCGGTGTCGCCTCCCTCGTGCGTGCCGTGGTACGTCTGGCGGAGTCGACCGCCGCCTTCGTGGCGCCTCCGGTGGAGCGGCCGCAGGCCGACCGGCGGCGTACCGAGGGCATGTTCGGCGACTACCGCCCCGAGAACGGCGACGACCAGACCCTGCGCGAGGCCGTGGGCGGATTCGCGCACCTGCACGGCTGGGCGGGCAGCGACGCGCGCCACACCGTCCTGCGGCAGATCCGCGCCGTGAACCACGTGCTCTCCGGGAAGCCCGCCGACGGCAGGCCGCTGCCCGCGGGGGCCAGGCTCACCCCAGCCGCCGGCGGATGGGACAGCGACGACTTCACGGTGCCGGGCATGGGGCTGATGTGGCCGTCCGTGCTGGACGCGCTGCGCCCGCTCGCCTACCGCGCCGCCTCCTCGACCGTCACGGAGGCGCACCGGGAGGCGTTGCTGCTGCTGTTCGAGGCGATCACGGAGGGGCCGCTGGCCGCACCGGGCGGCGCCCTGCGCGAGATCGTGCTGAGCGAGCCGTTGCCCAAGCAGGAGCGGTCCGGCCAGGTGCTGCGCCGGGACGGCCGCACCGTGGTCGTCCTCGACTGCCGGAACGTCGACACGCGGGGCGGGCGCGTGCACTGGCTCGCCCTGGACCACGATCCGGCGGGCGTGTTCGGCTCGGTCGCCCACTTCACGCTGGAGAGGGAGACCGCACACCCGCCGGTGTTCGCCGCCGACGCGCTGGCCGCCGTGACCCGGCTGGTACGGGACAAGGGGGCCGCGCCCTGGCAGACGGAGGCGCCCGACGCCCTCGCCGCGGTGACCGGGGGCGGGCTGGGGCTGGTGCAGGCGGCCCTGCTGCTCGCGGGCAAGCCGGGACAGCTCACGGACGAGGTGATCGCCGCGACCGGCCTGAAGCCGCGTCAGAAGAACCTGGGCGACGCGCTGCTGGGCTCGCTCCCGGCCGACGACCTGGCGGCGCTGACCGGCGCCCTGCTGCCGGAGACCCCCGGTGACCTGTGGACCCGCGGACCCGACACGGACGCGGCGGGCCGGGTGTGGCGGGAGCGGCTCGGCGGGATCGTCCGGCTGCCCGAGGACCTCGCCGGTGAGCTGTCCCTCGCCGGCCTGCCCACGGTCTCCGCCGAACAGGTCCTCAATCCCGGGCGTACCCCCTGGCTCAGCCGCACCACGGTCCAGCGTCCCGACAAGGACGGCGACCTGGTCCCGGACGATCCCGACGCGCTGCCGGGACGGTACGACCTGACCCGTGGCGTGGCCGCACTGGCGGGGCTCGCCTACTCCCTGCCGTACGGCCACCCGCTGCGGACCGCCCTGCCGGAGGGCCTGGCCGCGCTGCGCCGCCGGGTCGCCGACCCGGGGCTGCTGCTGGACCTCGACGTCACCTGGGCGGAGAACGGCGGGACGACCGCGGCCCAGCTGCGCGGGGCGTACGGTCTGCCGGCCGCCGGGGGCGCCGGCGCGGACGGCCTGACGCGGCTGGGCGAGGCCCTCGTGCTGCGCCCCTGGTACCAGGACGAGGAGGCCGTCCTGGTGCGCCCGGCCGGGCTCACCGGGCCGGACGACGCCGTGTTCGGGCTCGTCGAAGGGCTGACCGGGGCGGGCCGCGGCGACGGTCTGCGGGCGCTGCGGACGGTCCTCGGCGACGACCTCGCCCGCGCCCTCGCCGCCGGTGGCGGCACCGAAGGGCCCGCCGGGTACGCGCAGGACCCCACGGTCAGCGTGCCGGAGCTGGTGTCCGAGGTCGCCGTGACGCACGGCCTCGGCGAGGACGCCGCCGCGCTGTACCTCCAGCTGCTGGCCCTGCCCGACCCCACGGACCGCAACTGCGTCCGCTGGACCGGCTGGAAGCCCGCCCGGGCGAAGAAGGCGCGCGCCGAACTCGCGGCCAGCGCTCTCGTCGTCGAGGCCAAGCGGCCGCGGGCCGGACGCACCCTGTTCCTGCCGTGCGGCTGGTACGACTTCAAGGCGCCCGCGCTGCCGGTGGAGGTCTGGAAGGAAGGCCTGTACCCCGTCCGCGACCATTCCCTCGCCGTGCCCCTGGTGCCGGTGCCGGAGCTGTTCACCCGTGCGTGGGACCGCGTCCGCGCCGGGGACGCCCCGGCCTACGAGGAACTCACCACCCGCGCCACCCGCAAGGGCCGCCGCCGATGACCGCCGTCCCGCCCCACCTGGAAGACACCACGTCGATGACCACCGCCCTCACCTCGTCCCCCGCCCGCCAGATCGTGCCGCCGGAGGAGCGGCACGCCGCCGAACTGGCCTTCCTCGCCGCCTACGACGACGGGCCGCGCCCGCCCGCCTGGCGGCTCACCCCGCGCGCGGTCGTCACGTTCGTCATGGGCAGCGACGGCCGGGCGCTGAAGCTGCCCGAGGGAGCCGAGGTGCCCGAGGGCGTGCCGCGCCGCATGGTGGTCGAGGGCAAGTTCGTCGGCGACCGGGCGCTGGTCGAGCGGTGTGTGGTGACCCTCGCGGGCGAGCGCGGTCTGCTGCTGGTCGGCGAGCCGGGCACCGCGAAGTCCATGCTGTCGGAGCTGCTGTCGGCGGCCGTGTGCGGCACCAGCGGCCTGACGGTCCAGGGCACCGCCGGCACGACCGAGGACCAGCTCAAGTACGGCTGGAACTACGCCCTGCTGCTGGCGCAGGGCCCCAGCCCGCAGGCGCTGGTGCCGTCGCCGGTGCTGACCGCCATGCGCCGGGGCGCCGTCGCCCGGGTCGAGGAGGTCACGCGCTGTCTGCCCGAGGTGCAGGACTCCCTGGTGTCGCTGCTGTCGGAGCGGCGCATCGCCGTGCCCGAACTGGCGGGCACGGAGGACGCGTTGGCGCACGCGGCGCCCGGGTTCAGCCTGATCGCCACGGCCAACCTGCGGGACAAGGGCGTCTCGGAGATGTCCGCCGCCCTCAAGCGGCGGTTCAACTTCGAGACGGTGGGCCCGATTCCGGACCTCGACGCGGAGACCGCGCTGGTGCGCGGGCAGGCGCGGGCGTCCGTGGAGCGGGCGGGGGCGCCGTTCCAGGTCGACGACGCCGTGCTGGAGGCCCTCGTCACCGCGTTCCGGGACCTGCGGGAGGGCCGGTCGGCGGAGGGCTGGGAGGTGGAGCGGCCGTCCACGGTGATGAGCACCGCGGAGGCGGTGTCCGTCGCGGGCGCGCTGGCACTCGCGGCGGCGTACTTCCCGGGGGACCGCGACGTGCTCGGCCTGCTGCCGGGGCATCTGCTCGGCGTGGTCCGCAAGGACGACCCCGCCGACGCGGCCCGCCTGCGCGGCTACTGGGACGGCCCGGTGCGCCGCCGCGCCGAGCAGGGTTCCGCCACCTGGCGCACCCTGTGGGACCTGCGCGCGGTCCTGGAGGGCTGACGGCCGTGCCCCTCACCCCCAGCACCGGGTCTCCCGGCACCTCCGCCGACGCACCGGCCGCCGTGCCCGGCCCGTCCGGTGACGTGTCCCCTTCCCCTCGGTCCCCTCTTGATGGGTCCACTTCCGCTCGGTTTGATGGGTCCACTTCCGCTCGGTCCCCGCACGACAGGTCCACCTCCCCTCGGTCCCCGCACGACGGATCCGCCCTGCTCGGTGGGGCAGGGCGTGAGCCCGACGCGGCCCTGGCCGCCCTCACCGGTCCGGCGGCGCCCTACCTGGTCGGCGTACGGCACCACGCGCCGTCGCTGGCCGCCGCGATGCCCGCGCTGCTCGACGGGGCACGTCCGGACGTGCTGCTCGTGGAGCTGCCGGCCGAGATGCAGGAGTGGCTGCCGTGGCTCGGGCACGAGGAGACACGGGCCCCGGTCGCGCTCGCCGCGGCCCCGGGTGACGGGGGCGGAGGGCCGGCGTTCTATCCGTTCGCGGACTTCTCGCCGGAACTGGCAGCCGTGCGCTGGGCCGCCCGGCACGGTGTGCCGGTGATCGCCTGCGACCTGCCGCTCGCGGACCGGGCATGGGACGAGGGCCGCCGCGCCCCGGCGCAGGGCGCCGGCGGTCCCGGGCTCACCGCCGCCCTGCGGGCCGGGCTGACCGGCCGCCCCGGGGACGACCTGTGGGACCGGCTCGTCGAGGCCACCGCCCCCGGCTCCCCGCCCGAGGCGCTGCGCCGGGCGGCCCTGCTGACCGGGTGGGCGCTGCGCGAGGACGCGGCCGCCTCGGACGGAGTGCCCGCACTGGATCTGCGGCGGGAGCGGTGGATGCGGGCCCGGCTGGCCGAGGCCACCGCGCGCGGGGAGCGGGCCGCCGTGGTGGTCGGCGCGTTCCATGCCCCGGCGCTGGTGGGAGAGTCCGCGGACGAGGAGGCCGGAGCCGCCCCCGACGGGCGCCGGACCGCCTGGACGACCTCGCTGATCCCGTACACCTACGCCCTCCTCGACGAGCGCTCCGGCTACCCGGCCGGCATCCGGGATCCGGAGTGGCAGGACAGGGTGCTGCGCGCGGCGGGCGATCCGCCGGCGCTGGAGGAGGCGCTGACGCGGGCCGCCGTGGAGATCTGCGCGGAACTGCGGAGTCTCGGGCATCCGTCGGGGCCCGCCGACGCGCGCGAGATCTCCCGGCTCGCCTCCGACCTCGCCCGGTTGCGCGGGCTGCCCGCGGCGGGCCGGGGCGAACTGGTCGAGGCCGTGCAGACGGTGCTGGCCCAGGGCGAGCCGTACGGGCGGGGGCGGGCCGTGGCACGGGCGATGGAGCGGGTGCTCGTCGGCACGCGCACCGGGCGCCCCGCCCCCCAGGCGCCGCGCAGCGGTCTCGCCCCGGCGGTGGAGGCCGAGGTCGCGGAGCTGGGCCTGCCCGGTCCCGCGACGGGCGGTCCCGGCACGGCCCGTGACCTGCGCCTGGACCCGCTGCGGTCCGACCTCGACCGGCGCCGTGAGCTGCTGCTGCGTCGGCTGACGGTGTGCGGGGTGCCGTACGCGCAGGCCAGGGAGGTCACCGGCGCGGGCGGGGCCGAGGCCCTCACCTCGCGCTGGGAGGTGCGCTGGACGCCCGCGACGGCGGCCATGCTGACCGCGGCCGCCGTGCGGGGGGTGACCCCGGCGCAGGCCGCCGAGGGCGTGCTGCGGGAACGGCGGCGCGCGGAGCGGGACGAGGGAGGCCCGACGGCCGCGCAGTGTCTGGAAGGGCTCGCGCGGGCGGCGGAGTGCGGTCTGCCCGCGCTCACCGACGAACGTCTCGACGATGTCGCCGAGTCCCTTCCCCCGGCGGGCACGCTCCCCGAACTCCTCGCCGGTCTGAGCCTGGTGGACCGGCTGCGCGCCGGTCACGTCCCCGGCCTCGGCGCCGACGCGGACCGTACGGTCCGGGCGGCCGCCACCGCCGAGCTGCTCACCTCCGCGGCGGTACGGCAGGTGGACGGCCTGACCGGGTCCGAGGACCCCGCCGACGCGCACGCCCTGCTCGAACTGGCACACCGCGCCGACCTGCTGGGCGGCATCCGGCTCACCGACGCCCTCGCCCGGCTCGCCGCCGACGGCTCGCCCCTGATGCGCGGGGCCGCCGGGGCCGTCCGTGTCCTGCTCGGACAGGAGGACGCCCGCGTCCTCGGCGACCGGGTGGCCTCCTGGGTGGACGGCGCCGTGGACCCCGACTCCCGCGCCGCGCTCACCGCCCGGCTCGGCGGGCTGCTCACCGCTGCGGGCCCGCTGCTGGAGGCGGCGGCGCCCGCGCTGGAACCGCTGCTCGACCGGGTCGCGGAACTGCCCGACCGGGAGTTCCTCGACCGGCTCCCTGCGCTGCGGGGCGGTTTCGACACCCTGAGTCCCGCGGCGCGCGACCGGCTCCTGGCGGCCGTCGAGGAGCGTCTCGACACCGCACGCGTCGCCGACACCGACGGGATCGACCCGGCCGCGCTCGCCGTGTGGACCGGGGCGGACCTCGCCGCCCGCGGCACCCTGCGTTCGCTCGGCCTGCTGCCCGCACCGGGAGACCCCGGGACCGGCACCACCACGGAAGCCGCCGCCGCCCCGTCGGCCGGCGAGGACCGCCGCCTGGCGCCCGCCGACCGGTGGCGGCTCGTCCTGGGCCGCCGTGCCGACCGGCTGCCGGCGTCCCTGGCGCCGCTGGCGACCGCGCTGGACGAGCTGTACGGCAGCGGGCGCGGGGAGGGCAGCAGAGGCGATCTCACCGGGGCGGGGTCCGGCGGCGGCCGGGAGGTGCCGTACCCGGGGGTGCGGGAGTGGTCGCAGGAGCTGGCCGCGCTGTTCGGGCCCGGTATCAGGGAGGAGGTGCTGGCGGCGGCCGCCGCCGCGGGCCGCAAGGACGTCCTCACCGAGCTGGACGCGGACAGCGTGCGGCCCTCGGTGGATCTGCTGCGGACCGTGCTCCGCCACGCCGGCGGGCTGCCCGAGGCCCGGCTGGCCGCGCTGCGCCCGCTCGTCCGACGACTGGTCGACGCCCTGACCCGGCAACTGGCCACCCGGCTGCGTCCCGCCCTGCACGGCACGGCCCTGCCGCGCCCCAGCAGACGGCCCGGGGGCGGCCTCGATCTGGCCCGCACCCTGCGGGCCAACCTGGCGACCGCGCGCCGCGGCCCGGACGGCACCGTCCAGGTCGTCCCCGCGCACCCGGTCTTCCGTACCCGGGCCCGGCGGGCCGCCGACTGGCGGCTGATCCTGGTGACGGACGTGTCCGGCTCCATGGAGGCGTCCACGGTGTGGGCCGCGCTGACCGCCTCGGTGCTGGCGGGGGTGCCGACCCTGTCGACGCATTTCCTGGCGTTCTCCACGGAGGTCATCGACCTCACCGGGCACGTGGAGGACCCGCTGTCGCTGCTGCTTGAGGTCAGCGTCGGCGGCGGCACGCACATCGCGGCGGGGCTGCGGCACGCGCGCGAGCTGGTCACCGTGCCCTCGCGGACCCTCGTCGTGGTCGTCAGCGACTTCGAGGAGGGCTACCCGCTGGGCGGCCTCCTGGCGGAGGTCCGCGCGCTCGTCGGGGCGGGCTGTCACGTCCTGGGCTGCGCGAGCCTCGACGACACGGGCCGGCCCCGTTACTCCACGGGCGTCGCGGGCCGGCTCGTCGCCGCGGGCATGCCCGTCGCCGCCCTCAGTCCGCTCGAACTGGCCCGCTGGGTAGGGGAGAAGATCGCATGAGCCAGGACCTGTCGAGGGAGACGAGGCAGTCGGGGGAGGCGGGGGAGCCAGGGGAGCCACGGGAGGCGACGCACCGGACGGATCGCGCCTCATCGGTTCCGGGCCTGTCGGTTCCGGGCCTGTCGGTTCCGGACCAGTCCGTTCCGGGCCTGTCCCCGGACCAGTCGGTTCCGGGCCTGTCCCCGGACCAGTCGGTTCCGGGCCCGCCGACCGACCCGTCGCTTCCGGAGCCGCCGACGGACGCGTCGCTTCCCGAGCCGACTGCGGAGGGGCCGGGCTCCGGGCTGCCACCGGTCGAACCGTCCGTCACCGCCGAACTCGTCGAGGCGCTCTCCCCCCGGCTCCGCAAGCGGCTGGACGCGGGCGTGGCCAAGCTCGCGGCGCGGCCGGTCGTCCGTGCGGGCGACACCGTACGGATCGCCGTCGACGACGACACCGACCTCGTTCTGCACGCACCCGGCGGGACGGTGACCGCCGCGGACGCGATCCGGTGCGGGTGCCTGCTGGCCCCGGACTGTCTGCACCGTGCGGCGGCGGCCTCGGCCGCTCCGGTGGCCGAGGCCACGGCAGGCGCGCCCGTCGACCCACCCGTCGCCGCCCGTGCCGGCGCTCCGGCCGGAGCCCGTACCGAAGCCCCGGCCGCGACCGCAGCGGAGGCGGACGGACGACGGACGGAAGAAGCAGGGTTCAAGTGCACCCCTGACGCCCGAAGTGAGGAGCGGGCGGAAGCCGAGACCGCCACCGACGGCCAGCGCACCGCCGCACGGGCCGTGTACGACGCGACGGCCGCCGTCCTCGAAGCGGGCACCGACGGGGCCGGCGCCGTACTCCAGGCGGAGCTGCTGCGCGCCGCGCACACCGCTCGTCTGGCGGGCCTGCCCCGGGCCTCCGCCGCGGCGGTCTCCGTGGTCACCGGGGTGCGCGCGGCGCGCTCCGCCGACCCCGCGTACCGTCTCGCGGACCTGTCGGCCGCCGTGCGCGAGGTCCTGGACCTCACCCACCGGCTGCCGCGGGCCGGCGGCCCCGACCTGGCCGACCTGCGGGGCACGGTACGGCAGCCGTACCGCCCGGACGGTTCCCTGCGTCTGTACGGGCTCTTCTCCGAGCCCGTCCTGACGGCGACCGGGTACGCGGGCGCCGTCAGCTGGACCGCCGACGCCCAGGGACGCCTCTACACGGTCTCCGACGTGGCCCCGGGCGGCCCGGCACGCGCGACCGGCGCCGCCGACCGGGCGGTGCGCATCGGCGATACCGCCCTGACCCACCGCGAACTGTCGCGCGCGGGCCTCGCGGTGTCCGGCGCGACCGTCTCGCCGACGGGCCGGCTCGGCGCGGGGGCGGGGGTGCGGGCGGTGCGCGCGGCCGGCGCGTCGTGGTACGGCGAGCCGCTGGACCGGCTGTGGTCCGTGCCCGTCCCCGAGCAGGTGTCCCGGGCCTTGAAGGACGGCCACGACCTGCTGTTCCTCGATGTGACGCTCCGGGGCACGGTCCGGGAGACGGCGGGCGACTGCCTGCTGGCCGACTGCGACGGGCTGGCCGTCCGCCTGGTCACCGCCCATGACGATCCCGTTCTCCCCTACCGCGACAACCTCCGTCTCCTGGCCGCCGCCGGGGGCAGCCGGCTGCGGATCGTCGCCCGCCTCGCCCCGGGGCCGCTTCCCCGCGCCCTGCTGCTCGCCGCCGAGCATCCCAGCGACCCCACCGCCCGGGTGGACCTGGGACTGGACCGTCTCCAGCACGCCGACCTGCCCCCGGTGACGGCCTCCTCGTCGGACGCGTCGGCACCCGCGGTGGACGAGGCCCCCTTGCACCTTCTGCGCCGCCGCGTCCACCAGGCGGTGTCCGGGGGCCGCCGGGTGCTGGCGTTCCCCGGCAGTGGCGGGGCGGGCGACAGCGCGCGCCTGCGCCGCTGCGGCCTGGCCACGGCGGGCGATCTCCTGGACGCGCTGCACACGGCCTCCGCGGACCGTTCCCGTGACGTCTTCGGGCGTCTGCTCCCGGCGGACACGGACCGGTTCTCGCGCGCCTGGCTGGCCGCCGCTCTCTACACGGAGGAGGTGGAGCGAGCGCTGTGCGCGGCGGCATGGGGCGGATCCGTCCACGACGCGTAGGCCGGTGGCCGCCGACACGAAGAACCGGACCCCTGCCGACGGGGGACGATGTCGGCGCCACATCGGCCCGTCCGCCCCTCTAGGTCAGAATCTGTCCTCTATCCCTCCTAACGTGTTCCTCGTCCACGGAAGACGACCGACGGAGGCCGCAGAACATGAACACGCCGAAGCACCTCGAAGAGCCGAGCACCGTGACCGACTCCGCCACCACGGCCGGGTCCGCCGCCGCGCCCGCGACCGCCCCCGCCGCCGGCCTGCCGGCCGTCACCGGCGAGCGGGCGGACCTGCTGGAGTCCCTGACCGCCCACCGCCGCTTCCTGCGCCTGACCACGCGTGACCTGACCGACGAGCAGGCGGCGCGGCGCACCACGGTGAGCGAGCTGTGTCTCGGCGGTCTGATCAAGCACGTCACCTCGGTCGAGCGGGGCTGGTCGGACTTCATCCTTAAGGGTCCGTCGGCACTGGGCGACTTCAGCAGCATGACCGAGGCGGACTGGGAGCGGCGCGCGAACGAGTTCCGGCTGCTGCCCGGCGAGACGCTCGCCGGGGTCCTGGCGGAGTACGCCCGGGTGGCCGGCCGTACGGACGAGCTGGTCGCCACCCTGCCGGACCTGGACGCGGCGCACCCGCTGCCGCCGGCCCCGTGGTTCGAGCCCGGCGCGCGGTGGTCGGCCCGCCGGGTGCTGCTGCACATCGTCGGCGAGACCGCCCAGCACGCCGGTCACGCCGACATCATCCGGGAGGCCCTGGACGGGGCGAAGAGCATGGGCTGAGCGGCCGACGCCTCCCCGCGGGCCGTGCCGTACAGCCGTGTCGCCCCGCCGCTCCCTCCCATTCCTCCCACTCCTCCTATTCCTCCCACGGCGGTCCCCCGGGAGCGCGCTTAGGCTGGAAGCCTCGCCAGGCGTTCGCGGCCGCCGCGGGCATCGTGCTCGCCGGCCGGGCCAGGGAGGCTGCCATGACGGATGCGTCGAGCGACCGGTACCGGCGCGGGGACGCCCGCTGCCCGGAGGTCGCCGAGCACGGGCTGATCGGCGACCTGAGCACCGTGGCCCTGGTGGGGACGGACGGCACGATCGACTGGTACTGCTGCCCCTGCTTCGACTCCCCGAGCGTGTTCGCCTCGATCCTGGACACCGAGCGCGGCGGGGCCTTCGCACTGGGGGCCGCGGTTCCCGCACGGACGAAGCAGTTCTACTTCCCCGACACCAACGTCCTGATCACCCGGTTCTTCACCGAGGACGGGGTCGGCGAGGTACAGGACTTCATGCCGGTGACCGGCCGGGACGGCGTCGAGGCGGAGCGGCACCGGCTGATCCGGCGGGTGGTGTGCGTACGCGGCTCCCTGCCGTTCCGGGTCCGCGTGGCACCGCGGTTCGCCTACGGTGCCCGTGCGCACACCCTCCGGATGACCGATGACGTGGCGGTCTTCGCCTCCGACGACCTGTCGTTGGCGCTGACCGCCACGGTGGCCATGGAGACCGACGGGCTGGACGCTCACGCGGAGTTCAAGCTCGTCGAGGGCGAGTCGGCGGTGTTCGCCCTCGACCAGGTCGGCGGCGAGGTGACCCCGCGCGGATGTGCGCGGGCCGAGGCGGAGGAGCAGTTCAACGCCACGGTGGCGTACTGGCGGCACTGGCTGGCCGCCTCCAGGTACCGGGGCCGCTGGCGGGAGATGGTGCACCGTTCGGCCCTCACCCTGAAACTGCTCACCTACGCGCCCACGGGGGCGATCGTCGCCGCGCCGACCACGAGCCTGCCGGAGCAGCTGGGCGGCGACCGAAACTGGGACTACCGGTACGTCTGGGTGCGCGACGCCGCCTTCTGCGTGTACGCGCTGCTTCGGCTCGGCTTCACCGACGAGGCCGAGGCGTTCATGGAGTTCGTGACCCGGCACATCAGCCCGGGTGACGGAAGGCCCTCCGGCCCGCTGCAGATCATGTACGGCATCGACGGGCGCACGGACCTTCCGGAGTCCGAGCTCACCCATCTCGGCGGTCATCACGGCTCGGCGCCGGTGCGGATCGGCAACGCCGCCGCGGAGCAGCTCCAACTCGACATCTACGGGGCGCTGATCGACTCGATCTACCTCTACGACAAGTGGGCGCGGCCCGTCTCCAGCGACCAGTGGGACGACGTGTGCGCCCTCGTCGAGTGGGTCTGCGACCACTGGGACCAGCCCGACGAGGGCATCTGGGAGACCCGCGGCGGCCGTAAGAACTTCCTGTACTCGCGGCTGATGTGCTGGGTGGCCATCGAGCGGGCCATCCGGATGGCCCACCGGCGCGGCCTGCCCGCGGACCTGCCCCGCTGGCAGGAGTGCCGCGACACGATCTACCGGCGCATCCACTCCCGGGGCTGGTCGCCGAGCCGCCGGGCCTTCGTGCAGCACGAGGACGGGGAGGTGCTGGACGCGGCCGTGCTGATGATGCCGCTGACGAAGTTCATCGCGCCGACCGACCCGAAGTGGCTGTCCACGCTGGACGCGCTCACCCACGACCTGGTGTCGGACTCCCTCGTCTACCGCTACGACCCGCTGGCCAGCCCCGACGGACTGCACGGCGCCGAGGGCACCTTCTCCATCTGCTCCTTCTGGTACGTCGAGGCCCTCGTCCACGCGGGCCGGCTCGACGAGGCACGGCTCGCCTTCGAGAAGATGCTGACGTACGCCAACCACCTGGGGCTGTACGCCGAGGAGATCAGCCACACCGGGGAGCAGCAGGGCAACTTCCCCCAGGCGTTCACACACCTTGCGCTGATCAGCGCGGCGTTCAACCTGGACCGGGCGCTGGGCTGACGGGTGACGGGTCGCCCGGCGCCCCGCCGGGGGGCGACGCGGGTCCGGGGCGACGCCGAGCGACCTTGATCAGCTCAGGAAGCTCAGCCGCACCTTGCGCTCGGGGTTGTCCTTGTTGGTGTCCACCAGACACACCGACTGCCATGTGCCGAGTTCCAGCCGCCCGCCCACGACCGGCAGGGTCGCGTGCGGCGGGACGAAGGCCGGCAGGACGTGGTCGCGGCCGTGGCCGGGGCTGCCGTGGCGGTGCTGCCAGCGGTCGTCGGCGGGGAGCAGGCTGTGCAGCGCGGCGAGCAGGTCGTCGTCGCTGCCGGCGCCGGTCTCGATGATCGCGATGCCGGCCGTGGCGTGCGGGACGAAGACGTTCAGCAGGCCGTCGCGGCCGGCGGCGGCGTCCTGGAGGAAGGCCTCGCAGTCACGGGTGAGGTCGACGACCCGCTCCCGGGAGCCGGAGGCGATGTGCAGTACTCGGGTGGTGAACGCGTCTGACATGCTCCCATCCTGACCCACGCACCGGTCCCCACACCCCGGCGACCGCCCCCGCTGTCCCGTTGTCCCGTTGTTTCCGCTGTTCCGCTGTTCCGCTGTTCCGCTGGAAGATCCGCCGCCCCGGCACTGTTGGTAGAAGCGTGAACGACATGCGTGAGGTCCAGGTGGTGGTGATAGGCGCCGGCCAGGCGGGGCTGGCCGGCGCCTATCACCTACGGCGTACCGGATTCGCGCCGGAGCGCGACTTCGTGGTGCTGGACCACTCGCCCGGCCCGGGCGGTGCCTGGCAGTTCCGGTGGCCCTCACTGACGTACGGCAAGGTGCACGGGATGCACGCGCTGCCCGGTATCGAGCTGACGGGCGCGGATCCGCAGCGGCCGTCGTCCGAGGTGATCTCGGCGTACTTCGACCGCTACGAGCGCGCCTTCGACCTGCGCGTACGGCGCCCGGTGGACGTACGGTCCGTACGTGAGGGGGACGGCGGGCGGCTGCTCGTGGAGACCTCCGACGGCCCCTGGGCGACGAGGGCGCTGATCAACGCGACCGGCACCTGGGACGGGCCGTTCTGGCCGCGCTACCCCGGCCAGGAGACGTTCCGCGGACGTCAGCTGCACACCGCGCGGTATCCGGGCCCGGAGGCGTTCGCCGGGCAGCGGGTGGTCGTGGTGGGCGGCGGGGCGTCCGGTACGCAGCATCTGCTGGAGATCGCCCCGTTCGCGGCCGCCACCACCTGGGTGACACGGCGCCCGCCCGTCTTCCGCGAGGGACCCTTCGACGAGAACGCCGGCCGTGCCGCGGTCGCGCTCGTGGAGGAACGCGTGCGCCAGGGGCTGCCGCCGCGGAGCGTCGTCTCCGTGACCGGGCTGCCGCTGAACGACGCGATCCGGCGGGGGCTGGCGGACGGAGTGCTCGACCGGCTGCCCATGTTCGACCGGATCACCCCGGACGGCGCGGAGTGGCGCGACGGGCGGCGGGTGGCCGCGGACGTCATCCTCTGGGCGACCGGCTTCCGGCCCGCCATCGATCACCTGGCGCCGTTGCGGCTGCGCGAGCCGGGCGGCGGGATCCGGGTCGAGGGCACGCGCGCGGTCGCCGACCCTCGGGTCCACCTCGTCGGCTACGGTCCGTCGGCGAGCACGATCGGCGCCAACCGGGCCGGTCGTGCCGCGGTACGCGACATCGGACGGCTGCTCGCCGGACGCTCGCAGGAGCCGGCCGCCGCCTGACGTCCGTCCCGCTTTCCTCGACGCCCGCTCCCGGGACCGCCGGGTCGCCGGAGCGCGTCGTCACCGGGACTTCGACGGGCTCGTCGAGACCTGTGCGCTCTGCCGGTGTCTGTTGAACTCGGCGACGTTGCGCTGGTGTTCCGCGTAGTCCGACGTGAAACGCGTGTCGCCCGGCTTGACCGTGACGAAATACAGCCAGTCGCCCGGGACCGGGTTGATCGCGGCGCGCATCGCGTCCCCGCCCGGGCTGTCGATCGGCGTCGGGGGCAGACCCATGCGCTGGTAGGAGTTGTAGGGGCTCTCGATGCGGGTGTCCCGCTCCGTCGTGTTCACCGAGAAGCGGTTCAGCGCGTAGTTGACGGTGGAGTCCATCTGCAAGGGCATACCGCGCTCCAGGCGGTTGAAGACGACCCGGGCCACCTTGCCCATGTCCGCCTTGGTGGCGGCCTCGGCCTGGACGATGCTGGCGATGGTCACCGCCTGGTACACGTTCATCGCGTTGCGCTGGGCTCCGGCGGCGATCGGCGCTCCGTTGAACTTCGCGTTCGCCGCGTCGACCATCCGCGTCAGCAGCCCTTGCGGCGTCGGCTTCCTGTCCAGCGGATACGTCGCCGGGAAGAGGTAGCCCTCCGGGTTGCCCTCGGCGTCGACCGGGAGCCTCAGGTTGGCCGTGGGCACGGTCTTCCTGGTGGTGCCGGCGGGCAGGGCGAGGGCCTTGTCGACGGCCGAGTAGATCTGGTTCGCCCGCCAGCCCTCCGGGATCACCAGGGAGGTCGGTCTCTTCTCCTCGTGGCTGTCCGGAATCAGCAGCGGCACCGCCACGGCGGTGCCGGCCACGACGGCTCCGGTCGCGATGAGGGCGAGACGGCCCCGGCGCGTCAGTCGAATCGTGCTCCGTGGCGGAGTGTTCATCTGCATGCGGGCACGGTAACCCGCATATCGTCAGGAAATCGGCATAACCTGGCGTATCTTCATCTTGTCGGCTCCAGCCGGGCGTCCCGCCGCACCAGGGCCGCGTACCGCCCGTCCCGCGCCAGCAGTTGCTCGTGCGTCCCCCGTTCGGCCACCCGGCCGGCGTCGAGGACCACGATCTGGTCGGCGCCGCGGACGGTGGACAGCCGGTGCGCGATGGTGAGCGTGGTGCGGTTCGCCGAGAGCGCGTCGATGGCCTCCTGGACAGCGCGCTCGGTGCGGGTGTCCAGGGCGCTGGTCGCCTCGTCGAGGATGAGGACGGGCGGGTCCCGCAGGATGGTGCGGGCGATGGCCAGGCGCTGCTTCTCCCCACCGGAGAAGCGGTGGCCGCGCTCGCCGACGACCGTGTCGTACCCGTCGGGCAGGGCGGCGATGTGGTCGTGGATCTGGGCCGCCCGCGCCGCGGCGTACAACTCCTCGTCGGTGGCGTCCGGCTTGGCGAAGCGCAGGTTCTCCGCGACCGAGGCATGGAAGAGGTACGTCTCCTGGGAGACGACGCCGACCGCGCGCGCCAGGGTGTCGAAGTCCAGGTCGCGGACGTCGACGCCGTCGAGGGTGACCCGGCCGCCCGTCACGTCGTACAGACGGGGGACCAGGTACCCCAGCGTGGACTTGCCGGCGCCGGTCGGGCCGACGATCGCGAGGCTTCCGCCCGCCGGCACGGTGACGTCGATGCCGTCGAGGACCGGTCCGCCCTTGCCGTCGTACCGGAACGTGACGTCCTCGAAGCGGACCTCGCCCCGGACGTTGTCGAGGTGGAGCGGGTTCGCGCGTTCGGTGATGTCGACGGGGAGGTCGAGGTACTCGAAGATGCGCTGGAAGAGGGCGAGCGAGGTCTGGATCTGCACGCCCGTCGACAGGAGGCTGACCGCCGGGCGGAACAGTCCCTGCTGGAGCGAGACGAAGGCGACGATGGTGCCGAGGGAGACGTCCGGGCCGCCGAGTTGGAGGGCCAGTCCCGCGGTCCAGTAGATGAAGGCCGGCATGGCGGACATGACGATCCCGATCACGGCCATGCGCCAGCGGCCGGCCATGTTCGACCGCACCTCGAGGTCGACGAGGCGCTCGGACTCTCCGGCGAAGGACTGCGTGAGGGAGTCGGCGCGGCCCATCGTGCGGCCGAGCAGGATGCCGCTGACGGACAGGGACTCGGTGACGGTGGCGGCCATGGCGGCCATCTGCTTCTGGCGCTGGGTGGTGATCTTCCGGCGTTCGTTCCCGACGCGGCGGCTGATCCACACGAAGACCGGCAGCAGGAGCAGGGACACGACGGTCAGCCGCCAGTCGAGGGCGACCATGGCCACGATCGTGGCGACGACGCTGGTGAAGTTGGAGACCAGGGAGGTGGCGGTGGAGGTGACGGTCGCCTGCATGCCTCCGATGTCGTTGGCGATGCGCGACTGCACCTCACCGGTCCGCGTACGCGTGAAGAACGCGAGCGACATGCGCTGGAGCCGGCCGTAGACGGCGGTGCGCAGGTCGTGCATGACACGCTGGCCGACCGTCGTGGAGATCAGGGTCTGGAGGACACCGAAGACCCCGGCGAGGACGGCGCTGAGGATCATGCCGAGGGCGAGCAGGCTCAGCAGGCCCGTACGCCCCTGGGGGAGAGCGACGTCGAGCGTCTCCTTGAGCAGGAAGGGCGTGGCCACCGAGACCAGCGAGGAGGCGGCGACCAGCAGTCCGACGACTGCGAGCCGGCCGCGATAGGGGCGGAAGAGTTTCAGGATGCGGCGCACCTGACGCGGCTGTTGCTCGGCGCCGGTGGGCGGGGTCCAGGAATCTGGCGTGTCGGGGTGCATGGGCTCCTTCGGGAGGTCGAGCGGGAGGAACTCGTGGAGCGTAGCTCATTGTTACCTATATTCACAATGAACGGCGTCCTGATATTGTTCCCGCATGACCACCCCCGATCCCGACGGCCTGCTCGCCGAGCAGCTGCTGCGGCTCACCCGCCGGGTGCACCGCATCCAGAAGCGCCACCTGGAGCACTCCGACATGGGTGTCACCCCGGCGCAGTCCCGCCTGCTGCGCACCCTCGCCCACTTCAGCGAGCCACCGCGCATGGCGGACCTGGCCGAGCGCCTCGAGGTCGTGCCACGCGCGGTGACCACGCTCGTCGACGGGCTGGAGGCGAGCGGGAAGGTGCGCCGAGTACCGGACCCCACGAACCGACGGGTGATACGGATCGAGCTGACGGACGCGGGCCGCGAGACGCTCGGCGAGCTGCGCCGGGCCCGCCAGTCGGCGGCGCGGGAGATGCTCGCACCGCTGACGGACGTGGAGCGGGCGGTGCTCGGGAAGTTGCTGGACACGCTCATCGACGGGACCGCGGCTCCCCGCTGTTGAGCGGGCGCGGAGGGCAGAGGGGAGCGCCCGTCGGCGGCGCGGCCCGAGATGCGGGACGCATGTCCGTGCGGGCCGACCGGATCCATGCGGTGCCGCGGAAAACCGGTTGATTCCGACCAGCCTCCGACGGGAACCTTGCACGGTTTGCTGCCGCCGCTCTCGCGGGCACTCCCCTGGAGCGCGTTCCCCCTCCCCTCCTGACACGAGCCACTGGGACGTCATGCAGATCCAAGACCTTCCGTACCCCGACCCGGGTGTGCCGGACGTACGCTCCGGGCCCCGCTTCCTGTGGTGGCTCGGCCGCAATCAGTCGGGCGGTCAACTCAAGTCACTGGCCTGGGGACTGCTGCACTTCGTGGCCGTCTCGACGCTGCCGTTCTGTGTCGGGTTCGCCGTCGAGGCAGTCGTCGACCGCTCCGGTTCGCGGCTCGCCCTCGCCGGCGGGCTGATGGCGCTGGCCGGTGTCGCCACCGCTGTCGGAGACACCTTCCTGCACCGCGCCGCCGTCACCAACTGGATTACCGCGGCCGCCCGCGTCCAGCAGCTCCTCGCCCGCAAGACCTCGCGGTTGGGCTCCGTGCTGAGCCGACGGGTCGCCGCCGGCGAGGTGGTGTCCGTGTCCACGGGTGACGTCGAGAAGATCGGCTGGTTCGTGGAGGCCGTGTCGCGGTTCACCGCCGCGGCCCTCACGGTCGTGCTGGTCTGCGTCGGCCTCGTGGTCTATCAACCCGCCCTGGGTCTGGTGGTCGCGGTGGGCCTGCCCGTCCTCGCCGTCGCGGTGCTGCCCCTGCTGCCCCGCGCGACCCGCCGGGCCGACTTCCAGCGCGAGAAAGCCGGACGCGCCACCGAACTGGCCTCCGACACGGTGGCCGGCCTGCGGGTGCTGCGCGGCATCGGCGGCGAGGAGCTGTTCCTCGACCGCTACCGCCACGCCTCCCAGGAGGTCCGGCACGCGGCCGTGCGCAGCGCCCGCATGTGGTCCCTGATCAGCGCCATCCAGGTGATGCTGCCGGGACTGCTGCTGATCGCGGTCGTCTTCCACGGCGTCCGCCTGGCCCGCGAGGGCCGGATCTCCGTCGGGGAACTGGTCACCGTCTACAGCTCCGTCACGGTCCTGACGTATCCCCTCAGGCACTTCGAGGAGATCGCGATGGCGTACTCCTTCTCCCGCCCGTCGGCCAGACGTGCCGCCCGCGTCCTGTCCCTGGAACGCGCCACGGAAGCTGCCGGAACCCGCCCGCCGGACCTCCCCTCCGGCGACCTGTACGACCCGGCCACGGGGCTGCTCGCGCCGGCCGCCCGCCTCACCGCGGTGGTGTGCGGCGACCCGGACGCCGCCGGACGGCTGGCGGAACGCCTGGGCGGACACGCCACACAGGACGGTCCGTCGGTGCTGCTCGGCGGGGTTCCGCTCGACGAACTGCCGCTCGACTGCGCCCGCACCGCCGTCCTCGTCCAGGACAAGGACCCGGTGCTGCTGTCCGGTTCGCTGCGCGACCTGTTCGACGTGCCCGCCTCGGGTGACGTCGACACGGCGGCGGCGCTGGCGGCCGCCCAGTGCGGGGACGTGCTGGAAGCGCTCGTCCAGGGGTCGCTGGACGCCGAGGACCCGATGGACGCGCGGATCACCGAACGCGGCCGGTCGCTGTCCGGCGGCCAGCGCCAGCGGCTGGCCCTGGCCCGGTCACTGTTCACCGACCCGGAGGTCCTCGTCCTGGACGAACCCACCTCCGCCGTCGACTCGCACACCGAGGCGCGGATCGCCGAGGGCCTGCGAGGACTGCGCGCCGGGCGCACCACCGTGCTGTTCACTTCCTCCCCGCTGCTGCTGGACCGGGCCGATCAGGTCGTCCTCGTGCACGAGGGCCGGGCCGCCGCGGTCGGTGTGCACCGCGAGCTGCTGCACACCGAACCGCGCTACCGCGCCGTGGTGACCCGGGAGACCGACGAGGAAGCCGCTCTGAGCGATGTGCTCACGGCATTCGAGAAGAACGAGCTGCAAGAGATCGAGGAGACCGCATGATCGGCGTGGCGCCCCCGGCGTACGACCCGGCGGCACCGACCGCGGCCACCACACTGCCGGTCGGCGCCCCCGCCACCGTACGGGCCTACGTGGGGGACCTGTTCCGCCGGCACCGGCGCGCCTTCCTGGTCCTCGTCGCCGTCAACACGATCGCCACCATCGCCTCGATGATCGGACCATGGCTCCTGGGCGACCTCGTGGAACGGCTGTCGGACGGGGCACGGGACCTGCGTCTGGAGCTGACCGCCACGCTGTTCCTGGTCGCCCTGGTCGTCCAGGCCGCGTTCGTCCGGCAGGTGCGGCTGCGCGGCGCGATGCTCGGCGAGCGGATGCTGGCCGACCTGCGCGAGGACTTCCTCGTCCGGTCGGTCCGGCTGCCGCCGGGCGTGCTGGAGCGGGCCGGGACGGGCGACCTGCTGTCCCGCATCACCACGGACGTGGACCGCCTGGCCAATGCCATGCGCGAGGCCGTGCCACAGCTGACCATCGGCGTGATGTGGGCGGTGCTGCTGCTGGGCGGGCTCGTCGTCACGGCACCGCCCCTGGCGCCCGCCGTGCTCGTCGCGGTGCCGCTGCTGGTGGCCGGCTGCCGCTGGTACTTCCGGCGGGCGCCGGCCGGCTACCGCTCGGAGGCCGCCGGGTACGCCGCCGTCGCCGCCGCCCTGGCCGAGACCGTGGACGCCGGGCGCACCGTGGAGGCCCACCGCCTCGGTGAGCGCCGTGTCGGGCTGTCGGACCTGCGGATCCAGCAGTGGACGGCCTGGGAGCGGTACACGCTCTGGCTGCGCTCGGTGCTCTTCCCCGTCATCAACCTTGTGCACGTCACCGTCCTGGGCTCGGTCCTCATGCTGGGCGGGGCCTTCGTCCTGCAGGGCTGGATCGGGGTCGGCGAGCTGACGACGGGCGCGCTCCTCGCCCAGATGCTCGTCGACCCCGTGAACCTGATCCTTCGCTGGTACGACGAGCTGCAGGTGGCGCAGGTGTCGCTGGCCCGGCTCGTCGGCGTGCGCGACATCGAGCCGGACGCCGGGGACGCCTCGCTGGAGCCGGGCGGACGGGACGTGCTCGCCGACCGGGTGCACTTCGGTTACCGCGAGGGCGTCGACGTGCTGCGCCAGGTGTCGCTGGAAGTCGCCCCCGGCACCCGACTGGCCCTGGTCGGCCCCTCCGGCGCCGGCAAGTCCACACTGGGCCGGCTGCTCGCCGGCATCTACGCGCCACGCGAGGGCCGGGTCACCCTGGGCAGGACCGAACTGTCCCGGATGACCGCCGAACGCATCCGCTCGCACGTGGCGCTGGTCAACCAGGAGCACCACGTCTTCGTCGGTTCGCTGCGCGACAACCTCCGCCTCGCGCTCCCCCACGCCCGGCTGCACCCCGGCGAGGACACCCCGCAGGGGGCCGAGGACGCCGAACTGTGGTCCGCGCTGGCCTCGGTCGACGCGGAGAGCTGGGCGCGGGCGCTGGACGACGGTCTGGACACCGAGGTCGGCTCGGGCGGGGTCGCGCTCACCCCGGCGCAGGCCCAGCAGATCGCGCTGGCCCGGCTCGTGCTGGCCGACCCGCACACGCTGGTCCTCGACGAGGCGACCTCGCTGCTCGACCCGCGTGCCGCCCGTCACCTGGAGCGGTCCCTGGCCCGCGTCCTGGACGGCCGTACCGTCATCGCCATCGCCCACCGCCTGCACACCGCCCACGACGCCGACGTCATCGCCGTCGTCGAGAACGGCCGGATCAGCGAGCTGGGCAGCCACACGGAGCTGGTCACGGCGGACGGCGCCTACGCGGCCCTGTGGCGGTCCTGGCACGGGTGAGGACCGTGGCACCGGATGCGCCGTCCGGGCGGTACGGAAGGAACGGTGGTAGCGGAGGACGGGGCGGGGTGGGGCCAGGGTCGGCGCACCCGTCCCGGGCCCGAGGCGGAGCGGGCTTCGGAAGGCGTTCGGCGCGCGGCGGCCGGGCCGCGCCCGGCACCCCGGCCCGTGGCCGCCCTCCCCGGCTGCCGTTGCGCGCCCCCGAAGCGGGGTGGAACGCTGGAGAGCGGCAGCCGTGTGGACGGCAGCGGGCCGGTCCGTCCGAGAACGTCCTGATCCGTCCATGCTCTGCCGCCCCCGGCCCGCGCCCCGAGCGGCGGTGTTCCATCGCCGACCGTGGTGAGGACGGGCCCGTCATCCCCTGGAGGAACCCGTGAACAGCGCCGAAGGATGGGGGGACGACGTCTACCAGCCCGACGCGTCCGAGGTCCAGGACGACGCGGGCCTGCTCGACGCGGAGGACACGCTCGTGGACGACGGTGTCGACGACCCGCTGGACCGGGGCTGGTCGCCGCCGGAGAGGCCGTGGGCCGTGGAGCACACCGGCGTGACGGCCGCGGAGCGCCGGCAGGGCGAGACCCTCGACCAGCGGCTCGCGGAGGAACTGCCCGACCTCGCCGCCCCCGACGGCGACGGTCTCGGAGACACCGACGGCACCGACGGGGAACTCCTGGACAACGAGGTGGGCTCCGTCCGCTCCGGCCGGCTGGTGGCACCGGACGAGGGGGCCCACGAGGACGAGGAGAGCGCCCTGGTCGCCACCGATGTGGGCATCGACGGAGCGGCCGCCTCCGCCGAGGAGGCCGCGATGCACATCGTCGACGAGGACTCCCTGCCCGGCTGACCCGGCCGTCCCCGGTCCGTCCCACCCGCCCTCACCGCACGGGGAGCACAGCGAGCAGGGCCCGCACGGAGGGCCGTCGCCCGCTGCGAGTGCCGCCGTGGAGAGGGCACGGAGAGCTGAGCCGCCTCGGCCCACGCCGGGATTCAGATGACGTTGAGAGCGACCGCGCCGCCCACGCCTCCGAGGACCATGAAGACCGGCATCAGCACCTTCAGTTCGACCCAACTGCCCGCCCGGAACCGCATGGCCTTGGGCGGTCCCAGGGGGTACCAGCGCTTGCGCCCGATCGGGATGGGCCACAGGACCGGGCAGCCGGAGACGGTCAGCGCGTCCCCGATGTCGTGCACCAGGGCCCCCAGCAGGATCGGCAGCCCCAGCCACAGGTACTCCTGGCCGGGGTCCGTGAACAGCCAGCCCGCGCCGTTGCCGGGCTTGTCCAGTATCCCGGCGAGGATCCAGGCGCTCGTCGCCGCCAGCAGCCACACCAGCACGTCGCTGCTGGAACCGCGGGCCGCCCGCCACAGCAGACCCTCGATCGCCAGCACCATGTGCACGAAGAGGATCGCCAGGACGGCCCAGCGGCCACCGGTGATCGCCAGCACCGAGGCACCCGCGCCGATCATGACCGCCCACAGCCAGGTGTGCGTGAGCGTCCGGTGTCCCCCGGAGCGGCGCGGGTCGCCCTGCTTCTTCGTGGCCTTGTAGACGGCGTAGGAGAGCTTGTCGACGATCTCGCACAGCCAGCGCGAGACGGGGCCGAAGGCCCGGGAGATCGTGGCCGCCTTGTGGTCGAGGTCCGGGGCGAGCGCGGCACCCGCACATATCAGCGCACCCGCCAGCAGCACCGGCCACGGCATCGTGTGCCCGGCCGCGGCGGCCGCGGCACCGACTCCGAGCCAGGCGGCGGCGCCCGACAGTGAATGTGCTGGTCCCATCATGGCCGTTGCCCGCCCTGTTCCTCGTTCGCCGCTGTCCAGTTGACCGGGTGCGATGACGCTCCGTCGGCGCCCCAGCGTAGCGGTCGTGATCTTCGGCCGGGCATCCGATTCCCCCCTGGGGCTCCGGGGCAGGCAAGATGGAGTCGTGACCCTCATCGATCAGCTGCCGCCGACCGCAGATCCCGACGCCCTCTACGACGCCTTCGAGTCCTGGGCCCAGGAGCGCGGTCTCACGCTCTACCCGCACCAGGAGGAGGCGCTGATAGAGGCGGTCTCCGGCGCGAACGTGATCGTGTCGACGCCCACCGGCTCCGGCAAGAGCATGATCGCGGCGGGTGCGCACTTCGCGGCCCTCGCCCGGGACGAGGTCACCTTCTACACGGCGCCGATCAAGGCGCTGGTGTCGGAGAAGTTCTTCGAGCTGTGCAAGCTCTTCGGCACGGAGAACGTCGGCATGCTGACCGGCGACGCCTCCGTCAACGCCGACGCCCCGGTCATCTGCTGCACCGCCGAGGTGCTGGCGTCGATCGCCCTGCGCGACGGCAAGGCCGCGGACGTCGGCCAGGTCGTCATGGACGAGTTCCACTTCTACGCGGAGGGCGACCGCGGCTGGGCCTGGCAGATCCCCCTCCTGGAACTTCCCCAGGCGCAGTTCGTCCTCATGTCGGCCACGCTCGGCGACGTCTCCTTCTTCGAGAAGGACCTCACCCGGCGCACCGGCCGCCCCACCGCGGTGGTCCGTTCGGCGACCCGGCCCGTACCGCTGTCCTACGCGTACCAGTACACACCGCTCACGGAGACGCTCACCGATCTGCTGGAGACCAAGCAGGCTCCCGTCTACATCGTGCACTTCACCCAGGCGCAGGCGGTGGAGCGGGCGCAGGCCCTGATGAGCATCAACATGTGCTCGCGGGAGGAGAAGGAGCAGATCGCCGAGCTGATCGGCAACTTCCGCTTCACGACGAAGTTCGGCCGGAACCTGTCGCGGTACGTGCGGCACGGCATCGGTGTCCACCACGCCGGCATGCTGCCCAAGTACCGGCGT
Organism: Streptomyces sp. NPDC003247; assembly: GCF_042888135.1. Taxonomy (NCBI): domain Bacteria; kingdom Bacillati; phylum Actinomycetota; class Actinomycetes; order Kitasatosporales; family Streptomycetaceae; genus Streptomyces; species Streptomyces sp. NPDC003247. The sequence continues at coordinate 429,617 of NZ_JBIAPF010000004.1, forward strand.
CTGGTGGAGAAGCTCGCCCAGGCCGGTCTGCTGAAGGTCATCTGCGGTACGGACACGCTCGGCGTCGGTGTCAACGTGCCCATCAGGACGGTGCTGTTCACGGCGCTGACCAAGTACGACGGCAACCGTGTGCGCACGCTGCGGGCGCGGGAGTTCCACCAGATCGCGGGCCGGGCCGGACGGGCCGGCTTCGACACGGCGGGTTTCGTGGTGGCGCAGGCGCCGGAGCACGTCATCGAGAACGAGAAGGCGCTCGCCAAGGCCGGTGACGACCCGAAGAAGCGCCGCAAGGTGGTGCGCAAGAAGGCGCCGGAGGGCTTCGTCGGCTGGACGGAGAACACCTTCGACAAGCTCATCGAGTCCGAGCCGGAGCCGCTGACGTCCCGCTTCCGGGTGACGCACACGATGCTGCTGTCCGTGATCGCGCGCCCCGGAAACGCCTTCGACGCGATGCGGCACCTGCTCGAGGACAACCACGAGCCGCGCAGGCAGCAGCTGCGGCACATCCGGCGCGCGATCGCGATCTACCGTTCGCTGCTGGACGGCGGGATCGTGGAGAAGCTCGACCAGCCGGACGCCGAGGGCCGGATCGTCCGCCTCACCGTGGACCTCCAGCAGGACTTCGCGCTCAACCAGCCGCTGTCCACCTTCGCACTGGCCGCGTTCGAGCTGCTCGACCCGGAGTCGCCGTCCTACGCGCTCGACATGGTCTCGGTCGTGGAGTCCACCCTCGACGATCCGCGCCAGATCCTCGCCGCCCAGCAGAACAAGGCGCGCGGCGAGGCGGTCGCCGCGATGAAGGCGGACGGTGTCGAGTACGAGGAGCGCATGGAGCGCCTCCAGGACATCAGCTACCCCAAGCCCCTGGAGGAGCTGCTCTTCCACGCGTACAACACGTACCGCAAGAGCCACCCGTGGGTCGGAGACCATCCGCTGTCGCCGAAATCGGTGATCCGGGACATGTACGAGCGGGCCATGTCCTTCACCGAGCTGGTGTCCCACTACGAGCTGGCCCGCACCGAGGGCATCGTGCTGCGGTACCTGGCCGGCGCCTACAAGACGCTCGACCACACGGTTCCGGACGACCTCAAGTCCGAGGACCTGCAGGATCTGATCGAGTGGCTGGGCGAGATGGTGCGCCAGGTCGACTCCAGTCTGCTGGACGAGTGGGAGCAGCTCGCCAACCCGGAGGAGATGACCGCCGAGGAGGCGCAGGAGAAGGCCGACGAGGTCAAGCCGGTCACCACCAACGCGCGCGCCTTCCGCGTCCTCGTCCGCAACGCGATGTTCCGCCGTGTGGAGCTCGCCGCGCTCGACCAGGTCGACGAACTGGGCGAGATGGACGCCGAGTCCGGCTGGGACGCCGACGCGTGGGGCGAGGCGATGGACAAGTACTGGGACGAGTACGACGACCTCGGTACGGGTCCGGACGCCCGTGGCCCCAAGTTGCTGGTCATCGAGCAGGAGCCGCAGAACGCGCTGTGGCGCGTCCGCCAGATCTTCGACGACCCCAACGGTGACCACGACTGGGGCATCAGCGCCGAGGTGGACCTCACGGCCTCCGACGCGGAGGGTCGCGCGGTCGTCCGCGTCACCGACGTCGGCCAGTTGTGAGTACGGGCCGAGGCAGAGAAGCAGGCACAGGAGAAACACACCGATGACGAACCCGGCCGAGAGGCTAGTCGACCTGCTCGACCTGGAGCAGATCGAGGTCAACATATTCCGCGGCCGCAGCCCGCAGGAGTCCCTGCAACGGGTCTTCGGCGGCCAGGTGGCGGGCCAGGCGCTGGTCGCGGCCGGCCGGACCACGGACGGCGACCGGCCCGTGCACTCGCTGCACGCGTACTTCCTGCGTCCGGGCCGGCCGGGCGTGCCGATCGTGTACCAGGTCGAGCGGGTGCGCGACGGGCGGTCGTTCACCACGCGCCGCGTCACCGCCGTGCAGCAGGGCCGCACGATCTTCAATCTGACCGCCTCCTTTCACAAGCCCGAGCAAGGTCCGTTCGAGCACCAGTTGCCGCCGGCCCGTGAGGTCCCGGACCCGGAGACGCTTCCGACGGTCGCCGAGGAGGTCCGGGAGCATCTGGGCGGGCTGCCCGAGCAGTTGGAGCGGATGGCACGCCGGCAGCCCTTCGACATCCGGTACGCGGACGGGCTGCGCTGGAGCCCCGAGGAGATCAAGGACGCCGAGCCGCGCAGCGCGGTGTGGATGCGGGCGGTCGGTCCGCTCGGCGACGATCCGCTCGTGCACACCTGCGCGTTGACGTACGCCAGTGACATGACGCTGCTGGACGCGGTGCGTCTCCCGGTGGAGCCCCTGTGGGGTCCGCGGAACTTCGACATGGCGTCGCTGGACCACGCCATGTGGTTCCACCGGCCCTTCCGCGCGGACGAGTGGTTCCTGTACGACCAGGAGTCGCCGATCGCGACGGGTGGCCGCGGACTGGCCCGTGGGCGGATCTACGACGTGCACGGCCGTCTGCTGGTGTCGGTCGTCCAGGAGGGCCTGTTCCGGACGCTGTAGGACCGGTGCGTCCGCCGGAGACCAGTGCGTCAGGTGCTTCTGCGGCGGAGCCGGCCCAGCAGGCCGCTCATGCGCCGGCGGGGCCGGTGCCGGTCCGACGACCGCGGGTTCGCCGTCGGGTGCGCGTCCGACGTCGGGTGCTCGTTCAGCGTCGGCCGCGGGTCCGCCGTCGGCCGCGGAGGGACCGGGATACACCCCACCGCGTGCGCCTGCGGCTTCGGTTCCGGTAGTGGTTGCGGTTTCGGCGAGGGCCGTGGCGCGGGCTGATGGGCGCGGGCCTCGTCCAGGGCTTGCAGCAGGTCGGCCCGGAGCCAGTCGATCTCGTCGGGGGCGTCCGCCGTCGCGATCTTCTCGACGAGACGAGCCGCCGGGGAGCCGGGCGCTCCGCGGGCCGGCGGCCCCGGGCGGAACCGGTTCAGGTGGGAGCGGTCGTAGGGGTCCTGGACGATCTCGGCGATGTGGGCGGCATCGAGGAGAGAGGCCACGGCTGCCGCTCGCTGCCAGGGACCGTCGGCCTGCCGCAGCAGGAAACCGAGACGGCGGCCCCGCCAGTTGCGGGGGCGCAGGTCGAGCCCCTCGGCCACCTGCTGCCGCAGGGCTCGGGGCGTCCGGCCGGTGAGCAGCGGGGCGTTGTCCTCATCGGCGGCGAACTGTCGTAGCTCCTCGGCGAGATACAGCCAGACGACGGCCCGGTAGCGGTTCAGATAGAACCTCACAGGTACCACCAGACCCAGGCGCGCCAGGCGCGTGAACCGGGTGGGCGCCACTTCCATGACGGCCGCCCCCTCGGCGGTGCCGACGGCCTCGACGCTCCTGCGGAGTGCCTCGGGGAAGCCGGGCGCGTCGCGTAGCCGGTCGAGCTCGGTGCGGGGGACCCGGCGTCCCCCTCCCCCTTCGTCGGGCACGGTCCTGATCCGGCCGAGGTCCACGGCGAGTTCGAACTCGCTTCGCTTCATGCCCAGTTCCCTCGCCGCTCGGCCGAAGGCGGTGAAGGGGGCGTGGGGTCGGGTGGTGGTGTCGCCTGACATGGCCGGTCTCCCCCGTGGAGTGGTGGGCCCCGCGCCGTCCGCGGGGACCTCGGAAAAACCGTAGCCGGATTCGCGGATTCCGTGGCAAGCCTGTGGATAACTCCATGGAACGGGACAGAGGCGCAGGTCAGAGGTCTGTCGGTGGAGTGCGCTCGGGGTGGCGGGCGTCCACCGCGAGGTGCTCGCCGACCCGGTTGACGAGCAGCGCCATCTCGTAGGCGATCTGGCCCATGTCGGCGTCCACCCCGCTGAACACGCACAGGCAGCTGCCGGCACCGGCCGCGGTGACGAACAGCACCGCGTCATCGAACTCGACCATCGTCTGGCGGACCTGACCCGCGCCGAAGTGGCGTCCGGATCCCTTGGCCAGGCTGTGGAGGCCGGACGAGACGGCGGCGAGGTGTTCCGCGTCCTCCCGGCGCAGCCCCGTGCTGGCGCCCGCCACGAGCCCGTCGTTGGACAGGACGAGCGCGTGCCGTACGTGGTCGACCCGTTCGGTCAGGTCGTCCAGCAGCCACCCCAGCGTCTGCTTCTGCGCCATGTTCCCTCTCCCCGTGTGAGGTTTCCCCGTGTGCTGTCCCCGCCCGTCGGGTGGCTCCGCCCGTCAGGTGGCTCCGTCCGACGGGTGGCTCCGTCCGCCAGCCTTCCCCACCACCGGCCGACGGGCAAGGAGGATGAGGGCATGGCACAGAAGATGACCGATGAGGAATGGCGGGCGTTCGTCTCGCACGGCACGCGCACCGGGAAACTGTCGACGGTGCGTGCGGACGGACGTCCGCACGTGACGCCGGTCTGGTTCCTGCTCGACGGGGACGAGGTGGTCTTCACCACAGGCGCGAACACCGTGAAGGGACGCAACCTGGCCCGGGACGGCCGGGTCGCCCTGTGCGTGGACGACGACCGGCCGCCGTTCGACTACGTGGTGGTGCAGGGCGTGGCCGACGTCTCGGACGACCTGAACGAGGTCCGCGGCTGGGCGACCCGGATCGCGGCGCGGTACATGGGCGAGGAACGTGCCGAGGAGTTCGGCGCCCGCAACGGCGTTCCGGGGGAACTGCTCGTGCGCGTCGGGATCGACAAGGTGCTCGCCGAGAAGGCGATCGCGGACTGACCCGACGGTGGTGACGTCTCAGCTCACTGAGTCGAGCAGCCGGGCGGTGTGCACCCGCCCGGCGTACTCGACGAGCCGGATCAGCACCTCCTTGCCCGAGGCGCGGTCGCGGGCGTCGCACAGGACGACGGGGGTGCCCTGGTCCAGGTCGAGGGCGCGTGCCACCTCGGGGGCGCTGTAGGTCCGCGCTCCCAGGAAGCAGTTGACGGCCACCACGAACGGGATGTGCCGGTGCTCGAAGTAGTCGACCGCGGGGAAGCAGTCCTCCAGGCGGCGGGTGTCGGCGAGGACGACGGCACCCAGGGCACCCTGGGACAGCTCGTCCCACAGGAACCAGAAGCGCTCCTGGCCCGGCGTGCCGAAGAGGTACAGGGAGAGGCCGGAGCGGATGGTGATCCGGCCGAAGTCCATGGCGACGGTCGTCGTGACCTTCCGGTCCACACCGTCGGTGTCGTCCACCGACCGGCCCACCTCGCTGAGCAGTTCCTCGGTGCGCAGCGGCTTGATCTCGCTGACCGCCCCCACCAGGGTGGTCTTGCCCACGCCGAAACCACCGGCGACGAGAATCTTCAACGCCAGCAAGGACGTGTCGCCGCCCGTGGCGTCCACATGTTCGGAGACCATGGATCACTTCTCTCAGGAGTTCGGGAAACCGGTCGACAGGGGTGCGGGGGATCGAACGCTCGGCTAAAGGGCCCGCAGCCCGTCGATGACCTCGCGCAGGATGCGTTCGTCGGGCAGTTGCGCGGGAGGCACCGGGCGGTTCACGGTGACGCAGCCCCGTTCGAGCAGGTCACCGAGGAGCACCCGCACGACACCCACGGGCAGTTCGCAGCCCGCCGCGAGTTCCGCCACGGACTGGGTCTCCGCACGGCACAGGGCGATGAGGGCGCGGTGTTCCGGGCCGAGTCCGGCGCCGTCGGCCCGCGGGGCGCCCGGGTCCAGGGCGACCAGGGCGATCAGGTCGAAACGGACTCCGGTGGGTCCGGGTCTGGTGCGTCCGCCCGTCACGGCGTACGGGCGGACGAGCGGTCCGGCGTCCGTGTCGTACCACTGGCTGCCCGGCCGGCAGGGGGCGTCGGTCACGTCCTCGGTCATCACGCGGGTCGCCTCTCGCCTCATCCTGCGGCGGGCGGTCGTACGGAGCGGCGCGGCGGCGCGTGGAGGTGCTCGCCGACGCGTGTGACCAGCCGTGCCATCTCGTACGCGACCAGACCGATGTCGGCGGTCACAGCGGTGAGGACGGCGAGGCAGGAGCCCTCGCCCGCAGCGGCGACGAACAGGAAGCCGTCGTCCATCTCCACCATGGTCTGCCGGACACCGCCGACACCGAAGTGCCGGCCCGCGCCCTTGGCGAGACTGTGGAAGCCGGAGGCGACGGCGGCGAGGTGCTCGGCGTCCTCCCGGCCCAGGGCGGTGGAGGCGCCGACGGCGAGACCGTCGTCGGACAGCACCACGGCGTGTCGGACCTCGCTCATGCGTGTCACCAAGTCGTCCAGCAACCAGTCGAGTTCGCCGGACGCCCGGGCCGCTCTCGTTCTCGGGTCCTGGATCATGCGGGGTCTCCTTCGCTGCTGTCGCCGCCCGGTGCGGGATCCGGGGCGGCGCCTCGGCCGGGTTGCCGTCCGCCCCCGCGTGCCCACCCCTCCTGGTACGCGGCCATCCGGTCCCGTACGAGTTCCGGCGTGCGTCCGTCGTCGCCGCGCGGGCCGGACGCCGGAGCCGGCTCCGCGGGGCGAGCGTGGCGCAGTTGGGGGGCCAGGTGTGCCTGCCGTATCCGGCGCGGCAGGTCGTCCGACGCGCCGAGGTCGTCCGGTGGGCGGTGCAGGCGCAAGGCGGTGACTCCGGGGGGAGGGGTGTCGGCCGCCGCCGGTTCGGCGGCGGCCCGGACGGGAGCGACCAGCGCGGGCCGGTCGGCCGTGGCGGGTACGGCGTCCTGGTTCCGGTCGGCAGCGGGCACGCGCGCGTACGCGCGTTCGGCCGGCCGCGGCGCCTCCGCCGGCTCGTCGGCGGATCGTTCCGGCGTAGTGCCGTGCAGCAGGGCGGTGGGCAGCAGGACGACCGCCGTGGTACCGCCGTAGGGCGAGGTGCGCAGGTGGACCTTGACGCCGTGGCGTGCGGCGAGTCTGCTGACCACGAACAGGCCGAGCCGGTCGCTGTCGAACAGGTCGAGCGCCTCGGACTGCGCGATGCGCAGGTTGGCGCGGGCCAGGGTCTCCTTGCTCATGCCGAGGCCCCGGTCCTCGACCTCGACGGCGTAGCCGTTGCCGACGGGCTCGCCGGTGACCCTCACGCGCGTGTGCGGGGGCGAGAACTGGGCGGCGTTCTCCACGAGTTCGGCCAGAAGGTGGGTCAGGTCGGCCACGGCCGAGCCGATGACGGCGGCCTCCGGAAGCTGCCGGACCTCCACGCGCGCGTAGTCCTCCACCTCGGAGACGGCGGCGCGGACCACGTCGGTCAGCGGGACGGGCATGCGCCAGGCCCGGCCGGGGGCGGCTCCGGAGAGGATGATCAGGCTCTCCGCGTGGCGCCGCATGCGCGTGGTGAGGTGGTCGAGCCGGAAGAGGTCGCCCAGTTCGTTCGGGTCGTCCGAGCGGCGTTCCATGCTGTCCAGGAGGCTGAGCTGGCGGTGGACGAGGACCTGGCTGCGGCGGGCGAGGTTGACGAACACTCCGGAGATGCCACTGGCGAGCTCGGCGCGTTCCGCGGCGGCCCGCAGGGCCGCGCGGTGCACGGTGCCCAGGGCCTCGGCGACCTGGCCGGTCTCGTCCTCGGCGGACGGTCCGGGCGGCGCCTCGGCCTCGATGTCGATCTCCTCGCCTGCGCGCAACCTCCGCATGGCCTCGGGCAGTTTGCGGCGGGCGATCCCCAGGGCGCCGTTGCGCAGGCCCACCAGGTCCACGACGAGTCCGCGGCCGATGCGCACGGAGATGACGAGGGAGGCGGCGACGGCCACGAGTCCGAGCAGCAACGCCGCTCCGGCCGGGGTGAGCAGTCCCCGGGTGAAGGGAGCGGCGCGGTCGGCGGTCCGGCGTGCCGCGTCCGTCTCGACGGTCCGCATGCCGTCCTGCACGCGCGCGTGGGCCGTGCTCCAGGTCGTCTCCGGCGCTGCCGCGAGGGCCTTGGCCCCGGGTCCGTGGGCGAGCACCTTCTCCTCGACGGCGTTCACGGCGGCGTAGGCGCTGCCCGCGGCCAGCTTTCGCCAGGCGGTGCGTTCGGAGCCGCCGAGGTCTGCCGCGGCCGACTCGGTGAAGGCACGGCGGGAGGCGACCGCGCCGGTGAACAGCCGCAGGCGCGGCCCGTCCAGGCGCCCGGCCAGGCGCGCGCTGCCGAGCACGACGTCCTCCTGCGCCAGGGCCTCGCCCGCGCGGGCGAACTCGAGCAGCACGCGCGCGTCGGAGCCGAGTTCGGCGTCCTGGATGCCGGAGAGCGACCCGCCGACGGCGAAGGCGGCCGCGACCGTCCGCGTGTACCGGTCGTACGTCTGCGCCCAGTCCGCCGTGCCGTCGAGCACCGCGGACCGCAGCGAGCGCAGTTCCTCGGCCCCGGAGACGAACGCCTCCAGGCGCCGAGCGACTTCGCCGGGCAGGTCCTGGGCGTCGGCGACGGTGCTGTCGTCGTCGAGCCGCAGTGCGGCCACCGCGCGGTCGGTGCGTTCGCCGAGTTCCCGCAGGTCGTCCTGGTGTCCGGCGGCCGGATCGGTGGCGTGGCGTACGGCGGCCGCCCGCTCGGTCTGCAGCGCGGCCACCGCGGCCGCGACCGGGGTACGGACCTCGGTGTCCACGCGGTGCGCCTGGCGCAGTCGGGAGACGTCCTGTGCGGTGCTGACGGTGGCGTACGCCCACAGGGCCAGCAAGGAGACGACGGGCACCATCAGCAGGCAGACGATCCTGGCGCGCACGGTGCGCGGCCGTATCCGCCGGCGGCCCGCGCGCGTGGGTGACGTGTCCACCGGCGTGCCCGGCTCTTCGTACGGTCCCTCGTCGGCGGGTGGTCCGGCGTGGGCACGTCGCCCACGCACGGGGAGCGGCGTTCCGGCGCCGTCCATGGGGGTCCTCCGGGGTGTACGCATGGCCTCCTCGCTCGGGAGTGGTTCGGGGCGTGCCGTCCGGGCCCGTCAGACGGTGCGGGCCGGTCGGCGGCGCGCGGCGCGCTCCGCCGACTGCTGTGCGGAGGCGGACGCCGCGCGCTCTCCCGTGGTGGGCGACAGCGCGACGAAGGCCGAGGTCAGGAAGAGGTAGGAGCCGAGACCGACGGCGAGGGGGAAGACGAACTGCATCGCCGTGGCCCCGGGCAGGGCTGCGCCGGAGGGTGTGACGCGTACGTCCACCGCGAGCATCCCGGTGTAGTGCATGCTGCTGACGGCCGCGCCCATGACGAGCGAGGCGAGGGTGACCGCGACCGGCGACTCGATGTTGAGCGCCGCCCAGAGGGCCGCGGTCGCCGCGACGACGGCGATCACGACGGAGACCGCGACCAGGACCGGGTCGTAGGTCACGTCGCCGTGCAGCCGGACCGCCGCCATGCCCAGGTAGTGCATGCTCGCCACGCCGAGTCCGGTGGTGAGACCGCCGAGCAGCAATGCGCGCGTGCGGTCGCGGCCGTAGCCGACGGCGAAGACGCCGGCGCAGACGACGAGCATGGCGACGAGGAGGCTGAGCACGGTCAGGGGGACGTCGTAGCGGATGCCGGTGCCGCCGACGCCGAAGCCGAGCATGGCCACGAAGTGCATGGTCCAGATGCCGGTGCCGATCGCGGAGGCCGCCGTGACGAGCCAGTTGCGGCGGGAGCGTCCGGTGGAGCCCAGCGCGCGGACGGTGCAGCGCAGTCCGAGGGCGGCGCCGATGCAGGCCATCCCGTACGACAGCACGGGGGTCAGCCAGCCGAAGGCCGCGTGGTCCAGGTGTCCCATGGCTCCGGGACGCTAGTGGGGGCACAGGGGAACAAAGGGGGCGCATTTCGAAAGGTGCCGCAAAATGACGGGGAATTGCGCCGGACCGATCGGCTCGCGCTCGAACGTGTGCACCGCGACGTCCTCCGCGCCGGTGAGGGATCATGCCGCACATGAGCGACGACCACACACACGTCCAGGAGTTCTTCTCCCCGCGCGCGGCGGCCTGGGACAGCCGTTTCCCCGACGACGGTCCCGCCTACGCGGCCTGCGTCGCCGAACTCGGTCTGCGGGCGGGCGATCGCGTGCTCGACGCGGGCTGCGGCACCGGACGCGCCCTGACGCCCCTGCGCGCGGCCGTGGGAGATTCGGGCGAAGTCGTCGGGGTCGATCTGACCCCGGCCATGCTGCAGGCGGCCGTACGGGCGGGACGTGACCGCGACGGACGGCTGGTGCTCGCCGACGTGGCCGCTCTGCCCCTGGGCTCGGCGGCCTTCGACGCCGTGTTCGCAGCGGGGCTCGTCTCCCACCTGCCCCGCCCGGCGGAGAACCTCCGGGAGCTGGCCCGTGTCGTGCGCACGGGCGGCACCCTCGCGCTGTTCCATCCGATCGGCAGGGCGGCACTCGCGGCACGCCAGGGCCGGCGGATCACCCCGGACGACCTTCGTGCAGAGCCGAATCTCCGCCCCTTGCTGGCCGGCTCCGGATGGCGCCTGACCTCGTACGTCGACGAGGACACCCGCTTCCTGGCCCTGGCCGTCCGGGAGGTGTGAAGGTCGAGTGCGACCACCGCTCGCAGCGCTCGGGCGCCCGCGGGCTCACCGCCGCGCTCGCCTCGGAAGCGGGCGGGAGCGGGCGCGGGGGCCCGCCTCACTGCGAGGCCGAACCGTCGACATGCCGTACGGGGCAGCCGCCGGCGCCGGGCACCGGGCGGGTGCCCAGGTCCTGCAGCCGGTAGCCGTCCGGGGAGCTCTTGATCTCCCAGTTCTGCCGTGCGAAGTGCGGTGCCCGGCGCGGTGGCAGCAGCCGGACGGCGCGTCCACGCGCGCGTACCGCCCGGCGGACCAGGGAGCGGACGGCGGGGGCCGGAGGCGGGTAGCGGAAGGCCTTCAGGAGCGGTTCGTCGAGCAGGGCGAGGGTCGCGGTGCGCAGCACGGGGGCGAGCGGCCGCGGGTACCAGGAGGCCATCAGGTCGAGCGTGGCGTCAGAGACGCGCCGAGCGCCCTCGTCCCAGGCGAAGTGGGCCGCCTCGTAGGCATCGAGGCAGGCTTCGAACTCCTCGTACGTCTCGGGGATGTCCTTGATGCCCATGCGCTGTCCGAGGGTGCGGTAGTGGACGGTGGAGGCGACGGTCTCGTGGCGGGAGAGCCTGCGCCAGCCGTAGGAGTCGATCCAGCGCTTGGGCATCACGACGAACGTACAGAGCACGTACCTCATGTCGTCGTTGCCGATGTCGTAGCTGCGGTGCATCTGGTTGATGCGGCGGACGGCCGTACGGCCCTGTTCGCTGTCGAAGCCGTGCTCCACGACGGCGTCGAGGAGCAGCGAGGTGTCGTCGTAGCGTTTCTGGGTGCGGTCCGTGAGTTCCGCCGTGCGCGCCAGCAGCCCGCCGATGCTCGGCACGGCGTAGGTGCGGTAGAGAGCCAGTTCCAGCGTGCCCGTCTCTTCGGGTGTCATCCGTGGCTCTACCACCCCGTGGCCGCCGTGATCCTCAACTACCGAGCGAGGCCCGATGCACCGGCTGCCTGAGCACACGTCCTTCAGCGCCCGCGAGACGCTCCAGCGCTGCGCACGGAGCTGGTTCCTCAAGTACGTCGCCAAGGCGCCCAAGCGCCCGGCTCTGTGGTCCGTGGGCGGCTCCGCCGTGCACGAGACGACCGAGCACTACGACCTGATGTCAGTGGTCGGCAACGAGCACGCCTCGAAGGAGAACATCGCCCGCATCTGGGAGACGTACTTCGATGCCCAGCTGCACAAGGCCGGGGAGAAGGAGCCCAACGAGCACGCCTGAGGCCGCTCGCAGAGCGAGCCCATCGAGGTCTGGCGCACGCAGGGCTTGCAGTTCGTCCAGTCGTACATCGACTGGCGCGAGCGCAGCCCGTGGGAGATCTGGACGACCCCCGACGGCGAGCCTGCCATCGAGCTGGACATCTCCGGGCGCCTGCCCGGCTGTCCGGTCGAGAACAAGGCGTACCTGGACAGGATCTTCTGGGACCCGGTCTTCAAGAAGCACCACATCGTGGACCTCAAGAGCGGCAAGAGGCCGCCGAAGAGTCCCGACCAGTTCGGTACGTACCGGGCTCTGGTCAAGGTGAGGTACGGCATCGACGTGGACAGCGGCGTGCCGTTCATGAACCGCAAGGGCACGCTCGGCAAGCCGTACGACCTCGCCGACTATACGCCGGAAGCCGTCGGCCAGATCTTCGACGAGGCCTGGAACGAGGTCCAGGAGTACGCCCGTACGGGCTCCTGGCCCGCGCCCACGGGCGACTGCTTCTCTGCGACGTGCAGTCCTCCTGCGCGGCCGTAGGGGCCCTCTGGCCCCCCGCTACGACCCGGCGGCAAGGCCGCAAGAGACCACGCGTGCTGCCTATCTCGGCAGCATCGCCGGACCTCCCCACCCCTTCTGAGGAGGGCAGTTGAGCTACATTCGGGCAGAGAGTCTGCCCATCGAGCATGGCCCGACGGGCCGTCTGGTCGACGGCACTTTGCCGGAGAACCCCGAACTGGACATGAGCCTGGACGACGAGATCCTGGATTTCGTCCTGGCGCTGATCCAGAAGGTCAACGACCTTCGCGAGGGCCAGGCGCTGGTCGTCTGGAAGCAGATCTTCTAGACGAGCTACCGCCACTCCAGCTACCGCAAGCTGAAGCGGGCCCGACAGGGCATTGCCCTGTCGCCCCGGACGTATCCCCTGCGGGTCGCCCATTGGGCGGGCCTGGCCATCACGGAGAAGCCCGAGGGCTGGGGCAAGCCGAGGCGCAGACGTGCTGCGTGACTGTGACTGCGGCGTGTGCTGCGAGGCCTGCGGGCACTACCCGGACTGCATACGCAACGGCCGAGAGGTCCAGGAGCTTGAAACCCTGGACCTCTTCTCGTGCCAGGGCGGAGCGACCTGGGGCCTGAAGCTCGCCGGCTTCGCCCGCGTGACGGGCGTGGACAAGGACCCGCAGCCCCGTTACTGCGGGGATGAGCACCACGTCTCCGACGCCATCGCGTACGTCCTGGAGAACCTGGACGAGATCCGCCGGCGGTACGCCTTCATCTGGGCATCACCTCCCCGCCAGTTCGACTCGGACTGCCAGCGCATCATGGCCAACGACCACCCGGATCTGATCGGGCCGACCCGGGAGGCGCAGAGGCTCGGCGAGCCGGCCAGAACCTGGCCTGGGACTACAAGACCGGCCGGAGCCGGGGCCGCTTCATGCTGGCCCCCGTTTTCATGAAGCCCAACGGGGCCTAGGACTTCTACCGCGGCGAGGCGCCGGCGCAGGTGATCGAGAAGGTCGCAGCGGAGCAGATCGTCCGGGACATCGTCCCGGTATGCCTGTGCGGACTGCGGTCCAAGCCCGCCTGCATCGCTGCGGGCGTAACCACGAGCGCTTCTGTGCTCAGCACGAGCCGGAGAAGGCGGCGCAGGCCTCCCGCATCACGGCATGACGGAGGCACCATGCAGGACGGGGACGCCACGCGGGCCGAAGCGGCCGGCGAGTGGCTCAGGAAGAAGAAGCCGGAGATCAGCATCCGCTGGGAGAAGGCCGAAGAGCACGACCCGGACGCCTACGAGCGACTGTTGAGGCTCTTGTTCAGCCCCCGAGCTGACACCGGTACGGCCTAGGATCGCGCCGTACACGACGACACCGGCCGCGCGGGCAAGGCGCTGACCGGTGTCTGATCAGTCGTGAAGGGACTGACTGTGACCAAGACTCTCACGGCCACGCTCCGGGCGGTCGACTACCTCCGGGTGTCGACGGAGCAGCAGAAGCAGGGCTACGGGATCTCCTACAGCGGCAAGAAGACCGCGAAGTACATCGAGTCCAAGGGCTGGACCTATCTCGACACCTTCAAGGACGAGTGCGTGTCCGGCTCCCTGCCCTGGCAGGAGCGGGACGACCTGCCCCGCCTGATGAAGCTGGCCCGGCAGGAGCCGAAGCCCTTTGACATCGTGGTGGTGAACGAGACCCGGGTTATCGGCCGCACCGACCGGGCCTTCTACCGCTGGGTGTGGGAGCTGCAAGACCTCGGAATCTTCGTCGCCGTGGTGGACAAGGACATCGACAACACCACCGAAGAGGGCGAAGCCCAGATGCGCGAGGAGGCGAACTACGCCTCCAAGGAGTACACGCGCATCCGGGTGCGCACGCAGAACGGCATCCAGGAGAAGGCCGAGGAAGGCGGCCACCCCGGCGGCATCGCGCCGTACGGGTGGCGCATCCAGGATCAGGGCAAGCGCGGGGAATCCCGCCTCGTCCTGGACGAATGCCCGTCCGAGGAGCACTGCACGGCCGTCCATGAGACGGACGTCCTGTGGCGTGCGTGGCATTTGATCGTGCGGGAGGCCAAGAACTGCCGCCAGGCGGCCATCACCCTGAACGCCGAGGGCATGCGGACGCGGTCCGGCAAGCCCTGGACCGCGGGGAACCTGCGCACGCGCATGCAGTCCAAGGCCGTGCAGCAGGCGCTGATGGTCTACCGCGACCCCGGCAGCGCCGGCTGGAAGCACGGCACCAAGCTCGGGCCGAACGGCCTGCCGGCCAACGGCCAAACTGTCACGATCACCCTCCCCCGGCTCTTCTCGGAGTCGGAGGTGGAGCGCCTGAACAAGGCGCTGGCCCGCAACTCAAGGCCCCGCCGGAGCGGGGACGAGGCCCGCGTCCACCCGCTGTCCAAGCGGGTCTACGGCTCGTGCGGGCGGTACTACACGGGCCTGGACCGGTGTGACCGTCCCGGACGGATGTACCGGTGCACGGGGAAGATCGAGGCCCACCCGGGCGCGAAGGTGTGCACGTGCTCCCAGGTGGACGCCGACGCTCTGGAAGAGCGCGTCTGGGGCGAGGTCTGCGGCCTGCTGCAGGACCCCGAGCGGCTGACCGTGATGGCTGCGGACTGGCTGGACATGGCCAGTGGCCAGAAGGGCAACCATGCCGAGCGCCTCGCCGAGTTGGACAAGAAGGTCGAGGCCAAGGACAACGCCATCGCCACCATCATGGTGGTGGCCGCGCAGAGCGGCCAGTCCCCCGAGGCCATCAACAAAGCGACCAAGACCCTTCAGGACGGCCGGGCGGAGCTGATCAAGCTCCGCGAGGAGGTCGTCGCCTGGCAGAAGGAGGGAGAGCTAGCCGAGCAGCGGGCGCACGACCTCCAGGCCCTGGCCGAGGTCGCCCGCACTCGCATGCGGGACATGACGCCCGAGGAGAAGGCCGAGGTCTGCGACCTCCTGGACCTCAAGGTCACGCTCGCCGGCCCGGTCCCGAAGAAGGTCCGGGCGGACGACACGCTCACGGCCTGGTTCCGTGACCGAGGCCTTGGTGTACCGGTCCTGGACGATGCGGCCTGGAGTCGCGTGCAGGGCCTCTTCGAGGCCTCCGAGCAGCGGGCCCGCAAGGACCGCCTGCCGCACCGTCAGGTGCTCGAAGCCGTGCTCCTGAAAGCGCGCACGGGCATGACTTGGCGGGAGCTTCCCGAGCGGTACGGGAAGACCACCGGCCTGACCACCCGCTACCAGCGATGGGTGGCCTCCGGCCTCTTCGAGCAGGCCATGGAGGTGCTGGCGGAGAGCGAGAGCACTCCCCTGCCGGGCATCTACCAGCTGCCTCAACTGATGGTGGAAGGCAAGATCGACCCCCGGCTGCTCGTACGAGTCCCGGTGTCACCTGAGCCGACGGTCACGAGGGCCCGGGTGAAGTCCCAGGGGAATTCGTACGCCGCGGTGAGCCGGTAGATCTCGGAGGCCTGCTCGTAGGGGTCCATCGTCCGGATGCGTGCGAGCCGCTCGAAGCGCTTCACCGCGCCGTCCCCCTTCTGTCATCGGAATTCAAACTCTACGGTCATCAGCGGGGGATGAGTGCCCGGCAGGGGGAATCACGCAGGGGGAAGGTGGTGGTCGGCATGGTCGACGAGGTGCGCAGGACGTGGGAGAGGGTGCTCGGCGCGGTGCGCGCACCGGCGCGCACGCGTGGGGAGCGGTCCGCCGGCGGGAGCCGGATCTTCGGCGGCGGCAAGGCCGCCGAGGGACGGGGGTCCAGGGGCGGCAGACGGCACAACCTCTTCGAGGCGGCCGCGGCGTACGTCTCGGCCTGCGCGGAGGACGACCAGGACGGCATCGAGGAAGCGGCGGGCTGGGTGTCGCCGGAGGCGCTCTCCTTCGGGGTCAACGAGCTGGCCTGCCGTGCGGTCATCGCGCTCGCGCGGGAGCGCGACGAGTCGCCGCGGGCGGTCGCCCGCGCGCTCCTCGGCCTGCCGGCCGCCTGAGCGCCGGGGGCGGCGGACCGGGGCGGTTCGGCCTTGTCCGGCCGGAGAACGGCAAGCTCCGGGTGTGTCGGGGAGTCGTGACAACCGCGTCGCCACCCCACTAGGGTGCGCGCCGTTGACGAAACCTGTGGGGAGGCTGAGATGGCCGGGACGGACGAGGACGCCGTCGCCGCCGCGGACGACGCGCTCTACGTGCTCACGGCGGTGCTGCTGACGCCGGCGCAGTTCCCGAGTGTGCTGGGCGACGACTACCCGGAGGCCTGCGCGGCGCTCGGCCTGGCGCCGTTCGCCGATGGTTACGGTCTGGTGCTGGGCCAGGACGGCGCGGGCGCGCGGTGGACGGTCGTGATCGACGACGTGTCGCTGGTGGCCGTGGCCGTCGCGTCGTGGGACTGCGGCATGGAGTACGACCTCTCGCCCGACGAACGCACGGTGGTCGCCGCCCTGCCGGGCTGGCCCCTGGAGGTGGCCGTCGCGGCTCCCGGCGTACCCGCCCCGCACGACCCCGCCCCCGAGGGCGAGGACGGTCCCACGCTGTCCCCACCGGACACGAGTGCCTGGGGTCCCGCACAGCGGCGGCTGGGAGCGGACGAGATAGCGCTCCAGTGGACGCTGTGGCGCGAGCAGATCGACGACGCCGCGTTCACGGCTCGACGGGAGGCGTCCGGGGACGAGGGACCGGGCGCAAGCGCGAGTACGGGCGAGGGCGGCGACGCGAGCACGGGCGCGGGGGCAGGCGCGGGCGCTGGCGGTGAAGACGGCAAGGGCGGTCCGAGGGGGCACAGCGGCATCCGGCGCGTCCTCGCGGAGGCGCGTGCCTATGTGGAGTCACCGCCCCCTCTGGGCCGTGTTCGCTCGTCGTTCGCGCCCGGGGACGCACGCACGCTGCGGGCCGACGGCCCCGGCTGGTCGCTGGTGGCCCGGACCGACGACATCGCGTTCGTGCTGCTCGACGACGAGCCCGGCGAGGTGCTTCCCGTCGGCCGGGGCCCCGAGCTGCCGGGCCTGCTGGAGGCACTCGACAAGATGGCGGTCCGGCCCAGCTGAGCCGCCGCACGGAGCCGTGCCTCGGCAGCCGTGCCGCACCCGCGTGGTGGCTGCCGCGTCGCGCACACGGGACCGAGCGCCGCGGAGGGCGGGGGCCGCGGCCCGGCCCCCGCCTTGTCAGCGACCGAGCTCCTTGCGTGTGACGCGGCGCAGCCTGCGCCGTTGCGAGGGATCCAGCGCCAGGTACGCCGCCGCCGGAACACCCAGCACGATCAGCAGAGCCGCCCACCAGGGCAGCCAGATCAGCAGTAGGAGCCCTACCGCCACACCCCCTGCGGCGATCTTCGCGTTTCTCGACATGTGCGTCGCCTCCTTCGCGGCCACTGCCGCTCTCTGCTCTGAAAACGGGTCCGCGCGGCGCACGGTTCCACCGGCATCCCTGAGACGCCCCTGACATGCACCCCCTAGACGCCCCTGAGAGGGCCTGCTCCCCCACTATCGGACCACTCGGCCGCGCAGGGCGCGCGTTCGGCCTGGATGTGCCGGCGCCCGGGCCGACGGATGGCCGACGCCCGGTGTTCACCAGCACGTGGTGCGGCGTTCCGCGGGTGGCCCAAGCCTGGCGGCTGTCACCGAACATGCCCCTCAGGAGGCCCGATGTCCCCGCACGCCCCCGGCCGGCGCCGCGTCCACCGATCCGTCGCGGCGGGCGTACCGCTCGCGGTGCTGGCCGCACTGGCCACGGCCGGACCGGCCGCCGCGCACACATCGTCGGGGGAGGCGTACGTCACCCGGACCGCGACGCTCGGTGACATCCCGCTCGGGACGTTCAGCAACTCGCTGCTCCCGGGCACGGTGGCCGACGACCGCGGGGTGGACCTCGGCGGCATCGGCAGCGACATCTACCCGGCGGACCGCGCGGGCGAGTTCTGGACGGTCACGGACCGCGGTCCCAACGGTCAGATCAAGGTGGACGGAACCAAGCGCCGCACGTTCCCCGTGCCCGGCTTCGACCCGGCGATCGTCCGGATCCGGGTCACGGGCAGCACGGTGAAGGTCCTGGGGGCGATCCCCCTGACCACGTCGTCCGGGAAGCCCGTCACCGGCCTGTCGAACCAGGCGGGGCGGGACGAGGCGCCCTACTCCTACGACGCGAGCACCCCGCTGTCGTACGACCCGAACGGGCTGGACACCGAGGGCATCGTGCGGGCCTCGGACGGGAGTTTCTGGCTCGTCGACGAGTACGGCCCTTCGCTGGTGCACGTCTCCGCGCGCGGGGAGGTCCTGACGCGCTACGTGCCCGAGGGGCTGCATCTCGAGGGCGCCGGCTACCCGGTCGTGGAGGCACTGCCCGCGGTCCTGCTGAACCGGAAGGTCAACCGCGGCTTCGAAGGACTGGCCCAGCTGCCGGGCGGTGACCTCGTGCTGGCGGTGCAGAGCCCGCTGTCGCTGCCGGACCAGGACGCGGGCGAGGCCTCGCGCACCGTGCGTCTGTTGCGGTTCTCGCCCGGGAAGAAGGCGGTCACCGCCGAGTACGCGTACCGCTTCGACCCGGTGGACGTGGTCGACCCGAGCGAGGACGACACCTCCGAGCTCAAGATCTCGTCCGTGGTCGCGGTGGGTGGCGACCGGCTGCTGGTCGAGGAACGGACGGACAAGGCGGCGCGCCTGCACCTGGTACGGCTGGACCGCCGGGCGAACATCCTCGGCGGCCGCTGGGACGACGAGGCGACGTCGCCGTCGCTCGAGCAGCTCGACGATCCCGCCGCGTCGGGTGTGCCGGTCCTGTCCAAGCGGCTCGTCGTCGACCTGGGCACGGTCGCCGGGGTGCCCGGGAAGATCGAGGGCGTCGCGCGCGTGGACCGCGACACGCTCGCCCTGATCAACGACAACGACTTCGGGATGACGGACGGCGCCGAGGCGTTCGACGCCCAGGGCCGGCTGGTCGACAGCGGCGTCGAGACGACGGTGACCTACGTGCGGCTGCCGCGGGGTCTGTGACGTCGGTCGGCCGGTCCACGGCCTCGGGGACGCGTCGTGCGGCACACACACCCGCGCGTGAGGAGATCTCCTCCGCTTGTGCGAGAGGGGCTGAACCATCCGTGGGGCCCCTCACGAGGACCCCCTCACCCCGGTGTGTCGTGCGACGGTCCTGCGGCCCTGCTACGGCAGCAGTTCGTCCAGGGACGGCAGGAGCGACTCAAGGTCGCTGGGCACTTCGGTGGGCAGTGCGGTCGGCAGCTCGGTCGGCAGTCCGCTGGGCAGCCGGGTGGGCAGGTCGCTGGGGAACCCGCTGGGCAGCTCGGTCGGGAGGCTGAGGGACGGCGCGGGAGAGGCGCTGGTGCCCGTCGGCGGGTTCTCGTCCGGCGAGTCGTCGCCTCCCGAGGCCATCAGCACCACGGCTCCACGGCAACGGCGGCCGCCAGGAGCGCGAGCACCACGAAAAGGGGTTTTCCGCGCCTCCCGGAGCCACCGGGCGGGCCCGGCGGCGAAGAGGGCGGAGGGGGCGGCCAACCGCCCCCTCCCATGCCGTGATCGGGACCGGAGCCCGAGGGAGGCGGTCCGAAGCCGCCCGGAGGCGGCGTGTCACCCGGCGGTCCGGGCGGCTGGGGCGGTACGGGCGGCATGGCCATGGTGTCCAGCGTCGCCCGCGACCGCCCAGGGCGCGACCCTCTTACGGGACTTGATACACCTTCATGCCACGGAGCGGACGATTCCGGTGTATCCGATGAAGGGGCCGCCGCCGCCACGGCGGTACGCGGCCGCCGTCGAAGCAGGGTCCGGCGCCGGGACGAAACAGCGTCCGACGCCGGGGCGCATCAGGTTCCGACGCCGGGACGGAGCAGAGGCCGACGGCACGCGCGCGTGCGGCACGGCACCGCGCGGGTGCGAACGCCCCCCCGCGCGCACGAGCCCCGGCGCCGCGTACGCCCGTGTGAGCGCCGGAGACCGCCTCCGAGCCCGCGTGGGTGCGGTCGGAGACGGGCCCGGGCCTCACATCCGCGCGCGTGCGGTCAGCCCCGGGCGCCGAGGAGGTGGTCCATGGCGAGCTGGTCCAGGTGCTCGAAGGCCATGCCGCGGGCGGCGGCCGCCTCGACGTCGAACTCCTCGAACGCGGAGCGGTCGGCCAGCAGGGCGTCCAGGCCGTCGGCGGCGGTGGCCTGGGCCAGCTGGTCCAGGCGGGCGTCGCGCAGGGCCTGCTGGACCTCGGGGTCGTTGCGGAAGGCGGCCGCGCGCTCCTTCAGGATCAGGTAGTTGCGCATGCAGCCAGCGGCCGACGCCCACACCCCGTCCAGGTCCTCGGTGCGCGGCGGCTTGAAGTCGAAGTGGCGCGGGCCGGTGTAGCCGGCGCTCTCCAGCAGGTCGACCAGCCAGAAGGCGGAGCGCAGGTCGCCGGCGCCGAAGCGCAGGTCCTGGTCGTACTTGATGCCGGACTGGCCGTTGAGGTCGATGTGGAAGAGCTTGCCCGCCCACAGCGCCTGGGCGATGCCGTGCGGGAAGTTCAGGCCCGCCATCTGCTCGTGGCCGACCTCGGGGTTGACGCCGTACAGCTCCGGGCGCTCCAGGCGCTCGATGAACGCCAGGGCGTGGCCGACGGTGGGCAGCAGGATGTCGCCGCGCGGCTCGTTCGGCTTGGGCTCGATGGCGAAGCGCAGGTCGTAGCCCTGGGAGGTGACGTACTCGCCGAGGAGGTCGAAGGCCTCCTTCATGCGGTCGAGGGCCACGCGCACGTCCTTGGCGGCACCGGACTCCGCGCCCTCACGGCCGCCCCAGGCGACGTAGGTCTTGGCGCCGAGCTCGGCGGCGAGGTCGATGTTGCGGATCGTCTTGCGCAGGGCGTAGCGGCGCACGTCGCGGTCGTTGGCGGTGAACGCGCCGTCCTTGAAGACGGGGTGGGTGAAGAGGTTGGTGGTGGCCATCGGCACGGTCATGCCGGTGGTGTCCAGCGCCTGGCGGAAGCGCTTGATGTGCTCCTCACGCTCGCTGTCGGACGAGCCGAAGGGGATCAGGTCGTCGTCGTGGAAGGTCACGCCGTAGGCGCCCAGCTCGGCCAGGCGCTGGACCGTCTCGACCGGGTCCAGGGCGCGCCGCGTGGCGTCGCCGAACGGGTCCCGTCCCTGCCAGCCGACGGTCCACAGACCGAACGTGAACCTGTCGTCGGGGGTGGGCTGGTAGCTCATGCCACGGCTCCTTGCTTGAAGACTGTCTTGCCGACTATTTCGTCATGGCCGTTTACAAATTAGTATGCGGACGCATCTCTGGGAAGACAGATCCCGCAGAGCCGCGGAAAAACTTGAGGAGAGCCCGATGTCAGCAGCCGAGGGTCCGCTCGTCGTCGGCGTGGACACATCCACCCAGTCCACCAAGGCGCTGGTCGTCGACGCGGCCACCGGGCAGGTCGTGGCGAGCGGCCAGGCGCCGCACACGGTGTCCTCCGGCGCCGGCCGGGAGAGCGACCCGCGCCAGTGGTGGGACGCGCTGTGCGAGGCGCTGCGCCAGTGCGGTGACGCGGCGCACGAGGCCGCCGCGGTGTCGATCGGCGGACAGCAGCACGGGCTGGTGACGCTGGACGGGCGAGGCGAGCCGGTGCGTCCGGCGCTGCTGTGGAACGACGTGCGCTCGGCCCCGCAGGCCCGTCGGCTGACCGAGGAACTGGGCGGCGCGACGTTCTGGGCGGAGCGCACCGGGTCGGTCCCGGCCGCCTCGTTCACGGTGACGAAGTGGGCCTGGCTCGCCGAGCACGAGCCGGAGGCCCTGCGCGCCACGAAGGCCGTCCGCCTCCCCCACGACTACCTCACCGAGCGCCTCACGGGTGAGGGCACGACCGACCGCGGTGACGCCTCCGGCACCGGCTGGTGGGCGTCCGGGACCGAGGCGTACGACGAGGAGATCCTCGCCCACGTGGGCCTGGACCCGGCGCTGCTGCCGCGCGTGGTGCGCCCCGGCGAGGTGGCGGGCACGGTACGCGACAGCCACGGCCTGCCGTTCTCCAAGGGCACCCTGGTGGCCCCGGGCACCGGTGACAACGCCGCGGCCGCGCTGGGCCTCGGCCTGCGCCCCGGGACACCGGTGCTGAGCCTCGGGACCTCGGGCACGGTGTACGCGGTGGCGAAGCGGCGCCCCGCCGACCCGACCGGCACCGTGGCCGGCTTCGCCGACGCCCACGGCGACTGGCTCCCCCTGGCCTGCACGCTGAACTGCACGCTCGCCGTCGACCGTGTCGCGGCCCTGCTGGGCCTGGACCGGGAGGCCGTGGAGCCCGCCGCGGAGCTCACGCTCCTCCCCTACCTGGACGGCGAGCGCACCCCGAACCTGCCGAACGCCTCCGGCCTCCTGCACGGCCTGCGTCACGACACCACCGCCGGGCAACTCCTCCAGGCCGCCTACGACGGCGCGGTCCACTCCCTGCTCGGCGCGCTCGACCTCGTCCTCGACGAGGACGCGGACCGCTCCGCCCCCCTGCTGCTGATCGGCGGCGGCGCCCGCGGCACGGCCTGGCAGCAGACCGTACGGCGGCTGTCGGGACGGCCGGTGCAGATTCCCGAGGCCAAGGAGCTCGTCGCGCTGGGCGCGGCGGCGCAGGCGGCCGGGCTGCTGACCGGCGAGGACCCGGCGTCCGTCGCCCGGCGCTGGAACACGACGCGGGGCCCGGTGCTCGACGCTGTGCAGCGGGACGAGGCGACGCTGGCCAGGATCGCCGGGGTACTCTCCGACGCGGCCCCGCTGCTGGAGCGGGCCACGGACACCCACTGAGAGTCGACCGACGGCATGACCGCACCGCTGCACGAGGCGCGCCCGGCCGGGCCGGGGCGTGCGCTGCCCGACACCCAGCAGGGCATGCGCCGCCGCAACCTGGCCCGGGTGATGCACGCCGTCAGCGCCGAGGGACCGCTCTCGCGGGCGGCGGTCGCCTCGCGCATCGGTCTGACCCGGGCGGCGGTGTCGACCCTCGTCGACGAACTCATACGCTCCGGTCTGCTGGAGGAGCTGGGCCCCGAGCGGCCCGGCCGGGTGGGCAGGCCGGGGTCGGCGCTCGCCGTCAGCGGTCGTGGCCCGGCGGGGATAGGCGCCGAGGTCGGCGTCGACCACCTCGCGGTCTGTGCCGTGGACCTGCGCGGTGACGTACGGGTGCGCGCCGAACGGCAGGGCACGAACCGGGGCCGCCCGCCGGGGCCGGTCGTCGAGGAGCTGGCCCGGCTGGTGCGTGAGGTCGCCGCGGAGGCGGAGGCCGAGGGGCTGTGGCCGGCCGGCCTCGCCGTCGCCGTCCCCGGTCTGGTGGCCCGCGACGCCCGCACCGTCGTCCGCGCCCCCAACCTGGGCTGGCAGGACGTCGACCTCGGCGCGCTGCTGCCCGGGGAGTTCCCGCTGGCCGTGGACAACGAGGCCAACTTCGGCGGGCTGGCCGAACTCTGGCTGGGGTCCGGTACCCCGCGCGACTTCCTGCACGTGTCGGCCGAGATCGGCATCGGCGCGGCACTCGTCGTGGACGGCAGTCTGCTGCGCGGCACCCGCGGCTTCGCCGGCGAGCTCGGCCACGTCCCGGTCCGTCCCGACGGGCCCCGGTGCGTGTGCGGCGGACGCGGCTGCCTGGAGCAGTACGCCGGTGAGGAGGCGGTCCTGCGCGCGGCCGGCCTCGCGCCGGGCGAGGGCCGGGTCGGCCTGCTGGCCGGCCGGGCGGCCGACGGCGACGAGGACGTACGACGGGCCCTGCGCGAGGCGGGAACGGCCCTCGGTATCGCCCTGACCGGGGCGCTCAATCTCCTGGACCCCGAGAGCGTCGTGCTCGGCGGCGCTCTGTCCGGCCTCGCGCCCTGGCTGCTGCCGTCCCTGGAGGCCGAACTCGCCCGCCGCACGGCGGGCCCGCCCTGTCCGGTGTCCGTGTCGCGGCTGGGCCCCGAAGGTCCGCTGCTCGGGGCGGCGCACTCCGTGGTGCGGACCGTGCTGGACGATCCGGCGGCGGTGGCGGGGCGAGGCTGAGCCCTGCGGTGTCCCGGGCCCCGGCCGGTGAACGGGCGTGGCGTCAGCGGTTCCCGCGGCTCGGACGGCCGCCGCGGTGTGCGTCGGCGGGCCGGCGAGCTGGCGGGCCGGCGCGGAGGCTCCGTGTCCGCGGCGGCCGCAGGCACCCGCACGGCCACAGCGACCGGAACTCCCCGTTCGGGTGAGCGAGTTGTCCACAGTTCCGCGCTCGTCCACCGAACCCGGCGGTGGCCCCCCGTACCTCGGCCGGCCGCCGTAACGTGATCACGCGGGCGCAGCCCGAGCCTCCCCCTCGTCGCACCGGTCCCCTCCGCGCAACCGTCCACGCCCGCGCCCTCGTCCCCGCCTCCGACAGCCGTCCCCTGAAGGGAGCCGTGCAGCATGACCGACTTCAGCGTCACGACCGCCTCACGGAGCATGACCACGCGGTCCGAATCGGCCGCGGCCGTCCCGGCGTTCAGCGGCTTGCCACAGCCGGCCCCGACTCGTGGCCGTGCCGCACGCCGGAAGCGTCGCCGGGCGCCGATCACACTCGCGCCACCTTCCATAGCCCGTACGTGAACAAAGGTACGCAACCCCGACGGCCGAGTTCTCGTTGGCACACCATGTGCGACACCACGACCCATGCGTGGCCGAGCTCCGCGAGCACCGGCCGGCGACGCGTCAGACGGACCGCGGACGACGTGCGCGACGGCGGGACACCGCGGCTCCGCTGACGAAGTCCGCGGCGGCGCCTCGCGGCTGAGGCCCCGCGACCGGCCGGCATCGCACCCCGAACGCTCCCCAGCTCCCCCGGCTCCCCCGGCTCTCCCGCTCTCCCGCTCTCCCGCTCCCAGAAAGGCATCACCCCGTGGAACGAGCAAGCCTCCTGCCCGGCAGGCGACGGATCCTGAAGGGCGCCGTCCTCGCGGCCGTCCCTTACGCCCTGTTGCCGGACGCCCGGGCCGGTGCCCAGGACGCGACCGTCGACTACGCCTCGGCCCAGTGGCAGCCCGCGACCCCTTCCAACTACACCGCGTCGAACCGCCCCGCCGCCCACACCGTCGACCGCGTCGTCATCCACGTCACACAGACCACCTACGCCAAGACCCTCGCCGTCTTCCAGAACCCGAAGAAGAGGGTGTCCGCGCACTACGTCGTCCGTTCCGCCGACGGCAAGGTGGCGCAGTGCGTGCGTGAGACCGACATCGCCTGGCACGCGGGCAACTGGGAGTTCAACACGCGCAGCATCGGCATCGAGCACGAGGGCTGGGTGGACGAGCCGTCCTACTTCACCGACGCGTTGTACGAGCGGTCCGCCCGGCTGACGTCGTCCGTCTGCGACCGCTACGGCATCCCGAAGGACCGCACCCACATCATCGGCCACCACGAGGTGCCCGGGACGGACCATACGGATCCGGGTCGCCACTGGGACTGGGCGCGCTACCTCAGACTCGTCGCCTCCGTCCGGCCGTAGCGACGCGACGGGCGGACGCGTCGTCCCGCCTTCGGCGCGACCCGGTCCGAACGGTTGTCGGCGGGCGCACCCGGAGTGACGATGTCCCCAGTCGCATCGCCTTCCGGGAGGCCGAGTTGACCGATCCCTGGGTGGCCCTGGAGCCGGGGGCCGACCCTGCCGAGCGCATGCGGGTGCTGCGGCGGGCGCACGAGACGTTCACCGCCGCCGGCACGGTGGCGCGGCCGGTGCGGGCCGTGGTGGCCGACTCGTGGCGGCGCTCGGCGCGAGCGGGCGTCGGGCCCGACGGCACCGCGAGTGTCGAGCTGACGGACGGCGATCTGGGCGTCTACCGGGCCGAGCACCCACTGGCGCGGGTGATGCCGCTGTTCCGGGAACTCCTGGGTCCGTTCGCCGCCGACGGGGAGCATCTCGTCGCGGTGTGCGACGCGCACGGCAGACTCCTGTGGGTCGAGGGGCATCCGGCGACGCGGCGCAGGGCGGGGTGGATGAACTTCGTGCCCGGTGCGCGGTGGGCGGAGAGCGCGGTCGGGACGAACGCGCCGGGCACGGCGGTCGCCGTGGACCGGCCGGTGCAGGTGTTCGCGGCCGAGCACTTCATCCGGCGGGTGCAGCCGTGGACGTGCGCGGCGGCCCCCGTGCACGATCCGCGGACCGGGCGGGTGCTGGGTGCGGTGGACATCACTGGCGGGGACCGGCTCGCCCATCCGCACAGTCTGGGCTTCGTCCAGGCGGTCGCCCGGGCGGCCGAGTCCCATCTCGCGCTGCTCGCCCCCGAGCCGGCGGACACCGCCCCGCCCGTGCTGGCCGTGCTGGGGCGGGACGAGGCGTGTCTGACCATGGGTGGCCGCCGGCTGCGGCTCAGCCGGCGGCACAGCGAGATCCTGGTCCTGCTGGCCCGGCACCCCGAGGGCCTGACCGGCGACGAGTTGTCGTGCGCGCTGTACGAGAACGAGTCGGTGACGCCGGTGACGCTGCGCGCCGAACTCGCCCGGCTGCGCGGGGTGCTGGGGCCGGGACTGCTGGCCTCGCGTCCCTACCGGCTCACCGTTCCCGTCGAGTCGGACGTCTCCGCCGTCGAACGCCGGCTGGCGTCCGGCGCGGTCACGGCGGCGGCGTCGGCGTACGCCGGGCCCCTGCTGCCGGCGTCGGGGGCACCGGCGGTGGTGCGGCTCAGGCACCGTACGGCCGACGCCGTGCGTGCCGCGCTGATCGCGCGCGCCGACCCGGACCTGCTGGCGGACTGGGCGCACGCGCCGTGGGGCGAGGACGATGTCGACGTGTGGCGGGCACTGGCGGCAACCCGCCCGACGGCGGCGGTCCGGGCCCGCCTGGCGGCCCTGGAGTCGGAGCTGGCGGTACCACCGGGACGGCCGGGCCGACGGCCCGGCATCCACCGGTCCGGCCCTCTGACGCCGGACCGCCCCCGCAGCGACAGTCCGCCGCCTCCTGGTGGTGTGAGCGCCTAGGTTGCGCCGGGTCAGCCCGCGGTCACGGTCGCGGTCGCGAGGGGCGTCCTCCCGGCGGATGCTTCGAGGCTTCGGATGCGGGCGTGTTCTCTGCGTTCGGCGGCCGCCGGCGGTGGATGTCGGTGCCCTCGTGGGCGCGGAGGTGGGACCGTGATCACGAAGGTCGGTGCGCTGTCCGGCCGGGCGGCGCGAAGAGACGTCGGCAGGCAGCTGTGCGATCAGCGGTCCCCGGGGACGGGCTAGCCGACCGTGAGCCGTCTGAGGTGGCGGGCCTCCTCATGGGCGCCGACGCGTTCCAAGGCCCGGATCAGAGCCGGGGTCCGCAGTGCGCCAGGCCGCCTGTCGTGTGCGAGCAGGCCCTGTACGGCGTCTCTCACCAGGGCGAGCGCGGGGGTGCCCTTCAGTTCCCGGTGGGCGAGATCGAGGTCGATGGTGAGGGCACCCCATTGGTGGTCGTACTCGGGGCTGGACGCTCGGCGGCGTACGGACTCGGCGAGTGCCCGGGCCGCCTCGTCGCGCCGGTCGGCGACGAAGAGGAGGCGGGCCTTGCGCCGGAGATGGCTGGGGAGGTTCCCCTCCGCGATCGCCCCCCTGGCCTGGTCCTCGTCCAGCCTGGCGATCACCTCCGCGACAAGGGGGCCGGTCAGGGTCCGTGGCGTGGCGGCGGCACGCTCCTCGGACGAGCGTGTGGTGGTGTCGGCCCACTCCACGTCGTGGACGGCCCAGCCGTCCAGCATCAGGTCGACTCCCTCGTAGTCGAAGCGGGGAGTGGAACGGGACTGCCGGTAGTGGTGGTTCAGCTGGAAACGCCGGTACGTGTTGTTCGTCCTGTCCGCCACGTGCAGCACCATGATGCTGTTCGCGTCGATGTCCACCGTCAGCTCGACGTGCACCGCCTTCTGCCGGGCGGGCAGGGTGATCGTGCAGATCTCGACGTCGTCGCGGGACGTCTTGGACCTCTCGATCACCGGGATGACGACGTCGGCGCCGCGCGCGCCTTCGAAGACGAAGTGCTCGGACCGCCTCGTGGGGATCGTCGTGAGCCTGTCGACCAGCACGTGGCTGCCCCCGTCCCCGAACGGTTCCTTGCGCTGCCGGTGAGGACCCTGCCCGTCTCCCGTCCCCTGCGGTCCGGGCCCCTGCACGGGCGTGCACCGGATGCCGATGCCCCGGTGGCTCATGTCGAGCAGCAGCACGTCCTTCTGCAGTCCCTGCAACACCCCGGCCTGCATCGCCAGCCCGTGGCAGACGGCGAACTCCTGGTACAGCTCGATGAACTCGACGTCGGGCAGGAGCCTTTCGAGGGCCTCGCGGACGGTGAACGTCTTTCCGCCCTGCCCGGTGAGCAGGACGACGTCGATGTCGGGGCGGCCCCACGCGTCGTCGATGGCCGTCCGCGCGACGTACGCGAACCGTGCCGTCAGTTCCTCGCAGACGTCCCGGAACTCGGCGCGGTCGACGGTGAAGCGGTGCGACACGACCTGCGACCCGACCTCGATGTCCCGGATCACCACCACCGCGGACTGGTCCGTGGTCAGCAGCTGCTTGGCGCGCTCCGCCTCCTCGAGGATCTGTGCCTCGAGCGCGGTGTCGAAGACCACCGCGCTGTTCCACGCGAACAGTCGCCGCTTCAGCCGGGCCGCGAGCGCCGCGTCGAAGTCGAGGCCGCCGAGATGGTTGTCGCCGTAGACCGACTTGACCTCGATCACACCGTCGCCGGACTCGACGACCGCGATGTCCAGGGTCCCGCCGCCGAGGTCCACCACGAGGGCGATGCCCTCCCAGTCGGGACGGTCCACGAGCAGCAGATAGGCCGCGACATTGGGCTCACCGACCATCCGGGTGACCCGCAGCCCCGCCAGTTCGAAGGCGCGCAGCAGGCTGTTGGCCTGCCGGATGCTGAAGTTGGCCGGGTAGGCGACCACCGCGTCCTGCGGGAGCCGGCCCAGGGCGTCCTCGGCGTTGCCGCGCAGGCTTCTGATGACGAGCGACGCCAGCAGTTCCGGCGACAGCTCCTTGCCGTCGAGGGACAGGACCCAGTCCGTGCCGAGGTGTCGCTTGACGGCCCGCACGGTGCGCCCGGGGGAGAAGTGCTCCAGCTCGACGGCGTGCGAGCCCACCAGATAGCTCAAGTCCGGGAGGAAGGTGACCACGGACGGCACCAGTTTCCTGCCGTCCCCCGCCGGCAGGAGGTGCACCTGTCCGTCGCTGTCCGGCACCCCGATGACCGAGGTCGTGGTGCCGAAGTCGATGGCGAAGATCGCGGGGTCCGGGATCTCGGGGTTGCCGCCCCGGACGACCGACCGCCGCCTGATCTCCTCGCCCACCCCCGCCGAGGCCCGCCACTCGTTGCGTTTGCGGGGCGAGACGAGTTCGAGGTCGACGAGTGCCGCCGGTTCGACGCGTGAGTACGGTCGCTGGAGCGGCTTCTCGTACTGCCGGGCGAGCCCGGGGACCCGGTCCGTCAGATAGGCGTCGAGCTGTCCGACGGTGACGCATCGGCCTTCGTCGCCGAAAGCCTCGTGGAGGGCCTGGGAGAAGATGCCCGACTCCAGCCGGTCGCTTTCGTACGAACTCGTCCCGGGTGCGCACGAGCAGAACGACACCATGCCGGGCGGGCAGAGCTTCTCCACGTCCACCTTGGTGGCGGCCGGGAAGAGCGACTTGCCGCCCGCCACAGCCGTACGGCAGGCGTCCAGCAGCAGGACGACGTGGGCGGCACCCGTCGCCCGGAGCATCCGCACGAGGAGGTCGAACCTGAGGCTCGTCTCCTCGAGTGCGGAGGTGATGGACTCCCGCGTGATGAGGTAGTCGTTGCCGTCCACGGTGGAGTGGAACCCGTGGCCGCTGAAGAAGAAGAAAAGCCGGTCGATGGGGCCGGTGGCGTGCGTGGCCAGCTTCGAGAGCGTACGGAGCACGTTGTGGCGGGTCGGGAGCGCCTCCGCCAGCCCGTCGGCGAAGGCGAAGACGGCGTCCGGCGGGATGTCCATGGACGCCGCGAGCGTGTCCCGCATCCGCAGCGCGTCCCGGTGCGCGAAGCGCAGGTCCGCGATGTCCTCGTCCTCGTAGCGGGAGCAGCCGACGGCCACCGCCACGTTCACGACGGGCTTCCCGCCCGCCGCTGGAAGATCAGCTTCATTCCGCCGTTGACCTCGGCGGACGTGGCGCCGACGAGCCGGACTTCTCCCTTGGCGGTGACCTGGACGTGCACCTCCAGGCCGGTCAGCTCCAGCGTGTCCGAGGCCGTGGAGGCCTGTTCGAAGACACCGCCCACGTACTGGCACAACGTGGCCACGTTCTGGGCGAGTGTGTCGGAACTGATCCGCGTGACGTGGGTAACGGCGGTGCGGGTACGGGCGAGGAACGACTTCTCCCCTTCGTCGACGCCGTAGTCGATGGTGATGACCGGTACACCGGCATTCCGCGGATCTGACATCCGGGCCCCCTGTGAACTGCTGCCGCGCCGTCGAACTGTGCCTGCTCGCACGGAACATGGTCGTGTCAGGGTGAGCGTACTGAACCCGGTGCCGGATTGTGCACGTTCCTGCACAGAGCGTTTCCCGGCCCCCGATGGGCCACCCGGGCCCCACCCCTCCCCGTCCTCTGGGGCTCGCGTCGTCCGGGTCGCCCGCGTCGTCCGGCGCTTCCACCGACGGCAGCCCGCCCACGTCGGCCCGGCCGCCCCGGCCCGGACGCCCCGGCCCGGCCGTCGGCGCAACGTCCTCGCAACGTCCGCTTCCCTAGCCTCCGGCGGAGAGCTGTCCAATGGCGGGCAGCACTGCTCAGGGAGGCAGGCACCATGACCCGTTACGCGGCGCCCGGTACCGAGGGCGCGATCGTCTCCTACCAGGACCGCTACGACCACTTCATCGGCGGCGCGTACGTGCCGCCGGTCCGGGGCCGGTACTTCGAGAACCCGTCCCCGGTGAACGGGCTGCCGTTCACGGAGGTGGCCCGCGGTTCGGCCGAGGACGTGGAGCGGGCGCTGGACGCGGCGCACGCGGCCGCGCCGGGCTGGGGCAGGACGTCGACCACCGAGCGCTCCGACATCCTGCTCAAGATCGCCGACCGTATGGAGGCGCATCTGGAGCCCCTGGCCGTCGCGGAGAGCTGGGAGAACGGCAAGCCGGTCCGTGAGACGCTGGCGGCGGACATCCCGTTGGCCATCGACCACTTCCGGTACTTCGCCGGCGCGGTCCGCGCGCAGGAGGGGACGCTCAGCGAGGTCGACGCCGACACGGTGGCGTACCACTTCCACGAGCCGCTCGGTGTCGTCGCGCAGATCATCCCGTGGAACTTCCCGATCCTGATGGCCACGTGGAAGCTCGCGCCGGCCCTCGCGGCGGGCAACGCGGTCGTCATCAAGCCCGCCGAGCAGACGCCGGTGTCGTTGCACTACTGGATGAGCCTGGTCGCGGACCTGTTGCCGCCCGGGGTGGTGAACATCGTCAACGGCTTCGGCGAGGAAGCGGGCAAGCCGCTCGCGTCCAGCCCGCGCGTGGCGAAGGTGGCGTTCACCGGCGAGACCTCCACGGGCCGGCTGATCATGCGGTACGCCGCGGAGAACCTGAAGCCGGTCACGCTGGAACTGGGCGGCAAGTCGCCGAACATCTTCTTCGACGACGTGTGGGACAAGGACGACGACCTGCGCGACAAGGCGCTCGAAGGCTTCACGATGTTCGCGCTGAACCAGGGCGAGGTGTGCACCTGCCCGTCCCGCGGTCTGATCCAGCGCGGCAACTACCCCGACTTCCTGGCCGCGGCCGTCGCCCGCACCGAGCTGATCAAGCCCGGGCACCCCCTCGACACCGACACGATGATCGGCGCCCAGGCCTCCGACGAGCAGCTCAAGAAGATCCTCTCCTACATCGACATCGGCCGGCAGGAAGGCGCGAAGATCCTCACCGGCGGGGAACGGGTCGAGTACGACGGCGAGTTGAAGGGCGGGTACTACGTCCGGCCGACCGTCTTCGAGGGCGACAACCGCATGCGGATCTTCCAGGAGGAGATCTTCGGACCGGTCGTCTCGGTGGCCTCCTTCGACGACTTCGACGACGCCATCAAGATCGCCAACGACACGTCGTACGGCCTCGGGGCCGGTGTCTGGACGCGGGACATCAACACGGCGTACCGCGCGGGCCGGGCGATCCAGGCCGGCCGCGTCTGGACCAACTGCTACCACGCCTACCCGGCCCACGCGGCGTTCGGCGGGTACAAGCAGTCCGGGATCGGGCGGGAGACACACAAGATGATGCTGGAGCACTACCAGCAGACGAAGAACCTCCTGGTGTCGTACTCGCCGAAGAAGCTGGGCTTCTTCTAGAGCCTGAAGTCGGTTGCCTGGAGGCATCGTTGCGCTCCAGGCAACCAGCAACAACGGCTACACTCTGTGATCAACTGGAGCCTTGGCGCTACTGTCTGACACTCATGAGAACGCCTCCTGGCACCGCATCAGATCCCATGCCGGGCGTGTGTTCCAGTAGCCGGGGGAGGCCGCTGGCGCAAGCGGTCACCCCGCCAGGGCGGAGGCGACGGCACACACGGAGCGCGCGGCGTCCAGCGGCTCCTGCATACCGACCACCCTGCAGGCGAAGCCGGTGCCCCGCCAACCGGCACACCGCGTCATTCCGGAGGGATGCGAAACTCGAACTCGGGACGGTTCCACGGCACGGCGGGCGGGTTCGCGAACGCGGTCCCGGTCCGCACCGCACCGACGCGGTGGTAGAAGTCCTCAGCGAGAAGATGCGACACGACCTTGACACAGTCGAGCCCGGCGGCACGGGCCTCGCACTGCATGTGCGCCACGAGCAGCCGTCCGATACCCCGTCCCTGCACTTCGTCGGCGACGAACAGCAGGTCGAGCTCCGGTGGAGCGAGGACGAGCGAGTAGAACCCGAGGACCCGGCCTCCCTGCTCGTCGGCGCCGACGGCCACAAAGGCGCGGTGGGCCTCGATGTAATCAGGACCGACCCGGTAGCCCGCGACTGCGGATGCGTACTCGCCCTTGTAGGCACCTGAGCCACGCACGAGCCGCGTGAGCCGTTTGGCATCCCGCGCGACGGCCCTCCGTATCGTGATCGGCTGACTCATCGGAAAAGGGCGTGAACTCATCGGGAGAGTATTCCGCACCGTGGAATGCCTTCGTACGGCGGGTCGGCTGCTCGGGCAGGCGTTCCTGCACCGCTCCGCGTATCCGTCCAGCAGCATGGACGAAGACACCGCCCGGCAGTCCGAGGAAGCCGGTCTCAGCCGCCGCGCCGCACCCGGGCCGCCTTGCGGGCCTCCGCGAGCTTGCGGGCCTCGCTGCTCTTGCGGGACGACGACCTGCCACCGGAACCGCTCTTCGCGTCCTTGGTGCTGCCCAGGCCGCCGAACGGGACGTTGTGGTTCTTGGGGCGGGGTACGGCCGGCCCGCCGTCGAGAGGCTTTCCGGAGGGGGCCTTGGCGCCGGTGATCCGGCTCAGCTCCGCCTCGCCGGACCGCACTTTGGTGACCTTGGGGGCGACGTCGGCGTCCTCCATGACCTGGATCGTCTCGCGGCGCTGTCCCGACAGGACGAGTGTCACGACGGTGCCGGAGCGGCCGGCCCGGGCCGTGCGGCCCGCGCGGTGCAGATAGTCCTTCGGGTCGGTGGCCGGGTCGACGTTGACCACGAGGTCGAGGTCGTCGACGTGCAGGCCGCGTGCGGCGACGTTCGTCGCCACCAGCGCGGTGACCTGCCCGTTCTTGAACTGGGCCAGGGTCCGGGTGCGCTGCGGCTGGGACTTCCCGCTGTGCAGGGCGGCGGCGGCCACGCCGCCGGCCCGCAGATGCCGCGTGAGCTGGTCGACGCCGTGCTTGGTGTCCAGGAACAGCAGGACGCGGCCGTCCCGGGCGGCGATCTCCGTGGTCACGGCGTACCGGTCCGGGCCGTGCACGACGAAGACGTGGTGCTCGATCGCGGAGACGGCGCTGGACGAGGGGTCCACGGAGTGGACGGCGGGGTCGCGCAGGTAGCGCTGCACCAGCTGGTCGACGTCGCCGTCGAGGGTGGCGGAGAACAGCATCCGCTGCCCGTCGGGACGCACCTGGTCCAGGATCCCGGTGACCTGCGGCAGGAACCCCATGTCACACATCTGGTCGGCCTCGTCCAGGACCGCGATGCGCACCCGTCCCAGCCGGCAGCCCTTGCGCTCGATGAGGTCGTGCAGCCGACCGGGCGTGGCGACGACGATCTCGGCGCCGTCCCGCAGCACGGCGGCCTGCCATCCGATGGACACGCCGCCCACCACGGTCGCGAGCCGCAGCCGCAGCGCCTCGACGTACGGGGTGAGCGCCTCACCGACCTGCTGCGCCAGCTCCCTGGTGGGCACCAGAACGAGCGCCAGCGGCTCTTTCGGCTGCGCGCGCTGCCCGGCCGTCCGGGCGAGCATCCCCAGGCCGAAGGCGAGCGTCTTGCCGGATCCGGTGCGGCCCCGGCCCAGGACGTCCCGTCCCGCGAGCGCATTCGGCAGCGCCGCCGCCTGGATGGGGAAGGGCACGGTCACACCCTGCTCATCGAGCGCCCGCAGAACCTCGGCCGGCAACCCCAGCTGGGCGAAGGACGCCGCCGTGGGCACTGCCGAAGTGGCGCCCGACGCCTCGGACACATCGTCCTGCTGCCGGGCATCGGCACATGTTGATTCGCTCACAGAGAGCCTTCCTCCGAAGGGACCGTACCGAGGAAGGCGCGGCAGGGACGCGGCCGCCGACCGGAGACGCCCAACGGAGCACCGACACAGCGACACAGCAAAAGCCCAACGCTAACACGGGGCACACCGTCCGGGCCTCCCGTGCCGCGCCGCTCAGCCGAGGAACGACAGCCGGACCTGCCTGTGCGGAGCCATGTGGTGCCCCAGGGACACTCCCGGCATCGGCGCCCAGCGCGGCCCCCGCCGCCGGAGGGCGGGCGCCGGGAGGAGGATCGGTTGTCAGAAGCGGAAGGACCGCTCGTCAGGAGGTAGGGGTCACCTTGGAGCGCTGCGGGACGGTCGACGCCTCGGCGGGTGTCGAGCGGGTCAGGTACTGCGGGACGGGCGCGGCGTCGTCGCCGGTGTCGCGGACCAGGCCGTAGCGGACGAGGCCCTTGTCGGCGTTGGGAGGCGTGTTGATCTCCGTGTTGATCTGGTCCCAGGTCCACGGGGTCACCGACAGGTTGTAGTCGGCCGCCGCCTCGTTCTCGTGCAGGGTGACCGTACCGTCGAGGTAGAAGTACTCGTTGTTCCACATCTGCTGCGCCCCGGACGGAAGGGTGATGTAGCCCGTCTCCGCGGTGCCCATCCAGGTGTTGCCCGTGGCCTGCCCGGGGTGGGTGTCGTCCATTCTCCGGCCGCCGCCGGAGGCGACGTGGAAGAGCTTGCCCTCCAGGCCGGTCCAGGTCGGCATCACCATCTGCCCGACACGGTTGAACCAGCCGATCTCGTAGCGGACGGCGAAGTACCCCTTGCCGGTGATGGTGGTGTACTGGCCGGAATAGAACATCAGGTACTGACCGCCCAGCGACCCCTTGAACGGCTCGGAGTAACTGCCGGTGACGGTGACCGGGTCGGTCTCGGGCCGCTTCGGGAGGGTGCCCGGCAGCGTGTCCGGGGCGGGCACGGTGTCGACGGTGTCGACGGTCTGCCCGTAGACCGGTCCGGTCGCGGTCGCCTTGGCAGAGGGGGTCGGGCTCTGGCCGGTCCGGGCCGGGGAGGCGGAGGGGGTGCTCTTGGTCCGGGGGCTCGCGGTGGGCGAGGCGAGCGTGGACGTGGCGGAGGGCGACGCGGTGGCCGGGGCTGACCCTTCCGCCACCTGGCCGGGGGCGGTGTCTGCGGCCTGGGCGGTGTCCGGCGACGGGTTCGCCTGCTGGCCGGATATCGCGATCAGGCAGCCTGCGCACAGGACGGCGGAGACCGCCGCCGAGGCCACGACCGGCCTGCGGGTGAGCAGCCGGGGCCGCTTGGCGCGAGTGCGTCGCCGCGATCGCCTCGGCGAGGTGCCGTCGGACGCCGGGCCGATCCCGGAGCCCTCCGCGCCGCCGGCACCGGCGTGGCCGATCACTTGGAGACCGGCGGTCGGCAGCGGCACCAGCGCCATCCCCGCGAGCAGGCTCTCGGCGGGCACCAGCCCCTGGTGGTGCGAGGAGCACTGGGCGCACTCCCGCACATGCCGGGCCAGACGCTTGCGCCACAGGGAGGACGGATGCCCGTCCCAGTCCTGGATCGCCAGGTCGAGGCTGGCGCAGCGGGGCACGGCCCACACCGCGCGGACCACCGCGCGGGCGGTCTCCAGGTGCGCCTTCATCCGCTGCACCCGCACGGCGGCGTACGACGGGGTCAGCTCCAGCGCGGTCGCCAGTTCGGCGCGGGTGATCTGGCCCGCCGCCTCCAGCCACCACAGCGACAGCAGGTCGCGATCCGCCTCGTCCAGCCAGCGGGTCGCCTCGGCTGTCTCGCGGCGCTGGTCGGACAGGCCGAGCCGCAGGATCGTCAGGTCGACGAAGTCGGCCCCAGGGTCCGCGGTGCCCTGCACTTCCTCCAGCCCGCCACCGTCGACCGGGCCGCCCCGGCGCCGGCTGTCGCGCACCTCGCGCATGGCGATCGACACCAGCCAGGACCGGAACGCGGCCGGATCGCGGAGCCCGTCCAGGCCGTTGACGACCTTCAGCATCGTCTCCTGGACGACGTCGTCCACGTCCGCATGTCCCTGCAGGGCGCGGCCGACGATGTTGTACACGAGTGGCAGGTACGAGGCGATGAGCTCGTCCAACGCCCGCTGATCGCCCCGCTGAGCCGCGGTCACCGCACGAGGCCCGCTGTAGTCCGACATGAAACCTCCGCCATGGCAGGAATGAGTCCGTACGTCTAGGAGACCCATCGACCGCCCCGCGGATATCACTTTCCCGCGCCCGGCCGTCCGCGGGCGTCGGGCGAGCTTCGGAGCCGGCCCGGCCCGGTCCTCGGCGCGCCCGGCTCTCACGGACGGTTCACGCCTTTCGGTGCGACGCCCGGGAATGCGTTTCCGTCAGTAGGCGGCGGAGAGGCCGGTCGTGGCCCGGAAGACCTCCGCGTCGGAACCGGTCAGCCGGCACTCGCCGCTGGTCGCGGGCAGGTAGACCGACTGCCCGCGACCGAGGGTGAGCGAGCCGCCCCCCGCCTCCGTCACCACGGCCTCCCCCACTGTGCACAGCAGGATCTGTGGCCTGCCGCTCGGCGGGAGGCTCGGCGCGGTGTCCCCGCTGATTCGATAGCGCGACAGCGCGAACTCCCCGGCGAGGACCGGATACCGCTCCTCGCCGTCGTCCGTCGCCGCAGGTGTCAGGACGGCCGGCTCGGCCGCGCGGAAGTCGACGACCCGCAGCAGTTCGGGGACATCGACGTGCTTGGTGGTCAGACCGCAGCGCAGCACGTTGTCCGAATTCGCCATGATCTCCACGCCCGTCCCCCGGAGGTAGGCGTGCGGGACACCGGCGCCGAGGTGGAGCGCCTCCCCCGGTCGCAGGCGTACGTGGTTGAGCAGCATGGCGGCCAGCACCCCGGCGTCGCCCGGATGGTGGCGGGCGATCCAGGCGTACCGCGCGCAGGCCTCCTGGAACGGTCCCGGTACGGAGCCCAGCCGGCGCGCGGCCGCCGCGGCCTTGTCGACCACCTCGGCCATGAACGGCTTCCGCGCGCCGAGCACTTCGGTGAGCACGGTGCGCAGCGCCTGCTCCGGGGGCGCCGTTCGCAGGGTGCCGACGTAGCCGTCCAGCGCCCGGACGCGGAGCGCTTCCAGCAGGTCGGCGGCCTCCTCGGGCCTTCTGAACCCGCACAGCCCGTCGAACTCCGTCAGCGCGCAGATCAAGAACTCGTGCAGACCGCGAACGGGGAGTGGATCCTGAGCCATCTGGCGTCCCGCCCGCTGCTGACCCACGATGGTCTGTTCTGCACCCTCGGCCGGGAAGTCGCCGTCCAGGCGGTCGTCTGGGACGAGGAGGGCCGGCCCCGCCTGCGCCAGGGCGGCCGGCACCCCGACGTCGAGGTCGAGGTGCCCACGCGTCCGAACCCCGCTCCGCCGCAGCCGGCGGCAAGCGACGCGGACCCACTGGGCTGGCCGTGGAGTTCACCGCGGTCGGCTCCCGACCCGTCCTGGGCCGACGCCGTCTCCCGCCCGGGGTGGATCAGGCTGCGCGGCCGGCACGGTCCCGAGTCCCGCTGGGCCCACAGCCTGCTCGCCCAGCGGATCACGGAACACCGGGCGGAGGCCGAAGTCACCGTGGAGGCACGGCCGTCGACCTTCACCCAGGCCGCGGGGCTGGTGCTCTGGTACTGCGCCGAGGCGTACCTCTCCCTCGATCTGACGTGGGCGGAACCCGAAGGGGAGGAACAGCACGGCCAGCAGTGGGCCGGCTCGGGCCGCACCGTGCTCCGTCTGCTGGAACGCGACGAGCACGGGGCCCGGGAGGTCGCGGTGACCGACGTGGACACCACCGGCCCGGTCACCCTCGGCGCCACCGTGGACCGCACGGAGGCGAGCTTCTGGTGGCTGCGGGAGGGAGTGCGCACGCCGATCGGCCCTCCGCTGGACTTCACCCGGCTCTCGGACGACCACGGCGGCAAGCTGCGCTTCACCGGATCGATGGCGGGCATCCACGCCGTGGACCTCGTCGACGCCGCCTTCACGGCCGACTTCCACGGATTCCGGCTCACCTGCGGGTGAGACCGGCATCGCTACACACAGCTATCACGCACTGGGCGGACTTTCTAGGACCAGGGGGCCCTGACCTGGGATTTCATGCCCGCATTGGACTGCCGTAGACGCCTCCGGACGGTCTCTACAACCTGTGCCAGGTGGGACCGTCAGCTCGGAGCGGGCGGCTACGGCCGATCCAACAGTGCCGCTGCCTCAAGGTCCGCATCAGTCAAGATCCGGACCATTCCCGGGCCGGCGGTCCCGGAAAGATCCCCACGGTTGCCATATTCGCAGGTCAGCGAGTTGCTTGCGTTGGCAGGCGCCCTTCAAGGCGCGCCATCGTCCCGCCGGCGGGCGCTCCACTGGTGGCAGTCACCAGCCGGGGGCAGCGCCGAGCCCCTTCGCCCCGAGGGGCCCGCGCCCGTGAACGCCGGTCCGGCCGGTTCGAGGGCGACCGGATACAGTGCGCGGGACGGCAGCCTGGTTTGTGAGGGGAAGCGTGACCGACACCAGCGACACCCGACCCGCCGACAGTGCGGCGCAAGCTCCGCGGCAGAGCCGACTGCACCGCCTGATGCGCTCCATCCCCCTGATCGCCCCCGTGCTGCTGTGGGCCGTGCCCTGCTGGGTGCTCCTGTACGCCGGCCAGCACTGGCCGCTGCCCGTCACGCCGGTCGGCACCGCCCTGTTCGCCCTCGGCCTCGTCGGTATGCCGCTCGCGATGGTGCGCGGCCACGGCCGGCGTCAGCAGGACCGGGCGGCGATCATCGGTGACACCCTGCTGGGGACCAGTTGGGTTCTGTTCACCTGGTCCGTTCTGCTCGGCGTCTTCCTGCGGCTCGCCCTGACCGTGGCCGGCGTCGGCGGGAGTCAGGACCGGGCCCGCATCGTCACCTGGGCCGTCCTCGGCGTGACCGCCGTCCTGCTCGCCTGGGGGTACGCCGAGGCCCGCCGCGTGCCGCGCGTGCGCCGACTCGACGTGCGACTCCCGCGGCTGGGTGCCGGATTGGACGGCATCCGTGTCGTCCTCATCACCGACACCCACTACGGCCCGCTCGATCGCGCCCGCTGGTCGGCACGGGTGTGCGAGACGGTGAACACCCTGGAAGCCGACCTGGTCTGCCACACCGGCGACATCGCGGACGGCACGGCCGAACGCCGCCGCGCCCAGGCCGCCCCGCTCGGAACCGTGCGGGCCACCCGGGCCCGGGTGTACGTCACCGGCAACCACGAGTACTACAGCGAGGCCCAGGGCTGGGTCGACCTGATGGACGAGCTGGGCTGGGAGCCGCTGCGCAACCGCCATCTGCTGCTCGAACGCGGGGGCGACACCCTCGTGGTCGCCGGCGTGGACGACGTCACCGCCGAGTCCTCCGGCCTGGCGGGCCACCGCGCCCACCTCGCCGGAGCCCTGGACGGCGCCGACCCCGACCTGCCCGTCCTGCTCCTGGCACACCAGCCCAAGTTCGTCGACCGGGCGGCAGCCGCCGGCATCGACCTCCAGCTCTCCGGCCACACCCACGGCGGCCAGATCTGGCCCTTCCACCACCTGGTCCGCCTCGACCAGCCCGCCCTCGCCGGCCTCAGCCGGCACGGCTCCCGCACCCTCCTCTACACCAGCCGCGGCACCGGTTTCTGGGGCCCGCCGTTCCGTGTCTTCGCCCCCAGCGAGATCACCCTGCTCGTGCTCCGCTCCCCGCAGCTGCCCACCTCGCCGTAGCACTCGACGGGCCGAAAAGGGTGCCTGACCTGGGCCTCTGCCCGGGTCAGGCACCCTTCGCGCCGCTCGGGTCCGCCGTCCGTTCGGTCACTCCACGCCGAGCCGGGCCACGTCCGGCCTTGCCGCGCCGAAGAAGGCGGTGGCCTCGTGCGCGGTGCCGGGGTCGGCCGGTTCGCCGGTGCTGCGGACCTGGTGCAGCAGCGCGCCGCCCCAGGCCATGTCCAGGTAGCGGGCCGTACGCCGGAGCATGCCCACCAGGGGCTCGGCGTCGTGGACCTGGCCGCGGGCGAAGGTGCTGACGGCCCACAGGGTCTTGCCGCCCATGCGGGTGCGGAAGCCCAGCTCGGGGCTGCTCATCCAGCGGGCCCAGTAGTCCAGGTAGAGCTTGGCCTGCGCGGTGACGCTGTACCAGTACAGGGGGGACACGACCACGATGTCCGTGTGTTCCAGGGTCGCGTCCAGCAGCAGTTTCTCGTGCCCCGCCGCCCCTGGGCAGCCGTCCTCGGCCGGGGCGGAGGAGGCGGGGCCGAGGCCTTCCGCTCCGGGGAGCGGCAGCCCGCTCAGCGACAGCCAGCTCCGCTCGGCCCGCGGGGGGAGCCCCTCGGCCGCGCGGCGGGCCAGCCGCTCGGACGCACCGCCCGGCCGGGGGCTGCCCAGCATGAAGGCGAAGCTCCGCGCGCGGTCCTGGCCGAGCGCCCGGCCCGCCGCCCTGCCCGGCGCGGCCTCAGCCATGGGCCGGTACGGCCGCACCGGTGCCGAAGCCGGAGTCGGCGCCGGAGCCGGAGTCGGCGCCGGAGCCGGAGTCGGAGTCGGCACCGGAGTCGGCACCGGGGCGTGCCACGAGGTCCAGGTGGCGCTCGGCGTCCTGGCGCAGCTCGTCGGTGTACCGGACCGCGCCGCCCGGTCCCGCGTAGCGGCGTGCCCGCACCCCGCTGGTGCGGCGCAGCACGGTGATGCTGTTCTGCATCAGCTTCTGCGACTCCAGGAGGTTCACCACCTCCAGCTCGCCGGGGTGGGCCTGCTGGAACTTCGCGATGTAGCGCAGCAGGGCCTCGCCCTCCGGGTAGGTCATCAGGTAGTGCATGACCACGAGCCCGCCGTCCGGGTTGATCAGTTCCCAGAAGTGGTCGAAGAAGTACAGGCACTCCCAGGCGTCGACCCAGGCGAGGTCGATGGGCGGGAAGTCGTCGGGGAGGCGCTCGGCGGCGTCCTTGAGGTCGGCGTTCACCACCGTCACCCACCCGTCGAGGTGCAGCTCGCGCAGGACCTCCTGGACGCGGCCGGCGGAGGAGTCGGCGATGGACAGGTTGTCCACGGCCACCAGGCGCGGCCGGTAGGGCTCCAGGTGGTGCGAGGGGGACACCAGCGGAGGGTCGGCCAGCAGCCACGAGTCGTCCAGCTCCGCCCCCCGGGCGAGGTGCTCCCGGGTCTTGGCGGCGAGCGCGACGGACTCCTGCCGCACGGCGTCCTCCGTGTCCGCCAGGGCGGCGGCGAGGTAGGGCGTGGTGTACCCCATGCCCACCTCCAGGACGCGTTCGGGCCGCAGCAGCTGGATCAGGTTCGCGAGCAGCGGGCCCACGACCTCGGTGCCCATGCCGGGGACGCTCAGCCCGGCCACCGCCTTGTGGAACTCCTCGGTGTGCAGCCTCTGGGTCATATCCCGTCCTTCTTCTGCGTCAGGCATACCAGTGAATATCCTCGGAAAACCGCCGGGAAATACCGGAATACTCAAATCGATATCTTCCCATTTCTGGACAGATTGGCCCAATGCAAGCCCGCATTAACATGCACGCATGTCACACGATCACGCAGGGCACGCATCCGAATCCAACCGGTGCGATCGGATGAACTGCGGAGCGGAACTGTGCGAGGCCGGGCTGCGCCGGTACCGGGAGACGACATCGGCGGGGGCGGTCGCCGAAGGGGCGGCCGAACACTGCGTCATCGCCCTCGGACTGCTGGAGCCGGCGGTGAACGCCCCCGGGTACCTGGCTCCCGTGCCGCCCTGCGTCGCCGCCCACCGGGTGATGTCCCCCCTCGAGGAGCAAGTGGCGGCCGATCGCCGCCGGCTCCTGCATCTCGGGGAGTCCTTCCATGCCGCGGGAGAGGTGTTCGCCGCGGCACGCAAAGGCGACCTGCCCAGCGCCACGATCCTGCGTGGCGGTGAGCTCATCGCGCGGACGGTCGACGCCTCGGTGGCCGCCTGCCGGTCCGCATTGCTCACCGCGCAGCCCGGAGGTCGCCGGCCCCCGGAAATACTGGAGGCGGTGGCGGAACGCAATCTCGCGCTCCTGGCGAAAGGAATACGCCAGCGCACCCTCTACCAGCACTCGGTGTGGTCGCACCCGCCGACCGTCGAATACATCAAGAAGGTCGCGGCGGCCGGCGGGGAAATACGGACGGTGGACGAGATGTTCGACCGGCTCATCATCTGCGACCGGGAGGTGGCGTACATCCCCACCAACCCGGACTACTCCGACGAGGCGCTGGAGGTCCGTGATCCG
Organism: Streptomyces sp. NPDC003247; assembly: GCF_042888135.1. Classification (NCBI taxonomy): domain Bacteria; kingdom Bacillati; phylum Actinomycetota; class Actinomycetes; order Kitasatosporales; family Streptomycetaceae; genus Streptomyces; species Streptomyces sp. NPDC003247. Next base: position 472,424 of record NZ_JBIAPF010000004.1, read on the forward strand.
GCGATCGTCTGGTTCCTGACCAACGTGTTCGAGTACGCCTGGGCGCGGGGCACGCCGGTCGACCCGAACGTGAGGAGCCGCCCGCGCGTCGTCGTCTCCGAGATCGAGCAGAGCATCATCCGCTTCCTCGTCGCCGGTCAGACCGACGAGAAGATCGCCCGTGGGCTGGGCGTCAGCCGGCGCACGGTGGCCGAGTACATCAGCCGTATCTCGCGTCAGCTCGGCAGCGTCAGCAGGGCGCAGCTCGGCTATCTCATCGCCACCCATGGGCTGCTCCCCGACCAGATGCTCGCCGTCCCCGTCGCCCCCGAGTTACCCGGGGAGGCGCCAGGTGACGGCCGTCCGTAGGTTCCGTCCCGGGGAAGACCCTCGCGGAGGAGTCGTAGCCGGTCTCCGGGACCTTCTCGTGCGGCAGCGCGTCGAGAAGCCTGGCGCTGACCTGGTCGGCGATCGTGTCGGGGTGGCCCTCGGTCACGGACTCCGGGGTGCGCGGGCGACAGGACATGTCAGGTGCTCCTGAGGGAGGGGAGTCCGACGGAACGGGGGAGGGGGACGCGGGCGCCCGCGGGGGACACCGCTGCTATCTCGTCGCGTACGGCGGCGCACACCTCTTGCGCGTGGTCGAACAGGTAGAAGTGGCCGCCCGGCCAGGAGCGGGCGGTGGTCCGCGCCGTGGTGCGCTCGCCCCAGGGAGCGGCGGTCCGCGGACCGGCCACGGGGTCGTCCTCTCCGGTGAGGACGGTGAGCGGGGCCTGGAGCGGCGGGCCGGCGTGCACCTCGTAGGTGTCCACGATCGACAGGTCGTGGCGGAGCACCTCCACCATGAGCTCCAGCAGGTCGGGCATCTCGAAGACCTGCTCCGGGGTGCCCCCCAGACCCCGCATGAAGGCGATCAGCCGGTCTCTCGGCCACAGGTGACGCTGCGCCCGGTCCGGGCGGTGTCCGGGCGCGGGCGCCCCGGAGAGCCCCACCCACCGCGGCGTCAGCCCCTGCGCGGACAGCTCACGGGCCGTCTCGAAGGCGACCAGCGCGCCCATGCTGTGCCCGAAGACCGCGTAGGGGCCGGGCAGCAGGGAGCGGAGCTCGGGCACCAGGTACGCGGCGGCCTCGGCCGAGGTGCGGCAGGCCCGTTCCCCGGTGGCCATCAGCCGCCCCGGCAGGTCGACGGACCACAGGTTCCAGTCGGCGGGGAGCCACCGGGCGAAGGGCGCGAAGGACGCCGCCGACCCCCCGGCATGGTGCAGGAGCACCAGGGTGAACGCCTCGCTCCCCGTCCCGTCCCCGGCGGGCACCGGTGCCAGCAGGCGCCGGAGGTCCTTCACCCCCGCCCCGAAGGTCGTGTTCATCGGCCCCGGTACTCCACGGCCGTGACGGCCCAGGTGAACCCCATGCCGCTGCTGGCGAGCAGCAGGAGGTCGCCCTCGGCGAGCCGCTTGTCGTCCAGGAGGTCCCGCAGGGCGATCAGCAGGTCGGAACCGCCCATGTGGCCGAGCCGGTCGTAGTTGAAGACGCTCTTCTCCGCCGGGATGCCCAGTCTCCCCAGCAGCCGTTCGTGCATGCCCCGGTCGCCCTGGTTGATCAGGAAGTACGCGATGTCGGAGACATCCCTGCCCAGCGTGTCCAGCACGTCCCGGACCCGGGCGGGGAAGTTCTCCAGGTAGGCGTCGGCGAGACCGGGGCGACGGCCGCGCCGGCGCATCAGGATCCGGTCGTCCTCGATGTCCCCGGAGTAGTAGTCCGCCCAGGACGGGTCCGTGCGCATCGACGAGGCCAGCACCTCGAAGGCGGGGTCACGGCGGCCGAGCAGAACCGCCGCGGGGGCGTCGCCGAAGTTGAACAGGGCCTTGGAGTCGGGGTCCTCGTGGTCGACGAGCGTGCTGAGCCGGTCCCCCACGATCACCAGCACGAACGGGCCGCCGCCCAGGGCGAGTTCGTTCAGACCGGTGCGTACGGCGGTCATGGCGCCGTTGCAGAAGTTGGTCACCTCGAAGCAGTGCGCGCGGGAGATGTCCAGTTCCTGCGCGACCCGGGCCGCCGGCGACCAGAAGGGCAGGTCCCACTCCCCCGAGCCCGCGTAGACGACGTGACTGACGTCGTCGGGCGAGACCTCGTTGCGTTCCAGCACCGCCCGTGCGGCCTCGGCCGCCAGCTCCCACGCCTGCTCGTGGTCCCCCAGGACGGGGAACCGCTCGGTGTGGGTGATGGCGAGGATGTCCTCGACCGCCACCCCGGATGCCGCGTGCAGGTGGTGCACGTCCACACGGGACGCGGGAAAGCGCACCTCGAAGTCGACTATGCCGCCCATGGCCCTCTCCGTCGTCGTGCCGTCCGGCTCCGGTCCGCCCGTCGGCGCACGGCCGCTCACCGCGCTTCCTCGTCCTGTGCGACGAGCAGGCGCAGCCGGTTCAGGTGAGTGAGCCCGGCCAGGACCGACGGGGTCGGCAGTCCGAAGTCGATGAGGCAGGCCACCTCGTCCACCCCGATCTCCCGGAAGCGGGCCATGCTGCCGCGCACCTTCTCCACCGTTCCCAGCAGACCGCCGCCGTCGAAGTAGCGGTCGAAGGAACGGCCGACGATGAACTCCACGTCCTCCGGCCCGAGCTTCGAGGCGTCGATCCGGCGGCCGTCCAGCTGGGAGCCCAGCAGCAGGCCGAGCGAGCTGCGCAGATAGTCGCTCAGCGGACCGCGGACCTCCTCGCGGACGGTGTCCTCGTCCTCCCCGAGGTAGGTGTGCACCATGAGGGCGACATGACCGGTCCACCCGTCCCTGCCCTGCTCCGAGACCGCCTTGCGGTACTCGGTGATCTTCAGGGCGAGGTCGTCCAGGTCCTGGCCGAGGAGGTGGGTCAGCAGCCCGGCACCGAGCCGCCCCGCGCTGCGGAAGGTCTCCACGCTTCCCGAGCTGGTCACCCATACGGGCAGCTCGGACTGGACCGGCGGCGGGAAGACGCCGAGCCGGCGCGTGGTCCCGACGCCGTCGGTCACCGACAGCTTCTCGCCCCGCCACAGCGCCCGTACCTGCTCGACGCGCTCCAGGAGGATCTGCCGGCGGTCGTCGTAGTTCTCCGGGCAGAGCGCGAAGTCGGTGGCGTGCCAGCCGGAGGCGAAGGACAGTCCGACCCGGCCGTTGGACAGGTTGTCCACGACCGACCACTCCTCGGCGATCCGCAGCGGATGGTGCAGCGGTGCCACCACGCTGCCGGCCCGTATCCCGACGCGCTCGGTGACCGCCGCCACCGCCGCCGCGGTCACCGACGGGTTCGGGTAGAGGCCCCCGAAGGGGTGGAAGTGCCGTTCCGGAGTCCACACGGCCGAGAAGCCGTTGCGGTCCGCGAAGCGGGCGCCCTCCAGCAAGAGCTCGTAGCGATCCTTCTCCTTCTCGGTGCTGTCGTTGGCGAAGTAGAAGAGGCTGACATCCATGGTGCTTCCTCAGGCTGCCGGGACCGGGTCGTCCGGCGGACGGATCCGCGCGGCGACGCGGTGGACGGACTGGGCGGCGGGCGGACCGGTCTGCGGGCGGACTGGGCGACGAACGGCCGGGCCGTGGACGGACCAGGCGACGAACGGACCGGGCCGCGGACGGACCGGGCGACGAACGGACCGGGCCGCGGACGGACTCAGGCGACCGGCTCCTCGGCGGTGGGTGACGAGGTCCGGCGGGTCCCGGCGGCCCAGGACGCCACCGCCGGGGCGACCAGGCCGGCGCCCAGCAGCAGGACCGAGAAGACGATCCAGCCGCCCGCGCCCAGACGAGCGAGCAGCGCGGTGGCCAGCGCCGGCGTCACCACCGTGCCGAGCTGGGTGGACATGCCGAACATCCCCTGGTACTGGCCCTGGGCGTGGTCCGGGGCCAGCCCGAAGGCCAGCGACCAGGAGCCGGCGCTGTAGAACATCTCGCCGACCACGTGGACGGCAGCGCCCGCCAGCAGGATCAGCACGGCGAGCCAGACGGGACGGTCCGCCGCCAGGGCGAAGAGCAGACAGCACACCGCGAGCAGGACTCCCGACCTGCGCAGCGTCCGGGCCCCGCCCGGCACGTCGTCACTGCCCTTGCTCGCCCGCACCTGGAACAGCACGACCACGACGGTGTTGAGGACGATGATCGCCGAGTACAGCCACTCGGGCGCCGTCGTCCGGTCCGCCAGCCAGACGGGCAGTGCCACGGTGAGGATGGCGACGTTCATCACGAGGACCGAGTTGAGCAGTGCCACCACGGCGTAGGGGGCGTCGCGCAGCACCACCCACTCCGACCCGGACCGCTCCCTGGGCACCGGCGCCACCTGGGGGACCGCCAGGTAGGCCAGTCCGGCCACCACGAACATCGCACCGCCCGCGACCAGCAGGCCGACGTAGCCGCCGCGGTTGTCGACGTACAGGGCGACCGCCCCGGCCACGGCCCCCAGCGACACACCGAGGTTGCTGACCGCCCGCATGTAGGACCAGGCGCGCACCCGCTCCTCCTGCGGGATCAGCCCGGCGATCAGCGCGCCGCGGGCCGCGTCCGTGGAGGACTCCGCCATCAGCGCCAGGCTGGTGACGGCCACCAGGCCGGCGAAGCTGTCGACGAAGCCGTAGCCGGCGACGAACACGCCGAGCAGCAGCAGGAAGCCCACCGTGGTGTTGCGCGGCCCGGTCACATCGGCCAGCCGGCCCGCCGGGATGCTGGCGGCCATGCCCAGCGCGGCACCGATCGTCATGGCCAGACCGACCCGTTCGGCGGGGATGCCCACGGTCCGGATGAAGAACAGCACGCTGACCGACATGAGGATGCCGTGGCCCGCCGTCTTGGCCAGGTTGCTCACACACAGGGTGCGCACCACGCCCTTGGGCGGAACGATGTTGTCGAGGAATGACACGGAATCTCCTAGCCGGCCGTGGGCGCCGGGCGAAGTGACCTGAGGTCGGACGTGATGCGGGGCCGGTCGATCTTGCCGTTGGCGTTGAGCGGCATCGCCTCCAGGAGCCGGAACCGGCGCGGCACCATGTGGACGGGCAACTGCTTGCGCAGGGCCCGGGCGAGGACGCCCGGCTCGGCCGGTTCGCCGGTGTAGCAGCCCACGAGCTCGGTGTCGTTCCCGTCGCGCAGCGCGACCACGACGGCCTGGCGCACGGCGGGGTGCCGTCGCAGGACGGCCTCGATCTCGCCGAGTTCGACGCGGTAGCCGCGCACCTTCACCTGGTTGTCCAGCCGGCCCAGGTGCACGAGGTGTCCGTCCTCCCACCGCACCCGGTCACCGGTGCGGTAGTAGTGCTCCGCCGTCACCCCGCCCTCACCGTCGTACACGGTGACGCCGTCCTCGCCGTACAGCAGGAAGCGCCCCTTGTCGTCGCCGGGGTCGAGGTAGCCGTCGAAGCGCTGGGAGCCGCGTACCACCAGCTCGCCCTCCTCGGCGGGGCGGCCCCGCTCGTCGAGCACCAGGTGCTCCAGGAAGCCGTGGACGGGTCCGATCGGCACCGTGTCGTTGGAGGTCTTCGGCCACTGTCCGGTGTCGGCCGGCAGGGTGTACTCGGTGCAGGCGACGGTGAGTTCGGTGGGGCCGTAGACGTTCACGAGCGTCGCCTGCGGCGCCACCGCGCGCCAGGAGTCCGCCTGGTCGTACGAGAGCTGTTCGCCGATGAAGACGCTCATCCGCAGCCCGGTCGCCCGTCCGGTCGGCAGATTGCCCAGCTCCGCGGCGACCGAGACGACGGACGGCACCGAGAACCAGTGCGTGATCCCGTTGTCCGACACGTAGTCGACCGGCGACAGCAGTTCGGCCCGGCCGGGCACGACGAGGGTCGCACCACCGCCCCAGGTGACGAACAGGTCGAACACCGACGGGTCGAAGGTGAGGTCGAAGGTGTGCGACATCCGGCAGCCCGGTCCCACGCCGAACCGCGCGATGTTGTGCGCGAGGTACGGGGAGACGTGGCGGTGCCGGATGGGCACTCCCTTGGGCCGTCCGGTCGACCCCGAGGTGAACAGCACGTACGCCACGTCGTCCGGGGACGAGGCCGGTGCGGGCAGCGGGTGCGCGGGCGCGGCGCCGGCGCGCCCGGCGGCCGCCACCTCGTCCGCGGCCAGCCGCAGCGCGGTCGGTACGACACCGCCGAGCTCCTTGTCGAGCTGGGCCGCGTCGGCGGCGTCCGCGATCAGCACCTCGCTCCGGGCCAGTTCGCAGATCATGCGGTTGCGCGAGGCCGGGAAGGCGGGGTTCACGGGGGTGACCGTGGCGCCCAGGCGCAGGGCCGCCAGGTAGCCGACCAGGGACACCACACTGCGGGTCGCCATCACGGAGACACGGGCGGGTACCGCGCCGTGCTCCTCGACGAGCCGGCCGGCGACCGCCTCGGCCGCGGTGCGCAGCTCTCCGTAGGTGAGCCGTTCGCCGCCCGCCTCCAGCGCCGGCAGGCCGGGGTGGCGGGCGGCGGACCGCTCGAACCACTCGTACATCGTCAGCACGTCAGTCACGGCCCGTCCCCCCGGCGGCCTCGTCGGTGCCCAGGCCGGGCGCGTCGAGGCGCATGGTGGTGGGCGGCTCCTGCCGTACGGGCTCGATGGACAGCAGCTCGACGCCCTCGTGGTCCGCGGCACCGGCCTCGCCGGGCAGGACGTCGGAGCGTTCGCCCTCGTACGGGGCGAACCCGGCGAAGCGGTAGGCGACCTCCATCATCCGGTTGCGTTCGGTGCGCCGGAAGTCCGCGAGGAGCCGCACCCCGGAGCGGGCCGCCTCGTCGATGAGCCAGCGCAGCAGCACGGCGCCGGCGCCGAAGGAGACCACCCGGCAGGACGTGGCGAGCAGCTTGAGCAGCCAGGCGCCGGGATGCCTCTGGAGCAGCACGATGCCCACGGCCCCGTGGTCGCCGAACCGGTCGCGCAGCTGGACCACGAGCACCTCGTGCGCCGGGTCGGCCAGCAGCGCACGCAGCCGCTCGTCGCCGTAGTGGACGCCCGTGGCGTTCATCTGGCTGGTGCGCAGGGTCAGTTCCTCGACCCGGGCCAGGTCGGGCTCGGTGGCCCGGCGGATGGTCATCTCCAGGCCGAGGGTGCGCAGGAACTCCTCGTCCGGCCCGGCGAACTCCTCGCGGGCCGCCTCCCGGCTGAAGCCGGCCTGGTACATCTCGCGGCGGCGCCGTGAGTCGGGGGTCACCACGGGGCTGAACTCCGGCAGTGAGGCCAGCTGCGCGGCCTGCTCCGCCGGGTAGCACCGCACCGCGGGCAGGTGGTGGGCGACCTCGGCCCGCTCGGCGGGCTGGTCGTCGACGAAGGCGATGGTCCCGTGCGCGAAGCCGAGCCGTTCGGCGATCCGCCGCACGGACTCCGACTTGGGGCCCCAGCCGATGTGCGGAAGGACGAAGTACTCGGCGATCCCGAGCTTCTCCAGCCGTCCCCAGGCGTGGTCGTGGTCGTTCTTGCTGGCCACCGCCTGGAGGATGCCGCGCTCGTCCAGGACGCGCACGACGTCGCGTATCGGCTCGGGCAGCGTGACCTCGCCGTCCTCCAGGAGGGTCCCGTTCCACAGGGTGTTGTCCAGGTCCCACACCAGGCACTTGACGGCCGGGGGCGTTCCCGTCGGGGCGGCCGGGGACGTTCCCGTCGGGGCGGTCGGGGACGTTCCCGTCGGGGCGGAGGCGTCCGTCGCGTCCGTCGCGTCCATCCTGCCCTTCTCCGTTCTGCTTCCTGCTCCTGCTCCTGCTCCTGCTTCCGCCGGTGACACGGTTCAGACCTCCCACAGGGTCACGGCCCAGGCGGCGACCGGGCTGTTGTTCAGGACCAGCACGAGATCGCCCCGGCGCAGCTCGCCCCGCGCCAGCAGCCGGTCGAGGTTGAGCACGACGTCCATGGCGCCCAGGTGTCCGTAGGCGGCGAGGTGCTCGTTGCAGACCGGGTGGACGGGGAGGCCGAGGAGGGACGCGTAGAACTGGTAGGCGCTCGCCGTCACGTTCTGCATGAGGGTCGCGGCGACGTCGTCCTTGGCCACGCCCGCATCGTCGAGGACCTCGTCCACCATCCGGCCCAGCCGCATCCGGCTGTGCAGGGCCAGGTCGAAGCGGTAGCGGTCCGCGGACCGGCACTCCTCGCGCCACTCGTAGTACGGGACGTCCTTGTAGTCGACCCGGAACAGGTCGTGGAAGGAGCCGTCGGTCTCCATGCGGTGGGCGCGCAGCACGGGGCGGCCGCCCCGCACCAGGGTCATGGCACAGGCGCCGTCGCCGATCACGGTGACCGGGTACCGGACCCGGTCCAGGCCGGTGGGCCGGCTGCCGTGGGCGATCAGCACGCTCTGCCGGGAGGGGTCGGCCAGCAGCAGGTCGCGGCCGAGTGCCCAGGCCGCGCTGGAGCCGGTGCAGCCCAGGCCATCCACGGTGAACGCGAACGCGCCGTCGAGTTTCGCGTCGGCCTGGATCCGGCACACGTCGGAGCCGAGCAGCACGTCCGGCGCGCGCGGGCCGACCAGCATCAGCGTGTCCGGCCGCGGCGGGGCACCGGAGTCGTCCTCGTCCAGCCGGGCCAGCAGGCCCCGGACGGCCTCGAGCGCCAGGTCCCCGGCGCTGCGGTCGTCGAGGACGCCGACCGTGGCGATGCCACTGCCCTGGACGAACTCGGCCTCCTCCTCGCCGAGTCCGGAGTACTCGGGGAGGGAGGCCACGCTCGTGGGCTCCGTCGGGAGCACGCAGTGGATGGTGCCGATGCCGATGGTCATGACCACACCGCCAGGGCGTGCTTGCCCAGCAGCAGCTGGCTGATCTCGTTGCTGCCCTCGATGATCTCCATGAGTTTGGCGTCGCGGTAGGCGCGGGCCACCGGGCCGCCGTCGCGGGCCCCGGCCGAGGCCATCACCTGAACCGCCGTGGCGGCTCCGCGCGTGGCCTGTCCGGCCGCCAGGTGCTTGGCCGTCACGGCGGCGGTCACCAACCGGGGGTCCCCCTCGTCCCAGCAGCGGCTGGCGTACTCGCAGCAGCGGGTGGCGGCCTCCTGGGCGACGTGGAGTTCCGCGAGGTGCCGGGCGACCAGTTGGTGCTCGGCCAGCGGGGCGCCGAACTGTTCGCGGGTGGCGGCGTGCCCGCAGGCCGCCCGCAGGCAGGCGCGCAGCATGCCGACGCAGCCCCAGGCCACCGAGATCCGGCCGTAGGTCAGCGCCGACGTCACCAGCCAGTCGGTGGGCAGGCCGGCGCCGCCGAGCAGGCTGTCGGCGGGCAGCCGTACGCCGTCGAGCCGGATGCCGGCGTGGCCGGCGGCCCGGCAGCCCATCGGATCGGCCACCCGCTCCACGGTGACTCCCGGGGCGTCGGCCGGTACGACGACGACGGCCGCGCCCGCACCGTAGCGGCCGAAGACCACCAGGAGGTCGGCGTAGGCGCCGACGGTGACCCAGACCTTGCGGCCGTCCACGACGACGGTGTCACCGTCGCGCCGGATGGTGGTGGCCATGGCCGCGAGGTCGCTGCCGGCGCCGGGTTCGCTGAAGGCCACGCCGGCCAGCCGACCGGACGTCAGGGCGCTGAGGCAGGCGGTCTTCTGCTCCTCGTCGCCGAAGCGCTGCACGGTCCAGGCGGCCATGCCCTGGGAGGTCATCACGCTGCGCACGGAGGAGCAGAGGGAGCCGACGTGCGCGGTCAGCTCGCCGTTCTCGACGCCGGTCAGCCCCGGGCCGCCGTACGCCGCCGGGACCTGGGCGGCCAGCAGGCCCTTGCCGCCCAGCTCGCGCAGCAGGTCGCGGGGGAGTTCCCCCGCCCGGTCCCAGGCGTCGGCCCGGTCGGCGACCAGATCGGTGGCCAGCCGTTCCAGCTCCGACCGCGCCGTGTCGTGGGCCGTCGCCGGGACCGGCTCCCGGAGCTGAGGCTCACTCACCCGTACCGCCTCGCAGACGCAGCACGAGCTCGGTCATCCGCTCCACCGTGCGGAAGTTGTCCATGTTCAGGTGCGGGCCGGTCACCTGCACGCCGAAGGTGCTCTCCACGTGGACCAGCAGCTCCATGGCGAAGAGCGAGGTGACCAGCCCGGAGGCGAAGAGGTCCACGTCGGGGGCGACGTCCGTCCTGGTACGCCGCCGCAGGAACGCGGTCAGGTTCTCGCCGATCGACTCGGCCGTCAGGGACTGCTCGGTGGGCGTGGTCATGACGTGCTACCTCCGTGCTCGAAGAATCCGCGGCCGGTCTTGCGGCCGAAGTCGCCCGCGGCGACCTTGTCCAGCAGCAGGGCGCAGGGCTCGTAACCGGCGTCGCCGGTGCGCTCGCGCAGCACGCGCAGCGAGTCGACCACGTTGTCGAGGCCGATGAGGTCGGCGGTGGCGAGCGGGCCGGTGGTGTGCCCCAGGCAGCCCTCGAAGGCGGCGTCGACGGACGCCGGGTCGGCGATGCCGTCGGCCACGATGCGGGCGGCTTCGTTGATCATGCGCTGGAGGATCCGGTTGACCACGAAGCCCGGGCCGTCCCCGACCTCGATGCCGTCCTGTCCCAGCGCCTTGAGCAGGGCGCGGGCGGCGGCGAGGGCGTGCTCCCCGGAGCGCGGCCCGCGGATCAGCTCCGCCGTGTGGATCATGTACGGCGGGTTCATGAAGTGGATGCCGACCAGGTCCTCCGGCCGCCGCACCGCGTCCGCCTGCTCGTCGATGGGGACCGCGGAGGTGTTGGAGACCAGCAGGGTTCCCGGGGCGACCAGGGCGGACGCCTCGGCCAGCACCTCGGCCTTCAGCGGGGCGAGTTCGGTGACCGCCTCGATCACGGCGGTGGCCCGGACGATGTCCGCCAGGCGGGTGGTGGTGACCAGCTCGCCGGTGGCGCCCTCCCGGGGCACCTTGCCCATCATCCGGGCCAGCCGCAGCTGGGCCGCGACGCCCGCGCGGGCCTTGTCGAGGGCGGCCCGGTCGACGTCGACGAGCACGACCGGCAGGCCGTGGCCGACGGCCAGGGTGCTGATGCCGGTGCCCATGACGCCGGCGCCGATCACCGCGAGGCGGTGGGCCGGGCCGTCCGCGTGGCCGTCCGGGCTGGGTGCGGAGCCGGGGGCGGAGCTGGGGGCGGCGTCGGGCGCAGCCTCGGGTGCGGCGCCGGGCGCAGCCTCGGGTGCGGAGCCGGGTGCGGCGTCGGGCGCGGAGCCGGCTGCGGCGCCCTCAGGGGCGTCGGTGTCGCTGGTGCGGGTCTCGCTCACTTCTCCTCCTCCTTCGCCGCTGTCCGCGCGCCCTCCGCCGCCAGCTCGGGCAGCAGGGAGCCGACGTCCTCGCTGCGGTGGGACAGGAACGCCAGTCCCCGGCGCAGCTGGCTGCCGCTGACGGCCGGGGACAGCCCGGTGCGGCGCAGCCAGGACTGCCAGCCCTTCGCCTGCACGCCGGCCTCGTCGAGTTCGTGGCCCTCCATCTCGTACAGGGCCGTGGCCGAGAGCACCTTGCTGCCGGTGGCCTGGGCCCGCTCGGCGATCAGCCGCTGCCACTCGGTCAGCGGCACGGTGCGGGTGGGCAGTCCGGCCTCCTCCAGGGCGGCGAAGAGGTCCTCCAGGCTGGGGGAGACCTCGTCCACCAGGTGGTAGGCGCGGCCCACGGACTTGGCGGACAGGGCGAGTTCGGCGACCGCGCGGGAGAGCACGTCCACCGGCGAGACCGGCATGCCGCGGTCGTCGACCGGGCGTGCCCCCACCGCCAGGCCGCTGGCGAGCAGGAACCAGATCAGGTCCTTGTCGTTGCAGGCCCCGGAAGCGGTCGAGGCCATGATCAGGCCGGGCCGGAAGACCCGGACCCGCATGCCGTCCTGGTCGGCGCGGTCCAGGATGCGCTCGCCGACCCACTTGCTCACGCCGTAGCCGCCCAGCTGCGGGTCCAGCGGCTGGTCACGGGTCTCCATCAGCTGCCCGTCGGCGCCGGTGGGCGCCGTGGCGGCGACCGTGGAGATGAAGCTGATGTCGCGGATGCCCAGCGGCCGCATCCAGTTGAGCAGCCCGACCAGCGGCAGGACGTTGTCCTCGCGCAGCATCCGGTACGGCTCGGTGAAGACGACCTTGGCCGCGCAGTGCAGCACGTGCCGGACGCGCGTGGCCAGTTCGCCGCCCCGGTACTCGCGGCACACGGTCGCGATGTCCCTCAGGTCACCGGGGACCGCGCGCACTCTCTCCGGGTCCGGCTCCGGCAGCCCGAACTTGGCCGCGGCGGCCTTCAGCCGGGCCATGCCCTCGGCCTCGTCGGCGGCCCGTACGACGCAGTAGACGCGGCCCCCGGACGCCTCGGACGCGGTGAGCAGCGCGTCGAGGAGGAAGGCGCCGAGGTAGCCGGTGGCGCCGGTGAGCAGCACGTCCCGGCCGGGGGCCGACTGCTTGGCCAGCGGCTCCAGCGGGATCTGGAGGTCCGTGTCGACCAGGGCCCCGTCTCCGTCGGCGGCGGGGTCGACCTCCGCGTCGCCGAGTCCGGCGCCGTTCCGCAGTCCGGTGACGATCTGTGCGAGCCGGCGGACGGTGGTCTGGCTGCCGCCCGCCCGGTGGATGTTGATCAGCACGCCGTGCCGCTGCTGGATCTCCAGGACCATCTGGACGGAGAGCAGGGAGGTGCCCCCCAGGGATCCGAACTCGTCGTCGAGGCCGACGGTGTCCAGGCCGAAGAGCTCCTGCCACAGCTCGGTGAGCTGTGCCTCCAGCGTGCCGGGCGCGACGGTCGCGGCAGTCGTGCCGGGCGCGGCGGTCGCGGCGGGCGCCGGACCGCGGGTGCCGCCGGCGGGAGCCGTCCCGGCGGCCGGGGCCGCGGCGGCGTCCTCCGGCTGCCGGGCGGGCTGGTCGAAACCGGCCAGCCGGTCCAGGGCCCAGTGCCGCTTGCGGGTGAACGGGTACGTCGGCAGTGTCACCCGGCGGCCCGTCCCGCCCGCCAGTGCTTCCCAGTCCACCTCGACGCCGTGCAGCCAGGCCGCCGTCGCGGCCTCCTCCAGGAGGTCGGCCACGGCGTTCTCGTCGGCGTCCGCGCAGGACCGCGCGCTGATCACATGGCGGTCCCGGGCGGGCTCGCCGTGCCCGGCGAGCAGCGCGAAGCGGCCCTCGGGCACCGTCTCCGGGAGTCCGGCCACCACCTCGGTGCCCGCCGGCAGCACGGCCTTCAGCCCCGCCGTCAGCGCGGCGGGCGGCTGCGGTGCCCCGGCCGGCGGCAGCACCACCAGCGCGGACCGCGCACCGTCGATGCGCCCGGTCCGTACGGCGGGCGGGCGCGGCAGCCGCAGCGCGGCCGCCAGGCGGTGCGCCGGAGCGGTGATCACCCGTCGCTCGTCGAAGGAGGCCCGGCCGACGCGCAGCGTGTGGGCGACGTCCTCGGCGGGCAGCTCGCCGTCGTCGAGGGCGTCGGCCAGTCTGCGGGACTGCTGGTCCAGCTCGGCACGGGTACGGGCGGACAGCACGAGGCGCACCGTGGATCGCGGCGGTGCGGCGGGCCGCACGGGAGCGGGCGGCGGGGCCAGCACCACGGCGGCGTTGGTGCCGCCGACGCCCATGGAGTTCACCAGGACGTGGCGCTCGGGGGCCGCGCAGCGCTCGGGCGCGGTGGTGACGAAGAACGGGCTCTCCTCCAGGATGCCCGGGTCGCGCGGCCGCTCGAAGGTCGGGTGCGGTGGGACCTTGCCCGTCCGCGCCACGTGCACCGCCTTGATGAAGCCCGCGATGCCGGCGGCCGGGCCGGTGTGTCCGATGTTGGACATGACCGAACCGAGCCCGCAGTAGCCGCTCTTGGCCGTGGTGGCACGGAACGCCTTGGTGAGGGCGATGAGTTCGATGTTGTCGCCCACCGGGGTGGCGGTGCCGTGGGCCTCGACGTACCGCACCAGGTCGGCGGAGACGTCGGCGGTGCGCAGCGCGGAAGCGATCACGTCGGCGACGCCGTGGGGGCTGGGGGCGACGAAGCCGAGCCGGTCCCCTCCGTCGTTGCCGACCGCGCTGCCGCGGACCACCGCCAGCACCTCGTCACCGTCGGCGAGGGCGTCCGCCAGGCGGCGCAGGGCGACGACGCCGATGCCGGAGCTGTAGGTGGTGCCGGTGGAACTCGCGTCGAAGGAGCGGCAGTAGCCGTCCTCGGAGAGGACCCCGCCGGGCTGGTGGCGGTAGCCGCGGAAGGGCTCCAGCACCGTGGCGCCGCCGGCCAGCGCGATGTCGCACTCGCCCGACAGCAGGCTCAGGGTGGCGTAGTGCACCCCGTACAGGGAGGAGGAACAGCCGGTCTGGATGCTCAGGGCCGGGCCTCGCAGACCCAGCTTGTAGGCGACGCGGGAGGTCATGAAGTCGGCCTGGCCGCCGACGGTGAGTTCCAGGTCGTCCACCGCGGCGCGCAGCCCCTCCCGCCGGGCCTTGGCCGCGAGCAGGGCCGCCGAGTAGTTCCCCGCGGCGCTGCCGGCGAAGACGCCGGTCACGGGACCGTCCTTGCGGGCCGGATGGCCCGCGGCCTCCAGGGCCTCCCAGCACGCCTCCAGGAAGAGCCGCTGCTGGGGGTCGATCGTCGCCGCCTCACGCGGCGGGTAGCCGAAGAACTCGGAGGCGAAGTCCTCGACGCCCGGCAGGGAGGTGGCCACGCGTACGAAGGCGGGGTCGGCGAGCATCTCGCCGGTGATCCCGGCGGCCTTCAGCTGGTCCTCCGACATCTCCCGCATGGAGACGACACCGCGGTCGACGTTCCGCCAGAACTCCTGAGGGGTGGTGGCGTCCGGGTAGCGCAGGCCGACACCGACGACCGCTATGTCCGTGCTGTTCGTCATGGCTGGGGATCCGTTCCGTTCGCCGTCACTCGGAGACGAGCTGGCTTCGTCGCGCCCGGCTCAGCAGCCCTTCGCGGTTGGGTGCGCCCAGCCGGGTGCCGGGCTCCTGACCGGCCTCGTCGGTGCCGGCCAGCAGGGAGACCTGGGCCTGGACGGTGCTGTGCTGGAAGAGGTCGGACACCTTCAGGGCGTGGGAGGCGAGCGGGTGGAGCTCCTCCCAGAGCATGATCAGCAGCAGCGAACTGCCGCCCGCTTCGAGGAAGTTGACGTCGACGGGCACCTGGTCCGCGCTGTCCAGGTCGAGCACGTCGGCCCAGGCCTGCCGGACCTTGAGGAGAAGTTCCGTCTGATTCGGGGCCGGTGCCTGTGCGGCCGTGGCGTCGTTCACGACAAGCTCCTCTTGAGTGGATGCGAATCCGGGTCGGCGACCAGGTCCGCGGCGGCCACCGCCAGCTCGGCGAGCAGCCCGCGCACGGTGTCCTCGCCGAACAGGCCGGTGGTGTAGGAGAAGGCCAGTTCCATGTCCCGCGCCCCGTGTTCCGTCACCACGAGTTCGAGTTCGTACTTCAGGTGCAGCGGGTCGAGCGGCAGATGACGGCCGGTGACGCCGGGGGCGAGCTCGTCCGGTACCGGTGCGCTGCCCTGGAAGGTGAGGTAGACCGGTGTGAGGGCCGGACGGCTCAGGTCGCGGTCGGGGTGCAGCTCGGCGGCGAGCGCGTCCAGCGCGACATGGGCGTTGCGGTAGGAGACCACGCAGCTCTCCCTGACCTGGGCCAGCAGACCGGCCCAGGTGGTGGTCCGGCGCAGGTCGACACGGAGCACCAGGGTGTTGACGAGCATGCCCACGGCGTCGGCGCTGCCGCTGGTCTCCCGGCCGGCCCAGGGGAAGGCGAAGAGGAAGTCCCGCTGGTCGCCGCGCCGGGCGAGGGTCACCGCGAGCAGCGCGGCGCTCGTCATGAACATCGTGCACCCGAGGGCGGCGCCGGTCACCGCGCGCAGCCCGGCGGCCACGTCACCGCCGAGCCGGGTGGTGCACAGGCCCGCGTCGGTGGTCTGGAGTTCGCCGCGCGGCCGGTCGTGCGGCAGCTCGACGTCCACCGGAGCGCCGCGCAGGTGCTCCAGCAGCGCCGCCGTCTGCGCGGCCACGTCCGCGGCGCCGGGGCCGTCGCCGTCACCGTCGGTGAGCAGCGAGGGGTGCACGGGATCGCGCAGCTCCGGCTCGCGCCCGGTGGTGGCGGCCCGGTACACCTCGGTGATCTCGGCCGTCAGCAGGTCGCGCGACCAGCCGTCGGCGACGATGTGGTGCACGACGAGCACCAGCAGGGTGCGCTCCCCGGCGATCACGATCTCCGCCCGGGCGAGGGTGCCCAGCGCCAGGTCCATCGGCGCCCAGCACAGGCGGGACAGGTGCTCGCGCAGCCGTGCGGCGTTCCAGTCGGAGGCGTCCGTGACGGGCGTGACCGCGGGTGTGCCGTCGGTGCTGTAGCACACCTGCCGCTTGCGGCGGTCGAGGAAGAACCGGGACCGCAGTGAGGGGTGCCGGGCGAGCACCACGTCCACCGCGCCGCGCAGCGCGTCCCGGTCCACCGCGCCGGTGTACTCCACGACGGTCGGGATGAGGTACGCCGCCCGCAGCGAGGGCAGCCGGTCCAGGAACCAGAACCGCTGCTGGATGGGGGATGCCGGGTGCTGCCGCTCGTCGGGGACCGCGACGGCCTGCGGCCGGCCGGCGTCGGACGGGGCGCCTCGGCGCTCCCCCGTCGTCCCGGCGGCGAGCAGCCGGCCGAGGCCCGCGACCGTGGGTTCGGCGAGGAAGTCCCGGGGCGAGAGGGCGGCGCCGTACCGGCGCTGGGCGTCCGCGAGCATCGTCACGGCGAGCAGCGAGTGGCCGCCGAGCATGAAGAAGTTCGTGTCGGGCGGCAGCCCGGCCGGGTCGAGGACGGAACCGGGGCCGGCCAGTGCGGCGGCGAAGAGCCCGGCCGCACGGCGCTCGGCCTCCGTGAGCCCGGAGCCCGCCGCACGGCGCTCGCCCTCCGTCGGCCCGGAGCCCACCGCACGGCGCTCGCCCTCCGTGAGCCCGGAGCCCCCGGCGGACTGGGCCGCCCCGGGCTGTGCCGTACGGTTACCGGACCGCGCGGCGGCGTCGAGGCCGGCGGCCGGCGGCGCGGGCAGCTCCTCGGCGGACGGCTGACCGGGCAGCGCGGGCAGCTCCCGCAAGGCTGCCGAGGGGTCTTCGACGACCCGCTCCAGGAGCGCCGCCACGCCGTCCGCGACGGCCTCGGCCGTCCGCGCGGGATAGCGGTCGGTGTCGTACTCGACCGTGAGGGCGAGCCCGTCCTCGGCCTCGTCGACGATCAGCAGCAGATCGAACTTGGCGGTGCCGGTGTGCAGCACCTCGGGCGGCGTCCACCTGGTGCGCGTCGACTTCGGCGCGGACATGTTCTGGTAGACGAACCCGATGTCGACCAGGGGCCGCCGGCCCTGTCCGAGCGCCGCCGTGGCGGCCGCGGTGAGCCGGTCGAAGGGAACGTTCTGGTGCGTCAGCTGACGGAACGCCGCACGCCGCGCTGCGGTGCACAGCTCGGCGAAGGACGCCTCCGGATCGACCCGGCAGCGCAGCGGCACGGTGTTGACGAAGAACCCCACCGCCTGCTCCAGGTCGGCGTGCGTCCGGTTGGCGGTCATCGTCGCGAGCAGGAACTCGCTCCGGCCCGACCACCGGTGCAGCACCGTCTGGAACGCCGCGGCCAGCACCACGTACGGAGTCACCCGGAGCGAGCGCGCCAGCTGCGCCACGCCCTCGCGGACCTTCTCCCCCACGGGACGGGTGACCTGCCGGCCGGGACGGGAGCCGTCCGGGGCGGCGTCGCGCGGCGCGCGTCCGGCCAGCTCCAGTCCGGCGGGGATGCCCACCAGCTCGGCGGCCCGGTCCTCGACGCGCTGCCGGAAGGCGGGGTCGTCCTCGGTGGCGCGCTCGTGCGCGGCGAAGTCCGGGTAGGCGGCCGACAGGGCGGGCAGGGCGGTGTCGCGACCGTCCAGAGCCGCCTCGTACGCGGCCGCCAGGTCGTCGAACAGAGGAGCGAGGGACCAGCCGTCCACCGCGATGTGATGGATCGTCAGCAGTACGGCGTCCCCGCCCTCCGGCAGACCCCGCCACACCGTGCACCGCAGCAGCGGTCCCCCGGCCAGGTCGAAGGGCAGTCGGCCGCGGGCGACGGCCTCCGCCCGCACACGTTCGTCCGCGTCCGCCGCGTCTGCGACGTCGATGACCTCGACCTCGACGGGACGCGGCTCCAGCACCCTCTGCACGGGCCGGCCGTCGGCCAGCCGGAAGACGGTCCGCAGCGGTGCGTGCCGCGTCGTGACCGCTTCCAGGGCACGGGCCAGCGCCACGGCGTCCAGAGGCTGGTGGGAGCGGAACAGCAGCGGCACGTTGTACGTGGCGTTGCCCGGGGCGGCGGCATCCACGAACCACAGCCGTTCCTGCGCGAAGGACAGCGGGAACAGCCGCGGTGCGAGCCGCGCCGTGGCGCTCCGCGCACCGGCTCCGGCCGTCACGGCGCCACCCCGCCCCGCAGCGCGCCGGCCGGTTCGGACCCGGCCGCGGGGCCGCCGGCCGCACAGGCCTCGGCCACGTGGGCGGCCAGCTCACCCAGGGTGTCGCAGAGCAGCACCGCTCCCCCGTCGACGGGTACGCCGAGCCGCTGCCGGGCCCTGGCCGCCACCTGCATGGCGAGGATCGAATTCCCGCCCAGGTCGAGGAAGTTCTGCTCGGGGAGCACCTGCTCGACGCCGAGCACTTCGCGCCAGATGTCACCGAGCGGCGCCACCAGTTCCCGCTCCGCGGTCCGCGTGGCCGGGGCGGCCCCCGTGGTGCGGGCGGTGCCGCCCGGGGGCGCGGCGGAGGGCTCGGCCGAGAGCAGCTCCAGCAGCCGTGCCCGGTCGGCCTTGCCGGTGGAGCCGAGCGGGACCCGGTCCAGCACCAGCCAGCGGGCGGGCAGCATGTAGCGGGGCAGGGTCCGGCCCAGCCGGGCGTTCAGCAGAGCGGGCAGTGCGGCCGCGGCGGCACCGGCACCCGTCGCCGCCTCCGCGTCCCCGTTCTTGTTCGCGTTCGTGTTCGTGTTCGTGTTCGCGTTCGTGTTCGTGTTCGCTGCGGCGAGTCCGTCCGCGGACGGCAGGACGAAGCCGACCAGGGAGGCGGCCGGGCCCTCGCCGATCTTCTCCACGAAGGCGGAGTCGGCCAGCCCGCAGGCCAGGGCGGCCCGCTCGATCTCCTCCAGCTCGATGCGGAAGCCGCGCAGTTTCACCTGACGGTCGCTGCGGCCGAGGAGTTCGACCGCTCCGCCGGGAAGCCGGCGCCCGGTGTCGCCGGTCCGGTAGATCCGCTCGCCGGTCGCGGGGTGGACGACGAACCGCTCGGCCGTCAGCTCCTCACGCCCCAGGTACCCGAGGGCGACGCCGGGGCCGCCCACGCACAGCTCGCCGGTCTCACCGGGCGGGACCGGGTTCAGGTCCGGGTCGAGCAGGTGGAGCGTGGTGTCCTGGAGCGGGTGTCCGACGGGGATGCGCTCCAGGCCGGCGAGACTGTCCTCGGTGCAGTCGAAGTAGGCGGCGAACGTCGTGGTCTCCGTCGGCCCGTACCCGTTGACCAGCCGGCCGGGCGGTCCGGCCGCCAGCACCTTGCGCACGGCCGTCATCTCCAGTTGCTCGCCCCCGACCACGAGGTTGCGCAGCGCGCCGAAGGCGTCCGGACGTTCCCTGGCCACGGTGTGGAAGAGGGAGGTGGTCAGGAACATCGTGTCGATCCGCTCGGCGCGGGTCAGCGCGACCCAGTCGTCCAGGGGCAGATCGGTGGCCGACGGAAAGACGACCACCGTGCCGCCGGCGGTGAGGGCGTTCCACAGCTCGAAGGTGGTGGCGTCGAAGGCGGGATTGGCGGCGCTGGCCACCTGGTCGCCGGGTGCGACGGAGCAGAACTTCGAGCGCAGGGCCAGTCGCAGCACCGCGCGGTGCGGGACCACGACGCCCTTGGGCCGGCCCGTCGAGCCGGAGGTGAAGGACACGTACGCGGGGTCGTCCCCCACGGTCCCCGGATCGGGCACCGGGTGTCCCGGGTCCGCGGGAGGCACGGGCAGCGGCTCCACGCCGGACGGCAGCCACGAGGCGAGGTCCGCCCAGCGGCCGGCCGGTCCGGCGAGCGTGTCCTGGCGGGGCGAGTGAACGGCCCAGCGGGTGCCCGACTCGGCGACGATGCCGGCCAGCCGGTCCTTCGGGGCGAGCCCGTCGAGCGGCAGGTAGGCGGCTCCGCAGCGCAGGATGCCGAGGAAGGTCACGACGAGGTCGACGGACCGGTCCTGGGGGACCGCGACCAGATCGCCCCGGCGCACTCCGCGCCGCGCCAGCTCCGCGGCGAGCCACCCGGCCCGCTCCCAGAGCTCGCCGTACGACAGCCCGTACCCTCCTGCCGGATCCCGCACGGCACAGTCGCCGCTGCGCTCCTCGACCTGTTGTGCCACCACGTCATGCACGCTGGAAACTGCCGTCACAGCCCGTCCTCATTCCCGCATCGGACTTCGCATCGGACTCGTGGACCTCGAAGGACCGAAGTGTGCAAGGCGCTGTCCGCCATGACGGCGTCAAGGCCCCCAGCCGTGGTCGGCGAGCACCTTCGTCC
Organism: Streptomyces sp. NPDC003247; assembly: GCF_042888135.1. NCBI lineage: Bacteria > Bacillati > Actinomycetota > Actinomycetes > Kitasatosporales > Streptomycetaceae > Streptomyces > Streptomyces sp. NPDC003247. The sequence continues at coordinate 492,786 of NZ_JBIAPF010000004.1, forward strand.
CGGCGGCGCCGAATCCGCCCTGTCCCGCACCCGACTGCGACGGAATGACGAACAAAGAAGCACCGAATATAGCCACGACGACCGCGGCAAAGCACTGGAGAAACGCCGTGTTCATGTGCCGTTCCTTCCTAGTCAACAGATATGTCGATAAGGCGGTTCGCCCGACTCCTGATCTTGCTGAATTTCCGGAAACCGTCGCAACGGATTTAGCCTTCACATCCATGCATCGCAGGATCACGCGGGGCCCATATTCCCGATATAGCTCGACATCACCCCCCGCATTTCAGGCAGTTGATCTACGATGACTCCGCACGGCAGCCGAGCATCCAGAAATCAGCCCACAGGAGGTTCACTATGACACTTTTCAGCCATCCCTTGACCGAAAACGCGGACTTGCGCCCGCTAGAGCCCTGGCAGGCGGAGGAATTCTGCACCTACGTGGACCGGGTGCGCTCCCACCTGGTGCCCTGGCTGCCCTGGGCGCATACCATCACCGACCCCGAATCATCACGGCAATTCCTCCAGCGGTACGCGGACGAACAGGCCAGGGGCGGTGGCCGGATATTCGGAATCTGGTCGGACGGAGAACTGGTGGGCGGCGCCCTGTTCCGGATCTTCGACACCCCGTCCGGCGTGTGCGAACTCGGCGTCTGGCTCTCCCCCGAGGCAGAGGGAAGGGGACTGGTGACCCGTGCGGCCCGCCACCTCGTCGACTGGGCACTGAAGGAACGGGGAATGGCCCGCGTGGAATGGCGGGTCACCCCCGCGAACATCCGGAGCATCGCCGTCGCCAAGCGCCTGGGAATGCGCCACGAGGGCACCCTCCGAGAGGTTTTCCCCTTCAACGGGGTTCGCCAGGACCTGGAGATCTGGGCACTCCTCGCCGGCGATCCGGCGGATCGTCAGCCTGCGGACTGACCGTCGGGGCTTCGGTGTTCCCCTCCGCGCCCCGCCGCCCCGGCCCTCCTGTCCGGGACCGCGGCGCCCGGTCCAGAATGCGGGGCATGGAACCCACCACTGAACCCGCTCAGGACAGCTCCCTGCTCACCCACATCGGCGAACCGGACGGCGTGGCCCCGGGAACGGGCTACACCCACGTGGTCGTGGGGACCGGCCGGCTGATCGCCGTGTCGGGGCAGGTCTCGTTCGACGCCGACGGAAAACTGGTCGGAGAGGGCGACCCCGCCGCGCAGGCCCGGCAGGTCTTCGACAATCTCCGCCGCTGCCTCGCCTCGGCGGGCGCCGGTTTCGGGAACGTCGTCAAACTCACCTACTACGTGACCGACGTGGCCTTCCTGCCCGCCGTGCGGGAGGTCCGGGACCAGTACATCGACGTCGAACGCCCCCCTGCCAGCACCGCGGTTCAGGTGGCCGCCCTCTTCCGGCCCGAACTGCTGCTGGAGGTGGAGGCGTTGGCACTCCTCCCGGCGTAGGACACCGCCCCGGGCGCGCCGCCCGCCCGGAGTCCGCGAGGCGGGGGCGGACTCCGGGCTTCGTCTCATCGGCTCATCGGCCCTGCTGCTTGAGGAGCGCGTCCAGGCGCGGATAGACGGCGCGGACGTTGTGCTCCTGGATCTCGGCGACCTCGGCGGTGGACAGGCCGGCGGCCTCGACGTAGCGTCGCGTGTCGTCGAAGTGGTGGCCCGAGCACGGGTCAATGTCCCGGACGGCGCCGATCATCTCGGAGGCGAAGAGGATGTTGCGCCGGGGCACCACGTCGAGCAGCAGGTCGATGCCGGGCTGGTGGTACACGCAGGTGTCGAAGAAGACGTTGCCCAGGACGTGCTCCTCCAGCTCGGGCTTCTTCAGCGCCATCGCCAGACCGCGGAAACGCCCCCAGTGGTAGGGCACCGCGCCGCCGCCGTGCGGGATCACGAGGCGCAGGGTCGGGAAGTCCGCGAACAGGTCGCCCTGGATGAGCTGCATGAACGCGGTGGTGTCGGCGTTGAGGTAGTGCGCGCCCGTGGTGTGGAAGGCCGGGTTGACGCTCGTGCTGACGTGCACCATGGCCGGGAGGTCGTACTCGACCAGCTTCTCGTACAGGGGGTACCACGAGCGGTCGGTCAGCGGGGGCGCCGTCCAGTGGCCGCCGGAGGGATCGGGGTTGAGGTTGACGGCGACCGCACCGTACTCCTCGACGCACCGGGTCAGCTCGGGGATGCAGGTGGCCGGGTCGACACCCGGGGACTGCGGGAGCATGGCCGCCATGGCGAAACGCTCGGGGTAGAGCCGGGCGACCCGGGCGCACAGCTCGTTGCAGAGGGAGGCCCACTGGGAGGAGGTCGCGAAGTCCCCGACGTGGTGGGCCATGAAGGAGGCGCGCGGGGAGAAGACCGTGACGTCGATGCCCCGCTCGTCCATCATGCGCAGCTGGTTCGGCTCGATGCTCTGCCGCAGATCGTCGTCGCTGATGCGCAGATCCGCGGGGTCGGGAGCCTCCGCGGGACTGCCGAGCGCGGCGATCTGCCGGTCGCGCCAGGCGCCGAGCGCGGCCGGCGCGGTGGTGAAGTGACCGTGACAGTCGATGATCATTAAGCTGCTCCTCGCTACAGAGGTCGGGCTGCCGGGCTCGGTACAGCCTGGTGTGCGGCCATGACGCCGGTCGTCGGCACGCGCGGCGTGTCGTCCGGCTCCCGGGCGGCTGCGACAGCAGCATAATCCGCAACATAATTGTTGACAATTGTGCTGACATCGTGAGTGCCGCCTCCGCCCTCCACCCTGGCCCCGGTCCCGGTCCCGGGACGGTCCACCCCAGGACGACCACAGGTCGTGCCCGTGGCCGGAGTGCCGCAGGCGACGACGCCCCGGCCGGCGGCCGGCCCGGACCGGACCGGCCCTGACCGGCCCGATCCGGCGGCTCTCGGCTGGTCCGGCAGGAGGTCTCAGCCCTCCGGCCGGTCTCCGGCGTGGGCCGCATCATGCGGGGCCGTCGCCCCCGACGCACCCCGCACCGCCATGACGAGCCCGCTGGACCACGCGAGGCGGACGGACCGGAAATCGTGACGTCCTTCCAGGTCGGCCAGCAACCGTCGCACGGAGGCCTCATGGGCCTCCGGCCACCCCGGCTGCGGGAGCAGGTCGTCGATCAGGTAGGTCCCGCCGGGCGCCACGAGGTCCAGGGCTCGTTCGAGGTGGGTGAACTTGCCGGGCCACGTGTCCGCGAACACCAGGTCGAAGGGCTCTCCGTCGTAGCTCTCCAGCCATTCCCCGCCGTCCGCGGCCACGAAGGTCACCCTCGGGTCGGACCCCAGCTGCCGACGGGCCAACGCCTGGACACCGGGGTCGAGTTCGACCGTGACCAGACGAGAGGATCCGTCCATCCCGCTCAGGAGCCAGGCGGTGCCTTCGCCCACACCGGTGCCGAGTTCGAGGATGCGGCCGCCCGGCCGGGCGGCCGCGAGCACGGCCAGCAAGCCGCCGGTCCGCTCCTCGCACGACATGGTGAAGCCGGCCTCTCGCGCCGCGACCCGCAGCGCGGACAGGGCGGGCGGCAGCGTGTTCGGTGTGTCGTCCATCCAGGGATGGTGCACGCGCCGCGCTTGCCCGTGCAACGTCGTTCATTTCGCCCAGGGAGCGCGTGTCAGCGGGGTGGTTGTCGAGCGGGGGCGCGGCCCTCACGCCGCCGGGCCGTGCCCCCGGTCCCGCAGGACCGCCACGCCCACCGCCGCCGACAGCGCCAGTCCCGCCGACACCGCCAACGCCACGTCCGCGCCCCGTGCCGTGCTCCCGGCCGACGCGGCGAGCGCGATCGTCAGGGCCACCCCGGCGCACGAACCGATGTAGCGGAAGGTCTGCTGCGCACCCGAGCCCATCGCGGCCCGGGCCATCGGCACCGACTCCACGGCGAGCAGCGGCAGTGCGGCGTTCAGCAGGCCGCTCCCCATGCCCGCGACGACCAGGCCGGCCAGCAACCGGGGCCAGGAGCCGGCGCCGACCGCGCCCAGCATCACCAGCACCCCGGCCGCGTGCAGGACGAAGCCGAGCGCCAGCTGGTGGCGGTGCGAGACGCGACCACCGAGGTGGCGGGTCAGGAGGGCCGTCACGAAGGAGACGCCGGACCAGAGGAGGAACAGCCATGCCGTGCCCATCGGTGACGTCCCCGTCGCCTGCTGGATCAGCGTCGGCAGGAAGCTGAACAGGCCGATCACCGCGAGCCCGGTGAACAGACCACCCGCGGAGGAGGCCAGGAAGAGCGGGCGGCGCAGCAGGGTGAGGTCGATCATCGGGGTCGCGGCGCGGCGCTCCACCAGCGCGAACACGGCCGTCAGCCCGACCGCCGCCGCCAGCAGCAGGACGACGGGGGTCCGCAGCCAGCCGTCCCGCCCCAGGGTGAGCGCCGCCACCAGCGCGATCAGCGCCGCTCCGAAGGCCACGGCACCGGCGAGATCCGGCCGCCCGGCACGCGGGGAGCGCGACTCCGCGAGGCCGCGCACCCCGAGGACGGCCACGATCAGCGCGACGACGCCCAGGACGCCGTACGACAGGCGCCAGGAGGGCATCGCCCCGGAGAGCAGCGGGCCCACCGCGCCGCCGGCGCTGACGGAGGCGCCCCACACTCCGGTGGCGTGCATCCGTGCGCGCGGGGCGGGGAAGGCGTGGACGATCAGGCCCAGGCCGCTGGCGAGGAGCGCCGCGCTCGCCGCGCCCTGGGCGATGCGGGCGAGGGTGAACAGCCAGGTCGACGTCGCGCATCCGCCGAGGGCGGTGGTGAGGCCGAGGACGAAGGTGCCGGAGACGAAGACCCGGCGGCGGCCGTGGTCGTCGGCGAGGCTCCCCGCGACCAGCAGCAGGGCGGCCAGGCCCAGCGGGGTGCCGTTCAGCAGCCATGCCTGCGCGGACAGCGGGGTGTGCAGGTCGGCGGCGGTCTCGGGGAGCGTGACCGTCGGCGCGGTGTACGTCATCAGGGCCACCGCGGTGGCGGCACTGGTCAGGGCGAGGGTGAGACCGGGGCGCGGGGGCGCGTCGGGGCGGGACCGGTCCCCCTTCGGTGCGGCGGTGCCGCCGGGAGCGAGGGAGGAGCCGCTCCCCGTCTTCCCCTCGACGTCGGTGCCGGTTGCGGTGTCGTTCACGGGTGTCCGTCCTTCCGGGCCGCGGCTGGACCGCGGACACGATCGAGGAACGCCTGACTGGGCAGGTCAGTTCACTGACTGAACTGACGAGGACTTCAGGCTAGCACCCTAGGTTCAGTCACTGAATCGACGCGGGGAAATTGGTTACAGTGGACGGCATGACACTGGGCAAGGACTACGCGAAGCAGGAGTGCTCGATCGCCCGCGCGCTGGAGGTCGTCGGCGAACGGTGGACGCTGCTGGTGGTGCGCGACGCGCTCTACGGCGTCCGGCGCTACAACGACTTCCTCGTCCACCTCGGCATCCCGCGCGCCGTCCTGGCCAACCGCCTCCAGACGCTCACCGCCGAGGGAATCCTCGACAAGCGCCGCTACCAGGAGTCGCCCCCCAGGGACGAGTACGTCGTCACCGACCGCGGCACCGCCCTGTGGCCCGCCCTGCGCGCACTGTCGACGTGGGGGCGCGACAACTACGACCTCGTACCCCTGCGGATCTTCCGGCACGCCGACTGCGGCACCGAACTCGGCCCGTACGGCGAATGCCCCGTCTGCGCGACCGTCGTGGCCGTGGCGGACGTCGAGATGCTGCCGGGCCCCGGGCTCGACCCCGACCCGGCGGACCCGGTCAGCCGGGCGCTGTTGCGCCCGAAGCGGCTGCTGCAACCGGTGGTCACCGACACCGTCACGGCGGGATCCGAGTAACGGGGACCGAGGGTCCGTACGGGCCGAGGGTCCGTACGGGCCGAGGGTGGCCGCCTTGCTGCACCGGGGCCCCGGGGACCGGCTCGGTCACGGGAACCGCCGAGCAATAGGATCTGCGCTGCCGGGACGGCAGTGCCTCGCGCACGGGCGCGCGCGCCACAGGGCCGTCCGGGCACGACGGGCGAGGGTGCCACCGCTGGTGTCCTCCCGGAGGGAGCGGGGATGGCGGAGAGTCCGGCAGCGGGGCGCAAGGACGGTCCGACGGCGCCCCAGCTGCGCCTGGACGAGCTGCTGGAGGGCCTCCAGGCGCAGGTGGCGCAGGTGCGCGCGACCCGGGACCGGGTGCACACGCTGCTGGACGCGGTCCTCACCATCGGCTCCGACCTGGACCTCGACGTGGTGCTGCGACGGATCACCGAGTCCGCGGTGGCCCTGGTCGACGCCGAGTACGGGGCGCTGGGGGTGCTGGGCGACGAAGGGCGGATCAAGCAGTTCATCGTGGTCGGCATGGACGAGGGGACGATCGGGGCGATCGGCCCCTACCCCGAGGGCCACGGCATCCTCGGGCTGCTGATCAGGGAGCCGCAGCCGCTGCGCCTCGCCGACCTCGGTACGCACCCCGCCTCGGTGGGCTTCCCCGAGGGTCATCCGCCGATGACCACGTTCCTGGGAACACCGGTGCGCGTGCGCGACCGTGTCTTCGGCAACCTGTACCTGACCGACAAGCGCGGCGGGGCGCAGTTCGACGACGAGGACGAGGCGGTGCTGCGCACGCTCGCCGCCGCGGCCGGCGTGGCCATCGACAACGCCCGTCTGTACGAGGACTCTCGGCGCCGGGAGCAGTGGCTGGCGGCGAGCAGCGACCTGACCCGCAGTCTGCTCTCGGGCACCGATCCGGGCCAGGTGCTGCACCAGGTCGCCGCCACCGTACGGGCCCTGGCCGGGGCCGATCTGGTGACCGTGGCGGTGCCCCTGGACGGCGGTGACGACGATCTCGTGATCGAGGCGGCCGACGGGGAGGGCTCCGAGCGGGTGCGCGGGCTGGTGCTGCCGCCCGCCACGCTGGCCGCGCAGGTCTACCGCTCCAACGAGCGGATCGCCAGCGGCGCCCTGTCGGAGGAGCCGCAGGACGGCGGCGGCTCGGCGGGACAGATCGACCTGGGGCCGGGGTTCCTGCTTCCGCTGGGCGGCCACGAGCACGCCCGCGGAGTGCTCCAGGTCGCCGGGCTGCCCGGCCGGCAGGAGTTCTCCGACGCCACCATGGCCATGATCAGCGGATTCGCCGATCAGGCCGCGCTCGCCCTGGAGATCGCCGAGCACCGGCGCGAGGCCGAGCAGCTCATGGTCCTCTCCGACCGCGACCGTATCGCCCGTGACCTGCACGACCTGGCCATCCAGCGGCTGTTCGCGTCCGGGCTGACCCTCAACTCGGTCCTCGGCCGGATCGCCGACCGGCCCGAGGTGGCCGAGCGTGTCCAGCGGGTGGTCGACGACCTCGACGACACGATCAAGACGGTGCGCGGCACGATCTACGCGCTGCGCGAGCGGGACCGTCCCGGAAGGCGGGGCGAGCTGCGGGCGAGGCTGCTGGCCGAGACCGACCGGGCCGCGGGCGCGCTGGGCTTCGCCCCCGCCCTGCGGATGACAGGCCTGCTGGACACCGTCGTACCCGCCGAGCACGGCGAGCACCTGCTGGCGGTGTTGCGCGAGACCCTGTCGAACGCCGCCCGGCACGCGCACGCCACCGGGATCGAGGTGACCGCCGCGACCGACGGCAGTCGGCTCCGGCTGCGCGTCGCGGACGACGGAACCGGTGTCGACCCCGCGGTCACCCGCCGCAGCGGCCTCGACAACTGCCGCCGACGCGCCACCGACCTCGGCGGCAGCTTCGCCCTCCGGCCGAACGCGCCCGCCGGCACCGTCGCGGAGTGGACGGTGCCCCTTCCGCACGGCCGACAGCCCGAGCCCGGCTTCACGACGGACGTCGGCGTCGTTCCGACGTGACGCGGCAGCCGCCTTCCGGCCGGGAACGACATCGGCGGCGCCGACCGCCTAGCGGCCGGGAACGACATCGGCGCCGACCGCCTACGGGCAGGGAACGTCGTCGGTGCTCGGCCGGTACAGCCTCGTAGGGGGCCGTATTCGGCTGTTCGGCCAACGAAATCGGCTGCTCGGCCAACGAAAAGGGACGCCGTGCCGGGCGTCGCGAGCGTCGAAGCGGCTACGACACTGCGATCATGAGCCTTCACGGAAGGTGATCGATGAGCAGCTCCAGGTCGCGGCGGCCGGTGTGCCTCCGCCGTCGGGCGCTCGCGGGAACGCGCTGTAGGTGATGTGGTGAACTGGTTGACCTCGCTGCCGGCGGCGGTGCTGGTGGTGGGCGGACTCCTCCTTGCCTTGCTGGTCGCGGCCGTGGCGCGGATCGGCGTCCGGGCCCTCGTACCGGTCGAGGAACGGGATCGGGTGCCGCAGATCGCCACGCCCCTGATGCCGACACTCGGCGCCGCCTTCGCGATCTTCGCGGCACTCTCACTGGCCAGCGAGGCCGGCTACCTGCGCGCGGCCGAGGCGTTGGTGAGCGACGAGGCGGCCTCGGCCTCCCGTCTGGCATGGGCGGCGACAAGTCCGCGGGTCCGGTCGGAGCCGATCCACGCGGCACTGCTGGACTACTTGAAGACCACGCGTGCCGAGGAGTGGGAGGGTGCGGCGGCGTCGTCCGGCGCCGACCCGGCCACCGCTCGCGCGATCGCACGGCTGGAGCGGACCGTGCGCGCCGAGGCGGCCCGGCCCGAGGTGGGAACCACGACCGGCACGGAGCTGGTGGTCTCCCTGGACGGTGTCACCAGTAGTCGTCGCGCCCGCGTCGCGGCCGCCTCGCGCGATGTCCCCGCGCTCTACGTCGTCACGCTCGTGGTCAGCGGACTGGCCTTGATCGTGAACTCCGGCGCGCTGGTCTTCCGCAGCAGCCTGCGGACGTCGCTGCTCATCGTGGGTGTGGCGAGTGTGGTCGGGCTGAGCCTGGCGTTGCTCTTCGCACTCAGCGCGCCCTGGAGCGGGCCGCTCATCGTCAGTGGGCATCCACTCGACGCCACCATCGAGGACCTGAGATCCGGCTTCTTCCACGGCGAGCCATAGGAGACGGCCGCGATCAGTACGCCGACAACTGATCACCGGCCGCCGTGATCTGCGCCTGCGGCCACCTCACCGAGGCGGCAGGCTCACCGAGGCGGCAGGCTCACCGAGGCGGCAGGCTCACTGAGGTCGTCGGCCGAGGAGGCAGAACTCGTTGCCTTCGGGGTCGGCCAGGACGACCCACGACTGATCGCCCTGGCCGATGTCGACATGCTGCGCGCCGAGAGCCACCAGGCGAGCCACCTCGGCGTCCTGGTCGTCGGGAACGAAGTCGAGGTGCAGTCGGCTCTTGGCCTTCTTGGGCTCGTCGAGCCGGACGAACTCCAGCCCCGGCAGTCGGTCCGGCGCCGGGCGGATCGCGAACTCCACGTCGGAGGAGTGCACCACCACCCAGCCGAGGGCCTCGGCCCACCACTGTCCCAAGGCCACCGGATCAGCCGAGTGGACGATGACATGTCTCCATTCCAAGGTCATCCGGCGAGTCTAAGGACCCTCCGGCGGATCATGCCAGCCCCCGCGAAACCCGGCATGATCCGCCTGGTCGAGCCGCGTCGCGGACCCTCGGTCGCCCGCCGGTCGGCGGCGGCCGCCGTCCGCCGTCCGCGCGGGGTGAGGGGGTAGGGCCGGTCGGCCCTACCCCCTCACCCCGGCCGCTGGGACGCTGGACCGATGTTCCAGAACGACGCCTTCGGTCCACTCGACCGACAGGAGTGCCTGCGCCTGCTCGCCGAGGTGCCGGTCGGCCGCGTGGTCTACACCCGGCAGGCACTGCCCGCGGTCCTTCCCGTCAACTTCTCCCTGGACACGGACGCCTCCGTCCTGCTGAGCACCTCACCCGGCTCCGACCTCGTCCGTGCCGTGGACGGCGTCGTGGTCGCCTTCGAGGCGGACGAGTTCGACGCGGCGACCCGGTCCGGCTGGAGCGTGGTCGTCACCGGACGGGCCACCGTGGTGACCGATCCCGCCGAGCAGGAACGGCTGTCACAGGCCGGACCCACGTCCTGGATGCCCCTGCACGGCACGGTGTTCGTACGGATCGAGTCCGAGATGGTCACCGGCCGCGAACTGAGGCGGGCGCGCGGCACGCGGTGAGGCGCGGGGGCCGGCAGCCGACCGGCGACCGGCCCGCGGGCGGGTGCCGGCGCCGGCCGCCGGGCCCCCGGGGTGCGGAGCGCTGAGTCTGTGGTGCCGGCCGACGGTACGGAGTCAGCCCGTCGGCTCGGCCCGCGCAGCGCTCCACGAGGAGGGGACGGCCGGCTCCGGCAGCGTGGCGGGAGCCGGTACGTCTTCCGCTGACGCGCGGGGTGTGCGGACGCCCTCCGGGCCGTGCCCGAAGCGGATCAGCAACTGCGGGCAGCACCCCCGCCTCGATCCGGCCATCGCCGCCCGCAGGTCCGGCCACTCCATCGCCTGGTGGAGCATGGAGGTGCGCACTCCGCGCCGGGTCGCCGTGAGCAACAGGTGCTCCAGCGCCTGACCTGCCCGCAGCCAGTCCTCCCGCCGGTCGTGAGACGTCCACAGCAGCGCCACCTGGGCGTGGCGTTCGAACCGCAGGGCGGGCAGCTGGGGGACGGGCAGTCGGCCCGTGAAGTCCCTTACCGGCATCCGTCCGGACGCGTCCCGGGGGCCCAGGGCCGTGAGGGGGATGCCGTAGGGGGCGTCCGTTCCGGGAGCGGTGAGCCAGGTGCGTGCCTCGGTCACGCGGGCCGGATGGACGGCGTTGCGCGCTTCCGCCGCCTGGGTCAGACGCAGCAGGCGCCGGGTCCCCGGGATGTCGGGCACGTCCAGGTGGGCGCCCTCGGCCCGGGCCGAACCCGTCATCTCCGTCACGACCGGGTCGGGCACCGGGCGCCCGGTGAACGGCATCCGGCTCGTGTGGCGTCGCTCGATCGTCTCGTACAGCTCGCCCAGGGGCAGCCGCACGTCCGCGGTGGGCGGGGCCAGTCGCACCGTGGCCAGCAGGTCCGGATCGCCGGTGGTGGGCAGCAGCCGGACGACGGGACGCCAGCCCAGGTGCGCGGCGGCCACCCGGAGGTTGAAGACGGCCGCTCCCACCGACAGGTGCTGGGCGCGCAGATGGGGATCGGCCATCGGCAGCTGCCGCCGCCGGTCGAGCCGGACCTCGATCGACCGGCTCTCCGGATCCAGGCCGAACCGCCAGGGCTGGCTGTTGTGGATCGACGGCGCCGCCACCGCCGCGGCCAGCAGGGCCTGAACGGCTGTGGCGTCGACTTCCCGGGTCCGCATCACGGCTCCTCCACCAGGCTTCTTCTCCGCTCCGTCCACCCTGCGCCGTGTCTCCACCCTCGGGGGAGGGTTGGCCGGCCCCAGACCGGGGGCCAAAGGGCCTCATCCGGCGACCGGGGCCGAGAAGAGCGTGCCGCGCAGCAGTAGGACGGGGTCGGCGGCGGCCCAACGGGCGGCCACGCCCGCGGGCCGGAGCGGCAGACCGGCTGTGAGGACCTGGTCGGGCGCGCGGCCGAGCGCGAGGCGGAGCGCATCGCCTTCGCCGACACCCTCACGCAGCCCCGCGCCGTGATGGCCTCCTACGGGTGGTCGGGCTCGGAGACGGGCGGCCGCCGGTACTCGCCGTTCGTCATCGACACCGAACGCGGCAAGCCCTGGCACACCCTCACCGGCCCCACGGCGCGGGCGGCGACGACGCGTCGCCGTGTTCTGCGGGACGTGCCCGCACCGGCGACCGTGGCTCGCCCTGGAGGCGGCGGCGAGCCCGAGGGAGCCGGGAGCGAGCCCGAGGCGGGGCGCAGGAGCGGGGCGGGGCGGGGCGCAGGAGCGGGGTGGGGCGGGGCGCAGGAGCGGGGCAGGGCGCCGTGTGGCGGCGTGGCGTCAGTGGCCTTGGTGCCTGGACCGGTCCTGGGCCTGGGTGGCGATCACGGCGGCCTGGACGCGCCGCTCCACCCCGAGCTTGGCCAGCAGCCGGGAGATGTGGTTCTTCACCGTCTTCTCCGCGAGGTAGAGCCGGCGGCCGATCTGGCGGTTGGTCAGTCCCTCGCCGATCAGAGCCAGGATCTCCCGCTCCCGCGCGGTCAGGCCGGGCAGGGCGTCGGGCTCGGGTTCCGGCTCCTGGCCCTGGCGCAGGCGGGCCATCAGCCTGGCGGTGGCGCTGGGGTCGAGCAGGGACTGGCCGGCGGCCACCGTGCGCACGGCCGACACCAGGTCGGAGCCCCGGATCTGCTTGAGCACGTAGCCGGACGCCCCCGCCATGATCGAGTCCAGCAGGGCCTCCTCGTCGTCGAACGAGGTCAGCATCAGACAGGCCAGCTCCGGCATGCGTGAGCGCAGCTCGCGGCACACGGTCACCCCGTCGCCGTCCGGCAGACGCACGTCCAGCACCGCCACCCGGGGGCGCAGCGCCGGGACGCGGACGAGGGCCTGCTCGACCGTGCCCGCCTCCCCGACGACCGTGATGTCCGGCTCGTCGTCCAGCAGGTCGTGCACGCCACGCCGTACCACCTCGTGGTCGTCCAGCAGAAAGACCCGGATCGGGTGGTCGGGTCCGGGCCGCTCACCGTCCGCCATCGCATGCTCCTTGTTCCGCGTTCCGCGCTGTCCGAGTTCCGCGTTCCGCGCTGTCCGATTCCCGCACCGGGTCCGGCCCACCGAGCACGACCGGTCCTTGCTTGCCTGGCGGCTTGCCTGTCGGCTTGCCTGTCACCGATCCTGCGTGATCCCTGGCCCTGGGGCCAGGGCCGGTCGGCCCTACCGCCCGCGCGGATTCCTGTTCCGCAGCGTCCCGAGGACGTGATGCGCCGCCGTACCGGCGCCACCGCGGCCGCCCGCCCGGCCCCGGACGCAGGAAGGGGCCGCCGACACCGACGCGCCGGAGCGGGCGGCCGTCGGGACGGCGGCGGCAGCGCGGTGGACGTTCGCCGTCGTGGGTCCGGAGGCGGCACGCCGGGCCCGGTCGGTGACGGTCGACCGACCGGGCCCGGCGTGCCGCCCGCCTCCGTGCGTCATCGCCTGGGGTGGCCCTCCCCGGCCCGGCGGACCACTCCGGCCCAGCCGATCGCGAGGGTGAGGAACAGTCCCGTCGTCGTGGCGGGCACCACGAGCGTCACCCATCCCGGGCTCGCCCCGGGGCCGGCGGCCGTCAGGAGGACCGCCGAGGCCGCCGAGGCGGCGAGGCCGGCCCCCACGAGGGCGGCGAAGAGGTGCCGGGAGGGTTCGGGGCCGGCCGGCGGCGGGCCCTGCTCCAACGCGGCCCGGTCACGGACGGCCTCCCGGATCTCCCGGCGGCGCTGCACGGCGGCGCGGGTCCGAAGAGCGGCCGTGAGGGCCGCGCCCGCCCCGGCCACGGCGCCGGGCAGCCACCACGGGTCGGCGACGAGGAGCAGTACGGCGATGCCGGCGAGCGTGGTCCAGCCGCTCAGGCAGGCCGCCGCCGAGCTGCGCAGGGAGTCCGGCCGGTCGGCTCCCGCGCGCACCTCCGCGAGGGCGGGCAGGTACCAGACGCAGCCGGAAGCGGTCGCCAGCGCGGCGGCCAGGGCCAGGAGGGGGTGCGCCACGGCTCACCCCGCCGTCTCGGCCGCGGCGATCTCCGGGTGGTGCAGGTCGAAGGCCGGGGACTCGGAGCGGATGCGCGGCAGCGAGGTGAAGTTGTGGCGCGGCGGCGGGCAGGAGGTCGCCCACTCCAGGGAGCGGCCGTAGCCCCAGGGGTCGTCGACGGTGACCGGCGTGCCGTACTTCGCGGTCCTCCACACGTTGTAGAGGAACGGCAGGATCGACAGGCCGAGCAGGAACGAGCCGATGGTGGACAGGGTGTTGAGGGCGGTGAAGCCGTCGGCGGCCAGATAGTCGGCGTAGCGGCGCGGCATGCCCTCGGCGCCGAGCCAGTGCTGGACCAGGAAGGTGAGGTGGAAGCCGACCGTGAGCGTCCAGAACGTGATCTTCCCCAGGCGTTCGTCGAGCATCCTGCCGGTGAGCTTCGGCCACCAGAAGTGGAAGCCGGCGAACATCGCGTACACGACCGTGCCGAACACCGTGTAGTGGAAGTGGGCCACGACGAAGTACGAGTCGGAGAGGTGGAAGTCCATCGGCGGCGAGGCCAGGATGACGCCGGTCAGACCGCCGAAGACGAACGTGACGAGGAAGCCGGCGGTCCACAGCATCGGCGTCTCGAAGGAGAGACTGCCCTTCCACATCGTGCCGATCCAGTTGAAGAACTTCACCCCGGTCGGCACCGCGATCAGGAACGTCATGAAGGCGAAGAACGGCAGCAGCACACCGCCCGTCACGTACATGTGGTGCGCCCATACCGTCACGCTGAGGCCGGCGATCGCGATCGTCGCGGCGACCAGGCCCATGTAGCCGAACATCGGATTGCGGGCGAAGACCGGGATGACCTCGGAGACGATGCCGAAGAACGGCAGGGCCAGGATGTACACCTCGGGATGGCCGAAGAACCAGAACAGGTGCTGCCACAGCAGTGCCCCGCCGTTGGCCGCGTCGAAGACATGGCTGCCGAACGTGCGGTCGCACTCCAGCGCGAACAGGGCCGCCGCCAGGACCGGGAAGACGATCAGGATCAGCAGCGCGGTCAGCAGGACGTTCCAGGTGAAGATCGGCATGCGGAACATGGTCATGCCGGGGGCGCGCATGCAGACGATGGTGGTGATGAAGTTGACCGCGCCCAGGATCGAGCCGAAGCCGGAGAGCGCGACGCCCATGATCCACAGGTCGGCGCCGAGGCCCGGTGAGTGGACGGCGTCGGAGAGCGGGGCGTACAGGAACCAGCCGAAGTCGGCGGCGCCGCCCGGGGTGAGGAACCCGGCCGCGGCGATCGACGAGCCGAACAGGAAGAGCCAGTAGGCGAGCATGTTCAGCCGGGGGAAGGCGACGTCCGGGGCGCCGATCTGCAACGGCATGATCCAGTTGGCGAAGCCGGTGAACAGCGGCATGGCGAACATCAGCAGCATGATCGAGCCGTGCATCGTGAACGCCTGGTTGAACTGCTCGTTCGACATGATCTGCAAGCCGGGCCGGGCGAGTTCGGCACGCATCATCAGGGCCATCACGCCGCCGACGATGAAGAACACGAACGCGGTGACCAGGTACAGCGTCCCGATCTTCTTGTGATCGGTGGTCGTCAGCCACTCCACCCACGACGGCCGGTCCGCCGCCCACGACGGCCGGTCCGCCGCCCGCACGGCCGGGCCGGCCTCCTCGCGGAGCGTGGGGCGCGTCGGCGCCCCGTCCGTGTGCTTCGCCTGGTCCAGTTGCGCTTCGTCCATCGGACGACGTCCTCCCCATCCGCTCATGTCGCTCACGGACCGGGAGGCGCCTCAGGTGCGGGGGACAGCGCGGCGCCTCCCGGCCGCCGCCACATGATCACCGCCGGCACCCCCTGCCCGGACAGGGCCGAACGGCCCCCGCACCGGCCCCACGACGGGGCCCAACGGCCCTTATCGGCCGAGCCGGGCGTCCGTGGAGGGGGGCGGGCACCGCGGGGTCGCGCACGGGTACCCTGCGGCCTGGTAGGTGCGCGTGAGGCGCGGTGGTCCGTACGGGGGAAGGGTGCGCGGGCGGTGGACGGCGAAGAACTGGTCGCGGTGGGCAGTCTGGCGGTGGCGGCCGTCGCCGCGGTGTTCGCCTGGTTGCAGGCGCGTTCCGCCCGGCAGGCTGTGCGGCGGGCAGAAGAGGCCGTGCAGGTCGCCGAGCGGGCGAACCTCCTCGCCGCGCAGGCGAACCGCCTCGCCGAGCACGCCAATCGCCAGGTCGCCGTTCTGGAGAAGCGCAATCAACTCGGCCGGCTGCGCGCCGTGCTGCGCCAGGCCGCGGCCGACGCGTACTCGCCGGGGCTGAACCAGATGCGCTGGGAGAGCGCCTACCGCACCGAGGTCCAGGCGTCGCTGGCCGGCCTGCACGCCCAGCTCCCGCTGTGTGCGGCCCTGTTGAACACGCCGCTGCCCGGCGCGCAGGCGCTCGCGCACGCCGTCCAGGAGACGGCGGCGGTCGCCGAGACCACCGAGGTGTCCGCCGCGTGACCACGATCCCCGGCATCCGTCCCGGCGGCCCGGACTGGGGCGCGCCCGAACGCCGGTTCCGCTCCGAGCAGACGGCCCTCCGCGAACAGTTCGCCCCGCAGCGGGTACCGCTCCTCGCGCGGTCGTACGCCACCGACGTACTGCTGCCGATCGTCCAGGACATGCGCGCCTCCGGTGCGGGCGGCCTGCTGTCGGTCGTCGCGGAAGCCGGATCCGGCAAGACCGTCCTGCTCGGCCACCTGTTCCAGCTCCTGTGCGACAGCGACGGCCGCAGCGACAGCCGCAGCGACGGCAACGACCACGCCGGCGAGGGGCCGGGCAGTGCGCTCGGCCCCCCGCCGGCCCCCGCCGTCCTCGTCCGCTGCGACCAGGTCGTCCTCCCCGACGCGTCACCGGCCCCGCCCGCGCCCCGCCCCGGCGAGCCGCTGCCTGCCGTGTCCCCCACCGCCCTCCTCGACCACGCCTTCGGAGCGGCGGCCGGGTCGGGGCTGCTCACGGCGGCCGTCCAGCAGTACGCGGGCGAGCGCCCCGTGCTCCTCCTGGACACGCTCGACCTGCTGCTGTCGCCGCGCTGGAGCAAGCCGCTGGGCTCGTACCTCTCCGAACTCGTCGACATCGGCATCACCGTGGTGCTCACCTGCCGTCCACGGGACTACGAGGACCACGCGAGCGGTCTGATCCCGGCCGTCCAGGGCAACGGGCGGATGGCCGTCCTCAAGGACGTGCCCGCCCTCGACGAGGACGAGATCGTCGACTTCACCCGGCAGTTCCTCACCGACCGCGGCATCCCCCCGGCCGTCGGCGAGGAGGAGTTCGGCGGGCGTCTCGTCGCGCTGTCCGCCGGCGGCGCGCACGTCCGGCTGCGGCGGCTGCTCAGCAGCCCGCTCCTCCTCGCCATGGTGTGCGAGGTCTTCGGGGAGACCGGCGGGCACGTCCCGCAGGACCTGACCACCAGCGGCCTGTACGCGAGGTACTGGGAGGAGAAGGTCTCGCGCACCCGGCTCACCGGGTCCGCGGACGCGTCGGACCAGCGGATCGAGGACAAGGAGACGCTCTGCCGCCGTATGGCGGCCTTCCTCTGGCACGCCTCCCGCACCCGCTCACGCTTCCACGACCGCGTCCCCGCGGCACGGCTGACCGGCAGCGCGACGGGCACCGGCAGCGCGGCGGGCACCGGCGCCGGCCGGATCCGGGCGGCGCTCAGGGAACTGTGCGACGACGGGTTCCTGAACACGGTGGAGCGCGGCCAGGTCGTCGAGTTCCGCCACCAGACCCTCGCCGAGTACGCCGTGGCCCAGTGGCTGGTGGAACTCGACGACGAACGGAGCGATTTCTACGACGAGCTGCGCGAGCGTCCCTCGGAGCGCGGCTTCGCGCTGCCCGTGCTCCGCCACCTGGTCGGCATGGAGGACACCCTTCACCAGCTCGACGACGTCTTCCCGCTGCTGCCCCTGGGCGATTTCGGCGTCTTCCGCAACACCGCGTTCGCCGTGGCGAACTGCGGCAACGACACCTATGTGACCGCGCTGGCGGCCGAGGCCACGCGCCGGATCGACCAACGGCTGCGCTCCCTGTGGGAAGCCCTGGAGACCGTCGCCGGACGGGGCCTCGCCGCCGCGCGGGCCGCCGCCCTGCGGGGGCTGCGCGAACTGCCGTACGCCCAGGTCGCGGAGGCGGGCGGGCTGTACGGGCTGCTGGCCGTCCGCCGTGGCGAGGGCGGGGAGGCCGTCGATCTCGCGGACGGTGTCCGTGCCGTGCACGGCCGGCGGGCGGACTGGCCGCCCCTCGGGACCACCGTCGCCCGGCAGCCCGACCAGGTGCTCCAGCTGATGCTGGACCCGGCGCTCGCGGTCGGCGCGCCGGTCTCCACCGGGACCGTCCGCGCGGTCGAGGAGGACTTCGCGCAGGCCGGGCGCGCCACACGGGAGGCGTTCGTCCGGCTCCTGCTCGCGCCCGGAACGCCCCCCGGGCACACCGCCGCGTTCCTGCGCTTCCTGTGGACGCTGCCGGCGGAGGTCCACGTCCCGCGCGCGGCGGGAGCGGAGTTCGTCACCGGCGCGATGCTCGGCACGGGCCGCGCGCCCGAGGCGGTGCTCGACGCGCTGATCACCGACCTCGACGGCTGCCCCGACAGCCGGCTCGCCCAGCACGCGGCGGTACGGCTCGTCGCCGACCGTCCCGCCCTGCGCGACCGGCTGTGGCCCCACCTCGGCCCGACGGCCGGCTCGGCGGAGGTCCGGCTGCGTGCCGCCAACGTGGTGGGCGATCTCTGCGCCGATCCGGCCGTCGCCTCGGACACGTTCGCTCGGCTGGTCGCCATGGACGTCGGCCCCCGTACGGACGTCGGCACGGGCACCGCCGGGCCGACGGGTGCGGAGGGCGCGCCGGGGGACGACGGCGACGGGGCCGCCGTGCTCTACGGCATCGGCCAGCGGGTGCTGCCCTCGCTCGCCTCGCCGGACGAACGGGCCGAGCTGGGGCGGTGGCTGGCACGGCTCGCGCCGCCGACGCGCCGACGGGGCAGGGAGCCGGAACGCCGCCGGGGAGACTCTCCCGACCGCGACACCCTGCGCGACCTGCCCCTGGACAGGCTGGTGGAAGTCGCCGCCGACACGGCGCACGACGTCACCGCCCGGCAGGCGGCCGGGAGCCTGCGCGCCGCCTCGCAGCAGGGCACCCTGCTCACCGCCGGCCAGTGGCGCACGCTCCTGGCCTCCCGCTGGTCCGGCACCCGCCGCTCGGCGGTGACCCTGCTCGACGCCCTGCTGCGCGCGCAGGACCCCGCCGCCGGCCTGGTCGCCCCCGCCCTCCTCACCTGCGGCGGCGCCGACGCGACGCCGGGCGAACGGCAGACGCTCTACACGGCGCTGGACAGCTGGCTGCGCGGCTACCCCGAGGGCGCGCGGCCACACCTCGGCACCCTGCGTGAGGTGCTGCGCGGGGCCGCCGAGAGCGGCGACTGCGCGGGCGAGCCCGCCAAAGCGTGGGTGGCGCTCACCCGGACCTGCTTCGAGTCCGCCCTGAAACTCCCCGAGGAGCGGCGCGCGGCCGAGGCCCGCGCCGCGTTCGGGGTGTACGGCGCGGCGGCCGCGGCCGGCGCGCTCCCCACCCGGGGGCCGGCCGCGGCCCTGGGCGTCAAACTGCTGGTGCGCGCGGTGAACCACGGCGTCGTCACCCCGGAGGAGCTCGCCCGGCTGGCACGCTCCTGGCGGTGCGGCGGGCAGTGCACCGCGGTCGGGGCGCTCGTCCAGACGGCGGGCGGCGGCGCCTGGAGCCCGCTGCTGCACGCGCTCCTCGACGACGGCGTGCTGTGCCGTGACGCGGTGGCCGCCCTCGTGCGTCTGCGCGAGACCGACTGACTCCCGCCGGGCCTCGCTCCCGCGCCACGCCGCGCCGCGCCGCGGGAGCGAGGCCCGGGGGGACCGCCCGGGAGGAGGACCGAGCCGGGCGGTGCGGCGGCCGTGCCCGGCGGCCCGCCGCACGGGCGAGGGCCGGTCCGCCGATCAGCCGTCTGCCGGTCCGCCGATCAGGCGATCAGCCGTCTGCCGTCTGCCGTTTGCCGTCTGCCGTCTGCCGTCTGCCGTTTGCCGTTTGCCGTCTGCCGTCTGCCGTCTGCCGTCTGCCGATCAGCCGGTCTGCCGGTTCGCCGGTCGCCGATCAGCCGGTCCGCCGGTCGCCGGTCCGCCGGTCGCCGGTCGCCGGTCGCCGATCAGCCGGTCAGGTGCCGTTGCAGCCAGTCCGCGGCGGCGCGGCGGAACAGCCGCCGGTTGTCGGCGCGCTGGAAGTCGTGCCCCTCGTTGAGCAGCGTGAGCAGTTCGGCGGTGCGGCCGCGTTCGCGTGCCGCCCGTACGAACTGCTCCGACTCCCGCGGCGGGACGTTGGTGTCGTGTTCCCCGTGGACGGCGAGCACCGGGACGCGCAGCGCGTCGACCCGGCTCATCGGCGACAGGGAGTGCAGCAGCTCGCGGTCGCGTTCGGGATGGCCGTACTTGTGGGCCGCCGACTGCGCGATCCACGGTTCGGTGCCCTCGAAGAACGTCGCGAAGTCGGACATGCCGCAGACCGCCACCCCCGTGCGGAACAGGGCGGGATGCCACACCAGGGAGGCGAACGTGAGGTAGCCGCCGTACGAGCGGCCCATGACCGCCAGCCGGGACGGGTCGGCCGGGCCCGCCGCCACCGCGTGGGCGGCGCAGTCGGCCACGTCGTCCAGTGCCGCGAACCGGCCCGTGCCCAGGTCGGCGTCGACGAACGACCGCCCGTGGCCTGACGAACCCCGGACGTCGGGCGCGAAGATGTCCACTCCGCGTCCCAGGATCTCGTGGTAGAGCGGGTTGAAGATGGGGCGTTCCTGCTCCTCGGGTCCGCCGTGCAGGTGGATGACGCAGGGCGCCGGTTCGGCCGGTCCCCGCCCCGGCGCGCGGTAGTACCAGCCGTGCAGGGGCAGTCCGTCGCGTGCGGTCGGGCGCAGCGGGAAGGGCCGCACGGGCGGGCGGCCCGGCGGAACGGCGTCCTCGTCCAGGGACGACCACGGGGTGCGCAGCAGGGACACGCCGCCGGGGAGCCACCAGATTCCCGGGCGGCGCTGCGATCCGGACAGCGCCAGTGCGAGCCGCCCGGTGCCGGCCGGCACGATCCGGGTGACCACCTCGTGGGGCAGGGGCACGGGCCGCGGCGGCCCGGTGAGCAGCCCGGTGAGCGGTTCGGCAAGCGATTCGGTGAGCGGTTCGGTGAGCGGTTCCGTCGTGCCGGGCGGGTGCGTGTCGACGATCTCCAGTTCGCTCGCGCCCCGGACGTTCCAGGCCAGGACGGCGGCACGGCCGTCGCGGGCGAAGCCCAGCAGTTCCAGGTCGCAGCCGTCCCGCTCGGCCGCGACGGACCGGCCGCGCGGACGGCCCTCGGGGTCGAGGCCGACCGCGAGCAGGGCCGCGAACTCCCGGTCGAGGTCGCTGCGCAGCCAGAGGACGTCCGCCCGGGGCGAGAACCGGCCGATCCACGGGTCGCCGTCGGCCACCGGCACGACCTGTGTCGTGGCGCGGTCGGTGGTACGGATCACCACCGCCTCGCGCCGTCCGCGGGGTCCACGGCGCAGGAGCGCCAGCCGGCCGTCGCGGCTGAGGTCGCACACGCGCAGGGTCGCGGCGTCCGCCTCGGTGGCGAGGAGGACCGCGGCGGCCACCCCGTCGGGATCGATCAGGTAGGCGGACAGACCGTCGCCGAAACCGGCCGTCGGGGCGGTCCGCGCGGCCCGCGGGTCGAGGGAGGCCGGGGCGCCGACGGTCACGGAACCGGACGGCGTCCCGGTCCCCGTGCCGGTGAGGGGTGCGGCGCCGAGGAGGACCGCGTCACCGCCGCGGCCGGACCAGCCGGCCGGCAGGCGGTCGGCGTACGCGCCGGACTCGGCCGGGACGCCGGCCGCGGTGTCCCCGGACCGGGGCGCGGGCAGGCCGGTCGGGACGGCGACGGTGACCGCGACGGCCGATCCGTCGTGCGCCCAGCAGCCCAGGTGGGCCGAGGTGCCCGGCTCGGCCCCGGCCAGGATGTGGCGGCCGGTGCCGTCGGGGCGTACGCACAGCACCCGGGTGTGCTCGCCGCCGCCGGGGGCCGTGGTGTACGCGATCCAGCGGCCGTCGGGCGACCAGGACACCTCGCGGACGGGGTCCGGCTCCGAGTCGAGCAGCCGCACCTCGTCGCCGTCGACGGACCCCGCCCACACCTGGGGCACACCGCCGCGGTCGCAGATGAAAGCCACCCGCGCCCCGCCGGGATCGGCGGACGGATACCAGCAGCCGTGGGCGGTGAGCCGCGTCGTGGCGTCGCGCGGGCCGGAGGCGTCCGGCAGGGGCACGCGGGCGGGGGCGGCGAAGGCGGTGGACGGGGTACGGCTGTCCGCGCCCGCCGGTGCCTGGCTCCGGCCTCCCGCCGGGGCCCGGCTCCGGCCTCCCGCCGGGGCCCGGCTCGGGTCCCCCGCCGGGTCGGCGACGGGGGGCGGAGCGGCGGCGGCCGCGCGGGGAGCGGAGGACGGACCGGCAGCGCCCGCGCGAGGGCCGCGCGCGTCACCGCCGTGGGTGTCCCCGCCGCGCGCATCCCTGCCGTGGGCATCCCCGCCACGCACGTCCCCGCCGTGGGCATCCCCACCGCGCACGTCCCCGCCGTGGGCATCCCCGCCACGCACGTCCCCGCCGTGGGCGTCCCTGTCGTACGCGTCGCCGCTGTGGGTATCCCCACCGCGCGCGTCACCACCGCGCGCGTCACCGCCGTACGCGTCCCTGTCGTACGCGGCGCGTCCGTCGGTCATGTTCCGTGCGTCTGAAGCCATATCTCCAGCAAAGCCGCCTGCCACAGCGCGTTCGCTCCGCGCCGGGTGCGGTGCTCGTCGGGGGCCGCGAGGAGTTCGTCGAGGTAGGCGTCCCGGAAGAGCCCGCGCCGCCGTGCCTCGGGGGCGTTCAGCGCCTCCCGCACCCGGTCCAGGACGGGCCCGGCCATGTGGGTGATGGCCGGGACGGGGAAGTAGCCCTTGGGACGGTCGACCACCTGGTGGGGCAGCAGCTTGCGGCCGGCCTCCTTGACGACGCCCTTGCCGCCGTCGGCCAGCTTCAGCTCCGGCGGACAGGCGGCCGCCAGCTCCACCAGTTCGTGGTCCAGGAAGGGCACACGGGCCTCCAGGCCCCAGTCCATGGTCATGTTGTCGACCCGTTTCACCGGGTCGTCCACGAGCATGACGTGCGTGTCCAGCCGCAGCGCCGCGTCGAGCGAGGTCTCCGCGCCCGGCTCCGCCATGTGCGCGCGGACGAAGCCGCCGGAGACGTCGTCCGGGAGCAGCATGTGCGGCTGGAGCATCCCGGCGAGGTCGGCGTGCGGCCGGTCGGCGTAGGTGTCGGTGTACCGGTCGGCCGCCCGGTCGCGGGCGGCCGAGGCCAGACGGGGGTACCAGTGGTAGCCGGCGAACACCTCGTCGGCGCCCTGCCCGCTCTGGACGACCTTCACCTCCTTCGCCACCTGCTCGGCCAGCAGGTGGAACGCGACCACGTCGTGGCTGATCATCGGCTCGCTCATCGCCGCCACCGCGCCGTCCAGCGCCGCCGACACCCGCTGGGAGGGGACCTTCAGCTGGTGGTGGTCGGTGGCGAACTCCCGGGCCACCAGGTCGGAGTACGCGAACTCGTCCCCCTCGGCGCCGCCTTCCGACTCGAAGCCCACGCTGAACGTCGCCAGGTCCCGCTGCCCCTCCTCGGCCAGCAGCGCCACGATCAGGCTGGAGTCCAGACCGCCCGAGAGCAGGACGCCGACGGGCACGTCGGCGACCATCCGCCGGCGTACGGCGGTCCGCAGAGCCTCGAGCACCGCGTCCCGCCATTCGCTCGGGCCCATGCCCGCGTGCTCGGGGCGCCGGGTGTACGAGGGCTGCCAGTAACGGTGGTCGCGGTGGCTGCCGTCCGGTTCGACGACCCGTACGGTGGCGGGGGGCAGCTTGCGCACCCCGGCCAGCACGGTGCGGGGCGCGGCCACGGTCGCGTGCCAGCTGAGGTACTGGTGGACGGCCACCGGATCCAGCGAGGTGTCGACGTCTCCGCCCGCGAGCAGGGCCGGGAGCGACGAGGCGAACCGCAGCCGCCCGGGGGTCCGCGCCAGGTACAGCGGCTTGATGCCGAGCCGGTCGCGGGCCAGGACCAGCCGGCCGGTCCGGTGCTCGACGAGGGCGAAGGCGAACATGCCGTAGAAGCGGTCGACGCAGGCGGTGCCCCACTCCCGGTACGCCGTCAGGACGACCTCGGTGTCGGAGGTCGACCGGAAGCGGTGGCCGAGGGACGTCAGCTCTTCACGGAGTTCCCGGTAGTTGTAGACGCATCCGTTGAAGACGCCGGTGATGGCCTGCCGGGCGTCGGTCATCGGCTGGGCCCCGGACTCGGACAGGTCGATGATCTTCAGTCGCCGGTGTGCCAGCGCGACAGCGCCCTGTGACCAGAGGCCCTCGCCGTCGGGGCCACGGGCGGCGAGCCGGTCGCTCATGCGCTCCACGGCCGCGAGGTCGGGCCGCTCGCCGTCGAAGCGGATCTCCCCGCTCAGGCCGCACATCACGCACCACCTCCCCTGGGCGCGTCAGCGGTCCGGGGAGGTCCGACGCGCGCGGAGCTCCCCGTCGAGGCCTGGTCCGGGCTGATGGCCATGGTGGTACGTCTCCTTCGCGGTGGGGTGGTGGGGGCAGTGGGCCGGTGAGGCGTGGGGGTGGACACGGGCGTGGTTCGCCATGACTCGCCGAGGCTCGCCGAGGCTCGCCGAGGTGGCGGGGACGGTGCGGGACGGGCGGACTCCGCCGGAACGGCCGTCCGGGCGAGGTCCGCGCGGGGTCCGCGCGGGCTCCGCCGAAGCGGCCGCCCGTGCGGGGTCCGCGCAGGGTCCACGCGGGGTCCGCCGGGGGCGGCCGTCCGGGCGGGGTGCGGGCGTCTCAACGGCCGGGCATCCTCACCGGCCGGCCGCCGCGGGCGACGCCTTCCGTGCCCAGCGGGTGGGAGGGGACGCGCCCGTTCGGGGCGGGAGCGGGCCGACGGCGCCTGCCGTTGTCGCCGCGGGTCTCGGCGATCGCCAGATCGGTGCAGGCCAGGAGGTCCTCCTCCGCGGCCGTGCGGCGCAGCCGGTGGGCGGCGCTGCCGTCGGACAGGGCCTTCTCCGTGAGCGCCTGGACGGTCTGCCAGTCCCCGGCGGCCTCGAGCGCCGGGCGCACCCGCGCCAGCAGGCCGCGGACGACGTGCGCCGCGGACGCCTCGTGGCGGGTGACCGGGTCGACCAGGGAGCCTTCGAGGCCGGACCGGGCGGCCCGCCAGGTGGCGGCGCGCAGCCACTCGTGCCGGCCCTCGCAACGGGGTGCGCCGGGGCCTTCCAGGCGTTGCCCGGCGTCGGTCACCAGGGCGCGGAAGAGCGCCGCGACGAGCACGACCGTCTCCGCGCGCGGGCAGGAGTCGCAGATACGCAGTTCGAGTGTCCGCTGGTGTGCCGAGGGCCGGATGTCGTAGTAGATCATCCCGGTGTCGCTGATGACGCCCGAGTCGATGAGCTGCCGCACGGCCGCGTCGTACGCGGCGGCATCGGCGAAGCATCCCACCGGCCCGGCGGTCGGCCAGCGCTGCCACAGCATCGTCCGCCAGCTCGCGTAGCCGGTGTCGGCGCCCAGCCAGAACGGTGAGCTCGCCGACAGGGCGAGCAGGGCGTGCAGCCACGGCGACACCTCGCACATGATCCGTACGGCGGTGTCGCGGTCGGGGACGTCCACATGGACGTGGGCCCCGCAGATGAGCTGTTCGTCGGCGACCTTCCGGTACTCGTCGACCATGTGGCGGTAGCGGAGACCGGCGGTGGGGTGGATCGCCTCCGGGCGCGCGAGGGGTACCGTGCCCGCGGCCACGACGGCCAGGCCGTTGGCGGATGCGGCCGTGTCCAGCTGCCGCCGGGTGCCGGTCACGTCGTCGTACAGGTCGTCCAGGGTGGCGTGGACGCCGCTGTTCGACTCCACGGTCGTCTGCTGCAACTCGGTCGTGAAGGTCTGCGCGGACAGTCCTTCCAGCACTGTGTCGGCGCGGGGCACCAGCAGGCCGGTCTCCACCTCCACGAGGTGGAACTCCTCCTCCACTCCGATGCGAACGGTCACAGCTACTCCTAGAGGTGACGGGCGGACGCTTCGCCGCCGTGCTCCGGCATCCGGTCCCGTCGGTGGTACGGGGCGGCGAGCTATCCCTCCCGGAGTTCCCCTTTGGCCAAGGCCCAAGCATGGGTGCTCTTCAGGAGCGCGCCCCCCTCACCTGAGCGCCGACGACGGTCGCTTCGGGGCCGCATCGCCTCCCTCTGCGACCTCCTCCATAAGATTGCGCAAGTGCAAGCCATGTGCATCTACATGTGCATGAGTGCATGCGCCGCCCGCCCCGAGCCCGCCGAGTGACGGACACCACCCCATGACAGACCGCGTCTCCCGTACCCCCCGCCGCCGAGCCGCCCGTGCTCCCGGGCCCCCACGGGAACGCACCCTGGACACCTGCCGGAGCCTGTCACCCCTGCTGCGGCTGCTGATCCTCACGCAGCTCGCCTTCAACGTCGGCTTCTACGCGGTGCTGCCGTTCCTCGCGGAACATCTCGGCAGCGGCATCGGTATGGCCGGGTGGCTGGTCGGCTTCGTCCTCGGCCTGCGGACCTTCAGCCAGCAGGGGATGTTCGTGGTCGGCGGCCGGCTCGTCGACCGGTACGGGGTGCGCCCGGTCGTCCTGGCGGGCTGCGGCCTGCGGATCGCCGGGTTCGCCTGGCTCGGGTCCGCGGAGGCGACCGGGGCGGTGATCGGCGCGGTGCTCGTGATCGGCTTCGCCGCCGCCCTGTTCTCCCCCGCGGTGGAGTCCGAGGTCGCCCGTCAGGCGGTGGCGTGGGAGGCGGCGGGCCACGGACCGCGCACCCGGGTCCTGGCCCTGTTCAGTGTGGCGGGCCAGGCCGGCGCGTTCGTCGGACCGCTGCTCGGCGCGCTGCTGCTCGCGGTGGACTTCCGCACCGCCTGCCTGGCCGGGGCCGCCGTCTTCGTCCTGGTCCTCGCCGGACACGCGCGGCTGATGCCGCAGCGCGTCCCCGGCCGTGACCGGTCACCGCGACGGGGCGGCACGCGCGCCCTGCTGCGCAACCGCCGCTTCCTCGCCCTGTGCTGCGCCTACGGCAGCTACCTGCTCGCCTACAACCAGCTCTACCTGGCCCTGCCGGACGAGGTGCGGCGGGCGGCGGGCTCCCAGGCGCCGCTGTCCTGGCTGTTCGCCCTCTCCTCCCTGCTGGTCGTCCTCGCCCAGTTGCCGGTCACCCGCTGGGCCGGCGACCGGCTCGGCCTGCGCCGCTCCCTGACCGCCGGGCTGCTGACGATCGCCGCCGGGTTCGCGGTCGTGGCCGCGGCCCGCCCGGCCGGCTGGACCGGCGCCGCCGGGCTGCTCCCCGCCGCGGGGTTCGTCGTGCTGCTCACCCTCGGCCAGATGCTGGTCGTCCCCGCCGCCCGCGCCTGGGTGCCCGACCTCGCCGAGGAGGGGAGGATCGGCCTCTACACCGGGGCGCTGTCCTCCGTCTCGGGACTGATCGTCCTCGTCGGCAGCGCGGCCACCGGCTCCCTGCTCGACCTGGGCCTCCCGCCCGCCGTCCCCTGGCTCGTCCTCGCCGCCGTCCCCGCGCTGGCGGTGGCGTCGGTGCCACGGCGCGCGACGCCGGGGACCGGGCGTGCCGGTGAGCCGGACACGGCACGCTGATCGCCCTCCCGGCACCCGGCACCCGGCACCCGGACCGGACGCCGGACCGAACTCCCGCCCACCACCCGGACCGCACCCGAGACCGCTCCAGCCCAGCACCCCGACCGCACCCGAGACGACCGAGCTCCCGCCCACCACCCCGACCGGGCGCGGGACCGAGCTCCGCGCCCGCGCCCGGACCGCACCCGGTGCCGGAGCGCCGCCGGTGCCGGAGCGCACCCGGTGCGAGAGCACCGCCGGACGCCCGGAAAGAGCAGATGCCCGCACGGCGCCCGCACCGGGCGGATGCCCGCGCCGCCGGGCGCCCGGGTCACATGGTCTTGAGCTTGATGTACCGGCGTACCTCCGGCAGTTCGGTCAGTGCGATCAGTACGGCTGCGGCGCCGACGGCGCCGACCACGGCGCGCACGACGCCGGCGGGGATGAAGATGCCTCTCTTCATGGCAGGGTTCACCTCCTCTCGGCCGCGTCGGCCAGGATGTCGGCCACCAGGGACTCGACGAAGGGCACGGAACGGGTGACGGCCTCGCGGACCGGTTCGCTGAGGCCGACGACGACGTCCACCTCGTCGCCGCGCATCCGGACCTCGGGCTCGCAGCCGACGACGAGGACGCGGGGCAGCCGCCCGTCGCCCAGCTGCCGGGCGAGGCCGAGGACCTTGACCGGGTCCATGGCGTGGGCCTCGGGGGCGCCCGCGGCGGGGAGCGCGTCGAGGTCGGGCTCGATGACGCTGAGGGTGCCGGGCGGCTGCCCGTGCGGGGTGGCGTCCAGCAGGACGACGGTGTCGTAGCCGTCCAGCATGCGGTAGGCGAGGTCCATGCCGCGGATGCCGAAGTCGGCGACGTGGACGCCGTCGGGCAGGGTGCGGCGGGCGAGGAGGGCGGCGGCCTCGGGGCCGAAGCCGTCGTCGGCCAGGAAGAGGTTGCCGACGCCCGCGACGAGCACCCGGTGGGCCGGCGGGCCGCCGTCGGTGCCGGGGAGCGGTTCGAGCTCGTCGGGGGCGAAGAAGAACCGGTGGCCGATCTGGCTCGCGGCGCCCAGGTCGCGGCCCGGGTCGCCCTCCAGGACGACGGCGACGTGCACCTGCCCCTCGAAGTCCTCCTCCACGGCGGCGACCTCAGCGATCCGGCCGGTCAGGGCGAGGTCCATGATGTCGGCGCGCCGGGACGGCCGGAGCCGCACGCGGGTGCCGGGACGGTAGGAGACGCCGTTCACCGCTCCTCCCCCGGGCCGGCCGCGCGGAACTCGCGGATCGTGCCGTGCAGGGCCATGAGGTCCTCGGTGCCGAGCCCGGCGCAGCGGTCGAGGATCTCGCGCGCCCGGGGGTCGCAGGCCCGTGCCTCG
Source organism: Streptomyces sp. NPDC003247 (assembly GCF_042888135.1). Classification (NCBI taxonomy): domain Bacteria; kingdom Bacillati; phylum Actinomycetota; class Actinomycetes; order Kitasatosporales; family Streptomycetaceae; genus Streptomyces; species Streptomyces sp. NPDC003247. The sequence goes on from NZ_JBIAPF010000004.1 coordinate 521,291, forward strand.
GCGCGCTCCTCCTCGGTCAGGCTCAGCACGCTCAGCACGAGCAGCTGGTCGATCTCGGTCCCGTCGAACAGGTCGCCCGGGCTCTCCGGCGCGACCCGCGGGAAGTCGTACAGGGTGACCGGCGAGGAGAGCACGGTGCCGGCCCGGCCGTCGCCCGTGTCGGTGCCGGCCAGGACCGGCCAGGTGCCCTGGTTGCGGCAGGCGGCGGCGTGCTCGCGCAAGGAGGCGGGCGGGTCGAGGAGGGAGACGAAGCGGCCGGTGCCGGCGTGCAGGACGGTGTGGGTGGAGACGAAGGCGTAGGGGGCGGTGGCCTCCCGCGCGTGCCGGGTCCCGGGGTCCGGCACCGGGCAGGGCGTGCTGTTGCCGATCCGCACCGTCAGCCGGTGCACCCCGTCGGCGACCGGTTCGGCCGTGACCTCGACGGTGCCGGTGAGGCGGCGCCAGCCGCGGACGAGCCGGGCGGTCCCGCCGGGCAGCTCCTCGGTGTCGGTGCCCTCGGGGACGTCGACGGCCGCGCGGGCGGGGGCGCCGGTCAGCACGACCTCCCGCTCGGTCGCCTCCTGCCAGCTCAGGTACCGCTCCCCCGCGACGGTCAGCTCGTCGACGGGACGGCCGTCCCGTGTGACCGTGCGGTCCACCACCTGGAGGAACCGCACCCGTACGGTGAGGTCGTCCAGGGGTCCTTCGTGGAGGACCTGGGTGGTCATGGTGTCCGGTTCGCCGAGCGCGTCGGCGCAGGAAGCGGGGAAGACGCCGCCGAAGGTCCAGCGCTTGGCGTTCTTCAGCGCGGACCTGCGGTAGGGCCACAGCAGGTAGCCCTCGTACAGGCAGGTCCGGGTGATCTTCTCGACGTCGGAGAGGTCCGGGTGGTCGCGGTGGTCGGTGAGGGTCATGTGCTGGAGGTCCCCGAGTGGTGGTGGGCGGTGCCGTCGAGCAGGGCGCGCACGGCGTCGTCGGGCGTGGTGAGGACGTGCCGGGCGCGGTAGGCGTCGAGGCGGTCGTAGGTGGCGCGGGTCAGCCGCAGCCAGGGGCTGCCCGCGTGGTAGCGGTCGGTCAGGGAGTGCCAGAGGGCGGCGGGCAGGTCGTAGCGGGTGTCGCCGTCGGCCCAGGAGACGCGGGACGCCACGAGTCCGGGTCCGTCGGGTGTGCGGTGGAAGACGGTGCCGCTGAAGAGGAAGTCGAGGGGCACGTCGCCGTCGTCGCCGACCGCGCGCAGGTACTTGGTGACGGCCAGTTCGGTGTCGTAGGAGCACTCGACGGGGAGGTGGACCGTCGTGCGGTCGTCGAAGGCCGGGACGTGCACGGTGGTGCGGGCCCAGACGAGCGGGCGCATGCCGGCCGCCCACTGCTCGGGCTCCCCGAACAGCTCGCCGAGCGCCTCCCGTGCCTCGGGGCGGTAGCGACGGCGGGCGACGTCGATGCGGACGACGGTGGTCAGGGCGACGGAGCCGACGGGCCGGCCGGCGGTCCGGGTGATCTCCAGGTCGAAGCGGAGGACGGGCAGCGCGGCGAAGCGCTCCTCCTCCGCCCCGGTGACGGTGAACGCCAGGACCGGGGCGGCGGGGGCGGACAGCGCGGGCGGCGCCGTCATGCGGGTGACAGGTTCGGCATGTCCCGGTCGACCGGGTTGCGGTGGCGGGCGTTGATGCCGGTGGAGCGGCGGGCCGTGGAGCGGTCGTCGCGGCGGTGCCCCGGCTGGCGCTTGTACAGGCCCCGGTGGTTGCCGCGCCGTACGCCCGCGACGTGCGCGGGCTTGTCGGGCTCGACGTCGGGTGTGCCTACGGTGATGCCCATGACGCCTCCTGGGGGGAGAAGGGGGTGGGGTCGGTGGGGTCGGCCAGTGCTCGGAAGAAGTCCTCGACCCGCTGCCACACCTCGGGGCCGCCGTCCAGTCCCTTCCAGTGTGCGCGCACGACGGCGGCCAGGCGGTAGCAGTCGTCGAGCGGGACGAGCCAGTGTTCGCTCGCCCCGTGGCCCCGGTCGACCAGCAGGGCCCGTACGTCGGTGACGTGCTCGGGCAGGTCGGGGTGGCAGGTCTCGACGTCGCGCCAGCTGTCCGGGGGGACGGGGGCCCGCAGCACGCCCAGCGGGCTCGGGTAGGCCGCGGTGACCTCGCCGCTCCCGCCGGAGCGGGTGAAGAAGGCGAGGGAGACGGGGACGCCCAGGCCCGCCCACGCCGCGTCGTCGATCCGGCAGCCGTCGAGCCGTCGCCGCTCCCGCGGCAGCAGCCGGTGGCCGCCGGCCGCCCCGGCGTCGTGGTCGAAGAGCACGGCGCAGGCGGGGCAGGCGCAGGAGACGGTGCCGGTGGCGGGCTGGAGGACGTGGCGGTGCGGGTGGCCGGGCGGCAGTGGCTGGGCGCACAGGTCGCACCGCTCCACGGCGTCCCGGCCGTCGGCCCGGGCCGCCTGCCGAGCCACCCGGCGCAGCCCGTTCATCCGCAGGCTCCCCCGCCGACCGGCGTACGGTCCCGGAACAGGGAGTCGACGGGGATCAGCGGTTCGGCCGGGCCCGCGGTCTCCACCCGGACGTCGTCGATCTCCGGGGCGCGGGCGGCCACGGCGTCGCATACGGCCTGCTCGGCCCCGGCCGCGCCGCATCCGCCGCCGGTCACCCGGACCCGCAGCGCCGTGCCGGTCAGTTCGAGGATCTCGGGCGGCTCGGGCAGCGCGGCGAGGGCCTGCCGGACCCGTGTCTCCACCGGGTCGGGGTGCAGGTCGTGCACGAGCAGCAGGTGGCCGACGAGGTCGTCGGCGGCCAGCCGGTCCAGCAGGTCCGGGTGGCCGGCCAGATGGGCGGTGATCCGTCCCAGGCACTGTCCGTACAGTCCGACGAGCGTCTCGACGGTCTGTCCGGCCCGTGCCGCGGCCAGGCCGTCCGGCAGGGCGTCCAGGCCGGACAGCCGCTCCTCGGCGAGCGCCACCTGGCGGCGGGCGTGGGTGTCGTCCCAGGGTTCCCAGGGCATCAACGGCCGCCCTGGTCCGCGAGGGCGCCGAAGGTCGGCGAGTGGGACTGGGTGAGGGTGCGGCCGCCGCCGAGGTACATGTGCACGCCGCAGGGCAGGCAGGGGTCGAAGCTGCGGACGGTGCGCATGATGTCGATGCCCTTGAAGGTGTCCGGCCCGTTCTCCTCGAAGATCGGACAGCCCTGCACCGCGTCCTCGTACGGGCCGGGGGTGCCGTAGAAGTCGCGCGGGCTGGCGTTCCACGGGGTCGGCGGGTACGGGTGGTAGTTGGCGATCTTGCCGTCGCGGATGACCAGGTGGTGGCTGAGGACGCCGCGGACGGCCTCGTGGAAGCCGACGCCGATGGCCTCCTTGGGGACCTTGAAGTCCTGGAAGGTCTTGGTGACGCCGGAGCGGACCTCGTTGAGGGCCTGGTCGACGAAGTGCAGGGCCATGGCCGCCGCGTAGGCGACGAAGTACATGCGGGCCCGGTTGCGCTCGATGGTGTTGGGGAACGGCGGGGGCGTCCACTCCAGCCGGACCTCGGCCGACGACGGCGTCTTCGGCAGGTCGATCTGCACGCTGTGGCCGGTGGAGCGCACGTACGGCGTGTCGACCTTCCCGGCGAGGGCGGTGGCCCACAGGCGGGCGATGGGGCCGCCGCCGGTGTCCAGGGCGAGGAAGTCGTTGGTGCGCTTGTCGAACCAGCGGGGGCTCATCACCCAGCTGTAGTTGCCGCCGTCCAGGTCGCGCTTCTGCGGGGCGGGCAGGGTGGTCTGGTTCCAGGGGTGCCGCTTGTCGACCGGGTTGCCGAGCGGGTCCTTGTCGACGAAGGTCTCCTCGCCCGTCCAGTCCTCGTAGTAGGAGCTGCCGAGCAGGATGCGCATGCCGAGGTTGATGTCGACCAGGTCCGTGGTGACGAGCTGGTTGTCGACCACGATGCCCGGGGTGACGAACATGCGGTTGCCCCACTCGTTCATCTTCTTGTAGCTGTAGTCGACGATCTCGGGGTCCTGGAAGGCGCCCCAGCAGCCGAGCAGCGTGCGGCGCCGGCCGACCTCCTCGTAGCCGGGCAGGGCCTCGTAGAAGAAGTCGAAGACGTCGTCGTTCATGGCGACGGCCCGCTTGACGAAGTCCAGGCAGCGGGTGAGGCGGACCAGGTAGTCGGTGAACAGCTGGGGGGTGGCGACCGTGCCCACACCGCCCGGGTAGAGCGTGGAGGGGTGCACGTGGCGCCCTTCCATGAGGCAGATCATCTCGCGGGTGAGCCGGCTCATGACCAGCGCCTCTTTGTACGTGGACCCCTCGAAGGGGTTGTACGAGCGCATGATGTCGCCGACGGTGCGGTGCCCGTGCCGGTCGCCGCGCGGCGCGGGGGTGCGCTCGGCCCGCTCCCACACGCCCGGGTTGGTCTCCTTGACCATGCGTTCGCAGTAGTCGACGAAGACCATGTTGTCCTGGAAGATCGTGTGGTCGAACATGTACTCGGCGGCCTCGCCGAGGTTGACGATCCACTCGCCGAGCGGCGGGGTCTTCACGCCGTAGGCCATGTTCTGCGCGTACACCGAGCAGGTGGCGTGGTTGTCCCCGCAGATGCCGCAGATGCGGCTGGTGATGAAGTGCGCGTCGCGGGGGTCCTTGCCCTTCATGAAGACGCTGTAGCCGCGGAAGATCGATGAGGTGCTCTTGCACTCCACGACCTCACGGGCATTGAAGTCGATCTTCGTGTAGATGCCCAGGTTGCCGACGATCCGGGTGATCGGATCGAACGCCACATCGGTGAGGGTGCGCTGCTGCGCCGGGGCGGCCTGGCTCGTCGTCACTCGACGGGTTCCTTTCACACGAGGCGGTGCGGGAGGTGAGGGGTCACTTGCCGGGCCAGCGCGGCGCGAAGCCGGAGGTCAGCTCGCCGCGGTTGTGGCGCCACTTGGGCTCCTTGTTGACCGAGCGGTTGGTGATGGCGCGCAGCGTGCGCACCAGCGGGCCGTAGGTGGAGGAGAGCACGCCGGAGGAGACGCTGCCGCCGGGCGGTTCGTCCATGAACGGCATGAACTTGTCGGGGAAGCCGGGCATCGTGCAGCCGATGCAGATGCCGCCGACGTTGGGGCAGCCGCCGATGCCGTCCATCCAGCCGCGCTTGGTGACGTTGCAGTTGACCACGGGGCCCCAGCAGCCGATCTTCACCTGGCACTTGGGCGAGTTGTAGTCCTTGGCGAAGTCGCCCTGCTCGTAGTAGGCGGCGCGGTCGCAGCCCTCGTGCACGGTCTTGCCGAACAGCCAGGTGGGCCGGAGCTGTTCGTCGAGCGGGATGGGCGGGGCCATGCCGGCGGCCTGGTAGAGCAGCCAGGTCACGGTCTCCATGAAGTTGTCGGGCTGGACCGGGCAGCCGGGCACGTTGACGATCGGCAGCCCGCCGGCCGAGCGGAAGTCCCAGCCGAGGTAGTCGGCGAGGCCCATGCAGCCGGTGGGGTTGCCCGCCATGGCGTGGATGCCGCCGTACGTGGCGCAGGTGCCGACCGCGACGACGGCGAAGGCTCCTGGGGCGAGCCGGTCGATCCAGGTGTTGAAGGTGATGGGCTCGCCCGTGCGCGGGTCGTTGCCCATCGAGGTCCAGTAACCGTCGCCGTTGATGCGCTCGTTGGGGACGGAGCCCTCGACGACGAGGACGTACGGGGCGCCCAGGGTGCCGTCGGCCGCCTGGTGGAAGGGGCGGGTGAAGTCGTCGGCGGTCTCGTAGGCGAGGACCTTGTTGTGCAGGTGGACCTTGGGCAGTCCGGGGATGGCGCCGAGGACCACGTCCTCGAGGCTGGGCAGCGAGGCGGCCGTGACCGAGACGGTGTCACCGTCACAGCTCATTCCCTCGGAGGTCCACAGGATGTGGACCTCTTCCACGGCCGCGGGGGCCTCGGTGTCGGTGCTCATGGGATCCCTTCCTGGCGGCGTCCCCCGCAGCAGGCTGACATACCGGACAATCAGCCACCATTCGAAAAGTCCATTAGGAGGTGCTCCGGCGTCCCGTCCGGCCGCCGCTTGCGTACGAAGGCGGAGCGCAGGGCGTGGTAGGGCGCGGCGGGGTCGTCGAAGACGGCGCGCATGCGTTCCAGCTCGGCGGCGCGGTGGGCGCGCAGCGGGCGGACGCCCTCGTCGCGCTCCCGCGCGGCCTTCTTCACGCCCAGCCGGGTGGACAGCCCGGCGGAACGGGCCAGCCGGTCGGCCATCCGGGTGACCTCCGCCGTGAAGTCCCCCGGCCCGCACCCCAGGACCCGGTCGACCAGCCCGAGGGTGCGGGCCGCGTGGGCGCCGACCGGCAGGGCGTCCCGGGTGAGCCGCTCGGCGGCCGCCGGACCGACCCGGCGGGGCAGCGTGTAGGTCCAGTACTCGGATCCGTACAGGCCCATCAGGCGGTAGTGCGGGTTGAGGACGGCGCCCTCGCGGCACCACACCTCGTCGGCGGCGAGGGCGAGCATGGCGCCGCCGGCGGCCGCGTTGCCGGGCAGGGCGGCGATCACCAGGCGGTCGGTGGTGGTGAGGATCTCCTCGACCAGGTCGTCGATGGCCTCGATGTTGGCCAGCGACTCGGCGGCGGGGTCGGGGGCGGCCTCGATGACGTTCAGGTGGATGCCGTTGGAGAAGAAGTCCCGGGTCCCGCCGAGGACGACGACGTCGGTGGGGCGGGTGCGGGCGTGGCGGTAGGCGTCGAGGAGACGGCGGCACTGACCGGTGCTCATGGCTCCGCCGGGGAAGCGGAAGCGGAGGTGGCCGACGGTGCCGTGTTCCTCGTAGGTGATGTCCTCGTAGCTCCCGCCTGTCGGGTTCCGGCTGTCCGCCGTGGGGGGTTGCTCGGGCAGTTCCCCGCGCCCCTGTCGGGGCGCTGTCGGCAGCGCGGTGCCCAGGGCCGTGGTCGCCGGCAGTTTGAACGTCGCCGGTTCCCCGGGGCGTCGGCGGGGGCGCAGCTCCGGGATCCAGACCGCGCCGTCCGTCGTCGCCCGGCAGATCGCCCCGTGGCGGGTGGCCAGGAGCTCGCCCGGCGGGCCGGTGAGGCGGTACTCGGGCAGGCCGCCGTGCAGGTACCACTCACCGCCCAGGAAGGCGTCCAGCACACCGGGCTGCGAGTCGGCGGCACGGAGCTTGCGCAGCACCGTGTCCGTGGGGTCGTGGTGCCAGTCGATCCGGCGCTCCTCCTGGCGCAGGTACGGCTGCCAGGTGTGCTCGGGCGGCGTGAGCGGGGCGTACGTGCCGGAGGCGAAGCGTTCGACGGCGAGCAGGACCGCCCTCAGGGCGGCGTCGGCCAGTTCGCCCCGGTACAGGTCGCTCTTGCCGACGTCCGGCGGCACGCCGAAGCCGGCCGACGCCCACACCGGTCCCGCGTCCATCTCGGCCACCGCCTGAAGGACCGTCACGCCCCAGCGGCCGCGGCCCTCCTGCACCGCCCGGTCGAGGGACGACGGGCCCCGGTCGCCGGGCGGCCCCGGATGGACGATCAGGCAGCAGTACGCCGACCAGACCGCCTCCGGCACGGCGGTCGTCAGCATGGGGGCGATCACCAGGTCGGGCGCGTGACGGCGCACGGCGGCGGTGAGTCGCTCGTCGTCCCCGAGGGCCAGCTCCACGGCGACGGGGTGCCCGCGGTCGCGCAGCTCCACGAAGACCCGCTGGGTGAGGCTGTTGAACGCGCTCGCAAGCAGCAGAATCCGCATCACCCGGCGATGCTCCCCCGACGACCCGCGCCCGGCGCGGTAGGCACGCCCCGGGCCGGGCGGGCTTGCGCCGCCCGGGGGAAAACACCCCCCGTCCGTCTCCGCGTGACCGGGCGGGGCCCCGGCCGTGCCTACCGTGCGGGGCATGCACGAGCTGTCGATCGCCGCCGCGGTGGTGGAGAACGCCGAGGGCGTGGCCCGCGACCACGGGGCGGCCGCGGTGACGGGCGTGACGCTGCGCATCGGCGAGCTGGCGGGGGTCGTCCCGGACGCCCTGCGCTTCTCCTTCTCGCTGGTCGCCGAGGGCACGGCGCTGGCCGGCGCGGAGCTGGTCATCGAGGAGGTGCCCGCGCGGGCCCGGTGCGGCGGCTGCGAGGCGCGGTTCGCGGTCGGATCGCCCCCCGCGCTGTGGTGCCCGCACTGCGACACCGCCGCGGCCGAACTGCTGACCGGGCGGGAACTGGAACTGGCGGAGGTACGAATGGCAGGGAACCCGTGATGTGCCGCAGCGTCGACGTACGGACGGCCGTACTGGCGAAGAACGACGGTCTGGCGGCCGAGCTCCGCGCCGACCTGGCGAGACGGCGGGTGACGGCCGTCAACCTGCTCTCCAGCCCCGGCAGCGGCAAGACCGCGCTGCTCGAACTGGCGCTGCGCCGGGCCCGCGAACGGGGTGTGACCGTCGCCGCCCTCACCGCCGACCTGGCCACCGAGAACGACGCCCGCCGGCTGGCGCGCTCCGGGGCGCCGGTGAAGCAGGTGCTGACCGGCGGCCTGTGCCACCTGGAGGCGGCGCAGGTGCGCGGCCTGATCGACGGCTGGCTCCCGCCCGCGACGCGTCTGCTGTTCGTGGAGAACGTCGGGAACCTGGTCTGTCCCGCCTCCTACGACCTGGGCGAGACCCTGCGCGTGACGCTGATGTCGGTGACGGAGGGCGAGGACAAGCCGCTGAAGTACCCGACCGCCTTCGGCGCGGCCCAGCTGGTGGTGCTGACGAAGACGGACCTCGCCGAACCCGTCGGCTTCGACGACGCCGCCTTCAGGGCGGCCGTGGAGCGCGTCAATCCCGGGGTGGAGATCCTGCCCACCTCGGCCCGGACCGGGCAGGGCGTCGACATCCTGCTCGACCGGATCCTCGTCGTGGCCGACGGAGGGGCGCCGCACGCCCCGCTCCTCGCGGCGGACCACCTCCGCCGGCACGCGCACGACCACGGGCCGGAGGACTCCGACGGACACCACCACGGGCCGGACGACTCCGACGGACACCACCACGACCACGCGCGCGCTCACGCTCACGCGTACGACGACGGGCACGGGCACGACCACGGGCACGACCACGGCGCCGGACGCGACCACGGGCACGGGCACGCCTCCCGGGCCACCCCCGCGTGACCTCCACGGCCACCGCCGGGGGCGCCGGGGGCGCCGCCGGCCCGTCCGCGGAACGGCGACGGGTCGTCGTGCGGGGCACCGTGCAGGGCGTGGGGTTCCGGCCCTTCGTGCACCGTCTGGCGGCGGAGCTGGACCTCGCCGGTCATGTGCGCAACGGCGCGGCGGGCGTGGTCGCCGAGGTCGAGGGCGCCCCGGAGGCCGTGGCCCAGTTCTGCCGGGCCCTGGCCGAACGGCCACCGCCCCTGGCGGACGTCCGGGAGGTGGTCCACGAGACGGTCCCGGCGCTCGGTACGCCCGGTTTCGTCATCCACCCCTCCGAGGACGGGGACGAGGACGGCGCCGGCGGCGGCGCCGGCGGGAGCACGGGCCGGACGCTCGTCCCGCCGGACACCGCGCCCTGCGACGACTGCCTGCGGGAACTGGCCGACCCGGCGGACCGCCGCCACCGGCACCCCTTCATCACGTGCACGCACTGCGGCCCCCGCTTCACCATCACCACCGGGCTGCCCTACGACCGGGCGACCACCACCATGGCGGTGTTCCCGCTGTGCCGGGAGTGCGCCACCGAGTACGCGGACCCGGCCGACCGCCGCTTCCACGCCCAGCCGGTGGCGTGCCACGCCTGCGGTCCCCGGCTGCGGCTCACCCTGCCCGGCGGGCGGCCCCGGGAGGGCGAGGCGGCCCTGGCGGAGGCGCGCCGGCTCCTGGCGCGGGGCGCCGTGCTGGCCGTCAAGGGGCTCGGCGGGTACCACCTGGCGTGCGACGCCCGCGACGAGCGGGCCGTCACCGCGCTGCGCACCCGCAAGCGGCGCGGCGGCAAGCCGTTCGCCGTCATGTGCGCCGACCTGGCGGACGCCGAGCGGCTGGCGCGCATCGGACCCGAGGAACGCGCCGTCCTGACGGGCCGGCGGCGGCCGATCGTCCTGCTGCGCCGGGCGGCGGGCACCGCGGGACCGGCCGAGTCGGTCTGCCCGGGCGCCCCCTACATCGGCGTGATGCTGCCGTACACCCCCCTGCACCAACTGCTGTTCGGTCTGCCGGGTGATCCGCCGGGGCCCCGCGTCCTGGTGATGACCAGCGGCAACCGGTCCGGGGAGCCGATCGTCACCGACGACACCGAGGCGCGGGAGCGGCTCGCCGGCCTCGCCGACGCCTGGCTCTGGCACGACCGGGTCATCGAGGCGCCCTGCGACGACTCCGTGGTACGCGTCCGCGCGGACGGCGGCGGCGCGGTCGTCCTGCGCCGGTCACGGGGTCTCGTCCCCGAGCCGGTCGCGCTGCCCGTCCCCGTCGCCCCGGCCCTCGCGGTGGGCGGCGACCTCAAGAACGCCCTGTGCCTCGGCGCGCAGGACCGGGCCTGGTTCTCCCCGCACATCGGCGACATGGGCGACCTGGCCACCGTACGGGCCTTCGAGGGGGCGGCGCGGCGGCTGGGCGCGCTGACCGGGATCGACCACGGGCTGCTGGCGGCGGACCGGCATCCCGGGTACCACTCGGCCCGGTGGGCCCGGCGTGCCGCGGACGCCGCCGGTCTCGCCCTGCGGCCGGTGCAGCACCACCACGCCCACGTCGCCTCCCTGATGGCGGAGCACGGGCTGGACGGCGACGCCGTCGTCATCGGCGTGGCCTTCGACGGGACCGGGTACGGCGACGACGGCGCGGTCTGGGGCGGCGAGGTGCTGCTCGCGGGCTACGACGGCTACCGCCGGCTGGCGCATCTGCCGTACGCGCCGCTGCCCGGCGGTGACGCCGGGGTGGCCAACCCGTGCCGCACCGCGCTGGCCCGGCTGCGCGCCGCCGGTCTGCCCTGGGACGCGGACCTGCCGTGCGTCGCCGCCTGCGAGCCGGGTGAACTGCGGCTGCTGCGACAGCAGTTGGAGCGCGGCACGGCGTGCGTGCCGACCTCCAGCATGGGCCGGCTCTTCGACGCGGTCTCCTCCCTCGTCGGGGTCTGCCACCGGACCCGCTACGAGGCGCAGGCCGCGCTGGAGCTGGAGTCGGCGGCGCTGCCCGCCTGGCCGGAGGCGACCGGGGCGTACGCCTTCGCCGAGGGCCTGGACCCCGGGCCCGCGCTGGCCGCGATCGTGGCCGACCTGCGGCGCGGGGTGCCGGTGCCGGTGATCGCCGCCCGCTTCCACCGGGCGGTCGCCCGGGCGGTCCTGGCGGTCTGCCGGTCCGCGCGCCGGCGGACGGGGACCGGGGTGGCCGCGCTGTCGGGCGGGGTGTTCGCCAACGCGCTGCTCGACGCCGAGTGCGCCGCGCTGCTGGCCGCGGACGGCTTCACGGTGCTGCGCCACCGGCGGGTGCCACCGGGCGACGGCGGTCTCGCGCTCGGCCAGCTGGTCGTGGCGGCCCGCGGCCGTCGCACGGAACGTCCGCGACGAGGACTTCCGCAACGCGAGCTTCCGCACCACGGACTTCCGCGACGAGAACTTCCGCAACGACAAGGAGGACGCTGATGTGCCTGGCGGTGCCCGGCCGGGTGGTCGGGATCGAGGACCGGGACGGCACGCGCATGGCGCGGGTCGATTTCGGCGGCGTGGTCAAGGACGTGTGCCTGGCCTACGTCCCGGACGCCGAGGTGGGCGAGTACGTCATCGTCCACGTCGGTTTCGCGCTCCAGCGGCTGGACGAGGAGTCGGCCCGCGCCTCGCTGGACCTGTTCGAGCAGCTCGGGCTGCTGGAGGAGGAGTTCGGCGACGCCTGGGCGCGCGCCGAGGCGGAGGCGGCCACGGAGCAGGAGGACGTCCGGTGAAGTACATCGAGGAGTTCAACGACCCCGCGCTGGCCCGGCGGCTGCTGGCCGAGATCCGGGCCACCGTGACCCGCCCCTGGGCGATGATGGAGGTCTGCGGCGGGCAGACCCACTCCATCATCCGCCACGGCATCGACCAGCTCCTCCCCGACGAGGTGGAGCTGATCCACGGCCCCGGCTGCCCGGTGTGCGTGACCCCGCTGGAGATGATCGACAAGGCGCTGGAGATCGCGTCCCGCCCGAACGTCGTCTTCTGCTCCTTCGGCGACATGCTGCGCGTGCCGGGGACCGGCCGCGACCTGTTCCGGGTGCGGGGCGAGGGCGGCGACGTCCGGGTGGTCTACTCGCCGCTGGACGCCCTGGACATCGCCCGCCGCGAGCCGGACAAGGAGGTCGTGTTCTTCGGCATCGGCTTCGAGACCACGGCCCCCGCCAACGCGATGACCGTGCACGAGGCCCGCCGGCAGGGCATCCGCAACTTCAGCCTGCTGGTGTCCCACGTACGGGTGCCGCCCGCGGTCGAGGCGATCATGCGGGCGCCCGGGTGCCGGGTGCAGGCCTTCCTCGCCGCCGGTCACGTGTGCAGCGTGATGGGCACCGCCGAGTACCCCGAACTGGCCGCGCGCCACCGCGTCCCGATCGTGGTGACCGGCTTCGAGCCGCTGGACATCCTGGAGGGCGTCCGCCGTACGGTCCACCAGCTGGAGCGCGGGGAGCACCGGGTGGAGAACGCCTACCCGCGCGCGGTGCGCGAGGCCGGCAATCCGGCCGCGCTGCGCATGATCGAGGAGGTCTTCGAGGTCACCGACCGCTCCTGGCGCGGCATCGGGACCATCCCGGACAGCGGCTGGCGGCTGTCGGAGGCGTTCCGGGCGTACGACGCCGAGCACCGCTTCGACGTCGGCGACGTACGGACCGCCGAGTCCCCCGAGTGCCGCAGCGGCGAGGTGCTCCAGGGCCTGATCAAGCCCCACGAGTGCCCGGCCTTCGGCACGACGTGCACCCCGCGCACCCCGCTGGGCGCGACGATGGTCTCCAGCGAGGGGGCCTGTGCCGCGTACTACCTGTACCGGCGGCTGGAGGTGGCCCCCGTTGGCTGAGACGACCGTGGACCCGGCGAACTGGTCCTGTCCCGCGCCCCTGCGCGACCACCCGGTGGTCGTGATGGGCCACGGCGGCGGCGGGGCGCTCTCCGGCGAGCTGACGCGGCACCTGTTCGCCGCGGCGTACGGCAACGAGACGCTCGCCGCGCTCGCCGACTCCGCCGCCGTCGAACTGGGCGGGGCGCGGCTGGCGTTCTCCACCGACTCCTACGTCGTGCGCCCGCTGTTCTTCCCCGGCGGCAGCATCGGCGACCTGGCCGTGAACGGCACGGTCAACGACCTGGCGATGAGCGGCGCCCGGGCGGCGTACCTGTCGACGGCCTTCATCCTGGAGGAGGGCGTCGCCCTGGACGTGGTCGGCCGGATCGCCCAGGCGGTGGGAGCCGCCGCCTCCGCCGCCGGGGTGACGGTGGCGACGGGCGACACCAAGGTCGTCGAGTCCGGCCACGGCGACGGCGTGTACCTCAACACCTCCGGCATCGGGCTGATCCCGCCGGGCGTCGACATCCGTCCGCAGCGCGCCGCACCGGGGGACGTGATCATCGTCAGCGGGCCGGTCGGCGCGCACGGTGTGGCGGTGCTGAGCGTGCGCGAGGGGCTGGAGTTCGGCTCCGACGTGGTCAGCGACACCGCTCCCCTGGGCGGGCTGGTGGCCGCGATGCTGGCGGTGACACCGGACGTCCACGTCCTGCGCGACCCCACCCGGGGCGGGCTCGCCACCTCCCTGTGCGAGATCGCCACCGCCTCCGGCACCGGTGTCTCGCTCACCGAGAGCGCCGTCCCCGTGCCCGGCTCCGTGGCCGCCGCCTGCGGCTTCCTGGGGCTCGACCCGCTGTACGTGGCCAACGAGGGGCGGCTGGTGGCCTTCGTGCCGCCCGAGCACGCCGACGCCGTCCTCGCCGCGATGCGCGCCCATCCGCAGGGCGCGGGCGCCGCCGTCGTCGGCCGTTGCGTGGCCGAACACCCCGGCATGGTCGTCGCCCGCACCGGCCTCGGCGGCACCCGCGTCGTGGACCTGCCGCTGGGGGAGCAGCTGCCGCGCATCTGCTGAGGCGGCGGCGTGCGCGTGCGCGCGGCGGCTCGTGCCGGCCGTACGGCGTCCGGGCGGGCCGTCGGCATCCGGGCGCCGGGCCCTCGGGGTCCGGGCGGACAGTCTGCGTCCGGGCGGGCCGTCGAGGTCCGGGCGGCGGGCCGTCGAGGATCGGGGGCCGGGCCGTCGAGGATCGGGCGCCAGGCCGTCGAGGTCCGGGCGTCGGGCCGTCGAGGATCGGGCGCCAGGCCGTCGAGGTCCGGGCGCCAGGCCGTCGAGGATCGGGCGCCAGGCCGTCGAGGTCCGGGCGCCAGGCCGTCGAGGATCGGGCGCCAGGCCGTCGGGGTTCAGGGGGCGGGCCGTCCGGTGGCCGTCAGGTCCGGGGAGGGCCGCGTCGGTGGGGCGCGGTCCCGGTCGGGTGCCGGGGTGTCAGATCCGGTGGCCGCGGTCCTTCAGCCATCGGTGGACCGTCTCCTTGTCCGCCGGGGTGATCCGGACGGCAGCGCCGATCCACGGGCCCTCGTCCTCGTTGAAGGCCGTGTCGGTGACGCGGGCGGTCACCCAATGGGCCAGGTCCTGGGCGGAGCGGTCCGGGAGGGTGCCCCGCTCCCAGCCGGCGCGGGCCTCGCGGGCGGCCGCCGCGTCGTGCCGTTCGGTCTCCGCCAGCCAGGCCTCGACGAGCCGGTCGACGGTCCGGCGTTCCCCGGTGGGGGCCGGCCGGTGCGTGTCCTCGCTCTTCATGCGGGCCGGGTGCCCACGATGCGGGAGCGGGAGACGTACGGATCCGTCGTCGCGGTCCGTGTCGTCGGGGCGCGGCCGGGTACTCGATGAGCTCGCCGTCACGGCCTCGCCGGACGGTCCGCCGGACGCGGGCCGGGCCGCGGGGCCGACCAGGAACAGGAACGAGGGGGCAGAGATGACGCAGCACGCGGACGACCACGCTCACGAACAGCACGCCGGCGTCGCGGAGCTGCGTCTGGCCTCCGGGGAGCACGGCCTCGTCCCGCGGCGCGATCCGCTCGCCGAGGACCTTCCCCTCGACCGCAACCAGGCGATCCTCCAGGCCGCGAAGCAGGTCGGCGCGATCCTGAAGCGGAAGGGGCACCGGTTCGCCCTCGCGGGGAGCGTCGCGGTGTACGCCCACGGCGGCACCCAGAACCTCCAGCACGACGTCGACTTCTGCTTCCGGCCCGAGGACGCGGGGGACGTCGCCGAGACGCTGCGGGACGCCGGGCTGCCGGTGCACGCGCCGCCGGAGGACTGGCTGCTGAAGGCGAGCTGCCTCGGCCAGCAGGTCGACCTGATCTTCGAGCTGGCGCACCAGCCGGTCACCTCGGAGATGCTGGAGCGGGCCCAGGAGCTGTCGGTGGACTCGGTGTTCATGCCGGTGCTGTCGCCGACCGACCTGGTGCACAGCCTGGTGGCCGCCTTCTCCGAGCACCACTGCGACTTCGGGGCGGTGCTGCCGATCGCCCGGACGCTGCGGGAGCGGGTCGACTGGGACCGGGTGCGCCGGGCGTGCGGGGACGATCCGATGCCCGACGCGTTCTTCTACTTCCTGGAACGGCTGGAGGTCATCCCGCCGAGGCCGAAGGAGGAACAGCGATGAGGCCCCTCGCGGAGCACGCGGGCGGAGCCGGGGGCACCGGCTCCGCCCCCGAGAATCCCCAGAACCCTGGGAATCCCGAGAACCCTGAATACCGTGTCGCCCATCTGCGCGACCGGCTCGCCGCGGAGGAACTGGGCGAGCTGGGCGTACGCGCCGAGGTGCGGGCCGGGTCGGTCGTGGTGACCGGCACGGTGCCGTCCTCGGAGTGCCGGGAGACACTGCTGCGGACCGTCCGCGAGGAGCTGGCCGGGCTCGCCGTGCACACCGATGTCGTGGTGGCGGAGACCGCCTCCCCGGACCACGCGGAGGACCTGCCATGATCCGGGTCGCCGCCGTCGGGGACATCCACATGGGACCGGACAGCCAGGGCCTGCTGCGGCCCGCCTTCGACACCCTGCCCGAGTGCGCCGACCTGCTGCTGCTGGCCGGCGACCTCACCCGGCACGGCACGCCGGAGGAGGCGCGCGTCGTGGCGCGGGAGGTGCAGGGGCTGCCGGTGCCGGTCGTGGCGGTGCTGGGCAACCACGACCACCACGACGAACAGCCCGAGAAGGTCACCGACATCCTCCGGGACGCGGACGTGACGGTCCTGGAGGGCGAGGGGACGGTCGTCGAGTGCGAGGGGACGCGCGTCGGGATCGCCGGGACGAAGGGGTTCTGCGGCGGGTTCGTCGGGCGCAGCGCCGGGGAGTTCGGCGAGCCGCTGATGAAGGAGTTCGTCCGCACCACCCGGCGCAGCGCGGACGCCCTGCGCACGGCGCTGGAGGAGCTGGACCGGGAGGGCTGCGACGTGCGGATCGCGCTCACCCACTTCTCCCCCGTCGCCGACACCCTCGCCGGTGAGCCGCTGGAGATCTACCCGTTCCTCGGCAGCTACCTGCTGGCCGAGGCGATCGACACGGCGGGTGCCGACCTCTCCGTGCACGGCCACGCCCACGCGGGCACGGAGCACGGGATGACCGCGGGCGGGGTGCGGGTGAGGAACGTGGCCCAGCCGGTCATCCGCCGGGCGTTCAACGTGTACCAGCTGCACGGCGACTGACACCGGGGCGGTCTCCCCTCCGCCGGGAGCGCCGCCCGGACGTTCCGGCGCCGTTCCCCGGTCGCGTGGGGAGCGCCCGGTTGTGCGGCCCGTGTCCCCGGGGCACGGGCCGCGCCGTGCGTACGCCGGGGCGCTGACACGTTCAGGTGATGATCGCCCGGGACCTCCCCGCCGGGCGGCCGCTCCCCCGTATCCAGAGCGCATGGATGATCTCCGTGCCTCTGACGACTCCCCTTCCCTCACCCGCCGGCGGTTCACCGCCGCGGCCGCGGCCGGTACGGCCGGTGCCGCCGCCCTGACCGCGGTCCCGAGCCCGGCGACCGCCGCCCCGGCCCCGCAGGCCCCGAGCGCGCCGAGGTCGACGGCCGACTGGGCCACCTGCCTCGCCGTCGCGCGGGCGCTGCTGGTGGTCGACGAGCAGGACCGGCCGCTGGTCCCCGGTTATCTCAAGATCCTCGACTCCGGTCTGCCGCGCGCCGGGACGCGGACCGCGAAGAAGGTGCTCGTGGTGGGCGCGGGGCCGGCCGGGCTGCTGGCGGCCTGGCTGCTGAAGCGGGCCGGGCACCGCGTGACCCTCGTGGAGGCCAACGGCAACCGGGTCGGCGGCCGGATCAAGACCTTCCGCACCGGCGGGCACGAGCAGGCGCCGCGGGCGTTCGCCGACCCCCTTCAGTACGCGGAGGCGGGGGCCATGCGGCTCCCCGGCAGCCACCCGCTGGTGATGGCCCTGACCGACCGGCTCGGGGTGGAGCGCCGCCGGTTCCACCTGATCGACGTGGACGCCGAGGGCAAGCCGGTCAACAACGCCTGGCTGCACGTCAACGGCGTCCGCGTGCGCCGCTCCGCGTACGCCGCGTCGCCCCGCAGGGTCAACCGGTCCTTCGGGGTGCCCCGGAAGTACTGGGACACCCCCTCCTCGGCCATCCTGCGCGCGGCCCTGGACCCGGTCCGCGACGAGTTCAGCACCGTCGGCGCCGACGGCAAGCGCGTCGACAAGCCGATGCCGGAGCGCGTCCAGGGCTGGGCCCGGGTCGTGCAGCGGTACGGGGACTGGTCGATGTACCGGTTCCTGACCGAGGCGGCCGGTCTCGACGAGCGGACGATCGATCTCGTCGGCACCCTGGAGAACCTCACCTCGCGGCTGCCGCTCTCCTTCATCCACAGCTTCATCAGCGCCTCGCTGATCAGCCCGGACACCGAGTTCTGGGAGCTGGTCGGCGGCACGGCCACGCTCCCGGACGCGTTGCTGCGGGAGGTCTCCGACGTGCTGCGGCTGGACCGGCGCGCGACCCGCGTCGAGTACTGGGCGCCGGACGGGCGCGGCACCGACGGCACCGCGCACGTGCGCGCGGACGGCCCGCACGTATGGATCGACACCGTCTCCGAGGGCCGCGACGGCGAGGTCGTGCGCGAGCAGTTCACGGGGGACGCCGCGATCGTCACGGTGCCGTTCTCCGGGCTGCGTCAGGTGCAGGTCAGGCCGCTGATGTCGTACAAGAAGCGGCGGGCCGTGGCCGAGCTGCACTACGACAGCGCGACCAAGGTGCTGCTGGAGTTCGCCCGCCGCTGGTGGGAGTTCACGGAGGCCGACTGGAAGCGGGAACTGGACGCCGTGCGCGCCGGGCTGTACGACGACTACCGGGCGGGCCGGGTGCCCGACGACGGGAGCCTGCTGGGCGCCCACCCGTCCGTACCGCGCGGCCACATCAGTCCGGCGCAGCGCGTGCACTACGCCGCAAACCGGTGGGCGACCCGCGACGAGCCCGAGGCGGCGCACATCGTCGGCGGGGGTTCGGTGTCCGACAACTCCAACCGGTTCATGATCAATCCGTCGCACCCGGTCGAGGGCAGCGCGGGCGGTGTCGTGCTGGCCTCCTACAGCTGGGCCGACGACGCCTCCCGCTGGGACTCCCTCGACGACGACGCGCGCTACCCGCACGCCCTGCGCGGTCTCCAGCAGGTGTACGGCCGGCGCGTCGAGGTCTTCTACACGGGCGCCGGCCGCACCCAGAGCTGGCTGCGCGACCCGTACGCCTACGGGGAGGCGTCCGTGCTGCTGCCCGGCCAGCACACGGAGCTCCTGGCGGCGATCCGCACGCCCGAGGGGCCGCTGCACTTCGCCGGTGACCACACCTCGGTGAAGCCGTCGTGGATCGAGGGCGCGCTGGAGTCGGCGGTGCGGGCCGCGCTGGAGGTGCACCGGGCCTGACCCCGCACCGCGCGGGGGCCGGTACCGGCGGGAACGCCGGAACCGCACGGGACCGGGACCGGTACCGGCGGGACGCCGGAGCCGCGCGGGACCGGCAGCAGCAGGGACGCCGGAGCCGCGCGGACGCCGAAACAGGGGAGTGCGTCCGCGCGGCGGTCGGGGGGTGGCGTCGGTCAGCCGGTCGCGCGGACGGCCTCGCGGATGAGGTCCGCGACGTCCTTGGGCCGGGACACGGCGACGGCGTGCGAGGCGCCCTCGATCTCGACGACGGTCGCCCCGGCCCGCTTGGCGCCGAAGCGCTCGACCTCGGGGTTGATGGCGTTGTCCCCGCCGGCGATCAGCGCCCAGGAGGGCTTCGTCCTCCAGGCGGCCGCGGTGGCGGTCTCCTCGAACGCGGCGGCGGCGAGCGGGCGCTGGGTCGCGGCGAGGACCTTGGTGACCTCGGCCGGGACGTCGGCGGCGAACACCGACGGGAAGGCGTCCTCGGTGATGGTGACCTCGACGGCCGGCTCGCCGCCCGGCACCGGGTACGTCCACTGCTTGAGGTTGCTGACCAGCGGCGACAGCGGGAAGCGGCCCTGGAGCTCGCCCAGGCTCTCGCCCTCCTCCAGCGCGTAGGCGGCGACGTAGACGAGACCGACGACGTTCTCCGTGACACCGGCGACGGTGATCAGGGCGCCGCCGTAGGAGTGGCCGACGAGGACGACGGGGCCGTCGATCTGCGCGGCGACCGAGGCGACGTAGGCGGCGTCGGAGGCGAGTCCGCGCAGCGGGTTGGCCGGGGCGACCACGGGGATGCCGTGGCTCTGGAGCTCGGCGACGACGCCGGACCAGCTGGCCGCGTCGGCGAACGCCCCGTGGACGAGGAGGACGGTGGGCGTGGTGGTGGTCATGGTGGTGCGTGCCCCTCGGGTCAGGCGGAGTGGAGGGCGCCGCGCAGGGTGGCGACGGCCTGGTTGATGGCGGCCTCGGCGCCGTGCGTGGACCGCAGGGCGTTGAGCATGACGAAGTCGTGGATGACGCCCTGGTAGCGGACGGCGGTGACGGGGACGCCGGCCGTGCGGAGCTTGTTGGCGTAGGCCTCGCCCTCGTCGCGCAGGACGTCCGCCTCGGCGGTGATGACCAGCGCCGGGGGCAGTCCGGTGAGCTGCTCGGTGGTGGCGCGCAGCGGGGAGGCGGTGATCTGGGCGCGCTCGGACTCGTCGGTGGTGTACTGGTCCCAGAACCACTGCATGCCGTCACGACGCAGGAAGTAGCCGGTGGCGAACTGGTGGTAGGAGCCGGTGTCGAAGGCGGCGTCGGTGACCGGGTAGAAGAGGACCTGCTGCACGATCGGGATGCCGCCGCGCTCCTTGGCCATCAGGGTCAGCGCGGCCGCCATGTTGCCGCCGACGGAGTCGCCGGCGACGGCGAGGCGGGAGGCGTCCAGGCCCTTCTCCGCGCCCTCCTCGACGACCCACCGCGCGACCGCGAAGTTCTGCTCGATGGCGACCGGGTAGCGGGCCTCGGGCGAGAGGTCGTACTCGGGGAAGACCACGGCGGCCGAGGCGCCGACGGCGAGTTCGCGGACGAGGCGGTCGTGGGTGTGGGCGTTGCCGAACACCCAGCCGGCGCCGTGGATGTAGACGATCACCGGCAGGGTGCCGGTGGCGCCGGCGGGCTTGACGATGCGGGCGCGGACGCTGCCCGTGGGTCCGCCGGAGACGGTGATCCACTCCTCGTCGACGGCCGGCTTGTCGATCTCGCCGGACTGGACCTCGTCGACGGCCTTGCGCCCCTCCGCCGGCGGCAGGTCGAACAGGTACGGCGGGTTGGCGGTCGCCTCGGCGAACGCGGCGGCCTCGGGCTCCAGTACCGGTCGGACCGGTTCGACGACGTCGGACATGGGTGTCTCCTGCTGTTGGCGGTGTGCTGTCTTGCACCGGCACGGTATGGCGGCCGGGCGGCCGCGGATGGTCCGCGTGTGCACCGGCACTGTCCTCACAGCGCACGGAAAGGCAGTGCACTGCCGGGCCCGACGTGCGGTGCCCCGTAGGCCCCGGCGTGCGGTGCCGCCGTAAGGCCCCGGCGTGCGGTGCGCTGTGGGGCCCGACGTGCGGTGCCGCCGTAGGGCTCCGACGTGCGGTGCCTCCGCAGGGCCCGGACATGCGGTGCGCTGTGGGGCCCGGCGTGCGGTGCGCCCGGGTAACAGCCTGGTGCCGTCGGGCCGGTTCGGCCAGTCGGCGCGGAGGGGCGGGAACCGGTGCCGACCCGGGAGACGCGGGAGCGGTGTGCGCCGCCGACGACGCCGTGTCCGTCGATCGCGGGAGCAGCGGGAGCAGCGGGAGCATGTCACATCGGGGCGGCGGTGCCGGTCGGCGGGCCGGTGACGTGCCGCTTTTCACCGCCTACGGCACGTCCCCGCGCGGTGGCTCAGCCCCGCCCGGCGGCGTCCCGCCACTCGCGCGGTGACATGCCGTAGGCGGTGCGGAAGACCCGGCTGAAGTGGGTGGCGCTGGTGAAGCCCCAGCGGCCCGCCACGGCCGCGATGGTCCGGCCGCCCCGGCCGTGGCGCACCAGGTCGCGCCGGCACTCCTCCAGGCGGCGGCGCAGGATCCAGCGGCCGACCGTGGTGCCCTCGTCCTGGAACAGTCTGTGCAGGTAGCGCACGGAGATGTGGTGGGCTCGGGCGATGGTCTCCGGGGACAGGTCCGGTTCGGTCAGGTGGAGTTCGACGTACTCCAGGATCCGGACCAGCACCGGTGCCCGCCCGTCCGGTGTGCGCGGCGCGTGCGCCTCCAGTTGTTCCGCGGCCAGGGTGGCGAGCAGGTTCACGGCGTTCCAGGCGAGCATGTCGCCGACGTGCGGCCGGGCCGCGGAGGCGGTGCGGGCGAGGTCGGACAGCAGCGGCGACAGCAGCGTGCCGAGCCGGGACGACCGGGCGACCGGCGTCCGCGCGATCCGCCGCGCGTCGGCGGGCGTCAGGGCGAGCAGTTCGCCGGGGACCAGGAACACCGTCGCCCGGAACCGCTCGGGGAAGTCGAGTTCGGCCGGGTGGCGGGCGTCGTAGAAGCAGAGGTCGCCCGGTGCGAGGGGCAGGGTGAGCGGGCCGGGGTCGGGGGGTGCCGGGGCGCCCCGCACGCCGACGAAGAGGTACTCGCCGCCCTCGGTGGCGCGCAGCCGGTGCGCGGGGTACGGCGAGCGCTCCCCCGGCAGCGGGCCGGGGCCGCGCTCGCCGGTCACGATCTCGACGCCCGGGGGCGTCCGGCGGACCCGCGGGCCGATGGTGCTGGTGATGGACATCCGCCGTTGCCTCCGGAGCGACTGTCGGTCTCGTCGTCCGGACCGTAGGCAGGGCCGGGTGCAAAAAGAGTGACATTGCGGTGAGACCCGCAGGTCGGAGCCTTGTTCCGGCCCTCATCGGAGGCGCGGGGGCGGCCTAGGTGCCCTCCTTCTCGGCGCGCTCCGCCGCGAACAGCCGCAGCAGGTCGTGCAGGCCGTAGCGGCCCGGTGCGTGCTCGGTGACCAGGTGGGCGTCGGCGAGCTCGGCGAGCAGCAGGCGGGCGCGGCGCAGCGGGAGGCCGGTGAGCGCCGCGGCGCCCGCGGGGGTGAGGACGGGGCCCGGGTGGCGGGGCAGGAGGCGGAACAGGCGGGCGCTGTCCGGCGGGAGCCGCCGGTAGGAGCCCAGGAAGGCGGTGCGCGGGTCGGACAGGAGGCCGGGGGCGGTGAGGGTGTCGAGGGTGCGCCGGGGGTCGCGGAGTCCGGCGGCGAGGGCCGCGAGGGGCACGTCGGGGCGGGCGGCTGCGTGCGCGGCGACGGCGGTCAGGGCCAGCGGCAGCCCGCCGCAGCGGGCGGCGATCTCGTCGGCGGCGCGCGTCTCGGCGGCCTGCCGGCCGGCGCCGACGCGCAGCGCCAGCGCCTCGCGGGCGTCCTCGGCGGGCAGGGGGTCCAGGCGCAGCGGGCGGGCGCCCGAGGCGATCAGGCCGGGCAGGGCGTGGCGGCTGGTGACCAGCGCCAGGCAGCCCGGTGCCGCGGGCAGCAGCGGACGCAGCTGCTCCGTGCCGGCGGCGTCGTCGAGGAGCACGAGGACGCGCCGGCCGGCCAGCAGGGTGCGGTACCGGCCGGTCAGGGCGGCCAGGCCGTCCGGCAGGAGCGGGGCGGGGACGCCCAGCGCCGCGAGCATGCCGCGCAGCGCCTCCTCGGGCCGCAGGGCGGGCCGGCCCGGGGTGAACCCGTCCAGCGCGACGTGGAGCAGGCCGTCCGGGAAGCGGTGGGCGGCGCGGCGCGCCCAGCGCACGGCGAGCGCCGTCTTGCCGACGCCCGCCATCCCGCCGATCAGCACGGCAGCCGACGTGCCTTCCCCGTCCTCCGCCGGGCCCGTGTGGGCCGTCAGCCACTCCAGCTCGGCCCGGCGGCCGGCGAAGGCGACGGGGTCCGCGGGCAGGTGGGCGGGGCGGGCGGCGGGGGCGGGTGCCGGCGCCCCGGGGGCGGTGCCGAGCCGCAGGACGGGCACCGCCCGTCCCACGTCCACGGCCGGCCCGGACCGCAGCCTGCCCACCTCCTGGCGCAGCACCCGCGTGTGCGCCGCCGCCAGTTCGGCGCCGGGCGCGATGCCGAGTTCCGCCGTCAGCCGCCTGCGGATGTCCTCGTACGCCGTCAGCGCCTCCGCCTGGAGGCCGCAGGCCGCCAGCGACAGCACCAGCCGGGCGTGCAGCGCCTCGTCGAGCGGGTCGAGTACGGCGGCCCTGCGCAGGGCGGGCAGGACGTGCTCGGCGCGGCCGCACAGCAGGGCGGCGTCGGCCGCGAGCCCGGCCGTGTGCAGGAGTTCGCGCTCGACGGCGGTGAACTGGACGTGTTCGCGCGCGGACGCCGGGATGCCCATCGCCACCGGGCCGCGCCACTGGCCGAGCGCCTCGGTGAAGCGCCCGGCCGCCGTCTCGGGCCGTCCGGTGGCCGCGGCCCGCTTGCCCTGCCGGGTCAGTTCGCGGAAGCGCAGCAGGTCGACCTCGTCCGGGTCCGCCTCCAGGAGGTAGCCGCCGGGATGCCGCCGCAGCCGTCCGCCGGGGGCGCGGGGCGGCAGCTCCGGCTCCAGCAGCCGGCGCAGCGCACCGGCGTACCGGCGCACCACGTTCAGCGCGCTGGCGGGCGGGCGTTCGGCCCACAGCACGTCGAGGATCTCGCTCGTCGGCACGGGCCGGCCGGTGTGGGCCAGGAGCAGGGCGAGGAGGGCGCGCTGCTGGGGGAACCCCAGGTCGAGCTCACACCCGTCCCGCCACGCCCGCACGGGCCCCAGCACCTCGAACCGCACCCGCCGACCTTCCCCTTCCGTCCCCGGCACCCGGTGCCATCCTAGGAACGCGTGCGGCGGGGGGCGGGGCCGGGGCGCGGTGGGCCCTGGTGCCGGGCGGCGGGTGGCGGGTTCCGGCAGCGGGCGGCGGGCGGCGGGTTCCGGCAGCGGGCGGCGGGCGGCGGGTTCCGGCAGCGGGCGGCGGGCGGCGGGTTCCGGCAGCGGGCGGCGGGCGGCGGGTTCCGGCAG